>CAWCUJ010000008.1:0-32960 GCA_963798675.1 uncultured Actinomycetes bacterium | reverse complement strand
TACGCGGGCCGAGCACCAGCCACAGGAAGACCGGTACCCCGGCCAGCCTGGCGGCGCTGATCCCGTTCGGGATCGTCAGGACACGGTCCACGGACCCAGTATCCTCACGTAAGTGACTATGGCGGATACGGGGGCGCCTCCGCGTGCCGCCGACATGAAGGTGCCTGCCGCGCCGGATGCGCGGGTGCTGGCCGAAGCCGGCCAGCGCCGGGCGTTCGCGGAGATCAGCGACCCCGACGCGGGCAAGTCCACGCTGACCGAGGCGCTGGTCCTGCACGCCCGGCCATCACCGAGGCCGGCGCGATCCACGGCAAGGCCGGGCGCCGCGCGACCTCCGACCGGACGGAGATGGAGAAGGCCAGGGGCACTCGATCACCTCGACCGCGCTGCGATTCCTGCCTCCCCGACAAGGTGAGTGAACCTGCTGGACACCCCTGGCCACGCCGACTTCTCCGAAGACACCTACCGGGTCCTGTCCGCCGTCGACTGCGCGATCATGCTGCTCGACGCGGCCAAGGGCCTGGAGGAGCAGACGCTCAAGCTGTTCGAGGTCTGCCGCGCCGGGCCGCCCGGTGATCACGTTCATCAACAAGTGGGACCGGCCCGGTCGTGATCCGCTCGAGCGACTCGACGAGATCCAGCCGCGGATTGGGCTGCGCCCGACCCCGGTGACCTGGCCGGTCGGGATGGCAGGCGACTTCCGCGGCCTTATCGAGCGGCCCTCGGGCGACGTCCTCACCTTCACCCGCACGCCAGGCGGGGCCGGGCGCCCGCTTGAGACGGCACTGGACACGCCCGCGGCAGCCGCCCATGACGGTGACGCGTTCGCCGCGGCGCAGGAGGAACTGGCGCTGCCCGCCGAGATCTACGGGTCCGCTGCGACCGCGATTCGTTCCTGGGCGGGGTGCCGAGCCCGGTCCTGTTCGCCGCCGCACTGCCGAATTTCGGCGTCCGCCGCCTGCTCGACGCTGTGACCTGGTTCGCCCCCCCGCCAGCCGCACGCGAAGATGTCAACGGCCCGAGCCGCGGACGATCGACGCACCGTTCTCCGGCCTGGTGTTCAAGGTGCAGGCCGACATGGACCCGGCGCATCGGGACCGGATGGCGTTCGTGCGGGTGTGCTCGGGCCGGTTCGAGCGCGGCATGGTGCTGACCCACGCCGCGACCGGGCGCCGTTCGCGACCAAGTACGCGCAGTCCATGTTCGGCCAGGACCGGGAGACCGTCGAGGAGGCCTTCCCTGGCGACGTGATCGGCCTAGTCAACGCTACTGCGCTGCGTCCGGGCGACACCCTGTACAACGATGTCCCAGTTGAGTTCCCGGCCATACCCAGCTTCGCGCCCGAGCACTTCGCCGTGGTGCGCGGCAAGGAGGCGGGCAAGCAGAAGCAGTTCCGCCGCGGCATCGAGCAGCTAGACACCGAGGGCGTCGTCCAGGTCCTGGCCTCCGACCTGCGCGGCGACCAGGCTCCGGTGCTGGCCGCCGTCGGGCCGCTGCAGTTCGACGTGGTGCTCCACCGGCTCCAGCACGAGTTCGGCGCCCGGGCCGAGCTCGATCACCTGGACTACAGCATGGCCCGGCGGACCGACGCCGACGGCGCCCGCGCGCTGGCGGGCCAGCGCGCGGTGGAGGTGCTGACCCGGCGTCACGACGGCGCCCTGCTCGCCCTGTTCAGCGACAAGTGGCGCCTGGCCCAGGTCAAGCGCGAACACCCCGACATCCTGCTCGAGCCCCTGATCGCTGGCTAAGGCTCCCGCTCGGCCGGGCCTGCTCAGCCCCCCAGGCGGGCACCGTCGATCTGGTCGAAGTCGCCGACGCCGTTGCTCACGCCGCCGCCGCCCGACCACTGCCACATGAGCGCGTACTTGCTGGAACTGGTCTGCCCGCCGAAGAACTGCGCGCAGCCGCCGGACTTCAGGCACCAGCCGAATGGGGCGTTGCCGAAGTTCGTGGTCTCGGGCTCGTAGGTCCACTCATAGGTGTTCGGGATCAGGGAGGCGCTGCCGGTGCCGAAGATCGAGGCCCAGACGCCGGGCTCGGAGTAGACGCCGACCTTGTAAGCCGAGTGCGCGGCGACGTAGTTGGCGAACCCGTTGAATTCGGCCCGGTCAACGGCCGCCGAGACGCCGCGGATCCGGATGACCCCGCTGCACGGCGAGGTGTAAACGTTGTTCCAGCCGTTGTCGGGGGCGGGCGTGATGCCGGGCAGCTCGACGTCCATCCAGATGACCGGGTAGGTGATGCCCCCGCTGATGTCGGACAGCGTCCGAGCCGCCTGCGCCGCGCCCCAAGCGCTGGCTTCCGCCGTCGTGCCGTTGTAGTGCGGGTCGACGCCGGGTCCGCCCATGAACCAGTACGCGCCGTTGCCGACGCCCCTGCCGTACTTGGTCTTGTTGGTGCGCGCCTGCGCCGCGTTGGTCGCCGAGTAGGCGAGGAAGTGCTCCTGGCCGCTGCAGCCTAGCCAGTAGGCCCAGTTCCCGACCATCCCGATGTAGCCGCCGTAGGCGCCGCCGAGGTGCGGCATGCTGTACGGCGCGCTGCCGGGCACCGTGACCGGCAAGCTGTCGGTGCCCCACCAGAACCCGGCCGGCCCGTCCCCGTCCGGGCGCTGCGCGGCAGCGGTGACGGCGTTCCCCGTCGCTGCTGTCACGCTGGCCGCGGCGATACCGCCGGTCGTCAGTACCAGCGCCATGCAGCCCGCCAGCGCCAGCCAGGTCCGTCTCATGATGCCTCCGGTGGATCTGGTTGAATTCTGCTTCCCGTCCAGTACACCGGATGAACCGCCCATTTAAACCCATTTGACCGAACGGGCCTGGTGCGTGTCTTCGCGCCGCCTCCTGGCCTGGGCCGGTTAGGCCTGTCTGCCGGCATCGATCTGGTCAAAGTCGCCGATCGCGTTCCTGACGCCGCCGCCGCCCGACCACTGCCACATCAGCGCGTACGGGCTCGTCGTGGTGACGCCGCCGAAGAATGCCGCGCAGCCGCCCGACTTCAGGCACCAGCCGTGCGGGGCCTCGGCCAGGCTCGCGGATTCCGGCTCGTAGGTCCATTCGTAGGTGTGCGGGATGGAGGCGGCGCTGCCGGTGCCGAATATCTGCGTCCAGATCGCCGGGGCGGCATAGACCCCCGCCTTGTAGCTGGAGTGGGCGCCGAGGTAGCTCCAGTACCCGTTGAAGTCGGCTCGGTCCAGCGCAACCGGCATGCCGCGCTGCTTCACCTGCCCGCTGCATGGCGAGGTGTAGACGTCCTCCCAGCCGTTGTCGAACGCGGGCGCGACCCCGGGCAGTTCGACGTCCATGAACACGACCGGGTAGGTGACGTGCTCCTTCGCCATGTTGGCCAGCGTCCGCGCCGCCTGCCGCGCGCCCCAGACGGCGGCCTCGCCCGCCGTCCCGTTGTAGCCGGGGTCCACGCCGGGGCCGCCCATGAACCAGTAGACGGCGGTGCCGATGCCCTGACCGTACTTGGTGTAGTTGGTGTCGGCCTGCGCGCTGTTGGCCGAGGACCAGGCCAGGAAACCGCCGTGGCAGCCCAGCCAGTACGACCAGCTCCCGGCCATCCCCACGTAGCCGCCGTAGGCGCCGCCGATGCCCGGCGCACGGTAGGGGGCGCTGCCGCCGACCGGGACCGGCCAGCTGTCGGTACCGGACCAGAACCCGGTCGGGGCGGGCCGGGCCGGCGCGGCCGTGGGGGCCCGGCTCGGCGCGGTGGCCGGGGCCGTGGTGGTGGCCGGGGCCGTCGCGGTGGCCGGGGCCGTCGCGGTGGCCTGGGCCGTCGTGGTGGCCGGGGCCGTGGTGGTGATTCCGGCCTGGCCTGTGCCTGCGACCGGGCCCGTCGCGGCGCAGCCGACGGCCAGCAGCCCCGTCGCCACGGACAGGGCCACGCTTCCGCCGGGCGCCCGCCGCCACCGTCGCATCAGACCTCCACGTCGTCTCCCGACCGGACCTGCCTACCCTTTGACATCCTCCGCCGCCACTTAAGGGCCCGGGATTCCAGCCGCAACCTGCGGTCACGCTGCAGGTTCGCGGTTCACCGGCCCGACGTCGAGCGGCCGACCCACCGGCGGCAGCGTTTCAGTATGGCCTACTGAGCGCCCCGCCTGGCACCGGGAGACCGAGGTCGGCCAGGGCGCCGGGGTCGTGCAAGATCGCGGCGCCCAGGTCGCTGACCCGGACGGCGGCCAGGCCGTCGTAGCGGGACAAGCTGTCGTAGCGGTCTGCACCCCACAACTCCCGGTAGTCGCCGCGGGCGCCCCGCGGACCGGTGTAGGCGACGTCGATCACGCCGAGGGTGGCCGCGTACTCGAAGAGCACGCACAGCGCATACCGGCCCTCGAGGACGTTCCAGGCCTTCCGGCCGACCGGCCCGAGCGATCCGTCGTGCGCATCGACGAGGTAGAGCCGCCACTGGGCCAGCGGGCTCCTGGCCACCGCGAGCGGGGCGGGCTGCGCCTGCAGGATCGCGAACAGGGTGTCCACATCGATCCAGATGCCGGGCTCGACGGCGGCCAGCGTGTCGGCGACCGCGACGCGGCGCCTGGCGGCCGGGGTCAGCGTGCCCGGCTTCCGCTGGCCCCTGATCGCTTCGATCCGGGACAGCTCATCGTGGGACACGCTCCGCAGCCACCGGCCCCATAGGTCGCCGAGGGCCTGGTAGCAGGGCCCGGTCAGCACCGCCTCGCCGCGGGGGGTCAGCTCGAGCCTGGTCCCGGCGAGCCGCGCCAGGCCGCCGGCCTGCAGGAGCATCGGCCAGGCGAACGCGGCGATGGGCTCGCCCCCGTCCGGGTCGCCGTTGTCGTAGTAGTCCCCGGCAACCAGGACATCCTCGACCAGCCGCACGGTCGCGGTGAGCGGCCGCCTGGTAGCCGCGCTGCAGCGCATCTGCCGGTCGGCGGTCAGCTCGAGGACGGCGACGAGGTTGGACAGAGCGTCGGGCGCGGCGCAGCGGACCAGAACCGAGCCATCGACCAGAGCTGGTCCGCGAACGAGCGTCAGGCCGACCCTGGCATGCGCCGACCGTTTGCCCGTGACATAGGCAGCGCTCCCGACCACCAGCAAACCCTAACGCCGCAGCGGGCCGCCCAGGAGCAGCCTCGCCGGACAACCCGGCAGAAACCTCAGCGGACGTCCCCGACCTGGCGCTGTGGCACCGTAGCAGTGTGCACGTAACCGGAGTCGACGCCTGCCGGCGCGGCTGGGTCGCGATCAGCCTCGACATCCCCGGGGCCGCGGCCGATCCGCCCGGCCCGGCCCGCGCCGCCTCCGCCGCCTCCGCGGGCGCCTGCTGCGTCGGCCCGGCGCGGGTGGGTGCCTCGTTGGCGGGGGTGCTCACGGCCACCGGGGCCGGCGTCGTCGGGATCGACATGCCGCTTGGCATGCTCGAGTCGGGCTGGCGTGAGGCAGACCGGGCGGCGCGCGGCCTGCTCGGGCCGAGGCGCAGCTCGGTCTTTGCGATCCCTCCCCGGGCGGTCTGGGCGGAGGCTGGCTACCCAGCGGCAAACCAGCGCTGCCGCGAGCTGACTGGCCAGGGCTTCAGCATTCAGGCGTGGGGCCTGCGGGCGAAGCTGATCGAGGCCGACCTGTACCGTCAGTCCTGCGGCCATCCGCTCTACGAGGTGCATCCTGAGCTGGCGTTCGACGCGATGGCGGGGGCGCCGCTGGCGCACAGCAAGCACACCGAAGCTGGCCGCGACCTGCGCCGCGACCTGCTGGCCCGGGTCGGCATCGTGGTCCCACCGGTTCCGTCGTCCCTGCTCACGGACGCCCACGACGCGGCGGCCGTGGCCTGGAGCGCCTGGCGCATCGCCACCGGCCAGGCGGTCACCCTCCCCAGCCGGCCGCAGCACGACCGCCACGGCCGCGAGATCGCGATCCGTTACTGACTGCGAGGTGACGAGCGCCTGGCACGCAGGCCGTCGAAGGCCATCGCGCACACCGGGTCGGCCAGCGAGGCCGCCCCCGCACGCCGCGTCGGCCTGTACCACTCGACGATGGAGTTGACCAGGCCGAACAGCAGCCGCGCGGTGATCATCGCGTCGGCGTCGGCCCGGATGTCACCGTCCCGCACGGCCTCGGCCACCAGTTCGGCCACGAACCGGTCGAAGGCACGCCGCTGGTCGAGCGCGGTCCGCTCGACGTCGGTGTTGCCGCGCACCCGGAGCAGCAGAGTGACGTAGGGCGACTCGGCCTCGAGCACCTCGACGCTGCCCCGGACGAGGTACTCCAGGCGCTCGATGGCCGGCGCGGGGAGCGCTCGCGCCCGGTCCGTCACCACCGCCAGGCCGGCCAGGGCCCGGTCCAGGGCCAGCTTGAGGAGTTCCTCCTTGCCCGTGACGTGGTGATAGATCGCCGACTTCGCGATGCCGAGCCGATCCGCTAGATCTCGCATGCTCGTGCCGTCGTAGCCACGCTCGTTGAAGATCTCGACGGCCACCGCCAGGACGGACGCCAGGTCGTGGCCTGGCCGTCCCCGGCGCGGCCGTACGTCCGGTGCCACTGTCGCCGGGCGGTCCGCACCGGGCGCGACCGCAGCGCTCATGACGCCGGGCCCAGCTCGTGGCTGCGGCCGCGGAACTCGGCGATCACCTCGCCGCCGCGGCGGACGGTCACGTCGTAGAGCCCGGCGCGCCCGAACCGGGTCCGCAGCGCGGCCTCGGCCATCAGGACGTCTCCGGCGCGCGCGGGCGCGACGAAGACGATGTTGGCCGACGCAGCCACCGTCACCGGCCCGAAGCTGTTGCAGGCGCAGGCGAACGCGGTGTCCGCCAGGGCGAAGATCAGGCCGCCGTGGGCGATGGCGTGCCCGTTCACCATGTCGTCGCGCACCGTCATGCGGGTGACCGCCCGTCCCTCGCCCTGGCTGATCAGCTCGATGCCCAAGCCGCGGGAGGCCTTGTCCTTCGCCATCATCGCCTCGACGCCGGGCAGGTGCGGCACCGGGACCACCTCCTATATAATCGACCGAACGTCCGGTAAATAATACGGCCGCCGACCCGGAGACACGTGGTCCCGTGGTGCTTACGATGGTGCCGGAGGGATGGTGGCGTTGATGGCTCTTCCGGAGACGGGGGCGAGCGGCCTGCATGCCCACTTTGACCAGACGCTGGACCGCGGACGGCGCATCGAGCCGCGGGACTGGATGCCGGAGGCCTACCGGTCGACGATGATTCGCCAGATCGCCCAGCATGCGCACTCGGAGATCATCGGCATGCAGCCGGAGGGCAACTGGATCACCCGGGCACCCTCGCTGCGCCGCAAGGCCATCCTCATCGCCAAGGTGCAGGACGAGGCCGGCCACGGCATGTACCTGTATTCGGCGGCCGAGACGCTCGGCGTCGATCGCGCCGACCTCACCAGCAAGCTGGTGCACGGGCGGCAGAAGTACTCCTCGATCTTCAACTATCCGACGCTGACCTACGCCGACGTCGGCGTGATCGGCTGGCTGGTCGACGGCGCGGCCATCTGCAACCAGGTGCCGCTATGCCGCTCCTCCTACGGTCCCTACGCCCGGGCGATGGTGCGCATCTGCAAGGAGGAGTCGTTCCACCAGCGGCAGGGCTACGAGCTGCTGATGATCATGATGCGCGGCACCGCGGCGCAGCGGGCGATGGTGCAAGACGCCACGAACCGGTTCTGGTGGCCGTCCCTGATGATGTTCGGGCCGCAGGACGACCAGTCTCCGAACACCGCGCAGTCGATGGCCTGGGGCATCAAGCGGCACACCAACGACGAACTGCGCCAGCGCTTCGTGGACATGACGGTCCCGCAGGCCGAGAGGCTTGGCGTGACCCTGCCCGATCCCGACCTGAGGTGGAACGCCGAGCGCGGGCACTACGACTTCGGATCGGTGGACTGGGACGAGTTCATGTCCGTCATCAAGGGCAACGGACCGTGCAACGCGCAACGGATCGCGCGCCGCAAGGCAGCCCACGACGAGGGCGCCTGGGTGCGCGAGGCCGCCGCGGCCTACGCCGCCAAGCACCGGCCCCGGGACGAGGCGGCCTGATGACCGAACCACAGGTGCGCTCGGGCTGGCCGCTGTACGAGGTGTTCCTGCGCGGCAAGCGCGGGCTCAACCACGTGCACGTCGGGTCGCTGCACGCGGCCGACCCGCAGATGGCCCTGCGCCATGCCCGTGACCTGTACACGCGCAGGAACGAGGGCGTCAGCATCTGGGTCGTCGCGGCCAGGGACATCACCGCGTCGAGCCCGGACGAGAAGGACCCGTTCTTCGCGCCATCCGGCGACAAGGTCTACCGGCACCCGACGTTCTACGACATCCCGGACGATGTCCCGCACATTTAGGCCGTGCCCATGACCGAGGACGAGTTCGCCGCCTACCAGAGCCTGAGCGAGGAGACCGAGGATCATCGCTGGGCGTTCGGCACCGGGTTCACCGACCCGCTCGAGGGGATCGACACGTCGGTGCCGGAAGGCGTCAACGCGCAGGCGCTGGCGACCTACTGCCTGATGCTCGGCGACGACGCGCTGGTCTACTCGCACCGGCTGCAGCAGTGGATGACGCGCCTGCCGGAACTGGAGGAGGAAACCGCGCTGGCCAACATCGCGCTGGACCTGCTCGGGCAGGCCCGCATGCTGCTGGCCCGGGCCGGCCGGGCCGAAGCTGCCCTGCTCGCCGACGGGACCGGCCGCGACGAGGACGAGCTGGCGTTCTTCCGGGACGAGCACGAATTCCGCAACGTGCGGCTGGTGGAGGCGCTGGACGCCGACTTCGCCGAGCTGGAGGGCCGGCTGCTGGTCTTCTCGGCCTGGCGGCTGGCGCTGTTCGGCCGGCTGGCCGAGTCGGCGGATCCGGTGCTGGCGGCCATCGCGGCCAAGGGCGTCAAGGAACTCACCTACCACCGGGACTACGCCGCCCAGTGGGTGATCAGGCTCGGCGACGGCACCCCGCTGTCGCACCTCAAGATGCAGGCCGCGCTCGGCGCCGTCTGGCCGCTGGTCGACGAGCTCTTCGAGGCCGATCCCGTGACCGCCGCCTTGCCCGGGGTGGCGGCCGACCCGGCGGGGCTGCGCGGCGAAGTCGGCGCCGTGCTCGACGCCGTGTTCGACGCGGCCACCCTAGGGCGCCCGGGCGCGGCACCGATGGCGCGGGTGGCCGGCCAGTCCGGGCGCGACGGCGTGCACACCGAGGCGTTCGGGTACCTGCTCGCCGAGCTGCAGAGCGTGGCCCGCGCGCACCCGGACGCGACGTGGTGACCAGGGGCGCGGCTGCCGGGTGCGACCTGGCCTTCGCCCGCGAGATCGCCGCGGCGGTGCCCGATCCCGAACTGCCCATGGTGACAGTGGCCGACCTGGGCATCTTGCGCGACGTCGCCGCCGAGGACGGGCGACTGTGCGTGACGATCACCCCGACGTACTCGGGCTGCCCCGCGCTGCGCGAGATCGCGCAGGACCTGCGGTATCGGCTCGGCCGGGCCGGCTTCGCCGACGTCACCGTGCGCACCGCGCTCGCGCCGGCCTGGAGCAGCGACTGGATCACGGCGGAGGGCCGCCGGAAGCTGCGGGCGGCCGGCATCGCCCCGCCGCATCCCGCGCCGGACCGCATGGGTCCGGTGCCGCTCACCCTCACGGCGCCTCGCCGCGAGCCGATCGAATGCCCCCAGTGCGGCTCTCGCGACACGACGCAGACCGCAGCGTTCGGCGCCACTGCGTGCAAGACGCTGTACCGCTGCAAGGCCTGCCGCGAACCCTTCGAGTACGTGAAGGAATTCTGATGGTCACCCCGTCCGTTCGCCGGGCCGAGTTCCACCCGCTTACCGTGGCGCGGGTGGACCCGCTGACCGACGACTCCGCCGCGGTGACCTTCGACGTCCCGCCCGTGCTGGCCGACAGGTTCGCCTTCGCGCCCGGACAATCAGTGACTGTCCGCCGCGGCGACGAGCGGCGGTCCTACTCGATCTGCGCGGCCGCCGGGCGGCCGCCGCGAATCGGCGTGCGGGTGGTAGCCGGCGGCGCGGTGTCCGGCTGGCTCGTGCACGAGGTCCGGACCGGAGACGTGATCGACGTGCAGGCGCCGTCGGGCTCGTTCAGCCCCGATCTGGACATCCCCGCGCACCACGTCCTGCTCGCCGCGGGCAGCGGGATCACCCCGGTCTTGTCCATCGCCGGATCCGTGCTCGCCGCGCAGGACAAATCCACCGTCACCTTGCTCTACGGCAACCGGCGCGGCGACTCGGTGATGTTCGCCGACGAGATCGCCGACCTCAAGGACGCCTACCCGGAGCGGATCTGCCTGGTCCACGTGCTCAGCCGCGAGCCGCAGGAAGTCGAGCTGTTCAACGGCCGACTCGACGCCGGCAAGCTGCGCGCGCTGCTGCCGGTCACCGTCGACGTGGCCGCAGCCGACCACTGGTGGCTGTGCGGCCCGTTCGGCATGGTCGAGGACGCGATCGGGGTGCTGGGTGAACTCGGCGTCCCGCGCAGTCGCATCCACCGCGAGCTCTTCTACGTGGAGGACGCCCCGCCCGCCCAGGCCACGCACGCCGAGGCGGCCGCGGGCCCCGGCGCCGAGGTGACCGTGCTGCTCGACGGGCGTAGCAGCACCGTGACCGTCCCGGCCGGCACCGCGGTCCTTGACGGGGCCCAGCGGGTCCGGCCCGACCTGCCGTTTGCCTGCAAGGGCGGGGTGTGCGGCACCTGCCGCGCCCTGCTGGTCGAGGGCGACGTCACCATGCGCCGCAACTACGCCCTGGAGCAGGACGAACTCGACGCGGGCTACGTCCTCACTTGCCAGGCCCTGCCCGCATCCGACACGATTACCGTCGACTACGACGCCTAGCCGCCGAGGAGGCCGGATGCAGGACCTCACGTCCCCGTCAGGGGACCTCGACCCCATCGAGCGCGCATCGGCCGACGAACTGCGCGCGCTGCAGCTGGAACGGCTCCAGTGGTCGCTGCGGCACGCCTACGCCAACGTGCCGCACTACCGGGCGGCCTTCGACGCGGCGGGCGTGCACCCCGACGACTGCAAGGACCTGACCGACCTGGCCAAGTTTCCGCTTACCAGCAAGGACGACCTGCGGCAGAACTACCCGTTCGGCATGTTCGCGGTGCCCCGCGAGCAGGTCGTGCGGGTGCACGCCTCCTCGGGTACGACGGGCCGGGCCACGGTGGTCGGCTACACGCGGGACGACGTCGAGGTGTGGGCCACCGTGATGGCCCGCTCGATCCGGGCGGCGGGCGGGCGCCCCGGCCACATCATCCACAACGCCTACGGCTACGGGTTGTTCACCGGAGGACTCGGCGCGCACTACGGGGCGGAGAAGCTCGGCTGCACGGTGGTCCCGGTCTCCGGCGGGATGACCGAGCGGCAGGTCACCCTGATCCGGGACTTCCGGCCGGACATCATCATGGTCACGCCGTCTTACATGCTCGCGATCGTCGATGAGATGGAACGCCAGGGCCACGACCCGGCCGCTTCCTCGCTGCGGTTCGGCATCTTCGGCGCCGAGCCGTGGACGAACGAGATGCGGGCCGAGATCGAGGCCCGGGCCGGCCTCGACGCCACCGACATCTACGGCCTGTCGGAGGTGATCGGCCCGGGCGTGGCGCAAGAGTGCGTGGAAACCAAGGACGGCCTGCACATCTGGGAGGACCACTTCTACCCCGAGGTGATCGACCCGCTCACCGGGGAGGCGCGGCCCGACGGCGAGGAAGGCGAGCTCGTCTTCACCTCGCTGACCAAGCAGGCCATGCCGGTCATCCGGTACCGGACCCGCGACCTGACCCGTCTGCTGCCCGGCACCGCGCGTACCATGCGGCGGATGCAGAAGGTCACCGGCCGCACCGACGACATGATCATCCTGCGCGGGGTCAACCTGTTCCCGACCCAGATCGAAGAGCTCATCATGGGCATACCGGCGCTTTCCCCGCACTTCCAGCTGCACCTGACCCGGGAGGGCTGGATGGATCAGCTGGCGGTCCACGTGGAGCGCCGCCCCGGGGTGGCCGAAGCCGACGCGGACGACGCGGCCATCACCCTGGCGGCGCTGGTCAAGAACATCATCGGCGTCACCATGACGGCCCGCGTCCTGGCTCCGGAGTCCATCGAGCGGTCGGTGGGCAAGATGCGCCGCGTCGTCGACCACCGGCCGCGCTGACCGCGGCTAGATGCGGAACCGGGTGCCTGTCACCTTCTCCGTGATCCCGGCGCGGTCCAGGTAGGGCGTGATCCCGCCGAGGTGGAAGGGCCAGCCGGCACCCAGGATCATGCACAGGTCGATGTCCTCGGCCGCCTCGACGACGCCCTCGTCGAGCATCATCTTGATCTCCTCGGCTAGCGCCTCCAGGGCGCGCTCGCGGACCTCGCCGGCGCTCGACGGGCGGTCACCCCCGGCCAGGATGGCCGCGACCGACTCATCGACGGTGAAGTCGGGCCGGTAAACCGCCGTCTTGCCCGCTTCCACCAGGGCACGCAGTTTCGGCGACACCTTGAACCGGTCGGGGTAGGCCGCGGCCAGCGTCTCCCCCACGTGCAGCGCGACCGCCGGGCCGACCAGCTGAAGCAGGAAGAACGGGGACATGGGCAGGCCGAGCGGATCGGGCGCGTGCTCGGCCACCTCGAACGGCGTGCCCTCGTCGACGCAGCCGATGATCTCCCCGAGGAACCTGGTCAGCAGGCGGTTCACCACGAAGGCCGGCGCGTCCTTGACCAGCACGCAGTTCTTCTTCAGCGCCTTGCCGACGGCCAGCGCCGTGGCCAGCGTCGCATCGTCGGTACGAGCGGCCCGGATCACCTCGACCAGCAGCATCATGGCCACGGGGTTGAAGAAGTGGAATCCCACCACGCGCTCGGGGTGCGCCAGCCCGGACGCCATCTCGGTCACCGACAGCGAAGAGGTGTTGGTAGCAAGCACGCAGTCCGGCCGGACCACCGCCTCGACCTCGGCGAACACCCGCTGCTTGACCGCGATCTCCTCGAACACGGCCTCGATCACGAAATCGGCGTCCGCGAACGCGTCCTTGGTCAGCGACCCGGTGACCAGCGCGGTCAGCCGCGCGGCGGCGTCGGCGCTGATCCGGCCGCGGTCGCGGAGCTTGGCTGCCTCGGCCCGCACGTGGCCCACTCCGGCGTCCAGGCGGGCCTGGTCCAGGTCGGTCAGCACGACCGGTACCTCGAGCCGCCGCGCGAACAGCAGCGCGATCTGCGCGGCCATCAGGCCGGCGCCCACCACGCCGACCTTGGTGACAGGGCGGCCAAGGGAGGCGTCTGGCGCGCCAACAGCGCGGCGGGCCCGCTTCTGGGTCAGGTCGAAGGCGTAGAGCCCGGCCCGCAGCTCATCGCTGAGCAGCAGGTCGGCGAGCCCTTCGTCCTCGGCGGCGAACCCCTCGTCGCGGGTCCGGCCACGCGCCGCGGCCACCAGCTCGATGGCCCGGTAAGGCGCGGGCGCGGCGCCGTGCAGCTTGCCGTCCGCGAGCAACCGGGCGCCGGCGACCGCCTGGTCCCAGTCCTCGCGGTCCCGGTCACGCGTGACCGGGACCGATCCGGAAATGACCTGGGCGGCCCAGCGGAGCGATTCGGCCAGGAAGTCGGCGGGCTCGAACATGGCGTCGGCGATCCCCAGCGCATGAGCCTGCGACCCGGTCAGCATGCGGTTCTGGCTGAGCGGGTTCTCGATGATGACCTTCAGCGCCTGCGCCGGGCCGATCAGGTGCGGCAGCAGGTACGTGCCGCCCCAGCCGGGCAGCAGGCCCAGGAAGCACTCGGGGAACGCGACCGCGGTCACGCCGGAGGAGATCGTGCGGTACGAGCAGTGCAGCGCCAGCTCGAGGCCGCCGCCGAGGGCCGCGCCGTTGACGAACGCGAACGACGGCACGCCCAGCTCGCCGAACCGCCGGAACACCGCGTGCCCCAGCCTGCCGATGGCCAGCGCCTCGTCCCGCGAGCCGATCAGCGCGGCGCCGGTCAGGTCCGCGCCGACCGCGAAGATGAACGGCTTGCCCGTGATGCCGACCGCGGCAATGTCGCCACGATCCGCCCGGCGGGCCACCGAGTCCAGGGCCTCACGCAGCGAGATCAATCCGCCCGGGCCAAACGTGTTCGGCCGGGTGTGGTCGTGCCCGTTGTCCAGCGTGATGAGCGCCATCGGGCCCGCCCCGTAGGGCAGCTCAACATCGCGGACGAGGGCCCGGGTGACGACTTCGCCGGGAAACAGCGTGGCGATTCCGGACTGCTCGAGACCCGGCTCGTTCGGGCCAATGTTTTCAGGCATTGAGGTTCTCCCACAGGACGGTGCCGCCCATGCCCATCCCGACGCACATCGTGGTCAGGCCGTAACGGGTGCCGGGCTGCCCGGCGAACTGGCGGGCCAGCTGGATCATCAGCCGCACGCCGGAGCTGGCGAGCGGATGGCCGAGCGCGATCGCGCCGCCCCACGGATTCACCCGTGGGTCCTCGTCGGCGATCTTGAAATGGTCGAGGAAGGCGAGCACCTGGACCGCGAACGCCTCGTTGATCTCGATCAGGCCGATGTCGTCGATGGCCAGATCGTTGCGGGCCAGTACGGCTTCGGTGGCGGGCACAGGGCCGACACCCATTATCTCCGGCTCCACTCCAGCAAAAGCGAAGTCGACCAGCCGCATCCTGGCGTCCAGGCCCAGCTCGGCCGCCACGTCCTGGGCCGCGATGACGCAGCCGGTGGCGCCGTCGTTCAGCCCGGCCGAGTTCCCCGCGGTGACCCGGCCGTGCGGCCGGAACGGCGTCTTCAGCCCGGCCAGCGCGGCCAGCGTGGTGTCCGGCCGCGGCGGCTCGTCGGCGGTGGCCAGACCCCAGGCCCGTTCGGCGCTGCGTACCGCGACCGGTACCAGGTCGGGCTGGATGTGGCCCGCCGCGTAGGCTGCGGCCACCTTATGCTGGCTGGCCAGGGCGTAAGCGTCGGCGCGGTCCCGGGTGATGGCCGGGAACCGGTCGTGCAGGTTTTCCGCCGTCGAGCCCATCACCAGCGCCGACGGATCCACCAGCCGCTCGGAGATGAACCGGGGGTTCGGGTCGACGCCGGAGCCCATCGGATGGTGGCCCATGTGCTCGACGCCGCCCGCGATCGCGGTGTCGGTGGCGCCCAGCGCGATCGACCCGGCGGCCGTGGTCACGGCGGTCATCGCGCCCGCGCACATCCGGTCGATGGCGTACCCGGGCACCGACTTCGGCAGCCCGGCCAGCACCGCGGCGCTGCGGCCGATGGTCAGCCCCTGGTCGCCGGTCTGGGTGGTGGCGGCGATCGCCACCTCGCCGATCCGCTCAGGCGGCAGCGCGGGATTGCGCCGCAGCAGCTCGCGGATCACGCTGACGACCATGTCGTCGGCCCTGGTCTCGGCGTACAGGCCGGTCGGCCCGGCCTTCCCGAACGGGGTTCGGACGCCGTCGACGAAGACGACATCGCGTGCGGTGCGGGGCACGTTCGGCCTCCCTGCGCATAAGGAACGTTGCTCCGTCTATATTACTCGCCAGTAATCAATGGCGCGTTACCCGGGCGGCGGCCGAGATAACCGACCAGCCGGTCGCCCGGGCTGGCCTGAGCCGGGACATCGACCGGGACGGCGAACAGGCCCTCGCGGCCGGCCACAAGCAGCGGGCCCAGCCGGAGCATCCGGGTGGCAAGCCCGGCCGGGATAGGGCGGACCCCGCCGCCAGCACCGCCCTGGGCCGCCGACACATCCCATCCGTGCACCGCGATCTCCATGGCCCCGGTGCAGGCCACCAGGCCGGCCG
Organism: uncultured Actinomycetes bacterium; assembly: GCA_963798675.1. GTDB lineage: Bacteria > Actinomycetota > Actinomycetes > Streptosporangiales > Streptosporangiaceae > Palsa-504. The sequence goes on along the minus strand of CAWCUJ010000008.1, from coordinate 17,234 downwards.
GCACCGGCAGTCCGGCTACGGCCACGAAGCGCCCGGAGCCGCCGTAGCCGAAGGCCGCGCACAAAAGCTGAGCCGCCCGGTCCCGCAGGGTGTCGACCGGATCACCGACGGCATGATCTGGCGGGCGCTCCAGGTCCAGGTGCCCGGTGCGGATGGCGGTCTCCAGGTCCGCCATCGAGTCGCTCAGGTGACCGAGCAGCATGCCGAGGTCCCAGTCCGCGCACGGCGTGGGCAGCGCCATCTCGGCGGGCCGGACCAGGGCGCACACGCCGAGCATGTAGCTGATCGCGCCGGCCAGCAGCCCGGTCGCGCCGGATGGCGGGTCTGTCACGCCTATATAGACCGGATCCGGCACCGTTTCTCACCGGTGCCAGAGCGATTGGCGGAGCGGTGCCGCGCCTCCGCGCCGGAACTCAGTGACGGCTAGTGCCGGCCGGGTCAGGACCCTGCCTCAGCAAGACGTTATCCGGGTCGTGCAGGACTACGCTGCCGATGAGATAGTCGCCGACCGCGGTCCGGTCCTTGCTGAGCAGCAATATGAAGACGCCCATCAGCAACTCGCCGTTGAGAAGCAGGCCGCTGACCTGGCGCAGCGCCATCTGCCCACGGCTCGCAAGGCGGCCGGTCTCCGGCCGCCAGCAGCGCAGGCCAAGCAGCCGCTGCGCGGGCGTCTGGCCACGACCCCAGGTCACCAGGCTCCAGATGATGTAGCCAATTCCGAGGGTGCCGATGAAAAGCAGGACCGCCAGGGAATAGGCCGCAACCACGCGACCGACGCTGCGGGGCCGCACGCCCTGCGGCAGGACCAGGCCGGAATCGCAATCGAAGTACATTCCCGGCGGCACCGGCGGAGCGTACTGCTCGTAGCCGCGCCTGATCGCCTCCGGGTCCTGGGCTGGATAGGGTGTCATCGCAACCTCATTCATTCCCCGGTGTTGCCCCAGGACGATCTTAGTCCCTGCGATGCTCAGCGGCCCTTGCGGAGGAAGGCGCGCAGCGCCTCCAGCGGCCAGGTGTTGATCACGTCGTCCGGGGTGAGCCAGCCGCGCTGCGCGGTGCCGACGCCGTACGGCATGTTGCCCAGGTCAGAGACGGAGTGCGCGTCGCTGTCGATGGCGAACTTGACCCCGGCATCGCGGGCCGCGCGGATGTGATCGGACGGCAGGTCCAGCCGCTGCGGCGAGGCGTTGATCTCCAGCGCGGTGCCGGTGCGCGCGCAGGCCCGGAACAGCTCGCCGAAATCGACCTCGACCGGCGGGCGCTTGCCGATCCGCCGGGCGGTGGGGTGGCCGATGACGTTGACGTGCGGGTTCTCGCAGGCGGTGATGAACCGCCTGGTCATCTCGGCGCGCGGCTGCTCGAAATGCGAGTGCACCGAGGCCACGCACAGGTCGAATCCGGCCAGGAAGTCCGCCTCCCAGTCCACTGAGCCGTCCGGGCCGATGTTCAGCTCGGTGCCGTGCAGCAGTTCCATTTTCGTGTCGAGGGCCCGTACCTGCTCCCGCTGGGCCAGCATCTTCTCGTTGGTCATCCGCTGCATGATCAGGTTCGGCGCGTGGTCGGTGATGGCGTAGTACTCGTATCCCCGTCGCTGCGCCGCCGCCACCATGGCCTCCAGGCTGGCCACCCCGTCGGTGAGGTCGGTATGCGTGTGCAGGTCCCCGTTGAGGTCATTTTCCCGAACGAGGCTAGGTATCTGCCCCTGTGCCGCCGCTTCGATCTCCCCGCGGTCCTCCCGCAGGGCCGGAGGCACCCAGGCCAGGCCGAGCCGCGCGTAGACCTCCTCTTCGGTCCGCGAGACGATGAGCTCGCTCGTTTCCGCGTCGAACAGCCCGTATTCGGACAGCCTGAGCTTGCTGCGCACCGCGATCTGGCGCACCGCGACGTTGTGCGCGGTCGAGCCGGTGAAGTACTGCAGCGCCGCGCCCCAGGCGTCGAGTGGTACCACCCGCAGGTCCACCTGGAGCCCGCGGACGGTCCGGATCGATGTCTTGGTCGGTCCGCTGGCGATCACGCTGGCCACCTCGTCCTGGGTGGTCAGCGCCGCCATCAGCGGCGCCGCATCCTGCGCCGCGGCCAGGATGTCCACGTCCCCGATCGTCTCCCGCATCCGGCGCAGCGAGCCTGCGTACGCGCAGCGCTGGCAGCCGGGGACGGCGGAAAGCGCCGCCACCAGCGTGGTCGCGGTGTGCAGCGCGACGTCAAGCAGCACCCGCTCGCGGCCCTGCCGGTACACCTCGATGCCGCTGGCGATGCGCTCGCCGCTCTTGGCGCCGAACCCGGCCAGGCCGTCCAGGCGGCCCGCGTTGATCGCCGCCGCCAGGTCGTCGACCGAGGCGACGCCGAGGTCGTGGCTCAACTGCAGGGCGCGTTTGGGCCCGAGGCCAGGTACCCGGGTTAGCTCGAGGACCCCGGGTGGTATCTTCGCACGCAGTTCCTCGAGCGCCCTGATGCTCCCGGTGTCGCGGTATTCGGCGATCTTGGCCGCGATCGAGGCGCCGACGCCGGGGATCGCCCGCAGCGCCTTGACGTCGAGCTGGCTGATGTCGTCGGCCCAGCCGCGAACCGAACGGGCCGCCTTTTCGTAGTTCCTGGCCCGGAACACGTCGCCCCCGGTGATCTGGGTAAGCTCGGCGTACTCTCGCAGCAGGCCGGCGACTTCCTCGTTGGCCCAGGCCATAGTCGTCTTTCTCGGGGGGTTCGGGGGGTCGTCCCCCCGGGGTCAGCAGAGTTTTACTCGGGGGGTTCGGGGGGTCGTCCACCGGGGTCAGCAGAGTCTACGCGTGGCAGGTCAGGGGCTGGCCGCCGTTGTAGGCCACCATCTCGCCGAGGGCGCGGGCGAGGTCGAGCGGGCCGCCGCGCTCGCCGCCGTCGAGCTCGAGGTATGCGCGGTGCAGGTTTCCTACGATCCGTTCGGCGTCTAGAAGGTCTTTGAACTCCCCCAGGTCGGCGGCGCGGGCGGCCTCAAGCGGCGGCAGGCCCGCCGCCTTCGCTTGCCGCGCGACGTCCTGCACGAAGCGTAGGTAGCCGAGCATGTCGTCGATGACCTCGGGACCGCAGACAGGGCCGTGGCCGGGGACGAGGGTCCGGGCGCCGAGCGGACGCAGCACGGTCTCGAGCACCTCGATCCAGCCGCTGATCGAGCCCATCAGCGCGAACGGGGTGCCGCCGTTGAACAGCAGGTCGCCGGTGAACACCACGTCACGGTCCGGGATATGCACAATCGAATCGTTCGTGGTGTGTGCCGGGGTGCCTACGTAGCGGACCTCGCAGCGCAGGTCGCCGGACCACAGGGTGACGCCGTTGGTGTAGGTCAGGAACGGCGGGGCCGGCTCGAGGTGGCCCCAGTCCACCTCGGACCAGATGCCGGGCGGCGGCGGCATCGGGCTGTTCTGGATGGCCTCACGGCACCGCTCGTGGCCGATGATGGTGGCGCCGCTCATCAGGTAGTTGCCGTGTGTGTGATCGCCGTGGTGATGGGTGTTGACCAGCGTGCGGACTGGTTTTTCCGTAACTGCCTTGATGGCGTCCAGGTAGGCGCGGGTGCGCCGCTCGGTCGAGGTGGCGTCGACGCTGATCACGCCAGCGTCGCTGACCAGGAAGCCGGTGTTGTTGAGGTACCAGCTGCCGTCAGGCTGCAGGTAGGCGTAGACGTCCTCGCAGACTTCCCTGACCTCGCCCAGGCTCATCGTCGCGCTCCTTCGTCCCGTGCGGCTTCGCCCCGTGCGGCAGTAGCAGCGATAGGGCCAGCAGCGACCCGAACATCGCCAGCCCGGCCAGGACGTACGCGTTGCCGACGATCAGGGCTAGGCCGTGCCAGTGGTATTCGGTGAACCAGGGCTGGTCCCCGTACCACTGGTAGTAGACCGGGTTGGTATTCCTGGGGATCCAGAGCAGGCCGAGCGAGTCGTTGCCTAGGTTGAGCTTGGACGTGAACAGCCGGGCCGGCCAGGCGCCGAACCACGCCACGAGGGCCACGGCCGTGATCGCGCAAGCCCAAGCGGTCCTGATGGCCCCCCGCCGCCATGCCTGCACCGCGTAGTGCGCGGCCACGAGCGCGCCCGGTGCGATCCACACCCAGTGGTGATCCCAGCTGATCGGCGAGATCAACAGTCCGGTCAGCGCGGCCAGCAGCAGGCCGGGCAGCGGATAGCCCTTCCGGTCGAGCAGGGCGGCGCCAGTCACCCCGGCCGCGCCGACCAGGACGGCGGCCACGATCCAGGCGGGTTTGGCGCTATTCACGCTGCCGGCCAGCCGGGTGATGAGGCCGTCGAGCGACTGGTTGCCGGCCCAGCCGGTAAAACCGGTCCGGCCGCCCTGGACGAACAGGCCGTCGAACCACCACTTCGCGGAGTCCTTGGGCAAGATTACGAAGCCGAGCAGCACGGTGAATGCGAAGCCCGCGCAGGCCATCGCCGCCTGCCGGAACTTCCTGGCCAGCAGCAGGTACGGGATGAAGATCAGCGGGACCAGCTTGATGCCGGCCGCGACGCCCGTGCCGAACCCCTTCCACCAGCGGCTTCTCGCCGTATCCGGCTGACACAGGTCCCAGATGATCAACGCCATCAGGACCAGGTTGACCTGGCCCAGGTACATCGTGCGCAGGACGGGTTCGGTCCACAAGACGGCGGCGGCGCCGAGCAGGGCGGCGCCGAGCCTGGTCTTGTCCCTGCGGTAGCCGAGCCCGCCGAGGGTCAGCCACAGCGCCGCGAGCAGCGCGATGATGTCCACCGCCACGGAAAGCTGCTGGGACAGCCACCAGGGGACGAACGAGATAAGCGCGAACGCGATGGCCGCGAATGGCGTGTAGGTGAACGGCAGGTGCAGCTTGCCGTACCCGACCCAGTCGTAGAGCGGCGCCGCCAGGCGCGGGTTGTACAGTGGCCTGACGTGCCGGACGATGAGCCCGCCGGACCGGTACACGGCCAGGTCGACCGGGTCCATGGTGAAGCTCTTCGGGTGGATGACCGTGTAGATCACGTAAAGCCCGAGAGCGACGGCAAACGCGCCCAAGCCGACCAGGAGCAGCCAGTTGGCTGGCTTTCCCTGTTCCCCCGAAGGCGCCTTCGTCCGGGTGAGGACCGATCTCACCTCGCCAACCTTAGCGGCTCGGGCTAGGATTCCGTTCTCGGAGGTGGGGATGTCCGAAGTTAATACGGCCGCTCGGGCGGCTGGGCCCGACCAGGCGAGTCGGCTTGCCCGGATTCGGATCTCCAGCCTCGGCGCCGTGGCCATGCTGCTGATCGAGTTCATCCTCGGCATCGTCTACAACCTGTACGGGACCGCGCCGACGGCGAAGAAATCCATCGGGCTGTTCTCCAGCCCGGTGCTCGCGCTGCACGTGGTCGTGGCCATCTTGCTGGTCATCGCCGCGGTAGGCCAGCTGATCCGGGCCATCGGCACCCGGCACCGGCTGACGATCTGGATGTCAGCCATCGGGTTGCTCGGGATTGTCGGGGCCGGCTTCTCCGGGCTCGGCTTTGCCGGCAACGGCGCGGCCGGGGCGTCTTTGGGCATGGCGCTGGCGTTCGCGGTGTCGCTAGCGGCTTACGTCGTTCTCGTCTTCGCCCTACCTTCGTCGTCTACGACTTGACGTAGTAGCCGCCGTCGACCGGTTGAGGGCGTGCATGGCATAGTGAACTCTTGACATCCTCCCCTGCCTGAAGGCGGGGGATTCCAGCTACTACGCCGACGGGAGCAGCAGGTGAGGTTCGCGGTTCACGGGCCGGGCCATGCGTGACTCGATCGTGCCGGGGTCGTCATGAGCGGCGTCGGGCAGCTCGTGACCTCCGGTCCGCTGATCCTGGCGCTGCCGGTGGCCGCGGCGGCCGGGGCGGTCACCTTTCTGTCCCCCTGTTGCCTGCCGCTGGTGCCCGGCTACCTGTCCTTCGTCACCGGCATGGCCGGCGCGAGCGGCGCACCGGCCGTCTCGTCGTCGCAGGCGGCCGCGGTCACATCAGCGGATGGGTCCGGCGTGGCGGTGGCCGCCCCGCCGCTCGCCGAGACGGCGACCGCTCCGCCCCGCGGCCGGGTTGTCGCCGGGACGGCGCTGTTCGTGCTCGGGTTCTCCGTCGTCTTCGTGGCCTACGGCGCGGCCCTCGGCGGGCTCGGCCACCTGCTGACCGGGCATGCCCGGCTGCTGACGCAGGTCCTGGGCGGGCTCACGATCGTGCTCGGGCTGCTGTTCGCCGGGCTCCTCGACCGGTTCTCCTTCGCGGGCCGCATCGTGCGGCCCGCGGCGACGCCGAAGGCGGGCCTGGCGGGAGCGCCGCTGCTCGGCGTGATGTTCGGGCTCGGCTGGACTCCCTGCATCGGGCCTACGCTGACCGCCGTGCTGGCGTTGTCTGCATCCAGCGGCACCGCGGCGCGCGGCGCTGTGCTCGCCTTCGTCTATGCCCTGGGCCTGGGGATTCCGTTCCTGCTTGTGTCGTTCGGCTTCCAGGTCGCGATGCGTACCTTTGCGTTCTTCCGGCGGCGCGCCCGCCTGGTGACCAGGATCGGGGGCGCCATGCTGATCTGCGTCGGCCTGCTCGAGGTAACCGGCGCCTGGTTCACCTTCATGGACTGGCTCCAGGCTCACTGGGCCGGCAGCTACCAACTCCCCCTCTAAGCCGCCCCACCGCTCCGACCCCAGCGAGCCCTCCGACCCCAGCGAGCCCTCCGACCCCAGCGAGCTCCCCGACCCCAGCGAGCTCCCCGACCCCAGCGAGCTCCCCGACCCCAGCGAGCTCCCCGACCCCAGCGAGTTCCCCGGCTCCGACCCCAGCGAGCGCTCCAGCCCCAGCGAGCCCCCCCCCGGCTCCGACCCCAGCTCCGACCCCAGCGAGCCCCCAGCCGACTGCCACAAACCCGACATTTCGCCCCGCCAACTCCGGGCGCTCGTTATCGTGAACGGTTACTACCCCGTGGCGGGCAGTAGCCGTTCACGATCATGGCTTCGCGAGTTATCCACAGGCTGGAGATTGGCGTGGCGCGCGGCCGCGGACCCACGCAGGCTTGGAGGCGTGGAAGACGAAATTAGTTTGCGCTGGCGAAGCCAACTCCAGTCCCAATGTGGTGTCGTCTCCCGGGAACAGGCACGTGCGGCGGGTTTCACGGAGAAGGCCATTACCTGGCGGCTTCGCTCGGGAACATGGCAGCGCATCCACCGCGGGGTCTACGCGACCTTTACCGGGGAACCCTCAAGGGAGGGCAGACTATGGGCCGCGGTGCTGTGCGTGGGGCCTGCCGCCGTGCTCAGCCACCAGACCGCAGCCGAGGTACACGGTCTCACCGACAGGCCGAGCGCGCGGATCCACATCAGCGTCCCGGCCGGGCGGTATCCTAGCCGGGATCGGAACATCCGGGGCGTGGTTATCCACAGGTCGCGGTGCCTGGTGCCCGAGTGGCAGCCACCGTGGCAGTTGCCGCGGACCACGGTTGAGGACACGGTCCTCGACCTGATCGCCACGGCGCGGTCCTTCGAGGACGCCTACGGCTGGATCTCGGCGGCTATCGGCCGCCGCCTCACCACCGCCGAGCTGCTCAGCAAGGCGCTCGCGACACGCTCCCGGATGCGGTGGCGCGCCTGGGTTACCGTCGCCGTGCAGGACGCTGCCGACGGCATCCATTCCCCGCTGGAACGCTATTACGTCCGCGGGGTGGAGCACGCCCACGGCCTGCCCGCGGCGCGGCGCCAGGCCAGGCGCAGGCACGGCCGCGGGAACCGCTACCTGGACAACCTGTACGAGGAGTACGGGCTGTGCGTCGAATTGGATGGAGTCGCGGCCCACCCGCCGGAAGGGCGCTGGCGTGACACCCGCCGCGACAACGTCAACCTCGTGCAGGGAACGGACACGCTGAGATACGGGTGGCTCGATGCTACCGAGCACCGTTGCCGGACCGCCGCGGAGATCGCCGCGGTCCTGCGCCGCCGCGGCTGGACGGGCACTCTGCGCCCCTGCGGCCCGGGCTGCACCGCCGCCCCGCCAGCCAAGGCCCGGGCTAGAGCCTGAGCCCGGGCTAGAGCCTGAGCCCGGGCTAGAGCCTGAGCCCGGGCTAGGAGGAGCGGGCGGCGTGCCGCTTGGCGGATCGCTTGGACCGCGCGGTCACTTCGGGCTGAGGCTGGGCGGCCGCCTGCGCGGCGGCGGACTTGGCCACCGTCACCAGGGCCTCGAACAGGCGGGGGTCGTCGCCATCCTCAGGAGTCCACTGCACGCCCAGGCCCCAGCGATGTCCCTGCAGTTCGATCGCCTCTACCACGTGATCCATGGTCCACGCGACGGTAAGGAGCCCGCTGCCGATCCGGTTGATCGCCTGGTGGTGGGCCGCGGGCACCTGGGCGGTCTCGCCGAGTACGCGCCCGAGCTTGCTCGCCGCGGTTATCTGCACGTCGTGGATGGTCATCTTGACCGGGTCCGGCTTGTGGCTCTCGTTGCCGATGCGGTCGGGCAGATGCTGGGTCAGGGTGCCGCCACGGGCCACGTTAAGGATGTGCATGCCGCGGCCGATGGCCAGGAAGGGAAGGTCGGCCTCGATGGCCGCTCGGGTGAGGATCAGCTCGAACCTGTCCCTCCGGTGGTCCGGCAGGTCCGTCTGCTCGTGGGGCGCCTCGTCGTACAGCGAGGGGTCGACGTCCCGGCCGCCGGCCAGCACCAGGCCGTTGAGCCCGGCGATCAGCACGGGCACGGAACTCGCGGGAACGGGCGGCAAGATGACCGGCGTCCCGCCAGCGCGCTCGACGGCTCGCGTATAGCTCACCGGTGAGATCACAGCCTCGCGAATCCAGTTGCCCCACCGGGCGGCCTCGAGCTCCCCAGTGATGCCGATTATCGGCCGCCCCATCCATCCTCCTGCACGTAAGGTTCCATGCCCATAATGGCCCATCATGCCCACGTCAGGCTTGTCCACTGTGAAAATCGCCGGCGCCGGTTAAACCCCGACTTGCCGGAAATCGATTGTAACGCTCCGCTTCTAGTGCCACACTATGAGTGTGGCGATGTCAGCAGGTGACGAATCGGCTCGCCAGGCTGAAGGTCCTTCGACGCCTGCCGGTGCCGGCGATGCTGCCCGGAATCCCGCACAAGTCTCATTCTGGCTGCTGGAGCCGGCCGCTGACGCGGCAATGACATACTTCTACGCGCAACTCTTTGCCATGGACACCGAAATCCGGGCCATGTTCCCGGCCGCCATGGATGTGCAGCGCGCGCGTTTCTTCCAGGCCCTCAGCGATATCGCCGCTGCCCAACAGAGCCAGCAGGACCGCGACAACCTCGTGCCGTACCTGCAGGACCTGGGGCGCGCGCACCGGAAATTCGGCGTTCGCGAGCGGCATTACGAGGTGTTCAGCCGCGCGCTGATCGCGACGCTGCAGCGGTTCGCCGTGCCCCGCTGGAACGAGACGGCGAAGCAGGCCTGGGAGACCGCATTCAACCACGCCGCGACCGTCATGATCGAGGCCGCCAAGAGCGACGCGGAGCAGGCCCCCGCGTGGTGGATCGCCACCGTGACCGGGATGGAACTGCGTAGGCCCGACATCGCGGTGCTGACCCTTCAACCCGAGCAGTCGCTGAACTACCTTCCCGGCCAGCACATCAGCGTCCAGACGCCGCACTGGCCCCGGCTGTGGCGCACGTACTCGATCGCGAACGCCCCACGTCCGGACGGGCTGCTCCAGTTGCATGTCCGGGCCGTAAGCGGCGGCCTGGTCAGCCCGGTACTAGTGCATCAGGTCCAGGCCGGCGATCCGCTCGTGCTCGGCGCACCGGCCGGTGTCATGATCGCCAACACACAGGCGGACCGGGATGTCCTCTGCCTAGCCGGCGGCACCGGGCTCGCCCCGATCAAGGCCGTCATCGAGGCCCTCATTAGCGCGCCGGATCCGGGCCGGCACCGTGAGATCGTGCTTTATTACGGCGCGCGCCGTCATCAGGACCTGTACGACCTGCCCGCGCTGCAGGAGATGGAACTGGTCTACCCGTGGCTGCAGGTCATCCCGGCGGTGTCGGACGAGCCGGCCCACGACGTCATGTACGGCACGGTCCCCGAACTGGCCGCCAAGGCCACCTGGGCCGAGCGGGACATCTACATCAGCGGCCCAGACCACATGATCATCAAGACCGCCCGGGTACTGCGGGAACGCGGCGCCCCGAACCGCCTCATTCACTACGACCTGGCCCCGGAAAACCCGAAAACCAGCCAGGCCGTCTAGTCCCCCAGGACGCTGCTTATCTCCCTCCCCCAGGACCCTGCTTATCTCCCGCAGGACCCTGCTTATCTCAGATACGTGCCGAAGAACGCGAAGATCCGCTGCCAGGCATCCTCGGCCGCCTCCTTGTCATAACTCAGCCGCGCCAGCGCGACCAGCGGCGCGATCGGGCCCGGCTTGGGGCTCATGAAGCTGTGCCCGGCGGCCGGGTACACCTTCACGTCGTGCGGCACCGCCAGCGCGGTCAGCGCGGCCTCGAGCCGCTTCGGGGCCCCGGTACCCATCGGGTCGCGACCCCCGTAGCTGGCCACAATCGGGCAGGAACCCGCGAGCACCGCTTCGGCGTCCGAGGGGACCTCGCCGTAGTTGACCGCCGCGGCCGCGTACTTTCCGCGCGGCGCGCACAGCAGCGCGAAGCCGCCGCCCATGCAGAAGCCGATCACTCCGGTCCTGCCGGTACAGTCCGCGCGCTCGGCCAGCCACCCGCGGCACGCATCCTGGGCGTCGAACGTCGGCCCCGATCCGGCGCGCAACTGCCTGATCATGCCGCGGATGCAGCGCAGCCAGGACCTGCCATTGTTCAGGTCGGGCGCCAGCGCCAGGTAGCCGAGCGCGGCCAGCCGGTCCGCGTGGCCCCGGATGTCCGCGTTCAGGCCGAACGCCTCGTGGATGACCACCACGCCCGGCCACGGACCCCCCGGCGAGCCAACCGGAACGGCCAGGTACGCCGCCATCTCACCAACGGTCACGTCAGGCACTGTGTTGTCCCGCTCGCCTGCGGGGCGGGCTCATACTTTGCGCCAGCCGGGCGCCCAGGTGCCGTCGGTGACCGTGTAGTCGCCGAACAAGGCTGGTGCCTCCGCCCGCATCAGCTCGCCGATCTTCCCGAACACCAGGCGGATCTCCTCCTCGGCCCCCTGGTCGGTCCGCGCCTCGATCGTGTGCCGCAGGGTGCGGATGTTCGCCGTCCACACCAGCCCGGTGGCCAGGCCCTCGGGCGCGAACCGGCGCATGAACGAGGTCTTGGCCTTCTTCTCGTGCATTTTCACGCCGTCGTCGTCCAGCCCGAAGTGCCCGGCCATCCACTGCTGGAACTGCTCAAGCTCGGCCAGCAGGGCGGTCGCCCGCTTCATCAGCTCCGTATCCTCACGTGCCCAGTCGGGAAACCAGAAGGGCAGCTCGTCGAGGCGGACGTAGCGCAGCGACTCCTGCGACACCGCCGTCCCCGGCCGATGCCTGACAACTTCATGGGTGTTGCCAGAGACAACCGGTTTCCCGTTGCGCCTAACAAACAGCAGGCCGTTGGGCACCTGAACGCAGTGGATTTTCCCCGCGTAGAATTCGAAGCCATCATGGTAGCCCTCTTCGTTCAAGTACCGGTTCGGCGCGCGCGAGCGCTGGTGATTGACGAGAGGAGTGAGGCGGCGCGTAATGATCGACACTACATAACAGGGCCGACAGTGGCGGATAAGCTGGCCGGATGGCATAAAATGTTCCGCACCCGTCCGGTCGTCGATGCGGACATTCGCGGACCAGCCCGCCTTGATGGCAAGAACCTGCAGGTCGTCTGCCATCTCCCTCGAGGCCGTGTAAATAACTCGGTGGTTGAACGTACGATGCGTCGTGCCGTCGCCCTCGATCATCGCATTCAGAAAGATCCTGATTATGCCCGGGGGCCAGTCCTGCACCATACTAGGTATACGCTTGTCATGAGCGTGCCCGAGGCCAGCAAGCAGATCCCGCAAAGGCAGGCATTGAGTCCGGGCACATCCGTTTCCAGTTGTGGGCAGGTAAGCGGGAAGGCCCATTGACCTTATGGTGTCAGCCATCTTGTTAAGGATCTCACCACGGTTCTGGGCCAAGGTGATCTGATGACCATTGACGGAGCCCTCCGCGAGGTAGTAGCCAAGGAATTTCGCGAACGGCTCGATTGGGAACATTACCCCTGGATAATTCCGGGTCGTCGGATGGTCACGGTCTTTACGCTGCCAGGTCCGGTATGTCCCGGGAATAGTTACCTGGCTTGCCTCGTGACCCGCCCAGCCTGCACACTTCTGGTAACTAACCCGCTTATGGAGGATGTCATTGGGGAACTCAATCGCAAATTGTTGCTCACCTCGCCTCGCGGCCTGGGTGTCGTGTCGCTGCACCCACATCCGATGGTTGGGTGTGACCAGCAGATCAACCTGCTCCGATTGAACCCGGTACATCTGCCCGAAATAGTCCGCGTGGAAGACCTGCGTAGCCTTCTGGTATTCAAGCTCCCCAGTGACCGGGTTGAGCGTCCCGAAAGTCTCCGTCCCATCGATTTTAGGCCACGGCTTCCAACCTTCATCGGTCAGCACATCGGTGTCATCGTCGTAACAGAACACCCGGCTGACGTTGTGCAGCACGAACGTGAAGCTGGCGTGCTCGAGCACCGAGCCATGCTGCTGCCGCAGGATGTTGCGCAGGTATTCATCCTGATCGTCGCGGACCTTGCGGACGTTCGGGTTGAGCCCGGGCTCCCAGGAGCGGTAGCACATCTTGCCCGCGAACTCGGCGAGGTCCTGCGCATCGTTGCCGAGCTGGTCGCGATCCAGTCTTTCCAGCCAGCGCTCGCCGCCCACCTCGCGCAGGTAGGCGGCCATGGCGTCGTAGTCGACCTTCGGCCGGGCGACCAGGAAAACCTCGGGTTCTACGCTCCTCATGACACAGCACAGTAACAACAGCACACCAGCGGCGAAGCCGACTCACCGAATGACACGCGCGGGCTCGCGGGCACGACACAGATCGAGGACGTTGGCGATGATCTGGTGCCCGGACCGGCCGGACGCGGTCAGGATCGACTCGGGGTGGAACTGCACCGCCCACCGCCCGGCCACGTCGTCCTCGATCGCCATCACCACCTCCATCCCGTCCGGCGAACGCAGGGACGCGGTCACGCCGAAGCCGCCACGGACCTCGCCGACCGGCGCGTAGAGGCTGTGGTACCGCCCCGCGGTGAACTCGCCGGGCAACCCGGCGAGCAGCGACCCCCCACCCCCCACCCACCTCCCCGGCCCCCTCCATGCCCCCTTCACTCGCACCAGCCCCGGCTTGCCGTGCGCGGGCTCGGGCAGCAGGGACAGCGCGCCGCCTGCGTGCTCCACCATGGCCTGCAGGCCCAGGCAGACGCCGAAGGTCGGCAGGTGCCGCGCGTACACCTCGTCCAGCAGCGCCGCGCAGCCGAAGTCGGCGGGCCGGCCCGGCCCGGGCGACATCACGACCAGGTCCGGCGCGTAAGCGTCAAGCAGCGCGGGCGAGAACCCGAACCGCAGCGTGGTCACCTCGGCGCCCTGCTGCCTGAAGTAGTCACCCAGAGTGTGGACGAAGGAGTCCTGGTGGTCGACCAGGAGGACCCGCGGGGTGTAGTCGCGTGCTGAGAGGCGGACACGCTCGCCGGCGATCGTGGCCTCGTCCGGTACGATCCGGCTGGCCTCGTCCAGGGTCTCGAGCAGGGCACGCGCCTTGATCTGGGTCTCCTTCTCCTCGGCCGCGGGCACCGAGTCGTACAGCAGTGTCGCGCCGGCCCGCACCGCGGCGATCCCGCCGGTGATGTGCGCGGTGCGCAGGGTGAGCCCGGTGTTCATCGACCCGTCGAAGCCGACCTTGCCAACCGCCCCGCCGTACCAGCGGCGCGGGGTCTCCTCGTGATCCTCGATGAACTGCATGGCCCAGGTCTTCGGGGCGCCGGTCACGGTGACCGCCCACATGTGGGTGAGGAACGCGTCGAACGCGTCCAACCCGGGCCGAGCAGGCCCTCGATGTGATCGACGGTGTGGATGAGGCGGCTGTACATCTCGATCTGCCGCCGACCGATCACCCGGACCGAGCCGGGCACGCAGACCCGCGCCTTGTCGTTGCGGTCCACGTCGGTGCACATGGTGAGCTCGGACTCCTCCTTGGCCGAGCCGAGCAGGGTGGCGATGTTCGCCGCGTCCTCCAGGGTGTCCTCGCCGCGCGCGATCGTGCCGGCGATCGGGCAGGTCTCCACCCGGTCCCCGGTGACCCGGACGTACATCTCGGGTGACGCGCCGACCAGGTACTCCCCCTCACCCAGGTTGAACAGGAACTCATACGGGGCCGGGTTGCGCTGCCGCAGCAATTCGTAGAACGCGGCCGGCGACGCGCACCGGCCGTAGAACACGTGACCGGGCACGACCTCGAACAGGTCCCCGCAGGCGAACCGCTCCCGAGCCTCCGCCACGACCCGCGCATAGCTCCCCGGCCGCGGCGCAGCAGGCAGTTCCTGATCCCGAACGAGCGCCGGTGCCTGCCCCGCTCCGGTGCTTGCGGTCTGGCGGCCGAACCCGGCCGTCGACACCCCGCCCACCTCGAAGTCATAGGAGTACCTGACCGCTTCCTCGCGCTTGCGGTCCAGGACCCAGATCTCGTCCGGCAGGTGCAGCACCAGGTCGCGCTGGGTCGCCGGGCGATCAAGCCGCAGCCGGACCGGCTCGAACTGAAACGCCAGGTCATAGCCGAATGCCCCGTACAGGCCCAGGTGCGGATCCTTGCACCCGAGCGCCGCCGTGATCTCCCGCAGCGCGGTGAACACCGTCGGCCTGCGGCTGCGCTCTTCCTCGGTGAACTCCCGGTCGTCCTCCCCGATGACGACGGTGTCCTCGTCCACCGGTTCGCCGCTTTTCAGCAGGGCGGCACGGAGCACCGGCAGGAGCACGCGCCCGCGGTCGTTCAGCGCCCGCGCGGTGACCCGCCTGCCGGTGGCGACGATCTCCGCGCACGGGTCGGCGTAGGCCATGTGCCAGCGGCTGTACCGCCCTGGGTATTCCATGCCCGAGCTCATCACGCCGCCGCGGCGCTGGTCGGCGAGCGCCGCGATCCGGCCGAGTTCGGCGGGATCGAACGGCGTGGCGATGCGGGTGACCCGCACGCCATCGCGGGTTATCAGTTCGGTACGTTGGGCGTCCACGGTGGCCCCTCAGGATTCAGGCCCCGGAGGCGGCCGGGAAACAGAAAAGCGCCGCCGTTCCTGGGCGGTCGCTTGCGATGGAACGCGAGTCAGCACGCCGCTAGGTGCGGCGCCACCACTGAAGGCGAGCTGTTCGCGTCACGCGACATAGCGTAACGGATCGCAGGGCGCTCTGGCTAGCCGGGGCAGGCCGGGTGCAGGTCCGGCATCCGCCAGGCGGAGGCCGCGGCCGCGATGAGCTGAGCCGCGCTGCGCAGGTCGTGCTGGGACCCGCCCGCCAGGTCGGCCAGGTCGCTGTCCGGGATCGTGCCGCTGGCCAGGAACGCCTCGACCATCCGCTGCACCGAGAGGTCGCCGAGCAGGCCGCCGTGGAAGGCGTCGATGAAGATCACGTTCGGCGGCCAGGAGCAGGCGGGCAGTGTGACCGCGTTGGCGAGCGGGACGACCGCGAGCCAGGGCCGGCCGGTATCGCGGCTGACTGTGGCGAAGTAGCTGGCGCCGACCTCGCTCACCGACTCGATCAGCGCCTGCGCGCCCGAGCGCCCGTACGGTGACATGCCGCCGACCAGGTCGTTCAGCGTGGTCAGGGCGGCGCCAGGCACCGTGTCGACCCCGTGACCCGCCTGGCCGGGCTCGACGATGGGACTGAGCAGCACCACCGACCCGATCGGCACGTGCGGATGCCGGGCCAGCATCGCGTACAGGCCGAGGGTGCCCTCGCTCTCCGCCACGATGTCCACCGGCGTGTGGTCCTGCTGGTACAGCTTGTCCACCTGCCCGGCCATCCGGTCACCGAGCACCTGGATGGACAGGTTCCCGGCCAGTCCGTACGGGATCGGCTGCCCGGCGGCATTCAGGCCGAGGTAGGAGAACTGGCGCACGAGCATGTGCGGTTCGGCGGCGCGCAGGGCGTTCGCGCCGTGGCAGCAGGTCGACCCGAATCCCGCGACCACGAGCACCGCGCCGCTGACCTTGGCCGCCGGCCCGCTCCTCGTGCCCCCTGAGGCGCGGGTGGCACTGGTCCCGTCGGCGCCGCCGCCCGCCGCGGCCCGGCTGTCGTCACCGCCGCCGGCGCTGACCGCGCCGGCCACTACGTCGCCGGAGCCCGGGGCGAAGCGGACGGTCCCGGTGAAGGCCAGCCGGGCCAGCCCCACGACCAGGGCGAGTACCATAACCGCCGCCAGCGGCGCCACCGGTACCCAGTTGGTCCGGCTCCGCAGCGCCCGTCTGATCCGCCACAGCGCGACCCGCCACTGCCACGGATGGGGCGGCCGCTCCGCCACCCCCCGCGCCGCCGCCGCGGTCAGCCCGTACCAGGCCCGCGCGTCGACGACCCCGGCCAGCCCGGCCACGGCCACGATGCCCGCCGTGTCGAGGCGAGCCATCAGCGCCGAAGCCAGCGACAGGACACCGAAGGTGGCGATCACCCACGCCGCGGTGCGCGCCGGGGGCAGCCGCCGCCACCAGGCCTGGCCTACGCCGCCCTGGCTCAGGGCCACCGCGGTGCCGAGCAGGATCGGCACCGCGGCCAGGTAGGGCCAGGAGAACGGCAGCAGGGCCACTCCGAACATCAACGTGACCACCGGCGACATCACCAGCCCGACCAGTACCGTCAGCACCGCGCACGACACTAGCGAGGCCAGGAAGCGCGGCCGCGGGACGTCCGGGTCGCGCGGCCAGGCCAGCATGACCAGGACCGCGTCCACAGCCGAACGGGCGACTACCAGGAGCACCAGCACGCCGGTGAAACCGAGCCACGGCTGGTTGAAGGCGAACAGCCAGCGCAGGTCGTGATACGCCGCGAGCGGCGGGAGCGCGGTAACCTGCGGTGCCAGCGGCCGGGCGCTGGGCGCGAGGAAAGAGAGCACCGTCGCCTCGGCCATCGCGCCCCCGGCCGCGAACGCGATGAGCCCCCGGTGGCGGACGAACGCCCCGTCCAACCCCGCCTCCCGTACGCCAGCGCCCCCGCTGGGCTGACCTCAGCCTGACGCGCCAAAGGGCGCGTGCGGCCGACGCAGGATCCAGGCGGCGGCAGATGCTGTAGCTCGCTATCGGGTGTAACCGGGCAAAGCGGGCAGGTATGCCCCGCCGGGA
>CAWCUJ010000007.1:0-96859 GCA_963798675.1 uncultured Actinomycetes bacterium | reverse complement strand
ATCTCGTCGGCGAACATCACCGAATCGCTGCGCCGGTTGCCGTAGAGCAAGGTGACGGTGGATTTGTCCTGCGCGGCGAGCACGGATCCGGCGATGGACAAGACCGGGGTGATCCCGCTGCCCGCGGCGAGCAGGACGTGGTGCGCGGGGATGTCCAGATCGGGGCTGAACGAGCCCGACGGCGCCTGCACGTCGATCACGTCTCCGGTCCGGACCTCGTGCACGAGCCAGCCGGACACCGCGCCGCCGGCTACCACCCGCACGCCGATTCGCGGCGGCCGCCCGGCGGCCGCGCAGATCGAGTAGGACCGCCGCTCGTCGCCGCGGCGGACAGTCACTGATTGTCCGGGCGCGAAGGCGAACCTGTCGGCCAGCACGGGCGGGACGTCGAAGGTCACCGCGGCGGAGTCGTCGGTCAGCGGGTCCACCCGCGCCACGGTAAGCGGGTGGAACTCGGCCCGGCGAACGGACGGGGTGACCATCAGAATTCCTTCACGTACTCGAAGGGTTCGCGGCAGGCCTTGCAGCGGTACAGCGTCTTGCACGCAGTGGCGCCGAACGCTGCGGTCTGCGTCGTGTCGCGAGAGCCGCACTGGGGGCATTCGATCGGCTCGCGGCGAGGCGCCGTGAGGGTGAGCGGCACCGGACCCATGCGGTCCGGCGCGGGATGCGGCGGGGCGATGCCGGCCGCCCGCAGCTTCCGGCGGCCCTCCGCCGTGATCCAGTCGCTGCTCCAGGCCGGCGCGAGCGCGGTGCGCACGGTGACGTCGGCGAAGCCGGCCCGGCCGAGCCGATACCGCAGGTCCTGCGCGATCTCGCGCAGCGCGGGGCAGCCCGAGTACGTCGGGGTGATCGTCACGCACAGTCGCCCGTCCTCGGCGGCGACGTCGCGCAAGATGCCCAGGTCGGCCACTGTCACCATGGGCAGTTCGGGATCGGGCACCGCCGCGGCGATCTCGCGGGCGAAGGCCAGGTCGCACCCGGCAGCCGCGCCCCTGGTCACCACGTCGCGTCCGGGTGCGCGCGGGCCACGCTCTGCAGCTCGGCGAGCAGGTACCCGAACGCCTCGGTGTGCACGCCGTCGCGCCCGGACTGGCCGGCCACCCGCGCCATCGGTGCCGCGCCCGGGCGCCCTAGGGTGGCCGCGTCGAACACGGCGTCGAGCACGGCGCCGACTTCGCCGCGCAGCCCCGCCGGGTCGGCCGCCACCCCGGGCAAGGCGGCGGTCACGGGATCGGCCTCGAAGAGCTCGTCGACCAGCGGCCAGACGGCGCCGAGCGCGGCCTGCATCTTGAGGTGCGACAGCGGGGTGCCGTCGCCGAGCCTGATCACCCACTGGGCGGCGTAGTCCCGGTGGTAGGTGAGTTCCTTGACGCCCTTGGCCGCGATGGCCGCCAGCACCGGATCCGCCGACTCGGCCAGCCGGCCGAACAGCGCCAGCCGCCAGGCCGAGAAGACCAGCAGCCGGCCCTCCAGCTCGGCGAAGTCGGCGTCCAGCGCCTCCACCAGCCGCACGTTGCGGAATTCGTGCTCGTCCCGGAAGAACGCCAGCTCGTCCTCGTCGCGGCCGGTCCCGTCGGCGAGCAGGGCAGCTTCGGCCCGGCCGGCCCGGGCCAGCAGCATGCGGGCCTGCCCGAGCAGGTCCAGCGCGATGTTGGCCAGCGCGGTTTCCTCCTCCAGTTCCGGCAGGCGCGTCATCCACTGCTGCAGCCGGTGCGAGTAGACCAGCGCGTCGTCGCCGAGCATCAGGCAGTAGGTCGCCAGCGCCTGCGCGTTGACGCCTTCCGGCACCGACGTGTCGATCCCCTCGAGCGGGTCGGTGAACCCGGTGCCGAACGCCCAGCGATGATCCTCGGTCTCCTCGCTCAGGCTCTGGTAGGCGGCGAACTCGTCCTCGGTCATGGGCACGGCCTAAATGTGCGGGACATCGTCCGGGATGTCGTAGAACGTCGGGTGCCGGTAGACCTTGTCGCCGGATGGCGCGAAGAACGGGTCCTTCTCGTCCGGGCTCGACGCGGTGATGTCCCTGGCCGCGACGACCCAGATGCTGACGCCCTCGTTCCTGCGCGTGTACAGGTCACGGGCATGGCGCAGGGCCATCTGCGGGTCGGCCGCGTGCAGCGACCCGACGTGCACGTGGTTGAGCCCGCGCTTGCCGCGGAGGAACACCTCGTACAGCGGCCAGCCCGAGCGCACCTGTGGTTCGGTCATCAGGCCGCCTCGTCCCGGGGCCGGTGCTTGGCGGCGTAGGCCGCGGCGGCCTCGCGCACCCAGGCGCCCTCGTCGTGGGCTGCCTTGCGGCGCGCGATCCGTTGCGCGTTGCACGGTCCGTTGCCCTTGATGACGGACATGAACTCGTCCCAGTCCACCGATCCGAAGTCGTAGTGCCCGCGCTCGGCGTTCCACCTCAGGTCGGGATCGGGCAGGGTCACGCCAAGCCTCTCGGCCTGCGGGACCGTCATGTCCACGAAGCGCTGGCGCAGTTCGTCGTTGGTGTGCCGCTTGATGCCCCAGGCCATCGACTGCGCGGTGTTCGGAGACTGGTCGTCCTGCGGCCCGAACATCATCAGGGACGGCCACCAGAACCGGTTCGTGGCGTCTTGCACCATCGCCCGCTGCGCCGCGGTGCCGCGCATCATGGTCATCAGCAGCTCGTAGCCCTGCCGCTGGTGGAACGACTCCTCCTTGCAGATGCGCACCATCGCCCGGGCGTAGGGACCGTAGGAGGAGCGGCACAGCGGCACCTGGTTGCAGATAGCCGCGCCGTCGACCAGCCAGCCGATCACGCCGACGTCGGCATAGGTCAGCGTCGGGTAGTTGAAGATCGAGGAGTACTTCTGCCGCCCGTGCACCAGCTTGCTGGTCAGGTCGGCGCGATCGGCGCCGAGCGTCTCGGCCGCCGAGTACAGGTACATGCCGTGGCCGGCCTCGTCCTGCACCTTGGCGATGAGGATCGCCTTGCGGCGCAGCGAGGGTGCCCGGGTGATCCAGTTGCCCTCCGGCTGCATGCCGATGATCTCCGAGTGCGCGTGCTGGGCGATCTGGCGAATCATCGTCGACCGGTAGGCCTCCGGCATCCAGTCCCGCGGCTCGATGCGCCGCCCGCGGTCCAGCGTCTGGTCAAAGTGGGCAGGCAGGCCGCTCGCCCCCGTCTCCGGAAGAGCCATCATCGCCACCATCCCTCCGGCACCATCGTAAGCACCACGGGACCACGTGTCTCCGGGTCGGCGGCCGTATTATTTACCGGACGTTCGGTCGATTATATAGGAGGTGGTCCCGGTGCCGCACCTGCCCGGCGTCGAGGCGATGATGGCGAAGGACAAGGCCTCCCGCGGCTTGGGCATCGAGCTGATCAGCCAGGGCGAGGGACGGGCGGTCACCCGCATGACGGTGCGCGACGACATGGTGAACGGGCACGCCATCGCCCACGGCGGCCTGATCTTCGCCCTGGCGGACACCGCGTTCGCCTGCGCCTGCAACAGCTTCGGGCCGGTGACGGTGGCTGCGTCGGCCGACATCGTCTTCGTCGCGCCCGCGCGCGCCGGAGACGTCCTGATGGCCGAGGCCGCGCTGCGGACCCGGTTCGGGCGCGCCGGGCTCTACGACGTGACCGTCCGCCGCGGCGGCGAGGTGATCGCCGAGTTCCGCGGCCGCAGCCACGAGCTGGGCCCGGCGTCATGAGCGCTGCGGTCGCGCCCGGTGCGGACCGCCCGGCGACAGTGGCACCGGACGTACGGCCGCGCCGGGGACGGCCAGGCCACGACCTGGCGTCCGTCCTGGCGGTGGCCGTCGAGATCTTCAACGAGCGTGGCTACGACGGCACGAGCATGCGAGATCTAGCGGATCGGCTCGGCATCGCGAAGTCGGCGATCTATCACCACGTCACGGGCAAGGAGGAACTCCTCAAGCTGGCCCTGGACCGGGCCCTGGCCGGCCTGGCGGTGGTGACGGACCGGGCGCGAGCGCTCCCCGCGCCGGCCATCGAGCGCCTGGAGTACCTCGTCCGGGGCAGCGTCGAGGTGCTCGAGGCCGAGTCGCCCTACGTCACTCTGCTGCTCCGGGTGCGCGGCAACACCGACGTCGAGCGGACCGCGCTCGACCAGCGGCGTGCCTTCGACCGGTTCGTGGCCGAACTGGTGGCCGAGGCCGTGCGGGACGGTGACATCCGGGCCGACGCCGACGCGATGATCACCGCGCGGCTGCTGTTCGGCCTGGTCAACTCCATCGTCGAGTGGTACAGGCCGACGCGGCGTGCGGGGGCGGCCTCGCTGGCCGACCCGGTGTGCGCGATGGCCTTCGACGGCCTGCGTGCCAGGCGCTCGTCACCTCGCAGTCAGTAACGGATCGCGATCTCGCGGCCGTGGCGGTCGTGCTGCGGCCGGCTGGGGAGGGTGACCGCCTGGCCGGTGGCGATGCGCCAGGCGCTCCAGGCCACGGCCGCCGCGTCGTGGGCGTCCGTGAGCAGGGACGACGGAACCGGTGGGACCACGATGCCGACCCGGGCCAGCAGGTCGCGGCGCAGGTCGCGGCCAGCTTCGGTGTGCTTGCTGTGCGCCAGCGGCGCCCCCGCCATCGCGTCGAACGCCAGCTCAGGATGCACCTCGTAGAGCGGATGGCCGCAGGACTGACGGTACAGGTCGGCCTCGATCAGCTTCGCCCGCAGGCCCCACGCCTGAATGCTGAAGCCCTGGCCAGTCAGCTCGCGGCAGCGCTGGTTTGCCGCTGGGTAGCCAGCCTCCGCCCAGACCGCCCGGGGAGGGATCGCAAAGACCGAGCTGCGCCTCGGCCCGAGCAGGCCGCGCGCCGCCCGGTCTGCCTCACGCCAGCCCGACTCGAGCAGGCCAAGCGGCATGTCGATCCCGACGACGCCGGCCCCGGTGGCCGTGAGCACCCCCGCCAACGAGGCACCCACCCGCGCCGGGCCGACGCAGCAGGCGCCCGCGGAGGCGGCGGAGGCGGCGCGGGCCGGGCCGGGCGGATCGGCCGCGGCCCCGGGGATGTCGAGGCTGATCGCGACCCAGCCGCGCCGGCAGGCGTCGACTCCGGTTACGTGCACACTGCTACGGTGCCACAGCGCCAGGTCGGGGACGTCCGCTGAGGTTTCTGCCGGGTTGTCCGGCGAGGCTGCTCCTGGGCGGCCCGCTGCGGCGTTAGGGTTTGCTGGTGGTCGGGAGCGCTGCCTATGTCACGGGCAAACGGTCGGCGCATGCCAGGGTCGGCCTGACGCTCGTTCGCGGACCAGCTCTGGTCGATGGCTCGGTTCTGGTCCGCTGCGCCGCGCCCGACGCTCTGTCCAACCTCGTCGCCGTCCTCGAGCTGACCGCCGACCGGCAGATGCGCTGCAGCGCGGCTACCAGGCGGCCGCTCACCGCGACCGTGCGGCTGGTCGAGGATGTCCTGGTTGCCGGGGACTACTACGACAACGGCGACCCGGACGGGGGCGAGCCCATCGCCGCGTTCGCCTGGCCGATGCTCCTGCAGGCCGGCGGCCTGGCGCGGCTCGCCGGGACCAGGCTCGAGCTGACCCCCCGCGGCGAGGCGGTGCTGACCGGGCCCTGCTACCAGGCCCTCGGCGACCTATGGGGCCGGTGGCTGCGGAGCGTGTCCCACGATGAGCTGTCCCGGATCGAAGCGATCAGGGGCCAGCGGAAGCCGGGCACGCTGACCCCGGCCGCCAGGCGCCGCGTCGCGGTCGCCGACACGCTGGCCGCCGTCGAGCCCGGCATCTGGATCGATGTGGACACCCTGTTCGCGATCCTGCAGGCGCAGCCCGCCCCGCTCGCGGTGGCCAGGAGCCCGCTGGCCCAGTGGCGGCTCTACCTCGTCGATGCGCACGACGGATCGCTCGGGCCGGTCGGCCGGAAGGCCTGGAACGTCCTCGAGGGCCGGTATGCGCTGTGCGTGCTCTTCGAGTACGCGGCCACCCTCGGCGTGATCGACGTCGCCTACACCGGTCCGCGGGGCGCCCGCGGCGACTACCGGGAGTTGTGGGGTGCAGACCGCTACGACAGCTTGTCCCGCTACGACGGCCTGGCCGCCGTCCGGGTCAGCGACCTGGGCGCCGCGATCTTGCACGACCCCGGCGCCCTGGCCGACCTCGGTCTCCCGGTGCCAGGCGGGGCGCTCAGTAGGCCATACTGAAACGCTGCCGCCGGTGGGTCGGCCGCTCGACGTCGGGCCGGTGAACCGCGAACCTGCAGCGTGACCGCAGGTTGCGGCTGGAATCCCGGGCCCTTAAGTGGCGGCGGAGGATGTCAAAGGGTAGGCAGGTCCGGTCGGGAGACGACGTGGAGGTCTGATGCGACGGTGGCGGCGGGCGCCCGGCGGAAGCGTGGCCCTGTCCGTGGCGACGGGGCTGCTGGCCGTCGGCTGCGCCGCGACGGGCCCGGTCGCAGGCACAGGCCAGGCCGGAATCACCACCACGGCCCCGGCCACCACGACGGCCCAGGCCACCGCGACGGCCCCGGCCACCGCGACGGCCCCGGCCACCACCACGGCCCCGGCCACCGCGCCGAGCCGGGCCCCCACGGCCGCGCCGGCCCGGCCCGCCCCGACCGGGTTCTGGTCCGGTACCGACAGCTGGCCGGTCCCGGTCGGCGGCAGCGCCCCCTACCGTGCGCCGGGCATCGGCGGCGCCTACGGCGGCTACGTGGGGATGGCCGGGAGCTGGTCGTACTGGCTGGGCTGCCACGGCGGTTTCCTGGCCTGGTCCTCGGCCAACAGCGCGCAGGCCGACACCAACTACACCAAGTACGGTCAGGGCATCGGCACCGCCGTCTACTGGTTCATGGGCGGCCCCGGCGTGGACCCCGGCTACAACGGGACGGCGGGCGAGGCCGCCGTCTGGGGCGCGCGGCAGGCGGCGCGGACGCTGGCCAACATGGCGAAGGAGCACGTCACCTACCCGGTCGTGTTCATGGACGTCGAACTGCCCGGGGTCGCGCCCGCGTTCGACAACGGCTGGGAGGACGTCTACACCTCGCCATGCAGCGGGCAGGTGAAGCAGCGCGGCATGCCGGTTGCGCTGGACCGAGCCGACTTCAACGGGTACTGGAGCTACCTCGGCGCCCACTCCAGCTACAAGGCGGGGGTCTATGCCGCCCCGGCGATCTGGACGCAGATATTCGGCACCGGCAGCGCCGCCTCCATCCCGCACACCTACGAATGGACCTACGAGCCGGAATCCGCGAGCCTGGCCGAGGCCCCGCACGGCTGGTGCCTGAAGTCGGGCGGCTGCGCGGCATTCTTCGGCGGCGTCACCACGACGAGCCCGTACGCGCTGATGTGGCAGTGGTCGGGCGGCGGCGGCGTCAGGAACGCGATCGGCGACTTTGACCAGATCGATGCCGGCAGACAGGCCTAACCGGCCCAGGCCAGGAGGCGGCGCGAAGACACGCACCAGGCCCGTTCGGTCAAATGGGTTTAAATGGGCGGTTCATCCGGTGTACTGGACGGGAAGCAGAATTCAACCAGATCCACCGGAGGCATCATGAGACGGACCTGGCTGGCGCTGGCGGGCTGCCTGGCGCTGGTACTGACGACCGGCGGTATCGCCGCGGCCAGCGTGACAGCAGCGACGGGGAACGCCGTCACCGCTGCCGCGCAGCGCCCGGACGGGGACGGGCCGGCCGGGTTCTGGTGGGGCACCGACAGCTTGCCGGTCACGGTGCCCGGCAGCGCGCCGTACAGCATGCCGCACCTCGGCGGCGCCTACGGCGGCTACATCGGGATGGTCGGGAACTGGGCCTACTGGCTAGGCTGCAGCGGCCAGGAGCACTTCCTCGCCTACTCGGCGACCAACGCGGCGCAGGCGCGCACCAACAAGACCAAGTACGGCAGGGGCGTCGGCAACGGCGCGTACTGGTTCATGGGCGGACCCGGCGTCGACCCGCACTACAACGGCACGACGGCGGAAGCCAGCGCTTGGGGCGCGGCGCAGGCGGCTCGGACGCTGTCCGACATCAGCGGGGGCATCACCTACCCGGTCATCTGGATGGACGTCGAGCTGCCCGGCATCACGCCCGCCCCCGACAACGGCTGGAACAACGTTTACACCTCGCCGTGCAGCGGGGTCATCCGGATCCACGGCGTCTCGGCGGCCGTTGACCGGGCCGAATTCAACGGGTTCGCCAACTACGTCGCCGCGCACTCGGCTTACAAGGTCGGCGTCTACTCCGAGCCCGGCGTCTGGGCCTCGATCTTCGGCACCGGCAGCGCCTCCCTGATCCCGAACACCTATGAGTGGACCTACGAGCCCGAGACCACGAACTTCGGCAACGCCCCATTCGGCTGGTGCCTGAAGTCCGGCGGCTGCGCGCAGTTCTTCGGCGGGCAGACCAGTTCCAGCAAGTACGCGCTCATGTGGCAGTGGTCGGGCGGCGGCGGCGTGAGCAACGGCGTCGGCGACTTCGACCAGATCGACGGTGCCCGCCTGGGGGGCTGAGCAGGCCCGGCCGAGCGGGAGCCTTAGCCAGCGATCAGGGGCTCGAGCAGGATGTCGGGGTGTTCGCGCTTGACCTGGGCCAGGCGCCACTTGTCGCTGAACAGGGCGAGCAGGGCGCCGTCGTGACGCCGGGTCAGCACCTCCACCGCGCGCTGGCCCGCCAGCGCGCGGGCGCCGTCGGCGTCGGTCCGCCGGGCCATGCTGTAGTCCAGGTGATCGAGCTCGGCCCGGGCGCCGAACTCGTGCTGGAGCCGGTGGAGCACCACGTCGAACTGCAGCGGCCCGACGGCGGCCAGCACCGGAGCCTGGTCGCCGCGCAGGTCGGAGGCCAGGACCTGGACGACGCCCTCGGTGTCTAGCTGCTCGATGCCGCGGCGGAACTGCTTCTGCTTGCCCGCCTCCTTGCCGCGCACCACGGCGAAGTGCTCGGGCGCGAAGCTGGGTATGGCCGGGAACTCAACTGGGACCTCGTCGTACAGGGTGTCGCCCGGACGCAGCGCAGTAGCGTTGACTAGGCCGATCACGTCGCCAGGGAAGGCCTCCTCGACGGTCTCCCGGTCCTGGCCGAACATGGACTGCGCGTACTTGGTCGCGAACGGGCGCCCGGTCGCGGCGTGGGTCAGCACCATGCCGCGCTCGAACCGGCCCGAGCACACCCGCACGAACGCCATCCGGTCCCGATGCGCCGGGTCCATGTTGGCCTGCACCTTGAACACCAGGCCGGAGAAGGGGGCGTCGATCGCCCGCGGCTCGCCCTTGACATCCTCGCGTGCGGCAGGCGGCGGGGCGAACGAGGTCACCGCGTCGAGCAGGCGGCGGACGCCGAAGTTCGGCAGCGCGGCCCCGAACAGGACCGGGCTCGACACCCCGCCCAGGAAGGACTCCATGTCGACAGCGGTGCCGTAGATCTCGTCGAGCAGCGCCAGTTCCTCCTGCGCCGCGGCGAACGCGTCACCGTCACGGGCGGCTGCCGCCGCCGTGTCCAGTGCCGTCTCAAGCGCGCGCCCGGCCCCGCCGGGGGTCCTGGTGAAGGTGACGTACTCGCCGGTGGCCCGCTCGATCAGGCCGCGGAAGTCGCCAGCCACCCCGACCGGCCAGTTCACCGGGGCCGGGCGCAGCCCGATCCGCTGCTCGATCTCGTCGAGCAGCTCGAGCGGCTCCCGCCCGGGCCGGTCCCACTTGTTCACGAACGTGATCACCGGCACGGCCCGGCTGCGGCACACGTCGAATAGCTTGAGCGTCTGCGGCTCCAGGCCCTTGGCCGAGTCGAGCAGCATGATCGCGCAGTCCACTGCGGCGAGCACCCGGTAGGTGTCCTCGGAGAAGTCGGCGTGGCCCGGCGTGTCGAGCAGGTTGAGCACCGTGTCGTGGTAGTCGAAGCGCAGTGCCGCCGAGGTGATCGAGATGCCCCGGGCGCGTTCCATCGCCATCCAGTCGGAGGTCACGCCGCGCCGGCCGGCCTTGCCGTGTACCGCGCCCGCCCGGGTGATCGCCGACGCGTGCAGGGCCAGGGCCTCAGTGAGAGTCGACTTGCCCGCGTCCGGGTGGCTGATCACCGCGAACGCCCGGCGCTGGCCGGCCTCGGCCAGCACCCTCGCGTCCTGCGCGGCAGGCACCCTCACGTCGGCGGCACGCGGAGGAGCCCCCGTATCCGCCATAGTCACTTACGTGAGGATACTGGGTCCGTGGACCGTGTCCTGACGATCCCGAACGGGATCAGCGCCGCCCGGCTGGCCGGGGTACCGGTCTTCCTGTGGCTGGTGCTCGGCCCGCGTACCGCCACCGCCGACTACTGGGCGGTGGGCTTGCTCATCGCCGCAGGCCTGTCCGACTGGCTGGACGGCAAGATCGCCCGCGCGCTGAACCAGACCAGCAGGCTCGGCCAGGTGCTCGACCCGGCCGCGGACCGGCTGTACATCGCGGCCACCATCGTGGCGCTGGCCGTCCGGGCCATCATCCCGTGGTGGCTGGTCGCCGTCCTGGCGCTGCGCGAGATCACCGTCGGCGTGGCGCTGGCGGTGCTGCGGCGGCGGGCGGGGTTCGGCACCCTCCAGGTGAGCCTCGTGGGCAAGGCGGCAACGCTTTGCCTGCTTTATGCATTTCCCTTGCTCTTTCTTGGCGATCACCCCGGCTGGGGCGGGACGCTGGCCCGGGTACTAGGCTGGGCCTTTGCGACCTGGGGAACTGCCCTGTACTGGTGGGCCGCGATGCTGTATCTGGCCCAGGTAAGAAGCCTCGTGAACAACGCTGCGAGTCCGTTAGCTGACAGGCGCGTCCTTGATTCCGGCCGTGCGGTGCACATAATGGCGGAAACCGGGAAGGAGCCGCGAAGCCATTGAAGGCCGTCGTCATGGCAGGGGGTGAGGGGACGCGGCTGCGACCGATGACCGCGAACCAGCCCAAGGTCCTGCTACCCGTGGCCAACCGGCCGATCATGGAACATGTGCTGCGGCTGCTCAAGCGGCACGGGTTCGACGAGACCGTCGTGACCGTCCAGTTCCTCGCCGCCCTCGTCCGTAATTATTTCGGCGACGGCGAGGAGTTCGAGATGAGCCTGCAGTACGCCACCGAGGAGATGCCGCTCGGCACGGCGGGCAGCGTGCGCAACGCCGAGGCCGAGCTGCGGGACGAGCCCTTCCTTGTCATCTCGGGCGACGCGCTCACCGACATGGACCTGACCGCGCTGGTCAACTTCCACAAGGACAAGGGCGCGCTGGTCACGGTCGCGCTGGCCCGGGTGCCCAACCCGCTCGAGTTCGGCATCGTGATCACCGCCGAGGACGGCCAGATCCAGCGGTTCCTTGAGAAGCCGACCTGGGGCCAGGTGTTCTCGGACACGGTCAACACCGGGCTCTACGTGATGGAACCTGAGGTGCTCGCGGAGGTCCCGCCGGGCGAGGTGATCGACTGGTCGGGCGACATCTTCCCGAAGCTGCTCAAGCGCGGCGCCCCGCTCTACGGATACGTGTCCGAGAGCTACTGGGAGGACGTCGGCACGCACGAGAGCTACCTGAAGGCCCAGGCCGATGTCCTGGCCCGCCGGGTGCAGACCGATATCGCCGGCTTCGAGGTCTCGCCGGGTGTCTGGATCGCCCCCGGCGCCGAGGTCGACACGGACGCGGTGCTCACCGGCCCGCTGTGCATCGGCGACTACGCCAAGATCGAGGCCGGCGCGCACCTGCGCGAGTACACCGTGATCGGCAGCAACGTTGTCGTGAAGGAGGGCGCGTTCCTGCACCGCGCCGTGGTGCACAACAACGTCTACGTCGGCCAGGGCGTCACCCTGCGCGGCTGCGTGATCGGCAAGAACACCGACGTGATGCGGCTGGCCAGGATCGAGGAAGGCGCCATCGTCGGGGACGAGTGCGTGATCGAGCCGGAGGCTTACCTATCCGCCTCGGTGAAGGTCTACCCGTTCAAGACCATCGAGGCGGGCGCGGTGGTCAATACCAGCGTGATCTGGGAGTCCAGGGGACAGCGCACCCTGTTCGGCCCGCGCGGTGTGTCCGGCCTGGTCAACGTGGAGGTCACCCCGGAACTCGCGGTCCGGCTGGCCAGCGCCTACGCCACCATGCTGCGCAAGGGCTCCACGGTCACCACCTCCCGGGACGTGTCCCGGGCCGCCCGCACGCTCAAGCGGGCCGTACAGGGCGCGCTCAATGCCAGCGCGATCAACGTGGTGGACCTGGAGGCCCAGCCGCTCCCGGTGGCCAGGTTTGAGACCGCCAGGGACCACTACAGCGGCGGCATCGCGCTGCGCACCACGCCGGGTGACCCGCAGTCGATCGACATCATCTTCCTGGACGAGCGCGGCGCCGAACTGTCCCAGGCGGACCAGCGCAAGCTGGAGCGGGTGTTCTCCAGGCAGGAGTTCCGGCGGGCCTTCCCCGGCGAGATCGCAGAGCTCAGCTACCCGCCCAGGGTGGTCGAGTCGTACACCCACGAACTGCTCAGGTGCGTGGACATGACCGGTGTGCGGGAAGCCGAGCTGAAGGTGGTGGCGGACTGCGCGGGCGGCACCGCCTCGCTGGTGCTGCCAAGCCTGCTCGGCACGATCGGGGTGGACGTGCTCACCCTGAACAACCGGCTGGACGAGGGATCGCCGACCGAGAGCGTCGCGCAGCAGCGGGCCGGCATGCAGCGGCTGGCCGACGTGGTGTCCTCGTCCCGGGCCGCGTTCGGCGTCAGGTTCGACCCGGTGGGGGAGCGGATCCAGCTCGTGGACGAGAAGGGCGAGCTGGTCAGCGAGGACCGGGCGCTGCTGGCCGTGCTCGACCTGGTCGCGGCCGAACGCAAGCAGGGGCGCGTCGCGCTGCCGGTGACCACCACCCGGGTGGCCGAGCAGGTCTGCCGGTTCCACGGCGTCCAGGTGGAATGGACGCCGACCTCGCTACACGCGCTGACGCTGGCCGCGGCGCAGGACGACGTCATCTTCGCGGCCGACGGCCACGGCGGGTTCGTGGTGCCCGAGTGCGCCAGGACCATCGACGGCATCGCGGCCTTCGTCCGGCTGCTCGGCCTGGTCGCGCGGACCAGGCTGACGCTGAGCCAGATCGACGCCAGGATCCCGGTCGCGCACCTGCTGCGCCGGTCCATCCCGACGCCGTGGGCGGCCAAGGGCGGAGTCATGCGCACGATCATGGAGGCGGCCGACCACCTCGAGATCGATACGACCGACGGCGTGCGGGTGATCGACAGGGACCGTGGCTGGGTGCTCGTGCTGCCCGACCCGGCGGACGCCGTCACACATCTGTGGGCGGAGGGGAACGACGCCGACACCGCGCAGTTGCTGCTCGATGAGTGGGCGTCGGTGGTAGAGCAGGCCGGGCGCTAGGGAAACAGGCGGGGCGCTAAGGACAGAAAACAGGCGGGGCGCTAGGGACATGAGTCCGCGATGGGGCTGGCGGTTATCGCCGGGTGTCCCGGATACTGCGCTTAGGTGCCCGGATATTGGCTCGTGGCCAGGTAAGCTGTGTCCCTCAGCGGCGGGTGCACGGCGGAGGTGAGACGGCGGTGTGGCGGAAGCGTCGCGGCGAAAATAGCCGGCGCGGATGGCGCGGGCTGTTCGCGTGGCGCATGGACCGCGCCGGCTCCTCTCGCGTACCTTGGGCTGGGTCGCTCGAAGACGATGAGCACAACCAGGGGAGGCCGGGCGGAGCCATGCCACGCGTCTACTGCGCCCGGTGCGGTCGGCCGAATCCCGACGGAGCCAGGTTCTGCTCGTACTGCGGGACCCAGCTGACCGCGCCGGTGCCGCCCGGATCCGGAATGCCGGCCGGGTCAGGGTTCCCGGCCACTCCCGGCGGGAACCCCGGGACTGGCTCGCCGGACCGCCCAGGTGAGACCACCTCGACGATATCGTTGGGCCGGACCGACGACGATCTCGGCGACGACCTGTTCCCCGACTCGGCGTCGTTGGGCGCGCTGCCGCCGGGCAGTGCGCTGCTCCTGGTCATGCGCGGTCCCAACGCAGGCAGCCGGTTCCGGCTCGACGGCGACCTGACTACCGCGGGCCGACATCCGGACAGCGACATCTTCCTCGACGACGTGACCGTCTCCCGGCGGCACGCCGAGTTCTACCGGCACGGCGCCCGGTTCACGGTCCGCGACGTGGGCAGCCTCAACGGCACCTACGTGAACCGGGAGCGGATCGAGGAGACCGAGCTGGCCGGCGGGGACGAGGTGCAGATCGGGAAGTTCCGGCTGCTGTTCCTGACCCCCCAGGATCTCGGCCCGGACTCGAGGACCCCGTCCGCCGACCGCCGCGGCAGGGGCGCCCAGGACTACGCATGAGGCGAGCGGGGGCGGAGCATGAGTGAGCAATCCGCGCGTGGCCAGTTCGGCATCGGCGAGGTGCTTGCCCAGCTGCGCCCGGAATTTCCCGACATCAGCACATCCAAGATCCGCTTCCTGGAGGCCGAGGGGCTGATCGAGCCGGCCAGGTCGCACTCGGGATACCGGCGTTTCTCCGCGGCGGACATCGAGCGGCTGCGCTACATCTTGACCATGCAGCGGGACTCCTACCTGCCGCTGCGGGTGATCAGGGAACGGCTGGCCATGAAGAGGGCTGGGGAGCCGGGTGGCGAGGCGGCCAACGGCGTTCCCCAAGCGGACCGAGCGCCCGCCGATATGACCCGCCGCCAGCTGCTCGACGCGGCGGAGATCAGCGAGGCGGAGCTGACCGAGCTCGAGGACTACGGCCTGATCCGCCGGGTGGGTCGGCAGTACGCCGGAGACGCGCTCGCGGTAGCCAGGGCGCTGGCCGCACTGCGCCAGTACGGCGTGCAGGCCAGGCATCTGCGCGCGGTCAAGGCGGCCGCCGACCGGGAAGCCAACCTGGTCGAGCAGGTGGTCGCGCCCCAGCTGAGGCAGCGTGGCCCGGGCGCGCGGGACGCGGCGGCCAGGACCGCGTGGCAGATCGCCGACCTCACCTTGCGGCTGCACGCGACGCTGGTGGAGTCTGCGCTCGCCGAGGCCGGGCTGGCCTCGGCGCCCCTGCGGGCCGGTGATTACGAGTTTGAGGCCCTGGCGTCGGCCGGGTCCGGCCCGTCCCAACGAGGTTCCGACGCGACCGAGCCCGCCGCCGGGGGGCTGCGCTCGGCCTCCGGACGATTACGGGTGTACCTTGGCAAAGGGAGTAGTGGCCAAGCAGAGGTTCCCCAGGTACGTGAGGACGGAGCTGTAGTGCGGCAGATGGAGGTCATCGGCGTCCGGGTCGAGATGCCATCCAACAGCCCCATCGTCTTGCTGAAGGAGGCGCAGGGAGATAGATACCTGCCCATCTGGATCGGGGCGGTCGAGGCAACTGCGATCGCCTTCGCCCAGCAGGGCATGGTTTCCCTTCGGCCGCTTACGCACGATCTGTTCCGTGACGTGCTCGAGGTGCTGAACGTCCAGTTGCGGACAGTAAACATCACCGCGCTGCGGGACGGAATCTTCTACGCCGACCTGGTCTTCTCCAACGGCGCAGAGGTGAGCGCGCGGCCATCCGATTCCATCGCGCTGGCGCTGCGCACTGGTGCGCAGATCTTCGCCAGCGACGAGATCCTGGACGAGGCGGGCGTGGCCATCCCGGATGAGCAGGAAGACGAAGTTGAGAAGTTCCGCGAGTTCCTCGACACGATCTCGCCCGAGGACTTCGGCCGGGCCACCTGAGTCCCGAACCTGTCCGTGCTGGTCTGCCACGGTGCTGGCGGGAATGTCGCGACGCGCCGTCCGTGGTCGTTGACGCCGCCGCCCGGGTCGGCTTACGGTGCGAGTACCGTGGGTAGTCAGCTCCCGTGGAGGTGGGCGTGGCGGTAACCAGGGGTAACGACGGAGACGGGCTCGCAAGCAGCACGGCCTCCGCCGCGGTCGGCTCGCAGGGCGCCCTGTTCGACGACAGCGAGGTTCCCGGCCTGCCCGGCAGTCCCGGTGGCTCAGGCCAGCCCGGCCGCGCGGACGAGGCTGGCGCGGATTCTGCGGAGATCGGGTACCGGGGGCCTACTGCCTGCGCCGCCGCCGGTATCACCTACCGCCAGCTTGACTACTGGGCCCGCACGGCACTGGTCGAGCCGAGCGTGCGCGCCGCCCACGGGTCCGGCTCGCAGCGGCTGTACAGCTTCCGCGACATCCTCGTGCTGAAGGTGGTCAAGCGACTGCTCGACACCGGCATCTCGCTGCAGCAGATCCGGGCCGCGGTCCAGCACCTGCGCGACCGCGGCAGCGCCGACCTGGCCCAGGTGACGCTCATGAGCGACGGGGTCAGCGTCTATGAGTGCACCTCCGCCGACGAGGTGGTGGACCTGCTGCAGGGCGGTCAGGGCGTTTTCGGCATCGCGCTCGGCCGGGTCTGGCGCGAGGTCGAGGGAGACCTGGCCGAGATGCCCGCCGTCCGGGCCGAGGACGGCTTCGTCGCGGTGGCCTCAGGGGACCAGGATGACCTGGCCAAGCGCCGCCTGCGCCGCACGAGCTGACCCAGCCCAGCCGGGTGCGTCCCACAATCTGATCCAGGCTCAGGTATGGTGGTAGAGCTGATGACACCGCCCGGGAGAGTCCACGCGTAAGCTGCGGGCGCCGAAGGGGCAACATCCCCGGAACCTCTCAGGCACACGAACCGGGCGGGATAGGCACCTCTGGAGCGGTAGCGCTGTGTTGGCCAGGGGGGGCGACCCCCCTGGCACCCCGCAGGGCGCCGTAACAGACGGGGAGCCAGCGACCGCGTTCGTCCCGGGGAGGCTCCTTATGACCGACTTCGCTGTTCGCCACATCGGCCCGTCGCCCGCGGGGCAGCGGCAGATGCTCGCCAGCCTGGGGTACTCCTCGCTGGGCGAGCTCACCGCCGCCGCCCTGCCAGAAGGAACCGCGGCCCCCCGGCTCAGCCTGCCTGATCCGCTCTCCGAAACCCAGGCCCTGGCCGAGCTGCGCCGGATGGCCGGCCGGAACCAGGTGCTGACCTCGATGATCGGCCTGGGCTACTACGACACCATCACCCCGGCCGTCATCCGCCGCAACGTGCTGGAGAACCCGGCCTGGTACACCGCGTACACCCCGTACCAGCCGGAGATCTCCCAGGGCCGCCTCGAGGCGCTGCTGAACTTCCAGACCATGATTGCCGACCTGACCGCGCTGCCGTGGGCCGGCGCGTCGATGCTTGATGAGGCCACCGCCGCCGCCGAGGCGATGACCCTGGCCCGGCGGGCCATCAAACCGGGTGGCGGGGGGGCAGGACGGTCGTCCCCACGGGGGCAGCAGGCACACGTCTTCCTCGCGGACGCCGACTGCCTGCCGCAGACCCTGGCCGTGCTCCGCACCCGAGCCGAGCCGCTCGGCATCCACCTCGTCGTCGAGCCGGTCACGCCCGAGGTGATCGCCCGGCAGAGCGACCTTTTCGGCATCCTGCTGCCGTTCCCCGGCGCCTCAGGCGTGCTGCGCGACCCGGCCCCGCTGATCGAGGCGGCGCATGCCCAGGGTGCGCTGGCCGCGGTGAGTGCCGATCTGCTCGCGCTGACCCTGCTCCGGCCGCCCGGTGAGGCGGGCGCGGACATCGCGGTGGGATCGACCCAGCGGTTCGGCGTGCCGCTGTGGTTCGGCGGGCCGCACGCGGGCTACATCGCGGTCAGCGACGCGCTGAAGCGCCAGCTGCCCGGCCGGCTGGTCGGGGTGTCGGTGGACGCCGCCGGCCACCGCGCCTACCGGCTCGCGCTGCAGGCTCGCGAGCAGCACATCCGGCGCGAGAAGGCGACAAGCAACATCTGCACGGCCCAGGTCCTGCTGGCGGTGACCGCGGCCATGTACGCCGCCTACCACGGCCCGGAGGGGCTGGCCGCCATCGCCAGGGGCGCTCACCGTAGCGCCGCGGTCCTCGCCGCGACCCTGCGCGATTTTGGGCACCGAACGAGTCTGGGTGACTTCTTCGACACGATCCGCATTGCCTTCGACGGCGGTCGCGACGAGGCGGCTGCGGCCGCGATGCGTGCGCGCGCCGCCGGGTATAACCTCCACCTCGCGCCGGACGGCGCGCTCCAGGTCAGCTGCGACGAGACCACCACCGACGAGCAGCTGCGGGCGCTCACGGCCGCCATCTGCTGGCTGGAACGGCCCGCTGACGTGCAGCTGGCCGAGGGTTCACCGGACCTGTTGCCCCCTTCGCTGCGGCGCACCTCGGCCTACCTGACCCATCCGGTGTTCCGTGAGCATCGCAGCGAGACCGCGATGCTGCGCTACTTGCGGCGGCTGTCGGACTTCGACATTGCCCTCGACCGGTCGATGATCCCGCTCGGCTCGTGCACGATGAAGCTGAACGCGGCGGCCGAGATGGAGCCGGTCAGCTGGCCTGAGTTCGCCCGGATGCATCCGTTCGCGCCGACCTCCCAGGCGGGCGGCTACCTGGAGCTGATCGAGTCCCTCGAACTCCGGCTGGCCCGGCTCACCGGCTACGACGCGGTGTCCGTGCAGCCGAACGCCGGCTCCCAGGGCGAGCTGGCCGGCCTGCTCGCGATCCGCGGCTACCACGCCTCGCGGGGCGAGCGCGGCCGCGACGTCTGCCTGATCCCGGAGTCGGCGCACGGCACCAACGCGGCCAGCGCGGTGCTAGCCGGGCTGCGGGTCGCGGTGGTCAAGTGCGACTCTGACGGCGCGGTCGACCTCAGCGACCTGCACGTCAAGCTGGCGGCACACGAGGGGCAGGTGGCGGCGATCATGCTGACCTACCCATCGACGGCTGGCGTCTACGAGCAGAACGTCAGCACGATCTGCGACGCCGTGCACGCGGCTGGCGGGCAGGTGTACATCGACGGTGCGAACCTCAACGCGCTGGTCGGCGTGGCCACCTTGCCGTCGTTCGGCGCCGACGTGTCGCACCTGAACCTGCATAAGACCTTCTGCATCCCGCACGGCGGCGGCGGTCCCGGCGTCGGCCCGGTGGCGGTCCGCGCGCACCTGGCGGACTTCCTGCCTGGCCGCGGCAGCGTCGGCCCGGTGGCGGCGGCGCCTTACGGGTCGGCCGGCATCCTGCCCATCTCGTGGGCCTACATCGCGATGATGGGGGCGGCCGGGCTGCGCCAGGCGACCCAGGTCGCGGTGCTGTCCGCCAACTACGTGGCCCGGCGGCTGGCACCGCACTACCCGGTGCTGTACACCGGGCGGAACGGGCTGGTCGCGCACGAGTGCGTCATTGACCTGCGCCCGCTGGCCCACGAGACCGGCATCACCGTAGATGACGTGGCCAAGCGGCTGATCGACTACGGATTCCACGCGCCGACGATGTTGTTCCCGGTCGCGGGCACGTTCATGATCGAGCCCACCGAGAGCGAGAGCCTGACGGAGCTCGACCGGTTCTGCGACGCGATGATCGCGATCAGGGCGGAGATTGCCGGGGTGGCCTCCGGCGAGTACGACCCGCTCGACAACCCGCTGAAGAACGCCCCGCATACCGCCGAGATGCTCATCGCGGGGGAGTGGAAGCACCCGTACGACGCCGAAGAGGCGGCCTTCCCGGCCGGCGTGGACCGCCGGGCGAAGTACTGGCCGCCGGTTCGGCGTATCGACCAGGCCTACGGCGACAGGAACCTGGTCTGCGCGTGCCCCCCGCCCGAGGCGTTCGCTCACTGAGCAGTGCTTTCTGCTCGGGGACAGATGCGCGCCCGCCCCTGCTGCGGGCACCGCCTGCGCCCCCGGGCGGGGCGTTGGGGAGGGGTGCGGCACTCGCAGTCGCGGGAGGGGCGGGCGCGCGTGCGGGATGGCTTACCTAGGGGTCGGGTTACTGGCTGGCGATGGGGAAGTCATCCAGCTCGGCAAGGTGCGGCGGCAGGTTCATGGTAACCACGCTCTCCTGCTCCTGGGGGTCGGTGCGGGCCACCACGGCTACTGTCATGACGTCGCTGCGGTTCACCGGGAGGTGCGGGGTGCCCGACGGCACGTACATGAAGTCACCGGCGCGGACCACGGTGCGCTGCAGCAGGCCTTCGCCGTGCCAGACCTCGGTTTCGCCGCTGACGGTGTAGATAGCGGACTCGTGCCCGTCATGGACATGCGGCACGCCGCGTGTCCCGGGGGGAATCGTCACCAGGTGCAAGCACAAGGCCCGGGCGCCCGCGGACCGGCTGCTCACGCCGGTGGCCAGGCTCATGCCCTGCTTGCCGTCATAGCTGCCGCCGGAGCGGATGACGATCACGTCTCCTGGTCCGGCGACGGTCATGGCGGGTGCGTGGAGTGCTCTCTCCCAAACGTCGCTTACTCTGAGCATTTGACCATATCCTATCCGTGATGTTCCCCAATGACAGGGTATGGCTGTGTGTATCCGGATAGATACTCTCCGTGCAGGCACGATGGGCTATCTTGATGGTTAGGAAGACCTATCTCTAAAGTAAGTACACGCGAGCGCGGCGTGCGTGCTTTTTGTGTACGGCCTGCCGGGATACGCCGAGGATCTCTGCGATCTCCTGCCAGGACCAGCCGTGGGCCCGGGCGTTGTCCACCTGAAGCGCCTCGAGCTGCTCCAGCAGCCTGCGGAGAGCGGCGACGGCCCGGAGCCCGGTGCGCGGGTCCGAACTGTCGGCCGCGGCCGCCAAGGCGGGTGCGTTGTCCATGGCGTCAATCTATGTTGACAGTAACTCGGATGTCAACCTGAGTTGACATGAGTCAGCGCGGCGATTACGAAGCGCTTACAAGAGCCGGCTGAACCGTGCAGGATCGCGCTACGTAGTCATAACTAGGGGAGATGAGGGCGGAATCCTGACCGTGCGTGGACGGGGCCATTCTGCCCGGCTGCGCATACGATCCAGCTAGAGCCATCCGAAGGGGAGGTGCGGGTGACCAGCGTTGCCAGGCGATCTGGCCCGGCTCGCCAGGCCGGCGCGGAGGCGTACCCAGGGCCGAGGCAGGCGCCGACGGCGCCCCGGCCGGGGCCGTCACGCCGTCCGCAGGCGAGACCGGTGCCCGTTCGGCCCAAGAACCGCCCCGCCCGGGTCGGCGCCCGCGGCTTGCTGACGCTCATCATCGTCGGCGGGCTCGTGGTCATCGCGCTGTGGTGGCACAGCACGCCCGGTGTGCACGGGCTCGGCGGTTGGCTGACCGGGGCGGGTGAGGTTCTCGGCCTGCTCTGCGGGTACGGCGTGGTGATCCTGGTCGCGCTGATGGCGCGGCTGCCGCCGCTCGAGCGGGGTCTGGGCACCGACCAGCTGGCCCGCTGGCACGCCATGGGCGGGCGGTACGTCGTCAGCTGCGTGGTCGCGCACGGCCTGCTCATCGTGTGGGGTTACGCGGTCACTGCGCATGCCAGCGTGGTGAGCGAGAGCGCGACGCTGCTCACCCAGTACCCGGACGTGATGATGGCGACCGTGGCGGGCTTCCTGCTGCTCGGCATCGGCATCGTCTCGATGCGCGCCGCCCGGCGGCGGGTGCGCTACGAGACGTGGTACTTCCTGCACCTGTATACCTACCTGGCGATCGCCCTGGCGTTCAGCCACCAGCTGGCCGACGGCGCGGCATTCGTCAGCAACCTAGCCGCGCGGTTCTGGTGGTCCGCGATGTACCTGACGGTGCTCGTCCTGGTGCTGTGGTACCGGGCCGTGGTCCCGCTGCGCTCGTACCGCAGGCACCGCCTGGAGGTCCTCGGGGTGAAGGCGGAGGCGCCCGGCGTCATCTCGGTCTACATCGGCGGCACGCGACTCGACGAGCTGGCTGCCGAGCCCGGGCAGTTCTTCCGTTGGCGCTTCCTGACCAGGTCGCTATGGTGGTCCTCGCACCCGTTCTCGCTGTCCGCCGCGCCAGGGTCGGACGTGCTGCGGATCACCGTGAAGAACCTGGGTGACCACAGCCAGGCGCTCGCGCGGCTGCAGCCGGGGACCCGCGTCTTCGCCGAAGGGCCCTACGGCGCGTTCACCCCCGCGGATTCCGGCCGCGGCGTGCTGCTGCTGGCCGGCGGGGTCGGCATCACGCCGCTGCGGGCCATCTTCGCGACGCTGCCGGGACATGTCACCCTGATCTACCGCGCCAGCAGCGAGCGGGAGATCGTCTTCCGCGACGAGCTTGACGCGATCGCGGCCGCGCGCGGCGCGACCGTGCACTACGTGGTCGGGTCACGGGCCGAGATCGGCGGCGACCCGCTGTCCCCCCGGGTGCTGCGGTCCCTGGTGCCCGGCCTGGACCAGCAGGACGCCTACGTCTGCGGGCCGGCCGGCATGACCTCGGCCGCGGTCCGCGCGCTGCGCGCCGCCGGGGTGCCCAGGCAGCGCATCCACTTCGAGTCGTTCGAGTTCTGAGGAGGATCCGCGAAAATGCGCCGGGTGATCCTGGCCGTCACCGGCACCGTCGCCGGTCTCGTGGCCCTGCTGTCGTTCAAGTCGCACGTCCCGTCCATACCCGTGGCGGCGACGACCGGCGGGTCGGGCGGTAGCTCCTCGTCCTCCTCGTCCTCGTCCGCGTCCTCGGACGGGCAGACGACGACCGTCCCCGGGGAGTTTCCGCAGGGATCGCTGGCCAAGAACCTGCCCGCAGGCGAGACAGCGGTCGACGGCAACGCGGCCAACACCGCCTACGGCCCGGTCCAGATCCAGCTGATCGAACGGAACAGCAAGATCGTCAAGGTCGCGGTCCTGGTGCAGCCGGCCAACACCCTCCATGACATCCAGATCGGCGCGTTCGCCTTCCCCAAGCTGATCAGCGAGACGCTCGCGGCGCAGAACGGCAAGATCGACGCCGTATCCGGCGCCAGTTACACGAGCGCGGGCTACATCCAGTCGCTGCAGAGCGCGCTGGACAAGCGCGCCTGAGCCGTCATGACGGCCGACGGGCCCATTTTGGGGCTATCGGGTCTGGGCCGGCGTAGGCACGCCGAGCACGTGATGGGCACGGTCGTCT
This sequence comes from uncultured Actinomycetes bacterium, assembly GCA_963798675.1. Taxonomy (GTDB): domain Bacteria; phylum Actinomycetota; class Actinomycetes; order Streptosporangiales; family Streptosporangiaceae; genus Palsa-504. The sequence goes on along the minus strand of CAWCUJ010000007.1, from coordinate 74,076 downwards.
CCTTCGACGTGCCCGCCCGCGCCGGGGAGCCGCGCGGGGAAGGGTCCCTCGGCCAGGCGGTGCGCTGGCTGCACTGGGTGGACGCCACCTTCTCGCCCTACCGGGACGACAGCGACGTCAGCCGGTTCGGCCGCGGGGCACTGCCGCTGCCGGACTGCGTGCCCGAACTCGCCGAGGTGCTCCAGGCGTGCGCCGCTATCAGCGCGCGCAGCGGCGGGTACTTCACCACCACGCCGGGCGGCACGTTCGACCCCTCCGGGTACGTGAAGGGATGGGCCATCGAGCGGGCCGCCGCGATCTTCACCGCGGCGGGCTCGGCCGAGCACAGCGTCAACGGCGGCGGCGACATCCAGTGCGTCGGCAGCCGGCTCTGGCGGGTGGGGATCGCCGACCCGCTGCGCCCTGGCCGGCTGGCGCTCGTGGTGGCCGGGCGGGACTTCGCCGTGGCCACGTCCGGCGTCGCCGAGCGCGGCTCGCACATCATCGACCCGTACACCGGGCAGCCCCCGGTCGGCCTGGCCAGCATCACCGTGGTCGGGGCGACGCTGGCCGAGACGGACGCCTTCGCCACGGCGGCCTTCGCGATGGGGTCCGCGGCCCGCGACTGGGTGGAGAGCCTGGACGGGTACCAGGCGTTCGCCATCACCGCGGCGGGCGCGACCTGGCAGACCAGCGGGTTCGGCGCCTACCTGGGCTGACCTAGCAGCCCGGTCACAGCAGGGTCGGCTGGTCGGCGTCGTAGACGAGCAGGCCGTCGTCGCGGCGCCGCAGCCCGGGGGAGAGGCGGTGCTCCTCGATCCGCCCGTCGTGCAGGAGGTGCCGGACCGGCACGCCGCGCACCGCCGCCACGAAGTCGGCGAGCAGCCGGCGGTGGCAGCGCCACCACAGGCTCTCCGCGCACATCACCGCCGTGGAATCGGCTCGGGCCTGGGCCAGCACCTCGTCCACCGCGGCCAGGAAGCCGTCGGTCCGCATGTGCGCGGCGTAGCCCCGGAACATGTCCTCGCGCCAGGCGGTGTCCGGTGAGTCCGGGCCCGGCCTCCTGAAGCCGCCGAGCCGCTTGTCCCAGCGGTAGGAGATGCCGGCCTCGGGCAGCCAGCGCTCCAGTTCGGCCCGTGCCACGTGCGGGTGGCGGCGGCTGCCCGGCGCGGTCCTGACGTCGACGAGCACGGCCACCTCGGCGCCCCGGAGCAGATCGGTCATCCGCTCGGCCGTGACGGTCCCGTGCCCGAACGTCAGCAGCATGTCACCGCGATCCTACGCCGGCCCGCTGGGCTCTCCTAGTGGCGCACGGGCGTGCGGGCGGGCAGGCTGGCTGCCGTGACCTCATATACGCCATTCTTCAGCGGTACCGCGACCGTCGCGGGGGCGCTCGTCGGCCTGCTCTTCGTGGCCTTGTCGGTGGCGCCGGAACGGCTCCGCGGCACCCACGCGTCCGTCGAGCATCAGGCCATCGCGTCGACGGCTTTCACCGCGCTCGTGGACGCCCTGTTCGTGTCACTGATCGGCCTCGAACCTGGCGGCGGCCTGGACTACGGCGCGGTAATTCTCGGTATGGTCGGGCTGACAAGCAGCTGCGGGCTCGCGGTCCGACTCTGGCGGTCGCGCGCGGGTGAGGATCTGAGCCGCCGGTGGCCCTACCTGCTCGGTTTTATCATCCTCGTGTACGCCGTCCAGGTGATCACCGGGATTTTCCTGCGGACGGAGAGCAGCCAAGCCAGCGCGAGCGTGACGTTCGTCTACATCTTGTTCACGGTCGGTATCGCACGGTCCTGGGAACTGCTCGGCCTGCACGGTGGCGGGCCGCTTGACCTGCTGGCCGAGCACCTGGGCAGCCGTGAGCCGCAGTCGCGCGGATCGGCGGTCCCGCCCGCACCGCCGGAATCAGCCCCTGGCGCGGAGTGACCGCGGCCGGTTCCCGGGATCGGATAGGATGCTCAGCGTGCACCGGTGTCTTCCTATCACCCCGCCTCCCCGCTCCTAGCGGGGCGTTAGCCCGCGCGCGCCCAGCCCTGTGAGCTGGCGCGCGCTTCCCGTTCCCGGCGAGCACCGTCGTGTGCTCGCTGTGCGGGTTGAGTTCGGTGTGCCCCGCTTCCGCGACCATTCCCGTCTCGTCGCAGGAGCGATTTCACTATGCGTTCGTTCACCACGGGGCCGTCGGCCGTCGGCCGCCGGTCCGGTACTGGCCTGCTTGACCTAGCGATATCCGGGCTGTTGTGGGGCACGGGTGGCCTGACTGGCAGCCTGCTCGGCCGGACCGCCGGCCTGTCCGCGATTGCCGTCGCCGCCTGCCGGCTCACCGCCGGGGGCGTACTGATCGTCGTCTTCATCACCGTGACCGGCAGGCGCTGGCCGGCGGGCCGGGCGGCCTGGACCCGGATCGCGGTGATCGGCCTGCTGGCCGCGCTCTTTCAGAGCTGTTACTTCACCGCCGTGGCGCTGACGTCCGTGCCGCTGGCCACGCTGGTCACCATCGGCGCCGCCCCGATCATCGTGCTCGGCGCGGACCGGCTGGCCGGACGGCGGACTGGCCGGTTCGCGGCCGCCACCACGGGCCTGGCGGTGACCGGTCTCGGCCTGCTCGTGGGTCTGCCGTCCGGTTTCCGCGAAGCGGCCGTGCTAGCCAGCGCGGGCATGGCCGTGCTCGCCGCGGCGGGCTTCGCCGCGGTCACGCTGGCCGGCGCCAGGCCGGTCCCCGGACTCGACGACCTCACCGTCACCGGATTCGGCTTCACCATCGGTGGCCTGGCCCTGCTGCCGCTGGCGCAGATCGCCGGAGGCATCGGTTTCCGGCCCGGCCTCGCGGCCATCGGCCTGCTGGTCGCGCTGGGCACCGGCCCGACCGCCGTGGCCTACGCGCTGTACTTCCGCGGCCTGCGGTCCGCCGCCGCCAGTACGGCCGCCCAGTTGGCCCTGCTCGAGCCCCTGACCGGTACCGTCCTCGCCGCCGTCCTGCTCGGGGAGCGGCTGAGCGCGACCGGTATCGCGGGCGCGGCCATCATCGCCACGGCCGTGATCCTCACGGTCCAGGCGAACCGCGGCCGCCCGGAGGGTGTCCGGGCGCTGGCGGCGGACCGCGCTGACCGCGTTAGTGGCGGCGCCCAGCCACCGGCTCCACGGCAGCACCTGGCCCAGGATCACCAGGCTGGCGGCTGCCGCCAACCTCTGCGGAACGGGGCGCCCGGTCAGCCGGTTGATCAAGATGCACCTAGCCAAGCGCGGCTCAGCCTGGGATGCGGAGGCCCTGGCGGCCGGCGTGGGGGCCGCACGCGAGTCCCGTGAATCACATCAGCCGCAGCCGTTGGTTTGGTCGTGCTAGCGGCGTGTCTAGCCGTCAGGTCCGCCGGCCCGATGTTCCACCGTGCCGGTCACAGCCGGTCCGATGTTCCATCGTGCCGGCAGGCCTGGTGGTAGTACCTCTGGCTGGGCTGGTGCGCAACAGCCTAGAAATTTCGCCACGATGGTCACGAAATCAGCCGGGCCATCCAGCCACGGGTAATGACTGGCGCCGGGCTGGACGACGAGTTGGGCGTTCGGGAACAGGCCGGCGAATTCGGCGGCCGCGACCGGGGTGATGATCCAGTCGAGGTCGCCGGCGAGCAGCAGCACTGGCGCGTCCACCTCACCCAGTCCGGCGCGGGTGGCCGCCGGGTCGAACGCCCCTTCGGAGTTGAAGATCCGGGCGGCCTCGTTGTTGCGCTGGCCGGCCTCTGTCGCCTGGTGCGCCTGTGCCGCGGTATCCCAGCGGCTGTAAGCCATCGGGGTCACGGCGATCCGGTCCGCCTTCCGCGCTCGGCCGGCGGCGATAGCCTCGAAGCCGACCGCCGCGGCCGGGTACCAGGGCTCGTCCTGGCGCAGCGCCAGGATCTGCCGGCGGGTGTCGGCCGGCACCTCGATGCCGACGGCCCTGGTGCTCGGCGTTATCAGCGCGAGTGCGCCGATCCGGTGCGGATTCTCGGCCGCGTAGCGGACCGCAAGGCTGCCGCCGGCCGAGTGCGCGAGCAATTCCATTCGGTGCAGACCGAGGTGCTCGCGCAGCGCCTCCACATCGCCGACCTGACGATCGCAGCGATAGGAGGCAGAGTCGGCAGGATGCCCAGACTCACCGGTGCCGCGCAGGTCCAGCAGGATCAGCTGCCGGTGCGCGGCAAGACCGCCGAGATCGCCGAGGTACGCGCTGGCCCGCATCGGCCCGCCCGGCAGGCAGATCGCCGGAGCGGCGGAATCAGAACCGGAGCCGATGACGTGGTAGGCGACTTCGGTCCCATCCGGTGCGGGAAAGGCCGGCACGGGCCGATCCTGCCACCGGCCGGTGTGGTTGGACAACCAGTAGGCACCGGATCAGCTCGCCTGCCGGTAGCGCGACGCCGCCTCGGTAGCAGCGATTTACCATGAGGTCGGAGCCGGCCGCCCGATCTTGACATCACCGCACGGGCGGGAAGCCGAACCTGCGGATTAAAGAGTCAGGAATGCTTGAGAGACTGTTCAGCCGGCCTACAGGCCCGCTTCTTAGGTTGCGGTTAGGTTCCCGGACAGGACACGACGGGGCGGGCGACGGCAGGAGCAGGAAGGGCTGGATCGTGTTGAACAAGGTGACCATCACGTACCGGGGAGCGAAGTACGAGATCGGGCGCGGACGGGACTTCTACGCCATCTGGATGACGGGAGCTCCGCGGTCGCAGCCGCTCGAGTGGTGGCCCGAGACCCCGGAGGGCTGGTCCGCGGCATGGACCCGGTTCGCGAGCATCGAGGCGCCAGGCGCGATCGTCCCGGTAGGCCGGCGTACCCCCCCGGTTGGCTCCAGTGCCGTCCGGGTCAACGAGAACGCCGGTCCGTTCGGCCAAAACAGTGAGACGGCCGCGCAGACCATAGTGGTCGCGGGCGGTAGCACCGCTCCCTACGGCCAGGACCTTGGTCCGGCCGGCCAAAACACAGCCCCGTACGGTCCTAGCCGACGCGTCGCTCCGGCGATCAGCGGGAGAACGGGCGCCATCGTCGCGGCCGCGCTGCTCGGCGTGGGCGTCATCCTGGGGGTGGCCGGGCTCTTCCCGGCGTACCTCGGCGGGTCCAGCCTCGCCCAGCAGGCCGACCAGCTCATCCCGCATGTCATCTACCTCGCCGTCTGGACGGCGAGCGCCATCCTCATCCTCCTCGGCGGCGCCCGCCTGCGGCTGGGAGCGCTGCTCAGCCTGGGGCTGAGCGTGGTCACCTTCGGCCTGTTCTTCGCGGACGCGGGCACGGCTATCGCCGGGGGCGGGAACACGGCCGGCGCGGGCCTCGTGCTCTCCCTGGTCGGCTGGCTGGCCTGCGCGGCGGGATCGGTGACGGCCTTCCTGCACCGGCCGTCAGGTTCGCCGGTCGCGGCCACGGCCGGCCAGCCGGGCCACCAGGGCTGGCTGGCACGGCCGCGCGGGGCTGAGCTTGGGCCCGTCGTGATGCTGGTGCTGGCCGGCCTCGGGGTGGCCGCCGCGTTCGCCCCGGCGTGGGACATCTCCACGCTGCGGACGGCGGCCGGGCAGTCGCAGTCGCTCACGGCGGGCAACGCCTTCTCCAACCCGGGACTCGTGATCGCCGGGGACGTGGCCGTGATGCTCGCGCTCGCCGCGGTGGTCATCGCGGCGGCGCTCTGGCGTCCGGTCCGCCACGGGGCGGTGCTGCTCGCGGGCGCCGTCATCGCGATGGCGGCCCAGGCGATCTCGGCCATCGTGCAGGCTGGCGGGGGCGCCTCATCCGCGCAGTTCGGTATCTCGCCCGCGCAGGCCTCGCAGATCGGGCTCACGATCAGTTCCGGTCTCACCCCGGCGTTCTGGATCTACTGCGGGTTCCTCATCGCGCTCGCCGTCTCGTGCGCGTGGATGCTCTTCATGCCGCACCCGGTGCCCGGCCCTGGCCCGTCGGCCGCACAGGACGCCTACGCCTGGCCTGCCGAGCCGCGCGACGACCTCACCGACGAGGGGCCGGACGACGAGGGGCCGGAGGACGAGGGGCCGGACGACAAGGGGCCGGACGACGATGCCGTGACGCCGGACTTCGAGACGGCGCCCAGTCGCACCACGGTCGCCGTCGGCGACGTCGACGGCGACGCTGCCTGACCCTAGGCCGGCGGATCCGGCGGGGCGCCGGCACCGGCGAGAAACGCGGTCACGGCCGAGATGAACCTGGCGGGCTGCGCCGCGTGCACCAGGTGCCCGGCGGGAATCGTGATCAGCTGGCCGCCGGGGATGAGCGCGGCCATATCGGCGAGCCGGTCCTGGCTGACGTGGCTGTCCGGGCCGCCCGCGACGACCAGCGTCGGGGCGGTGATCGCGGCCAGGCCGTCGCGCGAGGAGGCCGGGGGATCGCTGGCATCGGCGCTCAGCACGGTCACGGCCCAGTCGAAGGAGAGCGGCCGGCGCCGGGCCGGGACCGCGGTACGCGCGGCCACGGAGGCTGAAGCGGGAAGTCAAGGCTGGAAGTAACGTACCTGCTCCTCGTGCGTGACCCGCAGCCACTCCGGGCCGTCCGCTGTCAGCCGCGGGTCGTCGGGCGGCTTCGCGGTCGTGATGGCGTCCAGGTAGGCGGCATCCAAGGCGAGCCGCCTGCGGAACTCGGAGGCGTCCCCGACATGGCCGTGGCCCGGCACCACCTGGCGGACGCCAGGCACGGACGCCAGCCGCTCCATTCCGGTGCGGTAGTCGCCGAGCGGATCGGCCGCGACCATGTTGAGCAGCGGAATCTCCCTGTCGGAGCACATGTCGCCGGCCACCAGGACGCCGCTGTCCGGCAGGAACACGGCGCCGTGGCCGGGCGCGTGTCCGTCGTGCGCGACCACCTGGGCCGTCGGCCCGTCCCACGGTATGGCCTGGGCGTCCAGCGTCCGTAGCCGGCCGATCAGGGACAGATCATGACCAGGAGCCGATTTCTCGACGCCGTCGATGATGCCGTCCCGTTCGGTCTCGGCGATCATCACCGCGGCGGGCGCGGCGTACCTCGGCGCGTCGCCAAGCTCCCGGCTCCACAGCACGTGGTCCCAGTGCGGGTGCGTAGACCACGCGACTGCGGGCCGCAGCCCCAGGTCGCTGAGCGAGGCCGCCAGCTCGGCCAGATCGGCCACGGTCACAGCGGGATCGATGACCAGACAGCCTCCGGAGGAGCCGACCACCACCGTGCTGGTGGTGAGCGCGTATGAGCTGGTCGCGACGAGCACCCCGGGTGCGATCTCGGTCAAGCTCCGCATCGGACCGGTATATCACCAGCCTTCCAAGCTGGTCATGCGGGTTGGATTGCCGTCGCCCGCTCTTGTGGTTCCGGCCCAGGTCAGGGACATTTTTCGCTGGGTCTGGGTGATCTTCAGGAGGCGCGATTCCGGCTGCGTGCCCGTTGTGTGCCCGATCGGTCTGACGGTTGGCTGGTCGTCCTGGCGTCCGTGAGTAGCTGGCCCCATACGTGCCCGATGGGGCGGTGAACCGGATCGCTGCTGATGCTCAGCGCCGCCGTGCGTAGGCAACATTAACGACGGCGATGACCGCCCATATGAGCGCAACCAGCAGGATCTGGGCGCGGCTGACCGTGTTGTGAAATGTGCCGTTGATGTTGGTAGCCGTCGCGAACACCACGATGGCGGTCGCCCCCAGGCCGCATACCATCGACCCGGCACCGATGACCGCTGGTACCCAGCCGGGCCGGGTGGCCGGTGCTGCCGTGCTGCGCTGAGCCAGCCTGGCGTCCACCCGCTTGTCGATCTCCGAGCCGATCCGCTCGACCAGGCCCTGGGCCACCGCGTCGTCGTAGCCAGGCCCCAGCTCGCGGTGCGTGGCGGCGGCGGCGGCGATCTCTTCACGCGCCATCTGATCCATGCCGGCATGCTACATCGCGATCAAGGCGTCGGCGCTCCGCGCCGCCGCAGCCCGCCGCACGCACGCCAGGCGTGCGGCCTAAGGGGCCGACCCGCCGTGCGGCACGGCGGGCCAGGTACAAATCCGCTCCGATCAGGCGGACTCACCAGCCGTTGCAACGTAGAACCGAGCCTTGACAGGCTGGTGCGGTGTTTTGAGCCACTTGGCGCCTCGGTGGTCAGCTGCACTGCGAACTGGACGCGTCCGTGAAGCTCTTGACCGAGCTCACGACGCTGGCCGCGTCTTTGGTGACCGTGGCGATCTGCCCGGCGGACGGATTCGACGATAGGGCGGCGACGGCGCCCTTGAGTGCGGCGACCGACGACGTTATGGCGCTGGTCTGGCTTGGGAAGTCGCTCTTAGCGGAGCTGACCAGCGTCGAAGCGTCGCTTTGGATCGTATTGACCTGCGATTTCAGGCCGCTGACCCCGCTGCTTACGGTCAGGCTGGTCAGTCCCTTGATTGAATTCTCGAGGCTGGTCCGGTCCGTGCAATAAGCAGGCTTGCTGCTACCGCAACCGGCGAGCGCTACTACCGTGGCGGTGGCAGCAAAGGCCAAAGGAACCCGCACCCAAGCGCTACCTTGGCGGGCTCGTGATCTCCCAGGCCTTGGAGTCATTCTCATAGTGATTGAAGGTCTACCAGCGACACGAGGACGCGTCATCGCCCCGCACGGGTGATTGACGGGCAAGAAGCGGCGGGTCGCTGCTGAGCATGTGCATCCCCAGGCGCCCGCTTAAGTAATACCTTATACGTTGTAAAGGAGGCATCCGGATCGCCGTCCGGATCGCCGTCCGGATCGCCGTCCGGGTCGCCGTCCAGGTGGCTGGCGGGCCGCGTCCGGGACAGCGCGGACGGCCACCAGTTCCACCGCCCGATCAGCACCGCCGCCGACGGCACCAGCAGCGTCCTGACCAGGAAGGTATCCATTAGCACGCCGAGCGCAAGGCCGACGCCGACGTTCACGATCGTTCTGACGTTCTGCGCGCCCGCGCTGCCCGAGCCCACAATCGCCAGCACCCCGAACGTCCCGGCCAGCACCAGCCCGGCCGAGGTCACCGTCGTCCCGGTGACGCTGAGCGCCCGGCCCACCGCCTCCCGCAGCGGCAGGTGCTGGGCCTCTTCCCTGATCCGCGTCATGACCAGGATGTTGTAGTCCTCGCCTAGCGCCAGCAGGAAGATGAACAACAGGAACGGCAGGATGAACGTCAGCCCCGGCTGCCCGGCGCCCTTCATGAACACCAGGACGGTCAGCCCGAGGGCCGAGAAGTAGGAGAGCACCACCGAGAGGATCAGGTAGAGCGGCGCGATCAGCGAGCGCATCACCAGCGCGAGCAGTACCGTGATGACGGCGATGGCGATCGGGATGACGGTGCGCAGGTCGCTGTTGGATAGCTGGGCGACGTCATAGGTGAACGCCGCCTGCCCGGTGACCCCGGAAGCCGACGCCCTGGCGGCCCGCGCGGCGCGGTCGGCCGCGACCCGGACGGTCGGCACCGCCTCGGCCGCCGCGGTCGTGGTCGGACTCCCTGCCGCCAAGCGAAGCCGCGAACGAGATCGTGTAAGCCCGTTAGCGCTCACGTACGACCCGCTCGCCAGATAGGACTGGTACGCGGCCAGCTTTGCTCTCGGGACCTGGGTCGCAGCCGAGGCCGTCAGCGCCCGCGCCGGACCGTAGGCGGCGTAAAGCGCGGCGTACTGCGCCGCGGTCAGCGTCGTGCCGTTGGCGTTCAGCGGCCCGGACACCGAGGCGAACACCGGGTCGGCGGCCAGTTGCCGGCCGGCGGCGGCCAGCGAAGCCGGGGCTGCCCAGGCCGGCTGCCGCAGGCGCAGCACGATGAGCGTCGGGTTGGCCGTGGTCTGCGGGAAGTGCCTGGTCAGCAGCGTGTCGCCGGCAGCGGAATCGCTTCCGGCCGGACCGGTCACGGCGCCGCCGAACCCCGCGGCCAGGTAGCCGGCCGAGGCCACCGCGAGCGCACAGAAGACCACCAGGCCGATGGCCAGCGTCGCCAGCGGCCGCCGGACAATCCGGGAGCAGGTCGGCCCCCACCACCCGGCCTGCCTGGCGCCCGGCTTGACCGAGGACGGCCAGAACGCGACTGGGCCGCAGATCGCGAGCAGCGCGGGCAACAGGGTGAGCCCGGCGATGAGCATCAGCCCGATCGCGATGACCAGCGGTGCCGCCAGCCCGGAGTACAGGCTGAACGTGGCGGTGGCCAGCGACAGCAGCGCGGCGATGAGGACGCCGGCGGAGAAGGTGATCGTCTCGCCGACCCGCGCCACCGAGAACTCGATCGCCTGGTGACACGGCAGCCCGGCCCGCATCTCCTCCCGCACCCGGAACATCAGGAACAGCGCGTAATCCGTGCCCGCGCCGAGCACCAGCACGATCAGCAGCAGCGAGGCGATCTGCGACACGCCCAGTCCGTGCACCGCGGCCTCGGCGGTGAGCCGCTCGGCGACCAGCACCACGACCACGGCGGGCAGCACGGCGATCAGCGGCGCCAGCGCCGACCGGAACACCGCGATTAGCAGCGCCACCACGAAGATGATCGAGAACCACTGGACCTGGCCGCCCGTCTTGGTCGAGGTGGCGTTGGTGTCCACCCGGGTCGCCACCGGCCCCGCCGTGTGCACCGCCAACCCGGGCGGCCCTGCCTCCCCCCGGCCCGCCGAGCGGATGACGTCACGCAGGCCGGTTACCAGGCTGGCCTGCTGGGCGGTGGCGAGCCCGCCGGACTGGGCCAGCGTGGCCAGCACCGTGAGCTGCTCGGCCTGGCCGTCGGCGGACTGCCCGGCGTCCCGCACCGAGACGACCTTGGCGACCCGCGACAGCGAGCCTGCCAGTCGTGCCACGAACGCCTGGTCCGCTCCGGTCAGCGTCCCGTCCGGGCGGGCGGCCACCACCGTGACCGCAGTCAGCGTGGCGCCCTGCAGCGGCGAGGCCAGCTGGGCCGCCTGCTCGCTGGGCGCGCTGCCGGGCAGGAACGAGGTGTTGTCGCTCTGCGTCACGCTCGACAGCGACGGCAGCAGCGCGATGGCCGCGACGGCCCCGGCCACCCAGGCCAGCACGATCACCCAGCGGAAGCGGACGGCCAGCCTGGCCGCGGTAAAGAACGTATCCACGAAGGCCATCGTCGCCGGCCGGAGCACGGACCCGTTAGACCCCGGGGAGCGTAAAGTTGCTTCGTGGCAGATCCGCACGGGCCCGTAGCCTACCGGCCGGCGCCGGGCGAGATTCCCGAGTCCCCTGGGGTCTACAAATTCCGCGACCAGCGCGGCCGGGTCATTTACGTCGGCAAGGCCAAGTCGCTCCGGCAACGGCTGAACTCCTATTTCGCCGACTTCGCCAGCCTGCACCCGCGCACCCAGATGATGCTGACCACCGCAGCCGGCGTCGAGTGGACCGTGGTCGGCACCGAGGTCGAGGCGCTGCAGCTCGAGTACTCCTGGATCAAGGAGTTCGACCCCAGGTTCAACGTCAAGTACCGGGACGACAAGAGCTACCCCTACCTGGCCGTCACCATGGGTGAGGAGTACCCGCGGGTCATGGTCATGCGCGGCGCCAAGCGGAAGGGCACCAAGTACTTCGGCCCGTACAGCCACGCCTGGGCCATCCGCGACACGGTCGACACGTTGCTCCGGGTGTTTCCGGTGCGCACCTGCTCGGCGGGCGTGTTCAAGCGGTCCGGCCAGATCGGCCGCCCCTGCCTGCTCGGCTATATCGGCAAGTGCTCCGCGCCGTGCGTCAAGCGGATCAGCGCGGCGGAGCACCACGCCCTGGCGCAGGATTTCTGCGACTTCATGGCCGGGCAGACGAGCCGGTTCGCCAGCCGTCTCGAGGCCGAGATGATGCAGGCCGCGCGGGAGGAGGAGTTCGAGCGCGCTGCCCGGCTCCGCGATGACCTGCGGGCGCTCGAGCGCGCGATCGAGAAGCAGGCGGTAGTGCTCGGCGACGGGACCGACTGCGACGTGATCGCGCTGGCCGAGGACCAGCTGGAGGCGGCCGTCCAGGTGTTCTACGTGCGCGGCGGGCGGGTCCGCGGGCAGCGTGGCTGGGTCCTGGACAAGATCGAGGAGGTGACGCGGGCCGGCCTGGTGGAGCAGTTTCTCGGCCAGGTCTACGCGGACACCCCGGCCGACGCCGAGGCGGTAAACGCTGGCATCCCGCGCGAGGTCCTGGTGCCCGAACTGCCGCCTGACCCAGCCACCATGTCTCAGTGGCTGGCCGAACGCCGCGGCGGCCCGGTCATCCTCCGGGTGCCGCAGCGCGGCGACAAGAAAGCCCTGCTTGAGACCGTGGCCCGCAACGCCGGCCAGACGCTGGCGCTGCACAAGACCCGCCGCGCCAGCGACCTGACCACGCGGAGCAAGGCGCTCAGCGAGATCCAGGAGGCCCTCGGCCTGGACGACGCGCCGCTTCGGATCGAGTGCTACGACGTGTCGAACCTGCAGGGCACGCACGTGGTCGCGTCGATGGTGGTGTTCGAGGACGGCCTGGCCCGCAAGAGCGAATACCGCCGGTTCGCGATCAAGGGCCTCGACGGCACCGACGACATCTCCGCGATCTTCGAGGTGATCACCCGGCGGTTCCGCCGCTACCTGGCCGAACGGGAGAAGACGGGCGAGCTGGACACACTCGGCGACCCTGACCCGGAGGAAGAGCAAGGTCAAGATCTATCGGCCGAACGGACCGAGGTAACCGCGGCCAGGAAATTTGCTTACCCGCCCAACCTGGTGGTCGTCGACGGCGGCCCGCTGCAGGCTGACGCGGCGGCCAGGGCCCTGGCCGAGCTGGGCATCGACGACATCGCCGTCTGCGGGCTCGCCAAGCGCCTGGAGGAGGTGTGGCAGCCGGGCGAGGAGTACCCCGTCATCCTGCCGCGCAGCAGCGAGGGCCTGTACCTGCTGCAGCGGGTGCGGGACGAGGCGCACAGGTTCGCGATCACCTACCACCGCGCCAAGCGCGGAAAGGCCGCCACCACCAGCGTGCTCGACGACGTGCCCGGGCTCGGCCCGGCCCGCCGCAAGACCCTGCTCAAGCACTTCGGCTCGGTGCGTAAGCTCAGCTCAGCGAGCGTGGAGGAGATCGCGGCGGTGCCGGGCATCGGCCCCAGGCTCGCCGCCACCATCTCTGCCGCCCTGGGTTCCAATCAAGCGGGGGAGCAAGCATGAGAACAGCTGACGACCCGGCGGACATCGTGGTCATTACCGGCCTGTCCGGGGCGGGGCGGTCCACCGCCGCCAAGTCACTGGAGGACCTGGGCTGGTTCGTGGTCGACAACTTGCCGCCGGGCCTGCTGCCTACCATGGTCGACCTGGCGGCCAGGTCCAACGGCGCGGTCAGCCGGATGGCCGCGGTGGTCGACGTGCGCAGCCGCGCGTTCAGCACCGACCTGAAGTCGGCCGTCAGCGACCTCGGTGCGCGCGGCGCGACCGCCCGGGTGGTGTACCTCGAGGCCGCCGAGGACACGCTGGTACGCCGGTTCGACAGCGAGCGGCGGCCGCACCCGATGCAGGGCACCGGCCGGGTCACCGACGGCATCGCGGCCGAGCGCGAACTGCTGCGCGAGGTGCGCGGCGACGCCGACCTGGTCCTGGACACGACCCGGCTGAACGTGCACGAGCTGCGGGCCAGGGTGCGCGACTTCTTCGGCGGCGGCACGGCGGCCGGGCTGAGGCTCAGCATCGTCTCGTTCGGCTTCAAATACGGCCTGCCGGTGGACGCCGACCAGGTGGCGGACTGCCGGTTCCTGCCCAACCCTCACTGGATCCCCGAACTTGCCCCGATGACCGGGCAGGACGAGCCGGTTCGCGAGTACATTCTGTCCCAGCCTGGTGCCAAAGAGTTCCTACGCCATTACGCGGAGTTGCTCCATGTAGTGCTGCCCGGGTATGAACGTGAGGGTAAGCGGTTCGTCACCCTCGCCGTGGGCTGCACCGGCGGCAAGCACCGGAGCGTGGCGATCGCCGATGAGTTGGCGGTGCGCGTCGCGGGTGCTCTGGGACCTGGGGCGGACGTGCAAGTGGTGCACCGGGATCTGGGGCGGGAGTGAGCATCTGGTGACTGGCCTGAGGGCCGTAGCGCTCGGCGGCGGCCACGGGCTGGCAGCGTCGCTTTCGGCGTTGCGCAGGGTGACAGATGAGCTCATCGCGATCGTGACGGTCGCGGACGACGGCGGGTCGAGCGGCCGGCTGCGCCGCGACTTCGGCGTCCTGCCCCCCGGTGACCTGAGGATGGCGCTGGCCGCGCTGTGCGGGGACGACGAGTGGGGCACCACCTGGAGCAAGGTCGTGCAACACCGGTTCGGCGGCGACTGCGAGCTGGCCGGCCACGCTGTCGGCAACCTGCTCATCATGGCGCTGTGGGACCTGCTCGGCGACCCCGTCGCGGGCCTGGACTGGGTGGGTCGGCTGCTCGGGGTGGGCGGCCGGGTGCTGCCGATGGCCGCGGTACCGCTGGACATCGTGGCCGAGGTGGTCGGCGCCGACCCGGCCAGGCCCGACGAGGTCAGCACGGTCCGGGGGCAGGCGAAGTGCGCCACCACACCGGGCCAGGTGCGGTCGATCACGTTGCTGCCGCCCGACCCGCCGGCGGTGCCTGAGGCGGTACGCGCGGTGCTCGACGCGGACTGGGTGGTGTTCGGCCCCGGCTCGTGGTTTACCAGCGTGCTGCCGCACCTGCTGGTGCCCGAGCTCGCCTCCGCGCTGCACGTCACCACGGCCCGGCGGCTGCTCGTGCTCAACCTGGCGCCGCAGCCGGGGGAGACGGGAGGATTTTCTCCGCATAAGCATCTCGAGGTCCTCGCCAGCCACGCGCCTGCGCTTACTGTGGACGTAGTCCTCGCCGACACCAGGGCCGCGGGCACCGGTAACCTGACCGACCTGGAGAAGGCGGCCGCGTTGCTCGGGGCCCGGCTGGTGATGGCGGACGTGGCCGCGGCCGACGGCACGCCCAAGCATGACCCGAGGCTGCTGGCGGGAATGTACGCGCAGATATTCGCGAGCTACCGTGCGGCCCCGGGGCATCCTGGGACGGGACCTAGTTGGGGGGAGTGACGCTGCATGGCGATGACCGGCGTGGTCAAGGACGAGCTCAGCCGAGTCCAGGTAATCAAGCCCTGCTGCCGTAAGGCAGAGGTCTCCACGCTGCTCAGATTCGCCGGCGGCCTGCACCTGTCCGAGGGCCGGGTGGTGATCGAGGCCGAACTCGACACCGGCGCTGCCGCCCGCCGGCTGCGCGCGAGCATCTCCGAGGTGTTCGGGCACCCGGCTGAGTTCCTCGTGCTCTCGCCGAGCGGCCTGCGCAAGGGCAACCGCTACCTGGTCCGGGTGAGCAAGGGGCAGTCCGGCGAGAGCCTGGCCCGCCAGGCCGGGCTGATCGACAGCTACGGCCGCCCGGTGCGCGGCCTGCCCAGGCAGGTGGTGTCTGGTTCGGCGTGCGACTGCGAGGCCGCCTGGCGCGGCGCGTTCCTGGCCCACGGGTCGCTGACCGAGCCGGGCCGCTCGATGGCGCTCGAGATCACCTGCCCCGGATCGGAGGCGGCGCTCGCCCTGGTCGGCGCGGCGCGGCGGCTGAAGGTGCACGCCAAGGCGCGCGACGTGCGCGGCGTGGACCGGGTGGTGATCAGGGACGGCGAGGCGATCAGCGCCATGCTGACCAGGCTCGGTGCGCACCAGGCCGTGCTGGCCTTCCAGGAGCGCCGGATGCGCCGAGAGGTCCGGGCCACCGCCAACCGGCTAGCCAACTTCGATGACGCCAACCTGCGCCGCAGCGCGCGTGCCGCCGTCGCCGCGGGCGCGCGCGTGGAGCGCGCCCTGGAAATCCTCGGCCCGGACGCGCCGCAGCACCTGACCATGGCGGGCCAGCTGCGGATGGCGCACCGGCAGGCCAGCCTGGAGGAACTCGGCCAGCTCGCCGACCCGCCGCTGACCAAGGACGCCATCGCCGGCCGCATCCGCCGCCTGCTAGCCATGGCCGACCGCCGGGCCAGCGATCAAGGCATCCCGAGCACCGAGGCCTGCCTCACCGTCGACATGCTCCCCTAGCCCGGCTTAGTCCGGACGGGACGCCTGCTGCTTCGCATGAGTTAGGTGGGCACGTTCGATCGCGTTCCCGCTCCGGGCGATCGCCAGTTCGTAGGCCGCCTCCGCCTCGGCGCGTCGGCCCAGCCTCCGGAGCAGGTCGGCGCGGATGGCATGGAACAGGTAGTACTCGCCCAGGTCCAGGCGGTCGACCAGGTCGAGTGCCGCGGCCGGGCCGTCGACCTCGGCCACCGCGACGGCGCGGTTGAGCGCCACCACCGGGCCCGGGGCGACCGCGAGCAACTGGTCGTACAGCCGCAGGACCTGGTCCCAGTCGGTGGCGGCCGCGACGGGGGCGTCGCTGTGTACGGCGTTGATGGCCGCCTGGATCTGGTACGGGCCCGGCTGGTCGCGGCGCAGGCACCGGCGGACGAGGGCCTGGCCCTCGGCGATCAGCGCGCGATCCCAGCCGGTCCGGTCCTGGTCGGCGAGCAGCACGAGCGCGCCGTCCGCGGACGTGCGCGCCACCCGCCGTGACTCGGTGAGCAGCATCAGCGCGAGCAGCCCAAGCACTTCGGGCTCGTCCGGCATGAGCTGGGCCAGCAGCCGTCCCAGCCTGATCGCCTCGGCGCACAGGTCGGCCCGCGCGAGCGCCTCACCCGAACTCGCCGTGTAACCCTCGTTGAAGATGAGGTAGACGACGGCGAGCACGGCCGAGATCCGTCCGGGCAGGTCGGCCTCGGCCGGGATCCGGTACGGGATCCCCGCGTCCCGGATCTTGGCCTTGGCCCGGACCAGCCGCTGGGCCATGGTCGGCTCGGGCACCAGGAACGCGTGGGCGATCTCGGCCGTGGTGAGCCCGCCGAGCAGCCGGAGCGTGAGCGCCACCCGGGCGGGGGTGCCGAGCGCCGGGTGGCAGCAGGTGAAGATGAGCCGCAGCCGGTCATCGCGCACCGGGCCCTCCTCCTCTGGTGGTTCGTCGCGGGCCCGCAGCAGCGCGGCCTGGGCGTGCTTGCCGTCGCGGGCCGCCTCGCGTCGCAGCCGGTCGATGGCCCGGTTGCGCGCGGTGGTGATGATCCAGCCGGCCGGGCTCGGCGGCAGCCCGGCCGACGGCCACCGCCTGAGTGCCTCGGCGAACGCGTCCTGGACCGCGTCCTCGGCGATGTCGATGTCCCCGAAGACGCGGGCCAGGACGGCTACCGCGCGGCCGTACTCGTCGCGGAAGACGCGCCCGATGTCAGCGGGCGCCGGTCCGGGCCCGGGAATGGGCCCGGGAATGGGCACTGTCAGCCCTCGGCCATCGGCCGCACCTCGACGGGCAGCCTGCAGGCCACCGTGGCCTTGCGGGCCCAGCCGAGGGCGGCGTCGAGATCGGGCGCGCGGATGATCCAGAATCCGCCGATGTGCTCCTTGCCCTCGGCGAACGGCCCGTCGGTGACGAGCACGTCGCCGCCGTCGGCCCGCAGCACCGTGGCGGTGTCCGGTGGATGCAGGCCGCCGGTGAACACCCAGGCGCCCGCGGCCCGCAGTTCGGCGTTCACCGCGCTGACGTCCCGCATGATCGGCTCGAGGATCTCCGGCGGGGGCGGATCCCCGTCTGGCTGGTAGATGCTGAGCAGGTACTGCTTCATCTCGGTCACCCTCCTGACGCTACGCCGGCCCCGCGGGCCGGCCCATATCCCTTATCCCTTACACGAACCCGCCGGGCGCGGATCGACAGGTCGCCTGGCCCTGATGCCGGGGCACGCACCAAGGCCGTTCGGGTCCATGAATTTTCTCCTTGATAAGGTCTAGACCTCAGCAGCCTGCGCCTTCCCGGTCCGGCGCCGGGCCCGCATGGGCTCCGCGGCGGGTCTGGCATCAGATCTCGGTGATTCTCGGGCCTAAGGTCCCTGGTGGTCCTGGGGGCTGAGTCCGATAGTCTCGGAGCGCTGGCGATACGGGGATCGATGAGGAGACTTAGTACTGTGACAATTCGCGTAGGAATCAATGGGTTCGGTCGCATCGGCCGTAGCTTCTGGCGGGCCGCCAACGCCGCGGACGGCGACCGTGGCATCGAGATCGTCGCGGCGAACGACCTCGGCGACGTGGCCACGATGGCGCACCTGCTCAAGTACGACACCGTGCTCGGCGTCCTGGCGGACGAGGTGTCCGTGTCCGGGGACACCATCCGGGTCGGCGACAAGTCGATCAAGATCCTGGCCGAGCGCGAGCCGGCCAAGCTGCCGTGGAGCGATCTCGGCGTCGACGTCGTGATCGAGTCGACCGGCCGGTTCACCACCGGGCCGACCGCGCGGGCGCACCTGCAGGCGGGCGCGAAGAAGGTCATCATTTCCGCGCCGGCCAAGGAAGAGGACATCACGATCGTGATGGGGGTCAACGACGACGCGTATGACCCCGCCGTGCACCACATCGTGTCCAACGCCTCGTGCACCACGAACTGCGTCGCGCCGATGGCCAAGGTGCTGCTGGACAACTTCGGGATCGTCAAGGGCCTGATGACGACGATCCACGCCTATACCAACGACCAGGTCATCCTGGACTTCCCGCACAAGGACCTGCGCCGGGCGCGGGCCGCCGCGGTGAACATCATCCCGACCACGACCGGGGCGGCCAAGGCGACCGCGCTGGTCCTGCCCGAGCTCAAGGGCAAGCTGGACGGGATGGCCATGCGGGTGCCGGTACCGGACGGCTCGGTGACCGACCTGGTGGTCGAGCTGAACCGCGAAGCGACCAAGGACGAGGTCAACGCCGCGTTCCGGGCCGCCGCCGAGGGTCCGCTCAAGGGCTACCTGTACTACACCGAGGACGCCATCGTCTCCTCCAACATCGTCGGCTCGCCCGCGTCGTGCACCTTCGATGCCTCGCTCACGATGACGTTCGGCAACCAGGTCAAGGTCATCGGCTGGTATGACAACGAGTGGGGCTACTCCTGTCGGCTCGTCGACCTGGCCGCGCTCATCGCCACCCGGCTGCGGTAATGCGCTCCATCGACGACCTGGAGGTCCTCGGTCGCCGCGTGCTGCTGCGATCGGACCTGAATGTGCCGCTCGACCTGACCGGCACCGGGGAGATCACCGACGAGGGCCGGATCCGGGCCAGCCTGCCGGTGATCAGCAAGCTCTCCGACCGGGGCGCGCGGGTGCTCATCCTCGCGCACCTCGGCCGCCCCAAGGGCGCCACCTTCGAGGAGCGAGCCGTCGGCGGCCCGTCGCTGCGGCCGGTGGCCGCGCGGCTGGGCGAACTGCTCGGCCGTCCGGTCTCCTTCGCTACCGACGTGGCCGGGCCTTCGGCCGAGGAGACCGCGTTCAGCCTTGGGGACGAGGACGTCGCGGTGCTGGAGAACGTGCGCTTCGAGCCCGCCGAGACCAGCAAGGACGACGCCGAGCGCGGCGCCTTCGCCGAGCGGCTGGCCCGCTTCGGCGAGCTGTACGTGGACGACGCGTTCGGCGCCGTGCACCGCAAGCACGCCTCGGTCTACGATCTGCCCGGGCTGCTCCCGCACGCCGCGGGCGACCTGGTGCGAGATGAGGTGGCGGTGCTGCGCCAGCTGACCACCGACCCGGCGCGGCCCTTCGTGGTGGTGCTCGGCGGCAAGAAGCCGTCGGACAAGCTCGCCGTGATCGGCAACCTGCTGGGCCTGGCGGACCGCATCATCATCGGCGGCGGCATGGGGTACACATTCCTGGCCGCCCGCGGCTACGAGGTGGGTAACTCGATACTCGAGGCCGACCAGATCCCCGCGGTCAAGGCCGTCATGGAAGAGGCCGAACGGCGTGGCGTGGAGCTGGTGCTGCCGGTCGACCTGGTCGCGGCGACGCACTTCGCGCCCGACGCCGAGCACTCCGTGGTTCCGGTGACCGATTTCCCGGCCGACCGGGAAGGCGTAGACGCCGGCCCGCTTACCCGGGCCCTGTTCGCGGAGAAGCTGGCCGACGCCAAGACGGTGTTCTGGAACGGCCCGGTCGGGGTGTTCGAGTTCCCCGCATTCGCCGCCGGCACCCGCGCGGTCGCCGAGGCGGTGGCCGCGGTGGACGGGCTGACCGTGGTGGGCGGCGGCGACTCGGCCGCGGCGGTCCGGGCGCTGGGCATCCCGGAGAAGTCCTACAGTCACATCTCCACCGGCGGCGGCGCGAGCCTGGAGTACCTCGAGGGCAAGACGCTGCCCGGGCTGACCGCCCTGGAGGCCGGCTCGTGACTACTCCCACCGGCGCCAGGCTTCCGTTGATGGCGGGCAACTGGAAGTTGCATTTGAACCACTTCGAGGCGATTGCGCTCGTCCAGAAGCTCGCCTTCACCCTGACGGCGAAAGACTTCGACGTCACCGAGGTGGCCGTGCTGCCCGCGTTCACCGCGCTGCGCAGCGTGCAGACCCTGATCGACGGGGACAAGCTGCGGATCTCCTACGGCGCGCAGGACATTTCCGAGCACGACTCCGGCGCCTACACCGGCGAGGTCTCCGGGCCGATGCTGGCCAAGCTGGGCTGCCATTACGTGCTGGCCGGGCATTCCGAGCGGCGGCAGTACCACGCGGAAACCGACGAAGTGGTCAACGCCAAGGTCCAGGCCGCGCTGCGATCGGAGCTCACGCCGATCTTGTGCGTGGGGGAGCCGCTCGAGGTCCGCAAAGCCAGAGAGCATGTCGGCTACTGCATCGGGCAGCTCGACGGGTCGCTGAAGGGGATCCCGGCCGCCGCGGTGGCCACGATGGTGATCGCCTACGAGCCGGTCTGGGCTATCGGCACCGGCGAGGTGGCCACCCCGGATGATGCCCAGGAGGCGGCCGGGGCGATCAGGTCGCGAATTTCGGAGGCCCATGACGCCGAAACGGCCAGTACTGTGCGTATCCTGTATGGCGGGTCCGTCAAGCCGGACAACATCGCGCCGATCATGGCGCAGCCGGATGTCGACGGCACCCTCGTCGGCGGAGCCAGCCTCGACGCCGGGCAGTTCGCTCAGATCTGCCGGTATCGTGAACTGACAGCGTAGGCTTACAGGGACAGCGCCCTTGTCACCAGCAGGAGATGGATAACAGCTATGGTTGTCGGGCTTTCCATTATCCTGATCATCACGAGTCTCGTGATGATCCTGCTCGTCCTGCTGCACAAGGGTAAGGGTGGCGGGCTGTCTGACCTGTTCGGCGGCGGGGTGACCTCCACCCTCGGCTCGTCCTCCGTGGTCGAGCGGAACCTGGACCGGATCACTATTTTCTTCGGGGTCCTGTGGTTCATCTGCATTGTTGCCCTCAACGTGCTGATCAATCGCTAGCCTGTACTTCTATCCCGCACCGTAGGTATCCCGCATCGAAGTTCTGGCTTCATAGCTCTATGGCCTTCAAAGGGGTGATCTGTGAGTAGTGGCAACGCCATTCGCGGCAGCAGGGTCGGCGCGGGTCCGATGGGAGAGGCCGAGCGCGGCGAAGCCGCGCCCCGTGTCTGGGTCTCGTTCTGGTGTGCGAACAAGCACGAGACACGTCCGAGTTTCGCGACGGACGCTGCGATCCCTGACACGTGGGAGTGTCCCCGTTGCGGCAACCCCGCGGGCCAGAACGAGCACGCCCCGCCGAACCCGCCCCGCGTCGAGCCCTACAAGACGCACCTGGCCTACGTGAAGGAGCGCCGCAGCGACTCCGACGGCGAGGCCATCCTGGCCGAGGCGCTAGCCCGCCTGCGCGGCGCCTGACCTGATCCCAACGTTCGGGGTATCAGAGCCCTTCGTTGATCAGCCGGCCTGCCTGCTCGTACTTGGCGGGCCGGTAGCGCTTGAAGTAGAAGGCAGCGCCTACGCCGACGATCACGACCACGGCGTCGACGGGGCCTAGCCAGTTCGCGTAGCTAAAGCCGCCGCCGAGGAATGTGATGTTGGTGAACAGCAGGTACACCACGAAGGCCTGGGAGAAGAAGGAGATCAGCGGGGCGAGCCTGGTCTTCCACCAGTCCGCCTCGTCCTTGTGGAAGCGCTCGTAGTAGACCAGCACGCTGAGCGAGACCACCGCCTGCACGGACAGGATGATGATCACGCCCATAACCGCCATCAGGCCGTAGAGCTGCAGGTAGGCCTGCGAGTTGGGGTTGTCGCTGCCGGTGAAGACGGCGAACAGCCCGATGATGATGGCGGCGATGACGGACTGGGTGATCGAGGCGATGTGCGGGCTCTTCCACCTAGGGTGGGTCTTGCCGAGCGCCTTGGGGGCCAGTCCCTCACGGCCGAGGGAGTACAGGTAGCGCGCGGCGGTGTTGTGGAAGGCCATCCCGCAGGCGAACGAACCGGTGATGATCAGGTAGCTCATCACCGAGGCCACCCAGCGCCCGGCGTACTGGCTGGCCGGGGCGAGGAAGTACTCGGCCGCGTTGCTCTGCGAGGCCGCGCTGGCCGCACGCGTGGTCGGGTACCCGCCGAGCGAGGCCCAGGACGTCACCGTGTAAAAGATGCCGAGCCCGATCACCGAGATGTACAGGGCGCGGGGGACGATCCGCTTGGGGTTGCGGGATTCCTCGCCGTAGTTCGGCGCCATCTCGAAACCGACCCAGGACCAGAAGGCAAAGAACAGGCCGATGCCGACCGCGCCGGCCACTAGCCTGCCCTGCGCCGGGAAGCCCTTGAAGGCGTTCGCGATGTTGAGGGGGCTGGCGGTGACGTGCCCGCGGGCGAACAGGAAGCCGTCGAAGATGAGCAGGATGACGACCTCGCCGATCAGCCCGACCGCGAGCACCGCGGTGGAGATCCGCACGTCGAAGTAGGTGAGGACGGCGATGATCGCCACCATGCCGAGCGCCAGCCACGGCCAGGCGATGTTGACCCCGAACTGGTTCAGCTTCAGGCTGAGGAAATACGCGAAGCCGCCGGCCAGCGACGCCTCGAACAGCGAGTAGGCGACCACCGAAGCGTATCCGGTGCCGATGCCGAGCTCGCGGCCGAGGCCGTGGCTGATGTAGGAGTAGAAGCCGCCCGCCGTGGTCTTCTTCCTGGCCATCGCGACGTAGCCGACGGAGAACACGACGAGCACGATCGTGGCGAACATGAAGGCGGCCGGGGCGCCCACGCCCTGCCCGTAGCCGACCATGATCGGGACGTTGAAGAGCATGGCCGAGATCGGCGCGGACCCGGTCACGGTGAGGAATAGGACGCCGCCGAGGCCGACCGCGTGCTTGCGGAGCTTGGCCACATCCTGCCGTTGTGAGACGTCATAGTCCTCGGCTGGCTGGGCCGCTTGGGCGACGCGGGGACTCTCGGGGATTTGGGAATGACCCATTGGTGTCCTCCGACGCATTCGCGGGAGCGTAGCAGCCTGCAGGAACTATGATCAAGAGTTCTGGTTGAGTTAATCTGCCTGAAATAGGACCGCTTGACAGTAAACGGTCTATTCGATACTTCTTTGGTTTGGCCGAACGAGCCATTTGGTTGCGCCGCCGGTGAAAGGTGACGGAGGTCGTGGTGACCGAGGAACGGGTCTCTTTCGCTTCGAAGCAGGAGGTCGGCCACGACCACATGACCGGACGGGAGCAGTAGGCGTGGGCGGCGACGACCGGCCCGCCCCGGCAGGCGGCGCGCACGACCTGTCGGCCGGCGGCGACGTCATGGACCGGGTGCGGGGGTGCGCGCAGGACGCGCTGGCCGCCTACGGCGGTCACCCCGAGGCGTCCCTCGAGCTGCTCAACGTCTCGGAGAACGCGACCTTCCTGGTGCGTGACCCCGAGGCCGGACCTTCGGTGCTGCGCGTGCACCGGCTCGGCTACCACACCGAGGTTGAGATCGCGTCCGAGCTGGCCTGGATGGACGCGCTGCGCGCGGAGGCCGGGGTGCGCACGCCCCGGGTAATGTCGGCCGCCGACGGACGGCGGGTCGTCACGGTGCGCGAGCGCGGCGGCGAGGCCGAGCGGTACTGCGTGCGCTTCGAGTTCCTCCCCGGCTCCGAACCAGGCGCGGAACCCGGCTCGGAATCCGGCTCGGAACCCGGCTTGGAATCGGCCGGGGAGCCGATGCTGACGGACAGCCATTTCGCCGAACTGGGCGAGATCACCGCGCGGATGCACCGGCACGCGCGGGAATGGTCCCGCCCGGCCTGGTTCACCCGGTTCCACTGGGACTACGCGGCGGCCTTCGGCGGAGCGGCCCGGTGGGGCCGCTGGCAGGACGGCATCGGCGTCGGGCGGTCAGAACGCCAGATCCTCGCCCGGCTGGACGACGTGCTGGCGGCCAGGCTGAAAGCGTTCGGCGCCGGCCACGAACGCTACGGCCTAGTGCACGCCGACACCCGGCTAGCCAACCTGCTGGTGCATGACGGATCGATCAGCGTCATCGACTTCGACGACTCCGGGTTCAGCTGGTACCTCTACGACCTGGGCACCTCGGTGAGCTTCTTCGAGCACGCGCCTGAGGTGCCCGCCCTGGTGGACAGCTGGCTCGAGGGATACCGGAAGGTCGGCCAGCTGTCCGCCGAGGACCAGGCGGAGATCGGGACGTTCATAATGTTCCGGCGGCTGCTGCTGGTCGCCTGGATCGGCTCGCACCGGGCCGTGGACATCGCCGCCGAGCTCGGCGCCGGATACACGCAGGGCAGCTGTGACCTTGCGGAGTCATATCTCAGCGGACAGCGTAGCTAAACGGACCGGGAGAGGACCTGCCATGTTCACATCGATCGCCGGCCGCGCCGTGGTGGTGACCGGCGGCACCCGCGGGATAGGCAAGGGGATTGCCAGCGTGTTCGCCCGCAATGGCGCCAGGGTGCTGATCACCGGCCGGGACTCGGACACCGCCCGGGCTACGACGGATGAGCTCAACCGCCGGGCCTTCCTCGCCGAGGAGCCTGGTGACGTCTCGTTCGTGCTGGCCGACGTGGCCAGCCGGGAGGACTGCCGCCGGATGGCCGCGATCGCCCAGGAGCGGCTGGGCGGCATCGACGTGCTCTGCGCCAACGCCGGGATCTTCCCCAAGGCCCGCCTTGAGGACCTGACCGAAGAAGATCTTGACCAGGTGTTCGGCACCAACCTGAAGGGCACGGTACTCAGCGTCCAGGCGTGCCTGCCCGCCCTGGCGGCGTCGGGCCGCGGCCGGGTCATCCTCATCTCCTCCATCACCGGGCCGATCACCGGTTTCCCCGGCTGGACGCACTACGGCGCGAGCAAGGCCGGCCAGCTTGGCTTCATGCGGACCGCCGCCATCGAGCTGGCTTCCAAGGGCATTACCGTCAACGCAGTGCTGCCAGGCAACATCGTCACCGAGGGCCCGGCCGACCTCGGCGATGACTTCGCGAGCGGGATGACCGCCACGATCCCGATGCGTCGGCTGGGTACCGCCGACGAGATCGGCTACACCGCCCTGTTCCTGGCCACTGAGGAGGCGGCCTACATTACCGGCCAGACGATCGTGGTGGACGGCGGCCAGGTGCTGCCCGAATCACCCGAGGCCATGGCGGCGGGCAACGCATGACCGAGGTTCCTCCTGGACGGACGCCGGAGGAGGTCAGGCACGTGCTGGCCGAGCAGATCGGCAGCGGCCGGCTGCGTCCCGGGCAGCGGCTGGGCGCCGAGCGCGCGCTCGCGGCCGAGCTCGGGGTCAGCCGGGCCACGCTGCGCCAGGCGCTCGCGGTGCTGGAGGAGGCCGGCGTTGTCCGCCGGGTGCCCGGCCGCGGCGGCGGTACGTTCGTGGCCAAGGGCAAGATCGAGCGGGACCTGTCCCGCATCGTCGGGGTGCCCGCGCTGCTGCGCAGCCAGGGCGTGGTGGCCGGAACCCGGGTGCTGAGCGCGCGGCTGGCCGAAGCGGACGACGTCACCGCGCAGGCGCTGCGGGCCCGGCCGGGGGAACTGGTCATCGACCTGGTGCGGATCAGGCTCGCGGACGGCAGCCCGTTTTCCCTCGAGCACGCCAGGTTCCCGGCCAAGCGCTTCCCCGGACTGCTCGAGCTGCCGCTTGGGGGTTCGGTCTATGAGTTGATAGAGGAGCACTTCGGCGCCAGGCCCGCCGAGGCGGTGGAGCGGATCGAGGTCGCGGCGGCCTCGGCGGCCGAGGCGGCCATCCTCGACGTTGAGCTGGGAGCACCGTTGATGGTTATCACCAGGACGACCACCGACCCCGACGGCGAGCCGATCGAGTTCTCCCGCGACCTGTTCCGGGCCGATCGCACACGCGTCGTCGTCCGCACCGAGGGCAGCGCCTCTCGCGCCCTCCCCGGCCGGGCCCGGGTCGTCGAGCTGCGCGCCCAGGCGGCGGTATGAGCGAGCCGGAGCGCCTTGAAGCGCCCCAGAAGCGAGTTCGACTCGATCGACACCTACATCGCCGTCCGCGGGGAGTTTTCGCTCCCGCACCCCAGGTCTCACTTCCCCCGTTCTCTCCCTCCCGCCCCGCGCCTGGGCCCTTCCGCGCCGGCTCGATGTTCCATCGAGCCGCCCAGGACCGGCCCAATGTTCCATCGTGTCGGCCGACTGACATGGACGAGGCGAGGGCAGGAGAGACCGCCACCCGCCCTCAGGCCGGCGGCCACTCCTTCGCGACCAGGGTCAGCACGTCGTAGCTGGCTACCGATTTGCCGTCCTGGTTGGTTACGTCCGCGTCCCAGCGCACCTCCCCGTACCCCGCGTCCTCGCGCGGGGTGATCTGCTTGCAGGTCAGCGTCGCCGTTAGCTCATCTCCTGGGTAGACCGGGGTGAGGAAGCGCAGGTTCTCCAGGCCGTAGTTGGCCAGCACCGGGCCGGGATCGGGCTGGACGAAAAGGCCGGCCGCGAAGGAGACGATGAGGTAGCCGTGGGCGACCCGGCCGTCGAAGAACGGGTTGGCCCGGGCCGCCTCCTCGTCCATGTGCGCGTAGAAGGTGTCGCCGGTGAACTCGGCGAAGTGCTCGATGTCCGCCAGCGTCACCGGCCGGGGCCCGGCCACCACGGTATCGCCGATCCGCAGCTCGGCGAGCGACTTGCGGAACGGATGGCCGCCGTCGGCGTTCCGTTCGGTACCCGGGATCCAGTGACGGGTGACGGCGGACAGCACCCGCGGGCTGGCCTGGACCGCCGTGCGCTGCATGTGGTGCAGCACGCCGCGGATGCCGCCCATCTCCTCGCCGCCGCCGGCCCGCCCCGGGCCGCCGTGCACCAGCGCGGGCAGCGGCGATCCGTGCCCGGTGGACTCGGCTCCGTCCTCGCGGTCCAGCACCAGGAGCCGTCCGTGCCAGGGCGCCAGGCCGAGGACCACGTCCCGGGCGAAGGCGAGGTCGGCCGTGACGATCGAGCCGGCCAGGCTGCCCCGGCCGCGCGCCGCCAGGTCGATCACTCCGGCCACGTCCTGATAGCCGATGATCGTGCTGACCGGGCCGAACGCCTCCACTTGATGCGGCTCCGGGCGGCCCGCGTCGTCGGCCTGCAGCAGCAGCGGCGCCATGAACGCGCCGCGTTCGGCGCTGGCCCCGACGACGTCTACGTGGTCTGGGTCGCCGAACACGATCCGGCTCGCCGAAAGCAGGGCCTTGACCGAACGGCGCACCTCCTCGCGCTGCTCCAGGCCAGCCAGCGCGCCCATCTGCACGCCTTCTTCGGCCGGGTTGCCCACCACCACCATGGCCAGCCGGTCCCGCGCCGCCTCCGCCACCTGCTCCGCCAGCGCGGCCGGCACGAGGGCACGCCGGATCGCGGTGCACTTCTGGCCGACCTTGACCGTCATCTCGGTGACCAGCTGCCCGACGTACAGGTCGAACTCCGGCGTGCCCGGCCCAGCCTCGGGACCCAGGACGGAGCAGTTCAGCGAGTCCGCCTCGGCGTTGAACCGTATCGACCGGGCGACGATGGCCGGGTGGGCCCGCAACTGCCTGGCGGTGGCGGCTGACCCGGTGAACGACACCAGGTCCTGCTCGCCCAGATGATCGAACAAGTCGCCGGCGCTTCCGCAGACCAGCTGGATCGAGCCTTCCGGCAGCAGCCCGGAGGCCACGATCAGCTCCACCAGCCGGGCCGTTAGATACGCGGTCTGGGTCGCCGGCTTGACCAAGCTCGGCACGCCGGCGATGAAGGCGGGGGCGAATTTCTCCAGCGGACCCCAGACCGGGAAGTTGAACGCGTTGATCTGCACCGCGACGCCGTGCAGCGGGGTGAGGATGTGCTGGCCGACGAAGGTCCCGCCCTTGCCGAGCGGCTCGACCGCCCCCTCGGCGAGGATCGTGTCGTTCGGCAGCTCACGCCGGGCCTTGCTGGCGTAGCTGAGCAGCACGCCGATGCCGCCGTCAACGTCGAACCTGGAGTCGCCGAGGGTCGCGCCGGTGCGGGCGGACAGGGCGTAAAGCTCCTGGCGGTGCTCGCGCAGCAGCATCCCGAGCGACTTGAGCAGCGCCGCCCGCTGGTGGAAGGTCAGCGCGCGCAGTGCCGGGCCGCCCGCCGACCTGCCGTGGGCCAGCGCGCCGCCCAGGTCGATGCCGGCCGATGACACCCGGGCGACCTCCTCGCCGGTCACCGCGTCAAGCACCGGCCGCCCGTCGTCCGCCGGATCGGTCCATGCCCCGCTCACGTAGCTGCGCAGCACCGTCATCGTCAACTCCTCCTGTCTGCCGTCGGGCGTCAGTGCTTGAAGGACTGGCGCTTGCGCTGGAACTCCGGCGGCGGCTGCGTCTGCGGATGATGCTCCAGGAACCGCACCTGCAGGCGCAGATCGCTGAGCAGCAGGTTGGCCAGGTCCATGCTGAAGCCGTTCCTGACCACGATCCGCATCACCGCGGTGTCGGTCAGGTCCGCGGGGAAGGTGTACGCAGGCACCTGCCAGCCGCGCATCCGCAGCCGTTCCGACAGGTCGAACACCGAGTAACTGGTGACGTCATCGCGCAGCTTGAACGCGAACACCGGAAGGTCCCGGCCTTCGGTGAGCAGCTCGAACGGGCCCATCTTCGCGATCTCGCCGGACAGGTGGAGCGCGACGTCCTGGCAGGTCTGCTGCACACGCTGATAGCCATCATGGCCGAGCCTGATGAAGTTGTAGTACTGGGCGGCGACCTGCGCGCCGGGCCGGGAGAAGTTGAGCGCGAAGGTCGGCATCTCGCCGCCCAGGTAGTTGACCCAGAAGATGAGGTCTTTCGGCAGGGCGTCCGGGGTCCGCCACATGACCCAGCCCACCCCCGGGTACACCAGGCCGTACTTGTGCCCCGACGCGTTGATCGAGGCCACTCGCGGAACCCGGAAGTCCCATTCCAGGTCCGGCTGCAGGAACGGGGCGACGAACCCGCCGGAGGCCCCGTCCACGTGCACCGGCACGTCATGGCCCTGCTCGGCTTGCACCCGGTCCAGGGCCTGGCTGATCTCCAGCACGGGCTCGTAGCTGCCGTCCATGGTGGAGCCCAGGACGGCCACCGCGCCGATGGTGTTCTCGTCGCACTTCGCCGCGGCTTCGGCGCCGCGCAGGTGCAGCCGTCCTGGCACCATCGGCACGTAGCGGGGCTCGACCTGCCAGTAGCGGCAGAACTTCTCCCAGCACACCTGGACGTTGGAGCCCATCACCAGGTTCGGCTTGGTGGCGTCGAGCCCTGCCGCCTGCCGCCGGGCCCGCCACCGCCACAGCAGCGCCATCCCGCCGAGCATGCACGCCTCGCTCGACCCGGTGGTGGAGCAGCCTGCCGCCGAGTTTCCGGCCGGTGAGTTCCACAGGTTGCTGAGGATGCTCACGCAGCGCCGCTCGAGCTCGGCGGTCTGCGGGTACTCGTCCTTGTCGATCATGTTCTTGGCGGCGCACTCGGCCATCAGCACCTCGGCCTCGGGCTCCATCCAGGTGGTGACGAAGGTGGCCAGGTTGAGCCGGGCGTTGCCGTCCAGGATGAGCTCGTCCCGCACGACCTGCAGCGCGGTGCCCGGCAGGATACTGTGCTCGGGCAACCGGTAGCGCGGGATCTCGCAGGTCCGCTCGCGGACGTAGACCGGGTTGATTTCGAGTTCCTCGTCCTGACTTGATTCGTCCACCTGGGTGTGCAGCGGCATGGACCTGTCTCCCTGGTTGCGTGGGCCGCTTCGTCCGTCCGGCCGGCCATGACGGGCCTTTCCAGTGGCCAGGCTAGCCTGCCAATGTGCTCACTGCTGACCTAGGGGAGCGACCTGACGCGTTCGTCCGCCGCGACCAGCGCCCGCTCACCGTGGCCGGGGGCATCGGCGGCCCTCCTGACCACCGGGCCCGGCTCGCCCCTGAGCCAGAGGAGCATGGCCAGCCCGGCCACCACGTACCCGCCGCCCTGGATGGCCAGCACGGGGATGATGCCCGCGAGCCGGCTCAGGTAGCCCGCGCCCAGCGTGCCGGCCAGTACGGTGACGCCTTCAAGGGCGCTGACGGCGCCGAAGACCCGGCCCCGGTAGGAGTCCTCGCTGCTGCGCTGGAACAGCGTGACCAGCCCGGCCAGGATCAGCGCCCCCGGCAGGCCGACGATGATCATCCCCGCGACAGCGGGCCAGACGGCGACGTAGCCGAGCGGGTAGAGGAAGATGGCCAGGTCCACCAGGCCGAAGGCGATCGCGCCGTAACTCAGCAGCCGGCTAGCGCGCATCCGGTGGCCGGAGGCCGTGGCGACCATCCCGCCTGCGATGCCCCCGACCGCCTGGGCGGCGACGATGAGGCCGAGATCCTGCGGGGTCCCGTGCAGCACGTGCTCGACGAAGGGCGTGAACAGCGTGCTCATGATGCCCTCGCCTACGCTGGTGACCAGGGCGAAGGTCATTAGGGCGCGCAGCACCTGGTTTCGCGTGGCCAGCCGGATCCCGTCGCGCAGCTCCGCGCCGACCTGGGCCAGCCTGGCCCGGACCGGTCCGCCCCCGCCGGAGGCAGTGCGTCCGCTCGTCCTGACCAAGGCGAGCAGCGCGGCGGAGGCGAGGAAGCTGGCGGCGTCGATGAGCGTCACGGCGACGATGCCGCCGGCCGCCGCAAGTATGCCGCCGAGCGCCGAACCCGCCAGCCGGGACACGTTGGACACCTGGCCGTTTACCGCGTTGGCCGTCAGGAGCTCATCGTCGGGCACCAGCCGGGGCACCATGGCCTGCTCGGCGGGCGAGAAGAACTGCTGGACCGATCCCTCCCAGAACATCACCGCGAAGACGATCCAGACCTGCGCCGCGCTGTGCACTAGAAGCAGCGGCAGCAGACCGGACGCGAGCAGCAGGTCGGCGGCGATCATCGTCCGCTTGCGGTCCCAGCGGTCCGCGAACACCCCGGCGACCGCGCCGAGCAGCACCTGCGGCGCGAACGAGGACGCCATCGTCAGCGCGGACGCCACCGTGGAGCCGGTCACGGCGTAGACCCGGTAGATCAGCCCGATCGTCAGGATCCAGTCCCCGGTCAGGGAAATGATCCCGGCCGAGAGCACCAGCCGCAGATCACGTCGGCCCGTCAGCATCCGCCACGTCGCCCGCATGTCAGTCCTCCGCTGGCGTCGCGGGTTCCGGCATTCGCCCTCCCGGCACCGTGAACAGTGTGAAGCTCACCGGGACCGATCCCTCCGGCCTCGAGGCGACGTCATCAATCGGCCGTTCGTTGATGTAGCGCATGAGCAGGGCATCGAAGGCCTCGTCGATCTCGGCGAGTTCAGACTGGGTGAGGTAGACGTTGGACTGGCTGAGGCCGGCGTGCTTCTGCCACGGTTCCGGCCAGTTCTTGCCCCGCTGCTGCCAGTCAAGCAAATCCTCGAGCGTCCGCTCGGCGGTCATCTGCTCGAGCACGTCCACCGCGACCGAACCCTCGGGGGTGGCCCTCGCCTGGCCCCAGTTGTAGGACGTGGCTACCATCCGCCAGGGCCGCTCCCGGTGGTCCTTGCCCTCGACCTGCTCGACGAAACCGTACTTGGCCAGCTGCCGCAGGTGGTGCGAGGCCAGACCGTGGCTGATGCCCAGTTCCCGTGCCGCGTCCGCGGTCGTGGCCCGTCCCAGTCGGCCGATGATCGACATCAGGTCGTGCCGTAGCGGATGCGCGAGCGCCCGGATAGCTATCGGATCATCGATCAGCCGCCACCGCTGCCGAGACCGTCCGGCCCCAGATTCCCCGGCCCGAAGAGCCTCGGCTTCCGCAGGACCGCGCGGCTCACGTTCCGCGGCACGTTCAGATTCAGATTCCAAGGACATGCTTGGAATCTTGCCGGGCCCGTAAGCAAGATGTCAAGCACATGCTTGGAATACAGCCGCGGCTAGCCGCCGTCTTAACTTCTAGCGCCACTTCTAGTGCCACCTCTAACGCCACTTCTAACGCCGCGCCCCGCGCCGGGTCAGCCGAACGGTTGATGCCGCGGGTCCGGATGGCCGGCCAGCCAGCGGCTGGCCGGCGCGGCAAAGGTGGCCGCGCAGCCGATCCGGCGCCAGGGTTCGCCGGGCGAAGCTGGACCCAGGCGATCCAAGGAAAGCGAGGCGTGATGACGGCAGTCATCGAGGTGACGGGGCTCACCAAGCGTTACGGGGGGCAGGCCGTCGTGGACGGCATCTCGTTCCACGTCGAGGCGGGCGAGATCTTCGGCATCCTCGGCCCGAACGGCGCGGGCAAGACCACGGCGGTCGAGTGCCTGGAGGGCCTGCGCAAACGCGATGGCGGGCAGGTCCGGATCCTCGGGCTCGACCCGCGGACCGACGCTCACCCACTGCACGAGCGGATCGGCGTGCAGTTGCAGGAGACCCAGCTGCCCGAGAAGCTGAAGGTGCGCGAGGCGCTCGAGCTGTACGCCTCGTTCTACCCGAACCCCGCCGACTGGCGTGAGCTGCTTAGCCGCTGGGGGCTGGCCGGAAAATCAAACGCCAGCTTCGCCAAGCTCTCCGGCGGCCAGAAGCAGCGCCTGTTCATCGCGCTGGCCCTGGTCGGCAACCCGGAGGTGGTGTTCCTCGATGAGCTGACGGCGGGCCTGGACCCGGGGGCCAGGCGGGCCACCTGGGACCTGATCAGCCAAGTGCGGGCGCAGGGCGTCACCGTCGTGCTGGTCAGCCACTTCATGGACGAGGTGGAGGAACTGTGCGACCGTGTTGCGATCCTCGAACGGGGGCGGATCGCGGCGCTAGACACCCCGGCGGGGCTGGTGGACCGCGCCGGGGGCGAGTACCGGGTCCGGTTCCGGCCGATGGCGCCGCTCGCCGAGCAGTCGCTGGCCGCGCTGCCCGGCGTCGTTTCCGTCACCCGCCGCGGGGGGCAGGTCGAGCTCTTCGGCACCGGCGATTTCGCCTCGGCGGTGACCGCGGAACTGGCCCGCAGGCAAGTTGTCGTGGCCGACCTGCGGATCGAGGGACGCAGCCTGGACAGCGCCTACGTCGCGCTGACCGGCCGCACCATGGACAGCTGAAGGAGAGAAGAAATGAACGGCTTCAGCAGGCTCGCCTTCGTCGAGACCAAGCTGTTCCTGCGCGAGAAAGCGGCGACCCTGGCGGTGTTCGGGCTGCCGGTGGCGCTCGTCATCGGGTTCGGCCTGATCCCGGGGTTCGGCCAGCCGCAGAAAGGCCTGTCCGGTCAGATCGGCACGGAATACATCGCGGCGATCGGCGTCGCGATCGTGCTGGCGACCCTCGGCCTGAACGGGGTGCCGATGGTCATCGGCCAGTACCGGGAGCGCGGCATCCTGCGCCGCCTGGGCGTCACGCCGGTGCGCCCATTGACCCTGCTCCTGGCCAAGCTGGCGGTGTGGGCGGTGTCGGCGATCCTGTCGGTGGCGTTCGTCATCGCAGTGGTCCGGCTGGCGTTCCACGTGCCCACGCCGAGGGCGCCAGGCTGGTTCGCTCTCTCGGTCCTGCTCGGCATCGGCTCGGTGTTCGCGCTCGGCATGGTCGCGGCCGCCGCGGCCCCGACCGCCCGGAGCGCGGCCGGGCTCGGCTGGCTGCTGTTCTTCCCGAACATGTTCCTGGCCGGCATCTACTTCCCGACCGAGGACATGTCGGCGACGATGCGCCAGATAGGCAACTTCACCCCGCTCGGCTCGGCCCTGCACGCGGTGCGGGACAGCTGGATGGGCCTGGATCCGCGACCCGAATACCTGGGCATAATGGCAGCGTATGCCGTGATCGCCGGGGCACTGGCGGCTCGCTTCTTCCAGTGGGAACAAGCGTAGAAAGGGGATAAGGTGACGGTCCGCACGCCGGACAGCGGCTTCGAATCCATAGAGCAGCGGTTCGACAGGCTCGAGCGGTTTATTCCCTTCCTGCTGCTCGCCGTCCCGCTGATCCCCTATGTGCTGTCGCAGAGCCCGACCGCGGGGGCGGTGGGCATCACGGCCGGCGTCGCCGTGGCGGCCGGCGCGTGGATCATGTGGATGGTCCTTCTGCCTCCGGGCTGGACGGAGCGGCGGGGAGTGATGAGCGTCTACCTGACCGGCCTGATCGCGTTCATCGCCGTGCTCACCATTCGCAGCCCCTGGTTCGCGTTCTTCACCTGGTTCGGCTTCCTGCACGCCATGAGGTATCTGACCGGAGCCTGGCGATGGGTAGCGTGCGCCGCCGTGGCGATCTTTTTCGGCATGGCCCAGGCGGGGGGATTCCACCGGCCGACCGTGCCGACGGTGGCCATCTGGGTGCTGCTGGCCTGCGTCGACATCGTGCTCGTGGGGGCCTTCACCGCGCTGGGTGTGAAGTCCGAGGAACAGAACCAGGCTCGCAAGCAGATGATCGCCGAACTCTCCGAGGCGAACCAGCGGCTGGAAGAGATCATGGCGGAGAACACCGGGCTGCAGGCCCAGCTGCTCATCCAGGCCAGGGAGGCGGGCGCGGGGGACGAGCGGCAGCGGATGGCGCGGGAGATCCACGACACGCTCGCGCAGGGCCTGACCGGGATCATCACCCAGCTCGAGGCGGCCCAGAAGACCAGTAACGACGCCGAGCGCGAGGGGCGGATCGGCAACGCCAAGCGGCTCGCCCGGGACAGTCTGGCCGAGGCCCGCCGTTCGGTTCAGGCGCTGCGGCCGCAGGCGCTGGAAAACAGCAGGCTCCCGGAGGCACTGACCGACGAGGTGGCCCGCTGGTCGGCCACCAGCGGCGTGGCTGGTGAGGTCGAGACCACGGGTGACGCGCGAGCGCTGCATCCAGAGGTCGAGGTGACCTTGCTGCGGGTCGCGCAGGAGGCACTCGCCAACGTGGCCAAGCACGCCGGCGCCTCCCGGGCCGGGGTGACCCTCTCCTACATGGAGGACGTGG
This sequence comes from uncultured Actinomycetes bacterium, assembly GCA_963798675.1. Lineage (GTDB taxonomy): Bacteria > Actinomycetota > Actinomycetes > Streptosporangiales > Streptosporangiaceae > Palsa-504. The sequence continues at coordinate 39,086 of CAWCUJ010000007.1, read as the reverse complement.
TAAGCCTCGACGTGCGCGACGACGGTGCGGGCTTCACCCCGCCGACCGAGCCCGGCGGGAGCAGGGCCAACGGGAGCAGGGCCAACGGGAGCAGCGGCAACGGGAGCAGCGCCAACGGCGGTTTCGGCCTGATCGCGATGCGGCAGCGGGTCAGCCGTCTGGCCGGCCAGCTGGAGATCGAGTCAGAACCGGGGGCGGGCACCGCCGTGTCGGCCAGCCTTCCCGCCATCTCCCTGGGAGCTTCCAATTGACGGAGATCATCCGGCTGCTGATCGCCGACGACCACCCGGTAGTACGCGACGGGCTGCGCGGCATCTTCGAGGCCAGCGACGAGTTCGAGGTGGCCGGAGAGGCCGCCAACGGCCGGGAAGCGGTCGACCGGGCGGCGGCACTGCGTCCCGACGTAGTGCTGATGGACCTGCGCATGCCGGTGCTGGACGGAGTCAGCGCGATCAGGCTGCTGGCGGAGAAGGGTGTCAGCGCCCGGGTGCTGGTGCTCACCACCTTCGACACCGACACCGACGTGGTGCCCGCGATCGAGGCCGGCGCCACCGGCTACCTGCTCAAGGACTCCCCGCCCGACGAACTGCTGCGCGGCGTCCGCGCCGCGGCCCGCGGCGAGGCCGTGCTCTCGCCCTCGGTCGCCACCCGGCTGCTCGGCCAGGTCAGGCAGCCGGCCAGGGAACCGCTCAGCCAGCGCGAGCTCGACATCCTGGGCCTGGTCGCCCGCGGCTGCTCCAACCGGGAGGCCGCCGCCCGCCTGTTCATCAGCGAGGCCACGGTCAAGACCCACCTGCTGCACATCTACGCCAAGCTCGGCGTCAACGACCGCGCCGCCGCCGTGGCGACCGGCTTCGAGCGCGGCCTGCTGCCCCGCTAGCTCACATAAATCGATATCGTGTGCATTTACATCCCCTATCAGGGCAGTAACCGCGCACGATAATTCGAGTTCGATACGGGATGGGGGAGGCAACGAGGGGGAGGGGCGGCTGCGGGGGAGGGGCGGCTGCTCCGGGGCGCCTGCGGGGGCGGCACTGCGGCGGTGGCGAGGCACGCACTACGGCCCGTTCGGGCTAATGAACTTTTGATGTAACGGCAGAAGAGGAAGCCGGCGTCTTCCAGGACGTGCGCCAGGGCAAGCGGCAGCGGCGGGGCGGTGGGCAGCGCGCCGGCCACGATCCGGCTCGCGCCCGGGCCCGCCATCAGCGGGCCGACCGTCAGGCACAGTTCGTCCATCAGCCGGGTCTCGAGCAGCTGGGCGAGCAGGTGCGGGCCTCCCTCGGCGAGCATACGGCGGTGGCCGCGGTCGGCCAGCGCGCTCACGGCGGCCTTCAGGTCGACGGTCTCCTCGCCGGCCACGATGACGTCCGCGTGCCTGGCCAGCTCGGCACGGCGATCGGCGGGCGCCCGGGCGGTGGTGATGACGATCGTGCGGGCGTACGCCGGGGCCGCGGTGAGAAGAGGACCGTCCGGGTCTAGATCGAGCCGCGCGGTGACCACCGCGATCGGCGGCGTCGGGGTGCGGCCGGCCCGCAGGTCCCGCCAGAGCTCCTGGGTCCTCGCCGGCTTGTAACGTTCGGTCCGCACCGTCGCGGCACCGACGATAATGACGTCGGACAGCGCGCGGAGCAGTGCGAACAGCCGCCGGTCGGTGTCGGAGGACAGGGCCGCCGAGGCGCCGTCCAGGTTCGCGGCGCCATCGGCGCTTGACACCATGTTGGCGCGCAGCCACCGGCGGTCCGGGTAGGCGTACAGTGCGGGCAGATCCGGGTTGTCCTGGCCCGAGGGAAGCAGCTGGCGCGTGCTCACTCGGTGGACCGTAGCACGACGACGGCGTGGTCGCGGACCTCGATCTCCTTCCTCGGCGGGTGGATGGCCCCGGGAACGCCGAGCCCGGTGTCGATGACCACCTCCCAGCCGGCCGCGTAGCTGCCCTCGGGCAGGGTGAACGTGATGGGGTTGTTGTGAGCATTGAACAGCAACAGGAACTTGGCGTCGGTGATCTTCCCGCCGCGCGGGTCAGGTTCGCTGATCGCCTTCCCGTTGAGGAATACCGCGAGCGATCTGGCGTAGCTGGCGCCCCAGTCCGCGTCGGTCATCACCTCTCCGGCCGGGGTGAGCCAGAACGAGGTCGCCCTTCTCGCTGCCCGGGCCCTGGCCGTGGAAGAACCGGCGTCTTCGGAACACGGGGTGTTCGCGGCGTAGGACGGCCAGCGTCTCGGTCAACTGCAGCAGATCCGGCTCCAGGGCGGCCAGACCCCAGTCCACCCAGGAGATCTCATTGTCCTGGCAGTAGGCGTTGTTGTTGCCGCGCTGGGTCCGGCCCATCTCGTCGCCGGCCAGCAGCATCGGCACGCCCTGGGACAGGAACAAGGTGACCAGGAAGTTCCGCTGCTGCCTGGCGCGCAGTTCGTTGGCGGCGGGATCGTCGGTCGGGCCTTCCGCGCCGCAGTTCCACGAGCGGTTGTCGTCGGTGCCGTCCCGGTTGCTCTCGCCGTTCCCCTCGTTGTGCTTGTGGTTGTAGCTGACCAGATCGTGCAGGGGGAACCCGTCGTGGCAGGTGACGAAGTTGATCGACGCGACGGGGCGGCGTCCGCTTGTCGCGTAAAGATCGCTCGACCCGGTGAGCCGGTACGCGAATTCCGGCACGGTCGACGGACGGCCGCGCCAGAAGTCCCGGACGGTATCCCGGTACTTCCCGTTCCATTCGGTCCACAACGGCGGGAAGTTGCCGACCTGGTAACCGCCCTCGCCGACGTCCCACGGCTCGGCGATCAGCTTCACCTGGGACACCACCGGGTCCTGCTGGACCAGGTTGAAGAAGGTGGACAGCCGGTCCACATCGTGCAGTTCCCTGGCCAGCGCGGCGGCCAGGTCGAACCGGAACCCGTCGACGTGCATATCAAGGGTCCAGTACCGCAGCGAGTCCATGACCAGCTGGAGCGAATGCGGATGCCGGGCGTTGAGGCTGTTACCGCAGCCGGTGTAGTCCAGGTAGCGCCAGCGCTCGGAGTCCGCGAGCCGGTAGTAGGCGGCGTTGTCGATGCCGCGGAAGGACAGCGTGGGCCCCATGTGGTCGCCCTCGGCGGTGTGATTGTATACCACGTCGAGGATGACCTCGATGCCCGCCGCGTGCAGCGCCTTGACCATCGTCTTGAACTCGCCGACCTGCTCGCCGCGCTGCCCGCCGGAGGAGTACCGGTTGTGCGGGGCCAGGAACCCGATCGTGTTGTAGCCCCAGTAGTTGGTCAGGCCGCGGGCGACCAGGAACTGCTCGGTGACGAACTGGTGCACCGGCATGAGCTCGACCGCGGTGACCCCGAGCCGCTGCAGGTGCGCGATCACCGCGGGATGGGCGACCCCGGCGTAGGTCCCGCGCTGCGCCGCCGGGACCTCCGGGTGGCACAGCGTCAGCCCGCGCACGTGCGCCTCGTAGATGATCGTCTCGTGGTAGGGGATCTGCGGAGCCCGGTCGTTGCCCCAGTCGAAGAACGGGTTGATCACCACGTTCTTCGGCATGTGCCTCGCGCTGTCGTCGGTGTTTCTCTTCCTGGGGTTACTGAACCGGTAGTCGAACAGCGACTCGTCCCAGTGGACGTCACCCTCGATCGCCTTGCTGTAGGGATCGAGCAGGAGCTTGGAGCCCTCGCAGCGCAGCCCGCGCGGGGGATCGTGCGGCCCGTGCACGCGATAGCCGTAACGCTGTCCGGGCGCGATGCCGGGCAAGTAGCCGTGCCAGACGAAGCCATCAACCTCGGTCAGCTCGACCCGGGTCTCGGTGAGCTTGCCCTCGTCCGGGTCGAACAGGCAAAGTTCCACACGGTCTGCGACCTCGGAAAACAGGGCAAAATTCGTACCCCATCCGTCCCATGTCGCACCAAGCGGGTATGGCGTTCCCGGCCAGATACTCAATCGCCCCCTTTGGCGGCCAAGTCGGGTCGCGTTCGGCCAGCGGCCGACTCTGCCGGGTAAGCGTAAGCCCGGAGGGGACGTACGATACCGGATCGTGACCAGCGGGTCGCGGATCCTCGGTTTTCTCGAGGTTTATCCGGAGTTTTACCCAGATTTTCGCGCCCGATTTACGCCGCGGTGCGCCGACGTGATCCGATTTGGGCGAATCGCTCAAGCATGACGTCCGCCACCTCGGCGCAGGCGCCGAGCGCGGGCGAGACCGCGGCCGCCCCGGCCGCCAGCGACCACTGCCGGATCCGGTCCGCGAACAGGCCCGGGGCGAGGAGGTAGGTGGCGACCACCACCCGCGGCGCCCCGGCCCGCAACAGGGCGGCCACTGCCACCGCGGGGGAGGGCTCGGCGGCCGAGGCATAAGCCGGCCGCACCGCGAACCACCCGGTCCTGGCCTGCCACTGCGCCGCCAGCCGCGCGATGGTGGTGTTTGCCCCTGGATCGCTGGAGCCGGCCGCAGCGAGCACCACCGCGGTCTGGGCCGGGTTCTCATACGCGCTGGGGTCCGTCGCGGCCAGGCGCCGCTCGAGGGCCCGCAGCAGCAGGGGATGCGGCCCGAGGGTGGCGCCGTAGCTGATCCGCGGTCGCGGCAACCTGGCCAGCATGCGGGGGATATCGGCCTTGCTGTGGTAGGCCGCGGTCAGCAGCAGTGGCAGCACGGTCACCTCGCGGTCCGCTTCGATCGTGCTCAGGACCTGCGGCAGCGACGGCGGTGCGTGGCCCAGGAAGGCGGTGCGCAGGTCCAGACCCTTCGAGCCCGGCCAGCGATCCCTGGCCACCACCGCCAGCTCAGCGATGGTGGCCGAGGCACGCGGGTCCGCGCTGCCGTGCGCGACGGCAACGAGGACTCTTTGGGGTTTTTGGGACGGTTCAGGCATGGATACCGCACTCCGTCTTGCCGGTGCCCGCCCACCGGCCGCTGCGCGGGTCCGCGCCTTGCTCGACGCGGACCGTGCATGTCGCGCAGCCGATCGACGGGTAGCCGTCGTACACCAGCGGGTTCACCAGCACGCCGTTGGTGGTGATGAAGTCATCCACCTGCTTCTGCGTCCAGCTGACGATGGGGTTGACCTTGACCATCTCCCGCCGGTCGTCCCACTCGACGACCTGAGTCTGCCGGCGGTTGCTGGTCTCGTCCCGGCGCACGCCGGTGATCCAGGCGTCGTAGTTGGTCAAAGCCCGCTCCAGCGGCTCCACCTTGCGCAGGTAGCAGCACAGGTCCGGGTTGCGCCCGAACAGCCGCGGGCCGAGCTCGGCATCCTGTTCGGCCACCGTGCGCGACGGGGTGACGTTGACCAGGCGGATCGGGTACACCGCTGCCACCGCGTCCCTGGTCCCGATGGTCTCGGCGAAGTGGTAGCCGGTGTCGAGGAATACCACGTCGATGCCGGGATGGACGGCCGAGGCGAGATGGATGATGACGGCGTTGGTCATCGAGGAGGTTACGCAGATCCTGTCACCGAACGTGTCCACCGCCCAGCGAATCACCTCTTCGGCCGACGCATCGGCCAGGTCCTCCGCGGCCTGTTCGGCGAGGGTTCGCATGTGCTCGGGGTCCTCCAGGCTGATCTGCGCCAGGCCACGCGATACGACGGGGCTCACAGTGTGACTCCTATTCCGGCAAAGCGTAGCTGGAAAGACCTTGTGCAACTGCGGCAATGCCATTCGCCGTCGGCCGCACCCTGCGGTTCGAGGTCCTCCTCACCGCAGTAGGGGCAGTAGAAGGGAACGGCCCTGGTGGTGTTCACGACAGCTCCCCCTCGCTCGCGCGCGCCGTCCAGGCAGCGAAGCTCTCTCCGGGCTCGCGGGCCGCGTCGAACCGGCGCAGCACCCGCTCCACGTAGTCCGGCAATTCCTCGGCCGTGGTCTTGAGCCCGCGGAGCTTACGGCCGAACCCCGAGCCGGTACCGTCGCCGCCGCTCAGGCTGCCGCCCAGGTGGACCTGGAAGCCCTCGACTTGCCGGCCGTCCGGGCCGGTGACCAGCGAACCCTTCAGGCCGATGTCGGCCGTTTGGATCCGGGCGCAGGAGTTGGGGCAGCCGTTCACGTTGATCGTGACCGGCGCGTCGAAATCGGGCAGGCGCCGCTCGAGCTCGCTGATCAGGTCGGCCGCCCGGGCCTTGGTCTCGACGATCGCCAGCTTGCAGAACTCGATGCCGGTGCAGGCCATCGTGTGCCTGCGGAACGCGCTGGGCCGGGCCGGCAGGCCGGCCGCGTCGAGCTCTTGGGCCAGCTCGTCGGTCCGCTCCGGGGGAACGTCGAGGATGACCATCTTCTGCTCGGTAGTGGTGCGCACCCGGCCGCTGCCGTATTTGGCGGCCAGCCCGGCCACGACGTCCAGTAGGTCGGCCGACATGCGGCCGACCGTAGGTGCGAAGCCCACGTAGTAATTCCCGTCCCGCTGCCGGTGAACGCCCACGTGGTCGCGGACCCCGTGCGGCGGGGCCGTCGGCGCGGGGCCGTCGGGCAGCGCGTAGCCGAGGTACTCCTTCTCCAGCACCTCGCGGAACCGCTCCGGGCCCCAGTCGGCAACCAGGAACTTGATCCTGGCCCGGTGCCGCAGGCGCCGGTAGCCGTAGTCCCTGAACAATCCGGCCACGCCCGCCCAGACCTCGGCGACCTGGTCCGGCCGGACGAACGTGCCGAGCCGCTTGCCGATCATCGGGTTGGTGGACAGGCCGCCGCCGACCCACAGGTCGTAGCCTTGCTCGGCGTTCTCGTTCACCACGCCGACGAACGCGACGTCGTTGATCTCGTGGATGGCGCACTGCGCCGCGCAGCCGCTGATCGATGACTTGAACTTGCGCGGCAGGTTGGAGAAGGCGGAGTCGCCGATGTACCGCTCGCCGATGGCGGTGATCGGCGGCGTGCCGTCGATGATCTCGTCCGCGTCGATGCCGGCCAGCGGGCAGCCCAGGATCACCCGCGGGGTGTCACCGCAGGCTTCGGTGGTGGACAGCCCCACCGACTCCAGTGCGTCCCAGATGTCAGGGACGTTCTCGATCTCAATCCAGTGCAGCTGGATGTTCTGCCGGTCGGTCACGTCCGCGGTGCCGCGCGCGTACCGGCGCGAGATGTAGGCGATGACCCGCAGCTGGTCGTTGGACAGCTGGCCGCCGTCGATGCGGATCCGCAGCATGAAGTAGCGGTCGTCGAGTTCCTCCGGCTCGAGTACCGCGGTCTTGCCCCCGTCGATGCCGGGCCGGCGCTGGGTGTACAGCCCGTACCAGCGGAACCGGCCGCGCAGGTCGGCGGGGTCGATGGAATCGAAGCCGTACCTGGAGTAGACGTCAATGATCCGCTGGCGGACGTTGAGCCCGTCGTCGTTCCGCTTGTTTTCCTCGTTTTTGTTGAGCGGCTCCCGGTAGCCGAGCGCCCACTGGCCCTCGCCGCGTTTGCGCTTGGCCTTGGCTGTCCCGGTTGCGACTGGCATGTCAGAGGGTCCTTCAGGTTCGGGGACGCGCGTGGCACGAGAACCTGGGCTCCGCCTGTTACCCGTTCAAACGCGGTTTAGCCGCAGGGTCCAGCGGGATAGCGCCCGGCATCGCGCGCGCGCCCGGGGTTCAGAGAATCCGGGCCGGCGACTATCGGGCGAGCAGACAGATGGCGCTATGGACGCGCAGTAGATCGACGTGGCGACGCACGACGAGCAGAGGGTCCGTAACGCTCATTACGTCAGAATCACATGTAACGGACCGGGCTGTCCAGGCAGCGTCCGGAATGTGGACGGTGCGAAGGGTCACATCCGGTGCCATGCTGGTGGCAACATGCCCGCGCCGACCGCTATTCCCGGCCGCTGATCCGTGGTCCTGCGTCTAGCCCTGGCGGAGCCAGCTGAGCGGCGGCTCCGCCTCAGAACGCCTTTCCGGCGGCTGGTGCTGGCAGTCGCACCAGGTGCCGCCCGGGCACTCGTCGTGGTGCCGCTTCCGGCACGGGACGCAGATCATGTCTCCATTGTGCGGCTTGGACATTTGTTGTTGCGCCTCACCACCGCGGGTACATCCCGGACATGACCCAGGGCGAGTACGTGCTCCCCTTCCCGGACCGGCGGACCGCCGGGACGCTGCTCGCGGAACGGCTCGCCGCCATGGCCGTAGATAATTGGGCCGAACGGACCATGGTGCTTGCCCTGCCCAGGGGCGGAGTGGCCGTGGCGAAGCACGTCGCGGCCGCCCTGGGCGTGCCGATGAACGTCATCGTGACCCGCAAGATCGGCTATCCGCGCCAGCCGGAACTCGGCGTGGGCGCCATCGCTGAGGGCATGGGAACGGCGGTCTATGATGCGGGCCTGCTCAGCAGGCTGTCGCTTTCCCCGGCCGGCCTGGCCCCGGTGGTCGCCGCCGAGCAGGCCGAACTAGCCAGGCAGGTACAGGTATACCGAGGCGGCCGTCCGCTGCCGCCGGTGGCCGGATGGTGCGTGATCGTGGTGGATGACGGCCTGGCGACCGGCGCGACGGCGCGGGCCGCGCTGCGATCGCTGCGCGCGGCGCACGCGGCCTACCTGGTGCTGGCGGCCCCGGTCGCGGCGCCCGCCGCGGCGGAAGAGATGCGCGCCGAAGCCGACCAGGTGATCATCTTGGCGACGCCCCGCAGGTTCCGGTCCGTGGGGCAGTGGTACACGTCCTTCGGCCAGCTCACCGACGCCGACGTGCTGGCGCTGCTGGCTTGCCCCCCGGCCTAGGCGGCGTTGGCGCGGCGCATCCGGCGACGGCGCTCAGCCGACCGCTCATCCTCGTTCAGGCCACCCCACGTGCCGTACTTCTCCGGCCGCGACACGGCGTAGTTCAAGCAGTCAAGCCGTACCGGGCAAGCAGCGCAGACACTCTTGGCCTTACGCTCCCTGATCTCCCGCTCCGGCTGGCGCTCACCGTCAGGACCGAAGAAGAGCAACAGGTCCTCGCCACGGCACGCGGCAGCATCCTGCCACCCCCAGTTAGGGCGGGGAAGCATAGCCGACTGCCGACGTACCTGAGACATGGATCAATCACCTCAACCAAGATGCTTCAAATAGTGCGTTACAGTAGATCGTCAGGCTCTTGAACACGCCAACCAGTCCTGTCCGGAACCCTTCGTTGCAAGATACAACGCGTCTTGCCTACGTGGTGTTCCCGTGCCCAAGTCCGGCGACCACGTAAGCAAACGGTTACTATACCGAACGGCTGGCGCCAGCGCATCGGTTCACCCGTCCTGCAGAACCACCGCGCGGGCCGCTGCATGCCCGTCGATAATGATGCCATCCACGACAGCGGTCTTGCACGCGGGGTGGCGAAATTCCCTCCCTGAATTCCGGCTCCCAGCTAGCCTGCTTGAGAGTGTTCGTGACGAACTGGACAAAGGGAAGGGAGCAAGGCCACGATGGGCACCATGTCAGCGTCGGACGCAGCGCCGCTGCCCCGGCTCGGCGAGGTCTTCTTCGACGTGCGCGGCAGCTCCCGCAGCATGCGCCTGAGCTGGTACGCCGACACCGGGGTCTCCGTCTTCAGCATCTGGCAAGGAGGCACCTGCACCGGCACGTTCCGGCTGCCGATGGAGGAACTGCCGAGGCTGATCGATGCCCTGCAGCGCGGCGTGCAGGCCCCTGATCCCAGAGACCTCAGAGACCCCCGCGGCTCCGGGGCTTACGCGAGCCAGCTTCCCGGCGCGCCGACCGACCCGAGGCTGACGGCACTGCCCGGCGGCTACGGCGGCGGCCGCGAGACCGATTTCACCGGCCCGGTGACCGGGGACTTCCGGGCACTGCGGCCCGACGACCCGGCCGGCGCGATGGTGTATAACCCGGCGTCGCCCCAGGTACCCCAGGTACCCCAGGCGCTGCCGCCGGCTCCGCTGGCGCTGCCTCCCGCCCCGTCATCGGCCCAAGTACCCCAGGCACCGCAGGCGTCGCAGAGCGCCCAGGACTATCTCGCGGACTACTCCGAGGAGTATTACCCCGAGCAGCAGCGCTACTCCGACCAGCGCCCTGGACGGCGCAGGCTCAGCGCCGAGGGTTACGGCGAGGTGACCCGCTCCTACGGCGCCCAGTACGCCGAGCAGGCCCAGTACGCCGAGCAGGCCCAGTACGCTGACGGCGGTTACGTCCAGCCCGAGTACGCAGACCGTGGCTACGGCGACCAGCAGCAGGGATACGCCAACGGCGGGTATGCCGGGCAAGGCTACGCCGAATCGGGACACGCCTACGCCGAGCAGGGCTATGCGGACCAGAGCTACGCCCAGCAGGGGTACTACGAGCAGCAGAGGTACGTCGGCCAGCGGTACGGGGACCAGGGCCAGGGTTATCCCGACCAGAGGTATGCCGGGCCGCCGCCGCCGACCGGCTCCGACCGCGGGTACGCTGCCACTACCTCGTACCCCGGTCAGCACTATGACGGCGGCGCCCACCAGGGTTACGGCGCAGGCTCCAGTCCCGGCCAGGGCAATGACAGCGGGCCCTACGACGACCGCGGGTATGCCGGGCAGGTCTACCAGGGGCAGGACCAGCAGGGCTACACCGAGGACAGTTACCAGGGCCAGCGCTATCAAGGCCAGGCCTATCCGAAGGCGCGTTACCAGGACCAGCGCTACCCGGAGCAGGCCTACCCGGAGCAGGCCTACCCGGAGCAGGCCTACCCGGAGCAGGCCTACCCGGAGCAGGCCTACCCGGAGCAGGCCTACCCGGAACAGGCCTACCCGGAACAGGCCTACCCGGAACAGGCCTACCCGGAACAGGCCTACCCGGAACAGGCCTACCGGAACAGGCCTACCAGGAACAGACCTACCAGGAACAGGGCGCCCGCCGGGAGCAGGGGTACGAAGAATACGGTTACTCAGCTTCCGGTAGCCAGGCATCGGAGGGCGCCGGCGGTTACTCCGGACCCGGGTACGCGGAGCAGGACTACCCGGCTTACGGAGACCAGCGCTATCAGGAGGCCGACACCCCGGCTTACGGAGACCAGCGCTATCAGGAGCAGGGCTATCGGGAGGCCGACACCCCGGCTTACCCCGATCAGGGGTATAGCGAGTACGGGTATGCAGAGCAGGCCCAGGGTGACGCCTACCCGGACCAGGGGTACAGCACCTTCGGCTACGGCGGGCAGGACCCGTCCTACCGCGGCGGTGGTGGGCAGTACCAGGATCAGGACCCGGAGGCCACCGCGAGCCAGCAGGCCATCTCGTCGTTCCCCTATGAAACAGATCCGCCTACGCGCCGGGAACAGCGGCGGCGCCGCGGGCGTTACTAGCTATCAGCCGGTGCGGCTGTGTCCCCCGGGCCGCACCTACTGCCTTCGCGGAATACCGTTCGGCTGGAGCCGCGTTGCGCCTTTCGCCGAGAGGCGACCTCCGCACCGGTCAACCTGACGAAGGGCCGGCTGGCTTGCCAGCCGGCCCTTCGTTCTGCCTGTCGCTAGGCAGGCCCGGCCGGGCGGGGCTGCGGCTGCTCCGGGCCGCCCGGCGTGCCCGACCTGCTGTCCGCGGCGACGTGAGGCTCCTCCTCATGTGGCCCGGGCGGGACGGGACCGACCACCGCGTTGAGCACCTGGGAGTTGGGGACGGACATCACGCTGCCGTCGGCGTTGAGGCGGACGTAGGTGATCCCGATGTCGGTCACGATGCCGTCGATGGTGCCGCCAAGCGCCCCGGCCCGCAGCCGGATCGTGTCGCCCACCCGGAACGGCCTGGCAAAGACCAGTACCAGCCCGGCGAACACGTTGCTGAGCGCCTGCTGTGCCGCGATGCTGACGAAGACGGTGGTGAGCGCCCCGCCGAGGACGAGCTGGCTAACGGGAACGCCGAACAGCACGAGCGTGATCGCCAGCGTCGTGAACGCGCCGACGAGCAAGATGGCATACCGGACGATGGCGGCATGCGCCTGGCCAGTCCTCGGCTCGAGCAGCTGCCTCGACTTCCCGGCCAGGCCGTAGGTCGCGATGATCCCGAAGACGAGGAACAGCGCGGCTGCGCCGTAGCCGACGAACTGGTTGGCCTGAGCGCTCAGGTGGACGAAGGTGGACCGGTCGTGGCTGGCCCGGTGCGAGATGACCGCGACGGCGATCGCGAGCAGCAGCGCGATAATCGACTTCCAGGGTCGCGTTTTGCGCTTGACGCGCTCAACCTTCGCCGACAGATCGATCTGCTTGACGTCAGGCACCCGCGACTCCTCCCTCCGGGGCTGTCCGCCCAACGCTATCCGGGAGGAAGCTCGTGCTGCGGGACTACCCGGTACAACCGGAGGACTCGCCTGGCGGGGAAGTGAGCGCTGGAGACCGGACCGGACCACTCCGGCCCGGTCCGGTCCCCAGGCGCCTACGCGCTCAGGATGTCACTTGATGAGCGCCGCCCCGACGGGAAGCCTGAGCCTGCCGCCCATGCCGGCCGCCATGCCCGCCGCCGAGGTGTACCAGGCGACGAGCGCGGTGACTATGCCGATATAGCCGCCGATCTTGATCGTTGTGGTGGGAAGGAGTGCTGAGCCAGCGTTGAAGTTCCCGATGCACAGGACGATCAGGGTGACCCACAGGAGGAAGAACGTGACGAACAAGGCCGTGTTCGTCTGAAGGATCAGGATCGTCGCGTACGTCGTGAAGATGGCGAACCCGAGCAGGATCCAGCCGAGGTCGTGGTTAAGGCCCGCGACCGTCGCCGCCGCCGTGGCAGGCCTGATGGCCGCGACTGCCGGGTTCACGACGAGCAGAACCCAGAGGCCGAGGCCGATCCAGAAGGCGCCGAAGGTGCCGAAGCCGGTCGTGCCCACGACGTTCTTGTTACGAAACTCCCACATAGCGGCGCATAGCTGGGCGAATCCGCCGTACGCGAAGGCAAAGCCGAGCCACGCGCTGCCGGTGGCATGGGTCATCCAGTCGGCGTTCTTGGCGGACAGCAGGAAGGTGGTGAGGGCAAAGGCGGCCAGCCCGAGCGGGGCAGGGTCGGCAATGCCCGAAACGGGGACAGTGGTAGGGCTGGGCTGGATTGTGCGGTCTTCGCTGACGCTCAAAATCGATCCCTCCTAGTGAAGAACGGCTCATCCGGCTCCCGGCGTACCGTGCGGCGGTCGGGAGGGCGGGGTGCCTGCCATTTAACTGCGTGGCTGGTATGACGACCTTGTTCTGACAAACCAAGATCTTCACGCCAGAACCTTCTTCTGGTCACATCCGACACAGATTGACCAGATGAATGATTCGCCAACAGCGTAACGCCCTGTGCGTTAGGGTGCGAGGCCTAAAGTCCCTTGCTTTTCGTAACCATTCGGACGCTGCCTCAAGATGAGATGTCCGGCTGCGTTCTGGGGCTGCCCCTGCGCCCGGAATTCACGGCCCATCGCCGCTCATGCGCTCACATCTCAGCGTCCCGTGTCCGCGGGGCCAGGGAGTTCTGGGGGAACGCTGGGTTAGGATCGAAGGGACCACGAGGAAGGGTCCGCCGATGACCGACCGACCGATCCGCGCGTCCGACAAGGAGCGGGAAAGCGTTGTCGACGTCCTCAGGGATGCGTACACGGATGGTCGGCTGACGCTCGAGGAGTTCGAGGAACGTACCTCCGCCGGGTACGCCTCGAAGACCTGGGCCGACCTGCGTGAGCTGACAGCAGACCTTCCCGTGGAACCAGTACTCGGTGCTGACCTGCCACAACGGCACCTGCCCCCGCAGCCCGCCGGGCAGCAGCAGATGCTACCGTCGGTGCCCCGGCCACGTCACGGCGGGCGTGACCGGCCGCTGGGCAGGCTGCTGCCGGTCATCTTCGTGTGGATCATGTTCTCGGCGGCGGCCGGATCGCCGGATACCGCGGCCGCGCTCTCGGTCGTGTTCATCTGCCTGCTGGCGTGCCGGGTAGGCTACGGGGGACGCTGATAACCACCAGCAGAGGCCAGCGCGCCGGCCTGTGTCGTTAGCTGGTAATGCTTATCTCCCGCCAGGGCAGGCGGCTACTATGGGTCGGCCGACGTAGCGAAGTCGCGTAGGCGTGCTTGATCACCCGGGGCCTGCGGGATCAGCGAAAGGGTCAGAGGATTTCGGCAGGCTCAAAAGTCAGGAGGCGGTCGTTGTCGAACGCGACCACCGGTAGCGAGCGAGTCGTTCCCGGTCAGCAGCCACCTGCGGAGCGGGATTCGCGGCTGGCGCGGCTCACCCGTCCAGCGGTGACGCACTGGCAGTTCAGCGTCGTGCTTCTCGCCGCAGTCGTGGTGCGGATCATCGTGATCCTCGGCTATCCGCCGATCCTGTGGTTCAACGACTCGTATAACTACATCCAGGACGCGGTCGCCCGTAGGCCCGACCTGGTCAGGCCGAACGGCTACCCGTTCTTCATCGAGCTGCTGCTGCCCCTGCACAGCGCCTATCCGCTGGCCGTGCTGCAGGCGGCGATGGGGGTCGGCCTGGGCGTCATCATCTACGCGCTGCTGCGCCACCGCGGGCTGCCCTGGTGGGGAGCGGTGCTACCCGCGCTGCCGGTTCTGTTCGACTCGTACGAGCTGCACCTCGAGCACATGATCACCGCCGACACGCTGTTCATCTTCCTCGTGACCGTCGCCATCGTGATCCTCTGCTGGAGTGACCGGCCCTCGTTCCCAGTCATGGCCGTGGCCGGGCTGCTCATCGGCTACGCCACCCTGGTGAGGTCCGTCGGCCAGCCGCTGCTCCTGGTGGCCCTGGTGGCCATGCTGGCCAGGCGGGTGGGCTGGCGGCGCCTTGTCACCTTGCTCATCACTGGCATCGTGCCCATCGCGGCGTACATGTTCTGGTTCCACGGCACGTACGGCAAGTACGCGCTGACCGAATCCTCGGGCACGTTCCTATACGGCCGGGTCAGCACCTTCGCCGAATGCGCCAAGATAAACCCTCCGGCTGACATCCGGGCCCTGTGTGACCCGACGCCGCCTTACCTGCGCCCGGTCGCGGGAGAGTACATCTGGGCGGACAACGAGCTATGGCCCGACGACCACGTCACCACCCCGCTGTTTAACCTGAATAACTCCACTGACACCTCTCTCCGGTTCACGCCGCAGGTCAACGGCATGGCGGAGAATTTCGCGAAGGACGCCATCCTCGCCCAGCCGCTTGACTACCTGCGCACGGTCACCCGTGACACGCTGCACACCTTCGGCTGGAACCGCGAGCCTGACCCGAACGACTACTACGGGAACGGCCCGGCCTTCCAGTTCGACGCGTCCGCGCCGCAGGCGCCATGGTGGGCAGGCCCGGTCACCACGTCGCAGTACCCGCAGTGGAACAGCAACTATAAGACGGACGTTCCCGCCCACCAGATGTACCAGGCGCGGCGGGTCTTCGGTGGCGCCAGCCTCGGAGATACCAGCGCGGTGCGGCCATGGCAGCGGCTGCTTCAGATCTACCAGCGATACTTCTACCTGCGCGGCACGCTGCTTGGCCTGATCGTGCTCATCGGCGCGGCGGGTGTGCTGGCCCGCTGGCGCCGTTGGGGCGGCATCGGCCTGCTGCCCTGGATGGTGGGGGCGCTGCTGATCGTGCTGCCGCCGATGACCGCCGGGTTCAGCTATCGGTACGTGCTCGCCGCGGTGCCCGCCGCCTGCCTGGCCGCCGGGCTGGCCTTCGTCCCAGGGCACAAGTCAGTGGGCGCCCTGACGGCCGATCTGCGGCGGCACTTTGGCCGCGGCGTCGCTGTCGAGCAGGAATAGCGTCCGCTGCCTGCCGCGGGCCCCTGCGGCAGGCACCTGCACCGGCCCGGCGTCAGACAGCGCCATCGCGATCGCGTTGGCTTTGTCCGGGCCCGAGGCGAGGATCCATACCTCGCGGGCGGCCTGGATCGACGGCATGGTCAGGGTCAGCCGGATGGGCGGGGGCTTAGGCGAGCCTCGCACGGCCACCACCGGCCGCTCGTCGTAAAGCGCAGGCATGCCGGGAAACAGCGAGGCGACGTGCGCTTCGGGGCCGATGCCGAGCATCAGCACGTCGAACGCGGGCACCGGGCCGTGGTCTTCCGGGCTGGTCGCCGCGGCCAGCCACGTCACGTACCTGGCGGCCGCCGCCTCCGGGTCGTCGCCGTCGGGTCCGTCGGGTCCTGGCATGGGACGCACCCGGGCCGGGTCGACGTCCACGTGATCGAGCAGGACCGAACGTGCGCCGGTCTCGTTCCTTTCCGGGTGGCCGACTGGGAGGAACCGTTCGTCTCCCCACCAGATGTCCAGGTGTCGCCAGTCGATAGCATCCCTGGCCGGGGCGCCGGCGAGCTCGGCGAGCACCTGGGTGCCGATGCCGCCGCCGGTCAGCACCACCGACGCCGCGCCGCGCGCGGCCACCGAGTCGACCAGTCGGGTGACCAAGCGCGCCGCGACGGCCTGGGCCAGCAGTTGCGCATCCCGGTGCACGATGACCTCGGGCACGCTCATTAAGCTGGGCCCCCGGCCAGTGCGCGCAGGGTCTCTGCGTAGACCTCGTCGGGCTCGAGCCTGCGCAATTCCTCGGCGATCAGGTCGGCGGCATCGCGCCGGTGCAGCGCGACCCGGCGTTCCGGCCGGCCGGGCCAGGACAAGGTGGCGTTCCTGCCGTCCGGCCGGGACAGCGCGACCTTCCCGTCCGGCGTGTCGAAGCTGACCTCGGTGATCCCGGGACCGCCGGACTCGCCGCGCTGCACCTCGATGCCGAGCCGCGTCCCGAGCCAGGCCGCGATCAGGTCCGCGGTCGGGTTGTCCGGTTCGGCCAGCACCTCGCCGCTGAGGAGCTCGGGGTAAGGCTGATCCAGGGTGGCGGCGAGCAGGGAACGCCAGGACGTCGCCCGGGTCCAGCTCAGGTCGGTGTCGCCGGGATGGTAGGCCTTGGCCAGGGTCAGCAGCAGTCCCTTCGGCGCCTCGCTGGCCGCCGCGTCCGTGACTCGGCGCTGGGCGACCGAACCAAGCGGGTCGGCGTGGGGCGACGGGGGTGCCTCGTCGGGCCACCAGGTGACCACGGGAACGTCCGGGACGAGCAGCGGCGCGACCACCGAGTCGGCGTGCTGGCCGAGCGGACCGTACATGCGGAGCAAGATGATCTCGCCGGGGCCGGTCTCGCCCACCCGGATCTCGGCGTCCAGCCGGGACTCGGCCTTGGGCCTGCGGGTGATGACGGCGATGATCCGGCTCGGGTGCTCGCGGCCCGCCTGGCTGGCCGCGCGGACCGCGTTGTACTGCGCGCCCTCGTCGGTGACGATGATCAGTGTCAGCACCATGCCGGAGGCAGGGCCGCCCATGTGACGGCGCGCCTGGGTGAGCGCGTCGTTGATTCCGCCGGTAGTCGTGTCGGTCAGGTCGATGGTCATCGAGGCCCCCCCATCACAAACGCCGCCACGCTCGTCCGTCCCGCGCCATCATCGCGTCGGCTGACGCGGGGCCCGCCGAACCCGCCGGATACTGGTCCGGCTTGGTGTAAGAGGCCCAGAATTCTTCTATCGGGTCGAGGATCCGCCAGCTGAGCTCGACCTCGGCCTGCCTGGGGAACAGCGGCGGGTCGCCGATGAGGACGTCGAGCAGCAGCCGCTCGTAGGCCTCCGGGCTCGATTCGGTGAAGGACTCGCCGTAGGCGAAGTCCATGTTCACGTCCCGGACCTCCATGGCCGTGCCCGGTACCTTCGAACCGAACCTGACCGTGATGCCCTCATCCGGCTGGATCCTGATCACGATCGCGTTCTGGCCGAGTTCCTCGGTGTCGGTAGCCGAGAACGGCAGGTGCGGCGCGCGCTGGAAGATCAGCGCGATCTCCGTCATGCGGCGCGGCAGCCGCTTGCCCGCGCGGAGGTAGAAGGGCACCCCGGCCCAGCGCCTGGTGTCGACGCCGAGCTTTATCGCGGCGTACGTCTCGGTGCGGGAATCCGGCGGTATGGCGTCCTCTTCCAGGAAGCCGCGGACCTGACGGCCGCCCTGCCAGCCGGCCGCGTACTGCCCCCGCGCGGTGCCCGTCGCGAGATCGGCCGGCAGCCGGACCGCGGAAAGCACCTTCTCCTTCTCCATCCGCAGCGAGTCCGCGTCGAAGGCGACCGGTTCCTCCATGGCCATCAGGGCCAGCAGCTGCAGCAGGTGGTTCTGGATCACGTCGCGGGCGGCACCGATGCCGTCGTAGTAGCCGGCCCGGCCGCCGATGCCGATGTCCTCGACCATCGTGATCTGGACGTGGTCCACGTAGCCGCGGTTCCAGATCGGCTCGTACATCTCGTTGGCGAAGCGCAGCGCGAGGATGTTCTGCACCGTCTCCTTGCCGAGGTAGTGATCGATGCGGAACACCGCTTCCGGCGGGAAGACCCCTTCCAGGGTCGCGTTCAGCTCCCGCGCGCTGGCCAGGTCATGACCGAACGGCTTCTCGATCACCACCCGCCGCCAGCCGCGGCCCTCGGAATCGGACAGACCGCTGCGCTTGAGCTGCCGCACCACCGTCGGGAACTGGCCCGGTGGAATCGACAGGTAGAACGCGTAGTTCCCGCCGGTGCCCCGCTCGGCGTCCAGCTTCATGACGGTGTCGGCCAGCTCGTCGAACGCCGCGTCGTCGTCAAACGACCCGGAGACGAACCTGACGCCCTCGCTGAGCTGCTCCCACACCGCGTCGCGGAACGGCGTCCGGGCGTACTCCTTCACCGCCTGGTAGGTGACCTGGGCGAAATCCTCGTTCTCCCAGTCCCTTCTGGCGAAGCCCACGAACGAGAAGCCCGGCGGCAGCAGCCCCCGGTTGGCCAGGTCATAGATGGCCGGCATGAGCTTCTTGCGGGCCAGGTCCCCGGTGACTCCGAACATGACGAGCACGCACGGTCCGGCCACCCGGGGGATACGCCGGTCCCGCGGATCGCGCAGCGGATTGCGCGGCCCGGGAGCCCCGTCGGTCCCCGCGGTGACACCGGGGCTAGCCGGGGCCATGCCCTCGCCTGCCGTCACTTAGAGCCCCGTGTTTGTTCTGATCGTGTCGAGCAGTTCGTTCCACGACGCCGCGAACTTCGCGACGCCCTCCTCCTCAAGGACCTGCACCACGTCGTCGTAGGCGATGCCGAGCTGCTCCAGGTCCGCGAAGACCTTCCGGGATGCGTCGTAGCTGCCGTGCACCGTGTCACCCCGCAGCTCGCCATGATCCGCGGTCGCCTTGATCGTGGCCTCGGGCATGGTATTCACCGTGTCGGCGACGACAAGCTCGACCACGTACATGGTGTCGGGGAACGACGGGTCCTTGGTAGAGGTCGAGGCCCACAGCGGCCGCTGGACATTCGCGCCCTGGGCGGCCAGGGCGAGCCAGCGCTCCTCGGCGCACTTCTTCTCGAACAGCTCATAGGCGAGCCGCGCATTCGCGATGGCCGCCTTGCCCCTCAGCGCCTTGGCCTCGGAGGTCCCCAGCTTGTCCAGCCTGGCGTCGACCTCGGTATCCACCCGGCTGACGAAGAAGGATGCCACCGAACGAATCTGCGAGATGTCATGCCCGGCAGCCGCCGCCTTCTCCAGACCCGCCATGTACGCGTCGATGACCTCGCCGTGCCGCTCGAGTGAGAAGATCAGCGTGACGTTGACGCTGATCCCCTCCGAGATGGCCTGCGTGATCGCCGGAAGCCCTTCGACGGTGGCGGGAATCTTGATGAACAGGTTCGGCCGGTCCACCATCCACCACAGCGCCCGCGCTTCCGCGATGGTCTTCGCCGTATCCCTGGCCACTCTCGGGTCGACCTCGATCGACACCCGGCCGTCCTGGCCGCCCGTCGCGTCGTACGCGGGGCGCAGCACGTCACACCCCCAGCGGATGTCGTAGGTGGTAATCAGGCGGGACGCCTCATCCACAGAAACCCCGCGGGTCTTCAGGTCGGCGAGCTGGTCGTCGTAGGCGCTGCCGGTGGCCAGCGCATGCGCGAAGATCGTCGGGTTGGAGGTCACGCCGACCACGTGGTAGTCGTCGATCAGCGCCTGCAGGTTGCCGGTGCGCAGCCGGTCGCGGCTGATGTCGTCCAGCCACACCGACACTCCGGCCTCGGATAGCTGTCCGAGAACGTCAACTGACACGGTTGCTTTCCCTTCCCTGCGGCCCGCGGCGGGTTAGTCCCTGACCCGGGCCAGACTGTCGCGTGCGGCGGCGGCTACCCGCTCCGCGGTGATGCCAAACTCCTGGTAGAGCTTCTTGTAATCTGCCGACGCGCCGAAGTGGTCTACTCCAATTGAAGCGCCCGCATCTCCGGTGAACAACCGCCAGGGAGCGGTAATGCCCGCCTCCACCGATACCCGGGCCCGGATAGTGGAAGGCAGCACCTCACGCCGGTAGGACTCGTCCTGGTCGTTGAACCACTCGACGCACGGCATGGATACCACCCGGGCCGAGACGCCGTCGGCGGCCAGTTGCTCGCGGGCCTCGAGCGCGATCGAGACCTCACTGCCGGTCGCGATCAGGATCACGTCGCTGCCGCCGGCCAGCACGTAGCCGCCGCGGGCTACCTTCTCGGCGCTCTCCAGACCCTGCCCATTCCCGGCTGTGCGGTCGATCACGGGTACGTTCTGCCTGGTCAGGCACAGGGCCGCGGGCCGGGCCCGCTCCAGGATGGTGCGCCAGGCGACCACGGTCTCGTTCGCATCTCCCGGCCTGATCACCTCTAGCCCAGGGATGGCGCGCAGCGCCCACAGGTGCTCGATCGGCTGGTGGGTGGGGCCGTCCTCACCCAGGCCGATGGAGTCGTGGGTCCACACGTAGGTGACCGGCAGCCCCATCAGCGCCGCCAGCCGAACCGAACCCCGCATGTAGTCGCTGAACACCAGGAACGTCCCGCCGTAGGGGCGGGTGCCGCCGCTCAGCGCGATGCCGTTCAGGATCGAAGCCATGCCGTGCTCGCGGATGCCGAAGTGCATCGTCCGCCCGTACGGGTTGCCCGGCCACATGGCGGTCTGGTGATCGGTGGGGATGAACGAGGGCTCGCCCTCCATCGTGGTGAGGTTGCTCTCCGCCAGGTCGGCCGAGCCGCCCCACAGCTCGGGCAGCACCGGGCCGATGGCGCTGAGGACGTTGCCCGACGCCTTGCGCGTGGCCATGCCCTTCGCGTCGGGCGGGAACGACGGGAGCTTTTCTGTCCACCCGTCCGGCAGCCGGCGGGTGGCCATCCGGTCGAACAGTGCCTTGCGCTCGGCGTTGGCGTCGGCCCAGGCGGCGAAGGACTCCTCCCACTCCGCGTGCAGGCGCTTGCCGCGCTCGGCGACCTGGCGCCCCTGGCTGACCGCCTTGTCCTCGACCGGGAAGTCGACCTCCGGATCGAAGTGCAGGATCTCCTTGGTCGCCTTTACCTCATCGACGCCGAGCGCTGATCCGTGTGCCGCGCCGGTGTCCTTCTTGTGCGGCGCGGGCCAGCCGATGATGGTGCTCAGCGCGATGAGCGAGGGTGCCTCGGTATGGTCCCTGGCGGTCAGCAGGGCCTGGTACAGCGCCTGGACGTCCTCGGTGTACCCGCCGGGCGTCCGCCAGCTCAGCCGCTGGACGTGCCAGCCGTAGGCCTTGTAGCGCGCGCCGACGTCCTCGGACTTGGCGATCTGCGTCTTGTCCTCGATGGAGATCTGGTTGTCGTCGTACAGGACGATGAGGTTGCCCAGCTCGTGATGGCCGGCCAGCGAGGACGTCTCGTGGCTGATGCCCTCTTCGATGTCGCCATCGGACATGAAGCAGTAGATGTAGTGGTCGAACGGGCTCTGGCCAGGCTCGGCGTCTGGGTCGAACAGGCCACGCTCACGACGGGCGGCCATCGCCATGCCCACGGCGTTGCCGAGGCCCTGGCCGAGCGGGCCGGTGGTGGTCTCCACGCCGGGGGTGAGTCCGTGCTCGGGGTGCCCGGGCGTGATGCTGCCCCAGGTGCGGTAGCCCTTGAGGTCATCCAGGGTCAGCCCGTAGCCGGACAGGTACAGCTGGATGTAGAGCGTGAGGCTGGAATGCCCGCAGGAAAGCACGAAGCGATCGCGGCCCGGCCAGTGCGGGTCGGCCGGGTCGTGCCTGAGCAGCCGCTGGAAGAGCAAGTAGGCCGCGGGCGCCAGGCTCATCGCGGTACCCGGGTGTCCTGAGCCTGCTTTTTGCACCGAATCCATCGCCAGGACCCGGATGAGATCGACGGCGCGCTCGTCGGTCGCCGTCCAGTCAAGGTTGGCCTGAATGCTCACCCCACGAGCCTATCGGTCCAGCACCTCCGGCTGCCTAGCGGGTACGGGCGCCACAGGTCGTGTTTGCGCATTGTTAACCGGGCCACGGTCGCGCACGGCGAAATACAGCCGCAGCACGGCGATCCACACGAGCACCGATCCGGTCACGTGGATCCACACCAGCCCGGCCGGCAGGTGGGTGAAGTACTGGATATAGCCGATCACGCCCTGCGAGCCCAGGGCCGCGAGCATGATCCAGCCGGCCCGCACCGCGCGCGGCGGCGCGCCGGACAGCCGCAGCCCGAGTACCAGCGCCACCGCGAGACCGGCCAGCAGCCAGCCGATGTCGGCGTGCAGCTGGGTGACCCCCTCGAGCGGCAGCTTGTACCTGGTCGCGGCCGCGTTTCCGGCCAGCGGGCCGGTCCCGGTGACCACCGTGCCGGCCGCCAGCATCAGGCCTGTGACCCCCACCAGGGCGGCGGAGAGCAGCCGCAGGTCACGCCGGACCCCCGTGGTCGGCGGCGTGTCGAGCTCGGTGCACCGGGCATGCAGGGTGACAGCGGCGGCCACGATCGACGCGGAGAGCAGGAAGTGCAGCGAGACCGTGGCCGGATTGAGATGGGTCAGCACGACGATCCCGCCGAGTATCGCCTGGGCCACCACGCCAAGCGGCTGGGCCGCCCCCAGCCACACCAGGTCGCGCCGCCGCTTCCCGTCGGGGCGGAAGCGCCAGGCCGCGATGAAGATCAGGCCCGCGATGATGACCAGCGGGAAGTTCAGCAGCCGGTTGCTGAACTCGATCCAGGTGTTGAGCAGCGTCTGTCCGGCGTTCTTGCTGGCCACGATGTCGGCCGCGCTGCACTGCGGCCAGTCGGGGCAGCCGAGCCCGGACGCGCTGAGCCGCACCGCGGCGCCGGTCGACATGATCACGGTATCGGCGATGATCCCGGCCAGTGCGAGGCGTCGCATCGAAGTCGGCGTCGGCGACAGCACGGGCCTGGCCCAGGACTTCAGATCGGCGAGCACGCCATTATGGTAGAGCGCTCCGGGGGTCCCGGGGGGTCCTGGGGGCATCCCCCGTGGCTAGTGCTGCGCGGCCCCGGCGCAGGCAACCATCACACAGCAGATCGCCAGCCATTCCAGGGCGCTCAGGTGCTGGCCGAGCAGGGCCAGCCCGATCAGCGCCGCCACCGCCGGTTCCAGGCTCATCCACACCCCGAACAGCCGCATCGGCATCCGCCGCAGCGACTCGAGCTCAAGCCGGTAGGGGATGACCGAGGAAAGCACCCCGATCGCGGCGCCGGTGGCGAACACGGCGGGCCGGAACATGGCGCTGCCCCCAGCCACCACGGCGGGCGGCGTGACGATGACGGCCGAGACCACCATGGCGATGGCCAGGCCGGCTGAGCCGGGGAACCGGCGCCCGGTCGCCGAGCTGAGCACGATGTAGGCGGCCCAGCAGGCCGCGGCCAGTATCGCGAAGAGCACCCCGGCCAGGTTGAGGTGCCCGTGCCCGCCCTGGGTCAGCAGCACCACCCCCATCGCCGCGAGCACGACCCAGCCCAGGTCCGCCAGGTGCCGCGACCCCGCCACGGCCACCGCCAGCGGGCCGAGGAACTCGATGGTGACGGCGACCCCGAGCGGGATACGAGCGAAGGACTGATAAATCGCGAAGTTCATAACCCCAAGAGAGAGGCCGAACGATCCGGCGATGGCCGCATCGGCGAAGGCTCGTCGCTTCCTCAGGTCGCGCACCGAACGGGTGAAACCATGCCCGGACAGCGCCACCATGGCCACGGCGGACGTCCACAGCCGCAACCCGGTCACCGCAGCAGGCGGAATCTGAGCGAACAGCCGGTCCGCCAGACCCGCCCCGAACTGCACGGACACGATCCCGGTCAGGATCATGACGGCCGGAAGCACCATCCGGCCCTGGCCCTGCCCTTCCTCGCTCCGGACGGTATCCCTTACTCCCACCGGAACGTCCGCGCCGCGAGGATGATCGCCGCGGCGGCCCAGACCACCAGCGTGACCGTGTTCCCCACCGGGAAGGCGACGCCCTGCTGCAGCACGCTGCGCAGGCCGGTAGACAGGGCGCCGGTCGGCAGCAGCTCAAGGACCGGCCGCGCGCCCGCAGGGAACTTGGTCAGCGGGAAGACCACGCCGCCCACGCCGAGCAGCACGATGTAGACCAGGTTGGCCCCGGCGAGCGTGGCCTCGGCCCGCAGTGTGCCCGCCATCAGCAGGGCCAGGCCGCTGAAGGCCGCGGTGCCGAGCAGGATGAGCAGCGGTACCACCACGACGGCGGCCGGGTTGGCGCCCGGCCGCCAGCCGATCGCCAGGGCGACGAGCAGGATCAGCGCGCCCTGCAGCAACTCCACCGCGATCACGGTGGCGGTCTTGGCCGCGATCAGCCCGGTCCGCGACAGGGGAGTGGCGCCGAGCCGCTTGAGCACGCCGTACCGCCGCTCGAAGCCGGTGGCGATGGCCTGGCTGGTGAACGCGGTGGACATCACCGCCAGCGCGATGATCCCCGGGGTCAGGAAGTCGATCCGGCTCATGCCCGTGCCGAAGTTCACCAGCGGCTCGAGGCCGAACGCGGCCAGCAACAGCAACGGGATGATCAGCGTGAGCAGCAGCTGCTCGCCGTTGCGCAGCAGCGTCCGGGTCTCCAGCCAGGCCTGCGCGGCGATCATCCGCCGCAGCGGCGCCGCCCCTGGAGCCGGTGAGAAGACCGTCACCTGGCTCGATGTCAAGGGCGGAGTTCCTTTCCTGTCAGCTCGAGGAAGACGTCCTCCAGCGTGCGGCTCTCGATCCGCAGACTGGTGGCCAGCACGCCGCGTTCCGCGCACCAGGCGGTCACCGCGGCCAGCAGGAGCGGGTCCACGGAACCGGGCACCTCGATGATGTAATGCCCGGTCGGCGACTCCTTCGCCAGGCTGGCCGGCGGAAGCGCGGCGAGCAGGCTGTCGATGTCCAGGCCGGCTTCCGCGCGGAACCTGAGCTGGCCCACGGTGCCGGTGAGCTGGCCGGGCGTGCCCGCAGCCACTAGCTGGCCGTGGTCGATGATGGCCACGTGATCGCAGAGCCGTTCGGCTTCCTCCATGAAGTGCGTGGTCAAGATGATGCTCACCCCGGCCGCGCGCAGCTGCCCGATCAGATCCCAGGTCGCGTGCCTGGCCTGCGGGTCCATGCCCGCGGTGGGCTCGTCGAGGAACACGAGCTCGGGGCGGCCGATGATGGCCGCGGCGAGCGACAGACGCTGCTGCTGCCCGCCGGACAGCCGCTTGTACGCGGTGCGCGCCACCGTGGTCAGGCCGACGAGGTTGAGCAGCGCCGGGACCTCGACGGGGTGGGCATGAAACCGGCTCAGCAGGTTCAGGTACTCGACCGCCGGCACCGACGGAGGGATGCCGCCCGCCTGGAGCATCACCCCGACCCGTGGCCGCAGCGCCTTGGCGTCGCGCATCGGGTCCAGGCCGAGGACACGCACCAGGCCCTGGTCAGGCCGCCGGTAGCCCTCGCAGACCTCGATCGTGGTGGTCTTGCCCGCGCCGTTCGGCCCCAAGATACCGGTGACCGCCCCGCGTGCCGCGCTCAGCGTCAGCCCGTCCACCGCCGTCGTCTGGCCGTACCGCTTGACCAGGCCACCGATCTCGACGGCGGGTACTTGCGGGACCGTGCTCACGCACGCGAGTCTACGGCGGTCAGAATCCGCCCCGCGCAGGCCTCAAACTTTTGCAGCCGCCCGGGATCCAGTTAGCGACCGATGCGGCAGCGGTACGGCGGCAGCTAGTGTTTAAGATCGGAGTGAGCATCGCTGAAGGAGATCAAATGGCACCGAATCCCTACAGCACGGATGACCCCGAAGCGGGCGGCACTGACATACTCGGGCCCGAAGCGGGCGGCACCGACGAACTGGGGCCCGAAGCGGGCGGCACCGACGTACTCGGGCCCGAAGCGGGCGGCACCGACGAACTGGGGCCCGAAGCGGGCGGCACCGACGTGCTCGGGCCCGAAGCGGGCGGCACCGACATACTCGGGCCCGAACGCTGACGGTCCAAAGAGCGTCAGTTCCGGCGTCACGGTGGCGATTGTCGCTATCGGATCCGACCACGCGAAGGGTCAGTGATCACCGCACGACGATAATGCCGCTCGCAGGCCCCGTCCCGCGGCACGGCTGGCTGCGGAGCCCGCAGTAACACGCGCGCTCGCGGGCCGGGGGAGGTGAGGCTGGTGGGCGCCATCGGGCATGCCCTGTCCATCACCTGGTCGATGACCTGGGTGATCACCTGGGCCCTGATCCTGGGGTTCACGCTGTCGGCAGTAGTCCAGGCCGTAGTCAGGAAATCCACCATCGTGCGGCTTCTCGGCGACGACCGGTCGCGGACGCTGGCACGGGCCGCGGTTTTCGGGGCCGCGTCCTCCTCGTGCTCGTACGCCGCGGTGGCGCTGGCCCGGTCGCTGTTCCGCCAGGGGGCCAGCTTTACGGCGGCGATGGCGTTCGAGATCGCCTCAACGAACCTGGTGATCGAGCTTGGGGTGATCCTGGCGCTGCTCATGGGCTGGCAGTTCACCCTGGCCGAATTCGTCGGCGGCCCGGTGATGATCGTGCTGCTCGCGGTGCTGTTCCGGCTGCTGCTGCGGGAACGGCTGCTGCGCGAGGCGCGGGAACAGGCCGACCGCGGGATCGCCGGCTCGATGGAGGGCCACGCGGCCATGGACATGTCCGTGCAGCGGCCGGGCTCGTTCCCGCGCCGACTGTTCTCCGGTGACGGATATACCTCCGTTGCGCACGTGTTCGTGATGGAGTGGGCCGCGATCATCCGCGACCTGGTCATCGGCTTGTTGGTCGCCGGGGCCATCGCCGCCTGGGTCCCCGACCAGTTCTGGCAGTCCTTCTTCATCACCGGACATCCGCTTGCCGCGAAGATCTGGGGACCGCTCATCGGTCCCGTCGTGGCCATCATCTCGTTCGTCTGCTCGATCGGGAACGTGCCGCTGGCCGTGGTGTTGTGGAAGGGCGGCATCAGCTTCGGCGGCGTGGTCGCCTTCATCTTCGCCGACCTGATCATCGCGCCCATCCTGAACATCTACCGGAAGTACTACGGACCCAGGATGGCCCTGTTCCTGCTCGGCACGTTCTACCTGACGATGGCCTCGGCGGGGTACGTCGTCGAGATTGTCTTCGGCGGGCTCGGCCTGATCCCGAGCCCGGCCCAGGCGAAGATCCCCGACCAGGGCGTGTCCTGGGACTACACCACCTGGCTGAACATCGTGTTCCTGCTCCTCGCCGCCGCCCTGATCGCGCGATTCTTCCGCACCGGCGGGCTCGCTATGCTGCGCATGATGGGCGGCTCGCCCGATAGCCACGAACACGATCACATGGACGCCCAGGCGTCCCACTAGGGAGGACGGCCCGATGGACCAGGACCGCGCACGCAGCCTGCTCATCGCCGAGCGCGACGAGGTACAGGGCCTGCTGAAGGACGCCGAGGCGTCGGGCCAGGAAGACCGCCTGGCGGAGGTGGACAGCGAGGCGGGCGACATCGGTGACGCCGCGCAGCCGCTAACCGCCGAGGGCATGGATGACGCCATCGCGGAGAGCCTGCGCAGTCGGCTGGAGGCCATCGAGCGGGCCTTGCAACGGCTCGACGACGGGACCTACGGCCGGTCCGTCCGCAGCGGCGAGCCGATCCCCGATGAGCGCCTGGAAGCCGACCCCGCTGCGGAACTCACCATCTCCGAGGCCAGGGCGGCCGAACGGGGCTGAGCGCGATTCCCCCACCGCGCTGATGTGCGGGGCGGTGAAGCTTGCGCCGCGGTCATGCATTCCGGCCAGCAGGGCTAGGCCGGTGGCGGGCCCTCCGGATCGCGCGGGCCGTAGAGATCCCCAGGTCGCCGGTAAGCGGGCTCCTGGGGATCACGCTGGACGGGCTTCTTGCTTTCGGCCTTGGAGTCCGCGGGCGGCCAGTCGGGGCCGGCCGGCCAGCAGGCGACCCGCACCGGGGTGTCGGAATGCGGATTGCGGCCCCGGGCGACGAACCGCTCCATCTTCGTCGCGCCCGGCAGTTCGACCCGGGCCGAGACCAGCTCGGCCTTCCCGGCAGCGAGCTCCACCCAGCAGATCTGCTGATTCCGCACGTACGCCGGGGGCAGGCCGAACCGCCCGCCGATCCCCTCCACGACCGAGGTGCACGATCCGGAGTTGGCGTAGAACCCGGCCGCGGTGGCGGCCAGCTCCGGGTGGTGCGTGTGGCCCGAGATGAACCCGTGATAGCCGTCCGCGACCAGGTTGGCGGCCCGCTGGCGGGCGGCGTGGTTCTGCCCGTAGCCCCGTTCGTCCAGCGCAAGCGCGCTGATCGATACCCAGGCCCGCCGGGCCAGGATGGCGACCAGGGCGGTGAGCACGACGAGGTTGGCGATTGCGCCGTAGCCGAGGATCTCGCCCCGGTGTACCCACACGTCCGTGTCCGGGTAACGGGACCGGAACGCGGTGAACTCGGGTATCCGGACCAGGACCAGGATGACAAGCGGGATCGCGATCAGCCACCACAGCCTGCGGCCCAGCTTGCGGTAGACCAACCGGGAGCCGATGAACGAAGGGAAGTCGGTCGGGTCCGCCATCTCGTGCGCGCCGTCGACCCAGCCGCGGCCCAGCCATTCGATCCGGGGGATGACCTCCCGGACAACGTGATGGCCGATCGGGGTGTCCAGCGCGTTGCGCGCGTCGTGAAAGCAGTTGTACGGGTCAAGCTGGTGACCGTGCTCCACCCGGACCTTGCGGCCGTCGTCCAGGATCAGGTCCGCGGACAGGCACAGCCTGGCCCCGGTCATCTCCCGCACCGCGTCCGCGGTCTTGACGTCCCAGGCCAGGTCGCCGTCGTGGTTGCCGATCGCGTAGATGACCTGGCCGCCGCGCGCGGTTACCGCAAGCAGCGCCGCGCACAGGTCCTCGTGCGCGCGCATGATGTCCGTCGCCGTCGCCTCGGGGAAACCGAGCAGTTCGACCACGTCGCCGGCCAGCACCACGGTGAGCGTGCCGGGCTCCTCGTTCAGGTGCCGCGCCAGCGTCTCGCAGGACCGGCCGGACACGTCGGTGCGTACCGGCGGCAGGTGCAGATCGCTGGCGGTGATCACCTTCCCGCCGGGCGGGACGGCCACCTCGAGCAGGTCGGGGATCTCAGGTCGCGGCGCGGGCATGGGCGGTTTGGTTTCCTTCTGGCCGGTTTCTACCGGGTTCTTTCCCCAGCACCTAGCAATGATGCCCCAGGAAGGGACGGGCTAGCCTGCGGCGCCACGCACTATTCACGGGCGCTATGACCTATCACGTGGCCGGCCATCACGCGGTTCGGGTGGCCAGGGCGGAACCTTGGCTCGTTCGGCAGAAAAGAATTTAGCAGCGGGCGGCTGAGCGGATACCTTCCCTTCGTATGGAACTCGGCGAGTACGACCACCGGGCAGTCGAGGCCGCAGCCCGGGAGCTGTGGGAGTCACACGACATCTATGCCTGGGACTCCGGCGGGCCGGGAGCCGTGTTCAGCGTGGACACGCCGCCGCCCTACGTGTCGGCAGCGCACCTGCACGTGGGTCACGCGATGAGCTACTCGCAGCCGGATTTCATCGTCCGCTACCGGCGGATGCGCGGCGAGCGGGTGTTCTACCCGATCGGGTTCGACGACAACGGGCTGCCGACCGAGCGGTACGTGGAGCAGGCCTACGGGGTCCGGGCCGCGGACATGCCGCGGGCCGAGTTCGTCGCGCTGTGCCTGGCCGAGACCCGGCGCACGGCCGAACGGTACGAGGACCTGTGGCGGCGGCTCGGCCTGTCGCTCGACTGGTCGCTGCGCTATTCCACCATCGACGCCCGCTGCCAGCGGACCGCCCAGACCAGCTTCATCAAGCTGTACCAGGCAGGCTACCTGCGGCGGGCCCAGGACCCGATCTTGTGGTGCCCGGAAGACCGGACCTCGCTGGCCCAGGCGGACGTGGAGGATCTGGAGCGGACCAGCAGGCTGCACACGATCAGGTTCCCCGGCGGGCTGCTGATCGCCACCACCCGGCCGGAACTGCTGCCGGCCTGCGTGGCGCTCTACCACCATCCCGCCGACGCCCGCTACGCCGGACGCGAGCGGGCCGTCGTGCCGCTGTTCGGCTACGAGGTGCCCGTGCTGACCGATGAGTCGGTGGACCCGGAGTACGGGACCGGGCTGATGATGGTGTGCACGTTCGGCGACAGCGAGGACGTGCTGAAGTGGCGGCGAGACGGGCTCGCGCTGCGCCTGGTCGTGGAGCCCGACGGGCGGCTCGGGCCGCTGGCGGGGGAGTTCGCCGGGCTGGGGCTGACGCAGGCGCGTTCGGCTATCACCAAGGCGCTCGCCGAGGCCGGGCTGCTGGCGGACAGCGTGCCGGTACGGCAGGTCGTCGGGGTGCACGAGCGGTGCCAGACCCCGGTCGAGTTCCAGATCAGGCCGCAGTGGTTCATCGCGGTCCGGGAGCACGCGGACCGGTTCCGGGCGCGCGCGGCCGAGCTCGAGTGGATCCCGCCGTTCATGCGGCGGCGGCTCGAGGACTGGATCGACGGGCTCAAGTGGGACTGGAACATCACCAGGCAGCGGCGTTACGGCGTGCCGTTCCCTGTCTGGTTCTGCTCGGCCTGCCCGGCACCCGTGCTGGCCCGGCTCGAGGACCTGCCGGTGGACCCGCTGGCGGACAAGCCGCCAGTGGACTCGTGCCCGGCCTGCGGTTCGGCCCTGGAACCGGACCCGGACGTGATGGACACCTGGATGACGTCCTCGCTGACGCCGCAGATCAACGACGGCTGGGCGGTTGACGGGACCGATCCCGCGCTGGCGCCGATGTCCATGCGGGTGCAGGCGTTCGAGATCATTAGGACCTGGCTGTTCTATTCGGTGGTGCAGTCCGAGCTGCTGTTCGGCCGGGTGCCGTGGCGCACGGCACTGATCTCCGGCTGGGGGCTGACCGAGCAGGGTAAGAAGCTGTCCAAGCGTGATCTCGACAAGGGGGGCTCCGGGGGGCCCGCTGAGGGTAGCAGAGCCCCCCGGGATGGCAGAGCGACAGGGGCCGACGGCTACAACCGGTACGTGCCGGACGACGTGATGGCCAAATACGGCGCGGACGCGCTTCGGCTGTGGGCCACCAAGGGCCGCATCGGCACCGACCTGCGATACAACGAGAAGGACATCAGGACCGGCCGTAAGTTCGCGGTCAAGCTGTGGAACGTGGGCCGGTTCCTGTCCCTGAACCTGGGCGAGCCTGCCGGACCCGCGCCGGCTCCGGCTGCGGCTCCGGCTCCGGCTCCGGCTCCGGCTCCGGAAGAGCGGAACATCGTGGACCGGTGGCTGCTATCCCACCTGGCCGACGCGGTGACCGAGACCACGGCGGCGTTCGAGGCGCACGACTACATGCAGGCCCACCAGGCCGCCTCGCGGATGTTCTGGCCCATCTACTGCGACCGCTATCTCGAAATGATCAAGGACCGGCTGGGCGGCCGGGGTAGTGTCGACTCGGATAATGCGGATCTGGATAGTACGGATCTGGATAGTACGGATCTGGATAATGCGGATCGGGATAGTGCCCGCTGGACCCTGTGGGAGTCGTTCCGGGTGCTGCTCGGGCTGTTCGCGCCCTTCGCGCCGTTCCTGACAGAACACATGTACCAGCAGTTCTACCGTGTGCACGAGGGTGCGGTCTCGCTGCACCTGACCCGGTGGCCGGTCGCGGACGAGCAGTGGCGCGGCAACCGTTCGGCGGTCGACCAGCTCGCGGTGATCCTGGACGCGACCCGAGTGCTGCGCAGTGGCCAGCGGCTCGGTAACTCAGCCCGGCTCAGCCGGCTGATCCTGCAGGTGCACGACGCCGAGGCTCAGGCGCTACTCGACCAGATCGCCGAACCGCTCCGGGTCGCGGCCAGGGCGGACGCGGTATTGCTCGGTCCGGCGGAATACCCCAGCGGCGTACCAGGAATCACGGTCAGCATCGCCGTCTGAGGTCACCGCCGCCAGCCCCACGAGCCCCGCCCGCCCCGCGCGTGCTCCCCGCGATTCAAAGAATGTGGCTCTCTACCCGATAGATTCAGTAGAACGTCACGCTCATTGATTTTTTCGGCCTTACGGGGCAACCTGCGGGGGACCGGTATGGGGGGTGTGGCGGTTTGGGAGGGGGCGGGTGGGGGCAAAGCCGAGCGAGGGAGCGAGAACGGCAACGACGGGGCGTCGGCGCAGTGCTGGCCGGCCCGCGCCCGGCACGCGCCATGGCTGGCACAATGGCTCGGGTGAGAACGATTGCGCTGGAAGAGCACTTCTGGACGCCCGAACTCGCGGCGCCTCCCGGGACCGGTCCGCTCGCCATGTGGGGCCAGCGGGTAGATGACCAGTTGCGCGATCTCGGCCATGCGCGGCTGGCTGACATGGACGCCAACGGCATCGACCTCCAGGTCATCTCGCACGTGCCGCCGGCCGCGCAGGGGCTCGCCGGGGACGAAGGCATCACCCGGGCCTGCGAAGCCAACGACCGGCTGGCCGCGGCGGTGCGGGCGCATCCGCGGCGGTTCGCCGGCTTCGCCACCCTGCCCACCGCGGATCCGCGGGCCGCGGCCGACGAGCTTGACCGGGCCGTACGCGATCTCGGCCTGATCGGCGCCCTGGTCAACAGCACCCTCGGCTCCAACGGAGCCTTCCTGGACGACGCCAGGTATGAACCGCTCCTCGAGCGCTTCGAGCAACTCGACGTGCCGCTGTACCTGCACCCCGCGCCGCCGTCGGCGGCCTTGCGCGAGGCGCTCTACCACGGGCTGCCGCCCGCCCTGGCGGGCAGGCTGGCGACCGGCGCCTGGGGCTGGCACGCCGAAGCCGGCCTGCACGTGCTGCGGATGGCCGCCACCGGCGTCTTCGACCGGCATCCCGGGCTGCGCCTGATCGTCGGGCACTGCGGTGAGATGCTGCCGTTCATGCTGGCCAGGATCGACGCCATGCTGCCTCAGGACAAGCTGGCCCTGGCCCCGTCCGAGTACTTCCTGCGGAACATCTGGGTCACCACCAGCGGGCTGTTCAGCCTGCCGCCCGTGCTCTGCACCGTGCAGGTGCTGGGGGTAGACCGGGTGATGTTCAGCGTCGACTACCCGTTCGGAGACAACGCGGCGGGCCGGGCGCTGCTCGACGCGCTGCCGCTGGCGCCGGCGGACAAGGCGAAGATCGCAGGCGGCAACGCCGAACGGTTGCTGGGCCTCGGAGACAAGCTGGGCCTCGGGGACAAGCTGGGCCTCGGGGACAAGCTGGGCCTCGGAGACAAGCTGGGCCTCGGGGACCAGCCCAGTGCGATTTAAGTCACGATGATGTTGTAAAAAAGTTTGCATTGGCCAAGCGATTTACGGCACAATGATGTTGTGAAAAACGTCGGAGCAGCTAGCGGACCCGCTGCCGCTGCCCCCACGCGGGGACAGGTCGCGCGGCTGATCCTCGAGCTCGGGCCGTCCACCGCCGCCACGCTCGGCGGTCGGCTCGGGCTGACGCCTGCCGCCATCCGGCGCCATCTGGACAACCTGCTGGCCGAGGGCCTCATCGAGACCAGGACGGCCAGGACCTACGGGAACCGCGGCCGCGGGCGCCCGGCCAAGGTCTTCGTCATCACCGACGCGGGCCGCAGTGCGTTCGAGCACGCCTACGACGACCTGGCCGCCAATGCGCTGCGCTTCCTGGCCGAGACGGCGGGTCCCGACGCGATCGCCGAGTTCGCTCGCAGGCAGGTATCCGACCTGGAACGCAGGTACGTCCCGGCGGTCGCCAGGGGCGATCTGCCCAGCCGGGTGCAGGCGCTGGCCGAGGCGCTGTCCGCCGACGGCTACGCCGCTTCCGCGGGCCCGGCGCCCGCGATCGGTGGAAGGGTCCAGGCCGGAGGCGGTGAGCAGCTCTGCCAGCATCACTGCCCGGTCGCGCACGTGGCGGCCGAATTCCCGCAGCTGTGCGAGGCGGAAACCGAGGCGTTCGGCAGGCTGCTGGGCACGCCGGTGCAGCGGCTCGCTACGATCGCGCACGGCGACGGCATCTGCACCACGCACGTCACCTGCGTCGGGAAGGCCACCACGACGGGGAGTGTTGTAGAACCCGTAACCACTGATATCACCACAGAGTCCGGAGGGCTCTTGATATGACGACCACCACGCAAGACCAGCTCGAAGGGCTGGGCACGTACAAATTCGGCTGGGCCGACTCCGACGTGGCGGGTGCGTCCGCGCGCCGCGGCCTGTCCGAAGAGGTGGTCCGCGACATCTCGGCGCGGAAGAACGAGCCGGAGTGGATGCTCGACATGCGGCTCAAGGGCCTGAAGTACTTCGGCCGCAAGCCGATGCCCAACTGGGGCGCCGACTTGTCCGGCATTGACTTCGACAACATCAAGTACTTCGTCCGCTCCACCGAGAAGCAGGCGGCGAGCTGGGACGAGCTGCCCGCCGACATCAAGAACACCTACGACAAGCTCGGCATCCCGGAGGCGGAAAAGCAGCGGCTCATCGCGGGCGTCGCCGCCCAGTATGAGTCCGAGGTCGTTTACCACAAGATCAGGGAAGACCTCGAGGAAAAGGGCGTCCTGTTCCTGGACACGGACACCGCGCTGCGGGAGCAGCCGGATCTGTTCAGGGAATACTTCGGCACCGTGATTCCGCCGGGCGACAACAAGTTCGCCTCGCTCAACACGGCGGTATGGTCCGGCGGGTCTTTCATTTACGTGCCTAAGAACGTAAAAGTGGAAATCCCGCTGCAGGCCTATTTCCGCATCAACACCGAGAACATGGGCCAGTTCGAGCGGACCCTCATCATCGTGGACGAAGGCGCCTACGTCCATTACGTGGAAGGCTGTACCGCGCCCATTTACAAGTCCGACTCGCTGCACTCCGCGGTGGTCGAGATCATCGTGAAGAAGGACGCGCGCTGCCGGTACACCACGATCCAGAACTGGTCGAACAACGTGTACAACCTGGTGACCAAGCGCGCCATCGCCCAGCAGGGCGCCACGATGGAGTGGATCGACGGCAACATCGGCTCCAAGGTGACCATGAAGTACCCGGCGATCTACCTGATGGGCGAGCACGCCAGGGGCGAGACGCTCTCGGTCGCGTTCGCCGGCCAGGGCCAGCACCAGGATGCCGGCGCGAAGATGGTGCACTGCGCGCCGAACACTTCCTCCACCATCGTCTCCAAGTCGGTGGCCAGGGCCGGCGGGCGGACGTCCTACCGCGGCCTGGTCAACGTGGCCGAAGGCGCCGAGCACTCCAAGTCCAACGTCAAGTGTGACGCGCTGCTTGTGGACACGGTGAGCCGCAGCGACACCTACCCGTACGTGGACGTCCGCGAGGACGACGTGGAGATGGCCCACGAGGCCACCGTCTCTAAGATCTCAGAAGATCAGCTGTTCTACCTGATGAGCCGCGGCATGACCGAGGACGAGGCGATGGCCACGATCGTCCGCGGGTTCGTCGAGCCGATCGCCCGCGAGCTCCCGATGGAGTACGCGCTCGAGCTGAACAGGCTGATCGAACTGCAGATGGAGGGGGCGGTCGGCTAATGTCGGCTGGACTACAGGGGGCGATCGAAT
The DNA here is from genome assembly GCA_963798675.1 of uncultured Actinomycetes bacterium. Taxonomy (GTDB): domain Bacteria; phylum Actinomycetota; class Actinomycetes; order Streptosporangiales; family Streptosporangiaceae; genus Palsa-504. The sequence continues at coordinate 3,468 of CAWCUJ010000007.1, read as the reverse complement.
CCGCTCCCGTCACAAGGCTGCACGAGCGGCGTTCCTACGACCCGGCGGATTTCGCCGTGCCGACCGGCCGCGAGGAGGAGTGGCGGTTCACCCCGCTGCGCCGGCTGCGCGGGCTGCACACCGATTCCCCGGTGGATCCCGCCGCGAAAGTGATCGTGGAAGTAGACCCCGCGCCCGAAGTCAAGACCTTTTCGGCCGAACGGGGTGGCCACCTGCTTGGCCGCAGCTTCGTCCCGGCCGACCGGGTGAGCGCGCGGGCCTATGCGTCTTTCGGCGAGGCGACCGTGATCACGGTCCCGGCGGAAGCGGACGCCTCCCGGCCCACCGTCGTCACGGTGACCGGCTCTGATGCCTCCAGTGCCGCGTTCGGCCACCTGCTGGTACATGCCGAGCCGTTCTCCCGGGCGGTGGTTGTGCTCGACTACCGCGGCAGCGCCACCTACGCCGACAACGTTGAGCTGGTGGTGGGCGACAGCGCCTCGCTGTCCGTCGTCAGCCTGCAGGACTGGGACGACGACGCGGTCCACCTGTCGCAGCACTACGCCACCCTGGGCCGGGACGCCAGGCTCAGGCACGCGGCGGTCACGCTGGGCGGATCCGTGGTCCGGCTGGCCCCCTCGGTCCGCTACGACGGCCCCGGCGGCGACGCCGAGCTGACCGGGCTCTACTTCGCCGACGCGGGCCAGCACCTGGAACACAGGCTGTTCGTCGACCATGATGTGCCGCGCTGCCGCAGTAGGGTCACCTACAAAGGTGCGCTGCAGGGCCAGGACGCGCACGCGGTCTGGATCGGCGACGTGCTGATCAGGCCGGGAGCGAGCGGCACCGACACCTACGAGTACAACAGGAACCTGGTGCTTACCGACGGCACCCGGGTGGATTCGGTGCCGAACCTGGAGATCCTCACCGGGGAGATCGTCGGGGCCGGGCACGCGAGCGCCAGCGGCAGGCTCGAGGACCATCACCTGTTCTACCTGATGGCCCGCGGCATCCCGTTCGCCGAAGCCCGCAGGCTGGTCATCCGGGGGTTCTTCGGCCAGTTGATCAACACCATCGAGGTGCCCGAGCTGCGGGACAGGATCACTGAGGCCGTCGAGGCGGAGCTGACGGGGGTAGCGTGATGACTGAGACTCCCGTGTTCACCAGGGTCTGCGCGCTGTCCGAGCTTCCGGCCGAGGGCGTCATCGGCGTCGAGGTGGACGGCGAGCCCGTCGCCATAGCCCGCGCCGAGGGCGAGATCTACGCGATACGTGACGTGTGCTCGCACGCCGAGGTACCGCTGTCCGAGGGCGAGATTTACGACCATACGGTGGAGTGCTGGCTGCATGGGTCCTGCTTCGACCTGCGCACCGGGCAGCCCACCGGGTTCCCGGCCACCGAGCCGGTGCCCGTCTACCCCGTCAAGATCGAAGCCGACGACGTCTACGTCGCGCTCACCATAAACAAGGAGTCATAACGTGGCCACCCTCGAGATCCGCGACCTGCACGTCAGCGTGGAAGAGAGCGTCGGCGTGCACCGGGACATCCTGCGCGGCGTGAACCTGACCGTCCGCGATGGCGAGACCCATGCGCTCATGGGACCGAACGGCTCCGGCAAGTCCACCCTGGCCTACGCGATCGCCGGCCATCCCAAATACCTGGTCACCCGGGGCAGCGTCACGCTCGACGGCGAAGACGTGCTGGCCATGAGCGTGGACGCCCGCGCCCGGGCCGGCCTGTTCCTGGCCATGCAGTACCCGGTCGAGGTGCCCGGCGTGACGGTGTCGAACTTCCTGCGCACCGCGGTCACCGCGGTCCGGGGCGAGGCGCCGAAGCTGCGCGACTTCGTCAAGGAACTGCGCGCCGCGATGTCCGCGCTGTCCATGGACCCGGCCTTCGCCGAGCGCAACCTGAACGAGGGCTTCTCCGGCGGGGAGAAGAAGCGGCACGAGATCTTGCAGCTCGAGCTGCTCAACCCGAAGATCGCGATCCTGGACGAGACCGACTCGGGCCTGGACATCGACGCGCTCAAGGTGGTGTCCGAGGGTGTCAACCGGTTCCGTGAGCAGCCCGGCCACGGGGTGCTGCTGATCACCCACTACACCCGGGTCCTGCGGTACGTGAAGCCGGACTTCGTGCACGTGTTCGTGGCCGGGCGCATCGTCGAGGAGGGCGGCCCCGAGCTGGCCGAACTGCTGGAGAACGAGGGCTACGAGAAGTTCATCGGGGTGCCGGCATGAGCGATTTCCCTGGGCACCTCGATGTCGAGGAGATCCGGGCCGACTTCCCCGCGCTGGCCAGGACGGTGCGCAACGACAAGCCGCTGATCTACCTGGACTCCGGCGCGACCTCCCAGAAGCCGGTCCGGGTGCTTGACGCCGAGCGCTCGTGCTACGAACTCCATAACGGCGCCGCGCACCGCGGCACCCACCTGCTCGGCGAGGAGGCCACCGACGTCTACGAGGGCGCCCGGGCCAAGGTCGCCGCGTTCCTCGGCGCTGGCGCCGGCGAGGTCGTGTTCACCAAGAACGCCACCGAGGCGATCAACCTGGTCGCCTACGCGATGAGCGGCGGGTCTGGGTGGCTCCGGGTGCGACCCGGTGACGAGATCCTGATCACCGAGATGGAGCATCACGCCAACCTCGTTCCCTGGCAGCAGTTGTGCGAGCGGACCGGTGCCACCCTGCGCTGGCTGACCGTCACCCCCGAGGGCCGGCTCGACCTGGACCACCTGGACGACATGATCACCGGGCGCACCAGGATCGTCGCGGTGACCCACCAGTCGAACGTCACAGGTGCAGTCCCGCCGGTGGCCGAGATCGCCCGGGCGGCGCACGAGAAGGGCGCGCTGGTGCTGGCCGACGCGGCCCAGTCGGTGCCGCACCAGCCGGTCGACGTGGCCGCGCTCGACGTGGACTTCCTCGCCTTCTCCGCCCACAAGATGCTCGGCCCGTACGGGATCGGCGTGCTGTTCGGCCGCGCCGAACTGCTCGAGGCCATGCCGCCGTTCCTGACCGGCGGGTCGATGATCGAGGTGGTGCGGATGGAAGGCAGCACGTTCCTGCCGCCGCCGCAGCGGTTCGAGCCCGGCGTGCCTGCCGTGGCCCAGGCCGCGGGCTTGGCCGCCGCCGTCGACTACCTGAATGCCCTGGGCATGGGCAACGTGGCGGCGCACGAGGAGTCGCTGACCGCGCACGCCCTGGACGGGCTGCGCGAGATAAACGGGGTGCGCATCCTCGGCCCTGACACCACTAAGGACCGCGGCGGCGCGGTGTCCTTCGAGGTCGAGGGCGTCCATCCGCACGACATGGGCCAGGTGCTCGACGAACTCGGCATCGCGGTGCGCACTGGCCACCACTGCGCTTGGCCGCTGCACCGGGCGCTGGGCGTCCAGGCCAGCACCCGGGCCAGCTTCTACGTGTATAACACCCACGACGAGGTAGACGCCCTGGCCGACGGGATCCGCTACGCCCAGCGCTTCTTCGGCGC
>CAWCUJ010000006.1:145000-612163 GCA_963798675.1 uncultured Actinomycetes bacterium | reverse complement strand
CCTGGCGGCTTCGCTCGGGAACATGGCAGCGCATCCACCGCGGGGTCTACGCGACCTTTACCGGGGAACCCTCAAGGGAGGGCAGACTATGGGCCGCGGTGCTGTGCGTGGGGCCTGCCGCCGTGCTCGCCACCAGACCGCAGCCGAGGTACACGGTCTCACCGACAGGCCGAGCGCGCGGATCCACATCAGCGTCCCGGCCGGGCGGTATCCTAGCCGGGATCGGAACATCCGGGGCGTGGTTATCCACAGGTCGCGGTGCCTGGTGCCCGAGTGGCAGCCACCGTGGCAGTTGCCGCGGACCACGGTTGAGGACACGGTCCTCGACCTGATCGCCACGGCGCGGTCCTTCGAGGACGCCTACGGCTGGATCTCGGCGGCTATCGGCCGCCGCCTCACCACCGCCGAGCTGCTCAGCAAGGCGCTCGCGACACGCTCCCGGATGCGGTGGCGCGCCTGGGTTACCGTCGCCGTGCAGGACGCTGCCGACGGCATCCATTCCCCGCTGGAACGCTATTACGTCCGCGGGGTGGAGCACGCCCACGGCCTGCCCGCGGCGCGGCGCCAGGCCAGGCGCAGGCACGGCCGCGGGAACCGCTACCTGGACAACCTGTACGAGGAGTACGGGCTGTGCGTCGAATTGGATGGAGTCGCGGCCCACCCGCCGGAAGGGCGCTGGCGTGACACCCGCCGCGACAACGTCAACCTCGTGCAGGGAACGGACACGCTGAGATACGGGTGGCTCGATGCTACCGAGCACCGTTGCCGGACCGCCGCGGAGATCGCCGCGGTCCTGCGCCGCCGCGGCTGGACGGGCACTCTGCGCCCCTGCGGCCCGGGCTGCACCGCCGCCCCGCCAGCCAAGGCCCGGGCTAGAGCCTGAGCCCGGGCTAAGCCTGAGCCCGGGCTAGGCCTGAGCCCGGGCTAGGAGGAGCGGGCGGCGTGCCGCTTGGCGGATCGCTTGGACCGCGCGGTCACTTCGGGCTGAGGCTGGGCGGCCGCCTGCGCGGCGGCGGACTTGGCCACCGTCACCAGGGCCTCGAACAGGCGGGGGTCGTCGCCATCCTCAGGAGTCCACTGCACGCCCAGGCCCCAGCGATGTCCCTGCAGTTCGATCGCCTCTACCACGTGATCCATGGTCCACGCGACGGTAAGGAGCCCGCTGCCGATCCGGTTGATCGCCTGGTGGTGGGCCGCGGGCACCTGGGCGGTCTCGCCGAGTACGCGCCCGAGCTTGCTCGCCGCGGTTATCTGCACGTCGTGGATGGTCATCTTGACCGGGTCCGGCTTGTGGCTCTCGTTGCCGATGCGGTCGGGCAGATGCTGGGTCAGGGTGCCGCCACGGGCCACGTTAAGGATGTGCATGCCGCGGCCGATGGCCAGGAAGGGAAGGTCGGCCTCGATGGCCGCTCGGGTGAGGATCAGCTCGAACCTGTCCCTCCGGTGGTCCGGCAGGTCCGTCTGCTCGTGGGGCGCCTCGTCGTACAGCGAGGGGTCGACGTCCCGGCCGCCGGCCAGCACCAGGCCGTTGAGCCCGGCGATCAGCACGGGCACGGAACTCGCGGGAACGGGCGGCAAGATGACCGGCGTCCCGCCAGCGCGCTCGACGGCTCGCGTATAGCTCACCGGTGAGATCACAGCCTCGCGAATCCAGTTGCCCCACCGGGCGGCCTCGAGCTCCCCAGTGATGCCGATTATCGGCCGCCCCATCCATCCTCCTGCACGTAAGGTTCCATGCCCATAATGGCCCATCATGCCCACGTCAGGCTTGTCCACTGTGAAAATCGCCGGCGCCGGTTAAACCCCGACTTGCCGGAAATCGATTGTAACGCTCCGCTTCTAGTGCCACACTATGAGTGTGGCGATGTCAGCAGGTGACGAATCGGCTCGCCAGGCTGAAGGTCCTTCGACGCCTGCCGGTGCCGGCGATGCTGCCCGGAATCCCGCACAAGTCTCATTCTGGCTGCTGGAGCCGGCCGCTGACGCGGCAATGACATACTTCTACGCGCAACTCTTTGCCATGGACACCGAAATCCGGGCCATGTTCCCGGCCGCCATGGATGTGCAGCGCGCGCGTTTCTTCCAGGCCCTCAGCGATATCGCCGCTGCCCAACAGAGCCAGCAGGACCGCGACAACCTCGTGCCGTACCTGCAGGACCTGGGGCGCGCGCACCGGAAATTCGGCGTTCGCGAGCGGCATTACGAGGTGTTCAGCCGCGCGCTGATCGCGACGCTGCAGCGGTTCGCCGTGCCCCGCTGGAACGAGACGGCGAAGCACGCCTGGGAGACCGCATTCAACCACGCCGCGACCGTCATGATCGAGGCCGCCAAGAGCGACGCGGAGCAGGCCCCCGCGTGGTGGATCGCCACCGTGACCGGGATGGAACTGCGTAGGCCCGACATCGCGGTGCTGACCCTTCAACCCGAGCAGTCGCTGAACTACCTTCCCGGCCAGCACATCAGCGTCCAGACGCCGCACTGGCCCCGGCTGTGGCGCACGTACTCGATCGCGAACGCCCCACGTCCGGACGGGCTGCTCCAGTTGCATGTCCGGGCCGTAAGCGGCGGCCTGGTCAGCCCGGTACTAGTGCATCAGGTCCAGGCCGGCGATCCGCTCGTGCTCGGCGCACCGGCCGGTGTCATGATCGCCAACACACAGGCGGACCGGGATGTCCTCTGCCTAGCCGGCGGCACCGGGCTCGCCCCGATCAAGGCCGTCATCGAGGCCCTCATTAGCGCGCCGGATCCGGGCCGGCACCGTGAGATCGTGCTTTATTACGGCGCGCGCCGTCATCAGGACCTGTACGACCTGCCCGCGCTGCAGGAGATGGAACTGGTCTACCCGTGGCTGCAGGTCATCCCGGCGGTGTCGGACGAGCCGGCCCACGACGTCATGTACGGCACGGTCCCCGAACTGGCCGCCAAGGCCACCTGGGCCGAGCGGGACATCTACATCAGCGGCCCAGACCACATGATCATCAAGACCGCCCGGGTACTGCGGGAACGCGGCGCCCCGAACCGCCTCATTCACTACGACCTGGCCCCGGAAAACCCGAAAACCAGCCAGGCCGTCTAGTCCCCCAGGACGCTGCTTATCTCCCTCCCCCAGGACCCTGCTTATCTCCCGCAGGACCCTGCTTATCTCAGATACGTGCCGAAGAACGCGAAGATCCGCTGCCAGGCATCCTCGGCCGCCTCCTTGTCATAACTCAGCCGCGCCAGCGCGACCAGCGGCGCGATCGGGCCCGGCTTGGGGCTCATGAAGCTGTGCCCGGCGGCCGGGTACACCTTCACGTCGTGCGGCACCGCCAGCGCGGTCAGCGCGGCCTCGAGCCGCTTCGGGGCCCCGGTACCCATCGGGTCGCGACCCCCGTAGCTGGCCACAATCGGGCAGGAACCCGCGAGCACCGCTTCGGCGTCCGAGGGGACCTCGCCGTAGTTGACCGCCGCGGCCGCGTACTTTCCGCGCGGCGCGCACAGCAGCGCGAAGCCGCCGCCCATGCAGAAGCCGATCACTCCGGTCCTGCCGGTACAGTCCGCGCGCTCGGCCAGCCACCCGCGGCACGCATCCTGGGCGTCGAACGTCGGCCCCGATCCGGCGCGCAACTGCCTGATCATGCCGCGGATGCAGCGCAGCCAGGACCTGCCATTGTTCAGGTCGGGCGCCAGCGCCAGGTAGCCGAGCGCGGCCAGCCGGTCCGCGTGGCCCCGGATGTCCGCGTTCAGGCCGAACGCCTCGTGGATGACCACCACGCCCGGCCACGGACCCCCCGGCGAGCCAACCGGAACGGCCAGGTACGCCGCCATCTCACCAACGGTCACGTCAGGCACTGTGTTGTCCCGCTCGCCTGCGGGGCGGGCTCATACTTTGCGCCAGCCGGGCGCCCAGGTGCCGTCGGTGACCGTGTAGTCGCCGAACAAGGCTGGTGCCTCCGCCCGCATCAGCTCGCCGATCTTCCCGAACACCAGGCGGATCTCCTCCTCGGCCCCCTGGTCGGTCCGCGCCTCGATCGTGTGCCGCAGGGTGCGGATGTTCGCCGTCCACACCAGCCCGGTGGCCAGGCCCTCGGGCGCGAACCGGCGCATGAACGAGGTCTTGGCCTTCTTCTCGTGCATTTTCACGCCGTCGTCGTCCAGCCCGAAGTGCCCGGCCATCCACTGCTGGAACTGCTCAAGCTCGGCCAGCAGGGCGGTCGCCCGCTTCATCAGCTCCGTATCCTCACGTGCCCAGTCGGGAAACCAGAAGGGCAGCTCGTCGAGGCGGACGTAGCGCAGCGACTCCTGCGACACCGCCGTCCCCGGCCGATGCCTGACAACTTCATGGGTGTTGCCAGAGACAACCGGTTTCCCGTTGCGCCTAACAAACAGCAGGCCGTTGGGCACCTGAACGCAGTGGATTTTCCCCGCGTAGAATTCGAAGCCATCATGGTAGCCCTCTTCGTTCAAGTACCGGTTCGGCGCGCGCGAGCGCTGGTGATTGACGAGAGGAGTGAGGCGGCGCGTAATGATCGACACTACATAACAGGGCCGACAGTGGCGGATAAGCTGGCCGGATGGCATAAAATGTTCCGCACCCGTCCGGTCGTCGATGCGGACATTCGCGGACCAGCCCGCCTTGATGGCAAGAACCTGCAGGTCGTCTGCCATCTCCCTCGAGGCCGTGTAAATAACTCGGTGGTTGAACGTACGATGCGTCGTGCCGTCGCCCTCGATCATCGCATTCAGAAAGATCCTGATTATGCCCGGGGGCCAGTCCTGCACCATACTAGGTATACGCTTGTCATGAGCATGCCCGAGGCCAGCAAGCAGATCCCGCAAAGGCAGGCATTGAGTCCGGGCACATCCGTTTCCAGTTGTGGGCAGGTAAGCGGGAAGGCCCATTGACCTTATGGTGTCAGCCATCTTGTTAAGGATCTCACCACGGTTCTGGGCCAAGGTGATCTGATGACCATTGACGGAGCCCTCCGCGAGGTAGTAGCCAAGGAATTTCGCGAACGGCTCGATTGGGAACATTACCCCTGGATAATTCCGGGTCGTCGGATGGTCACGGTCTTTACGCTGCCAGGTCCGGTATGTCCCGGGAATAGTTACCTGGCTTGCCTCGTGACCCGCCCAGCCTGCACACTTCTGGTAACTAACCCGCTTATGGAGGATGTCATTGGGGAACTCAATCGCAAATTGTTGCTCACCTCGCCTCGCGGCCTGGGTGTCGTGTCGCTGCACCCACATCCGATGGTTGGGTGTGACCAGCAGATCAACCTGCTCCGATTGAACCCGGTACATCTGCCCGAAATAGTCCGCGTGGAAGACCTGCGTAGCCTTCTGGTATTCAAGCTCCCCAGTGACCGGGTTGAGCGTCCCGAAAGTCTCCGTCCCATCGATTTTAGGCCACGGCTTCCAACCTTCATCGGTCAGCACATCGGTGTCATCGTCGTAACAGAACACCCGGCTGACGTTGTGCAGCACGAACGTGAAGCTGGCGTGCTCGAGCACCGAGCCATGCTGCTGCCGCAGGATGTTCTGCAGGTACTCATCCTGGTCGTCGCGCACCTTGCGGACGTTCGGGTTGAGCCCGGGCTCCCAGGAGCGGTAGCACATCTTGCCCGCGAACTCGGCGAGGTCCTGCGCATCGTTGCCGAGCTGGTCGCGATCCAGTCTTTCCAGCCAGCGCTCGCCGCCCACCTCGCGCAGGTAGGCGGCCATCGCGTCGTAGTCGACCTTCGGCCGGGCGACCAGGAAAACCTCGGGTTCTACGCTCCTCATGACACAGCACAGTAACAACAGCACACCAGCGGCGAAGCCGACTCACCGAATGACACGCGCGGGCTCGCGGGCACGACACAGGTCGAGGACGTTGGCGATGATCTGGTGCCCGGACCGGCCGGACGCGGTCAGGATCGACTCGGGGTGGAACTGCACCGCCCACCGCCCGGCCACGTCGTCCTCGATCGCCATCACCACCTCCATCCCGTCCGGCGAACGCAGGGACGCGGTCACGCCGAAGCCGCCACGGACCTCGCCGACCGGCGCGTAGAGGCTGTGGTACCGCCCCGCGGTGAACTCGCCGGGCAACCCGGCGAGCAGCGACCCCCCACCCCCCACCCACCTCCCCGGCCCCCTCCATGCCCCCTTCACTCGCACCAGCCCCGGCTTGCCGTGCGCGGGCTCGGGCAGCAGGGACAGCGCGCCGCCTGCGTGCTCCACCATGGCCTGCAGGCCCAGGCAGACGCCGAAGGTCGGCAGGTGCCGCGCGTACACCTCGTCCAGCAGCGCCGCGCAGCCGAAGTCGGCGGGCCGGCCCGGCCCGGGCGACATGACGACCAGGTCCGGCGCGTAAGCGTCAAGCAGCGCGGGCGAGAACCCGAACCGCAGCGTGGTCACCTCGGCGCCCTGCTGCCTGAAGTAGTCACCCAGAGTGTGCACGAACGAGTCCTGGTGGTCGACCAGGAGGACCCGCGGGGTGTAGTCGCGTGCTGAGAGGCGGACACGCTCGCCGGCGATCGTGGCGTCGTCCGGTACGATCCGGCTGGCCTCGTCCAGGGTCTCGAGCAGGGCGCGCGCCTTGATCTGGGTCTCCTTCTCCTCGGCCGCGGGCACCGAGTCGTACAGCAGTGTCGCGCCGGCCCGCACCGCGGCGATCCCGCCGGTGATGTGCGCGGTGCGCAGGGTGAGCCCGGTGTTCATCGACCCGTCGAAGCCGACCTTGCCAACGGCCCCGCCGTACCAGCGGCGCGGGGTCTCCTCGTGATCCTCGATGAACTGCATGGCCCAGGTCTTCGGGGCGCCGGTCACGGTGACCGCCCACATGTGGGTGAGGAACGCGTCGAACGCGTCCAACCCGGGCCGGAGCCGGCCCTCGATGTGATCGACGGTGTGGATGAGGCGGCTGTACATCTCGATCTGCCGCCGACCGATCACCCGGACCGAGCCGGGCACGCAGACCCGCGCCTTGTCGTTGCGGTCCACGTCGGTGCACATGGTCAGCTCGGACTCCTCCTTGGCCGAGCCGAGCAGGGTGGCGATGTTCGCCGCGTCCTCCAGGGTGTCCTCGCCGCGCGCGATCGTGCCCGCGATCGGGCAGGTCTCCACCCGGTCCCCGGTGACCCGGACGTACATCTCGGGTGACGCGCCGACCAGGTACTCCCCCTCACCCAGGTTGAACAGGAACTCGTACGGGGCCGGGTTGCGCTGCCGCAGCAATTCGTAGAACGCGGCCGGCGACGCGCACCGGCCGTAGAACACGTGACCGGGCACGACCTCGAACAGGTCCCCGCAGGCGAACCGCTCCCGGGCCTCCGCCACGACCCGCGCATAGCTCCCCGGCCGCGGCGCAGCAGGCAGTTCCTGATCCCGAACGAGCGCCGGTGCCTGCCCCGGTCCGGTGCTTGCGGTCTGGCGGCCGAACCCGGCCGTCGACACTCCGCCCACCTCGAAGTCATAGGAGTACCTGACCGCTTCCTCGCGCTTGCGGTCCAGGACCCAGATCTCGTCCGGCAGGTGCAGCACCAGGTCGCGCTGGGTCGCCGGGCGATCAAGCCGCAGCCGGACCGGCTCGAACTGGAACGCCAGGTCATAGCCGAACGCCCCGTACAGGCCCAGGTGCGGATCCTCGCACCCCAGCGCCGCCGTGATCTCCCGCAGCGCGGTGAACACCGTCGGCCTGCGGCTGCGCTCTTCCTCGGTGAACTCCCGGTCGTCCTCTCCGATGACGACGGTGTCCTCGTCCACCGGTTCGCCGCTCTTCAGCAGGGCGGCACGGAGCACCGGCAGGAGCACGCGCCCGCGGTCGTTCAGCGCCCGCGCGGTGACCCGCCTGCCGGTGGCGACGATCTCCGCGCACGGGTCGGCGTAGGCCATGTGCCAGCGGCTGTACCGCCCGGGGTATTCCATGCCCGAGCTCATCACGCCGCCGCGGCGCTGGTCGACGAGCGCCGCGATCCGGCCGAGTTCGGCGGGGTCGAACGGCGTGGCGATGCGGGTGACCCGCACGCCATCGCGGGTCATCATTTCGGTACGTTGGGCGTCCACGGTGGCCCCTCAGGATTCAGGCCCCGGAGGCGGCCGGGAAACAGAAAAGCGGCCGCCGTTCCTGGGCGGTCGCTTGCGATGGAACGCGAATCAGCACGCCGCCTAGGGGCGGCGCCACCACTGAAGGCGAGCTGTTGGCGTCACGCGGCATAGCGTAGCGGATCGCCGGCCGCTCTGGCCAGCCGGCCCGTGGCAGGATACCTAGGCCGAGGGGACAGGCCGGGTGCAGGTCCGGCATCCGCCAGGCGGAGGCCGCGGCCGCGATGAGCTGAGCCGCGCTGCGCAGGTCGCGCTGGGACCCGCCCGCCAGGTCGGCCAGGTCGCTGTCCGGGATCGTGCCGCTGGCCAGGAACGCCTCGACCATCCGCTGCACCGAGAGGTCGCCGAGCAGGCCGCCGTGGAAGGCGTCGATGAAGATCACGTTCGGCGGCCAGGAGCAGGCGGGCAGCGTGACCGCGTTGGCGAGCGGGACGACCGCGAGCCAGGGCCGGCCGGTATCGCGGCTGACTGTGGCGAAGTAGCTGGCGCCGACCTCGCTCACCGACTCGATCAGCGCCTGCGCGCCCGAGCGCCCGTACGGTGACATGCCGCCGACCAGGTCGTTCAGCGTGGTCAGGGCGGCGCCAGGCACCGTGTCGACCCCGTGACCCGCCTGGCCGGGCTCGACGATGGGACTGAGCAGCACCACCGACCCGATCGGCACGTGCGGATGCCGGGCCAGCATCGCGTACAGGCCGAGGGTGCCCTCGCTCTCCGCCACGATGTCCACCGGCGTGTGGGCCTGCTGGTACAGCTTGTCCACCTGCTCGGCCATCCGGTCACCGAGCACCTGGATGGACAGGTTCCCGGCCAGTCCGTACGGGATCGGCTGCCCGGCGGCATTCAGGCCGAGGTACGAGAACTGGCGCACGAGCATGTGCGGTTCGGCGGCGCGCAGGGCGTTCGCGCCGTGGCAGCAGGTCGACCCGAATCCCGCGACCACGAGCACCGCGCCGCTGACCTTGGCCGCCGGCCCGCTCCTCGTGCCCCCTGGGGCGCGGGTAGCACTGGTCCCGTCGGCGCCGCTGCCCGCCGCGGCCCGGCCGTCGTCACCGCCGTCTGCGGTGACCGCGCCGGCCACCACGTCGCCGGAGCCCGGGGCGAAGCGGACGGTCCCGGTGAAGGCCAGCCGGGCCAGCCCCACGACCAGGGCGAGTACCATAACCGCCGCCAGCGGCGCCACCGGCACCCAGTTGGTCCGGCTCCGCAGCGCCCGCCGGATCCGCCACAGCGCGACCCGCCACTGCCACGGGTGGGGCGGCCGCTCCGCCACCCCCCGCGCCGCCGCCGCGGTCAGCCCGTACCAGGCCCGCGCGTCGACGACCCCGGCCAGCCCGGCCACGGCCACGATGCCCGCCGTGTCGAGGCGAGCCATCAGCGCCGAAGCCAGCGACAGGACACCGAAGGTGGCGATCACCCACGCCGCGGTGCGCGCCGGGGGCAGCCGCCGCCACCAGGCCTGGCCTACGCCGCCCTGGCTCAGGGCCACCGCGGTGCCGAGCAGGATCGGCACCGCGGCCAGGTAGGGCCAGGAGAACGGCAGCAGGGCCACCCCGAACATCAGCGTGACCACCGGCGACATCACCAGCCCGACCAGTACCGTCAGCACCGCGCACGACACTAGCGAGGCCAGGAAGCGCGGCCGCGGGACGTCCGGGTCGCGCGGCCAGGCCAGCATGACCAGGACCGCGTCCACAGCCGAACGGGCGACTACCAGGAGCACGAGCACGCCGGTGAAGCCGAGCCACGGCTGGTTGAAGGCGAACAGCCAGCGCAGGTCGTGATACGCCGCGAGCGGCGGGAGCGCGGTAACCTGCGGTGCCAGCGGCCGGGCGCTGGGCGCGAGGAAAGAGAGCACCGTCGCCTCGGCCATCGCGCCCCCGGCCGCGAACGCGATGAGCCCCCGGTGGCGGACGAACGCCCCGTCCAACCCCGCCTCCCGTACGCCAGCGCCCCCGCTGGGCTGACCTCAGCCTGACGCGCCAAAGGGCGCGTGCGGCCGACGCAGGATCCAGGCGGCGGCAGATGCTGTAGCTCGCTATCGGGTGTAACCGGGCAAAGCGGGCGGGTATGCCCCGCCGGGAGGATTCCTCGGGATCAGAAGTCGAATCCGCCGGGGCGGCCGTTCCGGTCGGCGAGCAGTCCGGCCAGCGTGGAGACGGCGATCTCGGGCGGGATCCGGGAGCCGATGTTGAGCCCGATCGGCCGGTGCACGCGGGCGATTTCGTCGGCTGGGACGCCGAGTTCTTCGAGCATGGCCACGTGCGGCCCGACATGGTGCGGGTTGCCCATGATCCCGACCCACCGGGCCTTGGTAGCCAGCGCGTCGCGGAGCATGACGCCGAGCTCGGGCCGGTGATGGTCCGTTACCACCACGTCCGCGGAGTCGTCGAGGTCGTCGGGGATGGCGGTGAGCAGGGGAAACCCGAGGGCGGCGGCGCCGGCGGCGCGGGCCTCTTCGGGCTCGAGCAACAGGCCGCGGAATCCCATGTCCGCGCCGTACCTCAGCAGGTAGCCGGCGACCGGCGAGGCGAAGACGGCGACCAGCGTCCGCTCGCCCGCGGCACCGGCCCCCGTCCCGGCCGCGGCGACCGTCCGAGCGACGGGATTGTGGGCCACCTCGCAGGCCGAGTCTTCGTCGTGGTGGTGCGTGTGCTCGCTCATGACAGCTAGTCTCTCCCGCCTCGGCTTTCGCCGCCACCGGGGACGGCGCGGAGCAGCGAAGCTGGAAAACACCGTCCCGGCGATCTCGGCTGTCCGAACTCGTCCGAGAAGTTTTGACAGCCTTGACACAGGACAGGCTCGCAGCGTGCCAGCACCATCACCCGATGTGTAGATCAACCTACCCCCAGCAGGTAAGTTATGTATTTGTGACATCTGGGTGTAAACCAATTCCCGCACTCGAGGCGTCAACCACTCAGGGCGGGAATTAGCTTGATTGCGCATACCTCCAGGGCTGTTCGCACCACGAACTCCACCCGGGGTCAAGCAATCGGCATCAGAGACTGTATCCGTCTGCAGATTCCGTACGAACCCGCGGAAGGAGAACAGCTCATGGGGGGCGCAGGTAACCACCGCCGCAGACCATTCTCACGCTCTGCGGAGGCACCCTGAGGGTGACCGCTTGGGCCCATGGTCGCTCATTGGCTCGCCGCGCGATCAACTTACCCACCCGGATGCGCATCCCGGTCGCGTGTGCCGAAATCGTGCTGCGCGCACCCAGGGCCGCGCCCGGACAATTCAGCGATCTAGGCGGGAACCACAGCGGGATTATGATCCTGCATTTCAGAGAGGCGAAGGATAATTATGGAGTTTTCTCCCCGCGTTAACGAGGACAACCCAGATCCACGAATCGCGTGCGCACTCCTTCTTGACACGTCAAGTTCCATGTCGGGCGAGCCCATTGCCCAGCTCAACCGCGGATTCGAGCTTTTCTGTGACGAAATAAAGAAGGACGAACTAGCCAAGAAGCGTGCTGAGATCGCGGTTATTACCTTCGGCAGCATGGCCCGCGTCGAGATTCCCTTTACCGAAGGCAGGGACATCCAGCCACGGCGCCTGGCGGCAGGCGGCAGCACGCCGATGGGAGCCGCGCTCAACTTGGCTCTCGATCAGCTCACCCAGCAAAAGCAGGCTTATAAGCAAGCCGGGCTTGAGTACTACCGTCCCTGGCTCTTCGTGCTGACGGACGGGGAACCTACAGACGGCCAGGTTTTCACGACGGCAGCCGCGCGGGTCCGGGAAACAGAGCAGGCCCGAGGCGTATCGGTATTTGCCATCGGCGTCGGTTCCGGCTCTAATCTCTCCCGGCTGGCGGAGCTATCCACACGTCGTTCCCCAGTCAAGCTCGACGGACTCAGCTTCAGTGAGTTTTTTGCCTGGCTGTCAGCGTCGCTGAGTGCCGCGTCGGCATCGAACGCGTTCGGCAGCAGCGACGCCGGGGTGGCGCAGGCGGAAACCGGCGAGCAGATTCCGCTCCCGCCGGCCACGGGCTGGGCGACGGCCTGACGGGGACCCCATGTGGAAAGTTGTGGGAGCTTCGGTAGCCGGTTCCAGTCATGAGGTCCTGGAGACCGGCTGTCAGGACGCCTCTCGCTGGTCGACAGGAGCGGAGGTGACATGCCTGGCCATAGCCGACGGAGCGGGCTCCCGGCCGCTGTCGGGCCAGGGGGCGGAACTTGCGGTAAGTCGCGCCGTGCTGATCGCCAGTGCCTACTCAGGCCGCGCCGCCGCTGTCGACCTGGCGGCCTGGCTTCAGCTGGTTTTCCGTGATGTGCGGGAGCAGATCGGCGAGCTTGCCGCCGCGGCGGGCAGGCACGTGGGCGACTACGCCACCACGCTGGGCGTCGCCATCCTTACTTGCGATCTTGTCTGCATTGGACAGGTGGGTGACACGATCGCGGTAGTGGGCAGCGGGGATCAATTCCGAACGCTAGCGCCGGCTCAGCACGGGGAATACGTTAACGAGACGACATTTGTCACCGACGACGGCGCAATGGAACGGCTACGGGTTACCGTTGAGCCAATCGCTGCGATCGATGCCGTGTTCCTTTCCACCGACGGTCTGCGCTTCAAGATTCTCGCCGACCTGAGTACCGCCGCTCCGTTTGCGCCTTTCTTTGAGGATCTGGCCGTCTATACCCGCTCTGCCTGGGCTAGCGCCGAGGAAATCCAGCGCTTTCTTACCGGCCTTGATGACCAGAGCGGGGATGACAAGAGCCTCATAGCAGCGGTGCGGGCACAGCCGGAGACCGCCCCGGGCAAAGCGGCCGCAGCGCCGCACGCCGAGGCGGAGCAGATGAAGGAGCCCGAGACGGTCAACGCTCCTGGTGATCCCGAGCCAAGCCCGGCCCCGGAGTTGACATGACCCTCAAGACAGGCCACGAGCACGATGTCGTCATAGGGCGGAGACTGGCGGCGGGCGGGGAGGGCGAGGTCTTCGCGGTTTCGTCTCCGCAGGGTTTCGTGTTCAAGAAGTACCGGCCCGCGACGTTCAGCCGGGATGCCGGGCTCGAGCGGCGGCTAAACACGATGGTGCGGTACCCGCCGCGGGAGTGGCGTGAGTCTCGCACCGGGCACGTCACCCTGGCCTGGCCGCATGAGGTGGTACTGCAGGACAGGGGCTTCGTCGGCTTCTTGATGCCTGCCATCGACATGGGAAACACGGTCAGCCTGCATCGGGTGACGAACCCGTCCGACCGGAGAAACGCCTCGGGGACAACCTCCTGGGCCCAGGGGTTCAATTGGCACTACCTGGTCCGCGCGGCCACGAACCTGGCGCAGGCGACGCACGTGCTGCACGAATCAGGCGTGGTGGTCGGCGACTTCAACGAATCCAATGTCCGGGTCACCCGCGATGCCCGCGTCACGCTGCTGGATTGCGACTCGATGCAGATCAGCGCTCCAGACACAGGAGAGCGATTCTTCTGCCGAGTGGGCCGCCCGGAGTTCACCCCGCCGGAGCTGATCCATGCCGACTGGAGCACGACGGTACGGCACCCCTCGAGCGACCTGTTCGCCCTGGCGATCCATGTCTACCAGCTCCTGCTCGAAGGCGAGCACCCCTTCCGCGGCGCGTGGACAGGCGCCGGAGACAAGCCACCGGTACCCGAACTCGCCCGGGAAGGACTCTGGGCTCACAAGGCGGGCGGACCGCTGAAACCCCGTCCGTCCGCGATCCCGATCGGCTTGCTACCAGACGCCATCGTCGAAATGTTCCGGGTCACCTTCGAAGACGGCGCCGTCAACCCGGAGGCACGCCCGACCGCGGACGACTGGCACCGCACACTCGGCAGCCTAGAACGTGACATCCGGCGGTGTCCTCAAGACAGCGCCCATGAATACTGGGCTGGCCTGCAAAGATGCCCATGGTGCGCGCATATCGCCAGTGAATTTGGCCATCGGCTTGGGCTTCCGAGCCAAGAGCTTATTCAGGAATGGCCTACAGGAAGAGCATCGGACTCCGGCGCGGAGGTTCCCGCTGACGGCAGCCAGGTAGTCCGCAGGCGAATCGAACTTGGCCGGCCAATATCATTGCCTATCTCGCAGCGTGAGATAGAGACAGTACCGAAGCTACTCAACGCGCTGACCGACGATGACCACTGGGATTTCTGCCTACTCCGTATCACCCCCACCTTTCACGACGGCGAGAAGTACAGTTTCACTGAAGCGCGCGTTTTGGTGAACCTGGAGACCCCCGGCAAGAGACTGCCGGATGATCAGCAGCCGAAGGTATGGTGGATGGAGCCCGGAAGTGTCGTGCGCAAGATTCATCATTCACGTAATGTCCAGGTTAAGCCCAGCGGTTCTCACCTGGGCGGAGGCCTCGGTCTGAGCTCCGACTACGACGAAGATGAGCCATTTATTCTGGCCTACGGCACACAATGTTCGTCAGCATATTGGAAGTTCATGAAAACCCGGGGCCGGTCAATCAGAGGTTCACACGAACTCACCATGGTGGTGCGATTGCTGCGCGGATACCGCGTGGCGGCTCTAATAGAGATCGATGGTAAATGCTTGAAGCGAAAATTCGGCATCATGCGCTCGCGAGACGACGCTGGTAACGACCGGCGCAGCATTACATTGTCTCCAAACGCCATCCGCCAAGCCAGGATTGATCTTCTGCAATGAAGGGAAATAGCTCTCAACCCGTATCCAAGTTTAGTTGGGATTTGATCTGGCCAGGATCGACTTATAAACCGGCCTAATCCGCACGTGAACAATGGGAGGGGGATTGACATGGTGTTCAGCAAGGGCTCAGGCGGACACATAGCGGTGGGGCGGAAACTGGCGGTCGGCGGGGAGGGCGAGGTCTTCGCGGTTTCGTCTCCGCGGGGCTTCGTATTCAAGAAATACCTGCCGGTGGCGTTCAGCAGGGATACCGCGCTCGAGTGGCGATTGAACGCCATGGTGAGGTACCCGCCAGCCGAGTGGCGTGAGCCCCGTACCGGGCATGTTACATTGGCCTGGCCGCACGAGGTGGTGCTGCAAGACAACCGCTTCGCCGGCTTTTCGATGCCGGCCGTGGACATGGCGGCCACGGTCGAATTGCACCGGGTCACCAACCCGTCAGATCGCCGCTCGGCGAGCGGGGCCACGTCATGGGCTCACGGCTTCACCTGGCCATACCTCGTCCGCGCCGCCGCCAACCTAGCCCAGGCGACGCACGTGCTGCACGACTCAGACGTGGTGATCGGCGACTTCAACGAGCGCAACGTCCGCGTTACGCGTGATGCCCGCGTCACGCTGCTCGATTGCGACTCGATGCAGGTCGTCGATCGTGCGTCGGGGTACCGCCTCTTCTGCCGAGTCGGCCGGCCGGAGTTCACCCCGCCGGAGCTGATCAATGCCGACTGGAGCACGACGGTACGGCAGCCCTCGAGCGACCTGTTCGCCCTGGCGATTCATGTCTACCAGCTCCTGCTCGAAGGCGAGCACCCCTTCCGCGGCGCGTGGACAGGCGCCGGAGACAAGCCACCGGTACCCGAACTCGCCCGGCAAGGACTCTGGGCTCACAAGGCGGGCGGGCCGCTGAAACCCCGCCCGTCCGCGATCCCGATCGGCCTGCTTCCGGATCCCATCACGGCGATGTTCCGCGTCGCTTTCGAACGCGGCGCCGTCGACCCGGCCGCACGCCCGACCGCGGACGACTGGCACCAGGCCCTGAGCAAACTGGAAGCGAGCCTCATTCAGTGCAAGGCGGACCTGGAGCATTTCTACGTCAATACTCA
This sequence comes from uncultured Actinomycetes bacterium, assembly GCA_963798675.1. GTDB lineage: Bacteria > Actinomycetota > Actinomycetes > Streptosporangiales > Streptosporangiaceae > Palsa-504. The sequence continues at coordinate 596,366 of CAWCUJ010000006.1, read as the reverse complement.
CGGCACCTGTCCCTGGTGCCTGCACCGCGGGCGCACGGCCACCATGCAGCGCCCGTTGCCGCCTACCGCACCGGCCGCGGTGGGCGGGGGATACGCATCCGCGTTCGCCCCGGCCACGGCGACCTACGGGGCACCCGTGCCTGCCCAGGCCCAGGCCCCAATTCCCGCTCTCGTCCCGAACGCGAGACCGCGCCGTGGTTCCCGGCGCTCTAACCCGGCTTCTGGCCGTCCCCTCCTCGCCTTCCTGGTAGGACTTGGCCTGGTCATCGCCATCGCAGTAGTGGCCACCACCCTGATCAGTTCCCATGATCACGCACAAACGCCCACGTTGCCCGCAGCTGCTGGTTCGCTGGCATCGACCGGCGAGCAGGCCGCGGCTCAGAACCTGTCGACGCTGCTGGTCCAGAGCGCTTCCGATCGTAGCTCCGTGCAGAACGCCGTCGCTGATGTCAACGCCTGCGGACCTGACCTCAGTCAGGATCCTCAGATCTTCCAGAGCGCCGCGACCTCGCGACAGAAGCTTCTCTCCGAGCTAGCGAATCTTTCCGGCCTTTCCGCGCTGCCCGCGCAGATGACCCAGGCATTGACCGACGCGTGGCAAGCGTCGGTTCAAGCAGATCAGGATTTCGCCGCCTGGGCTCAGGACGAGAACTCCCAGGGCTGCACGCCCAACGACAACTCAGACTCTAATTTCCAGGCCGCAACGGGCCCGGATGATCGGGCCACGCAATATAAGACGACCTTCGTAAACCTGTGGAACCCCATCGCCTCGAGCTACGGGCTGGACGGCTACCAGGAGGACCAGGTGTGACGGCGCCGACCAGCCACTCGCTTAGCCCATACGCCGCCAGACAAGGGCCGACAACCCGTCGATGGTATCGATGCCGTAAGACTCGGCGGGGTTCCCCGTGGTGAGCACGGCCATGAGGTAATTCCTGTTCAGACCGGATATCCACCCGATGCTGTTGATCTGCCAGTCGGTCTCGGCCTGGTTGAGGGGCAGCCAGCCGTTTTTCAGGGCCACCCTGGCTCGCGCGGGCACACCTCCGGAGACTCCCCAGCGCTGCCCAGGCGTTACGTTTTCCATCAGCCGCAGAACGTAGCCGCGGTCGGCGTTGGTCAGCAACGTACTGGGCTGAACGGTCTCACGCAGCAGCGTGATCTGGTCAACAGGGACCGTCGTCGTCAGGCCCCATCCAGGCCACGGAAAACCCGGGCACTCCACGCAGCTTGATGGCGACGTGTCCGCCAGGCCCGCGACGGTGTTCGAACGCACGGATTCCGCTGGCGCCGCCGGCGGTATCCCAGAGAGCGGTCGCGGCGTCGTTGTCACTGTCTTCGATCATCAGCCGAGCGAGTTTCCTGTCCTGGCCGGAAAGCCCGCCACTGCCCTTACCGTACTTCGCGAGAAGCGCATCGAGAATATTCAGCTTGACCACGCTTGCTTCTGCTTGCGGCCGACCGGACCCGATAGTCCAGATCTGATGTGTATCAAGATCGTAGACGGCGGCGAGCACGGTGCCTGTCCTAGCCGCGAGATATGACGATGCCGCCGTTCCCAAAGGGTTGCGACGCAATCGAGCCGCGGCCTTCGAAGGCCACGTTACCCGCTTAGACCCGGGACTGGCGTGGGCAGCGAGCCCCGCGGCAGGCGCGGCTGCTTCTTTCTGCTCAGCCGCCGAACTCATGCGCAAGCTGATAATGACGATGAAGATCGTCGCGAGTATCGCGACGATCTTCACACCCGGAAAACGTATGCCGCCGCCTGAATGCCAGCCCCCCATCATCGTCATAGCCTATCGGATCAGGACGCTTTGCCTTGGCCGAGTTATTCAAGCGGCTGGCGTGTCGCGCTCTTTTCTTGCCTATTTCATCGGCACAGCCAAGCTGTGCCGTATCAGGCTACGTTCGCCCGGCCGGCGCTGCGGCGGAACCATTCACCTGGCCAGGCACCGGAGGCCGAAAGTCATCATCGTGCACGGCTACTGCCCTGATACGGGATGTAACCGTGCACAATCATGGGGGCGGCACGCGCCCGGGACGCCAGGGGCAGGTGAGCTGAGCCGCTTGCGAGAGGTGAGACCTGCTGGGGCAAACGTTGCTCGTCACGGCCAAGCTAGGGACGAGTGATCATAGCCCAGTGATAGATAACGAGACTGAATAATGCGATCACCACGAAGTCCCACCCCACAGGCAGATGACCCGTACCGCCTCCGAAGGTTCCCAGCCGGGAAATGACACCCATACCGATGAGGTACGGCACCAGCCAGCGGGCCGCCTTCCAACCCAGCGGCCCGGCCCCAGACGATACCCAGCGAGGGCCATCACCACGTAGCCAACCACGATCGCAATGCCCAGGCGTTATACGGCGTCCCATCCGGACCAGAAGATGATCATGTTGGCGACGATGAAAGCGGCCGGTGCCATAAGGTTGCCTGCGGGTACGCGGAACGGACGCCGGTGGGCCGGGAGCTGGCGGCGGAGCGAGCCCATAGCCAGCGGGGCGCCCGCGTACATCAGGGCGCTGGCCGAGGTCAGGAAACCCACCGTCCACGTCTATGGCAGGCATCAAGAACCCGGTAAAACGCCTGTTGTCGACGACAATCTCAGATTACACCGCGGCCGAATCGCGCGTACTGTGCTGCTTTTCGATGGTCGGCGACGGTCCTGGCTGACGCGAGCACGCCGGCGATGCCGGCGATGGCGTCCCGGCGCCGGCCGGCCGTGGGGCGCGGTGGGTATCGTTTCTGATGTGATCTCCCGGGACGAAATCCGCGGCACCTACGACACCATCCGGCCCTACATCCGGCGCACGCCGGTGGTTCAGGTCGACCTCGGCGATCTCGACCCGCCGGGCTCCGACCCTGCCGGCCGGCTGTCACGCTCAAGCTGGAGCAACTGCAGTGCGCCGGGTCGTTCAAGGCGCGCGGCGCGTTCGCGAACCTGCTGCTCCGGGACGTGCCGCGGGCTGGCATCGTGGCTGCCTCCGGCGGCAACCACGGCGTGGCAGTGGCATACGCTGCGCACCGCCGGGGCGTGCCGGCCAAGATCTTCGTGCCCACCGTGTCCGCCCCGGCCAAGATGGAGCGCATCCGGCAGCTCGGCGCGGAGCTTGTGGTGACCGGCGAGCGGTACGCCGACGCACTGGCCGCAGCGCATGCGTGGGTGCAGAGTTCGGGCGCGATGAGCGTGCATGCCTTCGACCAGCGGGAGACCCTGCTCGGCCAGGGCACCGTGGCCCTGGAGCTAGCCGACCAGGCGGGCGAGGCGGACACCGTGCTTGTGCCGGTCGGCGGCGGCGGGCTGATCGGCGGCATCGCCGCCTACTTCGCCGGCACCGTCCGGGTTATCGGGGTCGAGCCGGACGGCGCGCCGACCCTGACCCGCGCCCGGGCCGAGGGCAGGCCCGCCGACGCTCCGGCCGAGGGCGTCGCGGCCGACGCGCTGGCCCCGCAGCGCGTCGGTGAGCTGGTATTCCCGATCACCCAGGCCTACGTCGAGGACGTGGTGCTTGTCGATGACGCCTCGATCCTGGCGGCCCAGCGGGCGTTGTGGCAGGCGGCCAGGATCGCGGCCGAGCCCGCCGCCTCGGTCGGGATCGCGGCGCTGCTCACCGGCGCCTACAAGCCCGCGCCCGGTGAGCAGGTGGCCATCGTCATCAGCGGCGCCAACATGGCTCCTTCCCTGCTTGAGTCGCAGCTTGGCTGAGGCACGCACCGCGGCCGTTCGGGATAAATTTTGGCCTCACGGGTCTCGGTTCCCGCACCTGGATACGGAACACTCTGTTGCTATGCGCTTCGTCTTCACTCCCCCGGCCGACCACGCGGCCGGCTTGCTCACCCTGCCGTGGTCCGAGCCGCTGGCGGAATGGCAGGACGAGCGGCTGGTCGAGATCAGGCAGCGGGGCATCTCGCGGCACGTGGTCCGGTTCGTCTACGACGACGGCACGCTGTACGCACTCAAGGAGCTCAGCGAGCGGCTGGCCCGGCGCGAGTACCGGGTGCTCCGGGCGCTGGCCGAGCTGAGCATCCCCGCGGTCGAGGTGGTGGGGATCGCGGTCGACCTGGGTGAGCCGCACACCCGGCCGGAAGACAGCGACGCGATCTTGGTCACCAAGTTCCTCAGCTACGCGACGACGTACCGGGCGGTCTTCTCTAACCCGCGGGGCCTGCAGGCCACCGACGGGCTACTCGACGCGCTAGCGGAACTGCTCGTCCGGCTGCACCTGTCCGGGTTCTTCTGGGGCGACTGCTCGCTGTCCAACACGCTGTTCCGGTACGACGCTGGCACGCTGGAGGCGTACCTGGTCGACGCGGAAACCAGCGAGCAGCATCCGGCGCTGACCGACGGGCAGCGGCACTGGGACGTCGAGCTGGCTGTCGAGCGGGTGTACGGCGAGCTGCTCGACCTGCAGGCGGGCGAGATGCTTCCGGCCGACGTCGAGCCGATGGAGATCGCCGAGGAGCTCGGGCGGCGGTATGAGTCGCTGTGGCAGGAGCTGACCCGGGAGGAGATCCTGCGCCCCGAGGAGCAGCGGTACCGGATCGCCGAGCGCCTGCACCGGCTCAACGAGCTCGGCTTCGACGCCGACGAGGTTGAGCTGATCAGCACCGGCAAGGGGAACAAGCTGCGGCTGAAGACCCGGGTCGCCGAATCCGGGCACGACTCAAGGAGGCTGTTCCTGCGCACCGGGATCGACGCCGGGGAGAACCAGGCGCGCCGCCTGCTCAACGACATGGCGGGGTTCCGGGCCTGGCTGGAGCACAAGCAGCGCCGGCCGGTGTCGGAGGTGGTGGCGGCCAACCGGTGGCTCGAGGAGGTCTACGACCCGGTGATCGCCGCGATCCCCGAGGGCCTGCGCGGCCGGCTGCCCCCGGCGGAGATCTTCCACGAGGTGCTCGAGCACCGCTGGTATATGTCGGAGGCGGCGGGCCGCGACGTCGGCACCACCGCCGCCGCCCGCGACTACTTCGAGCAGGTCCTTCCGGCTGCGCCCGAACCCCTGGAGCCCGCCGACTCCCCCGGGAACGGCGAGCTGCTCGAGCCGCTGTACGGCGGCTTGCGCGCGGAGGGCGACGCCGCGGCGGGATCACCGTAGTAGCCTGCTCGCCTAGGAGCCTGCTGAAAAAGCCAGGCCGCCGGTGGCGTGTCTGGCCGGCCAGGCGGGTGTCTGGGATGATTTTGGCATGCAGGGCTTCGAGCGGATGGGCGGGGGATTACTGGATACCGCGGTGGGGCAGCTGGTGCCGGCGGGGAGCATGTTCGCGTTCTTGGCCGCGCACCGGGCTGAGGTGTTCCCGGATGCGGATTACGCGGACCTGTTCGCCCCGCCGGGGGTGGGGCGGCCGTCGCTGCCGGCTACCCGGATGGCTGCGGTGCTGGCTTTGCAGGTGTTGCATGATTATTCGGACCGGGAGACGGCCGAGGCGGCGCGGTTCGATGTGCGGTGGAAGGTGGCGATCGGCGCGCCGCTGGATGATCCGGGGTTCGACCCGTCGTCGCTGGTGTACTGGCGGAACCGGATCGCCCGCTCGGAGCGCCCGCACCGGATCAGCAACGCGGTCAGCAAGGTGGTCGGGGAGACCGGGGTGCTGAAGGGGCGGCGCCGCCGGGCGGTGGACTCCACCATCTTGGCTGACGCGGTCGCCACCCAGGACACCGTGACCCAGCTGGTGGCCGCGATCCGCAAGGTGGCCCGGGAGGTGCCCGGCGCGGCGGGGCAGATCGCGGCGGTGTGCACCGGGCACGACTACTCCAGGCCGGGCAAGCCGAAGATCGACTGGGACGATCCCGCCGCGAAGGACGCGCTGGTGACCGGCCTGGTGAACGACGCGAACGCGGTGGTGGCGGCATTGCAGGACCGTGACCTGGAGGAACGGGCCGCCTGCGCGCTGGCGCTGCTGGCCCTGGTCGCCGGGCAGGACGTGGAGCCCGCCGAGGGCAGTGACGGCACTGACGGGCGATGGCGGATCGCCCGCAAGGTGGCCGGGGACAGAGTGATCTCCACGGTGGACCCCGATGCCCGGCACACCCGCAAGTCGCCCGAGGCCCGCCGCGACGGGTACCGGGCGCACGTGGCGGCTGACCCGGAGACCGGGATCATCACCGATGAGAAGCTGACCAGGGCCGCCGGGACGGAGAACTCCGACCCGGCGGTGGCGGAGGAGTTCCTGGCCGCCGAGGCGGCCGCCCCAGGGGACGGTGCTGCCGCAGGCCGGGATCTGAGCTGGTACGGCGATTCGGCCTACGGGACCGGTGACCTGCGCGGCGCGATCTGCGACGCCGGCCATCAGGCGGTGATCAAGCCCAAGCCGCTGCAGGCCCCGGTAGAGGGCGGGTTCACCGTCGATGACTTCACCGTGAGCGAGGAGCAGGGCACGGTCACCTGCCCGGCCGGGCACACCGTGGCGCTCAGCCGGACCCGGATCGCCACCTTCGGCGTCTTGTGCCGGGACTGCCCGCTGCGCGAGCGGTGCACCACCTGTAAGACAGGCCGCAAGCTCGTCCTGCATCCCCGCGACGACCTGCTCCGCGCCGCCCGCGCCGACTGGGCCGCCAGCAGCGGGCTGCGCAAGGACTACATGACACACCGCCCGAACGTCGAACGCGCCATCGCCCAGGTGGCCACCTGGCGGAGACGGCGGCTCAAGCTCCGCTACCGCGGGACGGCCAAGAATGATGCCTGGCTCAAGCGCCGGACCGCCGCGCTGAACCTGCGCAACTTGCCCGGGAAGGGCCTGGCCCGCCGCGACGGCGCCTGGGCGCTGGCCACCTGACCAGGCGCCCGGCCCGCCCGGCCCGCCCGGCCCGCGGCTGGCCGCGGCCCCGGGCACAGGAGATTATGCAGGGCCAGACCTCAGGGGGACGAGCTGACCACAGACGCTGCCAGGAGCGGGGACCCGGCTGCGCAGAATCCCAGGAACTGGCTTTTTCAGCAGGTTCCTAGCGCGGGGCGGAGTAGACGTCGTCGTCCGGGTCCTGGCCGCGGGACTGACCGGCGAGCTCGGCTGCGGTCTGCTCGGTCTCCTGCTGGACGCCCCGCCTGAGCCCGCGCAGCGCCACCAGCCCGGCGGCGGCCATGATCACGGCCATCGCGTAGAGCACGTCCCGGGTGCCGCCGGCGAAATCCGCGCGGATGAACGGCGGGATCGTGGCCACGTTGCCGTTCCCGCCCTGCAGCTGGGCGATCTTCGCCGCCTCGGCCGAGGCGGCCGGGCCCGACAGGCCCCGAGCGACCAGCGAGGAGGCTATCCCGGACCGGAACTCCGTGATCAGGAGCGTGCCGAGGATGGCGAACCCGAGGCTCGCGCCGTAATTGCGGACGGTCTGGGTGATGCCGGTGGCCTCGCCGTAGGAGAACCGGGACGCCCGGTTCACCGCGTCGGTGTTGGCCTGGCCGAGCATGAGCCCCATGCCGGCTCCGGCCATGACGATGTAGATCACCTGGGCCCCGGCATGCAGGTCGGTCGCCTTCCCGGCCCACAGCGCGAACCCGACGGCCGCCAGGGCGCAGCCGAGCACCACCGGCCGCTTGGCCCCGATCCGGTCAAGCATCCGGCCGCCGATCTGCGCGCAGACCACGAAGCCGAGGAAGAAGTACAAGATAAGCAGGCTGGACGTGGTCGCCTTCTCCGCGAGCGCGATCTGCCCGTACAAGCTCGTGAAGAAGAACACCGGGATGAACGCCATCATGGCGATCCCGAGGATGACGTTCTCCACGGTGAACGCCCGGTTGGCGAAGATGTGCACGTTGATCAACGGTGATTCGGTCCGGCGCTCGACGGCGTAGAAGACCCCGAGGATCACGATGCCCGCGGCGATGCACACTTCGATGGCCGGGTTGCCCCAGCCCCAGATCGACGACTGCTGCAGGCCGAACACGCTCAGGCCGACGCCGGCGACGATGAGGGCCAGGCCGCGGTAGTCCATCGGCGCGGGGCGGTGCTCGGTGGCCGGCTTGGAGATGGCGACCAGCGCCAGGGCGATGAGGGCGACGGGGATGTTGATCCAGAAGATCGCCCGCCAGGTCCACTCGAGCAGGTAGCCGCCCGCGATCGGGCCGATCGCGGTCAGGCCGCCGGCGACGCCGAAGAACAGCGCCAGCGCCCGCCCGCGTGAGTGCAGGTCGAACGTCTGCACCACGATGGCGATCGCGGCCGGGAACATGATCGCCCCGCCCAGGCCCTGGACCGCGCGGAACGCCACCAGCCACGTCTCGGCGATGCCGCCGCGTGGCGTCAGGCCGCACAGCGCCGATGCGCCGGCGAAGATGATCACCCCGAGCACGACCATCTTGCGGTGTCCGACCGTGTCCGCCAGGCGGCCGCCGAAGGCGAAGAAGGCGGCCAGCGCCAGCAGGTAGGCGTTGATCGCCCACTGCATGCCGCTGCTCGACAGGCCTAGGTCGTGCTGGATCGTGGGCGCGGCAATCGACACGATGGTCTGGTCGATGAAGGTCATCGCCACCGCGAAGATCATCGCCGTGAGGACCAGGCTCCGCGACTGGCCGCCCGTGGTGCTGCTGACGCTCATCAGGTTCTCCCAGCTCAGGCCTTCGATATCAGGGTTCCAGTCTGCGCTGCGTCCGGGCGCGCGTCATCAGTTAATTGACATCCTCCCCTGCCTGAAGTGAAGGCGGGGGATTCCAGCTACTACGCCGATGGGAGCAGCAGGTGAGGTTCGCGGTTCACGGGCCGGGTAACCCCGTCGCCTCCCCGCGCAGTTACGGCGTGCCCCGCCGCGATGTTGATGGCCGCGTTCACGTCCGCGTTGCCGACGAAACCGCAGGCCGTGCACACGAAGCGCGCTTGGCTCTGGCGCGACTCCGGGTCCACGTGCCCGCACGCCGAGCACCGCTGGCTGGTGTAATGCGGCGTAACCTTCTCCACCCGGCCGGGGGCCTTGTCCTCCAGCCGGCGCACCAGCATCCCCCAGCCAGACCGCATGATCTCCCGGTTCAGCCCGGCCTTGGCCCGGACGTTCCGGCCCGGATTCCCCGCCGTCCCCCTAGCCGACCGCGTCATGGTACCGACCTGGAGGTCCTCTACCCTGATCAGGTCGAACCGGCGCGCGACGCCGGTGGAGGCCTTCTCGGCCCAGTCCTTGCGCGCGTCGGCCTCACGGGCCCGCAGCCGGGCTACGGCCCGCTTGGCCCGGGCTCGCCGGTTCGACCCTGGCCGGGCGCGGGCGAGCCGGCGCTGCAGGCGCCTCAGCCGCCGCCGGCGCCCCGCGCTGAGCCCGGGCACGGTCAGCATCTCCCCCGTCGACAGCGCCGCGCTGACCGCTACGCCCCGGTCGATCCCGACCGTTTCCCCGTGACCCGGACCCGGGATCGGCTCCGGGACCATGGCAAAGGCGACGTGCCAGCGGCCAGCGCGGTCCCGCGTGACGCGGTAGGACTTCACGCCGGGGGGCACCGGGCGGGACCAGCGGAACCGGACCCACCCGGCCTTCGGGACGCGTACCAGGCCGGTGTGGCGGGACAGGCGGCGCACGTCGCCGGGCGTGAGCGCGACGACCCGGAATCCCTCGTTCCGGCCGGCCTTGCGCCACGACGGGCGGTGATGCGTGCCGCCGAAGTGGTTCGCCATGGCCTGGGCGAAGTCGCGCAGGGCCTGCTGCTGCACCATCTGGGAGCCGGCAGCCAGCCACAGGTACTCGGCGCGGGCGGCGGTGAGCTGCCGGCACTGCGCCAGGTAGCCTGGGGCGCCCTTGCGGCCCGGGCGCCAGTGCCGGTGCTGTTCGACCGCGAGGTTCCAGACGAACCGGGCGTGCGCGCAGTGGTTCCGCAGCGTTGCCTGCTGGGAGGGCGTGGGGAGCAGACGGTACCGGGACATGCGAACACACTAGCGAACACGACCGACATTTCTGGGGAGGTGAAGCGGCGTTTCCTCCCCGGCCTGAAGGCCGGGGTCTCCGCGCCGCGATCCTGATTGACCGGCCCGGCAACCCGGGGGACAGCGCCCGCCCGGCACGCTGCCTTACGAGCTTTCCGCCGAGCTTGACACGCTCGGGCCGTGTGACTTCGGCGGCACTCTGCCCGGCGGCTTCGCCGCACACACGAAACCCGACCACAGGACCGGTGAGCCGCACGTAGGCATGGCATCTCGCCGAGGCTGCGACGAGACCCGACAAGCAAGTAGCCGGACTACTCGAGCGGGTAGCCCACCAGATCTTGCTGCGCGCGGAAAAGTTCACCTCGGCATTGAACTCCCCGCCGGCCGTACGCAGCACGCTAGTGCCCGCCGCCGTGGCTGACACGGCCGCGTCCAACATCACCGTCTTACCGACACCGGGTTCACCCGTGAACAGGAGTACCCCGCCTTCGGCGGCGGCCTGACCGAGGAACGAGCCGATGAGCCCAAGCTCTCGGTCACGTCCCACCAGCATCGCAGCGACACCGGGACGCGACGGACCGGCAGACCCTCCGACTGACCCGTCGCCGTGTGTCATCAAGTACTTCCTCGTGGGTCCGCCGACGACTCCGAGCCGCCATTGCATGCTGTGAGGTTGACGCTGGCTACTCCGCCGGGTGTGCGCGGACGAATCCGGCGATCACGGTGCCCAGCCGCTCGCCCGCGTCCTCCTGCAGGAAGTGGCCGGCTCCCTCGATCACTGGGTGATCGATTCCTGCCGCGCCCGGTATGGATCGCTTCAGCACAGGCGCCATGCCTCCGGTGATCGGATCGCGGTCGCTGAACGCCACCAGGAATGGCTTGTCCCAGGCGGACAGTCGACGCCAGGCGGCCCGGTTGGCCTCCGTGGCCGGGTCATCGGGGGATGTCGGGACCAGTCCCGGCATCGCCCGGACCGCGGCCGCATAGTCTGGGTCGGGAAACGGCGCCTCGTAGGCGGCCAGGACCTCCGGCGAGAGCGTGGTCTGGCAGCCGGACTGCACCAGCCGGGACACGCTCAGCGCCGGCGCGGTGCGGACGACCTCGCGGAACCGCAGCCAGACGTCGGGCATCGGCTGGTCCCCGGTGGGCAACCCGGTGTTGGCCGCCACTACCCGGGCGAACCGGTCCGGGTGCTCGGCCACCAGCCGCAGCCCGATCAGGCCCCCCCAGTCCTGCCCGACCAGGGTCAGCCCGCGCAGGTCCAGGTGGTCGAAGGCGAGAGCGCGCATCCACTCCACGTGCCGCGCGAAGCTGTGATCACCGATCTCGGCGGGCTTGTCCGAACGGCCGAACCCGACGAGGTCCGGCGCGATGGCGCGCAGCCCGGCGTCCGCGAGCACCGGCATGACCGTGCGGTACAGAAACGACCAGCTCGGCTCCCCGTGCAGCAGCAGGACCGGCTCGCCGTCGGCCGGCCCGGTCTCCACGTAAGCCAGCCGGAGCCCGTCCACCTCGGCGTACCGCGCCGGATAGCCGAAATCAGGCAGGTCGGCGAAACGGTCCTCGGGAGTGCGCAGCACCTTCATGCGATGGTGGGTCACCTTTCAACTCAATACCGCAGGTCACAGCGCTTGTCGCTGGTCAGGTTTCGGCCTTGACGCGAGCAACGAGCTTGAGCCATGCAGCCGGGCTGAAGGCCAGCTTCGGCCCATCGGTGTTCTTGCTGTCCCGCACCAGCACGCGGCCAGCGTGACCGGCGACCTCGATGCAGTTGCCCTGGCCCCCGGAGAACCTTGACTTGCGCCAGGTCGGTTCAGTCATCATGTACGAGCCTCCGTATCAGGTCTGCCGACTTACCGTCTGGCAATGCGCTCGCGCGCAGGTGATCGAATGCCAGCGTGTAGCGGTCCACGTCTTCCCTCTTCCGGGCGTACCGCGCCGATCCTATGTCCTCGCAGTAGACAAGATCACCTTGGTTGTCGAACGAGAGTATGACGAACGCCCGGCCGAAAGCACAGCAGATTCCCTGCTCACTCTCGTTCACCTGGATGGTGATCTCCGGACGCTGGCCCATGCTGAGCAGGTGCTCGCACTGGGCCCGCATGGTGACCGGGCTGGCCGCCTGACGCAGCATTGCCGACTCGTCAATGATGAACCAGGCTCGCGGCGGACGCTCACGCTCGAACAGCTCTTGCCTGGTCATGCGGATGGCCACGGCTTTTTCCACGTCGTCAGGTGCCAGCGTAGGGCGCGCGGCCTCGACTGCCGACCTCGCGTATGCCTCCGTTTGCAGTAGCCCCGGAATCAGGTACGACTCGTACGTCCGCAGCTCTGTCGCCTCACCCTCGACGAGGTACAGGTCACGGAACCACGGCAGGACCGACGTATTCTCGACCAGGGCCTGTAGCCGGGCGAAGTGGCCGTCAGTCTCGAATATCTCGTCAAGCTTCAGCGCCAGCGGCCGTTTCGGGATTCGCTCGCCGGTTTCGATCTTGGCTACCTGCGACGGGCTGTAGCTGAGCAGCTTGGCGAGTGCGGGCTGAGACAACCCGCGTACCTTCCGCAGGCGCGCGACTTCGGACGCGAAGAAACCCAGCGTGCTAGACGATGCGTCGATCATCTGGGCTTCACCTCGTACAGCGCGTCGTGGTTTCGGAGAATACCGAGGTCCTGGCCCAGATCGCCGTCACAGATCCAGGACTAGGTTGCCGGACGGCTGGGAGCAGCAGATCAGGGTGCTTCCTGAGGCGGGCTCATCTACGGGGTCGGGGGCGTAGCTGACCGTTCCCGACAGCAGGTCTGTCTCGCAGGTGTGGCAGACGCCGGTGCGACAGGACCAGCGGACCGGCACGTCACAGGCCTCGGCCAGCTCGAGCAGGCTGCCGTAACCGCGGTCCCAGCGGACGGTCACGCCGCTGCGCGCGAACGCGACCTCCGGGCCATCGCCGGGCTCTCCCGCCGGCTGATGCGGCGGCCGAGCGACTGCGGCCGCGATGCCGGGCGTGCTCGAGGGTGCCGCGCCGAAGATCTCGGTGTGCACGCGGGCACGGTCGACACCCAGTTCAACCAGGGCGGCAGACGTTTCGGCCATGAACGCGGCCGGACCGCACAGGTAGGCGTCGGCATCATGCGGCAGGCCGAGCCCGGCCAGCACGGAGGCCGACAGCCGCCCCGCGGTCTGATAGTCGCGGCCCGGGACCTCGCCGGGGGCCGGACGGCTGTAGTACACGTACCGGTGCCCGCGGGCCAGCGTGGCCAGCAGGGACCGTGCCTCCTCGGCGAACGGCTCCTCGGCCCGGTTGCGGGCGCCGTGCAGCCACCAGACGTCACGGCCGGAGGCGCCGGCGGCCAGGGCGTGCAGCATGGCCATGACCGGGGTCGCGCCGACGCCCGCGCTGATCAGCAGGACCGGCCTGTCCCCGGGCTGGAGCACAAACGTGCCGCGGGGCGCGGCCACCTCTAGCAGGTCGCCCGGCCGGACCCGGGCGTGGATGAATTGGCTGCCTGCGCCGTGCGCCTCGCGCTTGACGCTGATGCGGTAGGAGCCAGCGTCCGGCGCCCCGGACAGCGAGTAGCTGCGCAGCAGCGGCCGGGCGTCCGGGACGACGTTCAGCCGCAGGGTCAGGAACTGTCCAGGCAACGGCGGCGGCAGAGCGGTTCCGGCCGGATCGGCCAGGTGGACCGAGATCACCGAGTCGCTCTCCCGGTCTACCGCGGTGACGGCGAGCGAGCGGAACCCCGGCCAGGCTGGCGGCGGGCTCACCGCCGCCAGCCCGGCGTTGCCCGCGACACCGCCGGGCAGCTCAGCCTGGTCCGCCATGGCCCGGAACGAGGCCTTCCAGCCGTCGGGAAGTGCGGGAATGCGCAGCGCGCTCAGCACCCGCTCGCGGGAGTGCCCCGGCAGGTAGAGCAGGCCGTCGATCTCGGCCACGGTCATGGTCTCCGGCCCGGCGGCCACCTGGACGATCTCGTCCCCGGCCCGGACGGCGCCCTCGCGGAGCACCCTGAAGTAGAACCCGGGCCGGTGATGGGAAACCAGCAGGGCGGGCATGCGTGCCTCGTTCATCCGGATCCCCACCCGGTAGCACGTCACCCGCGGCTGGGTCACCTCGAACAGCGCCTCGCCGATCTGATAGCGATCGCCGATGCACACCTGGTCATCAGCCAGGCCGCTGATCGTGAAGTTCTCGCCAAACTGGCCGTAGCCGAAGTCGTGGCGGCCCAGTTGCTCCTGCCAGTACCGGTAAGACTCGACCTGGTACACGAACACCGCACGGTGCTCGCCGCCGTGCCCGGCCAGATCCCCCTGCCCGTCACCGTCGATATTCAGCCGCCGCACCTGACGCGGGCCGTCCGCCGGCTGTTTCCAGATACCCGTGTGGACCGTCCGGCCGTGCCATGTCACATCCTGCGGCAACCCCACGTTGACCGACAGCAGGCGCCCGGTCTTCTCAGCCATGCCTGCTCCGCTGGGCGACTACGGCCTGGACCAGCGCTGGTTGGCGCTGTTCTTGCAGGTGTAGACGATGAGCTGGGTACCGTTGCGCGTCGAATAGGCCGGGTCGTCCAGGCAGTACTTGCTGCCGTTGGCCTTCAGCACGTACTCGCCGTTGGTCCGGTGCGTCCAGATCTCGTTCGAGCCGCCGTTGCAGGTGTACAGGATCACCTTACTGCCGTTACCGCCGAAGCGCTGGTCGTTGGCGCACATGCCGTTGTGGACAAGCTCGCCATTGTGGTAGGTCCACAGCTGGGCCTTATCGAAGGAGTTGCAGGTCCAGATCTGGACCTTGGCCCGGTTGGCTGAGCTGTTACCCGCGTCATCGACGCACCTGCCGACGTAGCCCTGGACCAGGTGCCCGGACGCCGCGGCCGGAGCGGACGAGGAGGCCGAGGCGGACGGCGAGGCGGTGGCCCCTGTCGCGTAGGTGATGGCGACGCTGAGGTGATCACCGCTAGCGGAGTTGGGGAGGGTCACCGTCGCCGATACGGTGCACTGGTCCGGGTTGGTGAAGGGCAGCACGATGGCGTCGGTAACCGGGGTCTGGGAGTCCGAACCGCCCGATGTTTTCGCGGTCTGGCCACTTAGCGTGCAGCTGGCCGTCCAGGCCACCGTTGCGCTCTGATTAGGGCTCGCGGTCACGCCAACCGTCACCGAGGTGGGCGCGGTTATCGCCTGCGTGTCGGTACAGGTCGCCTTGGCGCCAGACCCGTCGCAAAAGCCGGCCACGTTCGCGTGGGCCACTGACATACCTGCGGTGATTCCGCCCACCATGAGGAGGCCAGTCGCGGCGCACACCGCGAGACGACGTGATCTCTGCATTATCAGTTGCCTCTCAAACATCGCTGGTCCCCCTGGCCCCCTGGGATGACGCGGCAGCATCGGGACTGGTTTACACCACGTTCACCCGCCAGGCGCGCCGGACAGCGATTTACACCCGGTTAGACAAACCCGAGTGAAGAAAGGCGTTTTAATCCCGAATGAGTCAATTCGGCATATAGTTCGGCGGTCTGGGCGGCAATGGCGGGCCAGCCGAATTCCGCCACCGCGCGCTTGCGGCCCGCCTGCCCCATCGCCTGAGCCCGGTCCGGGTCACCCAGCAGGGCGTTCAAGGCGACCGCGAGCGCTTCCGGCTCGCCGGGAGGAACCAGCAGTCCCGTCTCGCACTCGGCGACCACCTCGGGAATCCCGCCGGTACGGGATCCCACCACCGCGGTCCCGCACGCCATGGCCTCCAGGTTCACGATCCCGAGCGGCTCGTACACCGACGGGCAGGCGAACACCGTGGCGTGCGTGAGCAGTTGGATGACCTCGGACTTGGGCAGCATCTCGGGGATCCATAGCACGCCGGATCTGGTCGCACGCAGGCCGTCCACCAGTTCGGTCACCTCGGCCAGCTGCTCCGGCGTGTCGGCCTGCCCGGCGCACAGCACCACCTGCGCGTCGGGGATAAGCTCCGCGGCGGCCCGCAGCAGCACCGGCAGGCCCTTCTGCCTGGTAATCCGGCCGACGAAGATCAGGTAAGGACGGCTCTTGTCGATTCCGTACCGGTCAAGCACATCGGTATCCGGGTCAGGCCGGTATTCGTTGGTGTCTATGCCGTTGCGTATGACCCGGATCCGTTCGGGAGAAATCTCGGGGTAAGCGGTCATGATGTCGGCCCGCATGCCCTGCGATACCGCCACCACGGCGGCGGCCGAGGTCGCCGCCACCCGCTCGCACCAGGAAGAAACCGCGTACCCGCCGCCCAGCTGTTCGGCCTTCCACGGCCGCAGGATCTCCAGGGAGTGCATGGTGACCACGTGCGGGACGTCGTACAGCATGGCCGCCAGGTGCCCAGCCAGGTTCGCGTACCAGGTGTGCGAGTGGACCAGCTGCGCGGACCCGACGGCGGCGGCCATCGACAGGTCCGTCGACACCACGCGGAGCGCCTGGTTGGCGTCGGCCAGCAGGTCCCAGGGCCGGTGCGCGACCGCGTCCGGGCGGTCGGCGCCCTGGCAGTGGACGACCAGGTTTACCAGCGGCGCCAGCTCGCGCGCGAGGTAGGTGACGTGCACGCCCGCGCCGCCGTACACCTCGGGCGGGTACTCGCGGGTCAGCAGCGCGACTCGCAGCGGCCGCGCGGCGGCTTGCCCGCCGCGCGCGCTCCCCGAGACACTGAGCGGCCGCGCGGCGGCTTGCCCGCCGCGCGCGCTCCCGGAGACACCGAGCTTGTCCGTCACGGGACGACCTCCTGGCCCTTGCCCACCACGGTGATGCCGCTGGCCGAGACCACGAACCCGCGCGCCCTGTCATGCTCCTTGTCCACGCCGACCTGCGCCCATTCGGGCACCGTGACGTTCTTGTCGATGATCGCGTTCCTGACCACGGCGTGCCGCCCGATCGTGGTGTTGTGCAAGATCACCGACCGCTCGACGGTGGCCCAGCTGTTCACCCGCACCCCGGGTGAGAGCACCGACTGGCGCACCAGGCCGCCGGAGATGATGACGCCGTTGCTGACCAGGCTGTCGATCGCGCGCCCCACCCGATCCCCCGCCTCGTGCACGAACTTGGCGGGCGGCAGCGACGGGATGTGGGTAAGTATCGGCCAGCGGTCGTTATACAGGTTGAACGCCGGCGTCACCGCCCACAGGTCCATGTGCGCGTCGAAGTAGGCGTCGAGCGAGCCGACGTCACGCCAGTAGCCGACATCCTGCGGGGCCGCGCCGGGCACCTCGTTGAGCGCGAAGTCATATGCCTGCGCGCAGCCGTCCCGGACCAGCATCGGGATGATGTTACCGCCGATGTCGTGCCGGCTCGAGTCGTCGTCGGCGTCCTTGCGCAGCGCATCCACGAGCACGTTGGTGTCGAACACGTAGTTGCCCATCGACGCGTAGCACATCTCCGGGTTGCCGGGCATGGGCGGCGGGTCGGCGGGCTTCTCCAGGAATGCATCCACCGTCCGGCCGTCCTTGCCGACGTGGACGATGCCGAATGCGGAGGCCTCGTGCCGCGGCACCGGAATGGCCGCCACGGTCACCCCGGCCCTCTGGGTCACGTGGTGGTCGATCATCTGCTGCGGGTCCATCCGGTACACGTGATCGGCGCCGACGACCATCACGATGTCCGGCTGCTCGTCGTTGATCAGGTTCATCGACTGGAAGATCGCGTCCGCCGAGCCGGTGTACCAGTACGGGCCGAGCCGCTGCTGGGCCGGGACCGGCGTCACGTAGTTACCGAGCAGGGCGCTCATCCGCCATGTCGTCGAGATATGCCGGTCCAGGCTGTGGCTCTTGTACTGGGTCAGCACGCACATCTTGCGGATGCCGCCGTTGGCCAGGTTGGAGAGCGCGAAGTCGATCAGCCGGTATAGACCGCCGAACGGGACCGCAGGTTTGGCCCGGTCCGCGGTCAGCGGGCTGAGGCGGGTTCCGGCCCCCCCGGCAAGCACGATACCCAGGACTGACGGTTGTGCCATGTCCGGTCCTCCCTGACGTTAGCTGCGGGTTTCGTGCGGCGGCTTGATGCCATGCTCCCCCGTATCGGGTCAAACTGGGAAGAGCTCATCCGGCGGGTTCACCGAATCTTCGCGCTCGGGTTGTTGCGGCGGGGGCGCGGTGGCCTGCCAGATCTCCCTGACCAGCACCTGCAGCGCGCCGGCCAGGGGGATGGCCAGCAGCGCCGCGACGAAGCCGCCGAACAGGCCGTCGACCAGGCTGCCGAGCGAAGCGCCGACCAGGACCGCGATCAGGACGAGCAGCGGGCTGATCCGCACCGTCTTGCTCATGATCACCGGGTTCAGGATGTGGTTCTCGACCTGGGTGTACACCAGGAAAACCACCAGGGTGACGACGCCCGCGGTGATGGAATGGGTGAAGGCGAACAGCACGGTGGGGATGCCGGCCAGCGCGCCGCCGATCATGGGCAGGAAGTCCACCAGAGCGACCCACAGCCCCCACAAGAGCGGGTAAGGCACGCCGAGGATCATCAGCGTCACGAACACCACGATTCCGGCGATGAGCGAGGTCAGCGTGTTGCCCAGCATGTATCCGGTGATGCCCCGGCTCATATCGCCGGCTATCCGGCTGACGGTGGCGGCCCGGTCCGGGGCCATCTGGCTGAGGACCCAGACCCGCATCTTCGGGCCCTCGAGCAGCAGGAGCAGGACCAGGATGAAGATCGTGGCGAGCTCGATGACCAGGGAAAGGGCACCCGCGCCGATGGTCAGGGCCGGCTTGCCGAGCGCCTGGCCGTAGCTCACCAGCTTGGGCGCGTTCCGCTGCACCCAGTTCTGGATGTGGTACTTGCGCACGAGATGGCCGATCCAGCCCTTGCCCTGCTCCGCCTTGGCGACGTAGGTGGGCAGGTGGTCGGCCAGGTGGGTGATCCCGTTGACCAGCGGGTAGCCGAACACCAGGGCCAGGCCGATGAAGACAAGCACCGCCCACAAGGTGACGATCGCCACGGCAATGCCGCGGCGCCGGACCAGCCGCCGCTGCAAGAGGTTCACGATCGGGTTGAGCAGCACCGTGACAAACCCCGCCACCAGCAGCAGGACGACGATGTCCCGCAGCCGGTAGATCAGCTTCCCGGCCAGGTACGTGGCCGCCACCACCGCGACCGTGACCACGATCGTCCGCAGCGGGACGTTGCGCCGTTCGGCAGCCTTCCACAGGCGCGCTAGGCGCCCCTGTGGCGGCGGCACGTCTCTCACTCGACCCAGCATGCCAGGTCCCGAAGTCGTGCTGAGGGTGGCCCTGGCCTGTATTCAGCTAAGTTGTCAAAGACGGCCATGAGGGAGGTGAACGCCGGCGTGACCACGGCAGGCGGACTGTGGCTTCGTTTCCTGTCCGGGCCAGACATAGACTCGCTCGGCCTTTCGTATGCCGAGATCGTCGCCGCCGTGGAGGACGCCGTGCGCGCCCACGGCGACGGGCGCGCCGTCGTTGAGCCGAGGGTGCACCTCGTCCCCGATAACAATGGCGCCGGCCATTTCAACGTGCTCCGCGGCCATCTGCCTGCACCCCGCCAGTCCGCGCCCGGCCTGCTCACGCCTGGCCTGCCCTCGCCCGGCCTGCCCGTATTCGGCGTGAGCGGCGTCAAGGTGGTCGGCGACTTCGTGGCTAATTATGCCGCCGGGCTGCCCAGCGAACTCGGGCTGCTGACCCTTTACGATCCGGAAACGGGCGTTCCGCTGTCCATCATGGATGCCACCCTGATCACTGCCTGCCGGACCGGCGCCATGACCGCCGTGGGCGCCCGCTACCTGGCGCGGCCGGACTCCCGGGTGCTCGGCCACGTCGGGACCCGCGGTACCGCTTTCTGGAACATCGTGTTGCTTGACAAGATGTTCGACCTGGCCGAGATCCGGATAACGAGCCGCCGTCCCGAGTCCCGCGAGGCATTCGCGCAGCAGCTGGCTGCCGTCACCGGCACCTGCGTCCGGGTGGCCGCCACCGCCGAAGAGACCTTCGACGGCGCCGACATCATGGTCGAGGCGTCGCGGCTGACCGAGCCCGCGCCGCTGCTGCGCACCGGGTCGGTCAAGCCCGGTGCCTTCGTCGTCCCTTACGGCACGGTCAGCGCCGTGGAACTTGACCTGCTCGACGTGATGGACAAGGTGGTGGTGGACGACTGGCGGGAGGCGCAGTCCGGACGGTTCGGTGCGCTGCGCCGCCACGTGGACACTGGCCGCCTCTCGGCTGCGTCGCTCCACGCCGAGCTGGGTCAGATCGTTACCGGCAGGCGCCCCGGCCGGGAACGCAGCGACGAGCGGATCCTGCTCTGGCACCGCGGGCTGGCCATCCTCGACATCGCCGTGGGCCTGGCCATCTTGCGCCGCGCCGAGCAGCAGGGCATCGGAACGATGCTGCGGTACCGCTGATGATGCCTGCGCTGGCGATCACCGAAGCCGGCGACGCGGATCTCGGCCTGATCAGGGCCGTTGCCGCCGGCCAGGCCGTCAGCATCGACCCGGCCCTGCTCGCGGCGGTGCAACAGCGCTGCACCGGGGCCCGGGGGGTGCTGCGCGACGGGCGGGCGGTGTACGGCGTGAACACTGGCATGGGGGCGCTTTCCTCGGTTCGCCTGACCGAGCAGCAGCAGCTTTCCCACCAGCGCAACCTGCTGCTGGCGCGGGCCACGGGCGGTCCGCCGTGGCTGAGCCCGCCCGATATCCGGGCGATCATCACCGTCCGGCTGCTGACCTTCCTGTCCGGCGACGCCGCCGTGTCGGCCGACCTCTGCCAGCGGCTCGCCGACTTCCTCAACTACGACATCGTGCCGGCCGTGCCCCGCGCGGGCGCGGCCGCCGCGGGCGAGATCATCCAGCTCGCGCACGCGTTCGGGCCCCTGGTCGGCATCGGCCGGGTGCTCGGGCCTGGCGACGCGCTGATTCCCGCCGACCAGGCGCTGAGCAGCCACGGGCTGACCGAGTTCAGCCTCGGCCCGAAGGAGGGCATCGCCCTCATCCAGGGAGTGCCCGGGGCCACCGGGCTGTCCGTGCTCCGCCTCGGCGAGGCCGCCGCGCTTACCTCGCTGATGGAGGCGGCCGCGGCGCTGTCAATCGTCGTGGCCCGGGCGCCGCGCGATCCCTATCGCGCCGAATGCGGGCGCGGTGACGACCTGCTGGCTGCGGTGCTCGGCCGGCTCCGCGCGGCCGCGGGCGACGAGCCATCGCCGCGGTGCCTGCAAGCGCCAGTGTCGTTCCGGGTGGCCGGACCGGTACTCACCCAGGTGCACCGCGCCGCCGCCCAGCTCGAGGCCGCCACCTGCCGCGCCCTGACCGGGGTCACCGACTCCCCCGCCTATCTCGACGGGCGGTTCATCAGTACCGCCGGATTCCACGGAATCGACCTGTCCGCGCACTGCGATCTGCTCACGGCGGCGTTGGGTCACGCGGCGGAGGTGGCGGCGGCCCGCCTGCACCGGCTGATGGATCCCGCGGTCACCGGGCTGCCTGCCCAGCTTGCCCGCGAGCCGGGCCCGCAGGCGGGCCTGACGCCAGTCCACAAGCGGGCCGGCGGAGAGGTCCATGCCATGAGGCGGCTGGCCGCCGCGACCGCGGTGGGCCTGATCGAGACATCCGGCGGCCAGGAGGACGTGCAGTCGTTCGGCTGGGAGGCCGCCGACAAACTCCGCATCGCATTGCGTCACGCCCGCGCGGTCACCGCGTGTGAGCTGCTGGCCGGCTACCAGGCGGCGGCGCTCTCTGAACGTCCGCCGCCGGCCGGCTGCCGGGCGCTGCTGGACTGGCTAGCGGTGATCATCGGCCCGATCGATGGCGACCGTCCGTTCGGCGAAGACATCGAGCGCCTGATCCAGGCGCCCTGGCCCGCTGCCTGACACCACCTCAGGTGGTCATCCAGTGGTCAGGAGCCGACTCGGCCGCCAGGCCGGGGACAGTGCGGGCCGGGGACAGTGCGGGCCGGGGACAGTGCGGGCCGGGGACAGTGCGGGCCGCATTACAGTTTCTAGGTGGCGGATGATCCGACTGGGCGGGTGGACAGCTGGATCTGGTCGGTGCGGCTGGCCAAGACGCGCTCAGCCGCCTCCAGTGCCTGCAAGGCCGGGCACGTCCGGGTCAACGCGGCACGCGTCAAACCCGCACACCTGGTCCGGGCCGGCGACGAGATCCGGCTCCGCCAGGACGGACGCGAACGCATAGTGGTCGTCACGCGGGTCATCAGCAGGCGAGTCGGCGCGCCCGCGGCCGCCGAGTGCTACATCGACCACAGCCCGCCCCCTCCACCACCGGAGACAGCTACCCCGGTGGCCCGCCGCGAACGCGGCACGGGCCGGCCGACCAAGCGTGAACGCCGCAGCATCGACAAGCTGCTCGGACGGACAACCCGCTGAGCAGGTTCAGGCAATGACGGCGACCGCAGGTCAGGGCGACCGGACGTCGAGCCCGGTGGAGGATTAACAGACCTACCATCCTGACGGCGGGGTGTACTCCACCTGACCACTTGGCCGACCAGGCGGCATCACATTCATCGGCGGGACACTCATACCAGCCTTTGCGCCAGCCTCTGCCGACCGCCCCCACCCTATGAGGAACCGACGGCTGCCCGCAGGCCGGACAGGGCACGATGAGGGCTTCCACCGGCCGCCGTGAGGCCTGAGCTACCGCATAGTGCCTGACCAGTGCGGCCCGGGCCGCCGGGATGCTGGCCTTGGTCACGTCCAGCTCGCTGCTGACGGCGCCGAGATGGGCGCGGAGCTTATCCCGGTACTGCTCCAGCCGCTGCTTCGTGTCGAGTTGCGACGGCCACCAGGAGTGCTGGAGCTGATCAAGCTCACCCTCGGCTTCCGCGAGACGACGCCGGAGCTTGTCTACATCGCCTTCCAGGCGGTCGCGCTTCTCGTTCAGCTCACGGAAGCTGGCGGCCAGCCCGTCGATAGCCCCCGGCAGTTCCCCCGGCGGTCCGGGTTCCGGCATGCGCTGGACGATGCGCTTACCATCGCGGCCAAACCGGGGCATTGGCCAACCTTAGCGCCGCCATCCGCGCGACGCGCAGACCCCCGGTGGCGGGGCGTGCTTGTCGTTACCCATATGCTGCCTTGTTCCCACGACCGCGCCCGTGCCGTGATTAGCGAGCGCACGTTCCGGCTGTCGGATCTTCCTAGGTGCAGTCTCGGCCCCGGGGCATGTTTCAGCAGGTCAGGACTATCGCACGTCGAGCCCGGTGACGGCGCGGCCGATGATCATGCGCTGGATCTCGGAGGTGCCCTCGAAGATCGTGAAGATCTTGGCGTCCCGGTGCCAGCGTTCCACGGGGTACTCCCGGGTGTACCCGTTGCCGCCGAGGACCTGGATGGCCTGCTCGGTGACCCGGACCGCGGTCTCCCCCGCGACCAGCTTGGACATGGATCATAAGCACCAGTGGGCACCGCAGCGACCGCCGGGGCCCGGTGACGCATCATCCAGCGGGGCCGGGCCGCTGTGCCTCGGCTGGCGCCGTGACCCGGCCGGCGTAAGACCAGGGCAAGCCGTGCCTGCATCAAGGCGAGATAGGCTCGCACTAATTAGTACGAAATTAGTACGAGCCGTCCCTGCGCCGCGGACCGGGGAGTGCCAGATGAGCGTGTTCACCGTGGAACTGAAGAACCAGCCCGGCGAGCTTGCCCGGCTGTGCGAGGCGATGGCCGGCCACCACGTCAACCTGATCCTGTGCGCGACCACCTGCGGGGAAGACGGCACGGTGGCGTTCATCGCCGATGACGAGGCCAGCGGCTAGTACCGGTCCGCGTCTCCGATGACCTGTTCTTCGCCGTGATCTGCGTCGACGATCCGGACAAGGCCCGCCGCGCGCTCGGCGTGCAGGTAATCAGCGAGGGCGACTTCGTGCTGCTGTGAGCCCCGCCATCCCCCAGCCGGCGACCGGGCACACGTAGCGGCCGCGCTTCAGGACGAAGATCGGTCACGCAGCGTGAGCAGTGACAACCACCGCCACCGCGCATAGATGGCCAGCCACCCTCAGGATGGGACTTGAACAGGTTAAGACCCCTCGCGCCGCTTCGGCTGCCGGTGGCCGCCGGTCCTTGGACCCCGGTCACGGGCCGCTTCTGCGCTCAGGATGAGTCGGCGCGAAATGCTGGGGAACGCCAGGTTGCGGCACCGCTGATGGCGCAGCGCGCCGCACACGGGGCACTCAGACTGGCTCACCGCCGGTTCCAGCCGGGCGAGGGTGTCGGCATCCAGCTTGCGGGGCTCCGGCTGAGCGGCAAGCCTCAGCGGCCCTCGCAATGCCAGTTCGGACACGAAACGCTGGTACTCGCGTTCGCACTCTTCGCACCGGCAGCCTCGCGCCCAGGCCAGCACTGTGCCGTGCGGCGGCAGCGCAGCCGGCAGGTTGCCCCATGAACTCATACATCCACGGTAGGAAGGGCTCGGTTAGGAGCCGCGCTCCGGGGTAGCCCGAGTTGCCGTTGGGTCGGCCGCAGCTCCGTCTTGTCCCGCCCCTGCGGGGCAGGATAGGCCAACGCTTCTGCGCCGGACCGTGAATGTGCTCGCCCAAGGAGATGGCCAACATGACCGACAACGATCCCGACCGGATCAACGCCGCCCGAGGAGGAGCCGCCCCTGTCGCGCCAGAAAGAGCCGGACACTTCCCGACCCGCCGACGATCCCGGGTACCTCACGGTAACGGGCGAGGCCGCCAGCGAGGACGGCTCGGTCGCTCCGATCATCGGAGGCCTGCCCGCCGTCGAGGGGTCGGCCTGGGATATCGGCGCCCCGCTGGATGACCGCGGTGCAGACCTGGCTGACGAGCAGGGAAGCCCACCGGACCAGGCCAGTCACGAGGACATACGCAGCAGGTGACTCGCAGCGGGTAGCAAAATGCGTTGACGCTCAGCGGTCTTGCTGGCCTACTGTCCAGCCATGGAGGATTCCGCTCCGCCCCTGCTTCTGTTCGTTGTCGGCCCGCCGGCGGTGGGCAAGATGTCCGTCGGGCAGGCGATCACAGAGCGCACCGGCCTGCGGTTGTTTCATAACCACATCTCCATCGAGCTCGCGCTGCGCTACTTCGACTACGGCACCCCGGCGTTCGGCCGCCTGAACGAAGAGATCCGCCGCCGGGTCATCGAGGAGGTCGCAGCCAGCGACCTGCCAGGCCTGGTCTTCACCTTTGCCTGGGCGTTCGACGTGCCCGAGGATCAGGCGTTCGTCGACGAATACGCGAGGCCGTTCCGCGAGCGCGGGGCGCGCGTGCTGTTCGTCGAACTTGAAGCGACCCAGGCTGAACGGCTGAAGCGTAATGCGTGCGTATCGCGGCTGGCCGAGAAACCCTCGAAGCGTGACCTTGAGGCCTCCCGGCGCCGCCTGCTTGAAGCCGACGCCCGGTACCAGCTCAACTCCGGCGGGAAGTTCGACGAGCGCCCCGACTACCTGCGCATCAGCAACACGCTCTTGACGCCCGGCGAGGTCGCCGAGCGCGTGATCGAGCACTTCGGCCTTCCGCGCTTGACCGGGTTTCCACCGGGAGCGCAATCGCCGGGACTGGCCTGGTGACAGGACCGCTCCGGGTGCGTGAGATCGATGATGATGAGGGCCGGCGGCTGGTGCGGATCATCCGCCGGGGCGGCGGGTCGGTGGTGACCTGGCGGCGGGCCTAGATGGTGCTGCTGTCCGCCCAGGGCATGGACGCGGCGGCGATCGCGAAGGTCGCGTTCACCACCGAGGACCGGGTGCGGGACGTGATCCGCGATGTCAACGCCGACGGGTTCAGAGACGAGCTGGGGACACCGGCCTGTCATGACGTCTGCCCGTAGCCGATCTATATCGTGATACGATATGGATTGATGCCGCGATTCGGATACGTCGGTGGATTTCCGAAGGGAGATGGCCAGCGTGAAGCGATACAAGTTCCAAGCCCTGGTAACGCTGTACGCGGGTGGTGACGGCGACCCGTATGCGAAGCTGGAATCCGCGCCGCACCGCATGGTGCTGCGAGGCCGGAGCGAAGGATCTGGGCGCAGTCAGGTTTTCACTGCCCTGGTCAGCTGCGACGACGACGGGCCGTTCCGCGCCGGTAGCCCCAGCGTCCTGGCGACGCTGCGACTGGCCGGCGATGACGTCGCCGATTACCTCGGTATCGGCAGTCACTTCGATCTGTGGCTCGGCAGCGATGTAGGGAAGGGCGTCGTCACCCGCCGCCTTTTCGTCTGACCGCTCAGTGGCGGGCCGCCCCCGCCGCGGCTGCGTGCGCGGCGCGTGCGGGCGCCTGCCCGGTGCATGCTGACACCGCCCAGCCATAGCACGCTCTGTTGCCGCCGCCGCCGCTGCTAGTGCAGGCAATCAGCGCGATCAGCGCAATCGATACCACGAGCCATAGCAGCGGCCATGCCAGCCGCCAGCGCAAGCCCGTGCGAGGTCGGCGCGGGCGGCGGGATCCTATGTCCAGGCAGCGATATGGTCGGCGAGCGCCTGGCCGACGAGGGCACGCCCCGATTTTCTCGCGCGCAGGCAACGCATCACCGGCGGTTAGCCGGGTGAACATGGCTAGCAGGGACGCCAGTTTGGGGTCAGAGCCGGCGAGCCCGTCCTCGATCGAGTCCAGGGCCTGCTGCTCACGTTCGCTGAGGCCCATCGCCTGGCACCTCCATCCCTGGCCCCGGCCCCGAGTCCTCCCGGATGGCACCGCCGTCACCCAACGGCTCGCCGTCGCGGCGCTTTACCATGGCATTTATATCGTAACACGAAATAGATTTACCGAGGCGGTCAGAGGGCAAGCTAGCGGCCTGGGTGCCGGATTCGCGAGTGGCACTGCTTGGAGCCCTGCGTAAGCCGCCAGAACTTCAGCGCCGGCGAGCCTAAGCCTCGCTGCGAACAGTTGCGCGTGATGCCCAGACCGGTGCTTGGAGTGCTGCGACCAAATACCACGATTGGACGTAGCCGTTGATCAGGACCGTCCCCCAGCGCTGGAACTAGCGCCGTCGTGCCGCGTCACGAGCTCGTCAAGGACGGCGGCGAGTTCGTGCAGACGGTCCAGATGAGCCCGTGTCAGCTGCTGCAATATGCGGTCACCGGCCCTGGTCAAGCGGACACGAACGACGCGGCCATCGTCTGGATCTGGTGTCCGCCCAACCAGTCCGGCGGCCCCGGCGCGGTCAACGAGCTCCACCGTGCTGTGCGGCCGCAGGAGCAGGTAGCCGGCGAGATCGCCTACGGTGGGAGGCCTGTCTCCCGGGTGTCCCTTAATCGCCGCGAGCAGCTGATGCTGAGCATGGGGCAGGCCCGCGGCCTGCGCCTGTTCTTCGCTCCAGTGCTGAAAGCGCCGGAGAGAGACGCGGAACTCCAACAGTCTCTCGAAGTCCTGTTGGGTTAGCCGAGTCATTGTCACTATCCCGACCCTGCCTTGAAGATTGACGTCCCTGTAATTTAGCCGCCTGACGGTCGGCGGGTGCCACCAGAGATATTCCTGCCCAACACTCTATCGTGAAGCGAAGTTACTATTGCCGCAGTACGAAGCGCGTGTACCTTGAGCATCAGCCGTGGTCAGGGCATCAACGCCGTAATCAAGCCGACACGCTGGGCCGGTCCTGAGAGACTCCAAGGGACCCTCGTCAGCCTGCCTGCTCCCCTTCCCGCACGGCCAGCATCTGATCCGGCGGCCAACCCACGCTGATACCCATGCTCCGCCGCCTCGGAGCCCAGGTACCGCGTGCTGCGGCCCGCCGGTTCCACCAGTCCGGCCCGGCCCGGCTTTGCCGTTCTGGTGGCCACCGGCATCTGGAACATCGCCGCCGGGCAGGACAAGATCACCGGAAGCTACCGGACGCTGGTCGCCAAGCTCGCCGGGGTACTGGTGTCGGGTATCACGGCCTTCTTGACCGCCTGCTCGCACAGCACCGCCAGGCTTGCCGTCTTCGGCGCCGTGACCCGCGCCAGCGCCCTGGCCGCACTGTTCCTTCGCGTCCTGCTGGGAGGCTGAGTGAGCCCAACTAGCCACGCGGCGCCCGTGGCTGTTCGTGACTGTCACCCTGCGCAAGGGCAGTCCCCGAGCAGCCAGCAGCGAAACGGTCTGCTGCGCCCGGGATCCGGTCACGGCACCTTGGCGACCGTCAGCAGCACCGCCGAGGCCTCCAGCGCCTCCAGGCTGTGGCGCGCGTCCGGCACGACGAGCAGGTCACCGGACCGCCCCTCCCAGGACAGGTCCCCGGCCGACAACCGCACGCGCCCGCGCAAGACATGCACCGTCGCCTCGCCGGGATTCTCATGCTCAGCCAGGACAGCGCCCTTGACCATCGCAATAACCGTCTGGCGCAGTATCCGCTCGTGGCCGCCGACAACCGTATCCGCCGTGTGACCTCCGCCCACGGCGCCGGCCCGTTCCAGCAGCTGATGACCCAGGGCCTCCAGCGAGAACTTCTGCATGTCCCTGTGACACCTCCAATCCGCTCAGAGGCAGTAACCGCATCCGAAGACCAACCGCCCTGGCCGCCGGCACATTCCGCTCATCGGGCTCAGCTGACCTTCCGCGCGGAAGTTGAGCTCTTTCCTCAAATGCGCTCACCGCCGTCTGCAAGCCCGCACCGAACATCCCAGGGCACGGTGGCCGCGCCCGGGCAGCGGCCCGGGACCCGGGGCCGCAACTGGTAGCTGTTCCTTCTCATCTCTGACGACTTCCGGCCTGGGGCGCGGCGACGGCGAGCGGAGGCCCGGTGCTGGCAAAGCAGCGTTATCCATCGGCTTGAGCCTGCCCGATGACCATCTCGCCCGCAACGCGCCGTGATTCCCTTGACCGGAGAGCGAGCCGCGCTTGCGATTTAAAGGCACGCCAGCTTCGCTCCCACTGCCCCGCACGCGGCGTGGCGAACGCGAACCTGCGAAGCAGCCCAGCCAGCGACTGCTCAACCTCGCGATCAACGACGGCCCGCGATCGCTCGGACTCATACCGGGCTGCATCCACCCAGTCGGCCGGACCCCAGATGCAAACATCGATGCACTCCTGCGGAGCATCAACACCCCCGCAGTCCTGGCATCGCCACACGATCACGGTCTCCGCGGCCGAAAGCAGCTCCTGCTCGCGGCCCCCGGCTGCGGGGCCGAAACGCCGCAGCGCTGACCGCGCCGATCGCCGAACTGCCTCATACGCGGTCCGCCACTCGCCCGGGCCTGGCTCGGTGCGCGCCAGCTCCCCGACGACAGCCCAGAGCCCCTCGACGCGAACACGACGGGCCGCCGCGGCCGCCGTCAGCTCGTCGTAGTCACCGCCGCTGACGAGCTCCAACCTGCGCTCACGGCAGGCCCCCGCGCAGCTCTCATACTGCCTCATCGCCCCGCAGCCGATGCAGCCCGGGATCGACAGGCGACTGGGCGGCTTCACGCAGTCACTATAAGCCCGGCGCCGGCGGCCGCCAGCTAGCCGATGCCCGACCCGTGCGCGCGGGCAGCCGGCCGTAGAATCGAACGTCGATGACTGGCAGCGTCTCGCTTTCCATCTGTGGCGACGTCGAGCGGCCCGTTTGCCTCGCAGTGACAGAGCTGCGGGGAAGGGTGAAGCGGGCGATGGTGTGGTGCCAGCCCGCCGATCGCCGTCCTGGCAAGATAGCGGCATGGAACGTGTGCTCGGAATCGGCGGGTACTTCATGCGGGCCGCCGACCCGGCGGCCCTGGGCGCGTGGTATCGCGATTGCCTGGGCCTGGACGCCGATGAGAACGGCCTGTGGCGTCAGGAAGCCGGGCTGACGGTGTTCGCGACGTTCGAGTCCGAGACCGGCTACTTCGGGTCCCGCGCCCAGCAGACCATGCTCAACTTCCGGGTCCGCAACCTGGATGCGATCCTCGCGCAACTGCGCGCCAAGGGAGCGGACGTGGCTAAAGAGACGCAGGACATGGAGGGTGTCGGCCGGTTCGGCTGGGTCACCGATCCCGAGGGCAACCGGGTCGAGCTGTGGCAGCCCGCCTGACCGCGTCTTCACGCAGGCGGTGACGTGGCCAGGCAGCCAATCCTGACGACCTGCGCCGCAGCGGGCAGGCATCGGTGCTCTTTACCTGCGAGGTACAAGCCAGGCCCATGGCAGGTACATCGCCGGGGGACGATTTCAGCTAGGCGATAGCTCGAACCAGGTCCTCGGCAGAGCCCGGCTCTGGCATCCCAGGTCCGCTCCGGTTCGGTTACCTCGACCCGGACAACGCCCGTCCCCCATCTTGACCGCGACCGTGATCATCTCGCCGGGAGCACCCGAGCCGCTGTGGCGGATGCTGTTGCCAAACAGCCAGCACGCGGTCCGGAAACGACCGGGAATGACCGGCAAAACGCATCGGCGTCGCGGCGACCTCCAGATGCCGCACGCGGCCCGCGCATCCCGCCGCACCGCATAAAATCGCAGGTCAGGACTATCGCACGTCGAGCCCGGTGACGGCGCGGCCGATGATCATGCGCTGGATCTCCGAGGTGCCCTCGAAGATCGTGAATATCTTGGCGTCCCGGTGCCAGCGTTCCACGGGGTACTCCCGGGTGTACCCGTTGCCGCCGAGAACCTGGATGGCCTGCTCGGTGACCCGGACCGCGGTCTCCCCCGCGACCAGCTTCGACATCGATCCTTCCGCATGAGCGAACGGCTTGCCCTGCCGGGCCATCCAGGCCGCGCGCCAGGTCAGCAGGCGGGCCGCGTCGACCGAGGCGCGCATGTCGGCGAGCATGAAGGCGATCGCCTGGTTCTGCCCGATCGGGCGGCCGAACTGAACCCGGGTGCGTGCGTACTCAGTCGCGTACTCCGCCGCCGCGCGCGCCACGCCCACGGCCATCGCCGCCACGCCGGGCCGCGACGCCTCGAACGTCTTCATGGCGGCCTGCTCGCCGCCGCGGCCGCCCTCGCGGACCCGCGCCAGCCGCTCCTCCAGCCGTTCCCGGCCGCCGACCACGCACCGGCCGGGCACCCGGACGTCGGACAGCACGACGTCGGCGGTGTGCGAGGCCCTGATGCCGTGCTTGCGGAACTTCTGTCCCATGGAAAGACCGGGCGTGCCGGGCGGCACGATGAAGCTCGCCTGCCCGCGCGACCTCAGGGCCGGGTCCACCGACGCCACCACCACGTGCACGTCGGCGATGCCGCCGTTGGTGGCCCAGGTCTTCAGCCCGTTGAGCAAAAATCCAGCGAGTACAGCCCGATCTTGGCCGCCTCCTCGAGCACCGGCCACGGGGTTTGCTCCCGTTCGTCCCACTCCGCGGCGGCCGGCCGGATCACCGACGCCGCGAACTCATGCAGCCAGTCCCGCGTCGCGATCAGGTCATCGCCGAGCTCGAGCGAGAACCCTGTGCCGTGCGGGCCCGCGTCGCCCATGGTGCCCTCCCGCCATGAAGTTACTCAAAGGTAACATCGGTCCGGGCGCGGGTCACTCGCGGGCGTGCTGGTCCAGGAATTCGTAGATGTCGGCATCGTCGACGCCGGGGAAGCTGCCGGCCGGCAAGGCGGACATAATGTGATGGATGGTCGTAACCAGCCAGCGATAGCCGGAGCCGGACTAGGTTGCGCCGCACGGCGCCGGTATGGCGGAGCAGCACCAGCGGGCACCGCAGCGGCCACCGGGGGCCCGGTGACGCATCATCCAGCGGGCCGGGCCGCTGTGCCGCGGCTGGTGCCGTGACCCGGCCGGCGTAAGATCAGGGCAAGCCGTGCCTGCATATCGCGAGATAGGCTCGCACTAATTAGTACGAAATTAGTACGAGCCGTCCCTGCGCCGCGGACCGGGGAGTGCCAGATGAGCGTGTTCACCGTGGAGCTGAAGAACCAGCCCGGCGAGCTTGCCCGGCTGTGCGAGGCGATGGCCGGCCACCACGTCAACCTGATCCTGTGCGCGACCACCTGCGGGGAAGACGGCACGGTGGCGTTCATCGCCGATGACGAGGCCAGCGCCGAGACAGCGCTGGCCGACGCCCGCATCGGGTACGCGAGGCGTCCGGCGCTGACCATCAGGATGGAAAATCAGCCCGGCGCTGGCGCCGCCACGTTCCGCAAGCTCGCCGCCGCCGGCGTCAACGCCGACCTGCTAGTACCGGTCCGCGTCTCCGATGACCTGTTCTTCGCCGTGATCTGCGTCGACGATCCGGACAAGGCCCGCCGCGCGCTCGGCGTGCAGGTAATCAGCGAGGGCGACTTCGTGCTGCTGTGAGCCCCGCCATCGGGTGACCCGCCGGTCCTCTACCACGAGGCTCACGGCGGCCGACTCGCCGGCGACCTCGATCCGGCCCGCGGGCGCGCCGTTGAGCCACAGGGGCCAGCACGGCGGCCGCGAGCCCGCCGCCGTCGGCGATGAGGACCACGTCCGGCGCCATGACCTCCATCAGGTCCTGCAACCGCCCGGTTCGCAGCGCGGCCAGGAACCGCTCCATCACGGCTTGCCGCTCCGACTGGCTCACCCGCACCCGCGGCCACCGGGCCGCCACATGCTCGCGGGCCCGCCGCGCGATCTGCCGCACCGTGGCCGCGGACTTCCCGACGGCCTCGGCGACTTTGCCTGGGCGTTCGACGTGCCCGAGGATCAGGCGTTCGTCGACGAATACGCGAGGCCGTTCCGCGAGCGCGGGGCGCGCGTGCTGTTCGTCGAACTTGAAGCGACCCAGGCTGAACGGCTGAAGCGTAATGCGTGCGTATCGCGGCTGGCCGAGAAACCCTCGAAGCGTGACCTTGAGGCCTCCCGGCGCCGCCTGCTTGAAGCCGACGCCCGGGTTCACCTTGCACCGCTCCGGCATCGAGCGCACGTTCCGGTTCGTCGCAAGTCCTCGGCTGGACCCGCCCCGCGCCGGCCCGGGGACAGTCGCATGAGCGCGACCACTCCCATTCGGCGGGCAGGCTCAGCCCGGCACCCGCGAAGGCGTCTTCGACGACGCGGACCTCGTACTGCTCATCTGACGCTGTAAGTCTCGCGCTGCTGGACCGCCTGACCGGCGCGCCGGTCAGGCGGTCCAGCAGCGGCTTGACGGTCTTCACGTCAAGCTCTCGCGGCACGTCCCGTCACAGCGATGATCTGAGTACCGCCCGATCCATCCACTCCGAACGGTTCGTGGTGACCGCCTCCACCAAGCCAGTTGGGCCCATACCCGGCCTGGTGGCGTCTCATCCATCACCCTTCAAGCATGTCGGCCGGTCCAGGTACGCTACTCCACTGGATAAGTGCCACACTGATTATGTGTAACACGGAGGTGCGCGATGACTAACCTTACGCTGACCGTCGATGATGACATCCTCAGGATGGCTCGCATCAAGGCCCTGGAGCGGGGAACTTCGGTCAACGCCCTGGTACGGGAGTATCTCAGGCAACTGGCAGGCCGTTCTACCGCCGCCGAAGGGGTAGCGGAATTCTTCACGGCAACCAAGGGTGCCGGGGCGGGAAGCGGCACGGAGGGCCGGTCGTGGACCAGGGACGAGCTGTATGAACGGTAAGACGTTCCTCGACAGCAACGTCCTCGTCTACTCGGTAGACGAGAACCCCGCCGAAAAGGCCAAGCATGAGCGGGCGATTGAACTGCTCTCCGCCCAGCCGGAGAACCTCGTAGTGAGCACGCAGGTTCTCCAGGAGTTCTACGTGGTGACTACCCGCAAGCTCAAGACCCCGCTCAGCGAGGAGCGCGCAGCCCGGGCGGTACGCGGCCTCGCGAAGCTAGACGTAGTGGGGGTGGACGCTCCACTGGTGCTCGCTGCAATAGACACATCGCGCCTGGTGCAGCTTTCCCTCTGGGACGCCCTGATCATCGAGGCCGCTAGCCGAGCCGCATGCGAACGCGTGCTCTCCGAGGACCTGAACGCCGGCCAAGTGATCCACGGCGTCCGCATCGAGAATCCGTTCGCCTGACTTCCAAAGTCTGTGGGATTTCGGATCGGAGAGAAACTGAGAACCGCGACGGCAGCGCATACTGCCACCCGGCCCGCACATCCCGCCGCACCGCATAAAAATCGCAGGTCAGGACTATCGCACGTCGAGCCCGGTGACGGCGCGGCCGATGATCATGCGCTGGATCTCCGAGGTGCCCTCGAAGATCGTGAATATCTTGGCGTCCCGGTGCCAGCGTTCCACGGGGTACTCCCGGGTGTACCCGTTGCCGCCGAGAACCTGGATGGCCTGCTCGGTGACCCGGACCGCGGTCTCCCCCGCGACCAGCTTCGACATCGATCCTTCCGCATGAGCGAACGGCTTGCCCTGCCGGGCCATCCAGGCCGCGCGCCAGGTCAGCAGGCGGGCCGCGTCGACCGAGGCGCGCATGTCGGCGAGCATGAAGGCGATCGCCTGGTTCTGCCCGATCGGGCGGCCGAACTGAACCCGGGTGCGTGCGTACTCAGTCGCGTACTCCGCCGCCGCGCGCGCCACGCCCACGGCCATCGCCGCCACGCCGGGCCGCGACGCCTCGAACGTCTTCATGGCGGCCTGCTCGCCGCCGCGGCCGCCCTCGCGGACCCGCGCCAGCCGCTCCTCCAGCCGTTCCCGGCCGCCGACCACGCACCGGCCGGGCACCCGGACGTCGGACAGCACGACGTCGGCGGTGTGCGAGGCCCTGATGCCGTGCTTGCGGAACTTCTGTCCCATGGAAAGACCGGGCGTGCCGGGCGGCACGATGAAGCTCGCCTGCCCGCGCGACCTCAGGGCCGGGTCCACCGACGCCACCACCACGTGCACGTCGGCGATGCCGCCGTTGGTGGCCCAGGTCTTCAGCCCGTTGAGCACCCACTCGTCCGTCGCGGCGTGGTAGATCGCGCCGGTCTTGATCGCGCCGACGTCGCTGCCGGCCTCGGGTTCTGAGGAGCAGAACGCACCCAGTTTCACCTCGCCCGGGCCGCCGAACATCTGCGGGCACCACTCCCCGATCTGCTCAGGCGTCCCGTTGGCCACCACCGCGACCGCGGCCAGCGAGCTGCCGGCCAGTGCCAGCCCGATCCCCGCGTCGCCCCAGAACAGCTCCTCGAACGCGACCGGGATGCCGAGTCCGGACCCCTCCAGGTACTGCTGCGCGTAAAAATCCAGCGAGTACAGCCCGATCTTGGCCGCCTCCTCGAGCACCGGCCACGGGGTTTGCTCCCGTTCGTCCCACTCCGCGGCGGCCGGCCGGATCACCGACGCCGCGAACTCATGCAGCCAGTCCCGCGTCGCGATCAGGTCATCGCCGAGCTCGAGCGAGAACCCTGTGCCGTGCGGGCCCGCGTCGCCCATGGTGCCCTCCCGCCATGAAGTTACTCAAAGGTAACATCGGTCCGGGCGCGGGTCACTCGCGGGCGTGCTGGTCCAGGAATTCGTAGATGTCGGCATCGTCGACGCCGGGGAAGCTGCCGGCCGGCAAGGCGGACAGAATGTGAGAGTGCGCCCGGGCCGACGGCCAGGCCTGGCCTTCCCACCGTTCGGCCAGCGCGATCGGCGGGCGGTTGCAGCACTCGCCGTCCGGGCAGGCCGAGCGCGTCCTTGTGTTCGCCTCGCGGCCGCGGAACCAGCGGGAGTGCTCGAACGGCACGCCGAGCGTGATGGCGAACCCGCGGTCGGCGCGCGGGTCGACCTGGGCGACGCAGAAGTAAGTGCCCGACGGGGTGTCGGAGTACTGGCAGTACGGAGAGAAGCGGTCGGCGGCCCCGAACACCTGCCGCCCCGACCACTGGCGGCAGAGCCGCTGCCCCTCGATCGCGCCTGACTGGTCCGCCGGAAAGACCACGCCGTCGTTCTCGTAGGCCTTGTAGATGATGCCGCTCGCGTCGTTTTTCGCGAAGTGACACGGCAGGTCCAGGTGATGGGTAGCGAGGTTGGTGAACCGGTGCGCGGCCATCTCATAGGACACGGAGAACAGGTCTACCAGGTCCTCGACCGCCAGATCCCGGCTCTGCTTCGCGCGCTCGAGCACCGGTGCGGCCGCCGTTTCCGGCATCAGAACGGCGGCGGCGAAGTAGTTCGCCTCTACCCGCTGCCGGAGGAAGTCGGCGAAGTCCCGTGGCACCTGGTGGTCGAGCAGGAAGTGGCCGAGGGCCTGCAGCACGATCGCCCGCGGCGAGTGCGCGCCGACAGGCTCCTGCTTGACGTAGATCCGGCGGTTCCTCAGGTCGGTCAGCGAGCGCACCGACCGCGGCAGGTCCTGGACGTACCGGATGGCGAAGCCGTGGCGGCTCACCACCGAGACCAGCATGCCCTGGGACAGGGGGCCGCCCGAGTAGTCGCCCGCGCGCAGGGCGCCGGCCGCCGCCCGCTCGATGACCTCGAAGTAATTGCCCCGCTCGCGCATGGCCTCGCGCAGCGCCGCGTTCGCCGCCCGGGCCTCCTCCGGGGTGGCGGCGGGCTTGGATTGCTGCGCCCGCAGTTCCGTCGCCACCGCGACCAGGTGCTCGAGCACGTCGGTGGGGACGCGCGCGCCGATCCTCAGCTGCGGCAGGCCGAGGCGCTGGTAGGAGGGGTCCTGCTGCGCGTCGGTCAGGGCGATCTCGAGCTGCGCCCGGCGGCTCGGCGGCTGCCGGCTCAGCAGCTCGGTCATGGGCACGGAAAGCGCCGCCGCCAGCTGCTCGATCAGCGACAGTTTCGGCTCCCGGCGGGCGTTCTCGATCAGCGAAAGGACCGAGGGCGCGCGGTTCACCCGCTCGCCGAGCTCAGTGAGCGTCAGGCCTCGCATCCGGCGCAGGTGCCGCAGCCGTTGACCGAAGGTCACAAGGTCTATACCATCGGTATAGACCAAATCTTGAGAAATTTTCATAGTAAAGCTAAGTATAACTTTACGATCCGTAAAAAAGTAAAGAACTTTAGGACCTTTGTCTCTACCCAGCCTGCGCCGCACCGGACACTCTGTGGTTAGCGCCCGGAGCCATGCGGGGAACCCCCGCAGTCGATGTACCTGAGGAAGAGGCACCACAGTGGAGACGATCAGCCAGCAAGCAGCCAGGTTGCAAACGGAGTGGGACAGCAACCCCCGCTGGCAGGACACCAAGCGGACCTACTCCGCTGAGGACGTGGTGCGCCTTCGCGGCTCGCTCACGGAGGAGTACACCCTGGCGCGCCGCGGCGCCGAGCGCCTGCGCAAGCTGCTCGCCGAGGAAGACGCCGTGACCGCGCTCGGCGCGCTGACCGGCAATCAGGCGGTTCAGCAGGTCAAGGCCGGCCTGCAGGCCATCTACCTGTCCGGCTGGCAGGTGGCGGCGGACGCCAACCTGGCCGGCCAGACCTACCCGGACCAGAGCCTCTACCCGGTCAACTCGGTGCCCCAGGTCGTCCGCCGCATCAACAACGCCCTGCTGCGCGCCGACCAGATCGCATGGTCGGAGTCCGACGACGGCGACGTGCGCAACTCGCCCTACTGGCTCGCCCCGATCGTCGCCGACGCCGAAGCCGGGTTCGGCGGCGTGCTGAATGCCTTTGAGCTGATGAAGTCCATGATTGCGGCGGGCGCCGCGGGCGTGCACTGGGAAGACCAGTTGGCGTCCGAGAAGAAGTGCGGCCACCTGGGCGGGAAGGTTCTCATCCCGACCGGCCAGCACATCAAGACGCTGAACGCGGCCCGGCTGGCCGCCGACGTGTGCGACGTGCCGACGGTGGTGATCGCGCGCACCGACGCGCAGGCGGCCACGCTGCTCACCTCCGACATCGACGAGCGGGACCAGCCGTTCGTCACCGGCTCGCGCACCGCCGAGGGGTTCTACCGGGTGCGGAACGGGATCGAGCCGTGCATCGCCCGGGGGCTTGCCTACGCGCCGTACTCCGACCTGCTCTGGATGGAGACGTCCAAGCCCGACCTCGACATGGCCCGCGAGTTCGCCGAGGGGGTCAAGAACGTCTACCCGGACCAGATGCTCGCCTTCAACTGCTCGCCCTCGTTCAACTGGAGTGCGCACCTGGACGAGTCGACCATCGCGAAGTTCGGCAAGGAACTCGCCGCGATGGGCTACACGTTCCAGTTCATCACGCTGGCCGGCTTCCACGCCCTCAACCATTCGATGTTCGACCTGGCCAAGGGCTTCGCGGCGGAGGGCATGCCCGCCTACGTGCGGCTCCAGGAGGCCGAGTTCGCATCCGAGAAATCCGGCTATACCGCCACCCGCCACCAGCGTGAGGTCGGGACCGGCTACTTCGACCGGGTGACCTCGGCGATCTCCCCCAAGGCCGAGACGGTCGCGCTGTCCGGCTCCACCGAAGCCGAGCAGTTCCACGCCTGACCACCCGCCCGTTATGGGTCGGTGACCAATGGGGGCCACCGACCCATAACGGGCGTGAACGCTGCGATCTGATATCGCTGTTCATAGGTAAGGGATCAGGTGTACTCGGCGGGTCCCCAGGGCGCCTGCGGAGAAGTGGGGGCGCCCGGGTCGTTCGGGTCCAGCTGCGGCTGGGGCCTGGTCCGGTCGGACAGCAGGCCGCCGTCGGCGGCGTGCATGGTCTGGGTGGCCTGCAGGTCAGGGAAGGTGGCCGAGCTGCCCGCGTAGGGCGCCGGGCTGGCCACCACCGGCCGGCTCCGCCACCGGGACGGAATGAACAGCGGGATGATCATGACCAGGCCCGCCAGGATCAGCACCCCGTCAAAGAGCATGGCCTCGAAGCCGGCGCCGTAGGGGCGCGTCTTCAGCGGGATGTAGTGGACCGCGCGCCGCACGCTGAACAGGTACAGGCCGGTCCAGGCGAGCAGCGCCAGGCCAGGCAGCCCGGCCGCGAGCGGGGAGATGCGCGGGACCGCGATCAGCAGCCCGGCGACCAGGCCCACCCCCAGGAGGGCGCCGAACCCCTCGAGGACGGCGTGGTCGTGCAGGAGAGAACCGCCGCCGGCCGGCAGCGCGCCGGGCCCGGCGCGCCCCATGAGCAGCTTCAGGTACCCCCAGGAGGCCG
Organism: uncultured Actinomycetes bacterium; assembly: GCA_963798675.1. Taxonomy (GTDB): domain Bacteria; phylum Actinomycetota; class Actinomycetes; order Streptosporangiales; family Streptosporangiaceae; genus Palsa-504. The sequence goes on along the minus strand of CAWCUJ010000006.1, from coordinate 557,773 downwards.
CGAAGAACACCCCGGCCGCCAAGACGATCGCCAGGACGACACCCCATAGATGGCGCATGTGGTTCAACCCCTTATTCCGCGGGGGGTACCAGGGGGGTCGGGCCCCCGCGGCTAGCACGGTCCACAGACTGAAGCTTACGGCTAGGCACGTCGCGCGTCTTGAACGGTTTCCAGCGTGTCATTTCCTTGAACGCATCCCTACCCGCAGCCGGTTCACCGGGTCAAGGAGCACGTAGGCCCAGTAGGCATCGCGCGCGGCCAGCCGGAACTTCACGCCGCGGGGCCCGGGCGGGAAACGGAATCCGGCCGGGCGCCAGCGGCGAAAATCGGCGGACATCCGGTGAAAGAATTCCCGGCGGCGGCGGCGCGGCACCAGTGGCAGCAGCGTGGTGTAATGCCAGATCGCCCGTTCGAATACCGCCGCGTAGACAGGAGGGGGTATCGGGGCACGCAGTTTGGTTCGTTCGGCAAGATAATCAAAGATCTGCTGGTAGGAGTCGAAGATATGGAAGTTGGCGGCGCTGGCGGCGGCCAGGTAGGAGCCGCGGCGCGCCCGGCGGTAGCGGTAGCACACGCGGTTCAGCACGCCGATTCTTTCCGCTGTCAGCAGGGCCATCATGCTGACAGGAACATCCTCGTGCGGAGCGGGCCGACAGGACCCGAATGAGATGCCCAGGCCGGCCAGGAAGTCGCGGCGGAAGATCTTGCTCCACGCCGTCATGGTCAGGTGGACCAGGGCAGGATGGTCCGCGAGCGGGCCGGCCTGGTGGCCGCGCAGGTATCTCGCGCCGTCGCTCGGGCTGGTCGTACCGTCGGGGTAGAGGTTCTCGTAGTCGACGACAAGCACGTCGGGCTGCAGCCGCGTCAGCGCCCCGGCCACCGCCGCGAGGGCGCCCTCGGCCAGTTCGTCGTCCCCGTCGACGAACCAGACGTACTGCCCCGTCGCCTCCTTCGCACCCAGGTCGCGAGCGGGTCCGGGACCGACCGCGGCGAGCGTGCTGATCACCCGCAGCCGGGGATCGTGCCGGGCGGCGAGGATCGCGCCGCAGCCATCGGGGGAAGCGTCGTCGACCGCGATCACCTCGAGCGAGGGCGCGGGCTCGCCGAGCACGGAGTCCAGGCAGCGATCCAGGTAGTCCTCGACCCCGTGCACCGGGATGACCACACTGATCAGCGGCATGGTCCCGAACAATATCTGGCTGCGGCTGGCGGCGCGTTCTCCCGGCAGCGATACTGCTTCGCCCTGGGTCATGGCTCTTTTGTAAGCTGACCAGGTGCGCATCCACGCCATCTTCGGGGGAATCGGCGCGTTCGCCGTCAAATTCCGCTGGGTCGTCATCGCGGCCTGGCTGATCGCGGCATTCGCTGTACCGCGCTTCCTGCCGTCGCTAAACAGCGTCACCCAGGGCAACAACAGTGCCTTTCTGCCCGCCAGCGCTCCGAGTGAGCAGGCGGCGCAGCTCGCGGCGCCGTTCGGGTCCACGAACCTGATCCCGGTCCCGGTCATCGCGGCGGTCAGCCAAGGCACCCTCTCCACGGCGGACGTAGCCTGGCTGTCCACCCTGCAGCAGGACCTGCGCACGGTGCCGACCGTCGTCGCGGTGCGCGACCTCGGCCGGTCGGCCGACGGCCAGGCCGAGCAGCTGCAGGTGCTCTCCAACGTCGGCGGCGGCGACCAGGCCGGGCAGACCACGCTGATCAACGACCTGCGCGCGGAGATCGCCAAGGCCGCGCCGCCACCTGGGCTGCAGGTGCACCTGGCCGGCGACATCGCCATCAACGTCGACCAGCAGGCCAAGTCGGGCACCACGGGGAACCAGGTCGAAGTCGTGGCCGTCCTGTTCATCCTGGTTCTGCTGCTGCTGATCTTCCGGTCGCTGCTTGCGCCGCTGATCACACTGATCCCAGCATTCTTCGCCGTAGCCATCTCCGGGCCGCTGGTCGGCGAGGCGGCGCACGCGGGCCTGAAGGTCTCTCAGCTCGCTCAGCTGCTGCTGATCGTGCTGGTGCTCGGCGCGGGCACCGACTACGGCCTGTTCCTCGTCTTCCGCGTCCGCGAGAACCTGCGTGGCGGGGCGGATCCCAAGGACGCGGTGCGTTCGGCGGTCACGCGGGTCGGTGAGACCATCACCTTCTCCGCCCTCACCGTCATCGCCGCCCTGTTGTCCCTGCTCGTCGCCACCTTCCAGATCTACTCCCAGCTCGGCATCCCGCTGGCCATCGGCATCGGCACCATGCTGCTGGCTGGGCTCACCCTGCTGCCGGCGCTGCTCGCGGTGTTCGGCCGGGCGGCGTTCTGGCCGAGCAAGACCCGCACGGGCACCGGCAAGGCCGGCCTGTGGGGCCGGGTCGCGGCGCGGATCGTGCGCCGCCCGGCCGTGCCGCTCACCATCGGCGTCCTGGTACTCGGCGCGCTCGCGACCGCGGTGACCGCGTATCAGCCCGGCGGGTTCGGCGGCTCCATCAGCGCGCCGGCCGGAACCGACTCGGCGGCGGGGACCGCGCTGCTCAACAAGCACTTCCCGGCCAGCGCGGCCAACCCGACGAACCTGGTCTACAAGCTGCCCCAGCCGGTCTGGGACAACCCAGATCCGGTGGCCGCGGCGACCAGCCAGCTCCGCGCGAGCGGTCTGTTCACCGGCGTCACCGGCCCGCTGAACCCGGTGGGCGTGCCCCTGACCCCGGCTCAGTACCAGTCGCTGCACGCGGCGCTTGGGAACCCCCAGACGCTGCCCCCGGTTCCTGCCGCAAGCCAGAACGGGATCCCGCTGGCCGCCTACGAGGCTTACCGGGCCACCGCCCAGTACGTCAGTCCGGACGGCGAGACCATCCAGTTCCAGACCGGCCTGAAGGCCGGCGACCCCTCGACCACGACCGCGATGAACGCGGTGCCTTCGGTCCGTGCCGAGGCGGCCGCGGTGGCGAATACCCTGCACGCCACCGCCTACGGAGTCGGCGGTGAGGCGCCTGCCTTCTACGACATCAGCCAGATCTCCGACAGCGACCTGGTCCATGTCGTCCCGGTCGCCATCATCGTCATCGGCCTGCTGCTCTGCCTGGTGATGCGCTCGCTGATCGCGCCGCTGTACCTGATCGCGTCGGTGGCGCTGTCGTACTTCGCCGCCCTCGGGCTGTCCGTCATCATCTTCATGAAGATCGGCGGGAGCGAGGGCCTCACCTTCATCCTCCCGTTCCTGATGTTCATCTTCCTGCTGGCGCTCGGCGAGGACTACAACATCCTGGTGATGAGCAGGATCAGGGAGGAGGCTCTCCACCTTCCGCTACGGGAGGCAGTCAGCCGGGCAGTCGGTGCTACCGGGACCACTGTGACCTCGGCCGGGCTGGTGCTGGCCGGCACGTTCTCGGTGTTCGCCGTCGTCGGCGGCCGGGGTTCGGGCGGCAGCCAGATCGTCGACGTCGGCATCGGCCTGGCCCTGGGCGTGCTGATGGATACCTTCATCGTCCGGACCGTCCTGGTGCCGTGCACGGTCGTCTTGCTCGGCCGGTGGAACTGGTGGCCGTCCGCGCTCAGCCGGACCGGGCCGCAGCCCGTAGGGGAAGCCGCGGAACCGGATTCCGGGTCCGCAGCCGCGGGCGAGCCGGTCGCCGACCCTGGCCCGCGAGCGCCAGCCCGCGAGCCCTAGTCCGCCTGGGCGTCGATGGAGGCGGTCAGGTCGCGCAGGGCGGGTGCCGTGTCGCGCAGGGCGACCCGGTCACGGTGCGGCAGCGTGGCCAGCGCCGTCTGGATGATGTCCTCGTTCACCCGGTGCCACCTCCGCACCGCTGCCGCGCCGGCCTCCGACAGATCCAGGCTGACGGTGCGGCGGTCGCCGGCGGTGGCGCCGCCGGGAGTCCGCATCACGTAGCCGGCCGACTGGAGCCCGCCGAGCAGGGTGGCCACCGAGCTCGGCGCCAGCCGGAGCCTGCGGGCAAGCTGGCTTGGCCTGATCCCGGGGTGTTCGGTTATGCAGGAGAGCAGTTCGAGCTGGGCCACGGAAAGCCCCAGGGCGGGGTCGGCCGCGCGCGCCGCCCGGCGCATGGCCCGGCGCAGCCGGGATACGATGCGGGCCAGCTCCGGGCCGATCTGCTCCCGGCCTGCCTGCTCGTGCGCTGCGTTTTTAGCGATCTGCACCTGACGGGTCCGCCTCCCTGAGACGCCGGCCAACGCGATCGCGGCAGCCGTCGCGGCGGCGACAGCGAGCACGATGAACGCGGGCCGCGCCTGCTCTGCCCCAGGGTACCCGTGATGAGCCGCATATCCATGATTGCCGGCCTGAGAACTCTGGGTACCCAGGTGCAGGGCCAACGCCATCAAACAGATGCCGAACGTCGTGCCTATCCCGCGGGCCATGCTGACCAGACCGCCGACCAGGGAGGCGGACGAGTCGGCGGTACTGCGCATGATCACCGTGTTGTTCGCGGGCACAAAGATGCCCAGGCCCAGGCCGGCCAGGGCAAGCAGCGGGACCACGGTCGCCTGGGTCACCGGCATGACGATCGCCGCGCACATGACCGCGCAGGCCAGCACCGCGCCGGCGAAGCCGCGCCGCCGGTCTCCCCAGGCTCTGGGCAGCACCAGGTCACCGAACAGCGCGGCCAGCCCGAAGCCGAGCGGGAGGGCAGAGAGCAGCAGGCCGGTACGGGCCGCGCTGGCCGGGCCACGGCTCAGGACCTGAGGGATCAACACCAGTGGCCCGAACAGCGTGAGGTACCCGCACGCGGCGCCGGCCAGCGCGAGCGCCAGCGGCCTGGACCGGAGCAGCCACACGGGTATCAGCGGGTGCCCGGTGCTGACCTCCCGCCGGATGAACGCCGCCGCGCCCGCGACGGCAACGGCCGCGAACAGCGCGGCCAGCCAGGCCGGCAGGCTCAGGCCGGACGCCGCGGAGAGCACAAGTAGCAGCGCGCTTGTCCAGGCCACCAGCAGCAAGGTGCCTGGCCAGTCGAACTTCTCTGGCCGGCTGAACTGCCGGGTCCGCGGCAGCAGGTAACGCCCCGCGACGACCGCCACGATGCCCACGGGCACGTTCACCCAGTACACCGCGCGCCAGCCGACCGTCGCGGTGAGCAGGCCGCCCAGCGTCGGGCCGAGCGCGAGCCCCACGGACTGGGCTCCCGCCTGGATCCCGAGGGCGAAGCGCATCCTGGCTCTCGGCGCACTCGTCGTCACCAGGGCCACGCTGTTGGCCTGCAGCATCGCCGCGCCGACCGCCTGGATCAGGCGGAGCGCCACCAGGGCGCCGAGCGAGGGCGCCAGGCCGCACGCCGCGGAGGCCACCGTGAACACGGCGAAGCCATAGGTGTACACGAGCTTGCGGCCGACCGCGTCGCCGAGGCGCCCGGCCGGGGCGAGCATCGCAACCAGGCCAAGCAGGTAGATGAGCGACACCCACTGGACGGCGGCGACGGGGACGCCGAAGTCGCGCTCCATGGCCGGGTACGTGATCGTGACGATGCTCGCGTCGAGTTGGCCCATGAACGCGCCGAAGCAGACCACGCTCACCGCGAGCCACGGGGCCCGGCGGCTCTCCCGGATGACGGCGGGCCTCGCCCGCTCCCGCAAGATACTTCTGTAAGCGAACATCCTGGGCCAAGGATAACAAACTACTTCTGTTAACGAATCTTTCGGAACGCGATACCGGGATTAACTCCGGACATGCCGGGCTTGGTGCTGGCCTTGGCGTTCAGGACCCGACAGACTCAGGGAGGTGGAGTGGTCTGCGGGTCTGCGGGTCGGCCGCTCGGCTAGAGTACGCCGGGAAAGTGCCAGCAGAGCGCCACGCCCGACGGCGGCAGGACCGGCAGACGCGGACGGGCCGGAGCGGAAGGGACGACGATGCAGGAACTGCGCTTCGTCGCGGTGAGTGAGGACGGCCGATACGCCGTCCTCGCGGTGCCTGGGCGCAGCGCACGCTTCACGTTGCCGATTGACGAGCGGCTCAGGGCGGTTGCCCTCGGCCAGTCCTCCCGGCTCGCGCAGTACGAGATCGAAGTGGAGAGCCCGTTGCGACCCAAGGAGATCCAGGCACGAATCCGGGCCGGGGAAACGGTAGAAGAAATCGCGGACGCGGCCGGCATCGCGGTCGAGCGCGTACGCTGGTTCGAGGGTCCGGTCCTGGCCGAGCGCGCCTACGCGGCAGATAAGGCCCAGTTGGCCTCGGTAAGACGTCAGGGGGAGGCTACCCCTGCGTCCCCAGGCCCGCGGCTGGGCGAGATCGTGACCGAACGGCTGAAGATGTTCGGCGCTGATCCCGAAGACGCGCAATGGGACGCGAGGAAGCTCGGGGACGGCAGCTGGCGGGTGCAGCTGACCTTCATCTCCGGCGAACGCCTGCACACGGCCGAGTGGATCTTCGATCCGCGCCGCAGGCACGTGCTGCCGGCCGACGACAACGCCGTCCGCATGTCGCTGCCTGGCAGCGAGCCGCCCCAGCCGGCCGCCCCGGCGCCAGGCGAGGCGACCGTCACCCACCTGGCTCCAAGGATGAGTTCCGCGTCGGGCCACGGCGCGCCCATCCATGGCGCGCCCGGTCATGCTGCTCCTAGCCATGCGGGCCCGGGCTACGCAGCCGGGTTTGGTCAGCCGGGGACCGGTACCTCGGGGCTCGGCTCAGGCATGGTGAGCAGCGGCGCGCTGGGCGGCAACGGCGGGCGGGCCCGGCATGAGCGGCCGGGCTCTGGGCGGCCCGTGGTCCCCCAGCCCCAGGTCGCCGAACCCCATGTCGCCGACCGTCAAGTCGCCGACCGTCAAGTCGCAGAACCGGAGGCTACCGAGCCTCGCGAGGCCGAAGCTTCAGCCGCCGTCGCGCCTTCTGCACCGATCGCTCCCGCGGTCAGTCCGGCTGCGGTAGCCGCAGCGGCAGGTCCGGCCGCTGCCGCCAGTCCTGCGGCTCCGGCCGCTTCGCCTCCGTCTCCCGCCGAGGCCGCCCCTTCCGCCCCCTCGGCCTCAGCGGAACCTGCGAGCGAGCAGGCAGCGCGGCAAGGTCGCAGGGCGGCGCGCGGCAAGCGGTCCTCGGTACCGTCCTGGGACGAGATCATGTTCGGTAGTTCGCGCCAGCGAGACTAGCCCTGGCCACGCGCCCGCACTTTCACCGGCGCAAGGCCCGCCGGGACCTGGGAGCGGGGGAAACCCAGGCTCAGGGAGTCCCGGCGGGTGTGGGTGCCAGGGCGGCGAGGATCTGGTGGCGCCGGTCCGGGTCGTCAAGGATGTCCCGTGTCAGTTGGTCTGGCGTGGCGGCGGGTTGTCATCGGTGCTGGCCGTTGAGGAAGGAGTGGAGGTGGCTAGCTAGGGCCTGGGAGTCGGTGGCTGCGCCGTGGATGTAGGTGGAGGCGCGGGTGCGGAGCACCTGCAGGCCGAGGAGGTAGAGTCCGGGGGCGCTGGTGACCACGCCGCCGTCGTGGCGGATGCGGCCGGTACGGTCGAGGACGGGGATGTCGAGCCAGGAGTGGTCGGCGCGGAAGCCCGTGGCCCACAGGATCGTGGTGATCTCCCCGCTGGTGAGGTCCAGCTCGAGAGGGGTGCGGGGGTCGACGTGGGTGGGTGCGAACCGGTGTGGTGGCGGGAGCTCGTCGTCGAGGCCTGCGGTTGTGGCCCACTGGTCGGCCCGGTTCAGGAACCGGTTCATCTTCAGGTCGGCGAGGGCGCAGGTGTTGGCGAGTGCCCCGGAGAACTGGGCCACCCCGTCGGTGACGCGGCCGAGGCGGCCGGCGATGCGGACCCCTTGCGCCGCGAGCGAGTTGAGGTCGGTGATGGCGGCTCGGGGGGTCCCGGTGAGCTGCGGGGAGGGCAGGTGGCGGGCCCGGGTGAGGTCGTCGATCTGGTCGTATCGTTCGGCGAGCAGGCCGGTTTCCTGCAGCCACCAGAAGATGTCGCGGCCGCGGTAGGTGCGGGGCAGCCGGACGTGTTCCCCGGCCGCCAGGGTTACCGGGCGCCCTGACCGGTGGATCTCGGCGGCGAGCTGGATGCCGGTGGCCGAGGCGCCGACGATGAGGACCCCGCCGTCGGGGAGCTGGCCGGGATCGCGGTAGGCGAGCGGGGTGAGCGTGGTGATCGAGGAGGGGACGGCGGCGGCGACGCCCGGGATGGCTGGCAGGGTGCACGCGCCGGTCGCCAGTATCACGGCCCGGGCGCAGAGCAGGTCGTCGCCGGCCTGGATCTGGAAACCGTAAGACGCGGTGCGCAGGGTGTGCACGGTCGTGGCGGTCCGGACCGGTGCGCTGATGAGACGGGCGTAGTAGGTGAGGGTGGCGACGACGTCGGCGACGGGCATGAATCCGTCTGGGTCATCGCCGGTGTAGGGGTGGCCGGGGAGCCGGGTCTGCCAGTTCGGGGTGAGCAGCCGCAGGCTGGGCCAGCGCTGGGTGCGCCACGAGTTCGCCACCTCACCGCGCTCGAGGACGAGGTGGTCGATGGAGCGTTCGGTGAGGCGGCGGCTCATGGCCAGGCCGGCGTGCCCGGCACCGATGACGACGGCCGTGGTGTGGATCATGCGGGCGTCCGGACCGTGGCGGTCAGGCCAGCTCGACGAGCACCTTGGTCGGGTTGGTCACGATGTCGAAGACCGCCGAGCGCTTCTGTGACTGGGCGATCAGCGCTTCGAGGTCGTCGCGGGAGGCGTCGGCGTCGATGGCGAACCGGACCGTGACGGCCTCGAAGCCGTTGCGGACATCCGGGTCGCCGCCCAGGATGCCCAGGACGTTCATCTGGCCGTCGATGGTGGCGGTGACCGACCGGAGCTGGATGCCCCGGTGCTGGGCGACCGAGGCGACGCCGGCGGTCAGGCACCCGGCCAGGCCGACCAGCACGATCTCCACCGGGGTGGCGCCGTTGTCTTCGGAGGCGAAGCACTCGGGGTGGTCGATGTCGAACTCGTACGTGCTGCGGTGCTGTTGCTCGGCGCCCAGGCCGGTGAAGCCGGCCACGGTGGAGTGGCTGTGGGTGCCCTTGCGCCAGGTGCAGCTGGCCCGCCAGGTGAACTGGGCCGCGTCCGGGGCGGCGGACAGCGCCTCGCGCGCCCCGAGCAGGGCCTGGACGTTCACGCCATTGTCGACCGGGCTGTCGGTGATGGTCATCGGTGTCTCCTTGGTTTGGATGGGAACAGATGGTCGTTTATCCCTGCCGCCGGCCGGGACCGAGCACGACGGGGAGCGAGAGGAGGCCGCGCAGGACAAGACCGTCGCCGTGCGCCCAGGCGAGCGTGTCGCGGTCGGCGGCGAGCCGCATGTCCGGGTGACGGCCGAGCAGGGTCTGGAAGGCGACTTTGGCCTCGAGCCGGGCCAGGGGGGCGCCGAGGCAGTAATGGATGCCGTGGCCGAAGCCGAGGTGCGGCCCGTCGTTGCGGCCGATGTCGAGGACGTCGGGGGCTGGGAAGCGGCCCGGATCGCGGTTGGCCGAGCCCAGGCAGACCAGCACCTGTTCATGGGCGGGGATCTGGACGCCGCCGATAGTCACCGGCTCGGCCGTCACCCGGAACGTGGCATGCGGGACCGGGGCGGTGAAACGGATGAGCTCGTCGATCGCGGCGGGAAGTTGCCCCGGATCGGCCAGCAGCGCCTGGAGCTGGCCGGGGTGGTCCAGCAGGACCACCACCCCGTTGCCGATCAGGCTGGCCGTGGTGTCGTGGCCGGCGACGATGAGCTGGAACAGGCTCGACAGCAGCTCCTGGGTGGTGAGCGCGTCGCCTTCGGTGGCGGCGACCAGGACGCTGACCAGGTCGCCGGCCGGGCAATGCCGCTTGGCGTCGACCAGGTTGCGCAGGTAGGCCACGATGCCGTCCGATGCCTCGACGGCCTCCGCCGGCGGGTCACCGGCCCATCCCGTCAGCAGCACACCGAACCAGGCGTGCAGGCGCGGCCGGTCGGCTGCAGGGATGCCGAGCAGCTCGCCGATCACCCTGAACGGCAGCGGGTAGGCATACTCCTCGATGAGGTCGACGGTGGCGCCAGGGCCGGCCGCGTCCAGCTCGTCGAGGAGGCTGCTGGCGATCGCCCGGATGGCCGGCTCGAGCGCGGCGATCCTTCCCGGCACGAAGGCCCGGGACACCAGCCGCCGCAGCCGGGTGTGGTCGGGCGGGTCGACGTTGAGCATGTGCCGGGAGAACGCCGGCCCGGGCAAGCCCTCGGCCACGACATCGCCGGCCTCCTGCAAGGCTGCGAGCATGTCCTTGGAGATGCGGGGGTCGCCAAGCGCGTGCCGGGCCGCGTCGTAGCCGAGCACGACCCAGGCCGGGTGACCGTCGGCCAGGCGCACCTTCTGCACCGGGCACTGGGCCCGGGCTTCGGCGAAGTGACCGAACGGGTCGTCGCGGATGGCCGGCTCCCAGCCGCCCCAGGTGGCCAGGGTGTCAGCCATGATCGCCCTCGGGCCGGTAGCCGGTGCAGAGCAGGTCGAGCCGGGCGATGCGGCCGCTCTCGTCGGTGTCGGCGTAGACCTGCTGCTCGACGGTGAACCAGCCCGCACCGAGCCGCTTCGCCCGCAGCCGCAGCCGCCAGTGCAAGTGCAAGCGGCCCCCAACCTCGCCGACCGTGGCCTCGAGGAGCTCGAAATCCTCGGTGTCGCCGAACCAGCGCGCGAACCGGCCGGCGATCGCCTCGGCACCGGTCCACTCCATCAGGCCCGGGGGCAGCAGGGCGCGGAGCCGGACGCCGGGGGCGAGCGCGCCACTGAGCTTGGTAAAGTCCTGAGCGGCCAGGCCCTCGAGGAACGACCCGGCGAGGGCGAACTGCGGCGCTGCAGCTGCGCTGTGATTATCTGCTGTCGTCGTCATGGATCCGTTGTACGGATCCAGCGGCGGGAGCGAATCGGGTAACTGCCCGATCTTTTCGTCAGGTCCCGGGTTCGCTGCCATTCTGATCAGCCCGTGGCGCATCGCGAACAGGGCGGCCTCAGTCCGGGTCTTCACCCCGAGCTTGGCGTAGATGTGCTCCAGGTGGGAGGAGACCGTCTTACGGCTGACGTGCAGCTCGGCAGCGATCTGAGGGTTGGACCGTCCCTGGCCGAGCCGCACGAGCACCTCGGCCTCGCGGACCGTCAGCCCTGACGGCAGGCCTGCCCGGCGTCGCGGCCGGTGGCCGGCGGCTTTGAGTACCGCCTGCACCGCTTCGCCGTCGAGCCGCCCGGCGCGCACCTCGTCGCGCATCGCCCGTTCGGCGTCACCAGCCTCAAGCGCCGGGCGGCGGGGACGCGGCTGCCGCAGCGCGTTGTAGGCATCGGCGGCGCCCAGGATCCGGGCCGGCAGCGAGATGGCCTCGCCCCGCAGCCCGCGCGGGTAGCCGGAGCCGTCCAGCCGCTCATGGTGCAGCGACGCGCAGTGCCCGACCTGCGCCAGCAGCGGCGTGCGGGCCAGCATCCGCTCGGTCAGGTACGGGTGGGTCCGGGCCCGCTCGCGCTGGGAGACGCTCCACTCGCCAGGCTCGTCCCAGACACCGCTGGGAACCCCGATCATGCCGATGTCATGCACCAGCGCCGCCCTGCGCAGCATCACGATATCGGCAGGCGAAAGCCCGAGCATCGGGCCGGCCTGGGCGGCCAGTTCGGCTACGCCCCGGGAATGGCCGAGACGCAGCGGCGACTTCAGGTCACTGAAGTCGGCGAAGGCCGCCAGCGCCCGGTCAAGCTGGTCGTCGGTCAATGCCGCGCCCAGCTGCGGGTCCAGCGCGATCACCTCATCCCACGCCGAGATGTCCCCGAGCCCGTCGAGGATCTCGCGGTGACGGGCAAAGAAACAATCCACAAGATCTGGATCGAACTGCGTGCCCCGCCGCTCGCGGGCTACGCGCAACGCGGCCTCGGTGCCCCCGGTGTGGTAGAACGCCTCGATGAGGTCGGCCAGGTGGACCAGGCGGATGGCGGGAGCAAGACCCTCGGCGCCGGCTGAACCGGGCACCCCTCGCCCATCCCACCGTTCGAATGCCTGCAGCAGCGGCTCGCACACCGCGGGCCCGAGCTCCAGCCACCCGGCGAAATCGCTCGCCGCCTGGCAGTGCGCCATCATCACCTGCTGCACCGAGTGGCCCGCGGAGGCCAGGAACTTCCCGACCATCCCGATCCGGCGGAAACCCGACTTACCGCGGCCGAGATGACGGGCGACGAAAAGCGCCAGGCTGACACCCCCGAGGTCCTCGTCACGGGTGTCGGCGTACAACTCGGTCTCGTCGCCGAACAGCGCTGCCACCTCACTGGTTTCAGCGGCACAGCCCACCCATGTCAGCAGCGACGTGTAATACGCAGACGCGCAGGTCGCCTGATCCAACCTGGCGACCGCCCCCAGCCGCATCGCGATGACGGTCTGGCGTAGTACCCGCTCCACTGGCCGTCCCATCCCAAGGTCGGCCACGAGCGACAACGTCGCGACCAGCTCGGCAAGGCTCACCCGCACCGAGGAATCCGAAGCCACCATCTCATTCCCCCACCTACTCCGCCGACCCCGATAGCAGGACAAGCGAACGGCCCGCAGATCACCGGCAATGGCAACGCGCAGATCAATCCATTCTGCATCCGGCATGGCCGCGCCGCGGATGACCAGGCACGTCTCGATATGAGGTACCCGGGTTTCGCGGGGCGGCTACGGGCCGGGCGGCGGGGTGAAGATCGCGTGGGTGCCGATGCGTCGCCAGATGACGTGGGCTTGCCCAGCGACTCGCTCCTGGCCATAGCTGAAGGTCGCGCGTCCGTCGTTGTCCCGTGTCATCTCGAATACGCCCGGATGGGCGGTCACGCCCTTGACGCGGAATCCGGGGCGGAACGGGCGGTCGGGAGCGGCCAGGTCTGGCGCGAAGTACTCCGTGATGACCTTGCGGAAGGTAGCTTGCTGCTGCCGGGTGAGGTTCTTTCAGTCCCGCTCGAAGCGGGGCAGCGTCTCGAAGGACCTCCTGCTGTTCACCTATGTGTTCGGCGGTGCCATCGCCCATGGCAGTGCGCACACGTACCTGCAGTACGAGCTGCCTGGGCTGCTGGTGATGACCGTGGTGTTCGCCACCCTGGGCACCGGGCTCATGCTTAACCAGGACATCTCCAGCGGTGTCTTCGACCGGTTCCGCAGCCTGCCCATCGCCGCTGGGCGCCGCTGGCGCGCGCCGTCCTCGGCGATATGGTGCGCTACTTCATCTCGGTCGCAATCACCATCGGCTTCGGGATGATCCTGGGTTTCCGGGTGACCACCAATCCAGCTTCGGCCATCGTCGGCTGCCTGCTGCTGCTGCTCGCCTTCGCCCTGGCCATGTGCTGGGTATCGGCCCTCATCGGCAATGCTGGTGAAGACGCCGCAGGGAGTGCAGGCCTTCGGGTTTATCGCGTTCTTCCCGCTGGTGTTCGGCAGCAACCTGCTCGCGCCGACCTCGACGATGCCCGGCTGGTTGTAGGCCTTCGTCAAGGTTAACCCGATGACCCTGCTGACCGACGCGGAGCGTGGCCTGTTCACCGGCGGCTCGGTGGCCACCCCGGCCGTCAGGTCGCTGCTGTGGGCGCTCGGCATCTTCATCGTGTTCGCCCCGCTGGCCGTCCGCGCCTACCGTCGCCGGACCTAGCTGGATTTAGCCGGGTCGGGACCTATCCAAACAGAGCACCGTCGATGAGCTGGTACACGCAGGAGTCGAAAACCTCATCCGCGTCCCGGACACGAGACGGCTCGGCGGCGGTCAGCGTCGCGGCCAGATTCGGGTACTGCCCGGTGGCGGCGGCGTTGACCATCGCCGCGACCTGCGCCGCGACGTGCTGATCAGGGCTGACGCCGGTACTAGCCTGCTGACTGGCCAGCGTCGCCTCCATCCCGCCGTACATGATCGAGAAACCGTTGATCAGGGCGATGAACTGCAACTTGGTGGGCGTGTCCAGCCCGGAACGGGCCAGCAGGCCGAGAAAGCAGTCCAGGTAGCGGAGTCCGTTCGGGCCGATGACCGCGGGCCGCCTGATCGCGTCCGGCAGCCACGGGTGGCGCCGGGTGATGTCGCGACCCTGCCGGGCGAGATCGGCGATGGCGGCCCGCCGGCCGGTCGGCTCGGAGTCCGGGTACCGGTACTCGCCTCCGGCCATGTCGATCATCAGCTGGATCAGGTGGTCCTTGGTCGGCACGTAGTTGTACAGCGACATCGGCGCGATGCCGAGCTCGGCCGCCACCGCGCGCATTGTCACCGCGTCTAGTCCCGCGGCGTCCGCGAGCCCGATCGCCGCGGCCGCGACCGCCGCGCGGTCGTATTTGCCCTTCGGCCCGCGCGAGCCCTGCTCCGGGATATCCCAGATGGATATGGGCGTCAGCCCGCCACCCCTCTCGTCAGGTAAACCCGCGAGTCACCCTATCACCGTGCAACGTACGTAGTATTATGCTCATGACGACGTACAGCGTACGTAGTAAATGAACGGGAGGAACCATGCCGACAGGCAGGCGTGAACAGGCCGCACCGGCTACGAAGCCCGGCGAAACGGCTGGCCTGCCGCACGGGATCCGGGGCACGCGGGGGCTGCCCCGGCGGGTGCGGGTCCTGCGGCGGCTGGCCAGGGAGTTGCCGCCGGCGCGGTGCGGGGTCGGGTGGATACCGCGCCTGGAGGTGCCGGGAGCGGAGGGCGTCATGCTGCTCACCGATCACTACGTGCCGCTGGCCGACCTGGGGCGCGGGACGATCCTGGTCCGGACTCCGTACGGACGGGGATTTCCCTGGGCCTACTTGTACGGGGCGGCCTTCGCCGAGCAGGGCTTCCACGTCCTGCTGCAGAGCTGCCGCGGTACCGGCGGATCGACCGGGCAGTTCGAGCCGTTCCGAAACGAGGCCGCCGACGGCCAGGCCACGGTCGCGTGGCTGCGCGGCCAGGAATGGTTCACCGGCCGGCTCGGCACCATCGGGCCCAGCTACCTGGGGTACGTCCAGCTGGCACTGGCCGGCGCGCCGCCGCCCGAGCTGAAGGCGGCCGTCGTCCAGGTCGGCCTCCACGATCCCGCCGCGATGATCCATCCAGGCGGGGTGTTCGCGCTCGCCAACGTGCTTTCCGCCGCCGCAGCTACCTTCTCTAGCCAGGGCATGCTGCGCGCCATGCGAGCCGTGGTGCGCCTTCAGTTGCGCTACAAGCGTGCTACCCGGATCCTTCCGCTCAGGCAGGCCTGCCGCCAGGCGCTGGGCGAGCCTGTGCCGTATCTTGAGCAATGGCTTGACCACGAAGACCCCGGCGATGCCTACTGGCGGGACCTTCGCCTGGACCTGAGCCGGTGGCGGGTGCCGACGGCGCTGCAGGGCGGATGGTACGACGCCGCACTCGACCAGACCCTGGCTCAGTACGCCGCGCTCAGGGCTAACGGGTGCGAGGCCAGCCTGCTGGTCGGCCCGTGGAGCCATTCCTCCGCGTTCGCCAAGGAAGGCCTGAGGATGATTTCGCGCCAAGCCCTGGCCTGGATGACCGAGCGGCTGGCCGACGACGGTAGCGCCGGGGACAGGCCCGAAGCGTCGGTACGCGTCCATGTCGGCGGGTCGGCGCAGTGGCGTGATCTGAAGGCCTGGCCGCCGCACGACGACAGCCAGGCGTGGTACCTGAACAGCGGCGGCGCGCTCAGCCGAGACGCTGGTGACCACACTGGGTCCTCGTCGTTCCGGTACGACCCCGCCGACCCGACCCCCTCGGTCGGCGGTCAGCTGCTGTCGCCAGAGGCCGGGCCGCGGGACAACCGGGTGGTGGAGGCCCGGCCCGATGTGCTGGTTTTCACCAGCGAGCCGGTGCGGGCCCCGCTGGACGTGCTCGGCCTGGTCCGCGCCGTGCTTCACGTGCGGGCCAGCACCGCCCACGCGCATGTCTTCGTCCGGCTGTGCGACGTCGACCCGCAAGGGCGTTCATGGAATGTAACCGACGGCATCGTCCGCCTCCCCCCCGGCACCCTCGCGGAGGAAGCCGTCACGGTTCCGATGAGCTCCATCGCCCACCATTTCGCGCCTGGGCACCGGCTGCGGTTGCAGGTCAGCGGCGGCGCGCATCCGCGCTTCGCCCGCAACACCGGCACCGGGGAACCGCTGGCCACCGCCACGCGCCTGGTCCCCA
Source organism: uncultured Actinomycetes bacterium (assembly GCA_963798675.1). Taxonomy (GTDB): domain Bacteria; phylum Actinomycetota; class Actinomycetes; order Streptosporangiales; family Streptosporangiaceae; genus Palsa-504. Next base: position 541,758 of record CAWCUJ010000006.1, on the reverse strand, counting down.
CGGACATCGAGGTCTACCACGACCAGGCCAGGCCGTCGGCGCTGCTGCTCCCGGCGGCAGACGCGACCGCCAGCGGGTAACGGCCGTGACCTCCGGACTGGGATCCCTGGTCACCCGGCCGTCACGGGGTCCGCTACCGTCCTGGCGACGAGGGCGACCCGTCGTCCTAGCCGAGGGCACGACCGCGCTCATAGGCAGCCTCGAACGCACCGGGGCCAAGCGGGGTACGCACCCAGTCCCGCGCGGCGGGAGAGTCTAGGCTGCCTTCGTCGAAGCAACCCCGGACCGAGTGGGCCGCCCCGAGCAAGGTGGCGGCCGCGTGGTCCCCCCTCAGCTTGGCGAAGTCGGCCAGTTGCATGAGGACCGCGGCGGTACCCCACGCCTCGCCGAGTGCCGGAACGCAGCCAGGGCGGCCTGGCATTCGGACTCCGCTCCCTCGGTCCGGCCGAGCATGATGCCGAACGTCGCCTGCAGCAGCGGCGCGGCCGCCCGCACCCATTGATCCTCCGACTGGGAATACCGATCGAACCCGGCGAAGGCGCGTTCGGGATCGCGGTCGTAAAGAGCCAGCATCGGCTCGCCCATCGCGACGATCGGATGGGCGGGCGCCCCGTCCGGAGACCACTTCGTGAGGTCGGCCACGGCCCCGGCCAGCGCCGGCCGTACCGCGTCGATGTCCCAGGACTCGCCGGCCGCGGTGAGCGCGCAGACCACGCGGGCCTCGGCCATGCGCGCCGAGTGCTCGCCGGGTTCCAGCGCGAGGACCTCACGGGCCAGCGCCTCGGGCTCGCCCGGCTGCCCGCGCAGCATCCAGTACCAGCCGAGGGCCCGCACGAACCGCAGCGCAGCATCGGCATCCGCCTCCAGCGTCGCCCCGCCCGGGAAGATGGCCAGCCTGCGGGCCAGGACCTGCTCGGCTGCCGATAGCAGGTCCCAGCTCCAGTCCACCACGGCCCGCAGCGTCCTGTTCTTGGGCAGCGCCGTCCGGCGGGCGGCGCGCAGGTTCTTCAGCACCAGGGGCACGTCCTCGTCGCGGCCAACGAAACTCGTCAGTGGGCTGTGCACCCGGAGGGCGGAAACGGGAGCCTGGGCCTGCACCACGGCCCGTTCGGGATCTGGTGAAAGATCGCGGGGGCTCCGCAAGATGCCGAGATAGACCTGCTCAAGCTGAGCGGACGGGTCTACGCCGAGCCGGTCGGCCAGTAGCTCGCGGCCCTCGTGGTGCGCCGCGAGCGCTTCGGCCTGGCGGCTGGCCGCGCCACGTATACAGCGCGTCCCGCAGGACCTGCGCGGCCTGGCCGACGTCGCCGCCGGCCGGCACGACACGCCCGGCGTTCAGGGCGAGCAAAGTGAGCAGAACCCGCAGCTGGCGGCCGCCGACGTGGACCGGTCGGCCCGCCTCGTCCAGCACCTGGAGCGGGCCTAGTAGCCCGATACGCAGCGCGTTCGGCATGTGCTCTCGCTGATCGCCCGTATTTCTGCTGGTACTCCCCCTGGAGCATTCAACACGCCGCATCACCCTACGCTTCCTACCTGGACAGGTTCTAATATCAACCGTCGGCAGTAGAGAGGCGAAGGTGACTTCAGGCCAGGACCAGACTCGCCGCGGACCGTCGCGCCCGCGTCGCGCGCGTGCCGCCGGCGCGCTGGCGCTGGCTGTCCTGACCCTGGCCGGTTGCACCGCCGGGTATGGCGCGCCCTTGGCGCCGGCCCCGATGTTGGTCAACAGCGAGGCGTTCATCTCCGGTACGCTGGCGGCGCGTTATACCTGCCACGGCGCGGGAATCTACCCCCCGCTCAACTGGTCGGGCGCGCCGCAGGGGACCAAGAGCTTGGCGCTTATTGTCGATGACTCCTCGGCGCCGATCACGCCGTTCATTTACTGGCTTGTTTTCGACATCAACCCTGGGGCTACGGACATCCAGGAAGGCTCGCTGCCCACCGGGGCGCGCCAGGCGATGAACAGCGCAGGCACAGCGGCCTACGACGCGCCGTGTCCTAGCGGCCATCAGCACTCGTATCGATTTACGGTTTATGCGTTGCGTACCACGCTAGACGCCACCAACGGCGCACCGTTGCAGTCAGTGTGGACGGCGATCGCGGCGGCCACAATCGGGCGCGGGCGAATAGTGGTAACCGGAAACCCGTGATCATCCAGATACAGTCCGTAATCGACAGTAATCAAAACTTTTTCAATCCTGTGACACGCTCCCCGCTGGTAAGCAACAATCGATGATCAAGCGGGTTCACGGCGCTCGCGATAACGAGGGAAGGCTCGCGTCATCGGCCGCGTGTGCCTAGCTAGCGCCTTCCACCAGGCCCGGCATTCTGGATGGAGACCATGTTTCTGGTCGTGGGACTGGCCATCGCCGGGGTTGTCGGCATCGCGGCAGCCTTCTATTTCAGCATCCGCTCAGGCAGGGGCGGTGATAAGCGCCTGCGGTCGGTCGGCGCGGGCCGCGCTGGGAGCGATAGGCGCGCGGGAAGCAGACGCGGCGGCGGCACCGCCAGACCCGACCGGACCGAGAATGGTCGCCGGGCCGTAAATGGCAGTAGACCAGCGAATACCGGTCCGGGCGCTAATGACTCGTCCCGGAATAACCGGGCCGATGCCAGCACCGGCCCAAATCCCGTTCTGGATTTCAGCGACCCGGTGGATGCGAGCAGGACAGACAGGCCGCGTCGGCGCGTGGGCTTCCGCAAGGGAGTCGAGGTCGATAAGGAGCTGTGGCCGGCGGAGTCGTTCGGCGGTGTCAGCGACGAGCAGTTCTGGGATGACCTGGCGTCGGACAAGCCGCTGACCACGACCGCACGCACCGCTCAGCAGGATCCCACCAGGAGCAGGAACCGGCCGTTCGACACGGTGCCGCCGCCTGCAGCCATGCCGCCTGCAGCCATGCCGCCTGCAGCCATGCCGCCTGCAGCCATGCCGCCTGCAGCCATGCCGCCTGCGGCCGAGCCATCCGCGGCCGGGCCGCCTGCAGCCACTCAGCCCGTCCCGAGCATGACGTCGCAGAGCCCCGGCGGGACCCAGCCCGTCCGGACAGCCACGAGCACGAGCCCGCTGATGGGCGCCCCCGGCCAGCCTGCCCGTGCCAGCCAGCCTGCGCGCGCCAGCCAGCCTGCCCGTGCCAGCCAGCCGATGACAGCCGTCGCTCAGCCTGCCGAAGCACGCGGGCGGCGCCGGGCGAGCCGTAGCGACGATGAGGATCCGCTGACAAGCGCGGCCTTCTCGCTCCGCTCGAGCGGGCCGGTCGACGGCAGGTCACGCAGATCACGGTCGTCGTACTCTGGTACCTCCTACGGCGACCCGTCCTCGGAAACCCAGGCGATGGACACCCCGCCGTATGGCGAGAACTACGGATATGACAATCACGGCCGGCACGGCGGCACCGACGAAGCGAGCAGGGCCGCGGGGCAGGCGTACCCGCAGGACGGCCATCAGGGCACCGGCAGCTATCCGACCGACGGATACCAGGGCACCGGCAGCTATCCGACCGGCGGATACCCCCCGGTCGGATACCCAACGTCCGGATACCCAACGGGGGGGTATCCGGACGCAGGCCATCAGGGCAACGGCTACCCGGCCAACGGCTTCCCGGGCGGTGCTCACCCGGGCAGCGCTCACCCGGGCAATGCCAATGCCTACCGGGGCAACGGCCATCGCGCCCCGTATGACCCGAGGGATGACTACCGGCGGTTAACTCACCAGGGCTGACCGAGCACTCTTGCTGACCAAGCACACTGGGGTCATGCCCGAGGGAGACGTCGTCTGGTACACCGCCCGCCGCCTGCACGAGGCGCTGGCGGGGCGGATGCTGACCCGCAGCGACTTCCGTGTTCCGAGGCTGGCCACCGCCGACCTGACCGGCGACGTCGTGACCGAGACTATTTCCCGCGGCAAGCACCTGCTCACCAGGACGGGGAACGGCCTCACCGTCCACACCCACCTGCGGATGGACGGGGACTGGCGGGTCCGGCCCGCCGCCGAGCGGATCAGGGACAGCCACCGGATCAGGCTGCTGCTCGCCAACGAGGACTGGCAGGCGATCGGGTACCAGCTCGGCGTGGTCGAGTTGATCCACACCACCGAGGAGGTGAAGGTCACCGGCCACCTCGGTCCCGACCTGCTCGGGCCGGACTGGGACCGCGACGAGGCGGTGCGGCGGCTGAGCGCCGAACCAGATCGTCCCATCGGAGAGGCGCTGCTCGACCAGCGAAACCTGGCCGGGGCAGGGGTGATATTTGCTGCAGAAATGCTGTTCCTGCGCGGCATCGATCCCTGGCGGCCTGTCGGGGAAGTCGACGATCTGCACGCGCTCGTCGATCTGGGGCACCGGCTGCTCGACGCGAACAAGACACGGCCTGGGCATGTGACGACCGGCGACACCAGGTCCGGCCAGGAGAACTGGGCCTACAGGCGCGCCGGGCGGCCCTGCCGACGCTGCGGAACTCCGATCAGGAGAGGCGAGGCGGGGCCTCCGGGCCAGGAACGGCTCAGGTTCTGGTGCCCGAGCTGCCAGAAATAGCGTGGGGCGCCCAGCCCAGAGCCTGTCGCACAACTGGCCCAGGCCAGTCCGGGCCTCCACCCGAACCGCGGCTGCGCCGCCAGCCTGCACCCGCCACTGCAATCCCGCATGCTCCAGGAGCCCCGCGCCAGCCCCGCACACCCTGAATCCCCCGCCCCACGGTACGGGCATACCCTCCGTCACCATACCCAAGCAGGCAGCCCGAGAAGCGGCCCCACCCGACCCCCTCTCCCCATCCGCACCGTCCCCCGGTCCCCGCAAGTCAATGAAAGTGACGCTCTACCTCATAGATCGGGTAGAGCGCCACACTCATTGACTCTGGCGCCCTTCCACGCCACCCGGTACGGGCGGAATGTCCTGCTTCGGGATAGGCGGGGCGGCGAGGGGCGGGCCGGGGGGAGGGCCGGGGGGAGGGAACGGAAGCGGGACGGTAATGACGGAGCATGGGTACCGTGCGTGATGCTTGGCCTGGCTCTACGGATGGGCACGGCGCGGACCGGATATCACAGCCCGGCTGCAGGCCCTCATCAGGGTGCTCCGGAGGGTGCTCCGGAAAAGGACACCCTAATCGGCAGCGATGACAACCTGACCCGGCGCCGCAACCTCCTATGTCCCCGATGTATGCGTTTCGTGACGGGCATCCTCATCCAGGCCCGGGGCCAGGACCGCGTCCCCGGCTGCCTGCGGCCGGCCTTGGCGCAAGCCAGGAGAGATACACGACAGCCTCCCTAGCCCTAGAGCGCGAAGCCAACGCCTAGGGTCCGGGGGCCGACCGCCCTTGCCGCCGTCGGCTACGGCAGGTTCCGCCATATGGCGGCAGCCGAGGATGCGCCTCAGCGGCGGATTGCCGTCCGGTCAACCGCCCATGCTGCTCATGGACGCGGACGGGGACGGGGACATGCTGTTCATGGAGGAGGGCGTGCTCTTGGTGGAGGGAGACGAGGACGGCATGTTCATGTTCATGGGGGAGCCGCCCAGGCCGATGTTGTGATGGATCGCCACCCACCAGTTCCAGACGGTCTCATGCGGCGCGCGGCCACGCGGCCACGACGCCCATGACATGGCCGTCGTCCTGGGTCCAGACTATGTACTCCAGGCCCTGGGTGAAGTTGCAGAACACCCGGCCCGCGGCCTGGTCGTCGGTCACTTTGCCCGCGCTCATCTCGGCGACCGTGTAGGTCTTCGGGTGCTGGAACTGGTGGTTCCAGCCGGCCTCGCCCACCGTCTGCTCGAGCTCGCAGTCGTTGTAGTTCTGCTTGAACTGGCTGGGGGAGCTGAGCGACATGACCTCGGCCATGTACGTGTTGTACAGGACTGTCAGGTTCGGGTAGGTATGGAATTCGGCCTCGTTGATGCCGGGCGCCGGGGCGACACAGGTCACCATGTTCGACCCCTGCTGCTTGCAGGTCGAAGACGGCAGCAAGCCCTTGGCGTCGGAACTCTGGTTCGTCAGCCTGAGCGCGCTCATCAGCGCGCTCAGCGTGGCCTTCTTCGGCTTCGGCTTGGCGGACATGGACGGCATGGCCGTGTTGCCCTGGTGCGAGCTCGAGCCGTTCACCCCGGCCCAGATGCCCAGCCCCGCCACGGCCAGGATCAGCACGGCCAGCAGCGCCAGCCAGCGCGGCTGGCGGTACCAGCGCGGCCCGCGCGGCCGGCCAGGAGGCGGCTGGGCGCCGGCCGGCTGACCGGGCTCGCCGGGACCCGAGATGCCGCGCTCCCGGCGGTGCGAGGCGAGGGTGCCGCCCGGCGGCGCGGCGGCGACGCCGCCGGACGCGACCGGATCGGCGGCTGGCGCATGGCTGGCCATGCTGCTCCAGGAGAACCGGTCAGGCGGTGCCCCGGCCTGGCTGCCGGACGGCGCACCGATCGGCGACCCGGCCGGCATGGTGCCGAAGGCGAGGGACGACTCCGTGCCTGGCCTGAAGATGCCCAGCGCCATGCGGGCGGCCTCGACGAACTCGCGGCAGCTCTGGTAGCGCTCGTCGGGTCGCTTGGCCAGCACCCGGGCGAACACCTGGTCGACCTCGGGCGGCAACTCCGGACGCAGGACCGTGGGCATCGTGGGCGTCTCCTCGACATGAGCCCAGATGATCGCGGCGTCCAGGTCCTTCTCGAACGGCACCCGTCCGGTCAGGCACTCGTACAAGACGCAGCCGAGCGAGTACTGGTCGGCCTGGCCCAGCACCGACGTGCCCCGGATCTGCTCCGGGGCGACATAGTCGATCGTGCCCAGGAACTGGCCGGTCGAGGTCAGCCCGCTGCGGGACACCGCGTGCTTGGTGATCCCGAAGTCAGCCAGGTACACGTGGTCCGGATCGGCCTCGTCGCTGCCCCGTTCGATCAGCAGGTTCCCCGGCTTCACGTCCCGGTGCACCAGCCCCTTGCGGTGCGCGGCGTCGAGGGCCCGCGCGGCCTGGCTCACCAGGAACAAGGCGGTAGCGGGGAGGATCCGGCCGCGCTTTTTTATCATCTGCCGCATGTCGGTGCCCGAGACATACCGCATCGCGATGTAGAGCAGCTCATCGAGGGAGCCCATGTCGTAAATGGGGATCACGTTCGGGTGGTTGAGTGAAGCCGCGATCCGTGATTCCTCTAGGAACCGGGCCCGGAAGACATCGTCGGCGGCGAGCTCGGGCGCCAGCACCTTCAGCGCGATGATGCTGCTGAGGCGGAGGTTCTCCGCCTGGTAGACAACGCTCATCCCGCCGCGGCCGAGCACCGAGCGCACCCGGTAGCCCGCGAACTCATCCCCTACTAGCGGCAGCCCAGACATCGCGTACTCCCTCCCCAACCGCCCCGCCGCGGTCCGAGACCGGTGGCGATTCCCCTTAAATACTCGTTCGCCGAGAATGGGCTATCTATATAGCTAGATGTACTGGCTATATAGCTAGATGTACTGGCAAAATCAACGGTCGTCAACGCTTGCCAGGAAACTGGAATACGAGCTTGATGATGGACCACGGCGGAACGGAATGGAACGCATTATCGGCCACGCGGGAGGTGCCCACAGGCACCACCGGTAACGCACGCACCGGACCTGCGGCACGCAGCCAGATCCGTTCGGTCCAAATATCTCAAAAAAGATTTTTAATTAGTCCGAACGAAGTGGTATGTTACCTTATCGTGACACGAAATCGCGGTTTCCGGCGGGCCAGCTGACATGGCTGTCACCTTCGCGGTCCCGGATAGCCCGGCGTAGGCGGGCCGCATACCCGGCGGTCCAGAGCGTGAGCCCGGCGATGATCGCGGTCAGCGCGACGAACGCACCGGTCTGGCCGGCCAGCGCGCCCAGGCCAGCCACGAGATAGGGCACCCCGAAGCCCAGGTAGGCCAGGGCGTAGTAGCAGGCGATCACGGCACCGCGCTCGTCCCTGTTCGCCAGGTGCTCGGCCTGCCGCAGCCCCGAGACCAGGCACAGGCCGTAGGCCAGGCCGAGGAGCACGGCCGCGGCGCCGGCCAGGACGCGGTCGGAGGCGGCCACCGCGGCGATCCCGACCGCGGCTCCCGCCGTGGCGCAGGCTAGCCCGGCGACGCTGCCGGTGAGCATGTCGTGCAGCCGCCGGGCGAGCGGTTGCACCGCCACCCCGGCCGAAAACGACAGCGCCGTCATCAGCCCGGCGAACCCGACCGACAGCGACCGCGCGCTGGTCACCTCCTCCGGCAGCACCACGATGGCCAGGGACACCGAGCCGAACACCAGCGGGCTGGCCGGCGCGACCGCCAGCCAGAACCGCCGGGTGCGCACCCCGGCCGGCGGCCAGCGCCGCCGGACCGCCGCCCCGCGCCGGACCGCCGCCGCGCGCCGGGCCGCCGCCGCGCGCCGGGCCGGCCTGCCCTCCGGCGTCCCCGCGAGCGCGAGCACGGCCGCCACTCCGATCACCAGGTGCGGAAGGTACGGCACTACCAGCGGATCGCTCCCCCACTGGGCGAGCGCGGCGGCCACCACCGGGCCGAGCCCGAACCCGGCCGTCAGCGCAAGTGCCGACCGCCGCGCGCTCATCCCGTCGTCCGGCGACACCTCCTGCACCCACGCGGTGGCCGCCCCGAACACGACGCCCGAACAAAGCCCGGCCAGCGCCCGGCCGATGGCGATCATGACGAGCGACCGCGCCCCGAGCACCAGCAACAGCGTCGCCAGCGGGGACAGCGCGACGAACGGCCAGACCACCGGCCGTCGGCCGAAGCGGTCCGAGGCCGGCCCCCCGGCGAGCAGGCCGGGAATCAGGGTCAGCGCGTAGACCAGGAACAGCCCGGCGACCGCGCCGGCGCCGAGCCTGAGCTCGTCCCGGTAGACGATGAGCATCGGCGAGAACTGGTTGGCCCCCCAGCCGACCGCGAACATCGCGAACGCGATCCTGACCCAGGCGCTGGAGCCCCGGCTGGGGTGCCGGCCGATGAGTGTCGTGGTCGCCATGACACCGACCTTAGCCCGCAAACCGTCAAATCATCATTTGACTGTCGTTGGGCTAAGGTTGGGGTCATGGATCCGGATGCTGACCTGGCCTCCGTGGCCGCACTGATGGCTGACCGGCACCGCGCGCAGATGCTCCTGACCCTGCTCGGGGGGACGCCGCAGTCGGGTTCGGGGCTGGCCGAGGCGGTCGGCATCTCCCGCTCGCTGGCCAGCGCGCACCTGAAGAAGCTGGTGGCGGGCGGGCTGGTCCGCGCTCAGCCCAGCGGGCGCCAGCAGCTGTACTCGATCGCCTCGGAGCCGGTGGCCGATGCATTGGAGATCCTCATCCTGCTCGCGCCCGCGACCCCGGCCGGCTCGCTCGGCGAGGCGACCCGGGCGAAGAGCCTGCGCTGGGCGCGGATGTGCTACGACCACCTGGCGGGCGTGGTCGGCGTTTCTGTCACCGAGACGCTGCTCGGGCGCGGCCTGCTCCGCGAGCGCGACGGCGGCTACCTGCTGACGCCGGGCGGCGCGGCGGAGTTCGGCGGCTTCGGCATCGACGTGGACCGGCTCGAGCGGCGGACCCGGCCGCTGCTCCGGCCCTGCCTGGACTGGAGCGAGCGCCGCTATCACCTAGCGGGCAGCCTCGGTGCCGCCCTGACTTCTTCACTGGTGGCGCGCCGTTGGATCGCCACGAGGGAAGCCAGCCGCATCGTCACCGTGACCAAGGCCGGCCAGGAAGGCCTGCGGGACTGGCTCGGCATCGACCTGGCCGAACTCCGGGCCGCCGCCTAGACAGGTTCGAAGGGAACCTACGCTTCGCTTTCCGCGGACCTTGGCGGGTGCGTCCGCTGAATCGCGGCCCGCGGTGTGAGCGTCCCGACTAAAGCCGCCAGCCCGATCACTCCACACCGGTGGCCAAACGGGCGATAATTCAGAGGGCAGCGTGCGATGGCAGATTGAAACGGTGAGTGAGTCGCGTGGGACGGACACCTCGCCCACCCGGGCGAGCGGCGTGAACGGGCCTGACGGTTTCGGCCCCGCTGGTGCGGGTCCTGGCTGGGTTGCGGAGCCGACTCTTCCGGTCGGTGCAGACGAGACGGTCACTGCCCCAGGTCCTCGCCGCCGACGCGAGATCCGGCTCGCGAAGGTCTGGCAATTGGCCCGGGCCGTGGCAGACGCCGATCCGCGCAAGATCGAATCGGCGGCGCGTCAGTTCGGCGAGTCCCGGCCGTATCTCGCGCCGGTAGCGTGGGCAGCCGGGACGATCGTTTTGTTGATCCGTGGCGTCAAGCTGCTGGTCTTGAACTGGCGGCTGTCCTTGATCCAGCTGGTACCGGCGATCTGGATCTGGCTGACCATGTGGGATCTCAAACAACACACTCTTCGCGGGGTCCCGTTCCGGCACGTCACGCTGGGCGGAGTCGTCGTCGTCGTGGCGCTGGCCGTCGTTGTCTCGACCGCCGCATTCTGGTGCAACACGGTGTTCGCGTTCGCGATCGACGTCCTGCCACCGCAGATCCGCCCCGCGATCCGCCATACCAACCGGCATCTGGCCGGTATCGTCAGCTCCGGGCTGCTCATCGGCGCGGCACTGGCGTTTGCCGTCGCGGTCGTGCCACGCATCAACTGGGTTTGGCTTTACGTTCTGATCCTGGGCGCCGTGCTCGGCGTGATGCTGGTCAGCTTCGTCGCCGTGCCCGCGCACATCATCGGTCGTAAGCAGCAGAAATTGCCGCCGAAGCAGGCTATCGGCCGCACCGCCACCGGGTGGGCGCTGAGCGGTGTCGCGATGGCACCCGGGTTCGTCCTCGACCGAATCGGGCTGATCCTGCTTGGCGTTTCCCACCTGCAGGTGCTCGGGTTCGCCCTGCTGTCCATCGGCACCGCCCTGTACGCGGCGGGGATGTCGTCAGTCAAAGCTGTCAAGATGAGCATCAAATTGGCGCCACCCGCGTAGTACTGCCGTGCCGTGCCGTGCTGGCGCGGGAGATCACGGAACTTCGCGAGCTCATGTGATGATCAGCGGCCGGCGCTGACGTTGTCATGCAGCCTGGTCAGGAGCGCTTCTAGCTGGCCGGCCTCGGTATCGGAGAGCCCGGCGCGCAGTCGCTGGTCGAAGGCCATCGCCGCGTCCCGGAGGCGGAAGAAGAGCGCGTCGCCGTCGGCGGTCAGCTCGACCAGGTGCAGGCGGCGGTTCGCCGGATCCCGGCGCCGGGTCACCAGCCCGGCGGACTCCATCGCGTTCAGGTGATGAGTGAGCGTGGCTCCCTGGATCCCGACCGCCTCGGCGAGCTCGCGCTGGCTGGCAAGCTGGCCGCTCTTCAGCGAGATCAGCACGAGCCATACCGGCAGTGATCCGCCGGCTTCGGCTAGGGCGTCGCCGAAGGCACGGCTGACGGTCCTCGAAACCCTGGTGAGGTGCAGGCCAAGCGGCTGGTGCGCGGGGCGGGACATGAGCGAAGGGTAACACTTCTCGATAGCTGTCTAATAGTTTGACATCGTATGCTTCGAGATCTGATAAATAAGGGAAGCGCATTGTGCTGATCAGGACGAGGGCCAGCAACTGCCGATGAGCGGGCGTAGCCCTTACTCGGGGCTTTCGGGGCTTTCGTGGCTTTCGTGGGCGAGGTCGACGATGCAGAACCGGTTGCCTTCGGTGTCGGCCAGCACGATGAAGTCCGGGTCGTCGGGATAGCTGTCCCAGCCGACCCGGACGGCGCCCAGCGATACCAGGCGGTCCGCCTCCGCCTCTTGTTCGGCCGCGCTGGCGACGTGCAGGTCGAAGTGGAGCCGCGGGTAGTCCTGAGGCGGCGTCTCGCTGCGTTGCAGCGCGATCATGGTCCCGGTTGCACCCGGCGGGACGAGCAGCGTGGCCCAGCCGCCGAATCCATCCTCGCGCACCTGGTAACCGAGCGCCGCGCACCAGAACTCCATGGCCCGCTGGCGATCGGTGACTCCCAGCACCACCACGCCGAACGTGAGCATCGGCCGTCATCCTTTCCCGTTTTATCACCAGGCACACAGCCGCGGACCGGCTTAACTCAGGCTGGCTGGGTAACTTAGGCCACCGTGCCTGACGCTGTGCGTGGTGCTCGACCACCTGACCTACTCCGTGCTGCAGCCTGTCCGGCATTCGGTCTATCACTGGTTCGACCCTGGCCAGTGTTCATGCTGTAGAGCGTGCGTTGGGCGCCGACGGTGCCCAACGTGGTCTGGTCGCTGGCTTATGAGATGGTGTTCTACCTGCTGCTCACCGCGCTGTTCCTGGGCGGCGCGCTGTGCCGCAATAAGAAGGTGCCACGCGCCCCCGCCTGGCTCGGGCTGGTCAGCTACTCGGTGTACCTGCTTCACCCGGTGCTGATCGAGGTCTACGCCAGCGTGCCGTGGACCAGGAACGAGAACTCCCAGCCGATGGAATTGCCCATGGTCGCGGTATTCGTCCTGGTCCTGCTGGTCTGCTGCGGCTGACGCGCCGATTCATCGAGGCGCCCATGCAGCGTTTGGGCCGTCGCGCCGCGGGGCGGCACGACGCCAGGTTCGGGCCGGACGTGCTGCGGGCCCGGCGGCCGCGGCGGCCGGGGGCGGCTGCGGCAGTCGCGGCTCGAGCCGGCCGGTGAGTTCGCGAGCCGACGCTAGTCGCAATTGGCCACCAATGACGGGACGGTGTCCGCCGTGGTCAGTGATCTCGCGTTCGCGTACAAAGAGCAGCCGGGACCGTCTTTTCGTCCGTCAACGCACTGATCATTGCTCTTGACCCGGCCACCGGGAAGATAGCTGCGGCCAACTCCGAACCCGAGCGGTACGGCGGGCTCCCTTCATCGCATAAGTAGCGCCATGGTGTCCTATGGTGCCATTTTCGCGACGCTGATCTTTAGCCGTACAACGGGACTACCGGCACGATGGTGCGCATAATGCCAGTGCCCGTTTAGATAAATGCATGGTCGCCATTGACCGTGACTATGTGATCGCGGGCGCCCCCCCGCCGAGGTCGCCGACGCAGCCATCGCTCATCGTCGTCGGCAAGCCCGGGGCGACCGGCAACCGCCAGGACACCACGGGAACATAACTCACTTAGAGTATCTATCTCATCACTTTTCGTCCAACATGTTCGAGTGCCTCACCCGCGGGCGACGGCATCTTCGCCACGTCGGCGGATGTGGTGGAGGTCACTCTCCCGGCGCTCGGTCGGGGCCACATGCGCACCGGCGGTTTACCAGATAAATGGATATTTTCCCAGCTCAGAAGCTTGATCGACGGTTACTGACGCTATGGCATAGGCACTGCCAGCCAATATATAATACGCAGAGTAACTATGTTGAGATGGTCTTGTAACCTTCATGTTATCTCCTGTGAAAGCTGGTATGTATGAAGCATATGTATACCTAAATGTTCCATAAGCTGGAACATTTAGCGGATTATCTGAACTTTCCGGCCATCATGCCGCATGCTGATTCAGCACCAGGGATTGGCATTCCATAGCGTGAAGAAGCGCTTCCCCTGCGTCACGTGGGTCAGTCGCGCTTTAGCCGCGACCACGAAGAGGCCCGCCGCACCGGCCGTTGCAGCCCGGTGCATTCCGTCAAACTCAGGAAACTCGTTTAAGGAGCGGGCCTGTGTCAGTACGACATAAGATAGGCACCATCGCCGGAACGATGGCAGTATCTCTGGCGTTTTTCTCAGGAACGGCTAGCGCTCACACGCTATCGTTCAACCAAAAGGCAGCCTCGTACGTGGAGAGGTTTGTCGGGAGAGTTCCCTACGTTTACGGCGGCAGTTCGCCCAGCACGGGTTTCGACTGCAGCGGGCTCACCCATTACGTATACGGCCACTACGGCAAGTCGATTCCCCGGACGGCGGAAGATCAATTCCTGCATTTCCGCCGCGAAAGCAGGAGGGCGGCGTGGGGCGGGGACCTCGTGTTCTTCCATGTCGACTCCAACCCCAACAGCTACGTCTACCACGTGGGCATCTACGAAGGCGGTAATCACATGGTCTCGGCGACCAGTCCCGCCACGGGGATCAGGTGGCAGGCGATCTGGTCACCTGATGTGACGTTCGGCACGATCACCCACTGAGCCCCTGGCCGAGGACGCGCTCCGCGTGCCAGCGCGCCGACCAGGACGGCAGGCCCACAGCGTGGTGGGGATAGCCAGTATCAGCAATCATGTTCCCGGTATCTGCTCCGGCCGTGACCAACACGGCCGTGGTGCGGAGTGCCGCTGATGCCCTGCCGTATTCGCGATCTCGTCCCCGCAGCTTGGTCAGTTGCCGGGAGAACGCCTGCCGGTCCCCGGTTCCGCCCGGGGACCGGTCAGGTGGCCGGCGGACGGCTATTCCCCGGTGGGCGGCCATGTCTTGACCGCGGGTAGACGCAGTCCGAGAACCGTGGCAGAAGGTGCCGTCGATGCCAGGTGTCCTCCCGACGACGGCCGACGCCAGGTCATCCGGGTGGGCCGCGGTCGCCGCCGGAGAGAAGGCCCTCAGCCTGCTAACCGGATACGTCCCACTCGACCGTCGAGCCGAACCCGTTGAGCGCCCTCCACCGGACCGTCGCGACCGTGACCCCGTCCGGGACCTGGAACGTGACCGATCCCGTCACCGCATCACCCTGCGTCACGTGGATCGCGCCGCTGTCGAAGTTGGTGTACCCGGCGATGCCGACCAAGTCCGCCGGGTAGTTCTGCCCGTTGCCGCCGACGAGCACGGCGTCGTTGTTGGCGTCCTCTTCCTGCGGACTCCCGCTCAGTGCCTTGATCTTGAAGACGAGGCCGACGAGCCGCTTGCCGCTGTCCGGCGAATTGACCTGGCCCGCGCCCCGGGCCGGGTCAATGACCTTCACCAGGGTCACCCGGTAGGTGTCCCCGCTGCCGTCCTGGAGGCCGAACTGCGACCCCACCTTTCCCGGCGGCACCTGGCGCCCGGTGGCCAGGGCCCCGCTGGCTGATGGGAACGGCGGCGTGACCGAGACGTTGCTGTGGCTGGCGGTGAGGCCTCGGACCACGAAGCCAAAGACGACGAAGAGGCCGAGCGCGATGAGAGCGCCGCGGAGCGGGCGCCTCCGCCTGAACCGCGGCGGCCTCCAACCATTGCCGTGGCTGTGACCAGGACCAGGATAGGGCGGCTGGCCGCCGTCAGGCGGCCGGGCCGGCGGCTGGTCCCCAGCGGGCCGGGCCGGCGGCTGGTCCCCCGAGGGCCACGACGGCTGCCCTTGGCCCGGTCCGCTTGACGGCCAGGACGGCGGCTCGCCTCCGGAAGGCCACGACGGCGGCTGGTCCTGACCAGAACCGGCGGACGGCCAGGCCTGCGGCTGGTCCCCAGAGGGCCAAAAGGGCCGCCGACCCTGGTTGGGCGGCTGACTCTGGTCCGGTGGTGGGCCTTGATCCCGCGACGGCGGCTGGCTCATGGCTCCTCTCCCATACGGCGCTAACGGACGCGTTCTCCGCTTAAGGACACGCACAGAAAGGCCGTTACCGTGCACGGTAGTGCATCGTGAATGCCGACCGCGCACCCACTTTGCGAGAATGTCTGATCATGGATGCTGCCGCCGTGAACAGCAGCGCCGCGACCCACCAGGGCGAGCAGGCTACCGGCGATCGGCGGGTCGCCGCGCGGCGAGGCCAGACGCCGGGAACTGCTCGACCGCGTGACCGACGACCTCGCGGTCAACGGCGTGGTGGCTGCCGGGCACACCATCCCGCCCCGGTTAGCGGGCCATTGCTGAATCGGGGAGGCTAATAGGCCAGCCCAGCCGGGGTCAGCTCCGGGTCGCGCAGGTCGATCCGGCCGGGGCCGGCCAGGAAGACGCCGAACGCGATGGTGTTCGTGTCGTCTGGGATCGGCGCGGTGACCTCGTGGGTGGCCCAGCCGGTAGGACCTTCGAGGGTGATGATGTGGTTGGCCGGGTCGGTCAGGGCGGCCTGCGCGGTGAAGGGCCCGTGGAGGTCCCGCGGCTTCATGACCCGCAGGAACAGCCCGGCGAGGCCCGTGGTATCTGGAGTGCGGAACTGGCCGCGGAAGGTGACCGTGGTCCCGCGGTAGTCGTCGGCGAAGATCTCCTGGGCCAGCCAGGCGAAGCCTTCGGGCTGCGGCACGGCCGCGAACAGCATCGCGGTCCCGTGGTCGGCGGCGGCGGAGTAGTCCTGCCAGTGGGACTGCAGGGCGTTCTCGGTGAAGCTGCCGCCGAGCACCCAGTGGTCCAGGTCGGCGGCGAAGGTCAGGTTGCGCGGCTCGTACCGCGGCCGCAGGTCGATGCGCAGGTCACGCGCGGTCTGCTCGGGCATCGGGCCGCCCTGGCTGGTCCCGGCCGGCACCGCCAGCCGGTCCATGACCGCGTCGGCGACCCGGATCGGCGCGCCCGAGATGATGGCCCCGGCTAGGCCGTCGAGCAGCCGCGCAGTGACGTGCTCGGGCCGGCCGGGGTGGCCAGCTCGATCCGGGCCACGGTCACCTCTGGGCCCAGCTCGTCGACGTCCACCGCAGTCACGCGGGCCCCGGCCGCGCGCAGCAGCCGGTCGGTCAGCTCGTTTGAGCTTGGCCCGTGACCCGCGTCATCGGCGAACCGGTGGCTGTCCTGGCCGAGCAGCCAGATCGGCAGGTCCCGCCGGCCCGCGTCGTCGGCGAGCACCATGACGTGGGTCGGGAAACGGTCCGGCACGGGACCGGGCGGAATGCGGCGCTCGATGCGCGCGACGCGGACGGTGGTCATGGGCGTCCTCCCGGAGGCGGGAACGAGGTCGGGGCGGTGCTCGGTGAGGTAGGCGCGCAGCCGGAGCCGGGCCTTGTGCAGGCTGGCCCGGGCCGCGCCGGGCGTCTCCGCGACCTGGCCGGCGGGCACGTCGGCGTAGTAGTGCAGGGTGACGGCGCGCCGCTGCCCGGCGGGCAGGCCGGCCACGGCCGCGCGCAGCGCGCCGGCTCGGTCCAGGTCCTCGGCCGAGGGCAGGCCGCCGGCCGACGTGGGGTGCAGCGGCTCGGGCCAGTCGGCCAGCAGCGTGACCGGGGCGCGGCGGTGCAGGGTGCGGCAGACGTTGAACACGATGCCGGCCAGCCAGCCGGCGAACCGGTCCGGATCCCGCAGCCGGTCCAATGCCAAGAACGCCTGCAGGAACGATTCCTGCACGATGTCGTCCACGTCGCCGGGATCGGGGCCCAGCTGCCGGGCCCGGGCGCGGGCCATCGGCTGGTGCCGCTCGACCAGCAGGCGGAACGCCACCGGGTCACCGCCGCGGGCCAGCCGGGCCAGGTCGCCGTCGGAGACGTCCGCGCTCACGGCGTTCCGGCGTCCGGGTCGACGATGCCCAGGTCCGGGTTCCGCAGCGCGATCCGGCCCGGGCCGGTCAGCGCGATGCCGAACCGGATGAGGTCGGCGTCCGCGGGGATCCGCGCCGTGATCTTGTACCCGGTCCAGGCGCGGCGGCCGGCGACGGTGAGGCCGTGGTCCTCGCGGGCGCGCCCCAGCCGCCACCAGTGCCGGAGGATCTCCAGGCGCAGCCCGGCCTGCCCGGTGAGGGGGCCGGTGCGGATCTCGCCGCTGAAGGTAACGATGGCGCCGCGGTAGTCGTCGGCGTAGATGGCCTGGACCAGGGCGGCAGACCCGGCGGGCCGCGAGACGGCAGAGGACAGGACCGCGGACGGGCCCTCGGCGGCGGCCGCGTAGTCCGGCTCGCCGTCCGCCGTGCCCGGCCGGTCCGGGTCGGGGCCGGACCCGCAGTCCAGGTCCCACCGGTCCAGGCCGTCAGCGAAGTCCAGGTTGCGCGGCTCGTAGCGGGGCCGCCGGGCGGGCAGCGTGGCCAGCGGCCAGCCCCGCAGCCCGCGGCCGGGCTGCGTCCGGGCGGCCGGCGGCACCCGGCCCAGGAACGGGGTGAGCAGGTCATCGCCCGGAACCGGGACGGCCAGCCGGTCCAGCACCGCGTCGGCCAGCCGGATCGGGGCGCCCGCGGCGGCGGCCAGCGCCAGGCCCAGGCCGAGGTCCGCGGTGACCTGCCGGGCTCCGGCCGGGCCGGCCAGCGCGATCCGCGCCACGGTGACCTCCGGGCTCAGCTCGGCGGCGCCGGCTTCGGTTATGTCGATGTCCACCCCGGTCACCCGGGCGCGGGCCGCGCCGAGCAGCCGGGTGGTGAGTTCCTGCGGCACGCCGTCGGTGATGACCTGATCGGCGGGCCGGTCCAGGAGGTCCGCCAGGTCGCCGGCGCCCGGGTCGCCCGGCATCCAGATGGGTACGGCCCGGTGACCCGCGTCATCGGCCAGCACGACCAGATGACCGAGGGTCTGGAATTCGCCGTTGGCCAGCCTTCCGGGCCGGGGCTCGGCGTGCGCGATTCGGATAGTAGTCACACTCTTAAGTGTCCGCCCCGCGGCCCGGTGTTACCCGGGCCAGGAAACGGCGGCCGGGAAAGCAGCCGGGCGATCCCGGGCTGACACTGAATCTGGTGGATGATCCGGATGAGTCGATCCAGTGCCCGCCCGCGGCGTGCCGCGGTGCGGGCCAGTTGCGGGCCGGGGAGGCGTGCCGGACCCGCCTCCCCGGTCGGCTCGCCTCAGGCGGCGATCAAGCCGTTCGGGTTCAGGACAAACTTGCGCCGCGCCCTTGTCGAAGTCCCGGTAGCCTTCGGGGGCCTCGTCGAGCGGGATCACGGTAGCGTTCACTGCCTTAGCGATCTGCGCCTTGTCGTGCAGGATCGCCATCATGAGCTGGCGGTGGTACATCATCACCGGGCACTGCCCGGTAGTGAAGTAATGCGACTTCGCCCAGCCGAGCCCCAGGCGGACGCGCAGCGACCCGATCTTGGCGTCCTCGTCGACGCCGCCTGGGTCCCCGGTCACGTACAGGCCCGGGATGCCCAGGCCAGCGCCGGCCCGAGCCACGGTCATAATGTCGTTGAGCACGGTGGCGGGAGCCTCACCCGCACCCGCGCCGTGTCCCCTGGCCTCGAACCCGACGCAGTCGACGGCCGCGTCGACCTCAGGCTCGCCGAGGATCTGCGCGATCTGGTCCCCGAGCGAGGCGTCCTGGCGCAGGTCCACGGTCTCGCAGCCGAAGCTGCGCGCCTGTGCCAGCCGGTCCGGGTTCAGGTCCCCGACGACGACCACGGCCGCGCCGAGCAGATGAGCCGAGTAGGCGCAGGCCAGGCCCACCGGGCCGGCGCTGGCCACGTACACGGTCGACCCGGTGGTGACCCCGGCCGTGTAGGCGCCGTGGTAGCCGGTGGGGAAGATGTCCGAGAGCATCGTCAGATCGCGGATCTTCTCCATCGCCTGGTCCTTGTCGGGGAACTTCAGCAGGTTGAAGTCCGCGTACGGAACCATCACGTACTGCGCCTGGCCGCCGACCCAGCCGCCCATGTCCACGTACCCGTAGGCCGAGCCGGGACGGTCGGGGTTGACGTTCAGGCAGACGCCGGTCTTGCGCTCCTTGCAGTTCCGGCAACGCCCGCAGGCGATGTTGAACGGGACACTCACCAGGTCGCCGACCTTGATGAACTCCACCCCAGGGCCGGCCTCCACCACCTCGCCGGTGATCTCATGACCGAGGACCAGACCCTCCGGAGCGGTCGTGCGGCCCCCGCACCATGTGCTGGTCGCTGCCGCAGATGTTGGTCGCGACGATTCTGAGGATCACCCCGTGCGGGCACTTGCGCCCCACGTTCGCCGGGTTGACGCCCGGCCCATCCTGGAGCTCGTGCTTCGGGTAATCGATCTCCTGAACCTCGACAACCCCCGGCTTGATGTAGGCAACCGCCTTGTTTCCTGACATCTCCTGCTCCTTTCTGTGACTCAGACGTTCTGATTTTCCGCTAGCTCAAAAAGGCTCCATTTCTCATATAGGTCTGCAGGTCAGGAACTGTATTAGCCGGCATAATAAAGTGAGCCCTTACCACCGTGAGCGCCGCGGCAGCCAGCCCGGCCAGCATGCCGCACACGCTCCGCGGTCGTCAGGACGATGGCTGCTGGCAGGTTAAGCCGCGGCTGCCAGGCGGCTCAGGCGGCGCAGCGGCGGACCAGCCAGACGGTCGCGGCGATGAGCAGCACCGACAGCGCGAGCAGCCAGCCGCCCTCGATCCACTGGAAGGGCGCCAGGGTTCGCCGGCCTGCAGCGGCAGAGCCCGGCCGCGGGCCGGGCCGGGCAGCGCCGCGGCGCCGGGCTCGCGCAGGCAGGCCAGGGCCAGTTCCTGCAGGCCGACCGGGTGCGCCTCCCAGCCCGCCGGGACCGGGTCCCCCGGGCCGGCCCGGACCAGCAGGTGCGCCTGCGCCTGGCCGCGGCGCACATGCACCCCCGGCCACCGCGCGTACCGGCCGGCCTCGGCGGCCGGGCCGGTCAGCACCCGGTGCCCGGCCAGCAGGTCCTCGACCTCCACGGCCACCTGCACCCGGCCCCGCGACAGCAAGATCAGGTAGTCGGCCACCCGCTCCAGCTCGGCCAGCAGATGCGAGGACAGCAGCACCAAGACGCCGTCCTCGGCCGCCGCGGTCAGCACCGTGGCCATGAAGTCATGCCGGGCCACCGGGTCCAGCATCGCCGCCGGCTCATCGAGCACCAGCAGCCGCGGCCGGCGGGCCAGCGCCAGGGTCAGCGCGAGCTGCGCCTGCTGCCCGCCGGACAGCCGCCCGGCCGGCCGCCCAGCACGGTCACCCCGCCCGCGGACGGCTCGGCCCGGGCCACCGCCAGGTTCAGCAGCGCGGCCTTGCCCGCGCCGTTCGGGCCGGCCAGCGCGGCCACCCGCCCGGCCGGGACCGCCAGCGAGCACCCGCGCAGCGCCCACGTGCTCCCGTACCGCTTACCCAGCCCGCTGGCCTCTACCACGTTCATGCCACGCCCGCCGTCCCGCCGCCCGCCGTCCCGCCACCCGGCCCGGTCCAGCCGGCCAGCAGCGAAATACCCGGCCAGCCCGCCGGTGACCGCCGCCCGCCCGGCGTGAGAAACACGCAGATGCCGGCCGGAATACCCGCCGCCGCCCGCCGGCCAGGCACCAGCCCCGCCACCCCCCGCACCGCCACCTTTACCTATGACCATAAAACATGCACACAGTCGGTAATCCAGCTTGTCAACCAGACGGCCCCACGGCAGCAGCGCAGCACGTGCCAGCCCGACCCACCGCACAGGCACGCCCTCCCGCAAGGACAGTGAGGTCACCCACGACGCCCCCGCGGCCAGCCCAACACCGCGAACCCCCGGCAGTCTCGTGTCAAGGCATTGATTGACGTGGCGATCTCGGCTGATGGCCACAAATAGATCTCTTTGGAATGCCAGGCAGCGTGATGACCAAAGCCAACGCTAGCTAAGATCTCGATGGGATCACGGTAAGTATGGTGCCGGTGGTGGAGCTCGACTGCGGGCAGCCGGAGCGGGCTCTGTCTTGGCCTTTCGTGCCCAGGCTCCCGATAGCCACGAACTTCGCGACTCGCGGTCCTTCCGTGGCGCTTACCTTGACGCTTAACCCGGCAACGGCAGTTATCTCATACCGACGGCTTGACCTGCGGGAACGCGACTCTACCTGCCGTCGCTGCCTCCTCTGTCTGAAGGCGTGAGCTTAACACGCAGGACTAAGGTCCCTTGCAACACCAGGATGTGATGTGTCCTGCTGGTTTCCGAGGAAGTCCGCCGATCGATGGCGGATTTTGTGCCCTAAGAAGGCACATGGTGCACACGTCCAAAGGAGAACACCATGCACTTTCCCGTTCTCACCCCAAGGCGACTGACCGGCCTACTAGCTACCGTAGTCTGCACCGCAGCGCTGATACCGGCCACCGCGGCCCGCGCCTCTGCCAGCACCACGAGCATTCCTGGGATCAGCGTCAACTCGGCGACGCTCGTGGCCAACGGCGCCGCGGTACGAGTGGTATTCACCGCCACCTGCGGTGCGCGGGACGCTGGCAGCGTCAGCTCGACTACCACACAGGCGGTCGGCGACCGCGTTGCCCAGGGCACGACCCAGACCGGGTTCACTTGTACGGGCAAGCCACAACAGGTATCGGCCCTGGCCGCAGCCAATGTGAACGGCGCTCCGTTCCGCCCCGGCATCGCTGTGGTCATGGCCAGTGTGTCGGATTGCCCTGGGGCAAACTGCACGGGGGCCTCAACGGATAAGGTTCTGAGCATTAGGAGATAGCGATCTGCCGGACTGCGAGCCGGTACTGCGCCTGCGCCGCCCGGAGACGGGCCAGAGCAAACAGTTGACGCTTAACCCCTGCAACGGCAGTTATCTCATACCGACGGCTTGACCTGCGGAAACGCGACTCATCGCGAGAGAGCCGTAAAGGGCCTCAGGGCCAAAACGTGCAGATTTAGAGTCCACCGCCCGTTGCAGGGTTAAGTGTCAGAAGCACATCGGCGTCAGGGTAGCGGATGCCCAGGCGGCTCGCTCCGCGCGGCATTTTGGTCCCGCCCTGCCCGGCCGAGCCCCGGCCACGACAGCCGAGATCAGCAAACCTCGATCATGCCCTGCTGACAGGACTTGGCCTCCGCCCTGCGGCCGCGTTTTATTCCGCTGTCATTGTTTGAGTCGAGATAGCGTAATCAGACGATTCGAAGCGCCTAGTCAGCTGCTCGATGGAAACCCTCAGATCATGCCAGTCAGAATGATCAAGCAGGCGATTCAGGTTGAGGTACCTCGTCCCCCAGATACGAATATACCGACCTAGAAGACGGTCAAGCAATTTGTATTCGACCCATCTTGTTTCAAGCATGACCTCCACTTTGTCAAGGTAATGTAGCATCATCGTGATCGCGATCCAATCCTCTCCGCCAAGAGCCTGACGCTCCTCTATGGTTAGGCTCTGACTTTATCGGACGTCAAAGCCGCTTTAGCTACGTTTCTAGCTATTAGCATTTCACGAGAATGAAACTCCTCGATCAAGTTCAGCGTGTGCCGGACTCGTGCTTCCTTGACAGCTCGTCCGCGAGCCAGCCACGACGCAAGAAGCGCACCAACAATTACGCCTATTAGACCTATCACGACTGACATAATGAATACCTGCTAAATTTGTCTTGTAACCCTTGATGTATCAATGTCACCAGGATCATACCTGAGCACGGTAAGGAGGCCCTAGCGACTTGTGTAGCCCTACTGGATCAGATGATCTTGAGGGAACTACGCGGACTAATGGTCGCGCTCAAAGGGCTTGGGCAGACCATGAATTCGTTAATGAGCTGAGCGCGTGAAGCTGGTCAAGGTAAGCCTGCGTCTCGGGTTCTTTCGGACGCCCAGGGTGATGCGTGCTTCGGCAAGCCGCATCGGTGCTCGTGCGAGTAGTGCGCGCGCATGGCCCTGACGGCATCGGCCTGGCTCCAGCCGCGTGCCTGCCGCTCGTTGTACATCCGTCGAGCCCGTGCGGGCCGGTCATCGGCCATCAGGAATGCGCCCCTCCCGAAAGGGTGGTCCTCTCCTTTAAGTGTCACCCATGGACATGGGGGTGACGTGCAAGGTGACACGCCTTTGTCCCCCCGGCTCTGACGGAACAGGAACGGAACCAGGGAACGTGGTGACCGTTCCGTCCCAGGTCAGCGACACAGAGGTGGGTGAGTCGGCCTGTAGGCCGGGTTCTGTGCCCCCGCTCTCGCGGGGCGGCGGTCATCCATCTGGGACTGCCGTTGCCGACAGCCTCGTGCGGTCTACCCGCAAGCATCGGGCGGGCCGCCCTCGATCGCTCGCGCAGGGAGCCGTGGCTCCCCTCTTGACCTTGCTCCGGGTGGGGTTTACCGAGCCGCCGCAGTCACCTGCGGCGCTGGTGGTCTCTTACACCACCGTTTCACCCTTACCCCCGCGCTGGCGCGCAGGGGCGGTCTATTTTCTGTGGCACTGTCCCGCGGGTCACCCCGGGTCGGCGTTACCGACCACCCTGCCCTGTGGAGCCCGGACCTTCCTCACCGGACTTGCACCCGGCGCGACCGCCCGGCCGACTCACCCGTGTCCAGGATACGCCGAACGCGACCGGGCTGGAGTAGCTGACCGAACCGGCGCCCGCGAACGATGCGAGCGATAAATGGCCTGTGGCTCACTGGTGTTCGCCCAGTGCCAGGCGGGCAGCGCTGACATCCTCGCGGCCGTGGCCGGCGTCTACCGCCCTGCGCCACTGGCGGGACAGCGCCTCCAGCAGGGGCAGCGTATCGCGGCCAGCCGCTTCCAGCGCCAGGTCGACGTCCTTGAGCGCCCACTCCAACGGGAACTCGGGCGCGAAATCACCGCGTTCCATCTTGTGCAGCTTGGCGTCCGCGATCGGCGCGTCGAGCGGCCCGCCCTCGATGGCTTCAGCCAGCTTGGACGTGTCGATACCCAGCCGGCCTGCCAGCTCCGCGGCCTCGGCCACACCCTCGATCAGGGTCGACATGTAGGCATTGACGACCAGCTTCAGCCTGCTGCCCTGGCCCGCCTCACCTAGCCACACGGTCTTGCGGCCGATCGCCGAAAATGCCGGGCTTACGACCGCCTCGGCCGCGGGCGGGCCGGACGCCAGGATCAGCAGCTGGCCGGCCTCGGCGGGACCCTTGCTGCCCGACACCGGCGCGTCGACGAACATCGCATCGGGCCGGAGTTGGCCGAGCCGTCCGGCTAGCTGCTCCGTGGCCGTGACACCGATCGTGCCCATCTGCGCCCACGCCGCGCCTGCGGCGATCACCTCGGCCGCCCCGCCGCCGAACATGACGGAGTCGACGGCAGCGGCAGTCGGCAGCATCGTGATCACCACGCGCGCCTCCCGGACCGCCTCCCCCGGTGACGCCATCACCAGCACCCCGGCCTCGGCGAGGGGCGCTGACACCGACGGCGACCGGTCCCATGCCGTCGTGACCAGCCCGGCGCGGGCCAGATTGCGGGCCATCGCCGAGCCCATGATGCCCGTCCCGAGCACCGCCACCCGCACATCCCCGACACGACTATCCGCAGCAGCCATCACAGGGTCTCCTTCCTAGTGCCTAAAGGCTTCCTACCACCTGGACCCCGGCGGTTACATCCCCCGGGCGACGGTGACAGCTGCCCTGCGCGAAGGCCAGGCCCGCGGCCAGGCAGGCGAACGGGAGGACGGGGAGCAGGTACCTGTAGTCGAAGTCGGCGACCGCGATCGGGAACACCAGCAGGACGACCGCGGTGACCCAGGGCAGCATGCTGCCAGGCCGGCGGGAACGCGCGAGCCAGATCAGGCGTAGCGGTCGTCGCTGAATCCGGATCACCCCCCCGAGGCCGGTGAGCAGGATGAGCCCGAACAGGGGCCCGTAGGTGTAGAACACCCGCTGGTACCCGTCGATCAGGATGGCGAACGGCTTGATGACGCGGCTCGGGGTGGCGTGGCCGTACTGCACGGCGTCGGAGTAGGCGGTGCCGCCGGGAATCCAGGAGTGGTCGGCCGGTATGGTCTGCGGGGTCAGGTGAAAGTAGTAGTTGTACACCGTTCCGGCGTCGGGATAGGGCCGCCGCGGCCACTCCACCGCGAGCGCCAGGCCGCTGAGCACCGAGTGCAGGTAGCCGAGCGGCTGCGCCTCTACCGCGTGGACGGCGAAGTCACGGAGCAGGGCGTCGCTGGCAGCGCTCACCGGCCCGCCCGCCATGTCATGTACCTGCGGCGCGTGCCAGATGTAGTCACCAGGGGGCGTCCGGCTTGACGGCGGCCCGGACGGGCAGATCGCGAGCTCATCGGCGGGGGGCCTGATGACGGAGCACTCGGCGAACGACGACACACGTCCCCACAGGTAGAACCCGTCGGACCGGCTCAGCGTCCAGGAACCGTTCCACGAGTGGAACCAGGCCGCGTAGCCGACCAGGGGCACCGCGCAGCCCGCGGCCATCACGACCGCGGCGAGCCAGCCGCGCCAGTTCCGGCAGCCGCCGTGGGTCAGCGCCCGGAGCAGCAGGAAGGCCGGGAACAGGACCAGCACCGGCAATCCCTCGCTGCGCACGTCGACGGCGCAGCCGGCCAGCAGCCCGGCCAGCAGCGCGACCGGCCACGGCACCCGGGCGCGCCAGAGGATCAGCAGCATGGCCAGCATGACGAGGAAGGTGAACAGGGCCTCGGCCATCACCATGTGCTCGTCTTCGATCTCGAAGCCGTCGAACAGCACGGGCAGCGTGGCCACCGTGGCCCAGCGCGGCGGCACGCCGGTGCGCCGCAGCAGCAGGTAGATCATGACCGCGACGCCCAGGCCCATCAGGTGCTGCACGCCGACGACCAGGGTCAGGCTGTGGAACGGCTCCAGGATCCGCAGGAACAGCGAGTAGCCCGTCGTCTTGGACAGGTCAGGCCGCAGCCGCAGCGCAGCGCCTAGGTATACGTAGGAGTCGCCGGGGAACCACAGCGCGCCCGGGTAGCCGAGCATGGCCAGCAGCCGCAGGCTCGCACCGGCCGCCAGCGCCGCCATGAAGGGGGCAGGGGAGGCGAGTGGGGAATCGCGCGCGATAAGCGCGGCCGCACGCGACATAAGCGCCATGGGAGTCACGGAGGCCACGGGAGCACGCCGATCCGCACTCTGGTCCTTTCCGTCCGTCACGAAATCCGCCTTGTCAAAATGGCCAGACGATTAACTCCTGCTTATCGGAAGGTGTCTCGCAGGTAATTTCCCCTTCGCCCACGATTCCAGCTGGGCGACAAATTCCCGCGCATCTGACGGCCAGCCTAGCGACCTACGGGCCGCCTCATGTCCGCGGCGGCCCATCTTCGTCCGCAGCGATGTATCCCCGTCCAGTCCGAGCACCGCGTGCGCCGCCGCCTGGGGGTCACAGAACGGCACCACGAAGCCGCATTCATGACCGCGGGCAAGCTCCGCCGCGACGGCCAGCGGGGTGGTCACCACGGGCAC
This sequence comes from uncultured Actinomycetes bacterium, assembly GCA_963798675.1. Classification (GTDB taxonomy): domain Bacteria; phylum Actinomycetota; class Actinomycetes; order Streptosporangiales; family Streptosporangiaceae; genus Palsa-504. The sequence continues at coordinate 515,054 of CAWCUJ010000006.1, read as the reverse complement.
GCCGCGGGCCATGTACTCCACCACCTTGGTGGGCAGCGAGTGCCGGAAGTTCGGCTCGTCGTGCAGCAGCGACAGGCCGGCCAGCGCGCCGTCCAGCATCAGCATGGCCTGGTCGTTCGGCACGAAGCCGCGCCAGCGCAGCAGGCCCGCCGCCTGGGCCGGCTCGATCTGCGCCCGGGCCCGCGCGTCGGCCGGGCCGATCAGCTCCACCGTGATGCCGCGCGGGCGCAGCAGCCTGGCCAGCTCGATCATGTCGGCGGTGCCCCGGTCGGGCGACAGGTGCCCGACGTACACCACCCGCCGGTCAGCGCCCGCCGGGGCCGGCACATCCGGCACGTAGGTAGTGTTCGGCACCACCGGGTGCGGCCGGGCGAACCGGGCGACGTAGCCGCGCTCGGCCAGGATCAGGTGCACGTACCGCTCGGCCATCCGTTCCGCGGCGTGCACCGCCAAGGCGGCCGGCGGCCGGAGCGGGCGCGGCAGCCACGGCTTGGTGCCGAGCGCGGCGGCGGTGTCCTCGTGCACGTCCCAGATCACCGGCGGCCGCCGCCGCCGGGAAGGCAGCGCGAGCAGCAGTTCGGGATCGTGGATGAGCAGCAGGTCGGCGTCGGCGGCGTGCCGGGCCAGGGCCGAACGAGCAGCGCGAATCGCCCCGGTCCTGCGCCGTCCGGAGGCCCGCGGAACCGCCTTGAGGTTGAGCGAAGGCCGGCTCCGTTCGGGATGAAAATCCTGGGAATCCACCGGGGCGATGTACGTGACCTCGTGACCGGCATCGAGCAGCGCCCGTATCTGCCGGTGGTAGATGCGCGCGTCGGCCGGATGATGCACGATCGTGCACACCACCACCCGCATCGTGGCCTCCCGCCTGGTCAGAGGGCCTCGACGTGCGGCGTCGCCGGTGTCCTGGGCACGACACCGCGGGTGTCGAGCAGGAGCCGCGCCATGCGGGCGATCTGGGCCAGGTTGTAGTCATGGTGCGGCTGGAGCAGGATCACCAGGTCGGCAGCCGTGACCGCGGCGTCCAGGTCCGCGGCGCGGGGCACGGCCAGGCCGTCCACCTGCCAGTCGAGCACGTACGGATCGTGGTAGGCGACTGCGGCGCCGCGGGCGCGCAGCCTGCGGGCGATCGGCCGGGCCGGCGATTCCCGCTGGTCGGCGATGTCCCGCTTGTAGGTCACGCCGAGCAGCAGCACCCGGGCGCCGTTGACCGGCTGGGCGTTGCGGTTGAGCAGTTCGGCGGCGCGTTCGGTGACGTACCCGGGCATCCGGCCGTTGATCTCCTGGGCCAGCTCCACGAACCGGAACGGGTAGCCGAGCGTGCGCACCTTATAGGACAGGTAGTTGGGGTCGATCGGGATGCAGTGGCCGCCAACCCCCGGCCCGGGGTAGAACGGCTGGAAGCCGAACGGCTTGGTGGCCGCGCACCGGATCGCGTCGTGCAGGTCCACGTCCAGCTCACGGCAGAAGATGGCCATCTCGTTGACCAGGGCGATGTTCACGTGCCGGTAGGTGTTCTCCAGCAGCTTGGCCATCTCCGCCTCGCGGGCCGACTTGGCCCGCACCACCTGGTCGCAGATCCGCTCGTAGAAGGACGCCGCGGCGTCGGCGCAGGACGGCGTGACCCCGCCGACGATCTTGGGCGTGTTCGCCAGGCCGAACTCGGGGTTGCCCGGGTCGATCCGCTCCGGGGAGAATACCAGCGAGAAGTCCACTCCCGCGCTCAGCCCGGACGCCTTCTCGAGCAGCGGCCTGACCACCTCCTCGGTGGTGCCGGGATAGGTGGTCGATTCCAGCGACACCAGGGCACCCGACCGCAGCAGCCGACCCGCGGTGGCCGTCGCGGCGCGGACCGCACTCAGATCGGGGCCGTCGGCCACCGACAGGGGGGTCGGCACGCAGATGACGATCACATCCTGCGGCCCGATCTCCGCCTCCTCCGCCGTGACCCGGAACCCATGAGCTCGCATGGCCGCGACCTCACCATCGATGATGTCGTCCACGTGGGACCGCCCGGCCATCAGCCCGCCGACGATCTCGGCCCTGGTGTCATAGCCGGTCACGCGGAACCCGGCCCGCGCCGCCGCGACGGCGAGCGGGAGGCCGACGTAGCCGAGCCCGATTACTAGCACGTCCTGCGCCGGCATGTTTGCTACCCCTGCCTAAGTCGCCCCCAGACGCGCATACGCGTCTCGATACCGTGCCGCGTTGTGCGCCCAGGTTCGGTCCCTGGCCGCCCATTCACGGGCATTGTCTCCGAGTTTTCTCCGGATATCCGGACTGTAAAGCAGGTGTTCGAGGCAATCCGCAAGCGACACCGGATCTTGCGGTACTGTTTGCATCCCCGTCACTTCGTGTTTGACGATTTCGGTGAGTGCTTTCACTTGACTAGTGACCACGCACAGTCCGCTCGCCATCGCTTCTATAGGCTTCAACGGGGTCACGAGCTGACAGACCCGATCTGACGTTCGCGGAACGACGAAAATATCGAGGAGCGCGTGGAATTGGCGCACTTTCGCCGCGGGCACGCGGCCGGTAAAGACGGCCACCTCGGCCAGGCCAAGGTCCGCCGCCTGGCGCTGCAGGGCGGCCCGTTCGGGCCCGTCGCCGACGATCAGCGCCCGGGCGGGCACGTGCCGGGCGCGCAGGATCGCGGTGGCCTCGAGCAGCGTGCCGATGCCCTCGTGCGGGACCAGGCTGGACACCACGCCGACCACGTACTCGTCGGGATCGATGTTGAGTTCGTCGCGGCGGGTGGCGGCGTCGGGCAGCGACTTGAGGAAGTCCTCCGACACGGCATTCGGCACGATGAGGATCTTCTCCGCGGCGACGCCGCGGGTCACGATCTCCTCCCGCATGGCCTCGCCGAGCGTCACCACCAGGTCGGCGGCCAGCATGCACCGGGTCTCCAGGTCCCGGTTTCGCTGATAGAGCTCACTGCGGGCGAGTTGGCCCGCATCCGGGTGGCGGGACAGCCAGGTGTCTTCCCAGAACCCGCGCACCTCGTACACCACGGGCAGGCCGTACCGCTCGCGCAGGGTAACGGCGAGCCTGGCGTTGGCGAAGTTGCTCGCCGCGTGCAGCACCGCGGGCCGGATCCGGCTCGTCAGCCCGGCGGCGAGCTCGAGGCCGCAGCCGGCGACGGCGTCCGCCCGGCCGGGCATGAGCCACGGCAGCAGGCGGTGATAGGGCACGCCGTCCAGCACGACCAGCCGTCGCCCGTCGATCCGCCCCTGCGTCACCGGGTACCCGCACCGGGTCGCCACGTGCGGGTCGAGCCCGGCGGCGCGCTGGGCGATGGCGATCTCGTGCGTCCTGATCGTGTACCCGGCGCTGGTCGTCGGCAAGGCGTCGGTGACCAGGTGCAACACCCGGCCCGGAATCCGCTCGCCCGGCCGCCAGGTGCGGCCCCCGCTGCCCAATTCATGATCGTGGCCAGAAATGGGCGCTATTTGCCCCAAACTGGCCATGATCATGGAGTCGCCCCGCGGCTCGCCTTGGGGAGGCACGGCTGGGGCCGGGAGTGGCTGCCCGGCGGCGAGGATCGCGCGGAGGCGGCGGGCCCGGGGGCCGCGGGCCCCGTCGAGTGCCTGGAGGGCCTCGGTGGGCCGTCCTTGCTGCCAGGCCAGGCGCGCGGCGAGCCGGGGATGTGCCCGGTCCGGTTTGGGCAGCCGGGCGAGGGCCGCGGCCGCGGCTTCCGGCTGGTCCACGGCCAGGCTGAAGGCAGCCAGCCGCCGGGGCGAGACGTCCAGGGCCGCCAGCGCCGCGTCCCGCTCCCCCGCCCCCCACAGCACCGTCGGCCGGCCGTACGGGCCGGCGAACCTGAGCCAGCCGCGCAGCGGGGCAGGCAGTACCCGCCAGGCCAGCAGGAGCGCCCGGACCGGGTTGCCGGTCGCGTGCCGCCAGCCGATCGAGGCGGCGAGCGAGAGAGCGCGGGGCGAAGGGCGGGGGCCGGCCAGCCGGGAGCGCAGGCTCGGGCGAGGGCGCGGTCGGTGCGGAACGGACGTCGTCACGGCGGCGGATGGTAGCGGGTCCAGATGAACGGAAAGGATGCGATGCGCGCACCCATTACGCACGTGCTCGGGGCGAGGCCCAACTTCATGAAGGCCGCGCCGGTGATCCGCGCTCTGGCGGCGCTCGGTCACGACCAGCGGATCGTGCACACCGGGCAGCACTACGACGAACGGATGTCTGAGGTTTTCTTCGTCCAACTCGGCCTGCCCCGGCCGGACGCGAACCTGGGGGCCGGGTCGGGCAGCCATGCGCGGCAGACGGCCGAGGTCCTGACCGGCATGGAACGGGAGTTCACCGAGAATTCACCGGCGCTGGCCGTGGTCTACGGCGACGTGAACTCCACCCTCGGCGCGGCCCTGGCCGGCGCGAAGCTTGGCGTCCCGCTGGCGCACGTGGAGGCCGGCCTGCGCAGCTTCGACGACTCCATGCCGGAGGAGATCAACCGGCGGCTGACTGACCAGCTGTGCACGCTGCTGTTCGTGACCTCCCCCGAGGCGATCGCGCACCTGGCCCGCGAGGGCCGGCCTGCGGACGGGGTACACCTGGTCGGCAACCCGATGATCGACACGCTGCTGGCCAGCATGGCGAAGTTCGACACCACGGCGGTCCGGACCGAACTGGGGCTGCCGGACAGGTACGTGGTCGCCACCTTGCACCGGCCGTCCAACGTGGACGACCCGGCGGCCGCGGGCGCCCTGGTCCTGGCCCTGCGCGAGGTGGCGGACGACGTGGACGTGATCATCCCGGTGCATCCGCGGGGCCGCGCCGCGCTGGCGGCCGCTGGGCTCGGCGCGCACCCGCGGCTGCACGTCGCTCCCCCGCTCGGCTACCTGGAGTTCATCGCCCTGGTCAAGGGGGCCAAGGCGGTGATCACCGATTCCGGTGGCGTGCAGGAGGAAACCACCTTGCTCCGGGTACCGTGCTTGACCCTGCGACCGAACACCGAGCGGCCCATCACCGTGACCAGCGGAAGCAACCGCCTGGTCACCCGGTCTGAGCTGGCCGCCACCGTGCTCAAGGCCTGCGACGACGGGCCGTACGCGGGCGAACTGCCGCCGCTGTGGGACGGCCAGGCCGGCCCGCGGATCGCCCGGATCATCACGGCCTGGCTAGACCGGGAGGGCTCGTGACCGAGGCACCTTCGAGGCATGAGGAAGACACAGCCGCCGAGGTGGACGCGGTCGCCGAGGTGGACGAGCCGGACGTGCCGGTCACGGGTGATCGCGGCCTGACCGCAGAACGCGACCGGCTGGCCCGGACGTTGCGGGAGACCCGGCTGCAGCTAGCCATGACCCAGGCCCGGCTAACCGCGCTCGAGCAGTCCGCGACGATGGAACTCGGCCGTACCCTGGTCCGCGCCGCGCGGCGGCCCTGGTCGCGTGGCGTGCAACTGCCCGCGGAGCTGGTCCGGCTGTGGCGGGAGCGTGGTGGCCTCACCGGGCCGGGAGCGGCGACGCTGGCGCTGGCGTCCGCGCAGCTCGGCGACCTCGCCAGCGGCGGGGAACGATTCCTGTCCGCGCTGACGGCGCCGGGGCTCGGCGCGCCGGGATCCGGGGCGGCCAGCTGGACCTCGCCGGGCCTGGTCATTACCGGGGTGCTGACCGCGCGCGGCTGCGCCACGCTCACCCCGGACGCCGCCGTGCACCCGCTGCTGCCACATGACGCGGACGTGATGCTGGAAAGCGCGGGTGCCGACCTGGTCCTCATCGAAGCCGCGGCCATGCTGGCCGGCTCGGCCTGGGCCTATGCGGCCGATCCGGCCGCGGCTGACCGCGGCCGACGGCTCGGGCGGCTGATCGCGGCGGCTCGCGCGCTGGGCAAGCCGGTGATCTTCATCCGCAACGTCCCGGCACACCTGGCGCCGGGCCTGGACTGGGTCGCCGCCAGCTGTGACGCGGTGTCCGACGACGGGTTCGGCGTGCAGCTCGCCCGGTTCAACCCGATCGGGCTGGTCGGCGCCCGCCCCGGCGACCCGGTCTACGCCGACGTGCGGGACCCCCGCGAGGCGCCGGCCGTGCGGGCCCTGCTGAACGAGCTCACCGCCGTCGACGTCCCAGGGGAGGTCGACGTGGCTGGACCGGTCCAGGTGACCGGACCGGTCGCGTGGCGTCGCCAGCCGGCGCTTTACCGGGAGCACGCCCTGTTCGTCACGGCGTCCGCGGACCAGGCCCGCGAGCAGCTCGCCTGCGGCGCTCGCGTGATCATTGTCGGCGGCGAGCCGGTCGCGGGGGCTGTCATGCCCGCCGGTGACTGGACCGCCCCGGCGCTGCGGGAGGAGATCGCCGCCCTGCGGGCATGCGTGCCACCCTCCGCGGCGGAGATCCTGCCTGTGCTGCGGGAGATCTTCGCCGCACAGGCGACGCCGGTCCGCCTGGCGGAGCTCGCCCGGCTGGCCGGGCTGGGTGACCATACGATCACCGGGCGGCGGATCGCGGTCCTGGCCCGCGTGGCCGACGCCGCCACCGCGGCCGCCTTGTCAGCCGGCCTGATCCGCCAGCGGTTCGCCCCGGCCGAGCTGGTCGTGGTCGCCGAGGCACCGGACGCCGTCTCGGCCGAACTGTCCGCCCGGGCCGTCACCGCCGCGCTCGGCGACCTGACCGACCAGGGCGTCAGCGTCCGCGCGGTCCCGGTGGTGAGCGGCGGGCCGGACACGGCGGGCATTCCGGGACCGGCCGGCATTCCGGGACCGGCCGACGATCCGGGACCGGCCGACGATCCGGGACCGGCCGGCTGGCTGCGGCGCGCCGCGAGCGTGGCCCGCTCCCCGTGGGTCGTGCCGTGGCAGGTGGGGCGCGAGTACCACGACTCTTACCTTCTCGACCTGGCCTGCGCCCGGGAGTGCGCGCAGGCGGACGCGGCCGGGTCCGCCGGGCTCAGCTACGCGTTCACCGTCTCGCTCGAGCCGGCGCTGGCCTGGCGGGAGTTCTTCGCCTCCGGCGACCCCCGGGTCGCCTCCGGCGACCCCCGTCACGGGCTACGGCTCTTCTCCGTCAGTTAGCCAGCTAAGGAGCATCACCCTTGACCACTCGGGCGCTTGTCTACGGTGACATCGACCTGAACCTGATCGACGGTTCGGCGATCTGGTTGCAGTCCGTGACTCAGGCGCTGGCGCGGGCCGGCTGCGCGGTGACGCTGGTGCTCAAGGCGCCGGTCCGCACCAGCCGGCTGATCGCGCCGCTGCTGGCCGAACCCGGAGTCACCGTGCGGCGGCCGTTCGAGGAGCATCTGCCCGAGGGACTCCAACGGCCCGGGCCCGCCCGCGCCGCGGCCGCCGCCGGGTTGCTGGCCCGGCTCGACACGGAGCAGCCACACGACCTTGTGGTGCTGCGCGGCCTCGCGGTGACCTCGGCGGTAGCCAAGAGCGAGGCGTTCGACGGGCGGCTATGGCCCTACCTGACCGATGTCCCGCAGTCCGTCCCCGGCCTGACGCCCGAGGCCGCCGACGAGCTGGGAATGATCGCCTCAGCCGCGCGCTACCTGCTGTGCCAGACCGAGGAGCTCCGCTGCTTCCTCGAGGGCAGCATCCCCGCCGCCTGCGGCAAATGCGTCCTGCTGCCGCCGATGCTGGCCGACATACCTGCGGCCCGCGGCGCGGCCGCGCCGGGCACGCCGCTGCGGCTGGTCTACACAGGCAAGTTCGCGCCACGGTGGAACACCCTGGAGATGACCGAGCTTCCCGGGCTGCTTGCCGCCCGCGGTATCGCCTCGGAGCTGCACATGGCCGGCGACAAGATCCACGATGACACCTCCGGCTACCAGCAGCGGATGCGGGCCGCGCTCGACACCGACGGCGTGACCTGGCACGGCGGGCACTCGCGGGAGGAGGCGATGCGGCTCGCGGCCTCCTGTGACATCGGGCTGAGCTGGCGCCACCCCGACCTGGACGCGAGCCTGGAGCTGTCGACCAAGGTGCTGGAGTTCGGCGCCCTCGGGCTTCCGGTCATCCTCAACCGGACCCCGATGCATGAGGCGCTGCTCGGCGCCGACTACCCGCTGTTCGCGGCCAGCCTGGCCGACGTGGCGGCGGCGGCCGCGGCGGCGGCGGCGGCCGAACCTGGCCTGTACCGGCTGGCGGCCGACCGGACGGGCCACGCCGCCGAGCGGTTCACCCTGGACCGGGCCGCCGAGCGGCTGCGCGGCTACCTGGCCGGGGCGGTGCCGACCCGACGACCCCGGCGAACCCGGCGAGGCTCGCAGACCGGAGAGGCTGGCGGCCCTGCCGTGACTGGCGAGGCAGAGAACACCGGCGGGGCTGGCCTCGCGCCCAGGCTCCGCGTCGTGGTGGCCGGTCACGACCTGAAGTTCTTCCGGCCGCTGCTGAGCTACCTGCGGCTGCAGCCGGAACTCGAGGTCAGGCTGGATCAGTGGGCCGCGCTCGGCAAGCATGACCCGGCGGCCAGCCGCGAGCTTGCCGCCTGGGCCGACGTGGTGGTCTGCGAGTGGTGCGGGCCGAACGCGGTCTGGTACAGCAGGCACAAGCGGCGCGGCGCGCGACTGCTGGTCCGGCTGCACCGATTCGAGCTGGCCTCGCCCTACCCCGGCCAGCTCAAGATCGGGGCCGTGAACCAGGTGATCTGCGTGAGCAAGCACTACGCGCGGCTGTGCCGTGAGCGCACCGGCTGGCCCGATACCAAGGTCGTGACGGTGCCGAACGCGCTCGACATCGCCCAGCTTGACCGGCCCAAGCTGGACGGCGCCAGGTTCCATCTCGGCATGATCGGCGTCGTGCCGTCCCGGAAGCGCCTTGACCTGGCCCTGGACGTGCTCGAGGAACTGCGCCGCGAGGACGACAGGTACCTGCTGTTCATCAAGTCGGGGATGCCCTGGGAGCACTGGTGGGTGTGGCAGAACCCGGCCGAGCGCGAGCACTACGCCAGCGCGCTGCGCCGGGTCCAGCGCTCCCCGCTGCTGCGCGGGGCGGTGGTGTTCGACGACGCCGGGCCGGACGTCGCCGCGTGGCTGCGCCGGGTCGGCTTCGTGCTGTCCACCAGCGACGACGAGAGCTTCCACGTCGCCCCGGCGGAGGGCATGGCGTCCCGCGCGGTCCCGGTGCTCCGGCACTGGCCCGGCGCCGAGACCATCTACGACATGCGCTGGATCCACCGGGGTCCGGCCGAGATGGCCGCCGCGGTCATGGCGCTCGGGGACGAGAGCGACTGGCGCGCGGCGGGCGACGACGCGCACCGTCAGGCGGCCGCCGCATTCGACCTGCCGCGGGTGTCCCAAGCCTGGCGGGACCTGCTCACCGCGGACCTGGATCCGGCGGTGCCCGGCCCGATTTTCGAGCTGCTCGGTTCCCGCTGACCCGGCATGTACTTCACGCTCGCCGTCAGCGCGGTCACCGCTGCGGGCTGCGCCGCGCTGGTCCGAGCGGCCCGCGGCGCCGATCCGCGGATCATGCCGGTCCCCGGGCCAGCGCAGGTCGCCTGGCGCTCACCCGATCAACGCGCCGCCATGCTGCGCTGGCCCGGGCGGGCGGCCCCCGGGAACCCCTTGCGCCAGGGGGGGCTGCACCCCTCCAGACCCCCCTGGGCGACCTCGTACGCGGGCACCATCTGGGCCGAGCCGACCGCCCGTGACGCGGCTACCCTGTGCGCACGCACCGGCCTAGCTCGGGTCGACCCTGTCTACCTGGCCCAGACGCCTGGCGCCGTCGTGGTCAGCGACCGCGCCTGCTGGGCGGCCGCCGTCACCGGGCGGCTCGGCGATCACGACCCGGCCATGGTCGGCGCCTTCCTCAGCCTGGGCTACCCGGTCGGCGCCGCCACCCCGTTCCTGGGCGTCCGCGCCCTGGACGGCGGCCGACGGCTGCGAGTGACCGGCGGCAGGCTCGTCGCTACGCGAGCGCGCGATCAGAACGACGACCACAACGGCAATCCGCACGAAGCCGCGGCCCAGGTGGCGACGGCCATGGTAGAAGCGGTCCGGCCGCTGGGACAGGCGGCCGCGCCGGTCGAGCTGTCGCTGACCGGAGGCAAGGACAGCAGGCTGATCGCCGCCGCGCTGACGGCGGCCGGAGTGCCGTTCCGCGCCCGGACACACGGGTTCGGCAACCATCCCGACGTGATCATCGCGGGCATGATCGCCGACCGTCTCGGCGTCGAGCACACCATCACAGAACCGAGGCGGCCAGGGACACCGGATGAGCCGGACGTACTCGGCAGGCTCCGGTCCACGGTGCTGGTCTCCGACGGGATGTTGTCGGCGTTCGAGAACGTAGGTTCAGCGGTCCGTCCCGATACGCGGCGGGCCGACGAAGAGCCAGTGCAGGCCGGTGGCCACGGCGGTGAACTGCTACGCGGCGGCTACGCGCAGGCCGCCTGGCGCACCCCGGCGGCCCTGGGCGCCGCGCGCGCCGCGGAAATGTTCCGCCGGATGACCACGCGCCGCCTGAGCCTGCTCCGCCCGGCCCCGGCGGGGGCGTACCTGGCCAGCCTGGCGCCGTCGGCGGCGGCGCTGGCCTGCGGGCCGCTAACTGCTCTCGACGACTTTTACCTGATGAACCGGGCGGGCCGGTGGTCGGCCGCCGCCCGGCAGGCCTACCTGCTCCGGTACGCGCTGGTCCAGCCCCTGTTCGCGGACCGCGTGGTGCGGGCCGCCCGCGCCGTTCCGCTCCGGTACCGGATGAGCGACCGGCTGCATCGTGACGTCCTCGCGTTGCTCTGTCCCGAACTGGCCGGGCTGCCGCTGGCAGGCAGCCCGTGGCACGGCGAGCCGCGCACCGCGGCGAACGTGCTGCTAGCTCCTGCTGCCTTCGGCGACTGGCGACGTGACTACGGCGAGGGGATGGCCAAGTTCCTGCGCGGCTACGTACTTGACCACGACCACGCGAGCCGACTGTTCGGCATCGTGGGCAGGCGGGCCGCCGAACGCTCGCTGACTTCGCCGCAGGCCGACGCGCACGCGGTCTGGGCGCTGGCCACCCTGGCGGCGCTGCTGTCCGGTGACTGGCTCAACGCCCGCGGTTAGCCGCGGCCGTACCGCGTCTCGGCCTGCCAGAAGTACAGCACGCCCGCGGCCAGCGTAATGATCGCCCAGCCCAGGCCCGCCAGCCACAGGTCGCCGATGCTGAATCCCGGGTGACAGTACGCCTGCATTTCGGGGATCTTCTTCGCGTTGAAGAGCGCGCACCGCGCCGCGTTGTAGGGCTGCGCACCCGGCGCGTCCGCCCGGATGGTGTACATGATCGCGTACCTGGTGAGCGAGATGTACACGGCCGCCGGGTTGAGGGAGATCACGTTTTTGGCCCACTCCGGCAGCGTGGCGGGAAGTGAGGCGATGCTGTACATGACCCCGCAGAAATACCGCCAGACCCGGAGCAGGAACGGGACCAGCTGGCTGACGTCCTGGGCGCCGGCGCCGACCCGGGCCAGGAGCAGCGCGGCGCCCATGTTGAATGTGGCCTGCATCAGCAGCGCCGGGACCAGCAGCAGCCAGTACCACGTGAGCGGTTCCCCGGTGCCAAGCACGATGGCGAACAGCACCACCATCGACAGCAGCAACTGCTGGAACTCCACGAGCACGTACGCCAGCGGCAGGCATGCGCGCGGGAAGTGCAGCGCACGTATGAGGGTGATATTGGCCCGGATCGCACTGGATCCGACTACGATCGACCGTTCGGTAAAGGCGAATATGAAAACCCCGGTAACCAGGTAGGCGGTATAATTGCTGATGCCGCGGTTGGCCTTGAACAAGACCCCGAAGATCAGGTAATACACGCCCGAGTTGAGCAGCGGCGTCAGCACCTGCCAGAGTTGGCCGAGCCGGGCCTCGGTGTACATCGACACATTGCGCGCCGTGGCGTAGGCGAGGATGAAGTGCCGCCTTTGCCACACCGTGGCCAGGTAAGAGGCCAGGCCAGGGCGGGCGGAACTCGGCCGCAGGCCGCAGTTGGCGGCCAGTTCGGCCAGGCTCCGGTCCCCCTCGTCCGGCTCCTCGAGCGCGCTCGGCCCGGGCGCCAGCACCGCCCCGTTCAGCAGGTCGCCAGGAGCCGTCAGCCGCCCGCGGTCTCTCATGGGTCCGGAGTTTATGAGAACGGCCGTCGCCAGCGCGGTTATCCCGGGGCCGCGAGAAAACCGTTCGCCCGGAATTTGGCCCGCATTAACCCGCCGTACCCGGTGCCCTTTATTTTTGGCCGAACGACCCTGGTTCCCGCCCTCCTGATCCTGTCTGGCGCGCTGGTTCAGTTGGTGAGATGAGCCGTGTCGTTGAACGACCGGAGCACCGCGGGGCCGTCGGCGTACCAGTCGATCTCGCAGAGGGCCGCCACGTCCAGGTGCATCCGGTAGAGGGCGGGCGGCGGGGCGAGCAGGGCGGTGGCGACTAGCGTCTTGATCGGCGTCACGTGGCTGACAATGAGGACGGTCTGGCGCTCCAGGTCGGCCAGCACGCGGTGCAGCGCGGCGGTGACCCGCTCGCTCACCTCGGCGAAGCTCTCACCGCCCGGGGGCGGGACGGCCGGATCAGCCAGCCACGCGGTCATCTCGGCCGGCCAGCGCTCCCGCACCTCGGCGAACGTCAGGCCCTCCCAGGCACCGAAGTCCGTTTCCCTGAAGCCGTCATCGGTCATCACCGGGGCGCCGGTGACGGCCGCGACCTCCTCGGCCGTCCGCGCCGCACGCAGCAGTGGTGACGTCACGATCGCGCCGATGCCCGCCGAGGCCAGCCGCTTGGCGGCGGCGGCGGCCTGCCGCACCCCGGCATCGGTGAGCGGGACATCGGACCGCCCGGCGTAACGCTTCTGCACCGACATCGGCGTCTGCCCGTGCCTGAGCAGCAGGGTCACCGTCGGCTCACCCTGGGCAAGCATCCAGTTGGTCCTCGTGCGCACCTAAAGGCCCGACTCGGGGGTGCGGACGAGGATCCGCCGGCACTCCTCGCACCTGACCACCTCGTCGGGCGCCGACGCCCTGATCTCGTTCAGGTCCGCCGCGTTGAGGCTCAGGTGGCATCCCTCGCACCGGCCGGCCCGCAGCGTGGCCGCGCCGACACCCTTGGTCTTACGGATCTGGTCGTAGAGCGCGAGCAGGTCGGCGGGTACCTCCGCGGCGATATTGCCGCGCTGATCGGATGCCTTGGCTGCCTGCTCGTCGATTTCCTTGAAGGCCGCATCCCGCCGGGCCGCCACTGCGGCCGTCTCGCTGCCGAGGCTGTCACGTTCGGCGGTCAGCTCATCATGGCGACTGTCGAGCGTCTCCCGGCGCTCCATCAGCTCGAGCACGATTTCCTCCAGGTCGCCCTGCCTGCGGTGCAACGACTCGATTTCCGACTGCAGGCTCGCGAGCTCGCGCGCGGCGGAGACCTGCCCGGCGTCCAGCCGGGCCCGGTCTTTCTCGATCCTGGTCCGGACCTGTTCCACGTCACGCTCCGCCCGGCTCTGCTCCCTGGTCAGGTCGCCCCGCTCGGTCTCGGTCACCACCAGGGCGTCCTTGAGCTCGCTGGCCCTGGCTTCCAGGCGGGCCAGTTCGGCGACTTCGGGTAGGCCGCGCCTGCGATGGTCGAGGCGGGCAAGCTCGGCGTCCAGGTCGGCCAGTTCGAGCAGGCGGAGCTGGGTCTGCGGTGATGCCTTCACGGGTCCCAACGTTAGTCGCCCCGGCGACCTAGTGGGGGTTTCGGGGGGGCGTCCCCCCGAAACAACAGAGCATGGTAGACCTTGCGCCATGGAGATCCCTCAAGTTAGCCGGCCCTACATGCCGGGGTACGGCATCGCCGGACCGACCGAAGGCAGCGGACTCCTGCACTGGTCCTGGGCGGCGGAGCGACTGACGGCCGCGCGTAACTACTGGGTCGCGACGGTCTGGCCGGATGGGCGGCCGCACGTCATGCCGGTCTGGGGCATGTGGGACGATAGCACGCTGTGGTTCACGAGCAGCACCGGCTCCCGGAAGGTCCGTAACCTGACCGCCGACCCCCGCTGCTGCATCACCACCGAAGAAGCCTCGGACCCCGTGATCATCGAGGGCACCGCCCACATATCGACCGAGCTTCCGGTGCTGCGGCGGGTGGTCGACCTGATGAACGCCAAGTACCGGACGGACTACCGGGTGGACTTCCTCGATCCGGCCAAGAACGCGACCATCGGAGTCCGGCCGCACCGCGTGTTCAGCATGCGGGCCGGGGACTTCGCTGGATCCCCGACACGCTGGACGTTCGAGGACGGGCGGTAATAGAGAACGGGCGGTAATAAGAGCGCAATCTTCGCGGGACTAACGAAACGTCCCGGGACAGGTAGCGTGGATGCAGCGCCCAGCCGCGACATTCCGCCATGACAACAGCGTCCCTCGCCGACGACCAGCCCCGGGCCCCGCACGCCATCGCCGGGGCTGTGGCTGGCGTGCTCGCAGGAGCAGTCGCGATAGGCGCGGCTCAGCTCGCCGCAGGCCTCACCGTTCCGCAGAGCTCGCCGGTGCTCGCCGTCGGCCAGGCCGCGATCGACCTCACGCCGCCGCCCGTCAAGAACTTCGCCATCTCCGCGTTCGGCGCCCACGACAAGACCGTGCTGCTCGGCGGCATCCTGGTGGTGATCGCCCTGTACGCGGCGCTGGTCGGGATGCTGGCGGTTCGCCGGCTTACGTTCGGCATGTGGGGGCTCGCGCTCTTCGCCTTCCTCGGCCTAGCGGCCGCCCTGACCAGGCCCAACTCGACGCCGGAATACGTCGTGCCGACCCTGGCCGGCGCTGCGGCCGGCGCGTTCGCGCTGGCCCGGCTGGCCCGCGCGGCGACCAGGCTCAGCCCTGCGCCAACTCGGGCACGTCCGGCCGGCCGACCGGGCCGGCGCGGCTCACAGGCGGCCGGCCCGACCGTCGTCCCGTCCGGTCCCCCCGTCTCGCCGGAGGCCCTGACTCCGCCGGACCTTCCCGCGGCGCCAGACGCGCCGGCTCGTCCGGCCGAACCCGCGGCGGAGACGCCGGCCTACTCCTTTACCTACCTTCCCAATCCGGCGGATCAGGGGCCGACACGCTGGCCCGAGCGGCGACAGTTCCTGGTCGCCAGCGGGATAGCCGTGGCCGCCGCGGCCGCCGGTACGCTCGCCGGGCGGGAGCTGATCACGCGGCGCAACGTCAGCCAGGCGCGGGCCGCCCTGCGCTTCCCCCGGCCCGCGGTTCCCGCGCCGCCGCTTCCGGCCGGGAGCAACCTGAACATCCCCGGCCTCAGCTCGTTCATCACCCCGAACGGCAGCTTCTACCGCGTCGATACCGCCCTGCTCCTGCCCCAGGTGGATCCGGCAACCTGGCAGCTGCGGATCCACGGGATGGTCCAGCGCGAGGTCACCATCACCTTCGACGAACTGCTGAAGCGCCCGCTCATCGAGGACTATGTGACACTCACCTGCGTGTCCAACCCGGTCGGCGGCCCCTACGTAGGAAACGCTAAATGGCTTGGCGCGAGCCTGGCCGCACTGATCAGGCAGGCCCGTCCCCTGGGGGGCGCCAGCCAACTGCTGTGTACCTCGGTCGACGGGTTCACCTCCGGCACCCCGCTGCAGGTCGTGCTTGACGGCAGGGATGCGCTGCTCGCCGTGGCGATGAACGGCACGGCGCTGCCCATCGAGCACGGTTTCCCGGCGCGGATGGTGGTGCCGGGACTTTACGGCTACGTGTCCGCCACCAAGTGGGTGACCGATATCGAGGTGACCACGTTCGCGGCGGCCTCCGCCTACTGGGCCCAGCGCGGCTGGTCGCAGCAGGGGCCGATCAAGACCGAGTCCAGGATCGACGTGCCCACTGGCGGCGCACCGCTGCGCCCGGGGGTGACGCCGGTGGCCGGAGTGGCGTGGGCGCAGCACAAGGGCATCGCCGCCGTGCAGGTCAGGGTCGACGGCGGCCCCTGGCACGAGGCCCGGCTGGCCGCGGTGCCCGACATCGACACCTGGCGCCAATGGGTGTGGCAGTGGCCCGCGACGCCAGGTAACCACCTGCTCGAAGCCCGCGCCACCGACAAGACCGGCTACACCCAGACCGCTGTCCAGGCCCAGCCACCGCCCAACGGCGCGTCGGGCTACCCCTCCGCCGCCGTTACCGTCAGCAACTCCTAGCCCGCCGTCGTCTGGGAGTGAGCCGCATCCCGGCAGCAACGCGCGCACCGGGCCGTCACCTCATTGGCTACCGTTAGGCAGACCCGGAGAAACGGAGGCGAGATGAGCGCCGATGCTGAGTTCGCCAGGCTGGCGCGGGAGTATCTGGACGGCAGGGCCGAACGGCATCCGGTGATCGCCACCGGCCTCGGCGATCACCGCTTCGACGCGCGCTTGGCGGATCCTACGACGCAGGCCCTGGACGATGAACGACGCGCGCTCGAAGCCTGGGCCGCGCGGCTCGCCGCCGTAGATCGCGGCGCCCTGTCGGCCGAGCACCGGGTGGACGCCACGATGATGGCGGACAGCGTGACGCGACGAGTGTTCGAGCTGGACGAGCTGCGCGAGCACACCTGGAACCCGCTGCAGGCCAACCCGGGCAAGGCCATCTATCAGCTGCTGGCCAGGGACTTCGCGCCGTTGCCCGACCGGCTGGCTTCGGTGGCCGGAAGGCTGGCCGCCATTCCCGCCGTGCTGGCCGAGGCCCGCCGCCAGCTCGGGCGCATGCCCCGGGTCCACCTGGAGACCGCGATCGGGCAGTTCGACGGCACGATCGCGCTGGTGAGCAAGGAGATCGACGCGGCGCTCGAGGCCGCGCCGGAGTGCAGCGCCCAGCTCGGCCAGGTGCGGCCGGCCGCGCTCGAGGCGCTGACCGAGCACCGGGCCTGGCTGTCCGCGCAGCTCGCAGGTCCCGATGGTTTCGCCGATCCGAGGATCGGGCCGGAACGGTTCGCCCGAAAGCTGTCGCTCACCCTGAGCGCGGCGGCGGACGCGGACGCGATCCTGGCCCGGGCCCAGGCCGACCTGGACCGGGTGAGCGAGGAGATCGCTCAGCTAGCCGCCGAGCTGGCCGGCGTGGCCGAGCCCGGCCCCGAGGTCGTCCGGGAGGTGCTCGGCCGGCTGGCCGCGGACGTGCCGGACGACACGACCATCCTGGAGTTCTGCCGCGACGCCCTCGCCGCGCAGACCGCGTTCGTGACCGAACGCCGCCTGCTCTCGGTCTACGACGATCCGGTCGAGCTGATCGCGATGCCGGAAATCGACCGCGGGGTCGCGGTGGCCTACTGCGACTCCCCCGGCCCGCTCGAGCCATCGCCGCTGCCGACGTTCATCGCGGTGTCCCCGGCGCCGGCGGACTGGCCGGCCCAGCGGGTCGCCTCGTTCTACCGCGAATACAACCGGCACATGGTGCACAACCTGATGGTGCACGAGGCCATGCCCGGCCACTACCTGCAGTTGCAGCACTCGCGCCGGTTCACAAGCTCGGACACCGCGATCCGGGCGGCGTTGCGGTCGGGCGCGTTCACCGAGGGCTGGGCGGTCTATACCGAACGGATCATGGCCGAGCAGCAGTACCCGGGCGAGGGCGATCCCCGAGCAGTGCGCATGCAGCAGCTCAAGATGCAGCTGCGCACGATCATCAACGCCATCCTCGACGCCCGGATTCACGGGCACGGCATGACCGAGGCGGAAGCCATGGCGCTGATGACGGACCGCGGCTATCAGGAGGAAGGCGAGGCGGCGGGCAAGTGGCGCCGCGCTCAGCTTACTTCGGCCCAGCTGTCCACCTACTACGTCGGGTACTGCGAGATCTCCGACCTGGCGAACGACCTGCGGGCGGCCGGGCCCAGCCTGACCGACCAGCAGGTTCACGACCACATGCTGGCGCACGGCTCACCGCCGGTCCGGCTGCTGCGCACGCTGATCGCATCGTGAGCGGGCCGGCCCCGATACCCACAGGTTCCGGGCGACCGCGGTCTTGCCGTCCGGTGCGACCGGTGCGACCGCCGGGACCGCCGGGACCGTAGCGGAACGCCAGAAGAACGTCCTCTCGGCCAGTGACCAGGCCAGCGAGGTGAACAGGTAGATCCCGGCCGCGAGCGGCGCGAACGCGGCGATGACCACGGTCAGGTAAGGCAGCACCTTGAGCAGCAGCCCCGTCCCCGCGGGAGCGGCCTGGGCGGCACTGGCCTGGGCGGCACTGGCCTGGGCGGCACTGGCCTGGGCGGCACTGGCCTGGGCGGCACTGGCCTGGGCCGTCATCCTGCGGCCCAGGCGGGCGGACAGCCAGCACAGGCCGGCGAGCAACGCGAACACGCCGAGGAAGACGGCGCCCTGCAGGCTCGCCGGGCCGGCGGCGCTGAGCCAGTGCGTGCCCAGCGGCACGCCGAACAGGTCGCGGGAGAGCAGCGTGTTCGGCTTCCCGCCGACTTGTGGCGACCGGAAAAGCAGGTACATGACCGACAGGAACGGCCACTGGAGCAGCAGCGGCGTGACGCCGGCGAACAGGCTGGTGCCTTCCCGCTTGTACAGCGCGGACATCTCGCGCTGCAGCCGCTCGGGCTGCCTGGCGTACCGCTGCCGCAGCGCCTGCAACTGCGGGGCCAGCCGGGCCTGGACGGCCTGCCCGCGCAGCGCGCGCAGGCTGAGCGGCATAAGGAGAACCCGGACCGCCATCGTGAACGCGATGATCGCGGCCACCGCGGCCAGGCCGCCGAGAACGGGCGTGAGGATACCGGTGAACCCGGAGACAAGGTGATATGCGGCGTCCACCGGGACGCCAAGGAAACTGAACATGAGACAACGGCCTTCCAGCTACGACGGGATGAGGGCTGGAGGCGGCCGTGAGGCCCGCAGGTCAGCGAGGAGACAGCAGGTCAGCGGGAGACGGCGGCCGCCTGGGCCGCCGATGGTGCTCTGGGCCTGGACCGCCCCGCCGCGTCCGGATCGCGCTGGCGCAAGAACGCCGCGCGCCAGGACTTCTCCCGCAGCGCCGAGACACGGCGGATCATTGGAAGGGCGCCGGCCGCGCGGGAAACGCTGGCCACCGAGATCAGCAGGACCAGCACCGCCGCGAACACGGCCCCGGCCAGGACGGCCCCGCCCCCAAGAGCCAGCGCGGTCAGGACCCAAGAACCGGACGGGCTCACAGCCAGTTGCGTGAGGTCGCGCAGCAGCCCCGCGAGCGTAGCCAGCAGGCCGCCGAGCACCGTCATCGCCATCGTCCCGTCCTGGAGCCGTTAAGAGGGCGCCGGCTTCCAGCGTACGACGGCCGGCGCCGTGTCGGCGACTGTGGTCAGGCGAGTTCGCCGACCGCGGCCAGCAGGCGGTCGACGTCGGCCTCGTCGTTGTAGTGCACCAGGCCGGCCCGGACGGCACCGCCGGAGTCCCGCAGCCCGAGCGCCCCGGCCAGTTCCCACGCGTAGTTGTCGCCGTGCCAGACGTTGACCTGACGCACGGCCAGGTGTTCGGCGACCTGCCGGGGCGAGCGCCCGGCCACGGTGAAGAACGCCGTCGGCGCGCGCCGGGCCGCGCCGCCGTACAGCCTCACGTGCTCCATTGCGCCCAGGCCGCCGAGCAGGCGCGCGAACAGCCGCGTCTCGTACTCCTCGACGGCGGCCATGGAGTTTAGCACCCGCTGCCGCCTGCTGCCGGCGGCGGTAGCTGGGTTATCTGGGGTATCTGGGAGGGAGTCGAGAGAGGCGAGATGCTCCACCGCCGCGGTGACTCCGGCCAGGTCGGCGAAGGCCGCGGTGCCGCGCTCGAACCGGCCGGGCACGCCCTGCGGGGCGGGCGCGAGCTTATCTGGCTGCAGGGTCTCAAGCAGGGCCGGTTCGGCGACCACGGTGCCGATGTGCGGCCCGGACCACTTGTAGGCGCTGGTGGCGTAGAAGTCGGCGCCGAGCGCCCCGACGTCCACCGGCACGTGCGGGGTGGCGTGCACGCCGTCGACGTAGACCAGCGCGCCGACAGCGTGCGCGGCCGCCGCGATGGCCGCCACGTCTGGCCTGGTGCCGACGACGTTGCTGGCCGCGGTGACCGCGACCAGTCGGGTGCGCTCGGACAGCAGGTCTCCGTACTGAGCGGGCGGCAGTTCAGTAGTCGATATATCGACTTCGGCCCAGCGCACCGTGGCGCCGCGGCGCGCGGCGGCCTGCACCCAGGGCCTGACGTTCGCGTCGTGGTCGAGCCGGGACACGACCACCTCGTCACCCGGCTCCCAATGCCGGGACAGCGTGTCCGCGAGCCGGTAGGTGAGGGTGGTCATGTTCGGGCCGAGGATAACGCCGTCCGGGCTGCCGCCGGTCAGGTCGGCCAGGGCCTGGCGGCATTCGGCCACGATGGAGCCGGAGCGCCCGCTGGCAGGGAAGGTGCCGCCGACGTTGCCGATCCCGGACCGGTAGGCGTCCGCGATCGCCTCGATGACCGCCGCGGGGACCTGCGTGCCGGCGGCGCCGTCCAGGTAGGCGTAGCCGTCGCTGAGTGCCGGGTAGGCCGCCCGGACGAGTTTTACGTCAAGGGTCACGAACAAAAGACTTTACTCCCGGCGCGGCGGCCGTCTCCGGGCCGGGCAGGCCTGCGCGTACAGCTCCCTGACCTGGCCGGCGAGCGCCGTGAAGAAGCCGGCCATCCCGGCCACCGCCAGCGCCGCGCCGACGGCGACGTCCAGCCGGGCCGCACCCGTCCACCGCGCGCCGACCGGCTGGTACCGCAGCACGAACGGCGCCGTGAGCAGCCAGGCCCCGGTCGCGGCGATGACCGCCAGCCCGGCCAGCGCGACCCTGCTCACCATGCTTCCTCCTCCTCACGGCAGCCGACCATCAGCAGTTCGGCGCCCACCAGCATGGACTGCATGGCCGCCAGGCCGCCGGACCGGGCGGCCGAGACGGCGGGCGCGAGCGGCTTGGGCTGGTGTCCCCCGGGCTCGGCGGGCACCGGCCGGTACCCGCCGCCCTCGTAGTAGTCCGGCTCACCGGAGGTGGCGCGGTAGCCGGGCTCGTAGTAGTCCGGGTCCGGCCAGCCGCCATCGAGCTCCCCGGGCTCGGGTGCCTGCTCGTTCGGTGCCTGGCCGTTCGGTGCCTGGCCGTTCGGTGCCGGCCCGTTCGGTGCCTGGCCGTTCGGTGCCGGCCCGTTCGGTGCCGGCCAGTTCGGTGCCGGCCAGTTCGGCGGTGCGGCCAGCAGCGGGATGAGCAGCGCCCGAAGCTCGCTCAGGACGTGTGCCGGATCGGGGGTTCTGGCCGCTGCCTCGCCATCACGCTCACGTCGCCGCTGCGCCCGGGCTTCCCGCCGGACCTGCCGCCGCGAGGCCTGGGCCAAGATCCCGTCGGCGCGCAGCTTCCCGCGCCAGGCGACGATCCAGCAGACCAGCGTGACCAGCGACACCGCCCCGAGGCCGGCGCCGGTAGCCCAGTCCGTCAGCGCCGCGTCATGGGGACCAGCATTCCGGTAACCGAACGCAACCGGGGCCAGCGCCAGCCAGCCGGCCGCGCACAGACCGAGGGTGGCCACACACAACCCGGCCAGGTACCGTCTCAAAAACCCCGAAGATCCAGCGAGGCCCATCAGTTACTCTCCGCAGTTGAATGATTACGCTAAGTATCGAGGCGCACCACTCTAACACCTGGAGCCAGCCCGGATCCCGGCCCGACGCGGTCAGCAGGAAATGCCAGGGATCATCGCCGTCCCACCCGGTGAGCACTGGCCACAGCTGCGGCATGCCCGCCCGCCACGGAAGAAAAAATCAGGTGACAACTTCCCGGCCGACCGGTTAACCTCCCGGCTAATGCCCTCTGTTACCCCTTTGCTGGTCTCGCACGCCTCCGCCAGGGTGCGGCCAGTCGGGGCGCTGTGGCGGCTTCGCGGCTACCTGAAGCCGTTCCGCACGCAGATGATCGTGATGTTCGGCGCCGCCCTAGGCGCCGTCGCCGCCGAGATCGCCATCCCGCTCCTGACCAAGTCCGTGATCGACGGCGCCATCGCGCATGGCGACAAGCAGCTGCTGATCCCGCTGGCCCTGGCGGCGGTCGCCCTCGGCGCGGCCGTGGGCCTGCTGAACATGATCCGCCGCTGGATCCAGTCCGGCGCGGTCGCGGACATCGAGAAGTCGATCAGGGACGACATGTACGCCCACCTGCAGCGGCTGCACGCGTCCTTTCACGACAACTGGCAGTCAGGCCAGCTGCTCTCCAGGGCGACGACCGACCTGTCATCGATCCGCAGGTTCGCGGGCTTCGGCCTGATCTTCCTGGTCACCAACGTGATGACGTTCGTCGCGGTGGTCGCCCTGCTGATCAACCTCAACTGGTGGCTCGGCCTGATCACCGGCGTGGTGTTCGCGCCGGTGCTGCCGGTCTGCTTCCGGTTCGAGAAGCGCTACCGGGTACTCTCCCGCCGGGTTCAGGACCAGCAGGGCGACCTGGCCACGCTGATCGAGGAAGCGGCCACCGGCATCAGGGTGCTGAAGGCGCTGGGGCGGGGCCGGGAGGCGGCGGCCAGGCACGACGCCCAGGCCGCGGAGGTCTGCCGGACCCAGGTCGCCAAGGCGGGCCTGCTCGGCTCCTTCTGGGCGCTGCTCGACCTGATCCCGAACGCCGTCATCGGCCTCATCCTCGTTCTCGGCGCGATCGCGGTCAGCACGCACTCGCTGACCCTGGGCGGCCTGGTGGCATTTATCACACTTGCGCTGCAGCTCGTCTGGCCGGTCGAGGCCATGGGCTACATCATCGCCTCCGGTCAGGAGGCGGCTACCGCGGCTCAGCGCGTGCTGGAAATCTTCGACACCACGCCGGAGATCACCGGCAAAGAACAAGATCATGATGCCGAACGGACCCTGGTGCTTCCAGTCCAGCGAAGCGGGAGCCGCCGCGGGGATCGGCGCCCGAGGGGGCACCTCGTATTCGACCACGTGTCCTTCACTTACCCGGGGGCAGCCGAGCCCGTGCTCCGCGACATCGTGCTCGAGCTGCCTCCGGGCCAGACGGTCGTGCTCACCGGGGCGACCGGCGCGGGCAAGTCGACCCTGCTGCAGCTCGTCCCGCGGCTAGCCGACGCGACGTCCGGATCGGTGCAGCTGGACGGCGCGGATGTCCGCGACCTCCCGCTCGAGCGGCTGCGCACGGCGGTCGGCTGTGCCTTCGAGGACGCGACGCTGTTCTCCGCCAGCGTGAGGGAGAACGTGATGTTCGGCGCACCGGACGCGGATGCCGATGCGGTGGAGGCCGCGCTGACGGCGGCCCAAGCCCGGTTCGCCTTCGACCTGCCGTGGGGCTTGGATACCAGGATCGGCGAGCAGGGCATGGCCCTGTCCGGCGGCCAGCGGCAGCGGATCGCGCTGGCCCGGGCCATCCTGGCCCGGCCGGACGTGCTGATCCTGGACGACCCGCTGTCCGCGCTCGACGTGCACACCGAAGAGCGAGTGACCAGGGCGCTGCACGAGATCCTGGCCGGCTCGACAGCCCTCGTGGTGGCCCATCGGCCGTCCACGGTGGCGCTGGCCGACATGGTGGCGCTGCTGTCCGGCGGCGTGATCGCGGCCACCGGCAGCCACCGGCAGCTACTGGCGTCCAACCCGGAGTACGCGGCGCTCATGGACGTACAGGATCTGGAGGAGAGCGCGTGACCGCTGACGCCTGGCGGGGGGTCGCCGCCGAGAAGGCCGATGAGGTCAGCGCCGGGCTGGCCGCGCTGCTGCGCGAGCGGAGCAGGCGGCTGCTCGGCGACCTGCTGCGCCCGTACCGGCGCGCGGTCATTACCACCATCGCGCTGATCGTGGTGGAGAGCCTGGCCGCGCTGGCCGGGCCGTGGCTGGTCGGCATCGCCATCGACACCGGCCTGCCGCCGCTGCTGAACGCCCGGGACGCGGCGCCGTTGCTCGGCATCGCGGCTGCGTTCGCCGTCGCGGTCGGGGTGCAGGCGGTCACCACCCGCATGTTCGTCACCATGACCGGACAGGTCGGCCAGAAGGTGGTGCTGGAGCTGCGCCGCCGCCTGTTCGCGCACTTCCTCAGCCTGGAGGTGGCGTTCCATGAGGACTACACCGCTGGGCGCGTCATCTCCAGGCAGACCTCCGACATCGAGTCGATCTCCGACCTGTTCGAGGAGGGGCTCGACTCGCTTATCGCGGCCATCTTGACCCTGCTGCTCGTCGGCACCGGCATGCTCTTGCTCGACTGGCGGCTCGGTCTGGTGGTGCTGGCCGGCTTCGTCCCGCTGATCTGGCTGACGGCCTGGTTCCGGCGCGAGTCGGCCGGCGCCTACCGGCGGACCAGGGAGGCCATCGCGCTGGTCATCGTGCATTTCGTGGAGACGTTCGGCGGGATCCGGGCGGTGCAGGCGTTCCGGCGGGAGCAGCGGAACTCCGACATCTTCTCCGGTCTGGGACAGGACTACGCCCAGGCGAGCACGCGCGCCTCCCGGCTGATCGCGATCTACGGCCCGTCCATCTCGTTGGTCGGCAACATCATCACCGGGGTGGTGCTCGGCTACGGCGGGCTGCTCGCGATCGAGGGAAACCTCAAGGTCGGCGTCCTGGCGACCTTCCTGCTCTACCTGCAGCGCTTCTTCGACCCGCTGCAGGACGTGTCGCAGTTCTACAACATCTTCCAGTCGGCGGCCTCGGGCCTGGAGAAGATCTCCGGCGTGCTCGAGCAGGACGCCACGGTACCCGAGCCGACCGCCCCAGGTTCGCTGCCGACCCAGGCCGCGGCGCTGACTCCGGCCGGACGGGCCCCGGCCCCCGGCGAACCCGCCCCGGCCCTGGCCGGGCGGCAGGTGCGATTCGAGTCGGTGACCTTCGGCTACCGGGACAACCTGGTCCTGCCCGGCCTCGACCTCGATATACCGGCCGGGCAGACGGTCGCCCTGGTCGGCGAGACCGGCGCGGGCAAGACGACGATCGCCCGGCTCCTCGGCCGGTTCTACGACCCCCGCTCGGGCCGGATCACGCTGGACGGGGTCGACCTGCGGCAGCTGCCCGACTCCGTGCTCCGCGCCGAGATCATCGTGATCACCCAGGAGAACTTCCTGTTCGAGGGGTCCGTCGCAGACAACATCAAGCTCGGCCGCCCGGACGCGTCGGCCGCCGACGTCCAGACCGCGGCCCGGATGATCGGCGCGCACGACTTCATCGCCGCGCTGCCCGAGGGCTACGACACCCCGGTCGGCAAGCGCGGCGGTCGGCTGTCGGCCGGGCAGCGCCAGCTGATCTCGTTCGCACGGGCGTTCCTGGCCGCCCCGGCCGTGCTCGTCCTCGACGAGGCCACGTCGCTCCTCGATATCCCGAGCGAGCGGCTGGTGCAGGCCGGGCTGCGTACCGTGCTGGCCGGGCGGACCGCGGTCATCATCGCGCACCGCCTGTCCACGGTCGCGATCGCCGACCGGGTCCTCGTCCTGGACCGCGGGCAGATCACCGAGGATGGCCCGCCCGGCGAGCTGATGTCCGGCGACGGCGAGTATGCCGCGCTGCACTCAAGCTGGGCCGCCAGCCTCGCCTGACGGGCGGGGCTTACGGGCGGCACAGCTTCACCCGCCGTGCGTGCGGGCCGACGGCGCGCGTACCCTATGTGGCTATGAGACCTGGGGTCATGGGCCGGCCGAAGCCGAGCGACGAGGCGGAGCAGCAGTACAAGGCCGACGCGGCACTCGGCGAGCGCCGTGCGGAGGTGCTCGAAGGTGCCCGCGAGGCGGAGGACCGGCTCAGGCAGGCGCAGGCCCGGCACGCCCCCGTCACCGAGATACGCCAGCTGGCCGACGATCTCGACGCCGCGCTCACCGCGGCGATGCGGGCCGCCTATGCGGCGCGGCGTGCGGCGATCGGGCCGCTCGGCTACGACGACCGCATCTACCGGCGCAAGGCGATGGCCAAGCCGCAGGTGCACGCCCTCACGGCCGAGGCGGAGCACTTGCTCACGCTGCGCGAGACCCACCGCCTCAACGGCATCCCGGCCGTCCCGTTCGAGCCGACCGTCTAGCGTCTCCCCGGCCGCCCTCGCGTCTGTTCCGCCCCGTCCGCCCCGTCCGCCCCGTCCGTCCCGCAGACTCCTCATCTCAGCTGGGCGACAGCCCCGTGGCTGGTCGGCCTTTACCGACTCCTAGACGAGGCTAAAGGCGCACGCTAGCGCTGGTCCGCAACGATGCCCCCGACGGATTCTCCGGGCCGGCCCATCACCCCGGGGCGGCGGATAATCAAACTGTGAGGTTTTCGCGGTGAACCATCGGGCGGGCGTCGACGTCTCCAGATGTAGGGGCGATCAAGCTGCGGCCAGATCCCCCAAGGGGGGCCCATGGTCAGCAATCGATTGTTGCAGTTGTGCGTGTCGCTTGCGCGACGCGGCTCGAAGGGGCACAGTTGGTCTAGGCCAATATTTTGCTCAACACGGCACCTAAAAGAGAATTTAACAGCCAGTAGTCATGAAGTGACAACTTCTAACCAGTGGGAAGCTACAGTAACTAACTGGCGAGAAAGCTACAGTAACTAGTGGGAAGCTACAGATGGCGATCGAAAAAACGATCAGCATGAGCCATGGGAGCCATCGTGGTAGCTGCGGCACACTAACATCAACCGAGATACGCATATGACAAAGCCAGGAGGCACTGATATGTGCCCACACTCGCCGCCCTGCCCGGCTCCTTCAGCTCCGGACCGGGAAGCGGCGCATACCATCGTCAGCCACCCAGAACAGGGCTGGAGCCTGCTCTGCAACGGCATCGTGATCTTCGAAGACACCGGGGAACTACTACCTGACGGCGCGTCCATCGCGCCGCACCGGCCCACCGACCTCGCCGCCTTCGACCGTCCAGTAGGCGTGGCCTACGAACACGACGGGCAGGCCCCAGCGGCTTGATCCGTCCTAGGCATCTCGCGTGTCACCAGGGATGCCCAGTCTGACGACTCTCTTTTAATTCTTTTTTAACCTCTTCGCCGCCAGGTGCCGACCGTCTTTCATAGGACAGTGGGCAGCCACTCCGTGACAGCGGCGACGATCGCCGCGCGATGACCTTTCAGGGCGTGTGTCTCCCCCGGCACGACGACCACCCGGTCCGCATCCTCGGCATCAGGAATCCCGAACGGATCACGTTCCCCGTTAACCACGAGCACCAAGGCTCCGCCTTCGCGCGCCGCGCGAAGTTCCGCGACCCGGGACGCGCCGGTCGGCGAGCACCGCGGCGAGCGCCGCGGCGGGCTCAGGGGGAACGCCAGCGCGATCACGGCGCGAGCACCCACCGCGGCGGCGGTGCGGCAGGCTACGCGTGCGCCGTTACTACGTCCGCCCTGGACGAGCGGGACGCCGGGCGCCAGTTCGCGCAGCGCGGCCACGACCTCGGCCCAAGCGGCGTCCTGGCGGACCGCCGAACCGGGAGCCCGGGCGCCCCTGACCCGGTAGGGCTGCGTGACGCGCGCCACCATCGCGCCGGACTGGAGCCCGGCGTCACGAGCCGCCAGCAGGTCGGGCGCGCCGACGGTGCCGCCTGCGCCATGGGTCAGCACGAGCAGGAACCGTGCCGCCGCGCCGTCCCCGTCCAGTTCGGCCTGCGCGGTGCCGCCCTCGGTGATGATCTGCACGGGCTCCATTGTCCCCGCCGCACCCGGCGACCAGCAGCAAGGCCAGCGGGCGGGGCCTGCGGCTAGACGTCGAGGAGCTTGGAGAGGAACTGGCCGGTGTAGCTTTCCTCGACGGTGGCGATGTGCTCGGGCGGCCCGGAGGCGATGACCGCGCCACCGCCCGCGCCCCCTTCGGGGCCTAGGTCGATCACCCAGTCCGCGGTCTTGATGACGTCGAGGTTGTGCTCGATCACGATGACCGTATTGCCGGCCTCGACCAGCCTGGTGAGCACGCCGAGCAGCTTGCGGATGTCCTCGAAGTGCAGGCCGGTGGTCGGCTCGTCGAGGACGTAGATGGTCCGGCCGGTGGCGCGGCGCTGCAGTTCCGAGGCCAGCTTGACCCGCTGGGCCTCGCCGCCGGACAGGGTGGGCGCGGGCTGGCCCAGCCGGACGTAGCCCAGACCCACGTCGACCAGTGTCTTCAGGTGCCGGTGGATGGCCGGCACCGGCTCGAAGAACTCGGCCGCCTCCTCGATCGGCATGTCCAGGACTTCGGCGATCGTCTTGCTCTTGTAGTGCACCTGCAGGGTGTCGGTGTTGTACCGGGCGCCGTGGCAGACCTCGCACGGCACGTAGACATCGGGCAGGAACTGCATCTCGATCTTGATGGTGCCGTCGCCAGAGCAGGCCTCGCACCGGCCGCCCTTGACGTTGAACGAGAACCGGCCCGGCTGGTAGCCCCGGATCTTGGCTTCTGTGGTCGCCGCGAACAGCTTCCTGACGTGGTCGAACACGCCGGTATAGGTAGCCGGATTGGACCGGGGCGTGCGCCCGATCGGCCCTTGATCAACGTGGACCACCTTGTCCAGGTGCTGGATGCCGGTGATCCTGGTGTGCTTGCCGGGCACCGTGCGCGCGCCGTTGAGCTCGCGGGCCAGGGCCTTGTACAAGATGTCATTGACCAGCGTCGACTTGCCCGAACCCGAGACCCCGGTGACCGCCACCAGGCAGCCGAGCGGGAACGCCACGTCCACCCCGCGCAGGTTGTGCTCGCTCGCGCCCTTGACCGTGACCTCACGGCTCTTGTTGCGCGGCCGGCGGCTGGCCGGAAGCGGGATGGACTCCCGTCCGGACAGGTACGCGCCGGTCAGCGACTCGGGGCTGGCCAGTAGATCGGCGACCGTGCCGGAGACCACGATGTTGCCGCCGTGCTCCCCGGCGCGCGGCCCGATGTCCACCACCCAGTCCGCCGCCCGGATCGTGTCCTCGTCGTGCTCGACGACGATCAGCGTGTTACCCAGGTTCCGCAGCCGCAGCAGCGTCTCGAGCAGCCGGTGGTTGTCCCGCTGATGCAGCCCGATGGACGGCTCGTCGAGCACGTAGAGCACCCCGACCAGCCCGGAGCCGATCTGGGTGGCGAGCCTGATCCGCTGTGCCTCGCCGCCGGCCAGCGTGGCCGACGCCCGGTCCAGGGTCAGGTAGTCGAGCCCGACATCGAGCAGGAAGCCCATTCTCGCGTTGACTTCCTTCACGATCCGCTGGGCGATCTGCTGGTCGCGGTCGGAAAGCTCCAGGGTGAGCAGGAGCTTGGCCAACTCGCCGACCGGCAGCGCACACAGCTCGGCGATCGACCTGCCGTCCACGGTCACCGCGAGCGACACCGGCTTGAGCCGGGCACCGTGACAGGACGGGCATGGCACCTCGCGCATGTACCCGGCGAACTTCTCCCGGCTCGAGTCGGACTCCGCCTCGGCGTGCCGCCGCTCGACCCACGGGATCACACCCTCGAACGTGGTGTAATACGAGCGCTCCCGGCCGTACCTGTTCTTGTACCGGACGTGTACCTGCAGGTCATAGCCGCGTAGCAGCGCCTGCTTGGCCTTGGCAGGCAGCTTCGCCCACGGCGTGTCCATCCGGAACCCCAGCGTGTCGCCGAGAGCCTTGATCAGCCGTTCGAAGTAATCGCTGATGTGCCCGCCGCTCCACGGCGCGAGCGCACCGCCGGCGAGCGACTTGGACTCGTCCGGCACGATCAGCTCCGGGTCGACCTCGAGCTTGGTGCCGAGCCCGGTGCAGTCGGGACAGGCTCCCCAGGGCGAGTTGAACGAGAACGAGCGCGGCTCGAGCTCGTCGAAGGACAGGTCGTCGTACAGGCACGCCAGGTGCTCGGAGTACATCCGCTCGCGGTGCGGGTCGTTCTCCGGCAGGTCGATGAAGTCGAGCACGACCACCCCGCCGGACAGGCCGAGCGCGGTCTCGACCGAGTCGGTCAGCCTGCGCCGCGCGGTGTCCTTCACCGCCAGCCGGTCGACGATGACCTCGATGTCGTGCTTCTCGTACTTCTTCAGCGCCGGAAGCTGGCCGGCCAGCGCCTCGTCCAGGCGCACGATCGTGCCGTCGACCCGGGCCCGGGAGTACCCCTTGATCTGCAGCTCCCTGAGCAGCTCGCCGTACTCCCCCTTGCGCCCGCGCACCACCGGGGCGAGCACCTGGAACCTGGTGCCATCCTCCAGTTCGAGCACCCGGTCCACGATCTGCTGCGGCATCTGCCGCGCGATCGGCCGACCGCAGATCGGGCAGTGCGGCTTGCCGATCCTGGCGTAAAGCAGCCGCAGGTAGTCGTATACCTCGGTGATCGTGCCGACGGTCGAGCGCGGGTTACGGCTGGCAGACTTCTGGTCGATCGAGACCGCGGGCGACAGCCCGTCGATGAAGTCGACGTCGGGCTTGTCCATCTGGCCGAGGAACTGCCGCGCGTAGGCGGACAGCGATTCCACGTACCGGCGCTGGCCCTCGGCGAAGATGGTGTCGAAGGCCAGGCTGGACTTGCCCGAGCCGGACAGCCCGGTGAACACGATCATGGCATCCCGCGGCAGGTCGAGCGAGACATCCTTCAGGTTGTGCTCGCGGGCGCCGCGAACGACGAGCCGGTCAGCCACTGCGCCTCTGCTCTCTTAGGGCTCCGAAAGTAGGTGGACGGGGTTGCTTGGCGATGGTAGCCGGGGGGTCTGACATTTTCGGGGGCTCCGGGGGTCGCCCCCCGGGTTAGCACTGCCGGGGGTTCCGGGGGTCGCCCCCCGGGTCGGCACTGCGGGGTCGCCGCGTCCGGGCTCCGCTCCGTCCTATTGACAAGCACCGGATCAGCCGCCGTTATGCCCGCCCCCGCTACCTTCTACGATAGCGAAGGACGCCAATAACCGCCCGCAGGTCGCCGGGCTCCCTAGAAATCAGCGGCGGTCCCGGCGCCTAGGCGGCTCGCCTTCTCGTACAGGTAGCTCGCCGCGGCCAGGTCCTCGGCCGCCAGGCCGAGCGACTCGAACAGGGTAATCTCGTCGTCGCCGCCGCGCCCGGGAGCCGTCCCTGTGAGCAGTTCGCCGAGCTCGCCCCGGACCGGATTGACCACCCCCTCGCGTTCGGCCAGCAGGTAGTCGCCGGCCTCGTTCCGCACCGACTCCCGGCTGTCCGCGAAGATGGCCGCCCCGGCCATCGTCGCGGTGTCGATCTCCCTGTCGGCCGGCACGCACGAGCCGACCGCGTTCACGTGCGTGCCCGGGGACAGCCACTCCCGGCGCAGCACCGGGCGCGGTGAGGTGGTCGCGGTGACCACGATGCCCGCCCCGTCGACCGCCGCGGCCACCTCGTCATGGGCGGTGACCGGCAGGCTCAGCTGCTCGGACAGTTCGGCGGCCACCTCGCGGGTCCGCATGAGGTCGCGTCCGGCCAGCCGGATCCCGGTCAGCGGCCGGGTGGCGGCGATGGCGTGCGCGTGCGCCTGGGCCTGTACGCCGGTCCCGATGATGGCCAGTTCGGCGGCACCGGCGCTGGCCAGCAGGTCCGTGGCGACCGCCGAGGTGGCCGCGGTCCTGATCTCGGTGACCGCCGACGCGTTGATCAGCGCCAGCGGCTCACCGGTGTGCACATCGAACAACAGCACGCCGCCCTGGTGCGCGTCCTTGCCGACGGCCGGGTTGCCCGGAGTGATGCAGATGGCCTTCAGTCCGTAGCCGGCGCCAGGAGAGTAGGCGGGCATCAGGCCCATGAATCCTGCCGCGTCTCGCGGCCGGACGACCGTCCGCAGCGGCTGCTGGATCTGGCCGCGGGCGAGCTCGGCCAGGGCCTTGCGCATGATGTCGGCGCACTCCCGGTAGGGCAGCAGTTCGCGCACGTGGTAGCCGGCCAGCACGAGTATCTTCACAAGGGGCCTCCAGCCTGGGCGGACGTAAACCACGAGGGGCAATGCGGTGGCGCTGGCCGGGGATGCCAGCTCCGTTCGGTATAGGGTTTTGAAAGTGACCTATACCGGAGAAGTACGTGTCGGCGGTCCGTCCGACACACGCGAGACCGACGGCCTGACAGTGACCAAGATAGCCGTGGGTCCCATGGACAACAACGCTTACCTGCTGCGCTGCGCGAGCACCGGCCAGGGGCTGCTGATCGACGCGGCCAACGAGGCAGGCCGCCTGATCGAGATGATCGGTGACACGCCGGTCGGCACGATCGTGACGACGCACCGGCACTTCGATCACTGGCAGGCGCTTTCCGACGTGCAAAAGCACACCGGCGCGGTGGTGGTCGCGCACCCGGCCGATGCGGACGAGCTGCCCGTATCGGTCGGCCACCGCGCCGAGCACGGCGAGGTGCTTACCTTCGGCGACTGCGCGGTGTCCCTCATCCACCTGCGCGGCCACACGCCGGGCAGCCTCGCCGTGCTGTACGACGCGGGCGGCAGGCTGGCTGGGGCACCGCACGTGTTCACCGGGGACTCGCTGTTCCCAGGCGGCGTGGGCAAGACCACCTACGGTTCGGGGTATACTTCCGGCCGGCCTCCGGCAAATGGTCCTGATGACTTCACACTGCTGCTCACTGACGTGACCGAGCGGCTGTTCGACCGGCTGCCCGACGCTACATGGGTGTACCCGGGGCACGGCAACGACACCACGCTTGGGGCGGAGCGCCCGCACCTCGGCGAGTGGCGCGCCCGCGGCTGGTGAGCACATTTCCATGATCATGGCCAGAAATGGGCGATATTTGCCCAAAACTGGCCATAATCATGGAACGCCAAGCCAGCGGGAGTAGACGACCGGATCGGTGAAGACCGAACAATGCGGGCAGGCGCGACGAGGCGCGTCCGAGGGGGGACTCATGGATGTCTGGCCAGCGGTACACGCCGAGCGTAAGGCCCTCGCGGCCGACCTGCGGGGCCGCAGTGACGAAGACTGGGCCAAGCCCTCGCTGTGCGGCGACTGGACGGTGCGCGATGTGCTCGCCCACATGACCTCCGCCGCCAAGCTGACGCCGCCCGCGTTCTTCGGGAAGATGATCGGCTCGGGGTTCAGTTTCGACAAGGTCCAGGAGAAGGGCGTCGCCGCACAGCGGGGCGCCACCCCGGCCGATACTCTGGCCAACTTCGAGTCGGTGGTGACCTCGGTGAAGCACCCGCCGGGCCCGAACCAGACCTGGCTCGGCGAGGTGATCGTGCACGGCGAGGACATCCGGCGCGCCCTCGGTATCCAGCACAAGTACCCGACCGACGCGGTGATCACGGTGGCGGACTTCTACCAGGGCTCGAACCTGCTTATCGGCTCCAAGCGCCGCATTGCCGGGCTCACGCTGCGCGCCACCGACGCCGAGTGGACCTACGGCACCGGGCCCGAGCTGTCGGGTCCCATCTTGTCCCTGGTCATGGCGATGACCGGGCGCAAGGTGGCCGTCGATGACCTGACCGGCGAGGGTGTGGCGACGATGCGGTCGCGCCCCTGAGCCGCACCTTTTGCCACTGGACGATCAGGACTTTGGTGGTCCAGCTCAGGTCCCAGGTCAGTTCGGCGAAGGTGATCGCCGCGGCGTGCACACCGCTCGAACAGCTCATTTGACTCCTCGGCGCTGAGCGCGTTGCCGAAGCTGTAGTGGAACTGCTCGGCGGTGAGGGAAACCGCCCGGTGCTTGTTGGCCGAGTTCTTGAATACGGGCAGGGTCGAGTGCAGCGCGGACACAGGGGCAGCGGGAGTACGCCCTTGATCTGCGCGGCGTCGATGGCGATGGCCGCCGCGCCGTGGTCCAGGCCGAGCGGCTTCTCGGCGATCATGCCGCCGAACGAGTGCCCGATCAGGATCGGCCGAGCCGGAAGCGCCTCGATGATCGTCTCGTAGTCGCTGGTGACGTCGTCGATGCCGTGATTTGCGATGCTGTCTGGGTTAGCGCGGGCGGCTTCTACCGTGTCGGGTCACCGGGCCAGCCGGGCGCGATCGGCTCGTAGCCTGCTTCCCGGAACAGTTCCGCCCACGGGGCCCACGAGGTGGCGTGCAGCCAGAGGCCGTGAATGAAGACGACGGGAGTCCCGGTAGTGGTCATGCTCGTTGCCCTCCATGGTGCGGCTTACCGTTTCATAGCCATTGTGTCCGGCCGGCGGAGGGCGCGTTTCAGTCACCTGACTGCGGATGCCAGGGTCACCGATCACCGCGATGGCCCGCCCTGCGGCTGGGCACCGGACGATTAGGCCCGTCAGCACCTGGAGTTCCCGTTCCCGGCCGACCAGGCTGGGCACCGTCACCGCGGGCCGCTATCGCCGCGACCGGTCCGCAGGACGACGGCCGCGCCGTGCGCGCCGTGCCGGGCCTGCATCAGGGCGATACCCGCATGCTCGAGCGGATACGACCTGGTCGAGGAGATGGTGAGCACGCCCTGAGCGGCCAGCCGGACCATACCGCCAAGCCGCGCTCCGTCCGGCACGACCTGCACCACGAACATCGTGACGCCGCGCTCGGCGGCGGGCAGATCCCCGGTGATGGTGGCCAGCCTGCCGCCGTCCCTGACCGCCTGGACCGCGTCGCCGGCGCCGGACCGGACCGCGTTGGCCGCCGCGTCCACGCCCCCGCTGGCCAGCAGGCGCACCCGCCCGGGCCAGTCAGGCTGGTGATAGTCCAGGACGTGGGCGGCACCCATCGCGGTCAGGCGCTCGGCGCTCTCCGGGCTTGCTGTGACGATCACCGTGGCACCCAGGTGGGCAGCCAGCTGGACGAGCATGCCTCCGGTGACACCACCCGCGCCGTTCACCAGCACCGTCTGCCCGGCCCCTACGCTCAGCGTGTCCGTCAGCACCTGGCTGGCGGTCAGGGCCGGGACAGCCAGCGCCGCACCGACGTCGAAAGGCACGCCAGCAGGCAGAACCGCGCAGTGCTCCGCGGGCGCGATGAACCACTCGGCCCAGCTGCCTTGCTCACGCAATGGCGCCGAATGCGTCGTTACTCGGTCGCCGGGCTTGAATCCCCCGGCCGAGTTCCCGGCCGCGGCCACTACTCCGGCGGCTTCCACGCCGAGGGCCATCGGGGGACGGGTGCCGACGTCCCAGCCGCCGGTGCGGACGAACTCATCCCAGTTGCCGACTCCGCACGCGCGGACATCAAGCAGGATCTCCTCTGCCCGCAAACCGCGGGGTTCCGCTAGCTGGAGAAGCTCGACCGCGCCGTTGATCTGGCGTACTCCTGCTGCGCGCATGGCTCGCCTCCGGTATCCGCGAAATCGCCACTCGCATGATCGTGCCGGTTGCTGCCCTGATCAGGGCAGTGACCGCACACGATGATGACTTCCGTCCTCCGGTGCCGGGTGAGCAGGCGGGCGACCCGTTCGCAGCCAAGTGGCCAGCCGGACCCGGCCACGCGGGGATATGGTACCGTTCGCGTCGACATGGCGGCGGCGAGCACCTGACAATGGAGGAGCGAGTGGCCAGAGGCCAGGCTCCGGGCGACTGGCTGCCCGAACCGGGCTGCAGCCAAGTCAGGACTGAACCGTGAATCTGTCCGAGTACCTCGTCTTGTTCGTGCTCGTCGCGATTTTGGGAGCAGGCCTGCCGGGCCCGGGTGATGCGGCGCTGATCGCAGCGGGCACGTTGGCCGGAGAGGGCCGGCTCAATATATGGATCGTGCTGGCCACGGCCATGGCCGGCTGGATGCTCGGTTCGGTAGTTGGATATCAGATTGGCATCCACGGGGGACGCCGGCTACTCGATCATCCCGGACGACTTGAGAAATCGCGCCGGAAGCTGCTCGCCAAAGGGGACCGTGCCTTCGGCCGTCATACCTTTGTCGCATCGGTGACGATGCCAGCTTTTGTGTCCGGTATTTTCCGAGTACGATTCTACGTATTTATGCTCGGAGCGCTGACCGCTGGCATCGGCTGGATCGGAATGTACGTCGGGCTTTCGTACTTTCTTGGCGAAGAGATCGCGAAGTACATCGGAAAAGTCGGCACGAAGGCGGTGATCGGCGTGATCGTGATCGTTGTCTTGGGCCTGTGTATCAGGGCCGGGGTGTCGAGGTGGCGCAACAGCCGGCAAGGACGAGCTGCTGCGCAGGTTACTTCCTGACGAGTCGTCCTGATCACGAGCCGGTCGCGATGCCCCGGGCGTCGAAGGCCACCCTGATCCGGGTGATCTTGCCGTCCTCGACGCGCATCCAGTTCGCCACCGGAACGGTCTCGGCCACGCTGGTGGCCAGGTCAAACCAGGTCAGCACGTCGGGCCCCTCGTGGAACACGCGGCGCACCTCGAGGCCGGTCATGATCTGCGCCATGCCCTGCAGCCCCCGCAGGCAGTCATCGCCGCCCTTGACCCTCGCGAGCGGCCCGGCGAAGTCCACGTCGTCGGCCAGCACCGAACGCAGCCGGGTGAAATCACGCGCCTGCCAGGCATCGAAGTAGGTAGCGGCCGTGGCCGCGGCGTCCGTCATGACACGGTCCTTCCTGTCGTCCTTGCTTCTCTTCCAGCGTGCCGCGGCCGGACCTAGAAGTCCAAGAGATAGTTATTCTCGATACCGGAACCGTTCGTTATAAGTACTGCTAGAGCTGGAATTCAGGGCGCGGCGGTAGCGGAGTTCGGTGATGTCGCCGAGGCGATGCAGCACGTTGGTGGCGCCGTCTGGCGCGAACCCGGCCCGTTCGTAGAACCGGCGGGCACGGCGGTTGTCCCGCAGCACCCACAGCGTGATGGACAGGTATCCGGCCCGGGAGGTCCTGGCCAGGACCTGCTCCATGAGCGCGCGGCCGGTGCCGGTCGACCACCAGGCCGGGCGGACGTACAGCGCGTAAAGCTCGGCGACGCTGCCGTCCTCGCCCCTCGTGGTCAGCGGATGCGGCCACGGCGCGCTCAGCACGTCCGTCTCAGGACCGAAGGACGCGTAGCCGACGACGCCGGGCTCGGCCAGGCGCTCCGGTTTGAGCTGGGTCTTCTTGGCCAGCGGCGACGGCCACGAGCATGCGCTGCCAGGGCCGGCTCCGGAACGTCTGCCGCAGGCGGGCGCCGTGATCGGGGGCGGTGACGCGGTCGATGATCTCGGCCGGGATGATGCCCTCGTAGGCGGCGAACCAGCCTTCCCGCTGAACCGCCGCGACCTGCGCCGCATCCGCCGCCGAACCAGCCCGGATCACCACCACCCGGACAAAGCTAGCGAATCCGCAGGGCCAGGAAGAAATCCACCTGGTCGTTCAGGCTGGACAGGTCACGCCCGGTCAGCTCCTCGATCCGCCTGATGCGGTAGCGCACCGTATTGACGTGCACGTACATCTTCGCCGCGCAGGTGTTCCACGAACCGGAGCAAGCGAGGAACTCCCGCAGCGTCGGCAGCAACTCGGCCCGGTGCCGGTCGTCGTAGGCCACCAGCGGGCCGAGCAGGCGCTCGCGGAAGGACCGCAGCACGCTGGCCGGGACGGTGGCCAGCAGGAGCTCGTGCGAGTCCACCTCGTCGCTGGTCACGACCGAGATGGCCGTGGCGCCGCGGAGCGCGGCCAGCCGCCGCGCGCTGCGGGCCTCGTGCCACGCGCCGGATAGCGCGCCCACGCCCTTGGCCAGCCCGCTGACCCCCACCGTGAGCCTGATCCGGGAGCGGTCGGATTCCAGGACCGGCTGCGCCCCGCGGATGGCGGCCGCGAACAGGTGCGCGGCCGAGGCGGTGTCGTCGGGGGCAGCGTCGCCTCGGGTGCCGCCGGGAGCAGCGCCGACGCCTGCCGGCGCACGATAGACCGGGGATGGGACCAGCAAGACGATCTCGTCCCCGAACGGCGCGACGAGGGCACCCTCGGCCAGGGGCATCGCCAGGTCCCCGGCCAGGTCGCAGCGCCAGCGATCGGCGTTCGGGCCGGTCACCATCGCCGCCGCCGCGGCGCTCACGGCGGCGACCAGGTACCGTCCGTCCGCAGGCAGCCCGGCCGCGCGCATCAGCGAGGCGATCTCGGCCGGCGCGGCACCCTGGCCACCCCCGGCCGTGAGCATGGTGACGATCGCCTCGGCCAGCCTGCGGTCGCCGGTCCGGGCGGCATCGAGCCTGGCCCGCTCGACCGCCACGTCCGCGGCCAGCTCGGCCATGGATTCCCGCAGCTCGTGCGGCCAGTCCTGCTCGTGCCCCGCACAGGCGAGGAACCAGCTGGTGATCCTCGGCTCGCCGCCGACCCCGAAGAGCATGTACTTCCCCGAGCCCGTCCCCGGCGCATTCATCGGCCACCGCGGAGAGCAGCAGCCTGCGCCGCCCAAGGACCCGGGTCATCGCGGTCGCCCGGTCGCCGCTCAGCCTCCGTCCCACCTCCTCGGTGACGGCGGCGAACGAGGTCTCGGGCGGTACCGCGAGCAGGGTGATGCCGTGCCGCCCGCACGCCTGGATCACCTCGGCCGGCACCCGGCCCAGCGCCTCCCCCGCGCCAAGTGCGGCGACGCCCGCCTTGACCAGCGCGGACACGAACCGGTCGGCGTCGCCGGGCTCGCAGTACCAGATCAGGCCGGTCAGCACCAGGTCTCCGGGCGTCAGGTAACGGCTTGGATCAGGCAGGTCGGTGGTGTACACGTGCCGGATCGTCCGGTCCATGCCCGAGACGTCGGTCAGCAGGCTCAGGCCGAGACCAGGCGCGTCGAGCAGGTCCCTGACCCGCACGGAATCACCTCCTGCGGTGAAGCGTTCCCGCGCACCATAACCGGCCATTGTTTAGCGAAAGCTACAAAATGGCCTGAGTCAGGTTATCGGTGATTCAGTTTGACGGGCAGCTACCGGCTGTTGGCCGGGCCTGATTGGATGTTCGCATGACGGACCTGAGCCCGCAGGCGCCCGCGCCCGGCACCCTCAGTTCCTTCAACGCGGCCCCGGCGCCGGACGCCGAGCGGGACGTCCTGGCCTGCTGCGCGTCGAGGGCGTTCGCACAGGCGATCGTCTCCGGTCGGCCCTACCTGGATCCGGCCGCGCTGCTCGCCGCCATTGACGTCGCGTTCGACGTTTTGACCTGGGACGATATCGCCGAAAGCATGAACGGGCATCCGCGGATCGGCGACCGCGCCGTCGATCGCGGGATGTCGGCCGCGGAGCAGTCAGGGGCCGCGGGGGCCAGCGACCAGGTACGGCAGGGCCTCGCCGAAGGCAACCTGGCCTACGAAAAGCGCTTCGGTCACATCTTCCTGATCTGCGCCACCGGCGCGAGCGGCCAGGAGATGCTCACGAAGCTGCAGGCCAGGCTCCGGAATGATCGGGACGCCGAACGAGCCGTGGTGCGTGCCGAACTGCTGAAAATAACCCGGCTGCGAATGAGGAAGCTGCTGGCCCTGTGACG
This sequence comes from uncultured Actinomycetes bacterium, assembly GCA_963798675.1. GTDB lineage: Bacteria > Actinomycetota > Actinomycetes > Streptosporangiales > Streptosporangiaceae > Palsa-504. The sequence goes on along the minus strand of CAWCUJ010000006.1, from coordinate 476,070 downwards.
CTGTCCACGCACGTTCTCGACGCGACGACCGGGCGGCCCGCGGCGGGTGTCCGGGTCCGGCTGGAACGCGGCGGCGACGGCGGCTGGGTGCCGGCCGGCCAGGGGCAGACCGGCCCCGACGGGCGGCTTCGCCTGCCCGGCGACGAGAGCGCCGGGCAGTTCGAGCCTGGCGTCTACCGCATCACGTTCGCCAGCGGGGCCTACTTCGGCGCGCGTGGATCAGCGTCGTTCTACCCGGAGGTCACGATCACCTTCGAGATGACCGAACGGGACGAGCACTACCACGTGCCGCTGCTGCTCAGCCCGTTCGCCTACTCCACCTACCGGGGAAGCTGATCAGCCTAGCCGCCGGCCATCGCGCCAACGATCAGGTACGGTTCAGCGCCGGCCGCGACGGCTTCGGGCAGCGGGGCGTCCGGCTGCTCGTGGGACAGGTCCTGCTCGCAGGCGAAGAACCGGACGAACGCCCGCCGTTTCCCGGTCCGCTTGTCGCGGATGGTGCCGCGCAGCATCGGGTAGCTGGCCTCCAGCGCATCGAGCACCGAACACTGCGTGACCTGGCCCGTGACCTGGAGTTCCACCTCGCCGTTGACGCGGGCCAGGGTCCGCAGGTGCGCGGGTAGCACTACTCGTATCAGGTCAGCGCTCCCGGTCATGAGAGGGTTTGCACCTCCACGGACAGCACGGCGGGCAGGTCGCGGACGATCGGCGCCCAGCTGTCCCCGGAGTCGGCCGAGGCGTACACCTGCCCCCCGGTGGTGCCGAAGTAGATCCCGCAGGAGTCGAGGGAGTCGACGGCCATCGCGTCGCGGAGCACGTTGACGTAGCAGTGCTCCTGCGGCAGGCCCTTGGTGAGTGGCTCCCACTCGTCCCCGCCGGTGCGGCTGCGGTAGACGCGCAGCCTGCCCTCCGGCGGGAAGTGGTACGAGTCGCTGGTGATCGGCACCACGTAGACGGTCTCCGGCTCGTGCGCGTGCACGTCGATGGGGAACCCGAAGTCGGTCGGCAGGTCGCCGCTGACTTCGCGCCAGGACTCCCCGGCGTCGTCGCTGCGCATCACGTCCCAGTGCTTCTGCATGTAAAGCACGGACGGGCGCGACGGGTGCATCGCCAGGTTGTGCACGCAATGGCCGACCTCGGCGTCGGAATCAGGGATCCCTTCTGAGCGCAGGCCGCGATTCACCGGCCGCCAGGTCTCGCCCGCGTCGTCGGACCGGAACGCGCCCGCGGCCGAGATGGCCGCGAAGATCCGCCCGGGCCGGGACGGATCCAGGATGATCGTGTGCAGGCACATCCCGCCCGCGCCCGGTTGCCACGACGGCCCGGACTTGTGGCCGCGCAGGCCGGGCAGTTCCTGCCACTGCCGCCCGCCGTCGGTCGACCGGAACAGGCCGGCGTCCTCCACCCCGGCGTAGACCGTGTCCGGGTCGTCCAGCGACGGTTCCAGGTGCCAGACCCGGGCGAACTCCCACGGGTGCGGCGTGCCGTCGTACCACTGGTGGGTGCCGGGCTCGCCCTGGTAGCTGAACTCGTTGCCGACCGGCTCCCAGGTCACCCCGCCGTCGTCAGAACGCTGGATCACCTGGCCGAACCAACTGCTGCACTGCGAGGCGTAGAGCCGGTCCGCCTCGGCGAGCGACCCCTTGAGGTGGTAGATCTCCCAGCCAGCGAAATGCGGCCCACTGACGTCCCATTGCTCGCGCTTGCCGTCCGAAGTCAGCACAAACGCGCCCTTACGCGTCCCCACTAGTACCCGTACACCAGTCATCGGCATCCCTTCCGCAGGCGAACCGCACAGTTCTTCGCGGTTCTGACGACGCCCAGGCCGCGGAATCATCGCCAAATGCCCGTTCATTCGCCGCGCTATCGGATGACTGCCGATATTCTGCAATCAATGTTTGCGGCGGTAAATTGATAATTGCCCCGCGGAACACGGCGCTAATGGCCTGGAACCGATGGTAACGCGGAACGCGGCCATGCGCGCCTCCGCCGGCGGGCGCAGCCGGGTTTGTCACAGCTTGGCCAACTATGCCGTGTGCCTGAGCGGCGCCGGGTCCGGGTTGTACCTTTTGCTGGTCAGCGGCGAGATCCGCCGGGCTTCGGTTCGCACCGGTGACAGAAACAGTGCTCTGGTTGGGGAGGACTCCGATGTCATACCGGCGTGCGGCCGCAGCCTTCGGTTCGTTCTGCGCACTGGCGATCGTGGTGGCCGCCTGCTCATCCGGCACTGCCGGGCCGCAGGCGGGAACCGCGGCCACCTCGGCCGCCACCGGCCCGGCAGCCACCTCCGCGGCCACGGTCATACCCGCGTCGACGTCCGGTTCAGCCGCGTCCGGCCACAGCGGCCTGACCGTCTCGATCACCGGGCTGCCCACCCGGCTGGCCCTGGCCCCCGGCGGCCCGGCACTGGTGTTCACCGTCAACATCAGGAACGGGACCAGCCGTACCTACCGCGAGATCACGCCGGTCGTGGCGCTTGAGCACTGCACCTGCGTCAGCACGACAGCACAGTCCACTCCGGCCGGCACCCTGCAGGAGTACAGCCTCGCCACCGGGGAGTGGCGGAGCGTGTCTTACGACCGGGTGGGCGCCGGGACGGGCTACCTGAACGTGATCGAGCAGTCGCCGCTGACGCTGGCCCCGGGGGCCACGCTTAGCTTCACGTTCCGGGTCAGCCTGCGCGCCGCCGCCCACCAGCCCAGCGCCGTGCAGGCCGGCCGGACCGGCCTGCTGGTCACCGTGGTCCGGCGTTCTCCTGGCGGGTCCGTGGCGACGCTCTCGACCGCCCGCCTCGGCGTGCCGGTCGACGCGGGCTGACCCGGCTCAGCTCAGCCCGGACCATAGGTAGCGGGCGCCGATGGCGATCACCAGGAGGCCCACGATCCGGCGGATCAGCGCGTCGGGGAGGTGCGACTGGAGCCGGGCCCCGACATAGCCGCCGACCAGACCGCCGATGCCGAGCGCCACCCCGGTGGACCAGTTGGGAGCCACCGAGCCGTGCCGGTGCAGGGACAAGATCGTGAACGTCACGACGCCCGCGACTGACGTCACGAACGTCGAGGCCAGCGCGGCCGGGGCCACCTCCGCGGCCGGGCGGCCGGACCCGATAAGCAGCGGTGACAGGATCGAGCCACCGCCGATACCGTAGATACCGCCGACACAGCCCACCAGGGCCGCCACCAGGATCAGCACCGGGGAGGGAATCGCCAGGGGCACGCGCTCCGTGTCGCCGCCGCGGGACGGCTTCGTCCCGGCTAGCCATATGCCGAGCGGCAGCAGGACCCCGCTGATCACCAGGTCGAAGACGCGGGCACCGGGAAGCAGGTCGACGCGGATGACCGAGCCGGCGATCACGCCGGGCAGGGTCCCGGCGATGAGCAGCAGGGACAGGCCGCCGCCTGTCTGTCCCTGCCGCCAGTACTGGTAGAGCGCCCCCGGGGTCGCGACCACGTTGTAGAGCAGGTTGGTCGGTGTCACGGCCGGGCTGGGGGTACCCAGCACGCTCACCTGGAACGGGAGCAGCAGGACCGCGCCCGAAATGCCCGCGGGCGTGGTCGTCAGCGCGATGGCGAAGGCCGCCACCAGGGCCACGGCCTGCGTCCATCCAGCACCGAGCACCCGGCCACATTAACCGGCCACAGCCCCGCCCGGTAGTCCATGCCTGGCAAATTTGCGCAGGTCAACCGCTGTTAGCGAGCCGCCGGACCGGTCCGGCCCGGCGGCTCGCCCGGTCAGCTAGCGACGAAGATCATGCCCTGGGGGTGGACGCTGGCGCCGCGGAGCTTCACCGGCGTGATCTGGCCGGTGTACATGTTCAGCTGGCCCAGGTAGTTCGCCGGGAACCCGGGGCCCGGACAGGTGGCGGGCGCGTTGTTCGCGTCGCACGGGGTTACCGAACGGAGAGCCAAATGTGATCATGCGAGCCGGAGAGCCACGGCGCCCCCGAGCGAGCCAAAGGGCCGCGGCGCCGTCTGGACTGAGGAGCGACGAAGGAGCGACGAGGGAAGACGGCGCCTCAAAGGCGGCCCGGAGGCGAGCGAGGGAAAGACGGGGAGCGAGCGAGGGAAAGACGGGGAGCGAGCGAGGGAAAGACGGGGAGCGAGCGAGGGAAAGACGGGGAGCGAGCGAGGGAAAGACAGAGCAGAATATGGCTGTGCAAACACACGGACTGCGGTTTGACGTCAACTGCTCGATCTTGTTCACCGAGCTGCCGCTGCTGAAGCGGCCCGCGGCCGCCCGGGCAGCCGGGTTCGACGCGGTGGAGTTCTGGTGGCCGTTCGCGGATCCGGTGCCCGGTGACCACGGGGTGGACGCCTTCACCGGGGCGCTCGCCGACGCGGGGGTGCGGCTCGTAGGGCTGAACTTCGCCGCGGGCGACATGGCGGCCGGCGAACGCGGGCTGCTGTCGCTGCCGGGGGGTTCGGCGGCGTTCCGGGACAACATCGACGTCTGCGTCGGCATCGCCGGGCGGACCGGCTGCACCATCCTCAACGCGCTGTACGGGAACCGGGTGGACGGCCTTCCCGAGCGCCAGCAGGACGAGCTGGCTGCGGAGAATCTCGCGCTGGCCGCCCGGGCCGCCTCGGCGGCGGGCGCGACAGTGGTCCTCGAGGCGCTGAACTCCTACGACAGCCCGCGCGCGGCGCTGGTCTCAAGCGCCAGCGCCCTCGCGCTGATCAGCAAGGTCCGGGCCCAGGCCGGGGTGACCAACCTCGCCTTCCTGGCCGACCTGTACCACCTCGGCAAGATGGGCGAGGATCTGGCGGGCATGCTGGCCCGCGACGCGGCCGACATTGCGCACGTCCAGGTCGCCGATGTGCCGGACCGCGGCGCGCCGGGGACGGGGGAGCTGGACTACGAGGCGCTGTTCGGGCAGCTCGCGGCCCAGGGCTATGCCGGCTGGATCGGCTGCGAGTACAAGCCGTCGGACCCGGCGGACAGCTCCACGAGCTTCGGCTGGAGGTGACGGGCGCGTGTCTCGCATCGGATTCATCGGCCTGGGCATCATGGGCAGCCCGATGGCCGCGAACCTGGTCCGGGCCGGCCACCAGGTGACCGGGCACGATCACAAGCAGTCCTCGATGGACCGGCTCGCCGCGGCCGGCGGCCAGGCCGCGGCCACGATCGCCGACGCGGTGGCAGACGCCGAGGTGGTCCTCACCATGCTGCCGGACTGGCCACAGGTGGAAGAGGTAGCACTAGGCCCGTTCGGGATATTTGAAACCTTGAAAGCCGCGGGCGCTCGCGGCGTCCTGTATATCGACTTCTCCACGGTCCGGCCGCAAACCTCGCGTGAGCTCGCACGGGCCGGGGCCGAAATCGGCGTCCGGGTGCTCGACGCGCCGGTCAGCGGCGGCGAGGCCGGCGCGGTCGAGGGCAGGCTATCCATCATGGCGGGCGGCGAGGCCGCCGCCTTCGAGGCGGCCCGTGGCGTGTTCGAGGCGGTCGGCGCGACGTTCGCCCTGGTCGGTCCGCACGGCGCCGGGCAGGTCGTCAAGGCGGCCAACCAGCTGGTGGTCGGCGGCACCTACGCGCTGGTGGCCGAGGCTATCGTGCTGATGGAGCGCTCGGGCGTGGACGCGCGGGCCGGGCTCGACATGCTGGCCGGCGGGCTCGCCGCCAGCCGCATCCTGGACCTCAAGCGGGAAACCATGCTCGCCCGCGAATTCAAGCCGGGGTTCCGCATCGACCTGCACCACAAGGACATGGGCATCGCGATAGCCGCCGCGCGGGACGCCGACGTGTCGCTGCCCATGACCGGGCTGGTCGCCCAGCTCATCGCCGCGGCCCGCGCGCAAGGATATGGCAACCTCGATCATTCGGCGCTGCTGAAGGTCATCGATTCCCTGTCGCGGTCCCGTGAGGTATGACCTGGTGGTCCGGTCCCGGCGGACGGTGCTGCCGGACGGGACGCGCGCGACGGCGGTCGCGGTCAGCGGCCCGGTCATCGCGGCCATCGAGGACTACGGCGCGCGGCTGGACGCCGGCCGCGACGTCGACCTCGGCGATCTCGTGCTGCTGCCGGGCCTGGTCGACACGCATGTGCACGTCAACGAGCCCGGCCGGACCGAGTGGGAGGGGTTCGCCACTGCCACCCGCGCGGCCGCGGCCGGCGGGGTGACCACGATCTGCGACATGCCGCTTAACTCGCTCCCGCCCACCACCACGGTGGCGGCGCTGGCGGAGAAGCGCGCGGCGGCGGCCGGGAAATGCTGGGTCGACGTGGCGTTCTGGGGCGGGGCGGTGCCGGGCAACGAGGGCTCGCTGATGCCGCTGCACCAGGCCGGGGTGGTCGGTTTCAAGTGCTTCCTGCTCGACTCCGGCGTGCCGGAGTTCCCGCCGCTCGATGCGGCCCGCTTGCGGTCCGTGCTGGGCTCGCTGGCCACGGTGGACGCGCTGCTGATCGCGCACGCCGAAGACGCGGCGGAAATCAAGGAGGCGTCCGGCCGAGATTTCGGCTCGTTCGTGGCCTCCAGGCCGCCGGTCGCGGAGCGCCGCGCGATCGAGAAGGTGATCTCGGCCGCGGCCGCCACCGGGGCGCGGGCCCACATCGTTCACCTGTCCGCGGCCGAATGCGTGGCCATGATCGCGGGCGCCAAGGCGGCGGGCATCCGGCTGACCGCCGAAACCTGCCCGCACTACCTGTACTTCGCGGCCGAGCAGGTGCCGGACGGCGCCACCGAGTTCAAGTGCTGCCCGCCGATCAGGGACTCGGTCAACCGGGAGGCGCTGTGGCGCGGGCTCGAGGCCGGCGTGATCGACTGCGTGGTCTCCGACCATTCGCCCTGCCCGCCCGAGCTCAAGTCCCCCGGCTCGGGGGACTTCGGCGCCGCGTGGGGCGGTATCGCTTCGCTCCAGCTCGGCCTGTCCGCGGTGTGGACCGTGGCGCGGCGGCGCGGCCGGACGCTGGACGACGTGGCCCGGTGGATGGCGTCCGCCCCGGCTGCGCTGGCGGGCCTGCCGGCCAAGGGGCGGCTGGCGGTAGGCTGCGCCGCCGACCTGGTAGCCTTCGACCCCGACGAGACGTACGTCGTGGACGCCGCCCGACTGCATCACCGGCACCCGGTCACGCCGTACGCCGGGCGGACGCTGACCGGACGTGTGAGGCAGACGTGGCTGCGCGGTACCTCGCTGCTTGAAGGTAAGGATGAAGCGGCAGTTGGGCGACTGCTAAAACGGGGATGAACCGTACATGGATGACCAACTTCTTCCAGACTTGCTCCGGCTGCGCGGGTCCGTGGTGGCGGCCAGCGATGAGTTCTTCGCTGCGAAAGAGAACCTGATCAAGTCGACCGCACCGGTCTTCGCGCCGGATACGTACGGCGCCAAGGGGCAGGTGTACGACGGGTGGGAGACCAGGCGGCGGCGCGGGCCCGGCGGGACGCTGCCGGAGCGCACCGCCCGTGACTGGGTGATCGTCCGGCTCGGCGTGCCGGGCGTGGTGCGCTCCATCGTGGTCGACACCGCGTTCTTCACCGGCAACTACCCGCAGGCGTGTTCGGCGGACGCGTGCTCGGTGAGCGGGTATCCGTCATTCGCGCGGATCGCCGGGGACCCCGAGGCCGCTGCCTGGCAGGAGATCGTGCCGCGCGTGCTGGTGACCGGCGACGCCCGGCACACGTTCAACGTGAACGCCGGGCGCAGGTTCACCCATGTCCGGCTGAACATCTTTCCCGACGGTGGCGTGGCCCGGCTGCATGTGCATGGCGAGGTCGTGCCCGATCCGGCCCTGCTCGAGGGCCTGACCTTTGACCTCGCGGGGCTGGAGAACGGCGCCGACGTGGCGGCCAGCAGTGACCAGAACTCCTATTCCCCACCGCGCAACGTCATCTCCCCCGGCCTGTCCCGGGTGATGGGCGAGGGCTGGGAAACCCGCAGGCGCCGGAAGCCAGGACACGAGTGGCTGGTCGTCCGACTGGCCGGGCGGGGCGTTATCGACCTCGCCGAGATCGACACGTCCTGGTACCGGGGCAACCAGCCGGACACGGCCTCGCTGCAAGCGCTGGACGCCACCGCTGGCGCTTCGCTCAGCGATAGTTCCGCGTGGCGCGACCTGCTGCCGCCGGTCAGGCTGCTGCCCGACACCCCGCACCGGTTCCGGGTGGCCGGAGCTCCGGCCACTCACGTCCGGCTGAACATCTTCCCCGACGGCGGCGTGGCCCGGCTGCGGCTGTACGGATCGCTGACCGACGACGGCCTCGCGGCCCTGCGCCGCCGCTGGGATGAAACGGCCTTATGTCGGCGCGTCGCCAGCCCCGAACCGGCAGGGCGGAGCGATAGCCTGGTTGTCGTGAGCGCTCAGCCTGTGCAGGAGCATGATCCGGATGACCCGGTAGAGATCCTGCGCGTGCTGCCTGGGCGGTTCCGTGAGCAGTTTCTCAACGAGTATGCGGCCGCGGCGGAAGCCGCCCGCAGGCCTGAGGGCTACCGAGCGCTTCATGACCTGCTCAGGTTGTGGCGGCTGACAGCAGCTGCCTACTCCGAGCCGGGTTTTGAGGCTCGTCTCGCTAGTGTGCAGGAGGCTGTGCTAGCCGGCAGCCTGGAAGGGTCAGTGCCGATCGAGGAGATCGTCCCGGACTGGCCCGCCCTCCTGAACCGCCGGTGACCTATCGCGTCCGTTTCGAGGCCTACGCCCTAGTCCAGCTCCACGGCCTGCCCAGCGAGGCTTTCGACGCGTTGCTGGACCGAGTCGTGGAACTGGTAGAAGCACCCTGGGACGCAGTCGTAATGCCACCCGGCGACGACCCGGCATACCGCCGGACTGTGTTCGGCTCCGGCTGGGGCCTGCTGACCTTCCACGTCGATGACAATGCCGAGCTGATCCGGATCTTCGACCTCACCTGGATCGGGTAGGCCGCGTTTCGCTGGGTTTGATGGCCATGGACCCCGGCACATGCCGTCTGTCGTTGCCGATGGCCCCACCCGCGCATGATCTCATGGGGTTTATGAGCCACGTAGTGGTCGCTCCGGACAAGTTCAAGGGCACGCTCACCGCCGCCCAGGTGGCCGGGCATGTGGCCGCCGGGCTCGGCCGGGCCTGCCCGGGGCTGACGACTGTTCAGGTCCCGGTCGCGGACGGCGGTGACGGCACTGTCGAGGCGGCCGAAGCGGCCGGGTTCCGCCGCGTCGAGATCGGAGTCCGCGGGCCGACCGGCAGGCCCGTGACGGCCTCGTTCGCGCTGCGCGACAGAACCGCCGTCATCGAGTCGGCGCAGGCCTGCGGGCTGACCAGGCTGCCGGGCGGTACGGCCGCCCCGCTGACCGCGACCAGCCGCGGCGTGGGGGAGCTTATCCTCGCCGCGGTCCGGATGCGCGCGAAGCGGATCGTGCTCGGCCTCGGCGGCGTGGCCTGCACCGACGGCGGCGCGGGGCTGGTCACGGCGCTTGGCGGCAGGCTCCTGGACTCATCCGGGGCCGAACTCCCGCCGGGCGGGGCAGCGCTGGCCCGACTGGACCGCGTTGACGGCTCCCGGCTCAGGGACTTGTCCGGCACCGAGGTGATCGCGGCCACCGACGTGGACAACCCGCTGCTCGGGCCGCGCGGCGCGGCCGCGGTCTACGCGCCGCAGAAGGGCGCCTCTTTGCCGGACGTCGCGTGCCTCGAGGAAGGCCTGGCGCGCTGGGCGGACGTGGCCGAGCAGTCGTTCGGCTTCCGCAAGCGGGACGAGCCCGGCGCCGGGGCGGCGGGCGGCCTCGGCTTCGCGGCGCTGGGCTTCCTCAGCGCCACCATGCAGCCGGGTATCGAGCTGATGCTGGACCTGCTCTCGTTCGACTCCCACCTGCCCGGGGCGCGGCTGGTCATCACCGGGGAGGGCGCACTCGACGTCCAGACGCTGCACGGCAAGGCCCCGGCCGGGGTGGCCCGCGCGGTCGCCGCGGCCACGCGGGATCTGCCGGTGGTGGCGGTGGCCGGGGTGTGCTCGCTGACCCCCGACCAGCTCCGCTCGGCCGGGATCGCCCGCGCCTACGCGCTCGCCGACATCGAGCCCGATCTCGCCCGCTGCCGCGAGCAAGCTGGCCCCCTGCTCGAAGACCTGGCCGGACACGTCGCCCGCGACTGGCTCGCGCCCTGACACAGATGGCGGCTCCTTCCGGCACCGGTACGTTTGAGTAGGTGCCTGCCGTTAGCCGGGGTGGCCGGAGGCGGATTCCTCTGGAGCGGTCATGGCGCGGACGAACCGGCCGATCTCGTCGATGGCGTGCCTGGCCTCGGGCAGGAAGCTCCAGAAGATGTGGAAGGCGTGCGTCGGCACCGGATAGATCGTGATCCTGGCCTCGACGCCGCACTTGACCGGTCAGGTCGACCCACGGGCACATCAGCACGGCGCCGGCGGGCGCCGGGAGGCCGCGCTCGGGCAGGGTCAGCAGGAACATGACCAGGCCGCCGGCCGACGAGTCCCCGGCGACGACGATCTTGCCCTGGTTGCCGACTGTGCTGCGCAGCCACAGGTAGGCGTTGACCGCGTCCTGCACGGCGGCGGGATAGGGGTGCTCGGGGCTAGCCGGTAGTCGTTGACATCCTCCCTCGCCTGAAGTGAAGGCGCGGGATTCCAGCTACTACGCCGATGGGAGCAGCAGCTGAGGTTCGCGGTTCACCGGCCGGGTAACCCCGTCGCCTCCCCGCGCAGTCACGGCGTGCCCCGCCGCGATGTTAATGGCCGCGTTCACATCCGCGTGACCGGCGAAACCACAGGCAGTGCACCGGAACACGGCTTGACTCTCACGCGAGCCCCGGTCCACCTGCCCGCACGCCGAGCACCGCAGGCTCGTAAACGCGGGTCTGACCTTCTCCACCCGGCCCGGGGCCTTGTCCTGCAGCCGGCGCACCAGCAGGCCCCACCCCGACCGCAGGATGCCCCGGTTCAGCCCCGCCTTGGCCCGGACGTTGCGGCCCGGGTTCTCCCGCGTGCCTGTCGCGGACCGGGTCATGTTACCGATCTGCAGGTCCTCGACCCGGATCAGGTCGAACCGGCGCGCGATGCCGGTGCTGGTCTTCTCCGCCCAGTCCTTACGCCGGTCGGTCTCGCGGGCCCGCAGCCGGGCGATCACGTGCCTGACCCGGCCGCGGCGATTCGATCCCCGCTTCGCGCGGGCGAGCCTGCGCTGCATGCGCCGCAGCCTGATCCGCTCCCGCCCGGTCAGGACGGGGCAGCGCAGCAGCTTCCCTGTGGACAGGGCCGCGGAGACTGTCACCCCCCGGTCAATGCCCACCGTTTGGCCGTTACCCGGCGCGGGCACCGGCCCGGGGATCACGGCGAAGGCGACGTGCCAGCGGCCCGCCCGGTCCATTGTGACCCGGTAGGACTTCGCGTCCGGCGGTATCGGGCGGGACCAGCGGAACCGGACCCAGCCGGCTTTGGGGACCCAGACCTGGCCGGTTTTCCGGCTGAGCCGGCGCACGTCCCATTGCCGGCCGCGCCGCCCGGTGATCCGGAATCCCTCGTCCCGCCCGGCCTTGCGCCACGACGGCCGCCCGGCCGGGTTCGCCGGGTCGACGAAAGCGGCCATGGCCTGGGCGAAGTCGCGCAGCGCTTGCTGCTGGACCGTATGGGAGCCGGCGGCCAGCCAGGGGTGCTCCGCGCGGGCGGCGGTGAGCTGCCGGCACTGCTCCAGGTAGCCGGGTGCGCCCTGGCGGCCGGGGTGCCAGTGGGAGTGCTGCTCGCGGGCCGGCCTGGCCTGGGTGGTCAACGCCTACCTGATCGCGTTCGCCGGGCTGCTGCTGCTGGCCGGGCGGCTCGGGGACCTGGCCGGGCGGCGGGACGTGTTCCTGACCGGGCTGGCTGTGTTCACGGTGGCCTCGCTGACGTGCGGGCTGGCGGTGAACCAGGGGATGCTCATCGCGGCACGGTTCGCGCAGGGCACCGGCGGCGCGATGACCTCCGCGGTGATCCTGGGCATGATCGTGACCATGTTCCCCGGGCCGCGGGAGCAGGCCCGGGCGATTGGCGTGTTCGCCTTCGTCGCCTCCGCGGGCGCGGCGGTCGGGCTGCTGGCCGGCGGGATCCTCACCCAGGTGCTGAACTGGCACTGGATCTTCTTCGTCAACCTGCCCGTCGGCGCGATCACCGCCGCCTGCGCGGTGCGGGTCATCGGCCGGGACCGGGGCGCGGGCCTGCGGGCGGGCATGGACGTGCCCGGCGCGCTGCTGATCACCGCGGCGATGATGCTGGCCGTGTTCACCATCGTGGATCCGGCCGCGCAGCAGGGCTGGCTGGCCCCGGAGACGCTTGGCCTGGCCGCCGCCTCGCTGGTCCTGCTCGGCGCGTTCATCGCCCGGCAGCGCACGGCGCGGCACCCGCTGATGCCGCTGCGGATCTTCGCCTCCCGCAACGTGACCGGCGCGAACCTGGTCCAGGTGCTGGGCACCGCGGGGATGTTCGGGATGTTCTTCCTCGGCTCGCTGTACCTGCGGCAGATCCAGGGTTACCACCCGCTGCAGATCGGGCTGGCGTTCCTGCCCGTCGCCGTGGTCATGGGCACGCTGTCGGTCCGGTACACCGACCGGCTGGTGATGCGGTTCGGTGCCCGTACCCTGCTGTTCCCCGGCCTCGGGCTGATCGCCGCCGGGCTGGCCCTGTTCGCCCTGGCCCCCGCGCACAGCGGCGGGTACCTGGCCTACGTGTTCCCGGTCACGCTGCTGATCGGCACCGGCGCCGGACTGTGCTTCCCCGCGCTGATGACGCTGGCCATGTCCAGTGCCACCGCGCAGGACGCCGGGCTGGCCTCCGGCCTGGTCAACACCACCGCCCAGATCGGCGGCGCGCTGGGCCTGGCCGTGCTGGCTACCGTGTCGGCCTCCCGGACCAACGCGCTGATCGCGGAGCGCCGGCCGACCGCGGTGGCCCTGACCGAGGGCTACCACCTGGCCTTCTGGATCGCGTTCGGCCTGGTCGTCGCGGCCATCGCGGCCGCCGCCGCGCTGCTGCGCCCGCAGCGCCCCGCCGCGGCCGAGCCGCAGCAGGTCCCGGAGCTCGTCCCGGCCATCCAGGCCGACTGACCGCCTGCCGAGCGTCGCAGGGGCGCGCTCGACAGGTGATAGAGGTGCGGCGACCCGGGGCTTGTGGCACACAGGCCCCGGTAGATCGAGCGGCGGTCCCGCGCGCCAGACTGGAGGCCAGGATCAGCCCGGCGGCCCGATTTCAGGCCCCGGCATTCGATGAGAGGGCGGAGCTCATAGACATGGAAGATTACGACGTGATCGTGGTCGGCGCCGGCTCACCGGGTGAGCACTGCGCCGGCGAACTGGCCGACGGCGGCCTGCACGTGGCGGTGGTGGAGCGGGAACTGGCCGGCGGCGAGTGCTCGTACTGGGCCTGCATCCCGTCCAAGACGCTGCTGCGCCCCGGCGAGGCGGTCGACGAGGCCCGTAACGCGGCGGCCACCGCGCAGGTCGACGTGGCCGCCGCGCTGGCCTGGCGCGACTACATGGTCTCCGATCACACTGACGACGGGCAGGTGGCCTGGCTGGCGTCCAAGGGCATCGACCTGCTGCGCGGGAGCGGCGCTCTGGCCGGTCCCGGCGTGGTCGAGGTGGACGGCGTGCGGCACACGGCCCGGCACGTGGTGGTGGCGACCGGCGCGGACGCGGTCATACCGCCGGTCCCGGGCCTGCGCGAGCTGGACGGCGTGTGGACCAACCGCGAGGTGACCGCCATGACGGCCGTCCCCCGCCACCTGCTGATCCTCGGCGGCGGGCCGGTCGGCGCCGAGATGGCCCAAGCCGTGCGGCGCCTGGGCGGCGACGTGAGCCTGGTGGAGGCGGCCGAGCACGTGCTCGGCCGCGAGCCCGCCCCGCTGGGCCACGCCGTCGGCGAGCAGATGCGCCGCGACGGCATCGAGCTGATCCTGGGCGTGCAGGCCACCAGCGCCCGGCGCGACGGCGAGGACTACGTCCTGACCCTCGAGGACGGTCGTGAGCTGCACGGCGACCGCCTGCTTGCCGCCACGGGCCGGCGTCCGCGGGTCCCCGCCGGCCTGGACACGGTCGGCGTCACGGCCGGCCCGCACGGCCTCGCGGTCGACGCGTACCTGAGCGTCGGCCCGGGCCTGTGGGCCGTGGGCGACTGCACCGGCATCCGGCTGCTGACCCACGTCGGCAAGTACCAGGGCGAGGTCGTCGCGTCGAACATCCTGGGCGAACCGCGCGAGGCCCACTACGAGGCCATCCCGGACGTGGTCTACACCGACCCGCAGGCGGCCTCGGTCGGCGCCACGCAGGCCCCGTTCAGCGCGACCGTCCCGATCTCGGAGGTAGCCAAGATGGGCACGTTCACGCGCGCGTACGCCCAGTCCACGGGCTTCTTGACCCTGCTGTCCGACGGCGAGGTCCTGACCGGCGCCTACGCGCTGGGCCCCGAGGCCGGGGAATGGCTGCAGCAGGCCACGCTGGCCATCCGCGCCCGCATCCCGCTCGACGTGCTGCGCGATGTCATCCAGCCCTTCCCGACCTTCTCGGAGATCTTCGTGGCCGGGCTGAAGGCGTTGCGGGGCGAGATCAAGGCATCGCCATGAGACACCCAGACACCGGCCACCGCGCCAGCGGTCACCGCATCGTGCCGAGGGCGCCCGACGCCGGCTGCGCCAAATCCGTCCTAACCCAGGAGGTAATGTCATGACCCGCGAACCGGAACTGGCCGGGCAGACCGTCGTCGTGATCGGCGGCAGCGCCGGCATCGGCCTGGAAACCGCCCGCCGGGCCCGCGCCGAGGGCGCCGAGGTCATCCTGACCGGCCGGAACGCCGAACACCTCAAGCAGGCCGCGGCCGACGTCGGCGCGCGCGACACCGCGGCCTTCGACGCCACCGACACGGCCGCCCTCGGGCAGTTCTTCGCCGGCCTGCCCGGGCCGGTCGACCACGTGATGGTGACCGGCCCCGGCCCGTACTACGCGCCGCTGGCCGATCTGGACCACGCGCGGGTGATCAGCGATTTCGACGGCCACCCGTGGCTGGCCATCGAGGTGGCCCGGCACGCCGTCGGGCGGGTACGGCCGGGCGGCACGCTGCTGTTCATGAGCGGCACCGACGACCTCAGGCGAGGACCCGGCCTGTCGCTCATGGCGATGTTCAACGCCGCGCTGCCCGCCCTGATCGGCAACCTGGCGGTCGAAGTGGCGCCGATCCGGGTCAACCTCATCGCGGCCGGCTTCATCGACACGCCACTGTCGGCCCGGCTGCTCGGCGACGACCTGGAGGCGCGCCGCGCCGAGCTCGCCGCCACGCTGCCCATCGGGCGCGTGGTCGGGCCGGCCGACATCGCCTTGCTCGCCGTGCACCTGATGATCAACACGGCGGTCACCGGGGCGACCTACGACATCGACGGCGGCCAGCAGCTCGTGCCTGGCTCGTGAGCATCATCACCGCGGAACACAGGGGCAGGTGTGCGCTGGTGAGTTCGGGGGTCTGGTTGAGGAGCTGGGCGCGGACAGCGGTGAACTCGGCCAGCGCCCGGGTGGCTTCCGGGCCGAACACGGCGGCGCGGCGTCATCACCCATCTCACCATTCACGGCGAGCCAGTGGCAGCCATCGTGCCCGAATCAGTCATCGACGCTCTCCGCGCTGCCGAGGACGCTGAGGACGCCGCCGAGGCCGACACCGCCATGGACGAGCCTGGTGAGTCAATTCCCTAGGAGCAGATCAAGGCCGAGCTGGATCTATCGGCGGCCCGGGCACATGTGGGCAGAGTTGACGCGATCCCCTCTTGCGGAGCGCGGGTTCCGCGCTCCGTCTGGCTGCCTGTTTCCCGGCGAGCTCGTGCGGAAACTGGTCCGGGCTAAGACGCAGACCCGGTGCAGCCACGGGTTGACCGCAGATTCTGAACCTGCGCTCGGTGGCCGGCGCCGGCATTGCCGCCCACCTGCGCCAGCACATCGTGTCCAGGTGGGGCGGCGACACCGGCTTCATGCCGGTGGTCGGCGGCACCCGCGTCCTGCCGCAGCTGCTGGCCGGCACCCGCAAGCTCCTCGCCGAGGCTTGGCCCCGGAATCCCTAACGATCTTCAATAGCGGGGGTTACTGGGTCTAGCCATCCGGCGCCTGGTGAGCTATGCCGGATGCATGAGGTACCCCGATGGCGGCGGGCTGGACGCGGCGGAGCGGGCCCGCCGTGAGAAGGTGCGGCTGGCCGCGGCGGAGATGATCGAGGCCGGGGCCAGTGACCGGGAGATCGCGCGGCGGTTCCGGGTGTCGCGGATGTCGGTGAACCGGTGGCGGCGGGCCCTGGCCGCGGGCGGCCGGGAGGCGCTGGCATCCAAGGGCGCGGGCGGAGCGAAGTGCAAGCTCACCGAGGCTCAGGTCGCCGAGCTGGAAGAAGTCCTGGATGCCGGGCCGGCAGCGTGCGGCTATGCCGATCAGTGCTGGACCCTGGCCCGGGTCGCCGAGCAGGCCTGGCAGCGGTTCGGGGTGGAGTACACGCTGGCCGGGATGGACGTGCTGCTGCACCGGCTCGGCTGGTCCGTGCAGGTCCCGGCCCGCCGGGCCGCCGAGCGGGATGAGGAGAAGATCGCCAGGTGGCGGGAGGACACCTGGCCGGTCATAAAAGCACGGCGGCGGACCTGGGCGCCTGGCTCTGCTTCGAAGACGAGTCCGGCCAGGGCCTGAGGCCGCCGGAAGGACGCACCTGGGGCCGCCGCGGCCACACTCCCGTGGTCAAGGTAACTGGCGGCCATGACACGCGGGTGTCGCTGGCCGCGCTGATCGCCACCCGGCCCGGCTGCCAGCCCCGGCTGATCTACCGCACGCACCGGGCACAGCGGGGAGACAAGCGCAAGGGGTTCACCGAGACGGGCTACGCCCGCTTCCTGGACGCCGCGCACCAGCAGCTGGACGGCCCCGTCGTCCTGGTCTGGGACGGCCTGAACACCCACACCAGCCGCGCGATGCGCGAGCTGATCGCCGCCCGCACGTGGCTGACGGTCTTCCAGCTGCCGGCTTACGCGCCGGAGCTGAACCCGGTCGAGCCGGTCTGGTCGCACCTGAAACGGTCGCTGGCCAACCTGGTCAAGCACGACATCGGCCAGCTGACCGCGCTCGTGAAGACCAGGTTGCGGCGGATGCAGTACCAGCCCGGCCTGCTCGGCGGCTTCCTGGCCAAGACCAGACTCGACCTCACACCCCTTCAGTAACTTCCACAATTGAAGATCGTTAGGTGCGCTTAGCGGCGATGTAAAGGTCGGCCCACCCCCAGTGCGGGCTGGGATCGTTTCCCACGTAGGCCATCTCGTACAGGTGGTTAGACGGACCCAGGTAGACCAGCCGCGCCGTCGGCCCCTGGTTGACGAAGTCGGTCAGGTACGCAATCGGCAGCCCCGACGCTTGCGGCGCGACCCCGCCCCCCGCGGCCACGTTGAGGTCGGCCACTCCCCATTGAGAACTGGGCCCGTTATAGGCCAGTTCCCAGATGTGGTTGTCGGTGCCCAGGTACACCACCCGGGCCATCGGCCCCTGGCCGACGTAATCAGTCGTGTAGGCGATCGGTCCCTCGGCGGCGGGCGCCCCACCTCCGGCGGCGACGTTTAGATCGGTGAAGCTCCACTGGGAAGGGGGCCCGCTATAGGCCAACTCCCAGATGTGGTGGTCTGTGCCCCGGTACACGACCCGGGCGGTCGGCCCTTGCCCGGCGAAATCAGTCTGGTAAACGATCGGCGCCTCGGCAGCGGACGCCGGCTCTCTGAACGCGACACCGTTGATCGCCCACATTTCGGCGTCGATCCCGCACTTTCCGTATTCGATGCGGAAAAAGCCACTCTCGCCAAATGACGCCCCCCAGCTGTTCTTGCAGATCCAGCAGCTATTGTTGTCGTCATATCCGACGACCGCCACGCAGTGCCCTCCCACGGGCTTGTTGTCCGGACTGTTTGAGGGAGAGTAGACACCGCCACTGTAGCTGAAGAAATCATCATAAACTGTAAAGCAAGTTTGCAGCGGACCGGACGTGGACAGGAATGTCTTCATATCGGAGACGCTGGAGATGCTGTGCCAGGAAGTAATGCTTGACAGACGGTTCTGAGCGTCGCTACACCGGTTGCACGGCTGGTCCGAGTCCGTATACGGGAAACAAGTTGAATCGACGATTCCTTGCACAAGCCCGGGGAGCGCTTGGTCGGGCCACCATCCGCCGACCGGGCATTTCCCGGCTCCATGTCCGGGTCCATAGCAGAACCAAAGGTCCGCTTCTGAAAGGTCAACGGAGAACGTGGCTTCTGAATTAGCAATCCGAACATGGGATTCGAACGCTCCAACCGTTGCGAAGGCCACGCAGGAGCCGCAGCCTCCTTGATCCTTGATAGGAGTAATCCAATCAGAGCCGTTGTAGTTGCGCCAGTCAACGGTGGCAGGATGCACAACTGGGATTTGTTCTGACCCGCCGGACCGACGCGCCAGGAAATGGGGACAACGTCAGGATCACCATCGACCCGCTCGCGCCACCGATATCCGGCACTGCCCAGACCCTCGAACTCAAGCGTCACTTCGTCGCCCTTCTTCAGATCCAGCCGACGAGCGTGCGCCTGTCTTGGGCACATCTGTCACCCGTTCACCCAAAACGTCACAGCATGCGTATGTCCCTGTGACCAGGATGACACCAGATACCGTCACAAGTCCAGATAGTCTCGATGATTAAGGGGTTGGTGGCCCTGGTTACTGATCGTGTTATGCCGATTTTCGGCTGTCGTGTCTGGTTCGCAGTTTTCAAGCGGGTGGCGGCGCTTCCCGCCGGGTGTTACAGTCGCCGTTTCACGTTGAGTGCTTGAGCTGCCTGGGGCGTGATGGCCGGTTGGCGGCTGAGGTGACGTTAGGTGATGGGGCGCGGTGTCCGGTGTCCGGCGGCGGTGTAACGCGGGGCTGCCGTGACCCGTTCCTGGATTCGTGACTAAACAAGACAACCGCGCCACGGCCGCAGTGGCCAGGATAGAAGATGCTCTAATCACACTGAAGTAGGACGAAGGGGACAGGATGGCAATCGACTGGAATGAGGTTGGAGCTGTTGCCACAGGCGGAGCTGCTCTAGTTGCCCTCGTCGGAGTTGGGATCACCACGAGGCTAACAAGAAATCAGCTGCGGCAAGACCGAAAGCAGTTCGAGGAAGATTTGTCTAACCGCGATGCGGCCGCGGTCCGGTCCGCCCTCCATGAGTTTGAGGGTGCGGCAAGCAGCGTCTGCACTCAGATCAGAGACGGAGCGGCGATCATCTCGATGTCCTGGCTCACCGCAGAGGCGTTGATTGATCTTGCTCAACAAGATACGGGCGACGACGACGCTGCCCGGGATCGCCTTCGGGCCCTGGTTCTTTCAGGGAGCCCGTTCCTGTCGCTGTGGATTCGCGCTTCAGAGAATTCACCATCTGCCGTCAGTCTCTTCGGCGAGGCAGCCAAACTTTCCAACCTAGGTTCCAACCTGCGTGGTGAGCTCAGTATCACATCGTACATCGGGGATATGATCGCCGCAATGGTCGCCGATATTAAGGTCATTCTGCTGAGCTTGTGGAACGATGACGAAGATGGGCCAAAGATTCGCCAACTGATCCTCTCGCAGTATCTTCAGGGTGATACCTTGAGTGATCTGCAAGCCGGATTGGCAGCAGCGCTTCACGGGAACCTTGCCGGGTACGTCAGCGCTCGCTATTACGAGGCAACCCGCACTATCGAGAAAATTCTGCGCCTTCTCGTGACCTCCGTCGAGGCTCTTTCCTCCACACAGCTGGTTGCTGCCTCGGCTGCTGATGTGGAAGGCCCGATCGCCGCGCCAACTCTAACGATGTCTATGCGTGCGCTCGCGAGACAGCTCAGTAATCGTGTTGGAGCGCAGACCGCCTCCGAAATGGATCACCTGATTGACCAGCTTGAACAACAGATCACGAAACCGGGATGAGAGAGGTGATGGACGGACCGTCTACTGTTTGTGGACCAGCCGCGGACCAAACATCGTATTCTTTAATATCCATACAGCTAGCGGCAGCGTGCACCTACAGCCTCCGGAGCCGTGAGCCCTGACGGAAGCCGGACCCATTCGCTAGTGATGCTCTCTGTGCACGCCGCCACATTCATGCCTGCCGGGCTCGCGGGTGGGCCAGGGCGGCCGTACTCAAAGGCACGTGAACGCTACCGCCGCTGCCGGGCGACCTGGTCGTATTCGGCCAGGGCCGCGGTCACGGCGTCGTCTTCGCTCGGCAGGGCACGGTTGGCGGCCGCCCGGCGCAGCCGGGCGGCCAGCGCCGGGTCGGTGAGCACCGTGCGAACCGCCTCGGCCAGCCGGGCGGGGTCACCGGGAGGGACGAGCAGGGCGGCGTCCTCGCCGGTGAGTTCCGGCGTACCGCCGACGCGGGTGGCGACGATGGGCACGGCCGCGCGCAACGCTTCCTGCAGGATGAGCGGCTGGCCCTCCCAGACGCTGGGCAGCACGAACACGGCGGCCGAAGCCAGCAGGGCGGGCACGTCATCGCGGTGGCCCAGGAACCGGACGTCGAGCCGCAGCCTGGCCGCATGGCGCTTCAGTTCGGCCTCGAGCGGCCCCTCGCCGACGATGACCAGGACAGGCTCGGGTCGCATGTCCCGCCAGCGGGCAGCGGCGTCGAGCAGGGTGCCGAACCCTTTCTGGGCAGCCAGCCTACCGACGGCGAGCACCGTCGGGCGGCCCGGATCAGCATCGGGAACCGCGCGCGTTTCCGCGGAGACGTTGCCTGGGACGGTCGCCGAGGCGACGGTAGGCACGGGGACGGGGTCCGCGGGAACCAGGGCGCGCCCGACCCGGCGGGCGCCCGTGGCGCGCATCCGTTCTTCCAGGTCCGGGGACACGCACAGCAACGAGTCGGCGCGGCGCGCCACGATCAGCTCGAGCACGCGGTAGATCGCGCCGGTGACACCGCCCGCGGCGGGCGCGTTGTGTACCGTGACGACCAGGCCGGGCCGGAGGTCGTAAACGCCCGGCCGGACGAACGCCAGAGCGATCGCGGTGAGCGCCCCGGCCCGCAGGCCATGCGCGTGCACGATGTCGGGCCGCCAGGCACGGATCAGGCGGCGCAGCCGCGCGATCGCCCGAAGGTCACGGAGCACGCGCGGCCGGTCCGCGATCTCGACCGCGGTGAACCCGGCCTGAGCGCTGAAGGCGAAGTCACGGTCGGTCTGCGCGGGGCCGAACACCTCGGCCGCCACGCCTCGCGCCACGCACCCGCGCGCCAGCATCCGGACGTGCCGGGCGGTGCCGCCGGTGCTGGTGCCGAGCACGAACGCGACCTTCATGCCCTGACTCACGGGGGGGTCTGGGGGGGTCGTCCCCCCGGGGCAGCACGGCGGCGCAGCACCGCGCGCAGGTCCCCCCCGTCGGCCACTGCCACCACCGCTAGGAAGGCCACCAGCACGGCCGCGCTGGCCAGCACCGTGATGGCGACGTTGGGCAGGAAGCCAGTCGTACGGATGCCAGCAGAAACGCCCAGCCCGGCGGCGGCGCCGGCTACCGCGCCGGCCAGCCCGGCGAGCGCGGCCCGCGTGCAACCGCGCAGCGCGTCTGGGCCGCGGAATCGACGGACCAGGATCAGCAGCGCCACGCCCGAAGCGGTCAGCCCGATGGAAGTGGCCGCCCCGAGCCAGGGCACCACCGCCGAGCGCGGCACGAACGGCACGATCAGCAGGTCCGCCACGATCACCAGCAGCCAGCCACCGCTGACGGCCAGGGCCGCGGCCCGGCTCCGCCCCTCGGCGTAAAGCACCCGGGACAGGTTCGCGGTCAGCCCGTACCCGACGAGCCCCGGTGCGAACGCGGCCAGGGCGATCGCCAACTGCCTGGCGTCGGCCGTCTGGCTGGCGTGGGACTGGAACACCCGCGCCAGCGGGATGCAGGTGCCAGCCATCCCCGCCACCCCCAGCCAGGACGCCACCATGACCGCCCGGGTCGAGGTGGCGGTGGTGGCGTCGAAGCTCTCCGAGCGCGCGGAAAGCTCGGGGAAGGCGCTGGTCGCGATCGGCACGGCCAGCACGGCGTAGGGCACGAAGAAGACTGCCCAGGCGAAGCTGTAGAGGACCAGCGCGCCGCTGCCGCCGCGAGAGTTGGCCAGCACGATCACCACCGCCACCGAGGCATCCTGCGCGATCAGCGTCGCGACGCCGGCGGTGGCCAGCGCGCGGACCCGCACGCCGATCCCAGCCGGGAACCGCAGGGTGGGCCGCAGCCGCAGGCGCAGCCTGGCGGCCGGGATGAGCGGGGTCACGACCAGGGCTGCCACCCCGGCCGTGGTCCCGGCGGCCAGCACCACCCAGGCCATGACGGGCACTGGCCGGGCCATGTCCTGGTAGCCGTTACCGGCCACGCCGAACCAGAAGTAGGCGCCGATGACGACCAGGCTGGACAGCACCGGCGCCAGCGCGGGCGCGGCGAACTTGCGGTGTGACTGCAGGATGCCATAAAGCACCACGGCCAGGCCGTAGAGCAGGATCTGCGGCGCGAACACCACCAGCATCCGCGCGCCGAGGGTGACCATGCTGGCCCGCGGGCAGCCGGGCGCCCCGCCGAGCAGCACTGACACCAGCGGCCGCGCGATGATCGCGACCAGCACGCTGACCGGGACGAGCAGCAGCACAGTCCAGGTGAGCAGCGCGGCAGAGGTCTGCCGCAGCTGCTCGCGGTCGGCGGCCTGGTCCCCGGCGCCCAGCCTCCTGGATCCGGCCCGGGCCGCCCCGGCCAGCGCGGGACCGGCCAGCACGGGCACCACCACCGCGGTGAGGGCACCGCCCATCACGATGTCGTAGATGATGTTCGGCACCATGTTCGCCGTCGTATACGCGGTGCCCAGGCACGACGCCTGGACCGTGTGCGCGAACACGACCTGGCGGCCGAACCCGATGACCCGCGCCAGCATGGTGATCGCGGCGATCAGCACCGCCGCCCGGCCGATCCCCCCGCCCCGCTGCCGAGCACTCCCCCGCTCGGCCACGGGCGCGGTCACTCTTCCGGCGGCAGGTCGGTTTTTCCGGCCGAACGGGCGCTGCTTCCCGCCCCGGCGAGACGCGTCGTGTGCCGCTGAGCCGGGATCGTGACGGCGGACGCCTGCGACGCGGGGCGCCGGCCAAGCATGTCCAGCCAGCGCAGCGCCGGGGTGCGCTCGATCACCTTGGTGAAGCTGACCTTCTCGCTGGCCGCGGTTAGGCCGACGATCCCGGTGAGGAGCGCGATGCGGCTCGTCCGCGGCAGGCCTGCCGCCGAGGCGCCGAGCATCGCGCCGAGCGCGTTGGCGCCGGCGTCGCCGAGCATGGCCCGCTCGCCCAGGTCTTCTGGCAGCAGTGCCAGCGCTGCCGCTATGGGCGCCGCGACGCTGCCCTGGCCGGCCGCGCCGATCAGGGCGGCCGCGGCGACGGCGACCTTGATGGCCCGGCCGGGCCGCAGGTCGAACAGGTTGAGCAGGTTCGCGCCCCCGGCCACCAGGCCGGCGTTGATGACCACGTCCGCGGGCGAGCCTCCGGCCAGCGCGGCGCTGACGATCCCGGTGGCACCGATGCCGCCCAGCTTCACCGCGCCGGTAGTCACCTCGCCGTGCCGCAGCGCGCCCAGATGACCGCGGAACCCGCGGCGGTCCCCGGAGCCTGCCAGGTCGTCGTAGGCCCCGAATGTCGCCGCGCCCGCCCCGGCGACGGCGATCGCTGCGCCGGCACGCCCGCCCGCCGGTCCCGTCAGCTGCCCGGCCAGCACGCCGGCGATCGCGCCGACCGCGACGGCGGGTCCCTCCAGCAGGGTGACCGGCTCGCCCCGGTGGTTGGTACGCGCCCAGGCCTTCTGGCCGCCAGGCGGACGCCGGCTCATGGCGGAGTAGGCGAGCCGGGCCGCGCCCGCGGCAACAGCGCTCGCCGCCGCTGCCGTGTATCCCGCTCGCCTCCGGGACGTCATCGGCTCGCTCATGATTTGACCTTTTTCTTCGGCGACGTCGTGGGCGTCGCGCTCGCGGACGCGGACGCGGACGCGGTTGGCGTGGGCACCGGAGTCGGGGCGACCGCGGTCGCGCCGTTGGCGGTGAACCCGTAGCTGCCGGCCTTGCCGCCGCCGAGTTGCACCGCGAGCGCCTGGATGGCGACGGTCTGCCCGGACACCAGGTCGGCGTCGTCGACCGTGGACACCTGATTGGACACATCGTTCGACCGCAGCATGGCGATCGGGCTGCCCGCGCCCGAGCCCGCCGACGAACCCACGACCACCGTGGCCGAACTGTGTGCCGCCAGTTCCTGGACCAGGGGGATGAGCACCTGGTCCAGCTGGTCCGCGCTGCCGTCCGACGGCGCGTTCTGCGGCGTCACGACGATGGCGAGCGTGGCCGGCATGGCCGGCTGCGCTGTGGTGCTGAGGAACGAGGACGCGGCGTAGGCCTGGAGCATGGTCGCAGCGTTGGTGGTCTGGTCGCCACTGGCGGACTGGCTGCCCGACGACCCTGATGGCGTTGATCCCGCTGACGTGGTCAAGATCTCGCTGGCGATCACCTGGGCGGCCTGCTGCTGGTAGCTTGCGCTGCTGTCCAGCGTGATATTGGCGGTCTGGGCCACGTCCATGGTGGTCTGGTTCAGGCTGTCCTGCGTCGTGCCGCTGGTGTCGAAGAACTTAGGCGCCAGGTTGATCTGCCCGGTGACGTTGGCTCCCGCGTCGGTCGCGGCGGTGGTGATCCCGCTGATGACCGAGGACTGGGCGCCCGGCTCGGTGACGATCAGCAGCCGCTGGCCGGTCAGCAAGTCGCGCAGCACCGCGGGTTCGACCGCCTGGGCGTACAAGTCGTCCTGGGTGACCTGCTGCTGCGCCGCGTCCCGCTGGCTGGTGGCCTGGTCCAGCTGGTTCTGCAGCTTCGCGGTGGTCCGGTCCAGAAAGGCGTATGCGGGTCCTTGCAGCTCGGTGGAGCCGAGGACGATCCCGATCGCGAGCGCGAGAAAGACCGCCACGATGGAGACAAGATGATAGCGAAAATCGATCACTAGAGTTTTCCGGTCAGCCAGTAGGAGAAGGAATGCCAGGTCGCGTCAAAGTACCTGGCCAGGATGGGACTAGCGGGTGAGAACACCACGGCGACGAATACCGTCACCGCCGCGGCGAGCACCAGCACAAGCAGCGACCAGCCGGAGATCCGGCTGTGGTAAAGCTGGTGCACGCCCCGCGCGTTGACCAACTTGCCCGCGACCCGCAGGTGCGTGATGAACGTGCTGGACATCCCCGGCCGGCCCTTGTCGAGGAACTCCTCGAGCGTGTGGTGCGTGCCCACCACCGCGATCAAGCTGGCCCCCTTGGCGTCGGCGACGAGCAGGGCGACGTCCTCGCTCGTCCCGGGGGCGGGGATGGTGATGGCGTCCAGGCCGAGCTCACGGACCCGGGCCAGTCCGGGGGCGCGGCCGTCCGGGTAGGCATGCACCACGAGTTCCGCGCCGCAGCACAGCGCCTCGTCGGACACCGAGTCCATGTCGCCGAAGATGGCGTCGGGCTGATAGCCGGCCTCGATCAGCGCGTCCGCGCCGCCGTCCACGGCCACCATCACCGGCTTGTACTCCCGGATGTAAGGCCGGAGGGCGGCCAGGTCTTCCCTGTAGTGATAGCCGCGCACCACCACCAGCACGTGCCGGCCGTTCATGTCCGTGTCCATGTCGGGCGCCGGGATGCCGTGCGTGAGCAGTTCGTGCTCACGCCGGAGAAACTCGAGCGTGTTCGCGGCGAACGACTCGATCTGCACCCCGACCATGGCTCTGGCCTCGGTCATCGCCGTCTGGACCAGCTCCTCGGTCAGCGGCGTGCCCTTGGCCACGACCGTATCGCCGAGGTAGAGGGTTTCGTTGTCAAGCCGGACCGTGGCGCCGTCGGTGATCCGGACGAGCGCCTCAGACCCGACCCCGTTGATGACCGGAATACCCGCATCGAGCAGCAGTTTCGGGCCGAGGTTGGGATAACGCCCGGTGATGCTGACCGAGACGTTGACCACGGCCGCGACCTTGCGCCTGATGAGCTCCTCGGCGCTCACCCGGTCCAGATCGGAGTGGTCGATAATGGCGATCTCGCCCGGGTTGAGGCGCTTGGTGATGTTCTTCGTCTTGCGGTCTACGCGCGCGACAGCCACAATGCCGGAGGGCTTCTCGGCCTTACCCCGGAATACCAGCGGAATCCTCACGGACGGTGCCTTCATCGAGTTCTATCCTGCCAGAGCAGTAACGCGCCAATGGTCATGTCGGCCATCACGGCGTGTCATCAATGTCGCGACTGAACGTCACCAGTGATCGCGCGCGGTGTGCCGAAAGGTACCACCCGAACCTGAAACTTTCCTGGGAGGGCGAATGGCCGACCGCCCCTGGGCAGTGGAAACGAGGTTCACCTGGGCCAGCGGCGACCCGCCGGCCCCCGGCTCTGGGATCCGGCGAGATGGGTCAGGTAGTGTTGAAATCGTGATCAAGGGGGCGCGGTTTACCGAGGACGACGCGAAAGCGCAGGTTCACGGTATCTGCTTCAAGACGGGCCCGCCGGAACGAGTGGGCGTCGAACTCGAGTGGCTAGTGCGCGATCGCCGCGATCCCGCACTCCCGGTGCAGGCGGAACAGGTAGCCGCCACCCTGGCTGGCTTTGAAACCCACTCGGACGACGAGGGCTACTCAGGGCAAGCACTACAGTCCGTTCGGTATAAATTTCCTTCTCTTGCTTCTGGTGCCTCGCTCACGGTCGAGCCTGGCGGGCAGCTTGAGCTCAGCTCGGCGCCCGCCGCTAC
Source organism: uncultured Actinomycetes bacterium (assembly GCA_963798675.1). Taxonomy (GTDB): domain Bacteria; phylum Actinomycetota; class Actinomycetes; order Streptosporangiales; family Streptosporangiaceae; genus Palsa-504. The sequence goes on along the minus strand of CAWCUJ010000006.1, from coordinate 449,371 downwards.
GCTCGGTGAGCTTCTCGAGGTGACCGGACGCGATCTGACCGCTCTGCGTGACGCGGCCGCGGCGGTCGGCCTTGAACTTTGCGGCTACGGTCTCGACCCGCTGCGCCCGCCCCGGCGCGTGCTCAATCTGCCGCGGTACGTCGCGATGGAGAAATTCTTCGACCGCAAGGGCCCGTGGGGCCGCCGGATGATGTGCGGCACCGCGTCCGTCCAGGTCTGCCTGGACGCCGGCGACGACAGCAAGAGCCAGTCCGGATACCGTACGCGCTGGCGACTGCTGCACGCGATCGGGCCGGTGCTGGTGGCGGCGTTCGCCAATTCCCCGCTGCGCGTCGGGCGGCCGACGGGCTGGCGTTCGGCCCGGCAGCAGGTGTGGGCCAACATGGACCCGGGGCGGACCCGGGCTCCGGCCCTGCATGCGGCCGACGGTGATCCGCGCGACGCGTGGGCGGCATACGCGCTAGACGCCGAGCTCATGTGCGTGCGCGAACCCGGGTCGCAGGACTGGACCGCGCCGCCCGGGGTGTCCTTCCGCGACTGGCTGCGCGACGGCGGTTCGGGATCGCTGCGGGCGCCGACCGCCGAGGACCTGGACTACCACCTGTCCACGCTGTTCCCGCCGGTCCGGCCACACGGGCACCTGGAGCTGCGGATGATCGACGCGCAGCCTGGTGACGGCTGGATCGTGCCGGCGGCCGTCGCCACCGCCCTGACCAGCGACGAGCCGGCCGCCGACGCCGCGCTGGCCGCCGCCGAGCCGCTGTGGGACGGGTCTCCCGACGCCCAGGACTCGTGGCTGCGGGCGGCCAGGTGCGGTCCTTCGGATCCGCAGATCAGCGGGGCCAGCAAGCAATGCTTCGAAGTGGCCGGTGCCGCGCTGGCCCGGCTGGGGGCGCCCGCCCCGATCCGGCAGGCGGTCGCCGACTTCACCGAGCGCTATGTGATGAAAGACCTATGTCCTGCCGACGACCAACTGGACGGAGTCATATGACGGAGTCACAGCTCGACCCGGAAACCCTGCGCGCGGTCATCGCGCGGGAACTGACCGGCGCGCGGCAGCGGACTTCGCTGCTTACCGACGGCGTGGACGAGGCGGACCTAGTCAGACAGCATTCGCCGCTGATGTCCCCGCTTGTCTGGGATCTCGCGCACATCGCCAACCAGGAAGAGCTCTGGCTGCTGCGCGAGGTCGGCGGCCGCGAGCCGCTGCACCCGGAGATCGACCCGCTGTACGACGCGTTCGAGCACCCGCGCTCGGAACGCCCGACGCTGCCCCTGCTGCCGCCGGCCGAGGCGCGGGCCTACGGGCACGAGGTGCGCGGGCGCGTGCTCGACCTGCTTGACCGCGCTCCGTTCACCGGGACGCGGCTGCTCGGTGACGGGTTCGCGTTCGGGATGATCGCCCAGCACGAGGTGCAGCACGACGAGACGATGCTGATCACCCACCAGATCCGGGCTTCAAGGGGCGGAACCCCGGTGCTCATCGCTGCCTCCCCCGGGCCAGCGCCCGCCGACGCGGTCCGGCTGCCGTCCGAAGTGCTCGTCCCCGGCGGCCCGTTCACCATGGGCACCTCCACCGAACCCTGGGCGCTGGACAACGAGCGGCCCGCGCACGCCGTCGAGGTGCCATCCTTCTATCTCGACACCACCCCGGTGACCTGCGGCGCCTACGCCCAGTTCATCGACGACGGCGGGTATGACGACCCGCGCTGGTGGACGTCGGCCGGCTGGAAGCACCGGCAGGCGGCCGGGCTGACCGCGCCGCTGTACTGGCGGCGGGACGGGGGCCAGTGGACCCGCCGGGTATTCGGCCGCCAGGAGCAGATCGCGCCGGACGAGCCGGTGCTGCATGTGTGCTGGTACGAGGCCGACGCGTACTCCCGCTGGGCCGGCCGGCGGCTGCCGACCGAGGCCGAATGGGAGAAGGCGGCCCGATACGATCGCGCCACCGGCCTGACCCGCAGGTACCCGTGGGGCAACGCAGACCCCGAGGCCTCGCACGCCAACCTCGGCCAGGGATTCCTGCGCCCGGCGCCGGCCGGTTCCTACCCCGAGGGGGCGGCGCCGTGCGGGGCCAGGCAGCTGATCGGGGACGTCTGGGAGTGGACGAGCTCGGACTTCCTGCCGTACCCCGGGTTCGAGGCGTGGCCGTACCGGGAGTACTCAGAGGTGTTCTTCGGCCCGGAGTACAAGGTGCTGCGCGGCGGGTCGTTCGCGGTCAGCCCGGTGGCCTGCCGGGGCACCTTCCGGAACTGGGACTACCCGATCAGGCGGCAGATCTTCTCCGGCTTCCGCACGGCCCGCTCCGCCCGGTCGGAGCTGGCCAGCCCGGAGAACGCCTGATGTGCCGGCACCTGGCCTACCTCGGGTCGCCCGCCACGCTGCGCACGCTGCTCATCGACCCGCCGCACGGCCTGTACCGGCAGGCCTGGACGCCGCGCCGACAGCGGTACGGGACAGTGAACGCCGATGGGTTCGGGGTCGGCTGGTACGCGCCGGACGACCCGGCCCCGGCCAGGTACCGGCGTCCGGTTCCGATCTGGGGGGACGAGTCCTTCGCTGACATCGCCCGGGTGACCAAGGCGGACGCGGTGCTCGCGGCGGTGCGCAGCGCGACGGAGGGCACCGACCCGGGCACCGCCGCGGTCGCGCCCTACACGTCAGGCCCCTGGCTGTTCAGCCACAACGGGGTGCTGGACGGCTGGCCGGCGTCCGCCGTCGGGCTCGCCGCGACCCTGCCGCCCGCTGCGCTGCTCGGCCTGGAGGCCAGGGTCGACTCGGCGCTGCTGTGGGCGCTGGTCCGGCAGCGGCTCGAGTTCGGCCTGCCTCCGGCGCAGGCCCTGGCGGATACCGTCGTGGCGCTGCGCGCGGCGGGCCTGACCGGCCGGTTCAACTTCCTGCTGACCGACGGTCGGGTGATCGCGGCCACCGCGGCTGGCGACACCTTGTGGTACCGGTCCGGGCCTGCGGGCTCGTCCGTGGTGGTCGCCTCGGAGCCCGGTGACGACGCACCCGGCTGGACCGAGGTCCCCGATGATTGCGTGGTCGCCGCCACGCGCCAGCAGGTCAGCGTGGCTGAGCTCAGCACGCTGGACGTTCCGGTCATGCCGCACCAGGAACCCGAAGACGGAAGGATCGCGATCCGATGACATCGCTCGACCGCCGGCTGCCGCCTGGTTTCCTGTCCGAGGCACTGCGCGCGGACGCGCTGAGCGGGCTGACGGCGGAACCGAAGGCGCTGCCGCCCAAGTGGTTCTACGACGCGCAGGGCAGCGCGCTGTTCGACAAGATCACCGAGCTGCCCGAGTACTACCCGACCCGCGCCGAACGAGAGATCCTGCGCGCCACCGCGGCTGCGATTGCCGGGCAGACCCGGGCGCGGACCCTGATCGAGCTCGGCTCCGGGTCTTCGGACAAGACCAGGCTGCTGCTCGACGCGCTGCGAGCCGCGGGCACGCTGCGTTGTTACGTGCCGGTCGACGTCAGCGAGCCGGCCCTGGCGGCCGCGGGCAAGGCGCTGTCGGCGGAGTATCCGGGCCTCGACGTGCGGGCCGTGGTGTCCGACTTCGAGGAGCGACTGGGGTTCCCCGCCGACGGCGACGCGCCCGCGCCCCGGCTGGTCGCCTTCCTCGGCAGCACGATCGGGAACCTGGAGCCCGCTCAGCGGGCCGCTTTCCTGGCCCGGGTCCGGGCCCGGCTGAGGCCGGGTGACTTTTTCGTGCTCGGCACCGACTTGGTCAAGGATGAGGCCAGGTTGATCGCCGCGTACGACGACGCGTCGGGGGTCACCGCCGACTTCAACAAGAACGTGCTCGCGGTGCTGAACGCCGAACTCGGCGCCGATTTCGACCTCGACGCCTTCGAGCACGTCGCGGTGTGGGACGCCAGCGCCGAGTGGATCGAGATGCGGCTGCGCTCGCTGGCCGCGCAGACGGTACGCCTGCCGGCCATCGGGCTCACCGTCGATTTCGCCGACGGCGAGGAGATGCGCACCGAGGTGTCGGCCAAGTTCCGCCGGTCGGGCGTGCAGGCTGAACTGGCCGCCGCCGGATTCGCGATGCAGTCGTGGTGGACCGACGCCGAAGCGCAGTTCGGCCTGTCCCTGTCCGTCCCGGCCTAGGCTCTTCGCGGATTATGATCCGGGCGATGTCGAAGACAGGCCGGCGGCTCCGACTCCGTGGTGAGAGCGCGCCGACGGGGCGCACCGGACGCGGAGGAAAAACCAGTGAAGTACTTGATGCTGATCTACGGCAACCAGGAGAAGTGGGCCTCGATCCCGGCCGAGGAGTGGCCGGCGGCCATCGCCAAGCAGGACGCGTTCAACCGCAAGTACCAGGCCACCGGCGAGCTTATCGGTGCCTACGGGCTGGCCGACGAGGTACAGGCCAAGCTGGTACGGCGGGAGAACGGCCAGCCGGCCGTGACCGACGGCCCCTACCTGGAGACCAAGGAGTACATCGCCAGCTTCTACCTGCTCGACTGTGAAAGCGAGGAGCGCGCGCTGCAGATCGCGGCGGACATGCCCTGGGCGGACGCGGAGCCGGTCGAGTTCTGGCCGATCTTGCATGAGGCCAAGCCTGACCTGTGAGCACGAGCCAAGGCGACGTCGAGGACCTGCTGCGCGAACTGGCGCCGCAGGTCCTCGCCGCGCTGGTGCGCCGGTACGGGCAGTTCCACCTGTGCGAGGACGCCAGCCAGGAGGCGCTGCTCGCCGCCGCGCTGCAGTGGCCGGCCGGCGGCCGGCCGGAGAACCCGCTCGGCTGGCTGATCACGGTGGCCTCGCGGCGGCTGACGGATCAGGTCCGCAGCGAGCAGTCACGGCGTACTCGCGAGGAACTGATCGCGGTGGCCACCCCGCAGTCCGAACTACTCGGTCCCCCGGCCGACGCCGAACCCGCTGACAGCGACGACTCGCTGACCTTGCTGTTCGGCTGCTGCCATCCTGACCTGTCCTCGCCCAGCCAGATCGCGCTGACGCTGCGCGCCGTCGGCGGCCTGTCCACCGCGCAGATCGCCGCGGCGTTCGGGGTCCCCGAGGCCACGATGGCGCAGCGCATCAGCCGGGCCAAGCAGACCATAAGGGACACCGGGTTCGACTTCAGCCTGCTCGCCGGCGCAGTGCGGACCGAACGGCTTCGCGCCGTGCTGCACGTGCTCTACCTCGTCTTCAACGAGGGTTACACGGCCACCGAGGGGGACGCGCTGACCGTACCCACGCTGTCGCGGGAGGCGATCCGGCTCACCCGCTGGCTGCACCGGCTGCTGCCGGACGACGGCGAGGTGGCCGGCCTGCTGGCGCTGATGCTGCTGACCGACGCGCGGCGGCCGGCCCGCACGCGGCCCGACGGATCCCTGGTCCCGCTGGCCGAACAGGATCGGCAGAAGTGGGACCAGGCGCAGATCGCCGAGGGAATCGCGCTCATCAGCGCCGCGCTGCCCCGGGGCGAGGTCGGCCCGTACCAGCTGCAGGCGGCCATCGCCGCCGTGCACGACGAGGCCAAGACCATGGCCGACACCGACTGGCCGCAGATCCTCGGACTCTACGACCTGCTCGAACGCACAGCACCGAACCCGTTTACGGCCCTGGCCCGGGCGGTGGCCGTGGCCATGGTGCACGGGCCGGACGCGGGGCTGGAAATCATCGCGACGCTGGCGGCGGACAAGCGGATGGCGCGGCATCACCGGCTGCTCGCGGCCCGGGCGCATATGCACGAACTGGCCGGCCACACCGCGGCGGCGGCCGCCGACTACCTCGACGCGGCCCGGCACGCGACGAGCCTGCCCGAACGCCGTTACCTGGCGCTCCAGGCCGCGCGGCTGACCCGGTAACGACTCAGCGGGCGCGTTCGGCAACGGGGCCAGCGTCCGCAGCAGGTGGCTGAACCCCAGGGGTGCCCGCGCCTGGCGGCGGCCGGAGGTCTGGACGGTGATATCGCTGGCCTGTATGACCGGACGGCCCGCCTCGGTCGCGGCGGCGACCAGAGCGTGGTCCTCGGCCGTCCGCAGCGGCTTGAATCCGCCCGCCGCGAGGTAGGCCGGCGCCCGGATGCCGGGGTTGGCGCCATGCACATGGGGGTGCGGACCGGCCCCGGACTCGTACCGGGCACGGAACGCGGCCGGCACATGCGGCGGATGCTCGTCCCAGGCGGCGACTTCGACGGTCCCGAGGACGACATCCCAGCCCCGGCCGGCGTAGCTGAGCTGGCGCCGCAGCCAGCCGGGCGGCACGACGGTATCGGCGTCGGTGGTGGCCAGCCAGATCGCGGCCGGGTCGCGGGCCGCCGTCAGCCGGAGCAGTTCGGTCATGCCCGCCGCCCGGGCCGCGCCGACGTTGCGGGCGCGGATGCTGATCACGCTAGCTCCGCAGGCCTGCGCCGTGACGGCCGTTTGATCCGTGCAGGTATCGGCGACCACGAGGACCCGGACGGGGATGCCGACGACGTTGACGGCCCGCCCCAGCGCCATCAGGCAGGCGGGCAGCAGCGTTTCCTCGTTGTGCGCCGGCACGACAACCCCCGCCGCCTCGATGGTGGCGACCCGCCTCACACCAGTCCTGTCGCCCGGGCCACAGATACCGGCAACCCGTCGGCGCGGAGGTACACCTCGGCCTGGAAGTCGGGCTCGGTGTGCCGGACGAGGCGGGCCAGCCCGGGCTGGACCGCGAGCAGACTATGCACGTCGTCGCCGGACCGGGGATAGTCGGTCACCGGGTGCCGCCAGTGCACGGCGAGCAACGTGCCCTCCGGCTCGAGGGCGGCCACCGCGTTCTTCAGGACCTGCTCGAGGTCATGGTCCCCGAGGTAGTACAAGATCTCGGAGAACACGATGAGGTCGAAGCGGCCGGACGGCCACTGCTGGGTGATATTGCGTTGCTCCACCCGGACGTGCGGCAGTTCCAGGGTGCGCCGGGCGGCGGCGCCGACCGCGACCCCGGCCACGTCGCACGCCAGGAGCGCGTCGCAGCGCTGGGCGAGCATCTGCGTGAGCACGCCGACGGAGCACCCGGGCTCGAATGCCCGGCCGTACCGCACGGCCGGGAGCTGGGCCAAGCTGATCGCGTATTTGCGCTGTTCGTACCAGCGGTCCTCGAAGCCCCACGGATCGGCTGCGGTCTGGTACATGGCGTCGAAGTAGCCCGCAGGCAAGGTTACCGGAGCCGTCATCGGAACAGCACCTCCCGCGGTCGGGTGAAGTGCGCCACGATGCCCGGCGGAAGCACCGGCCCATCGCCGCCCTCGCGGTCGGTGAGCTGGCTGGCGAATGCGCCGATGGCGGACCGCTTCCTAGCCGCGACCTCGGGCGGCAGCGGAACCTGGCAGGCTCGCGACCAGGGCACCCGCCGGTCACCGGGTTTGGCCCAGTGCCACATCCAGATCGGGTAGCTCAGCACGTCCTGGCCCGCCCGTTGGCCCGCCTGCCGCGCCGCGCGGCCCGCGGCCTCGTGATCGGCGTGGGCGTCGGCTTCCCAGGGCGCCAGGCAGGCCCCGAACCCGGCGCTCAGCTCGCCCAGCCGGGCGGACAGCTCGTCCTCGCAGGCGGCCAGGCCGGTGTCGGGAAACCGCAGCCTGATCACTTCAATGTCCGGAACGCCGAGCATGGCCAGCGCGTCCGCCGACTCCCCGGTCCGCGTCCGCCCGACGGCCTCCGGGTCGGCGGCGGGATGCGACGCCTCGCCGTCGGTGACCGCGATCAGGCGCAGTCGCGCGCCGCTGGCGGCGAGCAGGGCCATCGTCCCCCCGGCGCCGAGCACCTCGTCGTCCGGGTGGGCGGCGACGACCACCACGCTGGGCCAGGCCTGCAGGCCGGCCGGCGGCAGGTCCCGCAGTCCCAGCCACGACTCCCAGGCCTCCTCCGGGGTACCGGGCAGGTCGATGCGGTTTACCATGTGGTTCCGCTGTCGACCGCCAACGCGCCGAGCTCAGCCAGGTCGCGCTCGGCGTGATGCTGCCTGAGGTACACCGTGAGGTCCGCGACCCGGCGCCCGTGCGCCTCGTCGTGACTCAGCGGGCCAGCCCCGAGCGCGCGGCCTACCCGGTGCATGACCTCGGTGGCCGTGGCCTCGACCAGCGCGCGCACCCGGAGAGCACGCTGGCGGCTGCCGTTCTTGCGGTCGTCCGGATCCGCGTCGATCTCGGCGGCGGCCGCGTCGAGTGCCGCCCGCGCGGTGTGCAGCGCGATGTCGACGGCGCCGAGATGAGCCAGGGCGTGCGGGCCCAGGTCGCGCTTGGCCGCGGCGGCGACAAGCGTGTGGCCCACGCCCCGGGCCCCGCCGTACCAGCACGCGGCGACGCCTGCGCCGCCGTGCGCGAAGCCGGGCCGGCTGGTGTAGCAGCCGGGGTCGCCGACTGGTTCGGCCGGGATGTCGGCGAAGTCGACGTCGAGCGTGTCGCTGCCGGCCATGCCGGTCGCGGGCCAGGTGCCGGCGACCGGGGAAAGATCGCTCGTGCTGACCGCGAACAGCCGGCTGCCGTCCGGCGTCGTGGCGGTCACCAGCGCGTCGGTAACCGAACGCGCCCCGGAGCAGTACTGCTTGGTGCCGTCTAGCCGCCAGCCGCGGGCGGTCTTGCTGGCCGTCAGCCCGGGGCCGGGCGGCTGCGCGGCCCAGACACCCCAGCGGCTACCGGTCGGCCGGGCGGTCAGGGCGCCGAGTTCGGCCAGGATGGCCAGGGCGTCGGTATGCCCCTCGGCCAGCCGGGCCAGGGAAAGGTCTTTCTCCGCCAGTTGCGCGAGCACGGCCCAGCGCTGGCGCGTCCGCCCGCCGCCGGGCCGCGGCAGGTTCAGCCGCCCCGACTCGACCGCGTCGGCGAAGGCCGCGGCGACCCAGGCACCAGGCCAGGATTCAGCATGATCATCAACGGTCAGCGAGTCGGCCGTGGTCAGCAGATGAACGGAATTGATCATCTTTACCCCCCTAATAACTCCCTTCGCTGCCCGCCTGCGGCCCAGGCAAACTCCCGGTGTCGCTGGTAACCGTGACCGGCCCGGCGCAGTACGGCTCGTTCGGATCAAAAATCTTTTTCCCGAACGACGTCGGTGCGTGCCCCGGAGCAGCAGCTACGGATCGCGGCGAATCCGGTGCAGCCGGCATGACAGCCGATGTACCGAGGTGTCAGACCATGGGGCTCGGGTAGGGCGTCGGACGGTCGGCAAAGCGTCGGCGCCGTGAGATAGGGCCGCCAAAGACGGCGACCGGGACGGAGGCCACAGTGAGCGAGTTCGACAACCTGAAGAATGAGGCCGAGCAGTACGCCCAGCAGCATCCCGAACAGCTCAAGGAGGGTGAGCAGGCTGCGGAGAAGAAGTTCGGCCTAGGCCAGCAAGACCAGTCCGGCCAGGGCGGCCCGCAGGACCAGTACGGCCAGGGCCAGCAGGACCCGGGCAACTACGGCCAGGGCCAGCAAGACCAGTACGGCCAGGGCCAGCAGGACCAGGGCCAGCAAGACCAGTACGGCCAGGGCCAGCAGGACCAGGGCCAGCAAGACCAGTACGGCCAGGGCCAGCAGGACCAGGGCCAGCAAGACCAGTACGGCCAGGGCCAGCAGGACCAGGGCCAGCAGGACCAGTACGGCGGAGACCAGCAGTCTGGTTATTAGCAGGCCAGTCAAGCAGGACCAGAAGCCACCGAGGGCGGGGGAGCCAGCTGGCGGAAGTCCGTCGAGGCGACCTCGCCCCGGTGGCTAACCCGTCTCTGGCTGGCCACCGCCGCCGAGGACTGCTCCCGCCGAGGCCATCAGCGCTGGTTACCCGCGGCGCGTGACTTTATCCGTCTAACGGTGCTGGCATGATCGTAGGCATGACGATCGTGAGGATCAATGCGATTACCGTGCCCGCCGACAGCGGCGACGAGCTAGCCCGCAGGTTCGCCGCCCGGGCCGGCGCGGTAGATAACCAGGACGGCTTCGAGGGCTTCGAGTTGCTCAAGCCGACGGACGAGCGGACGACCTGGCTGGTGGTGACCAGGTGGCGGGACGAGGCGGCCTTCCAGGCGTGGATGAACTCCCCCGCGTTCGGGCATGGGCACCGATCAGCCGCCGAACGGGCAGGGGGCGAGGCGCCTCCCCCGGTAGGCATCGGCAGCGAGCTGTGGTCCTACGAGGTCGCCGGCGGATCGGCCCGTTGAGAGGCTGATCGCGGCTTGAGAGGCTGATCGCGGCCGTGACCAGCAGATGCGGGTCAGGGGGGGTCCAGGAGGATGCCGTGGATCAGGCTGACGGCCTCCTGGAGGCCGGCCTGGCTGGCGATCGACAGCGTCTGGGCCGGCGTCCCCGAGGCCTGGCGGCTGAACCGGCGGCAGTCGATGGTGTCCTCAGTGCGATGCGGCGGGCCAGTGTGCAGGACCTCGAGTTCCTGGGTCCCGTCGTCGTAGGTGATCACGCAGACGGTCAGGTCGGGGTACCCAGCCAGCTGGACGGCGAGGTCGCGGAGCCGGGCGGGCACGAGGCCCTCCGTCCGGTCCCGGATCTGCTGGGGCGTCGCGCCGCTCAGGATGGCCTTGCAGATCGTGGTCACGCCTACTCTCCCTCCTCGCTCTCCTCGCCGAGGCGCCCGAGCGAGCGTCAGACAGCCGCTTCCCTTCCCCCGGTACCGGCGTTAAAGGAAAATGCTAGGCGAGACCGCTCGGCGCCCGCAGTGGGGAGAACTCCCCATCGCCCCGGCGATGAAGATCGCTAGCCTGGGCGGATGAGTCCGTGCTCAAGCGCGAACAATGTCACCCCGGCGCGGGTGGACAGGCCCGTCTTGCGGTACAGGCGCTGGATATGGTGATCGCAGGTTTTCGGGGAGATCCCCAGCTGGCGGGCTACCTGCTTGGTGGCCATCCCGCGGGCGATGAGACCGAGCACCTCGTACTCCCGCACGGACAGCCCGGCGGGCCGGGGCACCGGTCGGCGCGGCTGGCCGGCCGCGGTCAGCACGGCCTGCACCGCCTCGGGCGGAAGCCTGCCAGCCTGCGCGTCCTGGCACAGTTGGTCCGCCGCGGCCTGCGGTGACAGGGCCGGACGATACGCCCGCGGCTGCCGCATCGCCTGGTAGCAGTCCGCCGCCGCCAGCAGCCAGGCCGCGGCGGGCAGGTCACCAGCCCGGCTGCCCCGGTGGTAACCAGACCCGTCGCACCGCTCGCCGTGGGATCCGGCCAGGCGGGCCAGCGGACGCAGCGCCGGGCAGACCTCGAGCACCCGCTCGCTGTGGTAGGCGTGCAGCCGCACCTGCTCGTGCTCGCCGCGGGTCAGCGGACCAGGCTTGGCCCACACGCTGACGGGTACCGCGACGCGTCCGATGTCGTGCACCAGCGCTGCCCGGCGCAACGTGAGCACCTCGGGGGCGGCCAGCCCGGCCACGACGGCAGCCCGTTCGGCGAGGTCGGCGACGCCGCGGGAATGACCTACCGTCCACATGCTTTTCATGTCGGCGAAATCCGCGATCGCCGACAGACAGGCGTCCAGCCGATGCTCAGCCACCACAGGCTGCGGGCCCGGCTCGGCGGCCATCGCGTCCGCCCAGACCGACGGCGCATCCAGGCCCTCGTACAGCTGATCGCCCAGCGTCAGGAAGGCGCTGACCGCCTGTGGGTCCAGCCCGGACCCTGCGCGCCCGGTTAAGGTGCTGCCGGCCAGCGCGGCCCCACCGTATTGCCAGGCCACGTCCACGTCCTGTGCCACTTGCATCAGCCGCACCGCCAGCGGGATCTGCGTGCCGCGCAGTTCTCCTGGCATGCCCTTGCCGTCCCACCGTTCGTACAGGTGCCGCAGCGCCTGCTGGATCTGCTCGGACAAACCCATCCTGGCCCCGAGCAGGCGGGCGACATCGCAGTGACTGGCAGCCCACTTGCGGAATTCCGCCATTCCGCCGAATGCCGCCCTGGCCATCATCGCCGTCCGCGCCAGCGGCGCACTCCCCGGGTGAGCGGTCCGCATCGCCGTGCCGATGAGCTCCAGCCGGGACCCGTGGGCTACCGTCATCATCCGCGGCCGCGCCGCGAGCTCATCGCCGAAAAACCGCGCGTCGATCTCGCTCTCGGCCGTGCACCCGGCGAAATGCAGCACGCCGGTGTAAAAGACGGTCACCTGATCGTCTTCCGGCAGCCCCATCGCCTGAGCCGTCCGCAGGGCCAGCATCGCGGTGCGCAGCCCATGCTCAAGCGGCTGGCCCATCGCCAGGTCAGTGGCCAGCGACAGCACCCCGGCGGCTTCAGCCAGCCGCAGCGGGGGGGCAAGCGGCGTCATATACATGTCCCAGCGCTCGCGCGACACCGGTCAGGCTCGCCCGCGACGAGCCCGCGTACACCGGCCATGATCTCACAGCAGTGTCGCACCGTGGCCAGGCGACGGCATGCCGTTGCCAGAATCAGGCTCCATGCGAACGGAAGACGGCGACCTGACTATCCTGCCTTCGTAGCCAGGAACCGCCGCAGCAGCGCGCCCTTGATCGCCGGCCGTGACCCGAACACCAGCAGGAACAGCGCTTCGCGGGCGAGCCGCGCAGCGTGCTGGTCCACCGTGATCGAACGGCTTCCGTATCGCACCGCCAGGGCTGCCGTGGCCCGGACGGCCAGCTCGGAGGCGGCCGCTCGGGCCTCGGCCATCGCGGCCGCGTCGGCGGTGATCGCCTCGTCGAGCCGCTCCCGGCAGGCGGCCAGCTCGTCATCGAGCGGCCCGGGGCCGAGCAGCCGCGTGCACCGGCTGACCAGGCCTAGGGCGAGCGAGCCGTTGATGCGCATCCGGTCGGGTCGCAGGCTCTCCGCCGGATCGAAAGGCGCCTGACCGCCGAAGCGCTCGGCCGGGACAAGGACGCCGTCGAAGCCGAGCCGGACGGTGACGCTCGCGTTGACCGCGGTGAGCCGTTGGCGGGTCACGGTGAGCCCAGGCTGGGCGGCCGCGTCCAGGATCAGCGTCACGATGCTGTCCTGCGGCCCGCGGGCCAGAACCAACAGCAGATCAATCAGTCCCCAGCCGGTCACCCACGGCGCCTCGCCGTCCACCTGCCACCCGCCGTCGCCAGCGGGCTGGGCACGCAGCAACGGTGGCCCGGGGATGATGCCCGTGAGGGCGATGCCGCCGCGCACCTGGCCCCGGCACGCCGGGCCGAGCCACTGGTCCCGCAGCGCCGGGGGTGTGCCTCCTGCCGCCAGGGTCATGGCCAGTCCGCGGTGCTGCAGCCAGACGAACGTGGTGGTCAGGCAGCCGCCGGCCAGTTCCTCGACCACGGCGCAGCTGGCCTCAAGGCCTAGGCCCAGGCCGCCCGCCTGGACCGGGACGGACGCCCCGTACAGGCCTTCGGCCGCGAGCGCGTCGAGCTGGGCGGCGGGGAGCACGTCCAGGCCGTCGACCCGCATCGCCTCGGGAAACAGCAGGTCATCGGCGATCCGGCGGGCTACGGTGAGAATGTCCGGCAATGTCGTGGTCATCCAGTCCAGGCCGCCGCGAGCTTGTCCATTACCGCGTCCAGGCTCGCGTCGGTGACCTGCCGGGCCGGGTCGGCCAGGTACCAGTCCACGATCTCGCGGGCGCCCTGCTCGAACGGGATCACCGCCCGCCAGGCGGGCACGATGCTGCGCAGCTTGGCGTTGTCGAACACCATCGAGTGCGCCTTGTCACCCAGCAGCCCCGCGCCCCAGTCCGGGTCGGCGGCCGCGATCGCCTCAGACGGCACGTGTACCAGGCGCGCCGTTACCCCTAGCGCCGCCGCGAGGGCCTGCGCGATCTGGTTCCAGGTGAGCACGTCGTCGGAGGTGATGTGGATGGCCTCGCCGAGCGTCCGCGGGTGCCCGAGCAGCGGGACGAACGCGCGGGCGAAGTCGTCGTGATGGGTCAGCGTCCACAGCGACGTCCCGTCCCCGTGCACGATGACGGGCTTGCCCGCGAGCATCCGGCCCAGCACGGTCCACCCGCCGTCGAACGGCACCAGCGTCTCGTCGTAGGTGTGCGAAGGCCGCACGATCGTGGCCGGGAACTCCTGCTCGCGGTAGGCGGCCACGAGCAGGTCTTCGCAGGCGATCTTGTCGCGGGCGTACTGCAAGTACGGGTTGCGCAGCGGCGTGGACTCGGTGACCGGCATCCGCGCGGGCGGCGTCTGGTACGCCGAAGCGGAGCTGATGAACACGTACTGCCTGGTCCGCCCGCGGAACAGCTCGATGTCGGTGCGGACCTGCTCAGGGGTGAAGGCCACCCAGTCGGCCACGGCATCAAATTCAAGATCTTTGATTTCATCCCGAACGGACCGCGGTTCCCGTATATCTCCCCGCAGCATCGTCACGCCGGGTGGAAGCGGCCGGCCGGTGCTCCGGCCCCGGTTCAGCACGAACAGCTCGATGCCGCTGTCGGCCGCGACCCGCGAGCACGCCGAGCTGATGACCCCGCTGCCCCCGATGAACAACACCCTCAGGTTTCCCATGCTCCTACGCTAGCCGGGCGGGGCTCCTTACGCCCGGCTGGATCCTTCGGTAACTTGAGGCCATGCAGAACCAGGGAAGTTGCGCGCGGCGGGCGCGCCGGCCGGCCACGGGCTCGGGCTGACATGCACGTGGTCGGCATGGTGCTGCACCCCGAGCGAGACTGCAGCGGGGCGGTCGGGTCGATCCTGGACTGGGCGGCCCGCCGGGAAATCCAGGTCCTCGGCATCGACACCGAGATCGGCAGGCTGGCCTGCACCGCCGAGGCGGTGACCGCCGAGGAACTCCGCCGGCGGGCGGACCTGTTCGTCAGCCTGGGCGGCGACGGCACGATGCTGCGCGCCATGCGGCTGGCTGACCGGCAGCGTTCCCCGGTCCTCGGGGTGAACCTGGGCAAGCTGGGCTTCCTGGCCGAAGTGGACGTGCCCGACCTGGCCGACGCGCTGTCCGCGATCGATAGCCAGGAATTCATTACCGAACCGCGCCTGGCCGTCGACGCCGTCATCGGGGACCAGCTCATTACCGCCTTCAACGACATCGCGTTCGTCCGGTTTCCCGGGCAGAAGACCGCCGCCATCGCGGTCGAGGCCGCAGGCCGCCCGTTCGTCAGCTATGCCGCCGACGCTGTCGTCGTCGCGACGCCCACCGGCTCGACCGCGTACAGCTTCTCGGCGGGCGGGCCCATCGTGAGCCCCTCGGTGGAGGCTCTCCTGGTCACGCCCGCCGCCCCGCATTCGGCCTACAACCGGGGGCTGGTCGTCTCGGTAGATGACCAGCTAACCCTGAAAATCCTGCCGAGCAGCAGCCAGCTCGCCGTGGAGGCCGACGGCAACGTCGCCGCCAACGTGGAACCCGGCGACCGGATCGAACTGCAGCCGCGCCCCGGCGCCGCCTACGTCGTCCGGCTCGGCCATACCACGTTCTACGAGCGGGTCAGGCGCAAGCTGCGGCTGGCGGACTCCGCGGAGGTCGCCGTCAGCTGGCCATTGACACCCGGCCAGCGCTAGCAGGCTTGCAGCATGGTGTGGGCCTGCGGCCGCCCGGCCACGTCCCGCGGGGCGGGGCATAGTCCGGAGGGCCGGCCGTTCCTTGAGGCGTACCCCGGATCCGACGGCGAACCGCTGAAGATGGCGGCCACCGCCGTCCGCGCCCAGCGCATCCTGCTGGCCGCGGTCTCGGGGTGCTCGCCATACTCCTGCGCGACCCGGGCCGCGCAGCCCCGATTGCCGAACGCGAGGGTGGCCGCGGCGATCGCCTGCTTGACCTGGACCGCGCTTGGCTCGTCGGAACGCTGCAGCGTGGATGCGAAAAGCGCGTCGGCCCGCGCGGCGCTCATGTTCCGGTCATCGGACGCGTATCGCATCGTAAGCCTCCTTCTACTCAGGGACCTGACATCCCCCGGCTGCCCGGCCGACCTTTAGCTCGGCCGGCCGGGAAGCCCGCGCCTGCGTCAGGCCGCAGGCGCCCCTCGGCAACTCAGAGGGCAGGACGGCGTCCCTGATACACCCGTATCCGCGCTACTTCTGGCTCCGATGGCCAGAGCCGGGCGGCATATGATGTGACCGGCGCGGTGGGGGCGTCGGGGCGGAAGTGCCGGCCGGAGCAATCGCAGAAAAGGGTGGGTCGTGGCCGAGACGGACGGCGGGTCGGGCGCCCGGGCAGAGCGCATCGCTGGCCTGGACACCAGCGTGGCACACCCGGCCCGGGTCTACGATTACTGGCTCGGCGGCAAGGACAACTTCGCCGCCGACCGGGAGGCCGCCGAGCGCGTGCTGGCCGCGGCGCCTGGCCTGCGGTTCCGGGTGCGCGCCAACCGTGCCTTCCTCGGCCGGACGACCAGGTACCTGGCCGCCGAGGCCGGCATCCGGCAGTTCCTGGACATCGGCACCGGGATCCCCACCGGCGACAACACGCACGAGGTGGCCCAGCGGGCAGCCCCGGATGCCCGGGTGGTCTACGTCGACAACGACCCGATCGTCCTGCTGCACGCCCAGGCCCTGCTGCGCAGCACCCCGCAGGGCGCGACCGACTACATTCAAGCCGACCTGCGCGACCCCGGGCTGATCCTGGACCGGGCGGCTGGGATCCTGGACTTCAGCCAGCCGGTGGCGGTCATGCTGCTCGGCGTACTCCACCTGATCTCGGACTCGGAGGACCCGTGGGGAATCGTGGCCCGGCTGATGGCCGCCACGCCGGCCGGCAGCTACCTGACGATCTCCCATCCCGCGATCGACATCCACCCCTCTCAGTCCACGGTGCAGCGGATCTACAACGAGCATGTTTCCACCCCGCAGACGCTGCGCACCCGCGAGCAGACCGCTAGGTTCTTCACCGGTCTCGAGCTGGTCGAGCCGGGACTGGTGCAGGTGCATCAGTGGCGGCCCGACCCCGGCGACTTCGCCCCCGAAGGGGTCGTATCGGCGCACGGCGGCGTGGCGCGCAAGGCCGGCGCCTAGCCGGCGGAACCACCTGACGTCTACCTGATCAGCGCCTGTGAGGCTCTACCTGATCAGCGCCTGTGAGGCTCTACCTGATCAGCGCCTGTGAGGCTCGCTCGATGATCGCTTCTAGGTCATCCCGGCTGCCCGCGCGGTAAAGCGGGCCAGCGCCGTCGGCCAGCAGCTGGCTCACCATAGCGACGCCCCGCGCCGGGACCGGGCCTTGCCTGGCGAGGAAGCCGGCCAGCCCCGCCAACTCGGATGCCGACCTGGCGATCCGGTCCCGGCTGAGCGGGACATAAGGCCGACGCGCGACGCCCGTGGCGGGCGGCCGCGGGAGCCCGTCCGGGGCCAAGGACGCGGCTGCGGACGCAGCGGCGGACGCGGCTGCGGACGCGGCCAGAATCCGCCGCAGGCTCGCGGCCAAGGCGCAACGGAACCCGGCGGAGGTCAGGAACATGGCCCGCGCGGCCAGAATCGCGCTGGCTTCTGGCCGGGCGCCATCGGCCAGCTGGCGGTCAAGGCGTCCAGCCAGACCTCGCGCCAGCATCCGGTGCCAGGGCCGCAGCCGCTGGACAGTCAGGCGGCCGAGGTCGTCGTCAAGCAGGACATGCATCGCATGCCACCTCCTATGTCGTGACCTATATACGTACTATACTGGTCATGGATGACCTGTAAAAACATTTAACAGGTCACGTCTAGAAAAATCGCGGGCGTGCCCGCCTGGCGCGAAAGCGGGTGATCATCACGGCTAGCCTGATCGGCATGACGTTGCCGTCGTGGGCGTCCCACCTGGAGCACAAGCTGGCTCCGCCACCCCTGCTGCTCGTGCAGGCGTTCGTCAATACCCTCGACCTGGACCTGCGCACCGACATGCTGGCCCACGCCGACGAAGCGCGGGCGTGGCTGGCCGACGCCGGCCTGCGCGAACCGGAACGGCCCGACCCGGGGCAGCCGGATGGGGATTTCGCCGCGGATCTCCAGCTGGCCCGCGACGTCAGGGCGAGCCTGCGCGCCATGATCGCGCACAACACCGAAGGCAAACCGCTCGCCGAAGCCGAGCTACGGCCCCTGGAGCAGGTCGCCGAACAAGCCAGGCCCCGGCTGGGGGTGACCGCCGACGGCCAGGTCGGGCTGGGGCCGAGGATCCCGGCTCAGCGCCTGGCGGACGGCCTGGCCGGGCTGCTGCTGACGATCCGCGACGCGCAGGCCGACAGCAGCTGGGACCGGCTGAAGCTATGCGGCAACCCGGACTGCCGCTGGGCGTTCTACGACCGGTCACATAGTCGCCGCGGCGCGTGGTGTGAGATGGCCTCGTGCGGCAACAGGCTCAAGAACCGGAACCTGCGCGCCCGCCGCGCCCAGGCCAGCTAACCGCTGCGGGCCGCCTCGCGCTCGCGCGCCGCCAGGGCCAGCAGTTCCTCCGCGTGCGCCTGGCCGAATTCGGAATCCTCCAGGCCGCCCAGCATCCGGGAGAGCTCGCGGACCCGGCCGTGCTGGTCCAGCCGGATCACGCCGCTCTCGATGATCAGGCCGTCGCCGGACTTCTCCACCACCAGGTGGTTGTCGGCGAACGCCGCGACCTGCGGCAGGTGGGTGACCACGATCACCTGCGAGGAGCGCGCCAGACGGGCGAGCCGCCTGCCGATCTCCACCGCCGCCTTGCCGCCGACCCCGGCGTCCACCTCGTCGAACACGAACGTCGGCACTGGGTCCGCACCGGCGAAGACCACCTCGATGGCCAGCATGACACGGGAAAGCTCGCCGCCAGAGGCGCCCTTGTTCAGCGGCAGCGCCGGCGCGCCCGGGTGCGCGGCCAGCCTGATCTCCACGTCGTCGGCCCCGGAGGGGCCGGGCGCGTCGAGCTCGCTGACCACGGCGGTGAGCGACCCGTGCGGCATGGCCAGCGCGGTCAGCTCCGCGGTCACTTCCGACGCGAACCGCTCTGCCGCCGCCGAGCGAAGCGCGGTCAGATGTCCGGCCCGCGTGGCCACCTCAGCCCGCAAGGCTGACTCTTCCGCGGCCAGCGCGGCGATCTTGTCGTTGTCCCCTTCGAGCTCGGCCAGCCGCGATCCGGCCTGCTTGGCCCAGTCGAGCACGGCGACCACATCCCCGGAAGCCGCCCCGTAGACCCGGATCAGCCGGCCGAGCGCCGCCCGGCGTTCCTGCACCGCGGCCAGCCGAGCCGGGTCGGAGTCCAGCGAGTCGGTGTAGGAGGCGAGCTCACCGGCCACGTCGGAAATCAGGTAGCTGGCCTCGGTCAGCCGGTCGGCGAGCCCGGCCAGCATGGGGTCATGGGCGCGGACCGCTTCGAGTGCGCGCCCCGCGGCCCCGAGCAGGGTGACCGCGTCCGAGCCGCCAACCGAGGCCGAGGCCGGGTCGCCGAGTAGCGCCTCGTGCGCCGTAGTGGCCGCGGCGTGCAGCGCGTCGGCGTTCGCCAGCTTCTCCTCCTCCGCCAGCAGGGCCGCGTCCTCGCCCGCCACCGGGGCGACCGTCTCGACCTCGGCCAGGCCGAACCGCAGCGTCTCCGCCTCGGCCGCGCGCTCCCGCTCCGCCTGCGTCAGTGACTCGAGTTCCTCGCGGACCGCGCGGTGCCGGTTGAACACCCGCCGGTAGTCGGAGAGGGCGGTGGCCAGCTCGGGGCCGGCGAACCGGTCCAGCGCGTCCCGCTGCCGGCCGGGCTTGAGCAGCTGCTGCTGGTCAGACTGCCCATGCACCGCCACCAGGTCGTCGGCCAGCACCTGAAGTAGCGAGACCGGGACCGAGTGTCCGCCCGCGAACGCCCGCGACCGGCCCTCTGCCGACACCGAGCGGCTGAGCACGAGCGTGGATCCGTTGTCGTCGAGATCTCCCCCGGACTCCTCGACCTCGCGCGCCACCTTGGGCGAGACGAGCAGGCGCCCCTCCACCGAGGCCCGCGCCGCGCCCGGCCGCACCCGCGCCGGATCGGCCCGGCCGCCGAACAGCAGCCCCAGCGCCGTCACGACCATGGTCTTCCCGGCGCCGGTCTCGCCGGTAAGCGCGGTGAACCCGGCCGAAAGCTCGAGCACGGCGTCGTCGATGACGCCGAGGCCGGTGATCCGGACTTCCTCAAGCATGCTCGCCTGCGTCCTCCCAGGTACGGCCGCGCCAGCCCGCCACGGGCAGGCCGAACTTGACCACCAGCCGGTCCGTGAAGCTTCCGCTGCGGGCACCCGGCGCCTGCAGCCGGGCCAGCAGGACCGGCAGTACCCCCCGGCGGGCCTCCACCCGGGCCCCGGCTGGCAGATCGACCTTACGCCGACCATCGCACCACAAAACCGCCCCCGATGTCTCGGACGCCACGATCAGCTCGACCGCGAGCACCGATCGCGGCGATACCACCATCGGCGGGGCGAACAGCGCGTGCGCGCTGATCGGCACCATGAGCAGCGCCTCCACTTCGGGCCACACCACGGGTCCGCCCGCGGAGAACGCGTAGGCGGTCGAGCCGGTAGGGGTCGAGCACACCACCCCGTCGCAGCCCCAGCGGGACAGCGGGCGGCCGTCGACTTCGGTGATCACCTCGATCATCCGCTCCCGGGCCGCCTTCTCCACCGTGGCCTCGTTCAGCGCCCAGGTGGACATGAGAAGCGCGCCGTTGCTGCGTGCGGTCACGTCGATCGTCATCCGCTCCTCGACCGCGTACTCCCGCGCCACCACCCGGTCGACGGTGTCGGCCAGACCGTCCGGCTCCGCCTCGGCGAGGAACCCGACGTGGCCGAGGTTCACCCCGATCAGCGGCACCCCGGCCGGCCTGGAGAATTCGGCGGCGCGCAGCAGGCTGCCGTCGCCGCCCAGGACAATGACCAGTTCGGCGCCCTGCGCCGCGTCAGCGTCGGCCGGCACTTGTTCGGCACCCGCGGAGGCGAACTCGCCCGCCAGGGTGCGGACGGCGATGCCGGCTGCGGTCAGCCGCTCGGCCACGAGCCGGGCGCTGCGCAGCGCGTTCTCCCGCCCGGTGTGCGCCGTCACCAGCACCGTCCGCTGTCCCACTAGCTGGGTCCCTCCTCGATTGCCCGCTCCAGCTGACCTTCGTCAAGCGGCGGCGCGCCCCGCCGCAGCCACACGAAATATTCCACGTTCCCAGCGGGCCCGGGCAGCGGGGAGGCCGTAACCCCCAGGACGCCCAGGCCAAGCTGGTCCGCTGCGCCGGTTACCCGGCGCACCGAGGCCGAACGATCCGCCGCGTCACGCACCACGCCGCCCGCGCCCACCCGGCCCTTACCCACCTCGAACTGGGGCTTCACCAGCAGAACGAAATCCGCGTCCGACACGGCGCAGGCCACCAGGGCCGGGAGCACCAGGGTGAGCGAGATGAAGGAGAGATCGGCCACTACGAGCTCGGGTACAGGGGTAACCCGGTCCAGGGTCCGCACGTTCACCCGGTCCAGCACGGTGACCCGCGGGTCGGTCCGCAGCGACCAGGCCAGCTGACCGTAGCCGACGTCGGCCGCCACCACGTGGGCGGCCCCGGCGCGCAGCAGCACGTCGGTGAACCCGCCGGTGGACGCGCCCGCGTCCAGGCACGGCCGTCCCGCCACCACCAGGCCCGCCGGGCCGCGCTGCTGACCCGGGGGGACACTCTGCTGACCCGCCGGGCCGCGCTGCTGACCCGGGGGGACATTCTGCTCTCCCGGAGGTATCCCGGACCCCGGGGCGCTGGACCCCCCGAAGGCAGCGAGCGCCCCGGCCAGCTTGTGCCCGCCGCGCGAGACGTACCCGGGCTCCCCGGTGCCCGCGATGCTGATCGGGGCGTCCCTGGCCACCTGGGTAGCCGGCTTGGCCGCCTGCTGCCCGGCCACCGTCACCAGGCCGGCCGCCACCAGTTCGCCGGCCTGCTCCCGCGACCTGGCCAGGCCGCGCCGGACCAGTTCGGCGTCAAGCCGCACCCGTGCAGCGGTCAAGGCCAGCCCTTGGCCACGTCCGGGTCAACGGAGCTGTCCTGGCCCTCGTTGAGCTCGCCCAGGATGTCCCTGAGTTGCCCGTGCACCTCTTCGAGCACGGCGACGTGCTCGTCCACCGGGATGCCAGGCAGACGGCTCAGCCCGGCCACAGCCGCGTCCACTCGGTCGTCGCCGGTGGGCATGTGCTGGTTCGGGGGGGCGGCCCCCGGAAGCCCTCCGCTCCCGTGGGGATCCATTCCCCCGGACCCCCCTTGCGAATAATCCTCGTCCATGTGCGCTACCCTCCGCGTGGAACGCTACCGTCCGATGTTGACAAGAGCGAGGCGCACATGGCTTCAGCTGAGGAGTGCCGCGAGGCGCTGCAGACCCTCACCGGCCGACTGGCGGAGATGAATCCGCAGGACCGAGCCAGCTACTTTGGCAACCGGTCGATGAGCTGCCAGGTGACCGATCTCGGCGTGACGTTCGTGACCAGGTTCACCGACCACGGCGCCGAGCCGGTGACCGAGGTGAAACCGGGCGACCCGCCAGCCGACATCAGGCTGACCGCTAACAGCGACGATGTCATCTCGCTGGCCGACACCCCGGCCAACATCGCCCGCATGTGGATCTCTGGCCGGGTCAAGATCCAGGCCAGCATGCGGGACCTGCTGGCGCTCCGCAAGCTGCTGTAACGGTACCGCGTGCTGGGACAAGCGGGCCCGCGGCATGTGGGCTTCCCAGTACCGATATGTTATCGAGTCATGGGCGACCTGATCCTGCTCAGGCACGGTGAGACCGAGTGGAGCCTGGCAGGCAAGCACACCGGGCGGACGGATGTTCCGCTCACCCCACGCGGCGAGGCCGCCGCGACGACGCTGGCCGCGCTGCTGGCCCGGCGTCACATCGTGGCGGCTTTCACCAGCCCAGCCCAGCGCGCGACGAGGACCGCGGCCCTGGCTGGCCTGGCTCACGCCAAACCCGACCCTGACCTGTGGGAATGGGACTACGGCGGCTACGAGGGGCTGACCACGCAGCAGATCAAGGACATCAGGCCCGGCTGGCACCTGTGGCGGGACGGTGTGATCCCCGGCGATGCCGAACATCCCGGCGAGACCGTGGAACAGGTAGGCCAGCGGGCCGACCAGGTGCTCGCCCGGGTGACGCCGCTGCTGGCCGACGGCGATGTCGTGCTGGTCGCGCACGGGCACGTCCTGCGCGTGCTGGCCGCCCGCTACCTGCGCCTGGAGCCGACGGCCGGGCGTTTGTTGCGGCTGGACACCGCAACCACCAGCACGCTCGGCACCGAGCACGACGAGCCAGTCATCACGTGCTGGAACGTGCCGACCCCTCGGACGGCTCCGGTGCCGACGAGGTAGACCGCGATCCGGCCCGTATCCTGGAACACCGGCTGGGTGCCGCGCTGGGTCCAGCCGACTATGGCGAGGGCGAGGGCGACGATCCCCACGATCAGCAGCACCGTCAGCCCGCGCGGTCCGACCGGACCGGTCATCCTCGGGCTCCCTATCGTCCTAAGGCATCCTGGGCGGGACGGGTCTCTTCTCGCATCCAGTTCAGGTACGCGGTCGAGCCCGCCACGATGGGCAGCGCGACGATCTCGGGCTCGTCGTAACTGTGCCGTTCGGTGATGAAGGCGGCGAGTTCGTCGTAGCGGTCGGCCGGGAGCTTGAACAGGACGAGCCACTCCTCGGCACGCTCAAGACCGTCGTCCCACCAGTACACCGACGCGACCGGCCCGGCCACCTGCGCGCACGCGGCCAGCCGGGATTCAACCGCGGCGCGGGAGAGCTCCATCGCCTCGGCCCGCGAATCGGTCGTCGTCTGCACCTGGAGGTAATGAACCTCAAGGTCCGCCATGGCACATGATGGTACGCGCACCAGGCCCTAGTACGCTGTGCCCGGATCGCCGCCGAGGCCGTGCGGGTCTTTCTGGGCTTGGAGGAGCACGGGTTGGAAGAGTTGGAATTGGTGCATTCCGGGAAGGTCCGGGAGCTCTACGCCGACGGCGGCGACATCATCATGGTCGCCTCCGACCGGGTGAGCGTCTACGACGTGGTGCTGCCCACGCCGATCCCGGGCAAGGGCCAGGTGCTGACCCAGCTCTCGCTGTGGTGGTTCGGGCAGCTCAGCGACGTGATCCCCAATCACGTGATCTCCGGCGCCGACGTGCCCGCGCAGTGGGCAGGCCGGGCCATCAGGTGCCGCCGACTGCGAATGCTCCCGGTGGAGTGCATCGCCCGCGGCTACCTGGCCGGGCTCGGGCTGGCGTCCTATAACGAAACCGGCACGATCTCAGGCGTGCGGCTGCCACCTGGCCTCGGCGAGGGCTCCCGGCTGCCCGAACCTGTCTTCACCCCCACCACCAAGGCCGCGGCCGGTCACGACGAGCCGATGACGCGGGCCGAGGTGGCGACGCTGGTCGGCGAGCCGGCGGCGGCCGAACTCGAGCGGGCCACCATGGAGGTCTACCGGCGGGGCGCCGAGCTAGCTGCCTCGCGCGGCATCGTCATCGCGGATACCAAGGTGGAGTTCGGCCTGCTCCCGGACGGAACTCTGATGCTGGCTGACGAGTTGCTGACGCCGGATTCGTCGCGGTTCTGGCTGGCCGACGAGTGGCAGCCAGGCCGTCCGCAGCGTTCGCTGGACAAGCAGTTCTTGCGGGACTGGTCGGCCGGGCTCGACTGGGACCGCCGACCGCCGGGCCCGGCCATCCCGCCCGACGTGGTGGCCGCGACCCAGGCGCGCTACCAGGAGCTCTATACGCGGATAACTGCCCGCTGAGTAACCTCGCCCTCGTCGTGTGCGCGCGCAGGCTGCGCGGCCGCCATCTGCCACGAGAAGTGGTGACTGGCTGGATGGATTGGGTTTGTCCAAGCTCTTTAACGACACCGGTGCTCCATCGTTGCGGTCGGGTCGCTTGACGCAGGTGTAGGCGCCGTAGAGATGGCGCTCGAAATCGACGGTGAGGATCTCGAAGCCGGCCGCGGCGAGCATCGGCTCTAGCAGCCAGCGGAAGGTGCTGAACTCGGTGCGGACGTGTTCGGCGTAGTCCTCGCCGGTGTAGCCGTCGGCGGGGTCCGCGGCTGCGTTATCGAACCAGTCCCGGAAGATCCGCTCGGCGTCGGCGGGGCGGAAGTCGTAGATCAGGTCGCGCAGCCGCAGCACGCCGCCGGGCCGCAGCATGCGGGCGATCCGGTCCAGGGCCAGCGCCTTCCAGAAGTCCGGGAGCTGGTGGAGGGCGTTGCGGGTGTACACGCCGTCGGCGGGCGGCCCGGGGTGCTCGTAGCTGAGGAAGCCCGCGCGCACGCAGTACAGATTGGATAGCCCGGCGGCGGCGGAGCGCTCGCGCAGCACCGTGAGCATGGCCGGGGAGACGTCCACCGCCGTCACGTGCCCGAACCGGCGGGCAGCGGCGAGCGCAAACTGCCCGGCACCCGCTCCTAGGTCCACGACAGCCGAGCTCGCACCCAGACCGTGGGCCGCGAAGGCGTCCAGGTCCTCGGCGGGGTCGGGATAGCCCTGTTTCCGGTCGTAGCCGGCCACGAAGGCCGGGTCGAGGTGCTCAGGTCCCGCGTGCGCCAGTTCGTCGATCATCCATGCTTCAGACACGAGGCCATTGTCCCCAGCATGGCAACTCGTTTCTCATACCCGCGCCGGTTCTCATGCCCGCGCCGGTAGCGCTCGATACTTCATTATCGTATAGTTCACTTTCGTGATATCCGAAAGTGGACTACCTGATGCGGTGCTGGCGTTGCAGCGGGCCACGCATCGCACGCTGCATGCGCTGAGCGCCGCGCTGGCGGACCTGAATCTTTCGGGGGCCGAGATCAACGCGCTCGCGAACCTCGGCGACGGCGGGACGCTTAACGTCCGCCAGCTCAGCGACCGGACCGGCACCCGGGCCAGCACGCTGACCGGCCTCCTGGACCGGCTGGAGAATCGCGGCTACCTCGCCAGGGAGCTAGATCCGGCCGACCGGCGCTCGTTCCGGCTGCCGCTGACGGAGGCGGGCCACGCGGTGGCCACCCGGGTGCTCACCGCTATCGCGGATCTGGAGCGCGACGCGCTCTCCCGGCTGTCCGCCACCCAGATCGCCGGCTATCACGCGGTCATCGCCGCCCTACAGGAGGCTGCTAATGCCCTGCCATGAGGCTCCGGTCCCCCGTCATAAGGCTCCGGTCCCCGGCCATGAGGCCGTAGCCGGGACGCACGGCTCGCCCGACGCCGAACTGGCCGAGATCCTGGCCGGGATCACCGGCCCTAGCGGGCAGTTCCGGCACCGGCAGCGCATCAACCTGGCCTTCGTGGCCGTCCGGCGCTACGGCATGCCGGCGGCCACCGCCAGGATCTGCGATTGGATCCAGCACATCGCCGCGTACGAGCGAGCGCCGCAGAAGTACCATCACACGGTCTCCCGGGCCTGGGTGGAGATCGTTGCCCACCATGTCGATGCCCACCCAGACTGCGTTGATTTCGACACCTTCGCCGGGCGCAACCCCGCGCTGCTCGACAAGCGCCTGCTCAGCAGGCACTACCGGTCGTCGACCCTGGCAGCCGACCCGGCCCGGCGCGGCTGGGTCGAGCCCGACCTCGCGCCGTTCCCCTGGTGCGCTGAGAGCAGCGGGGCAGGCTGACCGACCGGGTCAGCCGTTGGGTCGCGGCGGGTCGGCTGCGCGACGGCCGGGACGGCGGCGTCGCAGGGCGACGATCGCCGACGCGGCTATGGTCGCCACGCGACGGCCAACCGGGATCTTCCTGGTGCCGGGCGCCTGGGGCGCCTCAGATGCCACAGGAGATGCTGCCGCAGGGGCTAGCGTTTCAGGAGTTGGCGTCTCAGCGGTTGGCTTAGGGGGCGGTGGTGAGGGTTCGCGGGGAAGAGCGCTGTTCTCCTCGCCTGACCTGTTGGCTGGCGGGCGTGAGTAGAGGCCGGTTGACCAGTTCTGCGATGAGATCACCCGGGTGGGCGCGTCAGTGATGCGCTCGGCCGACTGCGACGCGCTCGCCAGCCGGTCCAGCAGCTGCTGCGCGGTCGGGCGGCTCTGCGGGTCCTTGGCCAAGGCGGCATCCACCAGCGGCCGCAGTGAGTCCGGTATCGCGGCGATGTCGGGGGCGCCGTACATGATCCGGTACAAGATGGAGTGGGCGTTCCCGGCGCCGAACGGCGACCGCCCAGTGGCCGCGTACGCCACCGTCACGCCCCAGGCGAAGATGTCAGCCGCCGGGCCTGGGTGCCCGCTGATCTGCTCCGGCGCCATGAAACCCATCGAGCCGACCATCATGCCAGTCTTGGTCATAGCGGTCGTGTCTTGCCTCCGGGCGATGCCGAAGTCGATGACCTTCGGTCCGACGTCGGTCAGGATGATGTTGGAAGGCTTGAGGTCCCGGTGCATGATCCCGGCCGCGTGAATCACGGTCAGCGCCTCGGCCAGCCCGGCCGCCAGGCCGTACAGCATGTCGGTGTCGACCGATCCGTACTTGTCGATGTACTCGGACAGCGAGGGACCCTGAGCGTATTCGGTGACCACGAACGGCGTCGGAGACTGGGAGTCGGCCTCGATCACCCGCACCGTGCACGCCCCCTTGACCTGCACCAGCGCGGCCACCTCACGGCCGAATCGCCGACGGAACTCCTGGTCACCGGCCAGTTCCGGACGCAGCACCTTGACCGCGACCGGGCTGCCGTCCCAGGCCACGCCCAGATATACCACGCCCATGCCGCCGGAGCCCAGCCTCGCGGTCAGCCGGTAGTGCCCGATCCGTGTCGGGTCATCAGGCCGAAGAGGCGTGCGAGCCAAGGAAAAGTCTCCTCCCGAGGGTTCATGGCGGCGTCCAGGCAGGCCAGCACACAATAGTCCGCTTTCTTCCTACCGTATCGACGGGAGCGTGCTCGGCCGAGTCGATGCCGGTCACCGGACTCCGGCGTCAGCGGTGCGGAAGGGCCAGGAGGAGGAATTGCTGGCCCTGCATGGTGGCCGTCGAGCCGATGCCGGTGACGGCCGAGCCGGACGAGGCCAGCGCGGTGACCGCATGGCTTCCGCCGCCGCTGAGGCCGCTGACCTGGGCTGGCGTCCAGGTCATCCCGGTGGCTGAGGTCCACGACAGGACGGTCTGCTGACCTGGCCCGCCGTACTGGCCCGCGGCGGTGAAACCGCCGGAATCGGCGGTTAGCGCGGTGATCACCGTGTTCGGGCCAGGCGGGCTGAACGGCACCTGCCGCCAGCTCGCGCCGCCGTCGGAGGATTGTTCGGCGAACGGCACGGCGCTGCCCGCCTTGATCTCCTGGCCCAGGGCCACCACGTAATTCCCGTTGATGGCTATCTGCTGGAGCACGGCGGAGGAGGCGTCGGCCGGCAGCGCCAGGTCGATCGTCGTCCACAGCCGACCGTCGCTCGTCGTCCACACCGCGGGCTGGTTGTCGTGCGAGCCCGCCGAGACGAACCCGTGCGGGTCGGCCGCGACCGCGAGGACCTGGATCGCGCCGGTCATCACGTTCATGTCCTGGGCTTTGGTCCAGGAGGTAAGGTTCTGTGACCACCAGACGTCCGGCACGCTCGCGCTGTCCGGGCCGGCTGGCCGTGCGACGACCGAATACCCGGCCGGGCCTGCCGCCGTCGCGACGGCCGAAACCTGGCCGAGATCCTGCTCGATGTCCCCGCCGGCCCGCTGCCAGGTCGTGCCGTTCGCCGAGATGAGCACCACCGGGCCGGGCGCGCCTGCCGCGAGCCAGCCGGACGGACCGTAGGTCACGCTGGTCAGCGCGGTCAGGGCCGGATAGGCGGAGACCAGCGGCAGCGAGGAGACCAGGCGCCAGGCACCGCCCGGCGGGCGCTGCCAGACCGCCGGGTAACCGTCGGCGGTGCCCACCGCGACCATGGTGCCGGCCGGAGAGACCGCGGTGCTGTTTACCGCGAGTTCCGAGACGACTTCATCCCGGATCCCCTGGACCGAGACCGGGCGCACGCTGCCCGTCGTGGTCGCCTCGAGGAACACCGGCTGCTGGCTGACCGTGCTGCCGTGCGTGGCGCCGACCGCGACCACGGTGCCGCCGGGGGCGACCGTCACGCTGGTCACCGACTCGCGGGCGGCCAGGCCGAGCGATCCTGTCGGCTGCCAGGCGGCGCCGGTGCCGGTGCTCGTGTAGGCCACGATGCGCCCGGCCGCGGTCTGGCCGGCCACGACGAAACCGTAGTCGGTCCCCTTGACGACGCCAGGGCTCCAGCCTGCCGCCGCGTCGATCGTTCCGGCGTACTGCCACGCCAGTCCGTTCGGGGAAAAATAGGCCACGCCGAATGCGGCGCCCGGCGATGCACCGCCGCCCGGCCTGACCGCGATCAGCCCGGCGTTGTCAAAGGCCAGGCCGCTGATCGTGGCACCGGCCCCGTTACTGACCGGTATGCTCACCCGGGTCCACGCCGACCCGCCATCCGTGCTCAGCCACGCGCCGGAGTAGGTGGCCCCGCCCGCGGCGACCGTGCCGGCGATCAGCGTGTCCTCACCCCGGTAGGTGGCGTAGGAAATGCTCTGCACGGCCTCGCCGGCCCCCGCCAGACCCAGGCCGGCGGCCGTCATCCGCTGCCAGGTCAGGCCATCGCGCGACGTCCAGATCACCGCCTGCGTCCCGCCGCCCGCAGCGTTTCCCTTACCCGCCGCCAGGAAGCCGGCCGCGGTCTTGGTGATCACCCAGAACGGAGTCGCCGGGCAGCTGGGGAGATACGCCGTGGGTCGCCGCGAGCGTCCACGACGTCCCGTCCGGGCTGGTCCAAGTGGCCTGCGGGCCGATCGCCAGCCACCGGCCCGGGCCGCCGGCCAGCAGCGTCGCCTGGTGGCCGAGCGGCACCTGAACCCTTTGACCCCTTTGACCCCCAGCGGCCGCTTGCAGCGTGGCGGGGCGCCAGGTCTTGCCGCCGTCGGACGAGGAGAAGAACTGCTGGCGGAGCAGGCCGTCGCTGGTCTGCGAGCCCATGGCCACGATCGTGCCGCCCGAGGCGACGACGCGGCTGAGGGCCCGGAAGACGCCACGCTGCTGCTGGCCGGGATAGGTCCCCAGGGCAGCCGTGGTGGTGCCTGACGGAACCAGCTGGTTGGCGGTCAGCTGGCCGATATTGATGACATGGCCCATCAGCAGCCCGGACACCAGGGCGGCGACAGCGACCACCACGACGGCCGACCCCCCGACCAGGGTCATCCGGCGGCTGCAGCCGGCCCCGCCCGAGCGTCCGCGGCCGGGCGGCAGGCGGAGTCTTCGGGTCGGGCTCGAGGAGGAGGGAACCGTTCGGCCGCCTGGGGGCGGTACTGGCGGGCTGGCCCACGGGGGCCCGGGTGGACGGCCAGGTGTAGGGCAGCACGGCGTGAGCGGGACGGTCCTCGCGGGCGGCCTGGTCGGTCAGCAGGTCCAGCAGTTCATGCGCGGTCGGCCGCCGCTGCGGATCCTTGGCCAGGGCGGCCATCACCAGCGGCTGCAGCGTGGCGGGGACCGCGGCGACGTCGGGGGAACCGTGCAGGATCCGGTACACGATCGCCAGTGATTCCCCGGTGCCGAACGGCGGCTGCCCGCTGGCCGCGTAGGCGACCGTCACGCCCCAGGCGAAAATGTCCGCTGCCTGGCCGGCCCGCCCGGTGACCTGCTCCGGAGCCATGAAACCGGCCGAACCGACCATCATGCCAGTCTTGGTGACCGAAGTCGCATCCAGCGTCTGGGCAATGCCGAAATCGATGACCTTCGGGCCGCTCTGGCCCAGGATCACGTTCGACGGCTTGAGGTCCCTGTGCACCACCCCGGCGGCGTGAATGGCGGTCAGCGCTTCCGCGAGCCCGGTGGCCAGGCTGTACAGCATGTCGGCGCCGAGTGGGCCGGTGGCGTCGATGTACTCAGACAGCGAGGGCCCGGCGGCGTATTCGGTGACCATGAACGGCTGGGATGACGTCGTGTCTGCTTCGATCACCCGGACCGTGCACTCGCCTCTGACCAGCATCAGCGAAGTCACCTCACGGCCGAACCTGGCCCGGAATTCCGGGTCATCGGCCAGTTCGGGGCGCAGCACCTTGACCGCGACCTGGCTGCCGTCGGAGTCCAGGTCCATGCCGAGGTACACCACGCCCATGCCGCCCGCACCCAGCCTGGCCGTCAGCCGGTAGCGCCCGACCCGCGAGGGATCATGATCCCTGAGCGGCTCGCGAGCCAACGAGCCCCCCTCCCCGAGTGACAATGGTTGCGCCTGCGGCGCCATGCGTAATGCGTTCTGCGGGGTATAAATCCCTAATGCTGCTTATGTCACCCTATTCGGGTTTTCTCGGTCCCGGCTAAGTCCAATCATTACGTGTGCATGACGGACCAGGTAATGTTCGGCGACCGCAGCCGGGCGCAGTGCGGGTTCCCGGCCGCGCCGGTGAGACGCACCCTGGCCAGGAGCCTGCCGTCGGTGCGCAGGGCCTCCTCACCCAGGCCGGGGTGGCCTACCTGGGGCGGCCGCCGCGCCGGGCCTGCGTGACGCTGACCGACACGGCGAGGAGGACGGCACCCCACGGGCCGGCGACCCACAGCGGCCAGGGATAGATGAGCTGGGCAGTGGTCGCGGAGACCAGAACCCAGACCACGAGGTTGACGGACACGACCGCTGCCCAGATGGTCCACAGCACCTTGAGCGGTGCGGGAAGGCCGGCGAACCCCCGTCGGTTCACGGCAGCGGCTTGCGCGGCGGCGGGCGGATGCGCAACGGGCGGCGCGGACGGTGGCCCGGCCGGTTCCCGCCGGGCTACCGAGCCGGTCTCTGGCAGGTCCGCGTACAACGGGGCGAGATCGCCGTAGGTCACCGCCTCGGATGCGAGCCCCATGCGTTCCAGGTACTCGTCCATCTTCAGGCGGCCCTCATCCAGGGCAGTGCGCAGATGCTCGATGACCTCCTGACGATCCGCGTCCGAGGCCCGCATCCGCTGGCGATCATCCATAGCGCCCCTCCGCCTGATGTCGCTTATCTGCCCTTTTTCACAGGATAGCCGGGGCGAGGCCGACGTTGCCGCGATGCCGCGGCGGCTGGCAGCATGACGACGTGGACTACGTACTGGCGCAATTGAACATCGGCCGGATGCGTGAGCCGCTGGACAGCCCGCTGCTCGCGGACTTCGTGGCAGGTCCTGCGGCGGCGCCGCCAGTGGTTCGAGCGGATGGCCGAAGCCTATGTCGCCCAGTGGTGGATACCGCGCGGCCACACGCCGATGACCGATGAGGCCGAGGAGCGGGTGCTGCACTTGCGCGCGTCCGGGCCTACGCCGTACGCGTTCACACTCAGGGAGCACTTCCCGCCGCCGGACGTAGCCGGCTTCGGGCCGATCCGCAGCCCGGAAGGGTGGACCTGCCTCGCCTGATCCCGAGCCTGGCGGGCCGCCGATGCGCTGACGGCTGGTAGTGGGTTGGCACCGGAGTTAAGAATACTTGACATGGTGTCCGCCTCGTTTTACATTATCTGTGTCAAATATTCTTTACATTGCTGGCCTAGGAGAAGTGATGTCCTACGAAGAGAAGGGCACCTGGGTTTATCTCGTGACCAGCGCGGGAGCCTATGCGGTCTACCTCGCGATCGTCCTTGGGCGGCTGCTGAGCATCCCCGTCGCGGAGGTGCCTTACATCTCGGTGCTGCTGTGGACGACCGGCGCCTCTATCGTCGCGTCGATCGCGGGCCGTGTCCTGGTCGAGACCGCGAGGCCCAGCGACAGCCGCCGAAGCGACGTGCGCGACAAGGAGATCTCCCGGTTCGGCGAGCACGCCAGCCGCTGGTTCGTCGTGGCCGGCGCGGGGGCGGCGCTGTGCATGGCGATGGCACGGTGGGATTACTTCTGGATCGCCAACGTCCTCTACCTCGGATTCGTCCTGTGGGCGATCGCCGGATCGGTGCTGAAGCTCCTCGCCTACCGGCGAGGCCTGTAGCCCGCCGTCATGACCAAGCCAACCAGGATCACCAACTCGATACGCGCGCTGCGGTTCGCCAATGGCGAGATGACGCAGGCGCAGCTGGCGCAGTGCATCGGAGTGACCCGGCAGACCATCATCGCCATCGAGCAAGGCCGCTACTCACCCTCCCTAGAGATGGCCTTCCAGATCGCCCAGGTGTTCAAGGTGGCGCTCGACGAGGTATTCCAGTACCCCGATGGGGAGGTGGAGCCGCGATGAAGGCCGCCACTTACCGCAGGACTTCGCCGGGCAGGGTCCCCGGGAACCTGCTCCCTGATATGCAGGACAGTGGGGGTACGGGTGCACGGCACGCATCAAAAGGGAGAGCGGCGTGATTCTGGTGACCGGCTTTATCGGACCACCACCGGACCTGCCCGGCCGGCCTTCTAGCCGGAATCCCAGTGCGGCGGGCGCTCGCGATTGAGTCGCTCATCGTCGTCGGGCGCGGGCGGCTCACCCCAGCCGACGTCGGTATCATCCTGGCTCCGCGTCGGCACTACCGGCTCGTCGCGCGGGTCCGGCGGGCCGGCGCGGGCCGGCTGCTTCGGGGCTGCGTCCGGCGGCATGCAGCCATCATCCCAGGCGCGGCCGGCGAACCCGCGGCTGGCCGTGGACTTAGCGACCGGGCTGTTTCGCCGTCGGCCAGTAGCGCCACCCGGCCGGCCCGCCGGCACGATGGAACATCGGGCCGGCAATGACCGGCTCGGTGGAACATCCTGCCGGCTGGATCCGGGGTCGGCCCCGTTGATGGACAGTTAGACGAGGTCGACGGCCAGCGATGAGAACCAGTTCGCATCGATGGGCTCGGCCAGTTTGCTCACCCAGACCATCTCGATGCCCTGCCTGGAGTACACCGGCCCGACCTCCCCGAACGGCACCGACCTGACCTCGCTGGCAGGACAGGGCGGTGCGGGGCGGGTCACGGGCGGCCGGCGCCTGGTGATGGCATTATCGGGACATGGAGTTCTCCGATGTCGTCCGCCGTCGGCGCATGGTCAGGCACTACTCCAGCCGCCCGCTGGCGCCCGAGGTTATCGAACGAGTGCTGGCCAGCGCGCTGCGGGCCCCGTCGGCGGGCTTCTCGCAGGGCTGGGCCTTCCTCGCGCTGACCGACCCGGCGGACCGGGCCCGGTTCTGGCCCTTCATCCCGACCCGGGTCGAGCAGACCCCGACTATGCAAGACGCGCCCCTGGTGGTGGTCCCGCTCGCGCACAAGGCCGCGTACCTCGACCGCTATGCGCAAGCCGACAAGGGCTGGGACGACCGGGCCGAATCGCACTGGCCCGCGCCGTACTGGTACATCGATACGGGAATGGCCGCGCTGCTGATGCTGCTCACCGCGGTGGACGAAGGGCTCGGCGCCTGCTTCTTCGGCATCATGCCCGACTACCTTGACCCGTTCCGGGCCGAGTTCGGGGTGCCCGGCGACTATGACCCCATCGGCGGCATCACGGTGGGATACCGGGCCGACGACCTCCCTCCGCCGAGCCCCCGGATCGACGAGCGGCGCCGTGATGCTGCTGACGTGGTACACCGGGGGCAGTGGGGCCGCCGCGGCTAGCCGTGGTGTGAGAGAGTTACGGCAGTGCCGACGGGGAAAGGGGTGCGGCGGATGCAGCCGATGCCGGAGGACTGGGACCGGGCCGTCGCCGTGGTGGCGCACCCAGACGATCTCGAATATGGCGTCGCCTCTGCCGTGGCCCGGTGGACCGGCCAGGGAAAACACGTGTCCTACCTGCTCGCGACCCGTGGTGAGGCAGGTATCGCCGGCCTGGCTCCGGATCAGGTCGGCCCGCTGCGGGTGGAGGAAGAGCGCCGCAGCGCCGCGGTCGTCGGGGTGACCGAGGTCGAGTTTCTCGATCACGCCGACGGGTTGGTGGAGTACGGGATCGCGCTGCGACGCGACCTGGCGGCCGCGTTCCGCAGGCTGCAGCCCGAGGTGATCATCACCATGAGCTTCGACCTCACCTGGGGCGAGGAAGGCCCGGTCAATCACGCCGACCACCGGGCCGTCGGGCTCGCTACCCTGGACGCCTGCCGGGACGCCGCCAACGAGTGGGTATTCCCCGAGGCAGGCCCGCCGTGCACCGGCATCAGGGACGCATACGTGGCCACGGTCGGCACGCCGACTCACTTCGTGGACGTCACCGACACGATCGACGCGGGTGTCGCGTCGCTGCGCGAGCACCGTGCCTACATCGAGGGCCTGGGCCGCGAATTCGACCCCGACGAGTTCCTGAAGAACATGGCGGGCTACGTCGGCCTGGGCGCCGGGTGCGAGTACGCGGTGGCCTTCCGCCGCTATCCGATGGGCTAAGCCTGCCGGAGCAAGACGGCGATCTGATCATCGAGCGACGCGGCGGCGGTCAGGCGGTTATCCACGGTGAGATGCGGAGCGGCCGGCGCGGTCCCGATGCGCATGTTCTCGCAGAACTCCTCGAACTCCGCCAGCTTGGCGGAATCGCGTTCCAGCCCGCGGACGGCAAGCCGGTAGCGCAGCGTGTCCTGGTCTGAGAAGACCCAGACCAGGCGCACGGTCCCGCCGCCGAGTTCGGCGACCCAGGACCGCCACCGCTGAGCGTCGTGGATCTGCCCGGTGAAGGGGCCGGACAGCAGGACCGGACAGCCGTAGGACCGGATTTCGCGGGCGGTGGCCGTCATCCCGGCGTACTCGTGGACCTTGACATGCTCGTCGTACCATGGCCCCTCGCGCTCGCCCGGCGGGCGGTCGGCGGACGCGAGGACAGCGGCTACGAACGATCCGTACATCGTGTCCTTGTCGAGTAGCGCCGGAGTCGGGTCGAGCGCGGCGAGCAGCAGGCCGGCCACCGTGCTCTTGCCCGCGCCGGGAGGCCCGGCCACCACCCAGGCAGGCGCGCGGGCGATCACGAGCTCAGGATGACACAGCTGTGCCCGGGCACCAGGGCGGGGTCGTCGGGCCGAACGCCGGGATCGGGGGTCTCCGCCACCGTGAGCCCGGCCACGTCGACCGGGAACCGGAACGCCGCGTCGCCTACGTGCCACCAGATCGTGCGCTCAGCCCATGACGCCACCCGGGTAACCATAGCGGGCGATTGTGAGCGGCGGGCGGGCGCGGAGGCCGGACGGCGGCGGGCCGTTAGTGGACTATGGAGACTCCGGGCCGTCGGCGGCGGGCCCGGCCGGGGGCCTGGCCCCGGCGTCCGGCCTGGTCTCAGGGGAAATGAATCCGAGGACGGCGGCGCCGCTCAGCACGGCGGCGGCCAGGCCGAAGGCCGCGGCGTAGGAGACTGAGTCGACCAGGAAGCCGCTGGTCACCGGGCCGATGACGGAGCCGACGTCACCGGCCATCTGGTAGGACGCGACCAGGGTCCCGCCGCCGCTGTCGATGATGTCGCCGATCATGGCCGCCGGGGCCACGTCCAGCAGGCCTGAGCCAAAGCCGGCCACGGCCAGCGCGGCCAGGTAGGCGCACGGGCCGGGCAGCAGGGCCAGCATGACCATGCCGACGGCTGAGATCGCGCAGCCGGCGATGATGACCGGCCGCCGGCCGAGGGTATCGGCCATCCGGCCGCCAGGCAGCAGCGCGGCACCGTTCAGCACGGCGAACAGGAGGAACCCGATCCCCGTCCAGACCTCCGACCGGTGCAGGACGTCCCGGACGAACAGCGGCACGAGGGCACCGCGCACGCCCAGCGCGGCGAAGCCGTCGGCCAGGTTGGCCGACGCCGCGGCCCGGTAGGTGCGGCTGCGCACCGCACGGCCCAGGGCGGCCAGCGAGTGGGCCTGCGGCTGGCTGGCGGGCCGATGGCTCGGCGTCCGGCGCAGCACGACCGCGGCCAGCACCGCGGGCACGACGAGCAGGCCGCCGTAGATGAAGAACGGCGCCCGCAGCGACCAGGCCGCGATCAGCCCGCCCACCGCGGGGCCGCTGATCCCGCCGACCAGGAAGCCGCCGCTGAACAGACCGCTGGCCCGGCCGCGCTGACCGCTGGGCACGCTGCCGAGAAGCAGGGCCTGGGCGCTGATGCTGAACAGTGCCGAGCCCACCCCGCCGCTGCCGCGCAGCACCAGCAGTTCGGCGAAGGATTTGGAGAACCCGGCCAGGATGCTGCTCACCGCGACCACCGCGATCCCCGCCGCCATCACCCCGGGCTCGCCGAAGCGGTCCACCAGGCGCCCGGCCGGCAGCGCCCCCACGATCCGCATCAGCGCGAACACGCTGATCACGCTGGCCGCAGCGGTCACGGTGACGCCAAACTGGCGGGCGAAGGCCGGGATGGCCGGGGCGACGATCCCGAACCCGAGTGCGACCGTGAACGAGACGGCGGTCAGGATCGGCACTTCCGGGGGCAGGCCGCGGAACGGGCCTCGCCGGGCACCACGCACGAAAGGGCATTGTGTCAGCTAACTGGCGAGTACCAAAGTGACCGGAAGCCCTGAAAGTGCGTAACCCGGGCTAGCCTGCCGTCCTGGTCGTCCCGCCGGGGAAGCGGAGGACAGTTTCCGGGCACGCAGCCGCCTCGTTAGGGATAAATCTTGACAAGAACCTGGCGGGGCAGTCAGTCGCGGGCGGCAGTGGGCACAATGACGCCATGGCATCACACGTCGCACTGCTGCGCGGCATCAACGTCGGCGGCCGGAACAAGGTCCCGATGGCGGACCTGCGCGAGGTCGTGACCTCGCTCGGGCACACCGGGGTGACGACTTACATCCAGAGCGGAAACGTGCTGTTCAGCACCGCGGACGCCGACAGCGCCAAGCTGGCCGCGGCGCTCGGGGCGGCCGTCGGTGAGAGGTTCGGGATCTGGGCCTCGGTGGTGGTCCTGAGCCGGGACGAACTGGCCGACGTGCTGGCCAGCAACCCGTATCCCGATGAGCCGAGCCCCCAGCTGGTGCACGTGGTGTTCCTGAACGCCGAGCCGCCGCATGAC
This sequence comes from uncultured Actinomycetes bacterium, assembly GCA_963798675.1. Lineage (GTDB taxonomy): Bacteria > Actinomycetota > Actinomycetes > Streptosporangiales > Streptosporangiaceae > Palsa-504. The sequence continues at coordinate 411,764 of CAWCUJ010000006.1, read as the reverse complement.
ATCCTCGCCCGCATCGCGGCCGCCGAGAGCGCCGCCGCGGCCAAGGGCAGCCGGGACACCGTCCGGGCGATCGGCCGCGCGCTGTTCCTGCACACGCCGGACGGCTTCGGGAAGAGCGAGCTGGCCCAGGTCGTGTTCCGGATCATCAGCGCACCGGCGAAACAGAAGAAACAGGACCTGGCGGCCACGGCCAGGAACTGGGCCACGGCGACCAAATTGCTGTCCCTGTGCGAGCAGGGCCAGTGAAGCGGGCGGTACTGGTGACGGGGGCGTCCCGGGGCATCGGCCGGGCGGTGGCGCAGGCGTTCGCGGAGCTGGGCGACCGGGTGGCGGTTCATCACCGCGGGTCCCCTGGGCTGGCTCGCCAGGTGCTGGCCGGGCTGCCGGGCGGCGGCCACACGGTCGTGGCGGCCGACCTGGCCGATGCCGAGGCCGTCCGGCGGATGGTCGACCAGGCTCAGGCGGATCTCGGCGGCCTGGACGTGCTGGTCAACAACGCCGGGATCTACGCCTGGCACCCCATCACCGAGGTCTCCTACCAGCAGTGGCAGGACGCCTGGCGCGAGACCCTCGCCGTCAATCTCACCGGCGCGGCCAACGTGACCTGGTGCGCCGTGCAGTACATGAAGGAAACCGGAGGCCGCATCGTCAACGTGACCTCGCGCGGCGCGTACCGAGGCGAGCCGCGGCATCCGGCCTACGGGGCGAGCAAGGCCGGCCTGAACTCGTTCGGGCAGTCGATGGCACGAGCCCTGGCGCCGCTCGGCATCGCGGTCGCCACGGTAGCCCCGGGATACGTGGAAACCGACATGACAGTGGACGAACTGAACACTCCGCGGGGGAAGGAGATCCGGGCGCAGAGCCCGTTCAACCGGGTGGCGACGCCGGAGGAGATCGCGGCCGCCGTCGTCTACCTGGCCTCCGCCGAGGCTCAGTGGGCCAGCGGGGCCGTCCTCGACCTCAACGGAGCCTCCTACCTGCGGTGACCCGGGCGATGGTGCGTTCCAGGCTCTGGCGGTCCCTCGCCCGCTGGTCACCACCGGCCGCCGCCTCCTGCGGAAGGCTTGCCAGCCAAAGGTTCGCTGCGAACCATTTTCTATCAGGTTATGCGGCTGGCACTGGCGGCATTTGATAATCTTCTGGCGGGCCGTCGGGAGGATTCTTGAAAAATCTCATATTCCAGGTTGCACCCTTGCGTATACCCTGCCATTTCGCTTATTGCGGCACGAACCGCACTAGTAAGGTATCCTGCCGAACCGATGGAAAGCTAGCGTCTAGCACGTTATGGCTGGCCGGGGCATTTCCATTGCACAGGCTGACATAGCTGCCACCCTTGGTAAGCCTATACAGAGATCGTTTCGATGTTGTGAATAGAGGGACGGATGAGCGCAATGGGCCTAACCCCGGCCAGCGCGTTTTTCGTCGCCCTCATATGGGGCCTGATCATTTTGTGCATTGGCAGGCGGCTGATCGCGCTTCCGCGGCTGCTCCTGGCCATACTCCTCGGCGCCCTGCGCCATGGCGACGATGACCTCTGAGCGCATCCTGCACGGCCGTTACCGGCTTCTGCGCAAGCTCGGCGCCGGGGGCATGGGCAGCGTATGGCTGGCCGAGGACCGGTGGCTACAACGCACGGTGGCGCTGAAACAACTGGTGCCGCACGTTGGCGGCGGGGACCTGGAGGAGCGTCGCGCCCGTGCGCTGCGGGAAGCACGCGCCATGGCCCGGGTCCGGCATCCGGCCATCGTGAGCATTATCGACATCTTCTTTGACAGCGGCGATCCGTGGATCGTCATGGAGTACATCAGCGGTCGTTCCCTTGACGCGATCATCAAGAGCGCAAACCGGAAGGGGCGGCTGCTCGACGAGCAGGTGATCGCCGCGATTGGGCTGCCGGTGCTAGGCGGCCTGTGCGCGGCGCACCGGGTCAGCGTGGTGCACCGTGACGTTAAGCCAGACAACATCCTTGTGGCCGACGACGAGTCGATCTTCCTGGTGGACTTCGGCATCGCCAAGATCACCGGGGACGTGTCGCTCACTAGCGCGCGCACGGTGATGGGCACCGCGGAATTCCTGGCACCGGAAAGGATACGGGGCGAAGAAAATGGACCTGCCGCCGACCTATGGTCGCTCGGCGTCACGCTCTTCTATGCTCTTGAAGGCTACTCCCCGTTCCTGCGGGACGGCGGATCGTGCCCCGAGGCCACCATGTGGGCGATCCTGTATGAGAATCCCCCGCTGCCGGTCCGGCAGGGCAGGCTGGCCGATGCGGTGCTCCGCCTGCTTGACAAGGACCCCGCCGCACGGGCGGGTGTCGGCGAGCTCGCCGATATCCTGCAGCGGATCGCTGCGGAGGGGACGTCGCCACAGCCGGAACCGATGGTGCCGCCGGCCCGGCCCGCACCGCAGCCCGGCACGCACCGGCTCCCGGCGCGGGCGTCAGAGCGGCCGCCGCCCCGGCCCGCCGTGGCCTTCGACGACGCCCAGGAGGTGATACTGGCCGTTAGCACCGACACGGGCGTGGCCATGCTGCTGGCCATGCCGAACGATCAGGCGGCCAGGATCCTGGCGAGCTGCCCGTCCGATGTCTGCCGTGAGTTCCTGCAAGGCGTCGCGGGGGCCTGGCCAAGCAAGGCGGGGGCGATACTGCGGATGCTGCTGACGGCCGATGCCACCCGTATGGTGGGCTATCTGAAACCGGACACGGCCGCCGCCATCCTGGGTGCCGAACTGCCCGATGATGCGGCACGGATACTCGGCTGTACCGGCGTCAGGACGGCCGCCAGAATCATCGCCAAGATGCCCGTTGGGGCCGCCGCTCCGCTCACTAAGGCAATGCCGGCCCAGAGAACGGCCGAAATCCTCGGGTATGTCCAGCCCGCTGCCGTCGCCGCCTTGCTCGCCACCCCCGACGGCCTGGACAGCGGGATACTGCAACAGCTCAGGCCCACCTTCCGCGAGCAGGTCATGCGCTTGATCTGACGTCCGGGGTGATGAGGTTGCGGTCGGCGTCCTCGCCGAGCAGGGCGCGGGACAGCTTGGTGAGCAGGTCGCCTAGCTCGGCGTACTCTTCCGGCGACCAGTCGGCGAGCAGTTCGCGCAGGCCTTCACGCCGGGCCGCGAACAGGCGGTCAGCGGCCTCGTGCCCGGAGTCGGTCAGCACCAGCGTCCCGTTCGAACGGACCACCATGTTCTCGGAGACGAGCCGGTCCACGAAGGGACGGCCGTAGTCCATGGTCACGTTGGCCTGCCGGGCCAGTTCCTGGCCGGGGACCTGGCCCTGCTTGGCCAGCCGGGTGAGGATCCAGCAGCTCCCCGGGGGCAGGTCGAGGCCGGCCAGGGCGGCCAGGCGTTCGTAGCCGCGCCGCCTCATGTCCGCGCTTGCGAACCTGGTCAGCGAGCGCTCCACCTCATCCACGGAGGAGCGCTCGGACGGGGCCGCCCCCAGCCCCTCGCCGAGGTTGGCCGTCCTCGTGACCGCGCGCAACGGCACCTCGCGCAGGAACCAGGAAAGCACGAACGCCACCAGGGCGACGGGGATCGCGGCCAGGAAGACCGGATGCAGGGCCAGCGAGAACGCGTGCTGCACGTCGGCCCTGACGGCAGCGGGCAGCTTCTTCAGCAGGGCAGGGTCGGCCGCGGCGCCGGTGGCGCTGAGGCCGCTCGGCAGCGTGACCCCGTGAAGTGCCGAGGCCAGCTCGCTGGCCAGCCGGTTCGAGAAGATCGCGCCGAAGATCGACACCCCGAACGCCCCGCCGATGCTGCGGAAGAAGGTCACCCCCGACGTCGCGGTGCCCAGGTCGGCGTAGTCGGCCGCGTTCTGCACGGCGATGACCAGGACCTGGATGATCAGGCCGAGGGCGATCCCGAGCAAGAAGAAATAGGTGCACATGAGCGCGGTCGAGGTGTGCTCGTCCAGCCGGGACAACAGGAAGAGCGCGAACGTGAGCACCGCGGTGCCGATGATCGGGTAGATCTTGTACCGGCCGGTCCTGGCGATGAGCTGGCCGCTGGCTATCGAGGTGATAAGCAGGCCGCCGACCATCGGCAGCAGGTAGACGCCGGACAGCGTGGGCGTGACGCCGTGTACCACCTGCAGGAAAAGCGGCAGGTACGATATCGAGCCGAACATCGCGAACCCAGCCGCGAGGCTGATCGCCGCGCAGACGGTGAACACCGAGTTGCGGAACAGCCGCAACGGCAGCACCGGCTCGGACGCGCGCTGGGCCGAGAGCCACCAGCCTACGAGGAACACGATGGCGGCGGCGAACAGCCCGATGATCGTGGGGGAGTTCCACGCGTAGGTGGTGCCGCCCCACGAGGTCGCAAGCACCACGCACACGGCGAACCCGGCGAGCAGCGTGGCGCCCAGGTAGTCGATGGTGTGCTTGCGCCGGGACGAGGTGGCGGGCAGCACTACGGCCACTACCACGAGGGCGACGGCCCCGATCGGCAGGTTTATGTAGAACACCCACCGCCAGGAGAGGTTGTCGACGAAGAACCCGCCGATCAGCGGGCCGATGACGCTGGCGACCCCGAAGACGGCGCCGAACGCGCCCTGGTACTTCCCCCGCTCGCGCGGCGGGACGATGTCACCGACGATGGCCTGGGCCAGCACTATCAGGCCACCGCCGCCGACGCCCTGTAGCGCGCGGAACGCGATCAGCTCGCTCATGCTGCGGGAAAGCCCGGACAGTGCCGAACCGATCAGGAAGATGACGATGGCGGCGATGAACAGGTACTTCCGGCCGTACTGGTCGCCGAGCTTGCCCCACACCGGGGTGGTGGCCGTGGTGGCGAGTATGTAGGCGGTGACCACCCAGGACAGGCGGTCGAGGCCGCCCAGATCGCTGACGATGGTGGGCAGCGCGGTCGCGACGATCGTCTGGTCAAGCGCGGCCAGCAGAATGGCCAGCATCAGCGCGCTGTAAATGACCAGCAGCCCGCGCGGCTGCGCGGGCTGCTGCTCTGCCGCCTGGCTGGTCACGACGTGTCCCCCGTTCAGCGGAACCAAGCCGTAACGGAATATTAACCTGGCCTTCCGATCAGGCGCCCGCCGGGTGGATCACCAGCTTCCGCCACCACTCCGGTTGCCGTACCCCATGCCGCCGCGACACCAAAAAAGCGTCCCGGGCCAGACTCGCGGCCCGACCCGGGACGCCGGATGATCAGCCGCCGCTGATGTCGCTCGCGGAGAGCGCGACCACGTGCCAGACGCCGCCGATGCCGTTACCCGCCGTCGACAGCGGCTTCGCGCCCTTGAAGGCATACAGCGGGTAGCCGTTGTACGTGATCTGCTCGACGCCGCCCGCGCCCTTGACCACGCCGAACTGGCCGGGGAAGGTGTCAGCGGGCCCGGCCTTGGGCGTCCCGGTGACCGGCGGCCAAGCCGCCGCGCAAGAACCGGTGCAGGTCGGCGTGCCGCCCTTGGTGTCCTTGGCGTAGGTGTAGACCACCTGGCCGTTGGCCTCGGCGAGTACGTAACCGATGGCCGAGTGCTGCACGATCATGACGGTCGTACCCACCGGCGGGAACGTCACCGTGCCGCTGCTCGGCTGCGGCCCGGCCGAGTGGTGAGCCTTCGGGGACGCCGTCGGCGACGATCTCGGGCTCTTGGTGGCGGTAGCCACGGCCGTCGCCGACGACGCGGGCGGACCCGACGACGCGCTGCTCGCCGGGGCCGAGCCCGAGCCCGCGCCCGAGGCCGCGCCTGCGGCCGAGGTCGGACTCGACGATCCCCCGCACGCGGCCAGTAGCAGGACCAATGAAGCGATCCCGGTCGCTGCGGGCCACCCGCTTTTACGCATAACATCTCTCCAATTCGCAGGGATGACTCGTTTCCCCAACCGGCCCGTCCGGGGCCTCCGGGGCGAGCCGGACACTAAAACGCTCCCGGGCCGTCATCATGATCGGCCCGGGAACGCTGGAGCCTTGGGCGTGAGATGATCAGCCGCCGCCGAGGTTGCTCTTGGACAGCTTCACCACATGCCACACGCCACCGACGCCGTTGCCCTTGACGCCCAGCGGCTTCGCGCCCTTGAAGGTGTAAAGCGGCATGCCGTTGTAGGTGACCTGCTTGGCACCGTTCGCGTCCGAGACCGTGCCGATCGTGCCCAGGCCGTGAGCCGCCGAGCTCACCACGGGGTTGCCCGTCAGCGGCGGCCAGACCGCGGCGCAGGAGCCGGTGCAGGTCGGCGTGCCGCCCTTGGTGTCCTTGGCGTAGGTGTAGAGGACCTGCCCATTGGCCTCGGCGAGCACGTAGCCAAGAGCAGACTGCTGCACGACCAGCACAACCGACCCCTTCGGCGGCAGGCTGGCCAGCGCGTTGCTGCTCGCCTGGCCGTTGGCCTGGGTGGTCGTAGTCGGAGTCGAGCCCGAGGTGCTCGACGATCCCGACGATCCCCCGCACGCGGTTAGCAGCAGTACTAGCGAACCGAGCCCGGCAGCTGCTGCCCACCCGCTCTTGCGCATAACGACTCTCCATTCAAGGTTCAGTGATTCCTTGGGGCGCCCCAGGGTCCTTCCGGATACGACCCCGTTCCCAATACGCCGGAAACGTACCAGACTGCTGGGCAGGCCGGCGGCTTCTTAGCCGCTACTTAGTCATCCGGCCGCAGAGCCAGGCCAGAGACATCGGGTAACGATAGTCGATGCTCATGTGCCCGGCCTCGAAGAGTTCGAAATGCACGAGTTCATCGGCCACTCCGATGTCCCTGAGCGCGGCGCGGAAAGCCCCCGCGCCGAGGTCGAGGTGGTATTCGTCCCTCGTGCCTGCGTCGATCCAGATGGCCCGCAGCCCCCGCAACGCGTCCGCGTGGGCCGGCACCATCCGCACCGGGTCCCAGTCCAGCCACCGCTGCCATACGGCTGGCCGGAGCACTCCGGTCACCGGGTCGAATGGCAGGTCCACGGTACCGTCCTGGTTCGCGGAGAAGCACGCCGCCACGCCGAGCAGCCCGAGCAGCGACATGTCCTCGGGTCTGGTGAAGGCCACCCGGGAGTTGAAATCTTCCCACCAGCGCCAGATATCGCCGTCGTAGCCGCGCAGGTGCCGTATGGCGGTGGCGAAATCCGGGATGTAGCAGTACTCGTACAGCGAGTCGCCCGCGTGCGTGGCCAGCGCACCGAACAGGTCCGGCCGGAGCATCGGGGTGATCATCGAGCCGAACCCGCCGCTTGACTTGCCCATGATGGCCCGGTGTGCGGCGTCGGGCAGCGTCCGGTACCGCGCATCCACCCAGGGCACGACCTCGTCGCACAGGTAGGAGTGATACCGCCCGGTGCCGGGCGAGTCGACGAACTGGCTGCCGCCGTAGCGGGTCCACGCGTCCACGTACACCACGATGGCCGGCGGCGCGTCACCGCGGGCGAACACGGCGTCGGCGGCCTCGGGGAACGGCTGCCGGAAGGCGGACCGGTTCCGCCACATGGCCACGTGCCCGGTGAAGCCCTGGATGACGTACACGACCGGGTACCTTCGGCCCGGGTCGTCGTCGTAGCCCGGCGGCAGGTACACGAGCAGCGGCCGCTCGAGCGGGTCGCCGAGCGGGTTGCCGCGCAGCAACTCGCTGCTGATGACGTGCTCGTCGATGCGGCCGGCGAGATCCTCGGACCAGGGCAGCACGGCTCCTCCTCAGGGCTGGGCGGCGGCGCAGACTCCCCATTTTCGTTCCGAACGGGCCGTGGTGCGACTCCCGGCGTCCTGCGTGTCGCCATGAGCCGCCGCCGCGTGCCTGCTCGGCTGGGCCCTGCGGCGCCGCTAGCAGAGATGGGCGAGGATGGCGGCGGTGACGGGACCCGGCGTCTGGTAGGGGGCCAGGTGCGAGGCGCCGGGGATGACCCGGAGGCGGGAATCCGCGATGCCGACGGCGGTCATCGCGCCCTGCCACGGCGGCGCGGCCGAGTCCTCGGCGCCCGCGATGACAAGCGTGGGCGCCTTGATCGCGCCGAGCGCGGGCCGCAGGTCCATCCCGGCGATGGCCTCGCCGCAGCCCGCGTAGCCCACCGGATCGGTGCCGTGCAGCATGTCCATGACGAACGCCACGGCCGCCGGCTGGCGGGTGATGAAATCCGGGGTGAACCAGCGCGGCGGGACCACCTCGCTGATCGCCGCCATCCCGCCCGAGCGTACCAGCGCGGCCCGGTCCAGCCACGCCTGCCGAGACGGCATCGGGGTGATCGCCGTGCAGCACACCACCAGGGAGGAGATCCGTTCCGGGGCGTTGGCGGCGAGCCACAGCCCGATCATCCCGCCGATGGAGATGCCGCAGTAGGCGGCCGTGGTGACGCCGTATTCCCGCATGAGGGCGAGCACGTCTGTGCCAAGTTCGGCGATGGAATAGGGGCCGGGCGGGGCGTCGGACCGCGCGCCGGGCGCCCCGTGCCCGCGAAGCTCGAACCTGAGCAGCCGGAAATCCTCGCGCAGCACCCGGGCCTGGGCGTCCCAGATCGCCCTGGTGGTGCCGATCGGGTTGGCCAGGATGACCACGGGTGCGCCGTCTGGTCCCTGGATCGAGGCGGCCAGGCGAACTTCAGACATCGAAGAAGACCGTCTCGTGGTCACCCTGCAGCCGGATGTCGAATCTGAGCTCCCCTTCCGGCTCGGGGACCGCGACGAGCGTGGCCCGGCGGGCCGGCGCGGGTACGGAGCACAGCACCGGGTCGGCGGCGTTGGCGGTCTGCTCGTCGGGGAAGTACATCCTGGTCACGACGCGGTCGAGCAGGCCGCGCGCGAACACCGACACGTCCAGGTGCGGCGCCTCGATGCTGCCGTCGGGGGTGGGCAGCGGCCCGGGCTTGAGCGTGACGATGCGGTACGACCCGTCCGGCGCGGTCGGGCACCGGCCGAAGCCGCGGAAGCTCTGGTAGCCGCCCGGGGCGGGGCCGCGCGGGTCGTCGGGGTGCGCGAACCGCCCGTCGGGCCCGGCCTGCCAGGTCTCGATCAGCCCGTCCGGGATGACGTTCCCGGCACCGTCGTAAAGCCGCCCGATGATCGTGATCGCCCCGGGGGTGCCGTCGGGCACCACGAACGGGCCGTCGTCCCACGGCAGCCGCATCGCGAAGAACGGGCCTGCCGTCTGGGAAGGAGTCATCCCTGGCACTGTGGTTCCGGTCCTTTACTCGAAAGCGGTCGCGTCGCGGCCGCGCAGTACGATGTCCCAGTGGTAGCCGAGGGCCCACTCGGGCTGGGCCAGCTCGATGTCGAAGTCGGCGATCATCCGCTGCCTCGCCTTCTCGTCGGGCACCGAGTTGAAGATCGGGTCGAGCGGCAGCAGCGGGTCGCCCGGGAAATACATCTGGGTGACCAGCCGCTGGGTGAACGCGCGGCCGAACAGCGAGAAATGGATATGCGCGGGCCGCCAGGCGTTGTAGTGGTTCCCCCACGGGTAGGCGCCCGGCTGGATGGTCACGAAGCGGTACCGGCCGCTCGCGTCGGTGATGGCGCGCCCGATCCCGTCGAAGTTCGGGTCGAGCGGGGCGGGGTGGTGCTCCCGCGAGTGCCGGTACCGCCCGCCCGCGTTGGTCTGCCAGACCTCTATCAGCGTGTCGGGCACGGGCCGCCCGTCCGAGTCCAGCACCCGGCCGGTCAGGATGATCCGCTGGCCCTGCGGCTCGCCATCGTGCTGCGTGGTCAGGTCGGAGTCCGTGGGGGTGATCAGGCCGTCGCCGAGCAGCGGCCCGGTCACCTCGGTCAGCCGGTGCGGCAGCAGCACGAGCGGCTGCTTCGGGTGGCGCAGCGCGGTCGAGCGGTACCCGCCGAAGTCCAGCGGCGGATGCAGGCCCGCTGGGCGCTCGTACGACGGCAGGACCAGATGGCCGGCCTGCGGCGCGGCGAGCGACGTCGATACGTCAGCGGTCAATGGTGACTCCTTGTTCGCGTGCCTTGAAAGCCCCGGAGCGCGTCCAGCTCGGCCGGGGTGGGCGCGGCGAGGATCTCCGGTTCTGCCGCGCTGGCCAGGTCCCAGCCGGTGCGCTCCTTCGCGGTCGCGGCCGATACACCCGGGTACAGCCCGGTCAGGGTGAACTCGAGCGTATCCGGGTCGGGCTCGAGGATACCCAGGTCGGTGATGATCTTCTTGGGTCCGGCGCCGGTGAGCCCGAGTCGCTCGCGGTCCCCCGGGCCCGACCCGTAGCCAACCGAGGTGACGAAGTCGACCCGTTCGACGAACGAGCGGTGGGTCTGCCTGACCACGACGATCACCTCACGGCACGAGGCGGCGATCTCCGGCGCGCCGCCCGCGCCGGGCAGCCGCACCTTGGGGTTACGGTAATCCCCGCCGATCGCGGTCGTGTTGATGTTGCCGAACTTGTCGATCTGGGCGGCGCCGAGGAATCCGACGTCGATGCGGCCGGGCTGCAGCCAGTAGTTGAAGATCTCGGGCACGTTCACTACCGCGTCCGCCGTCTCGGCCAGCATGCCGTCACCGATCGACAGCGGCAGCCGAGCGGGCTTGGCTCCGATCGTGCCCGACTCGTAGATCAGCACCAGCGACGGCGCGTGCGTGGCCCGCGCCAGGTTCGCGGCCGAGCTGGGCAGCCCGATGCCGACGAAACACGTCATGCCGTCCCGCAGCGCACGGGCCGCGGACACGGTCATCATCTCGTCAGCCGTATAGGTCACCGCCCGGTCCGCGCTCAGCTGCGACGTCATCGCTGCCCCGCCGGTACCCGGTAAATCTGCTCGCCCAGCCACCGGGTGAACGTGCCGCGCTCGCGGGCGATGGCGTCCCAGGCCACGTAGTAGTCGTTGTCGCGGGCCGAGTAACCCAGCGCGTAGGAGGGATGCGCCCCGCCCGGCGCCCGCGCCACGAAGCTCACCGTCCAGCCGGGCAGGACCACCGCTCCGGGGCGGGGGTCAAGCTCGTCGACGATCTCCTCCACCGTGACGACCGAACGCTCCGACGCCAGCACGGCCTCCTTTTGCACGCCAGTGATCCCCCAGAGCTGGATGTTTCCCGACGGGTCGGCGCGCTGGGCGTGGATGACCGCCACGTCGGGCCGGATGGCCGAGACCGCGGTCAGCGTCTCCCCGGTGAACGGGCAGGTGATCGGCTTGATCGTCGGCGCCTGGCCGTGGAGCGTCTCTAGCCCGGTGCCGTTGTAGCCGCGCAGCACGGCGAACGGCAGCCCGGACGCGCCGGCCACGTAGCGGTTGGCCATCCCCGCGTGGCTGTGCTCCTCTATCTCCAGCGGGACCGGCCAGGAATGCTCCACCGCGTCGCGGAACCTGTGCAGCGAGCCGACGCCAGGATTGCCGCCCCAGGAGAAGATCAGCTTGCGCGCGCAGCCCGCGCCGATGAGCTGGTCGTAAATGAGGTCCGGCGTCATCCTGATCAGGGTGAGGTCACGGCGCCGCTGCCTGATCACCTCGTGCCCGGCGGCGAACGGTATGAGGTGGGTGAACCCCTCCATCGCCACGGCGTCCCCGTCATGGATTGCCCGCTCCACGGCTTCGGCGAGTGAGACGATCTCCGCCATGTCCCTCCACGGTAGCTTGCTACGCTAACGATAACGCCTCAGCGGTCGCCATAAGTACAGCCGTTCGCATGTCGGACGCCTATGTGTGGCGAGCGGACAACGTCCCAGCTTGCAGCATTGGGGCTGCCGACAAGAGCGAAAGCGGCACCCGTGGTTGAGCCGGGCCGCCTGGAGTCGGCCCGCTACGTTCGGTCATCGGCCGCTGCGGCTTCGGCGAGCGCGCGCTGGGCGACCGGGAAGGCCCGGTTGGCGACCGGCACGCCCGCGTACACCGCGACCTGGAGCAGGACCTCCTGGATCTGGTCCGATGTGAGGCCGTTGCGCAGCGCGGCCTTGACGTGCATGGCCAGCTCGTGCTCATGCTGCATGGCCGCGAGGACGGCCAGCGTGACGAGGCTGCGCTCGGCCCGGGAGAGCCCTGGGCGGGACCAGATATCGCCCCAGGCGTAGCGCGTGATGAAATCCTGGAACGGCTCGGTGAACGGGGTGGTCGCCGCCACCGCCCGGTCGACGTGCTCGTCCCCGAGCACCTCACGGCGTACCGCCATCCCGCGCCGGGAGCGCTCGGTGTCATCCACGGGGGACCTCCACTGACCGGTGCGCCTCAAGGGCCGCGGCAATAAAGGCATCCGTCGCGCCCAGGTAGCCGGTCGGCTCGAGCGCGAAATCGATCTGCTCGGGGGCGATGCCGGCCGCCGATAGCCGTTCCTCGAGCTTGGGCACGGCCAGCAGCACGTCGCGCAGCGGCAGCCCCGCGCCCACGGCCCGCGCGCCCGCCTCGGCCACCAGGTCGTGCGCCTGGGCAGGGCCGAGCACGCCGGCCAGCAGCGAGGAGACGTGCTCCGCGAGCGGCAGGCCCTTGGTCGCGGTCAGGTTGGCGGCCATTCGCGAGGTGTCCACGGTGAGCCCGGACAGCAGCTCTGCCGCCCAGCTCGAGGCCGAGCCGGTCAGCCGGAGCATGGCGGTGAGCGGTTCCCACTCGGCGTGCCATGCGCCGGCCGCGCGCTGCAGCTCCTGCTCACTGTTGCTGACCAGGATCCCGAGCAGCCCGGGGACCTGCCTGGTGCAGCCGAGGACGGCGATCGACGCGACCGGGTTGTGCTTGTGCGGCATCGCGGAGGAGCCGCCGCGCCGCGGGGACGCCGCGGGACCCTGCGGATCAGGACTCCGGGCCGCAGGTGACCCGCCGCCCTCGCTGACCTCGCCGATCTCCGACTGGGCCAGCAGAGTGACGTCCCTGGCGATCTTGCCGAGCACGGCCGCGACCCGAGCCAACGCGGCGCCCAGGTCGATGATCCGCAGCCGGTCCGTGTGCCAGGGCAGCACGGGCAGCGCCAGGCCGAGTTCCTCGGCGAGCAGCACCACGACCTGCTGGCCGGCCTCGCCCAGGGACGCGAGCGTGCCCGCCGCGCCGCCGAACTGCACGGCCAGTCGCCGCGAGCGAACAGCCGCCAGCCCCTCGCGGGCCTCGTCCACGCTAGTCAGCCAGCCCGCGGCGATCAGGCCGAAGGTCACGGGAACGGCCTGCTGGAGCAGCGTGCGGCCGATCATGATCGAGGCCCGGTGCGCCTCGGCCAGTCCGGCCGCGGCCTCGGCCGCCTGGGCTAGGTCGGCCAGGATGACGTCGATGGCCCGCTTGGCGAGCAGCATCGCGGCCGTGTCCAGGATGTCCTGGCTGGTGGCGCCGCGATGTACGGCGCTGACCGCGGTCTGCGGCACCCGTCGCGCCAGCGCCCGCGCCAGCCCGGGAACCGGGTTCCCGGTCAGCGCGGCGAGTTCGCCGAGCTCGTTCGGGTCAAAGTTGTCTGCCCTGGCCGTCGCCGTGACCGCCTCGCCCGAACCCGCCGGCGCCAGCCCGGCCCGCTCGAGCGCCCGCGCCAGCCCGGCCTCGGCGTCCAGCATCGCCTGCAGCCACGCGATGTCGCCGGCCTCGACGCCGCCCCGGGCGAAAACCCCGCCGAACAGCCCTCGCGCGTTCGGCTCCTTATGGTCAGGCATTTCCGAGATCCGTCCTCTCCCGTATTCGGCTCACCACCATAGACCCCACCCACCTCTCCACCCCCCTTCATCCGGCGTACCGCTACCTCGGCTACAGTCGTTCGGCCTCATGACTTATGGTCTGATCATGACTGACGATGTTCCGGGCGATGCCCGCCTCTCCCAGCGCAGACACCTCGCCACCGAGATCCCAGGCCCCGCCTCACGCGAGCTACTGGCCAGGCGCGAGCGCGCGGTGGCCCGCGGGGTCAGCATCGTGCTGCCGGTGTTCGTCACGGACGCGGGCGGCGGCGTGATCGTCGATGCCGACGGCAACTCCCTGATCGACTTCGGATCCGGGATCGCCGTGGTCTCCGTCGGCAACGCGGCCCCCAGGGTGGCCGCGCGGGTGGCGGAACAGGCGGCGAGATTCACCCACACCTGCTTCATGGTGACGCCGTACGAGGGCTACGTCGAGGTCTGCGAGCAACTTGCCAGCTGGACGCCGGGGACGCACGAGAAGCGCTCCGCGCTGTTCAACTCCGGCGCGGAGGCCGTGGAGAACGCGGTGAAGATCGCCAGGCATGCCACCGGACGGCAGGCCATCGTGGCGTTCGACCACGCCTACCACGGGCGCACTAACCTCACGATGGCGCTGACCGCGAAGAATATGCCCTACAAGGACAAGTTCGGGCCGTTCGCCGGCGAGATCTACCGGATGCCGATGGCCTATCCGCTGCGCTGGCCCGGCGGCCGCGAAGCGTGCGCGTCTGATGCCCTCGCCACGATCAAGGGCCTGATCCACACCCAGGTGGGCGAGGACAACGTGGCCGCCGTGATCATCGAGCCGATCCAGGGCGAGGGCGGCTTCGTGGTGCCGCCCGACGGGTTCCTGCCCGGGCTGGCCGAGTTCTGCCGCGAGAACGGGATCGTGTTCATCGCCGACGAGATCCAGACCGGGTTCTGCCGCACCGGCGACTGGTTCGCCTGCGAGCACGAGGGCGTGGTGCCGGACATGGTCACCACGGCCAAGGGCATCGCCGGCGGTCTGCCGCTGGCCGGGGTGACCGGGCGTACCGCGATCATGGATTCGGTGCACGCGGGCGGCCTGGGCGGGACATACGGCGGCAATCCGGTGGCCTGCGCGGCGGCGCTCGGCGCGATCGAGACGATGGCGGCGGAGGACCTCGCCGGGCGGGCGCGCCGGATCGGCGACATCATGCTGCCGCGGCTGCACGGGCTGGCGGAGAAGTACCCGGTCATCGCCGACGTGCGCGGCCGCGGCGCGATGCTGGCCATCGAGCTGACCAGGCCCGGGACGCTCGACCCGGACCCGGCCACCACGGCGGCCGTCGCCCGCGCCTGCCATCAGGCCGGGCTCGTCACGCTGACCTGCGGGACGTTCGGCAACGTGATCCGCTTCCTGCCGCCGCTGGTGATCGGCGAGGACCTGCTCAACGAAGGGCTCTCCATCCTGGAGGACGCCTTCGCCGCGGTCGGCGGCCAGTGACGCCGCGCCAGGAAGAACTGACCCGGCTGATCACGGCGGCGAAGCCGGCGCCGTTCTGGCTGGACCGGCCGGACGCGCCGGCGGCCCGCGAGCCGCTGCGCGGCGACCTGGCCTGCGATCTGGCGGTGATCGGGGGCGGTTTCGGCGGGCTGTGGGCCGCGCTGCTGGCTAAGGAAGCCAATCCTGGCCGGTCCGTGGTTCTCATCGAGGGCCAACGCGTCGGCTGGGCGGCCAGTGGGCGCAGCGGCGGCTTCTGCGAGGCGAGCCTGACCCATGGCGCGGCCAACGGGCGGGAGCGGTTCCCGGCCGAGTTCGGCACGCTGCAGCGACTCGGCACCGAGAACCTGGACGCGATCGAGGCCACGCTAGGCCGGCACGGCATCGACTGCGACTTCGAGCGGGCCGGCTCGATCACCGTCGCCACCGAGGACTACCAGGTCGCGGAGCTGTATGCGGCCGCCGAGGCGGACGGGACCACGTTCTGCGACGCCGCGGCGGTGCGGGCCGAGGTGAACTCCCCTACCTACCTGGCGGGCAGCTGGGACAAGGAAGGCTCGGCCGGCGTGCAGCCGGCCAGGCTCGCCTGGGGCCTGGCCGATGCCTGCGAGCGGATCGGTGTCCGGATCGCCGAGCGTACGCCGGCCACCGGCTTGGCCAGCGACGCGGACGGCGTGACCGTGCGCACCATGCGCGGCGTGCTGCGGGCCAGGCGCGTGGTGCTCGCCACCAACGCGTTCCCTTCCCTGGTCAGGCGGCTAAGGCCGTACATCGTGCCAGTCTATGACTACGTGCTGGTAACCGAGCCGCTCAGCCCGGCGCAACTCGACGCGATCGGCTGGCGGAACCGGCAGGGCGTCGGCGACTCGGGCAGCCAGTTCCACTACTACCGGCTGACCGCGGACAACCGGATCCTGTGGGGCGGCTACGACGCCATCTACCACTTCGGCCACGCCGTCCGCGCGGCCTACGACCAGCGGCCGGCCACGTATCTTCGGCTGGCCGATCACTTCTTCACCACGTTCCCGCAGCTTGAGGGCATCGGGTTCAGCCATCGCTGGGGCGGAGCGATCGACACCTGCAGCCGGTTCTGCGCGTTCTTCGGCACCGCGCACCGCGGCCGGGTCGCCTACGCCCTCGGCTACACCGGGCTCGGCGTGGCGGCGACCAGGTTCGGCGCGCGGGTGATGCTCGACCTGCTGAGCGGCGAGTCGACCGAACTGACCCAGCTCGAGATGGTCCGCAGCAAGCCGCTCCCCTTCCCGCCCGAGCCGCTCGCCTACCTGGGCGTGCAAGCCACCCGCTGGTCCCTGGCCCGAGCCGACCGCCACGCCGGCCGTAGGAACCTGTGGCTCCGGGCGCTGGACGCGGTCGGCCTGGGCTTCGGCTCCTGAGGGCTTAGCGGCGGGCGCCGCGAGATGGGCAGGGACCGTCAGGCGAGGATATGGACTGCGCCGCTGTCCAGCTGGTAGTGCCCGCCGACGATGACCAGGCCGTCACTGTCGATCAGCGTTCTGAGCGTGGGGTCCGACTGGAGCCGACGCACCGTCAGCTGGGTTTGCGCCACGATCATGTTGTCCAGCAGGTCGCCTCGCTGCCTGACCGCCACGTCGTAGGCGGGCCGAAGCGCATCCACCACGGCCTGGATGTGGCCGGGCGCGCGCTTGCCGCTTTGGATGACTGTGATCGCCGCCTGCACCGCCCCGTCACCGGCTATGACCTGCCGTATCTTCGTAAGCAGGGATGCCTCGGTGAACGGTTTCTCTATCAGGTTGACGTCTGCTTCCACTACTCCCTGGGTGCCCAGGAGTCCCCGGGTGTAGCCGGACATGAAAAGCACCTTCACACCGGGCCGGAAGGCACGAATCCGGTCGGCGGCTTCCTTCCCGAGCATGTGCGGCATGACGACGTCGGTGAGCAGGACGTCGATGTCACCATCGGTGCTGGTGGCGATCTCGATCGCTTCGCGGCCGTTAGCGGCGGTTAGCACGTGGTAGCCGCTGCGGGACAAGATCCTTAGGGTGACCTCCCGCATCGCGGGCTCATCCTCGATGACGAGAACAGTTTCGCCCGTTCCGTAGCCGGCCGCCTTGGCCGGCTCTGGCCGCGCCCTGACTGCTTGTCCGGTGGACGGCAGCAGGACGGTGACCGTGGTGCCGATGCCGGGTTCAGAAAGGATCTGCACATCGCCGCTGGCCTGGGCGATGATCCCGTACACAGTAGCCAACCCAAGGCCGGTTCCCGCACCCTTGGGCTTGGTGGTGAAGAACGGCTCGAACGCGTGGTCGATGATTTCCCTGGTCATTCCGATGCCTGTGTCGCTGATCTTCAGGCACGCATACTGGCCATGGGGCAGGCCCGTGCGGGCCTCGTCCACATACGTGGTGACCGTTTCGACCATCAGCCTCCCGCCGGCCGGCATGGCATCGCGGGCGTTGACGGCCAGCCTGAACAGGACCTGCTCGATCTGGCCCGGGTCGGCGAGCACGACGCACGGCTCAGCGGCCAGATGCGTTTCCAGCATCACCTGTTCGCCGAGGGTATGGACAAGCAGATGCTCGACGCCGGTGACGACCTCGTTGAGGTTCAGCGGCCGGGGCTGGACGACATCGCGGCAGGCGAAGGCCAGCAGCTGATCGGTGAGTTCCGTCGCGCGCTCAGCGGCCTGCCGGATCTGCGCGACATCATCACGGACCGATTGCCAGCGGATATTCCGCCCGCCCTGGGCGAGTTCCTCGCTGACGAACGTGGCATAGCTGGAGATGACGGCGAGCAGGTTGTGGTATCCATGCGCCACCCCGCCGGCCAACTCGCCCAGGCTCTCCAGCCGCTCGGTCACGTCGCGGACAGCCACCATGACCACGAGGCCATCGTCGGTATCGATAGCGGAAAGCGAGATCTCGGCGGGGAACGTGCTGCCGTCGCGGCGACGACCGGAAAGCTCCGTCCGGGTGCCAGCCGTGCGGGGCCTGGGAAAGGCTATATATCTAGGCGGGTGCGGGGGGTGCGGGGGGTGCGCCGCCTTGGCGGCGTCGGGTACGAGCGTCTCTACCGGCTTGCCCACGAGCGCGTCGCGCCGGTACCCGAACAGCCGCTCCGCCTGGACGTTTACCAACACGATCCGGCCGTCACCGTCCAGGCACAGCATCGCGTCCGGTGCCCCCTCGACCAGACCGACGAACAAGTGATCAGCGACCTGCATGCCGGCCTCCCCATGGGCGTCGCCAGCCGCACCGGGCCTCAGTTACTGCCTCGCAAAGCGTCCTGGGATATGAGGACCGGAACTGGCGTCCTGTAACTTTCAGTAATTCTAATATGACATTAGGCTACGTCGCGCAGAGGCGGCGGGGCCGCGTGCTTACATCCTCGATAGCGGGCCCGCGGCGGAGGCCCGCTCGATGGTCGGGGCTGCGGCGGTCAGCTCATGCCGGTGGTGGAGGCCGAGCGGGACCGGGGGTCGCGGGGGCGCCAGGCGCCGCGGGCCACGCTGCCAAGGAAACTGTCGACGGCCCGGTTGAAGACGTCGGGTTCCTCCAGGTTGGCGGTGTGGCCGGTGCGCGGCAGGACGGCCAGGCCGGCGGTGGGGATGGTCCGCTTGAGCATCAGCGCGGGTTCCAGGCAGCCCTCGTCCTCATCGCCGACCAGTACCAGGACCGGGATGCTGACCTTGGCCAGTTCGTCGGCGAGGTAATACAAGGACGGCCGGGCGGCCTGGACACCGCGCATGGTCAGCGCGCTGCCCAGCGAGGAATGCCCGGCCAGCGCCGCGGCGAACTCGGCCCAGCCGCGCGGGTTCTTGTTCTGGAACTGGACCCGGGCCGGCCCGGTCGCGTACCGTTCGGCGACCTTCGCCGCGCCCTCGGCCGCGAACGCGGCCGCGGTGAGCACCGACTCCGCCCGGAAGGCGTCGGCGCGATCGGGCTGGGCGCCGTAGCCGGCGCTGGCGACGACCGCCGAGCTGACCCGCTCCGGGTACCGGAGCACCAGGTGCAACGCGGTGAAGCCGCCCATGGACAGGCCGACCACGTGTGCCTTTTCGATGGCCAGGCCATCGAGCACCGCGATCGCGTCCGCGACCGCCCGCTCCTGGGAGTACGCAGCCGGGTCGGTGGGCACGTCCGAGGGCGGGTAGCCGCGGGCCGCGTAGGTGACGCAGTGGTAGGCCGCGGAGAAGAACCGGACCTGCGGCTCCCAGCTGCGGTGATCGCCGGCGAACTCGTGGACGAACAGGAGCGGCTCGCCCTGGCCGGTCTCCTCGGCGTACAGCCTCAAGCCGTCGTCGGTCGCGATCGCTGGCATGGCGGCTCCCCTGGGTCTGGCTGCAGCCCTGTTTCGGATACTTCTTTTACCGGATTGGCACCCATAATGTGCTGATATGTCCGAGCCGAGGCGGCGTCGGCGTCTCCTTCGGTCAGCGCCGCGAGGATCTCGTCGTGCTGGCGGGCGGACTCGGCGTGCGTGCGTGATACCCGGGGGCCGCCGTGCAGCGAGGCCCAGAGCAGCCGCATCAGCGACAGCAGCAGCGGGCTGCGAGCGTACTCATACACGGTGAAGTGGAACTCCCGGTTCAACTCCGCGTAGCCCCGGTCGTCGTCGGCGAGCGCGCGCATGTGGTCGTTCAGCTCGCGGAGCCGGTCCAGCCCGCCGGGATCGATCTTACGGGCGGCCAGCGACGCTCCCAGGGACTCCAGCGCCGCACGGATCTGGAAGTTCTCCTCGACCCGGCCCACGTCCGGTGCCACCACCGTGAAACCCCGGTGGGTGTCGCAGACCAACAGCCCTTCTGACTCCAGCCGCCGCATCGCCTCGCGGACCGGCGTCTGGCTGACGCCGAACCGCTGGGCCAGGTCACGCTGGCGCAACTGCTCCCCCGGGACCAGCTCGCCGGTGATGACCAGCTCGCGGATGAGGGCGGCCACCAGGTCGGTCTTGCTGACGAAGCCGGGGACTGCGGTGGTCATGCCCTGCCTCCGATTGCGTTGCCTAGGCTCAGTTCATTTGGTATACCATATTTCAGGCGTTTCGAGGACCTCTGGGAGCCAGCACATGCCGCATCCTCATCTGACGGTCGAGAACAGTCCGGCCGACTACCGCTGGCTGCGATTTCCCCAGCCCGAGCGGCGCAACGCGCTGGACCTGAGCCTGTTGCGTGCTGTAACGGACTCGCTAGCTCTCAAGCCCGAGGTCCCGGTCGTGCTCGGCAGCGCTGATTCGCGGGTGTTCTGCGCCGGGGCCGAACAGTCGGCTAACCAGTCGGCCCGGGCCCGCGTGACCGGGGCGATCCCGACCGCCTCGCCCGGGCCATGACCGGCGGTTACGAGGACTGGAGCCTGGCGGGCTGGCGGACGCACCTGCCCGGCGTGGCCGACGTGCTGGGCTATGTCTCGGGACTGGGCGACGAGACGATCCCCGCGCTGGCCGCCGCAGCCGCGGACCGGGTGCCAGACCGGGTCGCGGTCACCGTGGACGGCGAGCCGCTCACCCACGCCGAGCTTGATAACACGGCCGACCAGGTGGCGACGTGGCTGGCGAAACGGGTGCGCCCCGGAGACCGGGTGTTGCTGGCGGCCGGGGCGAGCGTCGGCTTCGTGCGCTGCTACCTCGGCATACTGCGGGCCGGCGCCGTCGTGGTGCTCGCCAACCCCGGATATACCGCCGCCGAACTCGGTCACCTGGTCGCCGACTCCGGCGCTGTGCTGGCCTTCGCCGACCCCGAGCCCGCCCGGCTGCTGGCCGGGCTGGGACCCGGAGGACCCGGAGGCCCAGGGTCCGCGCCGCCGGTGACGGTGGACGTCCGGGAAATGCCCGACGATGCCGGACGGCACGGCGGCCCGCGAGGGGCCGACGGCGACAGCGGGATCGTGGCCTGCCCGCACGATACTGCGCTGCTCGCGTACACCTCGGGCACGACCGGCCGGCCCAAGGGAGTGCCGCTGACCCACCGCCAGCTGGCGGTTTCGATCCGCGCGGCCATGGCGGCCTGGCGGTGGCATGGCGATGACGTGCTGATGCACGCGCTGCCGCTGTATCACCAGCACGGCCTCGGCGGACTGCACGCCGCGCTGATCGCCGGCGGCACCGTGCACATCCGGTCGAGGTTCTCGGCGGCCGACCTGGTGCAGGCCGCCGGAGACACTGGGGCCAGCGTGCTGTTCGCGGTGCCCACCATCTACCAGGCCCTGCTGGCATCACCGGCCGCACTGGCTGGCGGCCTGGGGCATCTGCGCCTCGCCGTCTGCGGCTCGGCCCCGCTGAGCCCGGCGCTGGCCGAGCGGCTGCCGGCCGTGCTCGGGCGGCTGCCGCTGGTCAGGTACGGCACCACCGAAAGCGGGCTCGACGTCTCCAACCCCCTCGGCGATCCGCGCGGGGACACCATCGGGGTGCCGCTGCCCGGCGTGCTGGCCAGGATACGGACCGCGGATGGCCTGGCGGATCCTGGCGCGGACGGCGAGATCCAGCTCCGCGGACCGCACGTCTTCGCGGGCTACTGGAACGACCCGGCGGCCACCGAGGCTGCGTTCACTCCGGACGGCTGGTTCCGCACCGGCGACATCGGGGCCGTGGATCTAGCCAGTGGGCACCTGGCGATCCGCGGCCGGACCAAAGAAATGATCATCACGGGCGGCCTGAACGTCTATCCGCGCGAGGTGGAGATCGCACTCGAGGCGCACCCGTCGGTGGCGGAGGCGGCAGTGGCCGGCATTCCCGACGAGCGGTGGGGCGAGCGGGTGACCGCCTGGGTCGTGCCGCGGGACCAACACGGGTTCGACGAGGCCGCGCTCATCGTGCACGCCCGGACGCTGCTGGCGGGGTACAAGTGCCCCAAGCGGGTCTTCCCGGTGGCGGCGCTGCCCCGCAACCATCTCGGCAAGATCGTCCGCAGCGCGTTGGGATAGATCCGGGCCCCGGCGGGCTGCGTGGGTTAGATGCTGCCAGGTGAATTCTGCCCGATGCCGTATCTGGCCGCGACTGGATTCCACACCTGCACGAACGCCTCTTTAGCGGCGTCGGCCGTCTGGCTCGCGCTATACGCGGCGTTGTAGGCACTCGACTGATCAGGCGGCGTGCACCCGCCGTTCAACTGCTGCTGGGTCCAGGTCAGATAGTCCCGGTCAGCCGTGAGTGAGCTGCCCAGCGCCGCGATCAGTTTGGACTTCACTGCGGCGCCATCCGGGAGCGCGGCCGTCGGCAAGGTCGATGCCCGTCGGTACTCGTTCCTGCGCTGGTTCACGACATCCTGAAGCTGGCCGACCGCGCCGGACAGGTTCGTGCACGCGGCGGCTTGGTTGACCGCGTCCCGCAGCGCCGTTCGGGTGGCAGCGCTGGAGGTCAGCAGCGTGTCCAAGGCGGCCGCCTGCTTGGCGGCCAGCACCGGTCCCGACGGCGAGGGCGTCGGTGACGGCGATGCCGACGCCGGGGGCGGTCGCGAGGACACGGCCGGCGAGGACGCGGCTGAAGATGACACGGGCGGCCTACCCTGGGCCGGTCGCTTCGACAGGGCCACGCCGGCCGCGACAGCGGCGGCCACGACGACCACGACCGCCGCCGCCAGGACGGGCTTCAGAACGCGCGAGCGCTGCGCGGACGGTTCGGGATCGGAGGTGTCCGGCTCGCTCGCGGCAGCACGGTCCTGAGTGCCCGGTCCGGCGACAGGGTGCTCGGCAACGGGCGGGTCAGTACAGGGCCGCTCGGCGGGCAGCTCAGCCGGGGGACGTGCGGCCGCCGGTCGCCGGGCGGCGGATTGCCTGGCGGCGGCGACGGCCAAGCCGGATTCGGCGACCGGGCCGACGTGATTACGTGAGCGCGACCGGTCAGCCGACTTACCGGGCCGCAGGCCAAGCGCTGCACCGAGTTCCTCGGCGAACTGCCCACAGCTCGGGTACCGGTCGGCCCGGTTCTTCGCTAGCGCGGTGGCCAGCACCGAGTTCGCGGCCGCGGGCAGATCAGCACGCCTGGCGGTGGCGGCCGGGGGCGGGACGTAGAGCTGCGCATACATCAGGGTCAGGCCTTGGTCCTGCCCGAAAGGCGGCCCACCGCAAAGCAGCTCGAATCCCGTGCAGGCCAGCGAATAAAGGTCGGCCCGGCCGTCCAGGGCAGGCCCCTCGATTTGCTCAGGCGCGGCGTATTCGAGCGTTCCGGCCAGCTCGCCCATCGCGATGATCTGTTCGGACGAGAAGGCTCTGCTCATCCCGAAGTCGGACAGGTACGCGTGGTCGAAATCGTAGTCGCCAGGCCGCTGCGAAGCATTTGTGTCGGCCGGATCACTGGCGTCCAAAAGGATGTTCGCGGGCTTGACGTCGCGGTGGATCAGGCCGTGCGCATGCGCGGCATCCAACGCTGACGCGATCTGGGCGATGAGGCGCCAGGCGTAGCCGACCGGAAGCGGTCCGAGCCGGTTCAGCAGCGACCGAGCGTCCCCGCCGCGGACGTAACGCTCAGCGACGTACAGCATCCCGCTCGCTTCGTTGACCTCATAGACCGGAAGGATGTGCGGGTGGTTCACCGCGGCGGCCGCCCGCGACTCCCGGATCAGCCTGGTCCGGAAGCTCACGTCTTGGGCCAGTTCCGGTGTCAGCACCTTGAGCGCCACCTGACGGTGCAAGCGCTCGTCCTGAGCATAGTAGACGGCAGCTGTGCTGCCCTGGCCGATATACCTGACCAGCCGGTAGCCGACGATCTTGCCTGGCAGCCTCGAGCCGGGCAGGTCCGCGGCGCGGGTCACCGAACCACCACCGGGCATGGACCGGCCGGACTCGCCGGGGCCGGTCAGGTACCTGGGCCTGTCGTTCTTTCGGCTATGCAGCTCACGACCTCCGCTTGCGGGGCGGTAGGCGCGCCACGGCACCGCATCCAGCTGGAGACCTCCGGCCGGTGTCGGAGCCCACCAGGGCGCGGCGGCCGCACCATATCGCCACGATAGTGATATATCCCCAGGCCTGTCCGGCCAACAGGAATCAGGTCGCTCCGCGGCCTTGCCCGGCGGCAAGGATCCCATCCTGATGCGCCCGGCTGCCGAGCCTGACCGGCCTGCGGATTTTCGATCCGTGGGTGGACCACAGTCCTCCGCACTGGCGAGCAGGGCTAAGGCCGCGTCGGCTACTTTTGCTCAATCCAGCCGTAGCGCATTCGGCCGGCCAGTTGCACGCGAAGAATGACCGGCGCGCCCGGCTCGGCACCCGGGCGGATCTTGACGTCGGCGTAGCGCACCGTCAGCAAATCAGCCTCCACGACGAGGCCCGGCCCCACCAGGACCAGGGATCCGCCCCGCATGTTCAGGTCCATGCGCAGCGTGTCGTGCGTAATCACCGCAGCATTGAAGTCGAGCCACACGTCGCACCACGACGACCGCAGCTCCACCCGCCTCGGCACCACCCAGCGCCCCGTGCGCCGGACCGAACCTCCGCGCTGGTCGATCCGGATCACGTCCTCGGCCTGCGCCGCTGCCTCGCCCGGCATGCTCGGCCCCGTCACCAGGTCGGCGGTGAGCATCGCCAGCTCACCGAGAGTGCGGGAGGATAGGGCCGCTTCCAGGCGCTCATCCAGCTCGTCGGGGGTCAGCCGGCCGTCTCCCGCGGCGACGCGCAGTACCTCCATGACCCCGTCCCGGTCCGCATCAGAGGCCCTCATTTCGGGCCACGAGCCCGATCCGGAAGGCTCACCGGTCGGCCCGAAGCTTGCCGACACATTTCCTCCCCGTGCCGCTCACGGCTCCGCGTTAAGCGCCGGTCCACATACCCGGCGGGCCCACGCTATATCGCGTGACGGGCGTCGGCCAGGCTCAGGCGCCGCATGTCGCCATGACCGCAGCAAACTGGATCTATGCCTGTCCTCGAACTTATGTGCTAATCTGTGGACTACCAGACGGCGTGGAGGTGGTTCCGGGATGGGACGTTGCCGGTGCCGGCGGTGAAGACGGCGTTGGGCACGATCTTGGTGAACCCGGCGGAGAAGGCTCTGCGCTGCGCGGAGCGGGATGTGGGGCCGAAGGCGCTGTCGCAGGCTGGCGGGAGTTTGGCCCGGTGAGGCCGCTGGTCAGCCTCGGGAGGGCCGGTGAACGGCTTGGCGTCTCGGGTGGTGACATCCGGCGTGCCACGGGAGCCGAGCGGGTGAGCGAGGCTCGGCTTGCTGCGTGGCTGGCGGAGCCGCCGCCGTGGCTTGTCCGATGCCGCAAGCGCAAGGCGGCGAACGATCGCAAGAAGGCAGCGATGGTTCCTGTGACCTGCGTCGTGTGCGGTTGCAGCGAGCCGCGCAGGCCGGGCACGGCCAAGGCGGTGCGCGATCTGGTTCTGATGTGCGACGACTGCGACCGGGCGGGCAAGAAACCGGCAGTGGTCGTCCCGGCGGGATGGCGGCTCGGTAAGCATCCCCAGGTTGCCGGGGGTTTCGCCGGCTGGGAGCTGCGGGAGCCGCTGCGCTGTGGCTCGCAAGAGGAGCTCGCCGAGGCGTACCTGCGAGCCTTCAAGGATGGGGGTGACACCGATGCCTGGGCGGCGGGTGTGCTTCACCGTGCCGGCGTGCACGAGATCGGCCTCGCCAGTTCGAGGGTTTCCTGATCACGCTGGGCGTGCCGATCGCAGCCTGGTGCGGGGTCATGCTGGCCGACATCGCGCTGCGGCGGCGGGACTACGCCGAGCCGGAGCTGTTCAGCCCGAGGGGCCGCTACGGCGACATCCGGTGGATCCCGGTGCTGTCGGTCATCGTGGCGACCGGGATCGGCTGGGGCCTGGTCACCAACGGCTCGGCCGGCTGGCTGACCTGGCAGGGCTACCTGCTCGCCCCGTTCGGGCTGGGCGGCAAGACCGGCGCCTGGGCCTCCGCCAACCTGGGCGTGCTGGTGGCGCTGGCCATCGGCTTCGTCGTGACGCTGGCGTTCAGCCGCACCGCCGTCCGCGCCGAAGAGGCCGCCCCCCTGGCCGCCCCTGCTCGGGCAGGAGCTTAGCCGAGGGTCTTCTTTCGCCGGGTATGCGGCGTTTACCCTGGCAGGATGGGGACGCCCTCGCCAGGCTGGGATTCGCTGGTCCGTCAGGCCAGCGCCTCGACCCGGCACCGTAAGCGCCGTCGTCGCCAGCGGCGGATGCTCTGGCTGCTGACCTTCGTCACGACGGCGGCGCTCGTGGTCATCGCCATATTGGTCAAGGACATGGCCAGGGTGCCGACGGCGGCCCGGTCGGCCGCGCTGTCGGCCACGGCGCGGACGGTAGGCGGGACCACGCCGGACCGGGCGCGGCACCGGGGGTCGCGACACGGCCACCCGGTCGCGGTGTCGCACCCGCAAGTGACCGACACCGCGTCTGGCCTGTCCTATCAGCGGCTCCCCTCACCCTGGCAGCAGGGTTGCCCGTCCGACCTGAACACGCCGATGTTCAACTGGACCGCGGGCGAGAACACCGTGGCCGGCCAGGTCAGCATCGGCGGATCCGTCATCGACTGGCACGGCCTGGCCTGCTCAGGCCAGCTGCAGCAGCAGTTCGCGTACGCGGGCCCCGCGGACCTCGAACCGACCGCGATGGGCCTCGTCAGCGCGCTGGACCCGGCCTACTACGCCGGGGTGCCGCACTCGCGCACGATCGAGGACAGCTCAGCGATGCAGGTCAGTGGGCACCAGGCCTGGATCGTCAAATTCCTGATGATCTACCCCAACGGCGCGAGCCAGGGCCTGACCTGGAGTAGCGAACCGGGCGCCGTGGTGGTCGTGGACCGCGGCGCGAGCCAGGCCCCCGCCGTGTTCTACGTCTCGGTGCCAGCGAACCTCGGGACTCAGAACGTCGCCACCCTGATCGGCTCGCTTAGCCTCAGCTAGCTTTCCGCGATGCTGATGTTGCCGCCGCCGCTGTTCACGATGATCTTGTTGCTGGACGACGAGCCGGTTGGCGCCTGGGGCACCTGGGCACTGTAATCGCCGCCTTCGGTCTGGTACGTGATGGCGTAGGAGGTGCTGCCGTGCGGGAGCAGGATGGTGATGTCTCCCCCGTCGCTGGTGATGTTCAGGTTCACCGGCACCCTGGTGAACACCAGGGTGACGTTCCCGCCGCCGGACTCCGTGGTGACCTGGGGCGCGAACAGGTCGGTGCCGTTGACGTCGCCGCCGTCGGTGGAGAACTGCCGGATGCTGCCGAGATCGCTGGCGGTCAGGTTGCCGCCGCCGGTCGTCACGTCGGCGATCCCGCCGACGCCGGAGACCGTGACGTCGCCGCCGCCGCTGTTCAGCGTGACATCGCTGTCGATGCCGCTGACCTGCATGTTGCCGCCTTCGCTAGCCAGGTTGACCGCGGTATCCAACGGAACGTCGAGGACCGCGTTCAGCCCGCAGTTACCGGTCGGGAGGCGGCAGTCGAGGTGGACGCCGGCCCCGTCTATGGTCAGGTGGGGGCGGACGAGGCTGTACTGGACGGTGCCGGTCAGCCGGGCAGTACTGCTCCTGGCCTGGTCCTGGTGCACGGTGAGGTCACCGCCGCCCGTGCTGGCCACCAGGTGGCCGTCCTGGAGGGGGATGGACGTGCTGACCGGGAAGCTCGCCTGGCCGATCCAGGCGACCAGGCTAAAGGCGCTCCAGCCGATGAGGGCGAGGGCGACCGGCACGCCGAGCGCGAGGGCGACCCAGCGGCCCGGCGTCATCCGCAGGGCACCGCCGCTCGCCCGCGGGGCACCGGTAGCGGGCGTGGTGATCATGGCTGTTTCCCCGTTTCATCCCGTGCCGAGATAGCGCAGGACGGCGAGCACGCGACGGTGGTCGCGGTCACCGGGCGCCAGCCCGAGCTTGGTGAAGATGTTGTTGATGTGCTTTTCCACCGCGCCGCCGCCGACCACGAGCGCGGCGGCGATGGCGGAGTTCGACCGGCCCTCGGCCATCAGCGCGAGCACCTCGCGCTCGCGCGGGGTGAGCTCGCCGAGCGGGTGGCGGCTACGGGCGAGCAACTGCGCGACGACTTCGGGATCGAGCGCGCTGCCGCCCGTAGCCACCCGGTGCAGCGCGTCGAGGAACTCCGCGACGTCTGCGACCCGGTCCTTGAGCAGGTAGCCGACCCCGTGCGGGCGGCCGGAGATCAGTTCGGTGGCGTACCGCTCCTCCACCCACTGGGACAGCACGAGCACGCCGACGTCGGGCCACTGGTCCCGGACCACCAGGGCCGCGCGCAGCCCCTCGTCGGTGAAGGTGGGCGGCATCCGGACGTCGACGACAACCGCGTCCGGGGGATTCGCGGCCACCGCGCGCAGGAACTTCTCGCCGTCGCCCTCGGCGGCGGCCACCTCGTGCCCGGCCTCGGTGAGCAGCCGGGTCAGTCCCTCCCGCAGGAGCACGGAGTCCTCGGCGATGACTACCCGCATGGCAGTTCCGCCGCGATGATCGTCGGGCCGCCGGTCGGCGACTCGACCGAGAGCCGCCCGTCTACCCCGGACACCCGGTCCGCCAGCCCGGAAAGACCCGGGCCGTGAGCGTCGGCCCCGCCGATCCCGTCGTCGCTGATCATGACGGTCAGCGTGCCCGGGTAGCCGTGGCCTTCCACCACGACCTTGGCGTGGCTGGCCCGGGAGTGCTTGGCGACGTTGGTGAGTGCCTCGGCCACCACGAAGTACGCGACCGCCTCCACCGCGGACTTCGGCCGCACCGGCACGTCCACGTGCATGTCGACCGGCACCGGGCACAGCGCGGCCAGGCCGGACAGGGCCGCGTCCAGGCCGCGCTCGGTCAGCACCGGCGGGTGCACGCCCCGGACGAGGTTGCGCAGCTCGGTGAGGGCCTCCTTGGCCTGCGCGTGGGCCTGGTCGACCAGCTTCCTGGCCCCTTCGGGGTCGTCGGTGAACTTCGCCTGGGCCCGGCCGAGCTCCATGGCCAGCGCGACCAGCCGCTGCTGCGCGCCGTCGTGCAGGTCACGCTCGATCCGCCGCCGCTCCTCCTCGGCCGCATCCACCACCCGCTCCCGGCTGATCTCCAGTTCGGTCACCCGGGCGGCCAGGTCGCTGCGCGGGCCGAGCAGCCGGCGAGACATCACCGCGTCGGCGATCGCGAAGCCCCTGGTCACCTGGGCCGAGACGATCAGCACGACCAGGCCGAGGGCCGAGGTGACCGTGACGGACGTGCCGCGCAGCACGGTGTCGCCCAGCTCGGCACCGCCGGCCGGGAGGTACTTGTTATAGAACGGCAGCGCCAGCATGACCAGGCCCGCGGACCAGAACGTGACGCTGACCGTCAGCGCGACCGCGCTGACCGGCAGCCTGAGCAGCGCGTAGCCGAGCTCGCCCCAGCTGGCTCGCTGCGCAAGCGTCCGCCACCGCGGCACGAGCACCCACCGGTACCCGGCCCGGCTCTCCGCGGGCCAGGCCGGGATCGGTACCCCCAGCATGAAGGCGAGCCGGGCCCGCTCGGCCGCGGCGAACCAGGTGGCGGCCCGCAGCGTCAGGCCGAGGATGGGCAGCCCGGCCAGCGCGAGCACCAGCAGGCTGAAGCCGAGGCTGAGGCCGGTGACGATGAAGGTGAAGACCAGCAGTCCCGTGAACAGGCCGGCCAGGTGGCTGGTCATGGCGAGCCAGGTGCGCGGTGACACCAGGTCGCGGAGGAGGAACATAGCTCCGACGCTATGACATGAGCGCTGCGGTTGCCTATCAGAGCAACCCCCGGGATCGCGGTGAGGCTAACCCCACCCGACCTTGGGCGGGTCGCACCATGGCTCCGCGGATGGGCTGTCACCGAGTCTTTGTGCCATGGATACGACGCAGCCCGCACGGGCCCCCATCGTGGAACGAGTGGCCGTCTGGTCCGCTCGACATCGCAAGACCGCCGTCTTCGGCTGGCTGCTACTGGTCGTCGCGGCCGTGGTCGTCGGGCAGCGGTTCGGCACCGACAATCTGAACAGCTACGACCCCGGGCAGGCGGGGCAGGCCGAACGGGTGCTGAACCGGCCCGTCGTCCAGCAGCCCGACACCGAGAGCGTGCTCGTCCAGGGCCGATCGGCGGGCCAGACCTACGGCCATGACCCTGAGATCCGCGAGGCGGTCCGGCAGGTCGTCGCGGCGCTGCGGGCGCGGCCGCAGGCCGCGGCGGACATCCAGTCGCCGCTCACCAGCCGTGGCCTGGTCAGTGCCGGCCCAGGAGGGGGCCGGTCGGCGCTGGTCACCTTCAACGTCGCGGGCAACCCGGGGAATGACGATCAGGCGGTGGTGCCGGCCATGAACGCGGTCGCCGCCGTCGCCGCGCACCATCCCGGGCTGAAGATCGAGGAGGCCGGCGACGCCAGCCTGGACCGGGCCACCGGCAGCATCACCAGCCAGGACTTCAGGAAGGCCGAGGTCACCTCGGTCCCGGTCTCGCTGGTCCTGCTGCTGATCGTGTTTGGCGCGCTGATCGCGGCCGGCATCCCGCTGCTGCTGGCCGGCACCGCGGTGATATCGGCCATCTCGCTGCTCGCCATCCCCAGCCACTGGCTGCCGATCGACAGCACCACCTCCTCGATCGTGCTGCTGGTCGGGATGGCGGTCGGCATCGACTACTCGCTTTTCTACCTGCGCCGCACGCGAGAAGAACGCGCGGCGGGGCACGACACCACCGAAGCGCTGCGGATCGCGGCCGGCACCTCGGGGCGGGCCATTGTGGTGTCCGGGCTGACCGTGATGGTCGCCCTGGCCGGCCTGTTCCTCACCGGCATCGACGTGTTCTCCGGCGTCGCCGTCGGCACGATCGTGGTGGTCGGCGTGGCGGTGCTCGGCTCGCTGACCTTCCTGCCCGCGATCTTGTCGATGCTCGGCAAGTGGACCGAACGCGGCCGGATCCCGTTCCTCGGCCGGCGGCGCACGGTGGCCCGCGAGTCCAGGTTCTGGGGCATGCTGGCCCGCGCGGTGGTGCGGCGCCCGCTGATCTGGGGCGGCGTCGCGGCGGCCGTGCTGCTGGCGCTGGCCGCGCCGGTGCTTTCGCTGAACCTGGAGGACGCGGGCATCCACGAGCTGCCGTCCAGTGTGCCGGTGGTCCGCAGCCTGATCGACATCACGCAGGCGTTCCCCGGCGGCCCCGAGCCGGCCGAGGTGGTCGTGACCGGCTCCGATCTGGGCGGCAAGCAGGTCAGCGAGGCCGTCGCCGCGCTGCACCGGGAAGTGGCGGCCACCCACGGCGCCATCCGCGAGCCGATCAGCACCGCGATGTTCGGGAACGACCAGGTGCTGGTCGTGTCGGTGCCGCTGGCGGGCAGCGGGACGGACGGCGTGTCCAACAACGCGCTGGCCACGCTGCGCACCCAGGCCCTGCCGGCCACCCTCGGGAAGGTGCCGGGGATCAGCTACTCGGTGGCCGGGCTGACCGCGGGCAACCATGATTTCGACGCGCAGCTGGCGAAAACCGTCCCATGGGTCTTCGCCTTCGTGCTGGGTCTTGCGTTCCTGCTGCTGATGGCCTCATTCCGTTCGGTCTATATTCCGGCTTTGTCGATCGGCCTCAACCTGCTCTCTGTGGGTGCCGCCTACGGTGTGATGGTCTTGATCTTCCAGGACGGTCACCTGGCGGGGCCGCTCGGCTTCACCGCTTACGGCGGCATCACGCCCTGGCTGCCGCTGTTCATGTTCGTGCTGCTGTTCGGGCTGAGCATGGACTACCACGTGTTCATCTTGAGCCGGATCAGGGAGCTTTGGCTGGGCGGCGCGTCGGCCCGGGCCGCGGTCACCGACGGCATCGCCCGCAGTGCGGGCGTGGTGACCAGTGCCGCGGTGATCATGGTGGCGGTGTTCTCGATCTTCGCCACCTTGTCGCTGATCGAGTTCAAGGTGTTCGGCGTGGCCATGGCGGTCGCGGTGCTCATCGACGCGACCATCGTCCGGGGCGTGCTGCTTCCGGCCGGGCTGGCCCTGCTCGGCGACCGGGCGTGGCCCAAAGGATCGCAGGGAACCCGCGGGTCCCAGCGCTCTCGGCGAGCCGAAGTGGTCCAGACCGCGACCGCTCCGGTGGGCAATGGGGTGACCATCCGCTGAGGCAAACACGTCTGGGCCGGTCAGGGCATCACAAACCTGGCCGGCCCAGACTCCTACGTGTTCACAGGGAAGCCGAGGTTGACGCCGCCGTGGCTCGGGTCCAGCCAGCGGGACGTGACCGCCTTGCCGCGGGTGTAGAAGTGCACGCCTTCGGTGCCGTGCACATGCGTGTCGCCGAACAGCGAGGCCTTCCAGCCGCCGAACGAGTAGTACGCCATCGGCACCGGGATCGGCACGTTCACGCCGACCATGCCGATCTCGGCCTCGGACACGAACCGGCGGGCCGCTCCCCCGTCGCTGGTGAAGATGGCCACGCCGTTGCCGTAGGGGCTGTTGTTCACCAGGTCCACGGCGGCCTCGTAGGTCGGGGCGCGCAGCACGCTCAGCACCGGCCCGAAGATCTCGTCGGTGTAGCAGCTCATTTCCGGGGTGACGTGGTCCAGGACGCTCGGCCCGAGCCAGAAGCCCTCCTGCTGACCTCCGATGACAGGGTGCACCCGGCCGTCCACCGCCAGCGTGGCGCCCTGGCGGACCCCGCTGTCCAGGTAGGAGGCGACCTTGTCCCGGTGCGGCCCGGTGACCAGCGGCCCCATCTCGGAGCGCGCGTCGGACCCCGGCCCGACCCGGAGGTTCGCCACCCGGTCCCTGATCCGGCTGACCAAGTTGTCGCCGACCGGATCGACGGCGACCAGCGCGGAGACCGCCATGCAGCGCTCCCCCGCCGAACCGAACCCGGCCGAGGTCGCGGCGTCCGCGGCCAGGTCGAGGTCGGCGTCGGGCAGCACCACCATGTGGTTCTTGGCGCCGCCGAGGGCCTGCACGCGCTTGCCTTGGGCGGTGCCGTTTTCGTAGACATACCTGGCGATCGGCGTGGAGCCGACGAAGCTGACCGCCTTGATGTCCGGGTGGCCCAGGATGGCGTCTACCGCCACCTTGTCTCCTTGCACCACGTTGAACACGCCGTCGGGCAGCCCCGCTTCGGCCCACAGCGCGGCCAGCAGCAGCGACGCGGAGGGGTCCTTCTCCGACGGCTTGAGCACGAACGTGTTGCCGCAGGCGATGGCCAGCGGGAACATCCACATCGGCACCATGGCCGGGAAGTTGAACGGGGTGATGCCCGCGACCACGCCGACCGGCTGCCTGATCGAATACGAGTCGACGCCGGCGGAGACGTTCTCCGAGAACCCGCCCTTGAGCAGGTGCGGGATGCCGCAGGCGAACTCGACGACCTCGAGGCCGCGGGCCACCTCGCCCGCCGCGTCCGAGGTCACCTTGCCGTGCTCCTCGGTGATCAGTTGCGCTATCTGGCCGGCGTGGGACTGGATGAGCTCGCGGAACGCGAACAGCACCGAGGCGCGCTTGGCCAGCGAGACGCGCCGCCAGGTCTGGAAGGCGTCTTTGGCCGCCTCGACCGCCAGGTCGACATCGGCCGGCGCGGCGAAGTCGACCTGGCCGCTGATCTGCCCGGTCGCCGGGTCGTAGACGTCGCCGTGGCGCTCGGCCTCACCGTCCCACGGCTTGCCGCCGATCCAGTGGGTACAGTGCTTCATTACTCGCTTCTCCGCGCGCAAGCGCGCGTCGCTCGCGTGCTCGTGCGTCACTTGGCTTTCGTCTCCTCGTTCACCGCGGCGAGGGCGTCGGTCAGGATGCCGAGCCCCTCCTTCGCCTCGGCCTCGGTCAGCGTCAGCGGCGGCGCCATCCGCAGGGTGTTCCCGGCCAGGCCGCCCTTGCCGACAAGCAGCCCGCGCTCCCTGGTCGCCTCGAGCATCTTTCCGGCCAGCGGCGGGCTCGGCTTGCTGGTGACCGGGTTGACGAGGTCGATGGCGAACATCAGGCCCCGGCCGCGCACGGCCCCGACGATGTCGAGATCCTTCGTGGCCTCTATGAGTCCGCTGATGATCAGGTTCCCGGTGACCGCGGCGTTGCGCTGCAGGTCGTGGGAGAGCACGTAGTCGAGGGTGGCGTTGCCCGCGGTGGTCGCGATCGGATTGCCGCCGAAGGTGGAGATGCCGTTGCCGCGGATCCCGTCGAGCAGGTCGCCGCGGGCCACCACGCCGCCGATGGCGAAGCCGTTGCCGAGGCCCTTGGCGAACGTCATTGCGTCCGGGACGATCCCGTGCGCGGAGATGCCCCAGAAGTGCTCGCCGGTCCGTCCCCAGCCGGTCTGCACCTCGTCAGAGATGAGCAGGATGCCGTGCTCGTCGAGGACCTCTTTGTACGCCGCGAGCAGCCCGTCGGGCGGCATGGTGAACCCGCCCACGCCCTGCACCGGCTCGGCCAGCAGGCAGCCGACGTCGGCGGGGTGGATGCCGGCGGCCAGCAGGGCCCGGAGGTCTTCCACGCAGGCCTTGATGTAGTCGGCGTCGGAGAGGTTCTGGTACGGGGGTAGGTGTCGGTCCGCACCATGCAGATAATGTGTGCCGAACGGGCTGTGGCTCGACATCTTCCAGGCCGCGTTGCCCGTGACGCTGACGGCGCCGAACGAGCGGCCGTGATAGCTCCCGCGCATGGCGAGAACCTCATTGGCCTGGCGCGCGGTGAGCGCGGCGAGCAGCGCGGTCTCATTGGCTTCGGTGCCCGAGTTGGTGAAGAACACCTTGGCGTCTTTGATGCCGGACAGCTTGGCGATCTTCTCGGCGAGTTCGACCTGGCTGCGGATCAGGTACAGCGTCGAGGTGTGCACGACGCCGCTGGCGATCTGCCGCTCGACCGCGTCGCGTACCTCGGGTACGTCGTAGCCGAGCATGTTCGTGAGGATGCCGGCGAAGAAGTCGAGGTACCCGCGACCCTGGGCGTCGGTGACCCGGCAGCCCTTGCCGCTGACGATCTCGATCGGCTCGTCGTAGTAGATACCTACCCAGTTGGGGATGACCGCGCGATGGCGGGCGAGAAGCTCAGACATGACTCCCAGTCTCCCTTGTTCTTGTGGCTGGACGGAACCGACATTGTGTAATGTTTTTGCGGGCTGGCTTTACATGTAGGATCTTGCCTTGTCATGCTGCCCACCGTTGGTGACCTGCTCGGCCTCGACGTGATCCGCCGGGGCAGCCCGCAGGTGGTCGCGGGCTCTGGCGGCCTGGGCGCCCGGGTCCGCTGGGTGCACGTGCTCGAGCTGGCGGACGCCGCGCACCTGCTGCAGGGCGGCGAGCTGGTACTGACCACCGGGGTCGCGCTGCCCGCCGAGCCCGCGCTGCTCGCTCGCTACGCCTCGGACCTCGCCGCCGCAGGTGTGAGCGCCTTGGCGGTGGAGCTGGGGCGCCGGTACGTCGGTGCCTTGCCTGGCGTTTTGGTGCGAGCCGCGGCCGACAGCGGGCTTACGCTGATCGCCTTTGCACGCGAGGTCCCGTTCGTCGAGATCACCGAGGCGGTGCACGCCAGGATCATCGACGCGCAGCTCGAGGAACTGCGTGCGTCGGAACGGCTGCACGAGGCCTTCACCGAACTCTCCGTGGCGGGCGCGTCGCCGGACGAGATCGTCCGGCAGGCGGCGATCCTGGCCGGCCGGCCGGTGATCCTGGCCGACCTGTCGCACCGGGTGCTGGCCTGCGAGCCGGGCAGTGCCGATCCGGCCCGGCTGCTGGCCAGCTTCGCCCAGCGCAGCCGTGCGCTCACCGCATCCGGCGCATCCGGCGCTTCCGGCGCTTCCGGCGCTTCCGGCGCTTCCGGGCGGACGGTCTACGACGACGCCGCGGGGTGGCTTTACACCCCAGTCGGCGCACGGGGCGAGGACTGGGGTCGCGTGATCCTGGTCTGCAACGGCCCGCCAGGCGGCACGGACACCGTGCTCATCGAGCGGGCCGCCACCACGCTGGCGCTCGGCCGCCTGCTCACCAGGCACCAGGAAAGCCTGGACCGGCAGGCCCACCGCACACTGATCACCGGCATCATCAGCCAGGCCCACGCCGACCCGGCCGAGGCCGCGGTGCGATCCAGGGCACTCGGGGTCCCGGTAGACGGCCGGCGGCTCATCGCCATCGTGCTCCGGCTGCGCGACCCTTCCGGCCCTGGCGTACTTGGCGTGTCCGCCCACGCACGGGTGCTCGACGTCGCCGACGCGGCGGCCGCCGCCTGCCGCGCCGAGCGGATCCCGTCTCTGGTCGGAACGCTGGACGACGCCCGCGCCGGGGCCATGCTCTCGCTCAGCCCACGAGCCGACCCGGATCGCGTCCTGGTTGGTCTGGCGGCGCGGATCACCGAGCGGGTCGCCGCCTCCCCGGACGGACTGGTGATCGGGGTCGGCGCCGCGGTCGGGTCCATCAGGGACGTGCGCCGCTCGTTTCTCGAGGCCAGCCAGGTAGCCGACGTGGCGGCCGAACGCCCTGACGGCTGGAGTGCCGGGGGCGGCGCGGACCGGGCTCCGTTCTACCGGCTGGCTGACCTGCGTCTGCGCGGGCTGCTCCACCTGCTCCGCGACGACCCGCGGGTGCAGACGTTCGTGGAGCGGGAACTCGGCCCGCTGCTCGCCTCCGAGCCGGACACGTCGCTTCTCGATGTGCTCGCGGCCTACCTCGCGTCCGGCGGCAACAAGGCGGAGGCGGCCAAGCACTCGCACCTGGCCAGGCCGACGTTCTATGAGCGGCTCCGGCGGATCGAGCGAATCCTGGGCACCGACCTGAGTTCGGCCGAGTCCCGAACGTCGCTGCACGTGGCGATGCTGGCGCTTGAGGCGGCCCAGATGGATCCGGGCCAGAGAACCTGACGCCGGGATGCGACAGTTTCCTCTGTCATCGCTCTTTCGTAATCGCTCTTCCCGGTTATCGGCCTTCGCTTCGCCGGTGGCTCGGCGGAGGCCTTCCGCTATTCGGGCCTCTCACCAGGATGAGCCGTTCGATCCGGAGGAGTACCCCGATCCGGACGGGCCGCCGCCGCCGGGTGAGGATGAGCTGACGGCGGAGGAGCTTGCGGAGATCCGCGAGGCCACCGAGTCCGAGGTCTGGGCCGCGGCGAACGGGGCGCGGTCGGGCACGGCCGGGGCGCTGGCCGCGATCGCGGCGCTGGGCGGCCGCCGCGGCCCGGGCCAGCCCGGCCTGGGCGGAGTTCACCGATGATGAGCTCGGGTATGCGCTGGCCGAGGGCCGCCGCCGCGGCGAGGACCTGCACACCCTCACCGCCGCGCCGGAAACCAAGCTCCCCGGCACCAAGGCGGCGCTACTGGACGGGATCATCACCTTCGGCAAGGCCTAGTTGGAGTTTTGCACCGTGATGTAACTCGCAGGTGCTCCGAGCATGCCCGATACGCCGCCCAGGTCACCTCTTCGCGAGGCATCGCACCTGCGAAGACCCGACTAGGTCGGTCGCCTGTTAGGCGACTCATCACACCTCCCACCTTCCACCCATGGTCTATCGCACGGGCGTTTGCTGGCACAGCGCGCAGCGGATGCGGCTGGCGTCAACGTCCGGGACCGTATCGCGCCGAGCCGGTTGCGGGCCGCTACTGGTCCGGTGGCGCGACTAAGCTCGCACGTGGCCGCCGCAGCGTAGAGATCATCTAACTAAGGCGTGGCATACCCACATCCTGCCCTACCGAAGGGCTAACATCCCGTGAGGTGGGGACACAGGAGCTTCCGATGACGCCGCCCGCCCCTCGGGTCACTGGAGCAGCTGCCTTGAGGAAGCTGCTCAGCCGTGGAGTCACTTGGGGCGATAGCGCGGAGTGGCTGCCGGTCCTCCCGGAAGCGTCTGTTGACTTGTGGTTCACCAGCCCGCCCTATGCGGATGCTCGTGCCTACAGTCGGATACACCCTGATCGCTACGTGGAATGGTTCCTACCCTTCGCCAACGACATGCTGGCGGCCACCAAGGACACGGGGTGGTTGGTACTGAATATCAAGAATCGTGTCGCTAAGAGCGGGCCGCTCCGTGGCCAGCGGCATCCCTACGTGTATCAGCTTGTGATTGCACTCCAGCATCAGGGCTGGCGCTGGCTGGAAACCTACATTTGGTCGAAGCCCAATGCAGTCCCTGGGCGATTCGGTCCACGGACCAAAGACAGCTTTGAGTATGTGTATGCCTTCGCCAAGGGGCCCAAGCCTTACTTTGATCTCGATGCGATTCGCGTGCCTTACAGGACAACTGCGGGTGAGATTGAACGGCGCAAACTTGACAGGCTGGGCCGCCGGAACACGGATGCAGGTTTCGGGCGTGATCGCACTAAAACCTACCTACATGGAGGGGCCGACCCCGGTAACGTCGTCTCCGTGCCACAGACTTACAACCAACACCGCGGAGCCGGGGGACATACAGCGGCAATGCCAGAAGGCTTGGCTGAGTTCTTCGTGAAGGCATGTTCGCCGATCGGCGGCATCGTGCTAGACCCGTTTGCCGGGTCAGGCACGACGGCGGTTGTCGCGCGCCGCTTGGGGCGCGCTGCTGGTGGCCTTGAGATCCATAGGACGTTCCATTCAGGGGATGCGTGGTGTGACCGTGCTGCGCGACACGCCGTAGCGGGTGCTTGAAGTTGCAGTTCAGGTTTAACAAGCTTGCGGTTTGTGTCCGATGAGCCCGATCTGCCTGGCGGTGGCGGGAAGCAGCGTGAGCTGCTGGCCCGGCTGCGGGCTGTGGTGGAGGCGAAGGACACCGAAGTCAGGGTGCTGCGGGCCGAGCTGTCGTCGGCGGTGGAACGGGAACGGCGGCTGGAGCTGCGGCTCGCCGAACTGGAACGCCGCCTGGGGATGGACAGCAGCAACTCGGGGACGCCGAGCTCGAAGGAGCCGATCGGGGCGAAGGAACGCCGCAAGGCCGAGCGGAAAAACCGGGACGTTTCCGAGCGCGAGCGTCGCAAGGACCGCAAGCGCGGCGGGCAGCCCGGGCACCCCGGTGCTGGCCTGTCCCGGGACCGTGATCCGGATGAGCGGGAGGCCGCGGATCCGCCGGCGGAGTGCTCGGGGTGCGGGGCGGCCCTGGCCGGGGCGGAAGCTGCGGGCTCGAAGTGGGCGCAGGTCTGGGACGTGCGGATCTCCCGGTGGGTGACCGAGTGGCTGCTGCCGTCGCTGCTGTGCCGGTGCTGCGGGAAGCTGACGACCGCGGACGCGCCGCCGGGCGCGCACCCGGGGACCATTTCGTATGGCGCGGGGATCAACGGGGCCGCGGTGCTGCTCAGCGGGTACGGGAACGTGCCGTCCGAACGCGCCGCCCGGCTGATCGGCATGCTGCTCGGCATCGGAGTCTCGCCGGGGTTCGTGGACCGGGCCAGCGCCCGGCTGGACGAGAAGCTGCAGGCCGCCGGGTTCGATGACGCGATGCAGGCCGCTCTCGCCGACGAGCCGGTACTCGGCGCTGACGAGACCCCGGTCAACGTCCTTGCCCGCGGCACCGGGGAACCGGAAGAGGGCGCGCCGCACGTGCTGATCGTCCGCCCGCCTGGCGGGAAACTGACCTGGCTGCGGGCCATGAGCTCGCGGCGCGCCGCGGCGATCACCGCGATCCTCTCGTTCTTCACCGGCATCCTGATCACCGACGGGTACACCGCCTACCAGCAGATGCTCGGTGACCTCTCCGGCATCCAGCAGTGCGCGGCCCACGTCATACGACGCTGCCGCGCGGTCACCAAGCTCGGCCCCGGCAGCCTCCAGTCCTGGGCAGAAGAGGTGATCATCATCCTCCGCCAGGCAGACTCAGTATAAAAAGTGAAATATACCGATAGACACTATACTCGTCTCCGCAGCCCATGAACGCCTGCGACAAGATGAACCAGACGACAGGCCAATCCTGATCGAGCTAGCCCGCTGACAGCCCCATGCCGACAACCGAAGACACAATCCAGCGCATCGTAAATGCTGAAACTTGGGATCAGCGAGTTGCCCGCGTACGGCAGATCCCAGCTCGACACGGTACCAACGAACACTCTGGGATCTACGCAGAGATCGCACGCCGGTTGTATGTAACGCACCTGGCTCCCGACTATGCGTATATTCCGGTTGAAGATTTCTACGAACCTCTACATTTTGCTCGCGCGTATGAGAAGGCGGTTGAAGCGACCGCAGGATTTACCAGAGTGACGGTGGCGGATCTATCAGCCGCAATTCAGACGGAACCCACCGTTCTATTGCCACTACGAGTCATCACCGGCCTACTCAAGAATGAGTTCGCCGGGGCCACGAAAATGGTAGCGCAGGCACTCGGGCTCCGCGCGCTATCGCCATCAAAGGTAGACTCTATGGAGCATTCGGGAACTACGACGTCTTCCGAGCAGGCCCGAGTAGCCGCAGAGACACTTGATCAGATCATGTCTGGGACGTTGTTTGGCAGTCCGTCTGGTGACCTCAAGTCAAAGCAGCATAAACCCGACACAATTAACGGCTGGGACACCGTTCGGCAGTTTGCGGCGCAAAGGGTTCCCTACGGGGTTTTCCTACATCAACGTCACTACGGTGGCGCTTACCGTCAAGTGCTCGACGCCACGTCTGAGCTACGCGGTGATCTAATTGAGGATGCTGTAGAGGCTCTCTTTACTGAGCACGGAATTCCCTATATCCGTACCGGTTCGCACAATCAGGCAGAAATCGAAGAACGGTTTGAGGTGCAGGTAAGACCCGCCCCGGATTTCGTCGTCTACGACGATGCCGACAATCTGCGGGCAATGCTTGAGTGCAAAGGGGCTAACGACGGCGGAACTGCACGAGACAAGGCCCTCCGGTTCGAACGGCTGCGTGAGGAGTCAGTCCGGCTCGGTGGAATTCCACTTATAGCCGTGCTCGGCGGCCTTGGTTGGATGCGAGTCAATGACACGCTAGGTCCGGTCGTTCGGGATTGTGACGGCCGCGTCTTCGTAAGTATTCGGAAGTCCCGTGATTGGGCATGCCAGCGGGCGGCGTGACCGTATTCGGGGACGCCGTTTCGGTGGCTGTTTCGGTGTGGTTATCCGGGGGGCGGCGGCTGTGTCCAGGCGTTGAGTTCTTCGGGAGCTGCAAGCCAGGGCAGGAACCGTTCCAGGTCCGGGCCGGGCGGCGGCCTGCCGCCGTTTCGCCCGCAGGCGTCGAGGTAGGCGGTGAGGTAGGTCAGCACGTTCAGGCCGGCCATCTCGGCGGTGGCGGTGACGGTCCAGGCACGGGCGGCGAGCCGGGCGGCGTCGTCGTTGCGGGAGCCGTAGGCGTTCTTCCTGGTCACGACGGGGCGGCGGATCGCGCGCTCGGCGGGGTTGTTATCGTTATCCGGATGTCGGAATAACGATAATTATCCCGATGACGCGGTTATGCCGATGTCCGCGGTCTGCGGCGGTCCCGCCGCTGGTCAGGGCGGTGCCCTCGCCGCATAGTGCGGCATAGTCTCACAGGCTTTCGAGGAAGGCGAGGAGCTTGTCGGGGGGCGTGTAGCGGCCAGTCCGGGTGTGCGGCGGAGCGGTTCGGT
Organism: uncultured Actinomycetes bacterium; assembly: GCA_963798675.1. Lineage (GTDB taxonomy): Bacteria > Actinomycetota > Actinomycetes > Streptosporangiales > Streptosporangiaceae > Palsa-504. Next base: position 370,507 of record CAWCUJ010000006.1, on the reverse strand, counting down.
CGAGTGCCTTCTGCTTGAGCTCGAGGTCGGCGTGCAGGTAGGGACGTGACGACGCGGGGGATTCGTGGCCGAGCATGAGGGCGATGGACGGCCCGCCGACGCCTGCGGATTGCAGTTTCATCGCGAAAGAATGCCGCAGGACATGGGGGGTGACGTTCTTGGCGGCGATCCCGGGGCATGCCGCTGCTGCTGCTGCTGCGTGGACCTTGATGCGCTCCGCGACGGCGTCGGTGCTCATCTTCCTGGTGGTGCCGCGGGCGGTAAACACGAAACTGCCGGGCCGGCGGGGTTCTCGCGGTGCCACTGCCGCAGTCCGGTAACGGCGGGCTGCTGGAGCGGGCTCAGCCGTTCCTTCCGGCCTTTGCCGTGCCAGAGGACGCGGGCTCCAGGCTTGGCCAGGGTGACGTCAGCCCAGGTGAGGCGGGTGATCTCTGATACCCGGGGACCGCTGGTGAGCATGAGGAGCATCAGGACGCGGTCCCGGCGGCCGGTCCAGGTGCCGGTGTCGGGGGCGGCCAGGAGGGCGTCGGCTTCGCCTGCGGTCAGCCAGGCGACCGTCGAGCGGGACGGCCTGCGCGGCTGGATGGCCAGGACCCGGGCGATGAGGGCGGCGTGCTCGGGGTGCCCGAGGGCCGCGTGACGGTAGAGGGAGTGGATGGCGGCGAGCCGCTGGCTGCGGGTCCGGCTCGTGTTGTGCCGCTCGTCCTCGAGCATGGAGAGGAAGCCGCTGACCGTCGCGGCGTCGATGTCGGCGAAGTCGAGGTCGGACGGGCGGGTGCCGGACTGCTCGCGGATCCACGCGAACAGGAGCCGGAGCGTGTCGCGGTAGGACGCGATGGTGTGCGGGCTGGCGCCGCGCTGGGCGATGAGGTAGCCGGTGAAGAACGACTCCACGGCGGGGGCGAGGGCGGTCATCGGAAGTTTCCTCCCTGGTAATACAGGGCCGCGCGCTCGGAGACGGCGTCGGCGAGCGCGGGCGTGATCGTCAGGTACCAGTACGTGTGAGCTGGGCCGATATGCCCGAGATGAGTGGACAGGACCGCGATGCAGGCGTCCACGTCACGGCCCTGGCGGTGTGCGTCGATGAGGGTGCTGACGGCGAAAGGAATGGCGGAAATCATGCAACCGCGGGGACCTGCAGCCGGGCTGGGGCTCCAGGCCGCATCCGGCAGTCAGTGACCGGAACGCCGGGTAGGCCACGCTCCGGCCGAGGCGGCGGCCCGCCTGGCCGATGAACAGCGCGGTGGTGCCGTCCGCAGCGTGCTGTTCCCGGAACCGCAGGTAATCCGAGAGAGCTCCGGCAGCCGACGAGTGCAGCGCGATCAGCCGCTTCCTGCCGTACTTGCCGGTGACCGTCAGCACCTGCGCCTCGGTGTCCAGGTCGCCGGTGTCCAGGGCAAACGCCTCGCCGCTGCGGACGCCGGTGCTGGCCAGCAGCCCGATCAGCGTCCGCATGCTGGCCGCGAGCACCGGCGACGAGAGCGTCCCGGCCGCGGCCATGAGCCGGGCGGTCTCCTCACCGGAATACAGGTAAGGGACCCGCCGGGCGGTCCTGCCAGGGATGAGCCCTCCGGGGACCGGGTCGGCGGCGGCCGGGTCCAGGGCGTGGACGTAGCCGGCGAACGACCGCACGGCCGCGAGCCGCTGGGCGTGCCAGGCCCGGGTGGTCCCGGCCGGGGCGGTCGCGAACGTGATCGCGGCGGGCACCGTGATCCGGGTCTGGCCGCGGGCGTCCAGGCTGTCCAGGAACGCGCCGAGCAGGCGCTCGCGTCCTTCGAGCCGGTAGCCGCGGGCCCGCCGCTCGGCCAGGTGGCCCGCGATTGCCGCGCGCAGGTCAGTGCTCACCGCGGTCCTCCTTCTTCCGGCCAGGGCCGGGCTATCGACCGCAGCGCGGCCAGGTCGGACCGGGCATAGACAGCGGTCACCTGCGGGCCGTCGTGCCGCAGCAGCTCCCCGGCCTCGGCCAGGCCGCCCCCGCCGGCGAGGACGCCACAGGCCGCGGTGTGCCGGAGGAGGTGCGCGGCGCCGTTCACGCTGATCCCGGCATCGCGCAGAGCCCGGCCGGCGACGCTCGTCACCGCTGCATGGGTCACCGGGGCATGCGGCGCGTCCAGCGCCAGGAACACCTGCCGGCGCGCCGTCCCGGCAGGGCGCCCGTCGCGCAGGTAGCGGGCCAGCGGCCCGCCGACGTCGGCCGGCAGCGGAACCTGGTCGGCCCGGTCTCGCTTGCCGCGGACGGTAATGACTCCCTGGCGCCAGGCGATGTCGTCCAGCAGCAGCCCGGCGGCTTCCCCGGCCCGCAGCGCCAGCCGCAGGAGCAGCGCCATCATCGGCTCGTTCCGCAGCCCGCCCGGGGCCGCCCGCACGAACGCGAGGAACTCCGCCGCCTGCACGGGGCTGAGGCCCTTCGGGACTGCCGGGCCGGCCGGGGCGGCGAACGACCCGACGAACTCCGCGAGCGGGACGGCGGTCAGGCCTTCCAGCCACGCGAAGCGCAGCAGCGCCCGGACGGCGTTCGCCCGGACCTGCGCGGACCGGGGCCGCAGCCCCGCGGCACCCTCGGTAGCCAGGACGGTGACCTGGACAGCGGTCAGGCCGCCGAACTGCCCGGCGCAGGCATCGGCGAACGGCCGTGCCTGGTGAAGGTAGCTGGACACCGTGGCCGGGGCCAGGCCCCGCTCACGGGACAGCCATCCCCCGAACCGCGCCAGCAGCACGTCCACGGGCTCGCGCGGCACGACGACCGCGGCCGGCGGGACGGCACCGAGTTCCCGCAGGTAGCCCAGCACCGGCCAGAGCGCTCGTTCCGACCGCAACTGCACCCGTTCCCGCCGGACGGCGGCGTACTCGCCGGCCACCTCGCCAGTCAGCCCGGCCAGCGGCACGTTGCGCTGCGCGAGCCAGCCTGCCAGGTGCCGCAGCAGCGCGCCCTGCGCCTCGCGGGTCCTCGGCGAGTACCCCAGACGGCCGAGCCATGCATCGAAGCCACTGGCGTACTGCGCCAGCTCCGGAGTTTCTGCTTGTGGTTCCAGGCGTTCCATGATCTTCTCCTCTCCACCTGGATGGATGAGAAGATCGTCGCCCAATCCGTAGTTATGCCGCACTATGCGGCGAGGGCACCGCCCTGACCAGCGGCGGGACCGCCGCAGACCGCGGACATCGGCATAACCGCGTCATCGGGATAATTATCGTTATCCGAATGTCGGAATAACGATAATAACGCCGCGGAGCGGATGATCAGAGGCCCGGTCGTGACCAGGAAGAACGCCCGCGGCTCCCATAACGGCGACACCGCGCGGAACGCCGCCGTGATCTGGACCGTCACCGGCACCGCCCAGATGGCCGGCCTCAACATCCTGACCTATCTCACCGCCTACCTCGACGAATGCGGACGCAACGGCGGCAAGCCCCTCACCGGCCCGGCACTCGAACGGTTCCTGCCCTGGAACGCCAGCCCCGAATACCTCCGCACCTGGGCACAGCCCCCGCCGGCCGGATAAATCCCCCGGATAACCGCCTCCGCCGGCGTAGCCGTCGTCAACCGGTCACGCCGGCAGTCAGCATGCCCTCTCACAGGACTTCCGAAGACTTACGACCGATCTCGATAACTCAAGTCCCGCTGCGCGCTTAGTAAGTAAATCGGCCGATTTCGCTGTTAGCCGTCGAAAAGTTCTTGGCGCTCAGCTTCTGCAAGATGCCATTCTGCCCGGGCGAGCAACTCATCGAACGTCATAATCTCAGGCTCGTAGAGGTTTCTGCGATATAGCTCAAACGATCGCAGTTTATCGACATTGACGCCTCCGCTGGCCCCGTACAGTTGATGCAGATCGCCAATAACAAGGAACGATCGGGGGCGAATAACAAATGTTGACTGTTTCGTTTCGGCGCCCTCTATATCCTTGTCAAAAACGCGTTCACCAATTGCCATTGCTGCTCGATAAACGGTCTGCTGAATCTGCGTTACTCCTCCGGATAGCTCGTCGGATACCGCCCAGCAAGCGGGCCGGTGTGGCGTCTTTTGCAGCAGTTCCGTATCGTGATGCTTAATCTCTGCGAATACCATCGCATTGAATTTTCCGGCTGTGCGCATCAATGCGTCTACCCGTTTCCCCGACTCATTGAGCCTAAATCCAGCCACTACCTGTTCCAGCCTCTCATTACTCCAAGATGTCAGAAGTTGTCCGCTAAGCCCGACCCCGAGCACCCATGGATTAGCTTCTAGGAATTTTTGCCAAACTTTCTCGCGGGATTTCGTATTCAAGGCCCGTTGCCGGTCAGCGAAGAATTGTTTGTCCGTGAGGAGCATGCGGAATTCTTCAACTTGGTGGCGACGATGGGCGATCGCAATGACATCCGAGGCTGAGATATCATTCGCGATTAGCTGTGCAAACCTCTTGGGAACGCGCCGATACGCAGTGAAGATGCCCTCTGGATCGGCTAGGAGATAGTTAATTAGGTCGTCATCAATACATGTCCTCGTCTCGCCTTTCGCCGGGATAGAGTCGAGCGCTCTTATAAGATTAATCAGACGGCCCGAAGCTGCTCGATCCAGGGTCAATAGATCCTCGACATCGGTTCCGGCCGAAGGAACGCGCTGGATCTTGATCTCTTTAACGCACCCCGCTTCCCGGGAGACGAATAGCTTTATCTGGCGACGTTGGCCGTCAATCACGATGTCCTCTGATATCTTATCGCTTTCACCTGGTGGCTCTAGCGATGGCGCATCAAAAACCTTGCGAATGTATCGTCCACTGAACCCGGCGTCTTGCGACGGAGGTCTAACCTTAAATGATGCTGACATGTAAATGCGAGTTGGCAATCTCCGGCGAGCATACTCCGCATCGCTTAGTTCCGTATCAAGGCTGTGCTCTCCATACTGTGCGGAAGATGGGTGAATCGCCACCATCCGTCTCCTTTGGCTCTCACCAGTACCGCGTCGCTAGCTCCCATCGGCGAGCCAGGCGGACCAAGTTTGACCGTGACGATGGGAGCCTATTAGGGAGCATTACAGCAAATCGTGATGCCGTCAATACAGCGAGTCCATTGTTAGGATAAGCGGTTAATGGCCACCGACAGGGCATATGCACAAACTCACCCGGCCTTCGTTGCTATTGTCATACAGTTGTGTGGATTAGTCGATGACGACGCGGCAACGGCGGAGCCACCAACGGCGCGCGTTTCCCACTGCATCGGCGCGGTCACAGGTCGCATCCAGCAAGCGCAGCCGCACCCGTCCGTAGCTACCTGTATCGATACGTATGAAGACGCATGACTACAGGTCGCGATATCTAAAGTTGATCATGTGCCAGCTCAGCGGATCGATCCCCTCGGCCCGGTGCCTCCGTACCGGCAGATAGCAGCGATCATCAAGTGCGGCATCCTCGTCGGCCAGTACGCGCCCAACAGCCGCATCCCCACAGAGAGCGAGCTGGTCGAGACCTACGAGGTCGCACGCTCCACAGCCAGGCGTGCGATAGCTGCCCTGCGGGACGAGGGGCACCATGGGCAGGAAGGTCGCCGACATTGCGGCGCGCCGGGTACGTGCCGATGCCGGGCGGCTGGCAGCAGCGATCCTCCGGGGCCCCGGAACTGCTGGTAACTTCCGCTCAGAGCGGTCGGGTCGCCTGTCCCAGACCGTGTGGTAGCGGGTCGAGGAGAAGACGCCGCCTCCGGTTCGTGAGGGAAGTGTCGAGCGCTGCGACCATGTTAGGGTGACCGCAGGCAGGGGTGCACTGCTGTGAACTGGGGGCGGGCCATGGAACACTGGACGGATTTCGGGATGGGCCAGCTTCCCTCCTTTTCGGCGCGCAAGAGGGTTGAGCTCCCGCCGCCGCTGCAGGCGGTGGTCGGTGAACGGGCCGGTGCCGTCCAGCAGCCGCTGCAGGGTCTCACCTCAGACGGCACCGTGTGGCCTGGGCTGTTCCCCCTTCGGTCGACCGGGGTGAGCACGGCGCCGATTACCGACGCTGCGGGCCATTTCCTCGGTACGCTCAGCGCTGAGCAGCGCCAGTGGGCCGTGTTTCCCCTTGACGCTGAAGAGCGCCGGATGTGGCTGAACGTCCACCCTTTCCTGTTCCGCCACGGCGTGATGCTGGAGGACCTGCCGCCCGCGACGCGTCAGCTCGGACTGCGGCTGCTCGAAGCCAGCCTGTCGGCCCGGGGCTACGCGCAGGCCCGCGACATCATGCGGCTGAACCGCCTCCTCGCCGAGGTGACAGGATTGCCCGACGACTTCGGCGAGTGGCCGTACTTCCTGTCCTTTTACGGTGAGCCCAGCGCCGAACGGCCGTGGGCTTGGCAGATCGATGGTCACCACCTTTGCCTCAATGGCACCGTCATCGGTGACCAGTTCCTGCTGACACCCAGTTTCATGGGCTCAGAACCGTGTCAGGTGTTCGACGGTCCACTGGCCGGCACGATGGTCTTCACCGCGGAGGAGCGGGCTGGCCTGGATCTCATCCGCTCGCTTGATGACCGGCAGGCGGCCCAGGCTGTCCTGCGACCGTCGATCTATCCCGATGACCTCCCCCCGGAGCTGCAGGACCCCCTCGACGGCCGGATGCAGGCCGGCGCGTTCCGGGACAACGCTGTGGTTGCTTATGCCGGTGTCTGCGCCGCTGACCTGACCGGTATCCAGCGCCGGTGCCTGCGGGCTCTGGTCGCCGCCTATGTCGGCTGGACGTGCGAGGGCCACTCCGGGGTGAAGATGTCCGAAGTGGATCAGCATCTGGATGAGACTTACTTCGCCTGGATGGGTGCGGTCGCCGATGATGGCCCCTTTTACTACCGGGTCCAGAGCCCGGTCGTGCTCATCGAGTTCGATCACCATCCTGGCGTCGCGTTCGACAATGTCGTGCCATCGCGCAATCACATTCACACCGTCGTCCGCGCGCCAAACGGCGGCGACTACGGTCTGGATCTGCTCCGCCAGCATCACGAGCGGTTCGACCACAGCACCGGGATCCACATCGCCCGGTCATAACATTCGGGGCTTCCGTTCTATTCACCTATACGAATAGGTGGCGCAGCAATTTGCCGCTGCAACGTCAGCCCGCCCGCTCAATTATGGAAGATTATGCATGGCTGTGCATAAATGTGCGCATAGGCAACGCGCTCTATTCGGCAGATCCGGGCGTCGGATGATCGTCGGACCAGGCCATGCGCGGGCCGGCACACAGATCGCCCGGTTCGGCACGACACCGGGTGGCTACCTTGGCGGCTAATCAGGTTGCCGACCATTTGGGCGGATATCGCGCGCCATATCTCGAGTCGGCTGCTACCGTCCGTGAGGCGAGCCGGGATAGCCGCGAGTCGTCTGGAGCCGCCATGGCGAGCATCTCGGCGCCAGCCCCCGCGAGATGGACGGGATTGGCGCCATCGACCCGGATCCCGGAGCAATACATAGGATCGTTACCAGACCGGGCATCAGCCCAGCCTACCGGGCGACGGTTTTACACACCGCCGCCATACGTGCCCTTAAGTGCGCCGAGCGCCCGAGCTTCGCCATGTATTCGCCAAAGACAACACCATGGCTGAGGCGACGGCTGTTACCGGCTCGTCGAACTAGGGCGGCTCGGATGAGATTGGCTAGCTCGTTGGGGGACGCGAGGTTAATGGCCCGGGGCCTGCCCGGCGGCGCGCGGGGTGACCAGGCCCGTCTGGTAGGCGAAGACGACGAGCTGCGCCCGGTCGCGGGCGCCGAGCTTGATCATCGCGCGGCTGACGTGGGTCTTGGCGGTGGCGGGGCTGAGCACCATGGCGGCGGCGATCTCGTCGTTGGACAGGCCGTGCGCGACCAGGGCCACCACCTCTCGTTCCCGGTTGGTGAGGGTTTCCATCCCCGCCGCGGCGACCGCGTCCGGCGGCCGGGCTACGAACTCGCTGATCAGGCGGCGGGTGACCGCAGGGGACAGCAGCGCGTCCCCGCGCATGGCCACGTGCAGCGCCTGCAGCAGCTCGGCCGGCTGGGTGTCTTTCAGCAAGAATCCGCTCGCGCCGGCCCGCAGCGCGCGGAAGATGTACTCGTCGAGCCCGAAGTTGGTGAGGATCACCACGCGCACGCTGTCCAGCCGCTCGTCCGCGACGATCTGCCTGGTGGCCTCGAGGCCGTCAAGCACCGGCATCTGAATGTCCATGAGCGCGATGTCCGGGCGGTGCTCGGCGGCCAGCGCGACCGCGCGCTGCCCGTCGGCGGCCTCGGCGACCACCTCGATGTCGTCTTCCGCCTCGAGCAGCGACCGGATGCCGCTGCGGATCAGCGCCTGGTCGTCGGCCAGCAGGATCCTGATCAAGACGGCGCCCGAGCGGGGAATTCGGCGCGCACCTGGAAGCCGCCGTCGTCCTGTCGTCCGGCCTGGAACTGGCCGCCGAGCGCGGACACCCGTTCCCGCATGCCGACGAGGCCCAGCCCAGGGCCTGACGGCCGGATGGCGGTGCTGGTGACGGTGCCCTTGCCGTCGTCGTGGACCTGGATGGAGAGGCTTTCCGGCGTGTAGTGCAGGTGAACCGAGGCCTGGGCATGGCCGGCGTGGCGGCTGACGTTGGTGAGCGCTTCCTGCACGATCCGGTAGGCGGCCTGGTCCGCTTCGGGCGGAAGCGGCCGCTGCTCGCCGGTCACGGTCACTGTCACCGGGAGCCCGGCCGCCCGTGCGCGTGCCACCAGGTGGTCCAGCTGGCTCAGGCCGCTGCCGTCGCCGTCCTCCTCGCTGCGCAGCACGCCGAGCGTCGCGCGCAGTTCCCGTACGGCGTCCGCGCCTGCCTCCTGGATCGCCAGCAGCGCGGGCGGGACATCCTCGCCGCGCTTGCGTGCCAGGTGCACCGCCACGCCAGCCTGGACCTGGATCACCGAGATGCTGTGCGTCAGGGAATCGTGCAGCTCACGGGCGATGCGCAGCCGCTCCTCCATCGCCCTGCGCCGGGCGGCCTCGTCCCGTGTCCGCTCCGCCTCTTCCGCGCGCTGCTCGACCTCGCGGACGTGCAGCTGCCAGATGCGGAACGTCACGGCCATGACGCCCGCCGAGATAAGCCATCCGGCTGCGTAAAACCTCTGCCGGCCCCGATCGGTGCGCATTCTCCGAGCGTACGCGTCCTGCCCGCGAGCGCATCCGCCCGCAGTCGCTATTGCCAGCTACTCCCCGCGCGGTACCCCGGTCCCTGCCGGCATCCCCGCGGACCAGGCAAAAGTCACTTCCTGCGCACGACGACGGCGGGCCGTCCGGCCGACAGCATCGGTGGCATGGCAATGACATTTTCCACAATCGGTCAGGCAACCCCCGACCCCCGCCGGTGGCTGATCCTGGGCACCATCTGCCTCGGCCAGCTCATGGTCGTGCTGGACGCCACGATCGTGAACATCGCGCTGCCATCCGCGCAGCGGGCCCTGGGCTTCACCACCGTGGACCGGCAGTGGGTGGTGACCGCCTACTCGCTCGCGTTCGGCAGCCTGCTGCTGTTCGGCGGCCGGCTCGGCGACCTGATCGGCCGCAAGATCACGTTCCTGGCCGGCGTGCTCGGCTTCGCCGCCGCGTCGGCCGTCGGCGGCGCGGCGACCAGCTTCGGCACGCTGGTCGCGGCCCGGGCCTGCCAGGGCGCGTTCGGCGCGCTTCTCGCGCCCGCGGCCCTGTCGATCCTGTCCACGACGTTCAGCGACCCGAAAGAGCGCGGCAAGGCGTTCGGCGTCTGGGGCGCGGTCGTCGGCGCCGGCGGCGCCATCGGCCTGGTGCTCGGCGGCATCCTGACCGAGTACCTGACCTGGCGCTGGTGTCTGTACGTGAACCTGTTCTTCGCGGGCCTCGCCGGGACCGGAGCGGTGCTGCTGCTCAGGCACCAGCGCGCCCGCACCAGGCCGCGGATGGACCTGCCCGGCGCCGCGCTCGTCTCGGCCTCGATGTTCTGCCTGGTCTACGGGTTCTCCAACGCCGCGAACCACAACTGGCACACGCCGTCCACCTACGGCTTCATCGCCGCCGGCGTGGTACTGCTCGCCCTCTTCGCGTCCTGGCAGGCCCGCACGGCAAGCCCGCTGCTGCCGCCCCGGGTAGTGCTGGACCGCAACCGCGGCGGCGCCTACCTGGCCGTGCTGACCGCCGGCATCGGCATGTACGGCATCTTCTTGTTCCTCACCTACTACATGCAGCAGACCCTGGGCTACTCCCCGGTAGTCAGCGGCGCCGCCTTCCTGCCGACGATCGCGATGGTGGTGGCGGGCGCCAACCTGTCCAACATCGTGCTGCTGCCCCGGGTCGGCCCCAAGCCGCTGGTCACCGCCGGGATGCTGCTGGCCGCGGGCAGTCTGGTCTGGCTGACCAGGATCGGCCTGCACTCGAGCTACACATCGGCGCTGCTCGGCCCGCTGATGGCGGCCGGCCTGGGCTTCGGCTTCACGATCGCGCCGTCGATGAACACCGGCACGTTCGGCGTGGCGCCGCAGGACGCGGGCGTCGCCTCCGCCACCCTCAACACCGGCCAGCAGCTCGGCGGCTCGATCGGCACCTCGCTGCTCAACACGATCTTCGCCACCGCGGTGGCGCACTACCTCACCAGCCACCTGAGCCCGGCCACCCTGGTCCACGGGCACCCGGCGCCGGCCCTGACCGGGATGTCGCTGACCCACGGCTACACCACCGCGTTCTGGGTCGCGGCGGCCATCTTCGGCGCTGGCGCGGTGATCTGCGGCACGCTGTTCCGCTCCGGCCCGCTCCGCGCCTCCGGGGCCGCCGCGGCCGACCCGGCCAGGGCAGCCGTCCAGCAGGCCACCACCGCCCACGCCGGGTAGCGGCACGACATTCATGGAGGAAGCCATGAACCCCATCCCCGCGACCGTCGCGATTCCCGGCTACCAGGCCGGCACCTGGACAGCCGGCCTGATGCGCTCCGAGATCGGCTTTTCCGTCCGCCTGCCGATGGCCGGCAAGATACGCGGCCGGCTGACCAGCCACGACGTCACGATCGTCACCAGCCAGGACCCGCTGGGCTCGTCCGCTGCCGCCAGCATCGACCTCGCGTCCATCGACACCGGGAACGAGCGACGTGACAACCACCTGCGTTCCGCCGCCTTCTTCGAGGTGCAGACGTACCCGGCGACGAGCTACCGCTCCACCGGCATCCGCCAGACCGGCGACGGCTGGATCATCGACGCTGAGCTGACGCTGCACGTCACCCGGCGGGTGCCGCCTCAGGATCAAGGCCGTCCTCCAGCAGTGACCGGGCCGGATGGGCTGCCGCACGCCGGCAGTCCGCTCCCCGGCTAACAGCAGCGACAACCACCCGAATGTTCACACCAGCCCCGAGGAGGAGCCACATGCTGGCACCTACGCGCGGGCAGCGCGACCAGCGATCGTTCCTGCTCCAGCGGGCGCAGCCAGCGATGACCGGACTCATCGACGGCTCCCTGTCGACGCTCGCCCCGATCTTCGCCATCGCCTTCGCCACGCACCAGCCTCATGACGCTTTCCTCGCCGGACTGGCAACCGCGATCGGCGCCGGAATCAGCATGGCCTTCTCCGAAGGACTATCCGACACCGGCGACCTGACCGGCCGCGGCAGCCCGTACTCGCGCGGCCCGATCACCGGCCTCGGCACGTTCCTCGGCGGCGTCCTGCACACGCTGCCGTTCCTCATCCCCCAGTACCGCGCCGCGGTGCTGCTCGCGCTCGCGGCGATGGCGTTCGAGCTTCTGACGCTCGCCTGGATCCGCCGGCGGTTCTTCGGCACCGGCTTCCTCCGCTCGTTCATCGCCATAACGCTCGGCGGTGTAATCATCGCCACCATCAGCGCGGCGCTGGGAGCAGTCAGCTGACAGCACGCGACGCTCCAGCCCGAACCGTGGCGTTACACGCGGCCCGGCACCGGGCACCGCGCGGGCGGCGAAGAAAGCTGCCATCGCATCCCAGTCGAAAGGCGGCTCCAAGGGCAGCCGCATTGTCAGCCCGCCGTCTGCGGCGAGCCGACCGGACCGGCGCCGACGGCTACGCAGCTCGCTGGGCGACGCACTGTACTGCACGCTCGGCACAACGCCTATCCACCGGCCCAGACGCCTATCCACCGGTCCAGCTCATCGAGGTTGAGCTGGGCAGGCAGCGGTGACGCAGACCGCTCCCATTTGTGCAATGGCGTGGGAAGAGACGGTCGATCACCCGGGCTCTACCACGTATCCGCCAGCTCCGAACTGGTTGATCTGCGCCTGCACTGACCGCCTCAAGTTCGACCGGGTCAGTCGCGTATATTGAGCCTTTTCCATCCTGGTTATGTTTCGCGTAGCTGCAGTACGTGGATGGCCCTGGCTAGCTGACCGGCGCGCCAGGGGCAGCAGCGGAGTTTGGTGAGGATCTTCCAGGTCTTGAGCTGGGCGTTCGCCCTCTCGCCGGGTGCGCGGAGCTTCGCGTGCGCCTTGTTGGCCTGTTTCTGGGAATCCGGCTTGTTCTTCCCCTTGTACGGGATCTTCGCGTACGTGCTCCCCTGGTAGCCCTTGTCGGCGAGGGTGACCAGCCCGGCGTCCTCCAGTTCGGCCAGGACGCCCCACATCCACTCGGCCTTCTTGTCGTGGACCGAGCCGGGCAGCGCTCCGGAGACCCAGAGGATGTCGCCTCGGGGGTCGGCGATGACCTGCAGGTTCATGCCGTGCCTCTGGTGCTTGCCGGAGTAGGAGGGCCGGTCCGCGGCGACCCGGTCGATGGGGATCGGCGTCCCGTCCAGGACGACGTAGGCGTGCCCGGCCCTCGCCGCGTCCCGGACCGCCTTGCGCAGCCTCGGCGCCCGTGCGGCGAGCAGCGCGACCGTCTCCTCCACGCACCGCCAGGCAGTGGCCGTGCCGACCCCGAACCCGGCCGCGAGGCTGGCGAACGTCTCGCCTTTGCGCAGGCAGACCAGGACCAGGAGGGCCTGCTGCCCGGGGTTTACCTTCCGCCACAGCGAGCCGATCCAGATCCGGTGGCGGCGGATGATCCCGGCCGCGAAGTTCAGGGTCTGACGCGAGGCGGCAGCGACGCACGGTAGAAAAGCATGCAAGCCCCTGGTAGTGGTTATGAAGCGATTCTTGTCGGCTAGCTCATCGACCGGGGCTTGCTCATTCCCGGTGGCGACACGCCGCGACGTCGCCAGACCGTGGCGGACCCGTCACGGCCAGGATGAGAAAGGGCTCACTGGTCACTGCCCGCAGCGGGGCCGGGTCCTGGGTATTGGCGACGCGCCCTGACCGCCATCATGCGTCCCGGCGGTCCAGCAGCGTCCAGGCGATGGCGTACACGATGGCGACGAACAGGCACATCACGCCGAAGCCGGGCCAGGGCTGGAGGGTGTGGGCGGAGTGGTAGACGCTAGTGACCTGCGTTCCGGCCTGGGTCGGCCAGAACTCGGTGACCGGGTACCCGGCCTCGCTTCGGGACGGCGACCAGGCTGGTGCGGATCATCCCCGACGAGTACTCGGAGCTGATGCACAGCACCCCGAGCACGACGATGGCCAGCGAGGCGATGGCCACCCCCGCCTGGCTGACCCCGGTCGGGTCCCAGCTCAGCTTCTGGGAGACGCTGAACTTGGCGTAGGCGTGGGCGGTGGCCGCGCTGATGACGGCTCCCAGGGCGATGCCGAGCAGGATAGTCGCGGTCAGCGCCCAGAAGGTCGACCGGACCGAACGGAGCTTGACCCACTCCGAGCGCAGCACGTCGGCGAAGGTGGATGCACGCAAGGCCGCCCGGTGGTCCGGGCCGGTGCGGGCGATCGTGGCGTCGGTCATCGGGTCGCCCCGGCTGCCTGGTACTCCACGCTCTCTCTTGTCAGTTCCATGAACGCCTCCTCCAGTGAGGCCCGGACGGGGATGAGCTCGGACAGGACGATGCCATGGGCGGCGGCCAGCCTTCCCACCTCGGCGCTGTCCATCCCGGTGATCTCGATGACGTCGGGGCCGGTCCCGGCGTTGACCGTGGCGCCGGCCTCCCGGCAAAAGGCGGCCAGCTCAGCCGCCTGGGGGCTGCGGACGTGCACCGACTGCTGGGAACTGGACCGCACGAACTCGTCCACGCTGGTATCGGCGATCAGCCGGCCCTTGCCGATCACCAGCAGGTGGCCGGCGGTCAGGGCCATCTCGCTCATCAGGTGGCTGGAGACCAGCACGGTGCGGCCCTCGGCGGCGAGCTCCCGCATCAGGGTCCGGACCCAGTGGATGCCGTCGGGGTCCAGGCCGTTGCCCGGTTCGTCGAAGATGAGCACGGCCGGGTCCCCGAGGAGCGCCGAGGCGATGCCGAGCCGCTGGCTCATGCCCAGCGACAAGCCCTTCGCCCGGCGCCTGGCCACGCTCTCCAGACCGACGATGCGGAGCACCTCGTCCACCCGGCTGCGGGGGATGCCGTTACTCTGGGCCAGGCATAGCAGGTGGTCGAAGGCCCGGCGGCCGCCGTGCACCGCCTTGGCGTCGAGCAGGGCGCCCACCTCGCGCATGGGCGCCGGCAGGTCACGGTAGGTGCGGCCGCCGACGGTCACCGAGCCCCGCGTCGGCGCGTCCAGGCCCAGGATCATCCGCATGGTGGTGGTCTTCCCGGCGCCGTTCGGGCCGAGGAAACCGGTGACCAGGCCGGGCCTGATCGAGAAAGACAGGTCGTTGACGGCCAGGGTGGAGCCGTAGCGCTTGACCAGGCCGCAGGCTTCGATCATCGCTCTACGGCGAACGGGAGGGCCATGTCGCGGTAGGGCTCCCCGGTGCCCAGTGCGCTGGCGAGATAGGTGATGCGCAGGCCGAGGTCTGCGGGCGTGAGGGCAAGACGGTCACCCTCGTGCTCCTGCTCCTGCTCCTCCGCCCAAGCCTCCAGTGACTCGCCAGCGAGATGCCAGTGCACCGCCTCGTCCCCCGCATCCGGTAGCGCGACGAACGCCTCCAGATGCGCCGGCTCGGATCGCAACGTCAGCTCGGGATAGTGCGACGCGAGAGATTCCGCTTGCGCGGCAGGGACTGGCGCACACCATTCGATCGGGCCATCGCCGTCGGCGTTCACCAGACCCCACCAGATGCAGAACGCCGCGCCTTCTCGTCCTTCGATCTTGGGGAGCGGGCGCTCGCGCAGGATCGCGATGAACTCCTTGCCGAACGCCCACATCTCCTGCTCGGCGACGTTGCGCTTGAGGCAGAGCAGGCTCCGCTCGGGCATCTCCCGCGTGGCGACTTCGTACATGACGGACCTCTTCCCGCTCAACCGACTGACGAGGTGGTCGGCTAGGCCGCGCCGCGCGCCGTGTGCCGCTTCGGCGCCGCGCCAGTGCTCGGCGATGCGCGTCGCCGCCTCGGCCGGATCGCACGCGAGCAGCTCCTTGACCGCGGCGAGCGGCAACTGCAACTGGCGCAGCATCACGACCAGGCGTGCCTCCTCAAGCTGGGCCGTGTCGTAGTAGCGATAGCCAGACGCCTGATCGACGCGCGAAGGCACCAGCACCCCGCGCTCGTCGTAGAGGCGCAGCGCCTTCAGCGACAGGCGGGACCGTCGTGCGAACTCCCCGATGCTGATCTCTTTCACGCTGACTCCCTCGTCGCCGGGCCGATCCGACCCGGCAAAATGAGTGTGCGGGCTCCCCCAAGGTGAGAGTCAAGACTGCCGGCCGCCAGCCATCTCCCAGTAGCGGACGGGGCTCCGCAACGGCAGGAACGCTACGCGCCCAGCGACCTTCCGGGACGCTCAACTCAGCTCAGCGGTGGCGAGGCCGGGCTTCGGGTGGGCCGGGACCTTCCACCCCCGGGCGCGCCGGTCAGCTCGCCAAGGCCACCCACGTACTGCAGCTACGCGAAACATAACCAGGATGGAAAAGGTTCATTAAGCGATCGGCGCGCCCCGATACGAATGACAATGCTGAATTGAAATTGATGATCGCTGCGCCGTTTTAATGACATACAGTCCTGCGCATAAGTATACGAAAACGCAACGCCCTCATTTCGGCAGATCCGGATGTCGGCTGACCGTCGGACCAGGCCATGCACGTACACCGCTTGCGGCCGCGCTGCACCTTGTCGGAGATATCGGCGCTGTAGTCGTGCGCGGCCCTGGCCGCTCGCGGAACGACCGGATCTCATCCCGTGTACCGCCTCGGGCGACCCCGATCCCGGAGCAAATACATAGGATCGTTACCAGACCGGGGCGTCAGCCGGTCCCGATACCCGGCACATCAACGTACCGGACCGTTGCCCTCGCAGGGTCGGTAACTGGTGTGCGTCACGTCCGCTGACACGCGGCAGAAACCGATCATATTCAGATGTGTGTCGAGGAGTTCTTCGTACTCGATGCCCTGGAGGACGGCTCACCGGTACGACGGCGCTGCGGAGGACCAAGGGCTGGGGCGCTGTGCTCGCGGCACTTGTGTCCGGCCTGGTCCTCCGCAGCCTGTGCTATACCGTGACCGCCTCACGGTCGGCCGTGACGGCCGCCGTCTGATGGCCTGGTCGTGTAGGCCACCAGACGCGCTCACCGATGGTGAGCAGGGCAGCTGGGACCAGCACCGTTCGGACGAGCAGGGTGTCGAGCAGGACGCCGATGGCCACGGCGGTCCCGACCTCGGTGAGGTAGACCGTGGGCTCCAGCACAAGGGCGGCGAAGGTGGCGGCGAGCACGATGCCAGCGGCCGTGATGACGCCCCCGGTGACGCTGAGCCCGCGCAGGGTGCCCTGCCGGATGCCCAGGTGCCGGGATTCCTCCCGGATGCGGGCGGCCAGGAAGATGTTGTAGTCGACGCCGAGCGCGGCCAGAAAGATGAAGATGTATACCGGGACCTGCGACTCGATGCCGGAATAGCCCAGCCCGTAGCGCCACAGTAGGTTCGACAGCCCGAACGAGGCCGCGAAGCTGAGCGCGGTGGTGGCGACCAGCACCAGGGGTGCGACGACCGCCTGCAAGAGCAGGGCTATGACGACCAGGATCACGACCAGCACCAGGGGGATGAGCACGAGGGCGTCGTGAGCGGAGGCCTGGGTGATGTCGTACTGAACGGCCGGATCCCCGCCCACCAGCGAGCCCGGCGCGTCACGGTCGAGCCGCTGGCGCAGGTGCACGATCACGGCATGCCCGCTCGCTCCGTAGGGCGGGACGGACATGATGACGAGGTAGCTGGCGTAGCCCTCCACCAGTGTGGTCGGCAGCACCGTGCTGACGTCTGGGGTGGCCCGGGCCGCCGCGGCGGCGGCTCTGGCCTGGTCCGGCGGAGCGAGGATCACGACGGGTTCGAGCAGGCCGGCCGGGAAATGGTCGTCGACCAGCTGCGCGCCGGCCACGCTGCCGGGATGGCCCTTTACCTGGGCGAGGTTGCTGTTGTCGATTTGCAGGGTAGCGAGCCCGGCGCAGGCCGCGCAGAGCAGCACCACGGCGGCGAGCGCGACCCGGGCGGGGTGGCGGGCGACCCGGGTGCCGATGCCCGACCACAGGCGGGATTCCCCTCGGCCGGCCTGCCCGGCCCGGGGGGCGCGGGGCCAGAAGGCGGCCGGCCCGAGGACCAGCAGGAGCGCGGGCAGGAAGGTGGTCTGGGCGAGCAGGGCCGAGACGATGCCAACGGCGCCGACCGGACCCAGGCCGTGCAGCGAGGCCGACTGCGCGGCCAGGAGGCAGATCATGGCGATGGTGACCGTGCCGGAGGAGGCGAGCAGGGTCGGCAGGGTGCGGCGCAGCGCGGCGGCCATGGCGTCCTCGGTGGCGGCGTGCCGGCACAGCTCTTCGCGGTAACGGTGGATAAGCAGCAGCGCGTAGTCGCTGGCGGCGCCGAAGACCAGCACGATCAAGATCGAGGACGACAGCGGGCTGACGGTGAGCCCGGCGCTGGCCAGGCCGTGGGCGCCGGCCTGGGCGACCTGGATGCCCGCCACCGCGCCGAGCAGGGGGAAGAACCACAGCAGGGGGCTGCGGTAGACGACGAAGAACACCAGCGCCACGATCACCACCGCGGTGAGCTCCAGGGTGGTCGTGGTCGGGGTGCCGGTGTCCGCCTTCACCGCGGCCGGCCCGGTCACCTCGACCTGCAGGCCGCCGCCCGCACGGCTGGCCGGGCCGGCCACTGCTCCGCGGATCGCCCGCACCGCGGCCGTGTCGGCGCTGGCCTGGCTGTTCGCCGGTGCGGTGACGTTCGCCGTGAACACCGCGGCCTGCCCGTCGGCCGACCGTTGGGCCGGGCTGGGCGTGCTGAGCCCGCTCGCCTGCCTGGCCAGGCGTCCGACGGCGGTCCGCGCCGAGGCGATCGCGGTCATATCCGCGGGCGTCAGGCCCTTGCCGCGGGCGAACACCACAAACGCGGTGTCGGTCTGAGGATGGCCCGGGCCGTTCCGGGAGGCCTGCTGGAGCTCCAGCGCAATGACCCGCGTCGAGGGTGCCGAGGCGGGCAGGTTGGCCGCGTCGGTGTTGTTGGTCACCTGGGACAGGCTGCTGGCCAGCGGGAAAAGGAAAATGACGGCGATCAGCCAGGCGATCATGACCGGCCAGCGCAGCCGGCGCAGCGTCCTGGCGAATCGGGTGCCCGAGACCGGCCGCCTCGTTCGGCGGGCAATGGACATGTGACGGCTCCTTAGCGTCGGTTCCTGGCCCAACCGTCGCCTTCGCCGGGGAACCGGAGCGTCCACCCGCCAGTTGGATTTCGCCGCGCCCGGGTGGAACTCCGGTATGAGCCGCGGGGCGAGATCTCACACCGGAATACCACCCGCGGGCCGGTGACCTGGTGCCGCTGCGCTCTTACCGTCAGTCGTGTCCTTGGCCTTATCAGCCGCCGACCGGCACCCGTCAAGCCTCGCGGCGAGGAGACGGCGGCGCCAGGGTCGTCCGGGAGCGATAATGAACACCGTGATACGGGTCGCGAACTTGGCGGTGCGCGCCGCCCTGCTCGTTATCGTGGCCTTCATCACCTTCAAGCATCCCTGGCCTGGCGCCTGGAAGGGCGCCGTGGCGGTCGCCGCGGTTACCGCCGCGACCGTCCAGCTTGTTCTGTGGGCCCATGCCGACCTCGCGGCGCCGGCCCGCCTCCGGTACGCCTTCCTGCTGCCGTATGCCCTCGCGGCCGTCACGGTCACGTGCGACATGGCAGCGGCCGGTCCGATCGGCGGGGAACTCATGGTCCTGGCTGTCCTCGCCGCGCTGATGGCGGGAAGCGACACCAGCCTGGCCGCCGGGTTGATCGTGGTGGGCGCGGGGATACTCGCGTGCGAGGTCATGGGGCTGTTTTTCGGAGCGACCGTCACGACCACCCTCGAGCATCCCGCCATCCTGCTCATCGCCTGGATGGTCGGGTACAACCTGCGCGCCCGTCAGGCGCAGGTCGAGCAGTCGGCGGCCCTGCTCGCCAAGGCGGATCAGCTCCGCGAGGAGCAGGCCAAGGTGGCAGCGCTGGATGAGCGCGCCCGGATCGCCCGGGAGATCCACGACGTGCTCGCCCACTCCCTCGGTGCCCTGGGACTGCACATCCAGGCCGCCCAGGCCGTCCTCACCAGGCAGCATGACGAGGTACAGGCGGCGGAACTGCTGGGCCAGGCTCGCCGGCTGGCCGCCGACGGGCTCAACGAGACCCGCCGGGCCGTGCACGCCCTGCGCGGCGAGACCCGGCCGCTCCCGGACGGGCTGGCCGAGCTCAGCGCGGACCACCAGCGCCGTCACGGCGCGCGGGTGATCTTCGAGGTCAGCGGCGAGCCGCGTCCGCTGCCGCCCGATGCCGCCCTCGCCCTGACCCGGGCCACGCAGGAGGCGCTGGTCAACGCGGCCAAGCACGCCCCGCACCAGCCTGTGGGCATCCGCCTGGACTATGCCGGCGCCCACACCAGCCTCGCGGTGACCAACCACCTGGGCGAGGACGCCCTCGGCGGTCACGGGCCAGGGCTGGCCACGGTCAACGGCGGGTACGGGCTGGCCGGGATGCGCGAACGGCTTCTCCTCGTCAAGGGCACGCTGAGCGCCGGGCAGAACGGCAGCGACTGGGTCGTCATGGCGAAGGTCCCCCGGTGACCCCACATCCCGAAGTGCCCGTGCCGCTGCGGATCGTCGTCGCCGACGACCAGGCCAGCGTGCGTCAAGGACTCGTGGTCCTGCTGGGCACGCTTCCCGAGATCGAGGTCGTCGCCTCTGCGGCCAACGGCGAGGAGGCTATCCAGCTCGTCGCCGAGAAGAGCCCCCATGCGATCCTTCTTGACTTGCACATGCCCGTACTCGACGGGATCGAGGCCACCCGCCGACTGACCGAACAACACCCCGATGTCGCCGTGGTGATCCTGACGACCTACGTCGACGACTCGTCGGTCGTGGCCGCGTTGGCAGCCGGCGCTCGCAGTTACCTCACCAAGGACGCCGACTGTGCCGACATCGTCCAGGCGCTGCGCAGCGCAGCCACCGGCCTGTCGGTCATCGATCCCGCCGTCCGCGCCGCACTGCTCTCCGCCGCGACGTCACGACCGGAGAAACCGGCCGAGCAAAAGCTTCCCGAGAAGCTGCCCGACGGGCTGACCCTACGCGAGGCCGAGATCCTCTCCATGATGGCCCGGGGAATGACGAACCCCGACATCGCAGCCGAGCTCTACATCAGTACTCAAACCATCAAAAGCCACATCAACCGGATCTTCGCCAAGACCGGATCGGCCAACCGCACCGCCGCGATCCGCTACGCCCGCGATCACCATCTCGGATAACCGCCCGCCGCCCGGCACGCCAAAATCGGCTCGCGGCGGTCAGGCCGGAGCCGGCGGACCGCGGAATCTGCTGCTCACCCTGGATCCGATCACCACCCAGGACTGCGACCACCGGTTCGAGGCCACGAGCCACGACTCCGGGACCAAGCTGCGGCACCTAGCCCAGGTCCGGCACGCCACCTACACCAGCCCGGTCTGCCGCCGCCCCGCCGCCGCCTGCGACTTCGAGCTCAACACCCCTTACGAAGCAGGCGACCGAAACTGCCTGTGCAACGGCGGCCCAGCGTGCAAGTTATAACCACACATGTCGTGCGGCGTTCAGGTGCTGGGACGGCCAGCGGTCTCGCGCCGCACGGTTAGGGCCGCCGCGATGCGCAGTGCTATCTCGTCCATTACCGCGTCAGGAACGCTTCGGGCGGGGTCCGCGCCGAGCAGGCTGCACACACGGGGGCCGCGCAGTTCAAGGTCAAGATCTCCATGACGTGGGATGACATGGAAATGGACATGTGCGAACCCTTCGGCCTCGGCGAACAGCGCCACGTACGTCTTGTCGCAGCCTGTCGCCTCGCGCAGCGCCTGCGTGACCGCCCGCGGCAGCAGGCCGAGTTCTTCGGCCTCCGCGGCGGTCAGCTCGTCCAACGCGGTCACGTGCCTGCGGGGCAGGAGCACCAGCCATCCTGGCAGCGCCGTCCGGAACGCGTGCGCGACTCTCCACCCCGGCCCGACATGGATCCGCTCTCGCGGGGGCAAGTCAGGGCGCTCGTTGTTGCCGCAGCTAAAGCAGGCGTCCTCGCCGGCCATCACGGCAGTATGACATCCCTGCGCGAGGCTGGGCCGGTCATTGCGGTCGCGCGAGCCCGGCAGCTCGCCAGCTGGCCCGGTCAGGTCCGGTACGCGTCGCGGCGGTGGCGGATGGAGTAGATCTCCACCTGGTGTTTGGCCTCGTCGATGCGGTAGACGATCCGATAGGTCCCGCGCCGGGCCGCGTAGAAGCCGTCGAACGGCTCGTCCAGCGGCTTGCCGGCCCGGTAGGGGCTCACGGCGATAGACCCCTCGATTGTCTCCATCGCGGCAGCAGCCACCTCCAGGGGAAGGTGCTCGCGGATGTTACGGCGGGCCTGGCCCGGCAGGCTCACCGAGCACGGTCCGTGCTCAGCCGGGTCCCTGCTCACCGCGGGCCTAGCCGCCGCTGCTCCAGCTCAGCGCGAACCTGCTCGGCGCTGTAGACATCGCCCGCCGCGAAGTCCTCACGGGACTGCCGCAGGTCCGCAAGGGTCTCCTCATCGCTGAGGATGTCCAGCGTCTCCTGCATGGACTCGTACTCCGCCACGGAGATCAGCATCACGTCGGCCCGGCCGTTCCTGGTGATGGTGAAGTGATCATGCTCGCGTGCCACCCGGTCTGCCAGCTCTGCGATCCGGGCTTTCGCTTCGGTGATTGGTATGGTCTCCATACAGACCACTATACAGACCGGTCGCCACTATGGCCAGGAAAATGGCTACCCTGACAGCGTCGGCAGTCACCCAATGCAAGCGATAACTACACAGGTCGCCCGGTCACCCTAAAGAAGGTCGCGCAGTTCGTTCGCCGTGCGGCCGACCTGGCGGCAGATCGATGCGAGCGTCCCGACCGGGAGCGGCCGGGCGCCATGCACCGGAACGCTCACATGCCGCCCGTCGGAATGCCGCATCACATGGTGGCTGCCAGTGACCCGTTCCAGTTCCCAGCCGCCCTTGCCCAGTGCCTTGACGATGTCCTTCCCTGAGAGCCGGACCGGCATCAGGCCGCGTCGCCGACGGTGACAGCGATTTCCCTCGTCAGTTCGTCCGGTACCGATCCAGCGCTGAACAGCGCCCGGATACCCTCGGCAAGATCGTCGAGCGCCTCGTCGAGCGTGTCGCCGACCCCGAAGGCGCTGAGGTTTCCCGGAAGGCCCACCGCCTGCACGCCCCACGCGAAGGAATCCAGTGGCGAGTCCGGATCGGGACGGCCGGGATCGTCCAGGATCTCATAGCGGACGTGGATGGTGGTCACAAGGCAGCCTTTCCTTCCCCTCAATGATGCCAGACTCCGCAGCGGTCATCGAAGATACGTGTCCCCGGCGCCGCGGGGGACATGTCACTCAACTGCGGCTATGTCAGACCATTTTCCCAGCTAAACAGGACTATCTGCCCACGCGGCCTCATGCCCAAATGCCGCCACGACCACCGGCTCAAGCAGCACCCCCGCTGGCACGTCGACCAGCTCCCCGACGGCACCTTCCGATGGACCAACCCCATCCGGCCGCCAGTACACCACCGAACCCACCCGCTACCCCATCTGACCTGGACGGATTACCGGACGGCGGCCGGGTCAGGCGTCGAGGACCTGGTCGACGCGTTCGACGACGGGACCCGCAGAGCTCCACGGGAAGTTGATCCAGCGATCGGTGCGCTTCCACACGTAGTCGCACTTGATCAACGACCGGGGCTTCTCGTAGATCACGGCCGAGCGCACGTCCTCTACGTGATCCTTGATGAAGGTGTGGACGAGTTCGATCGTTCGGCCCGAGTCCGCGACGTCGTCGGCGATGAGCACCTTCTTGGCCGAGAAGTCGACCGCGCTCGGCACGGGCGGCAACATGACGGGCATGTCGAGCGTCGTGCCGACTCCGTCGTAGAACTCGACGTTCATCACGTGCAGGTTCTTTACCGCGAGCGCGTAGCCGAGGGAGCCAGCCAGGAACAGACCCCCCCGGGCGATCGAAAGGATCAGGTCAGGTTCGAAACCGTCGGCAGCGATAACCTTCGCTAGCTCGCGAGACGCCTCACCGAACCCTTGCCAGCTGAGATTCTCACGCTCGTCGTTCATGCCACCTCACCATCTGAGTGCTTAAGCAACACCGCCACGGGACCGACGTGGGCTCGACCAGTACCGAGACGGCGGCGGGCGTTAGCGGGCCGCGCCCTGGCCGGCCTGGCGGGCCGCGCCCTGGCCGGCCTGGCGGGCCGCGCCCTGGCCGGCCTCGCGGGCCGCGCGCTCGAGCCGACTCCGGTAGCTCTCCCACCACGCCTGGTCGGCCGCCGCCATGCTGTCGTTGCCGTTACGCAGACCGGTGGCGCCGTCGATAAGCTCGCGGACGATGTTGGCCTGCCCGGCGTGCCGGTCGGTCTCGGCGATCATGTGGACCAGGATCTTGTGGAGTGTCACCTCGCTCCGGTTATCCGGCCACCACGGCACATGACCGATCGTGTCCAGCGCGAGCGTGCCGATGGTGGCGTCGGAGTGCGCCCAGGCCCGCCGGTACAGGCCGGTGATCTGCTCGCGCGACTCGGCGACGGTGGCCCACATGTCCGCGTTGGGTTCGGCGTCATCCTCCAGCCACGGCAGTCGCTCGCTGAACGGGCGGCCGAAGCAATCCCCGAAGTACCCGAGCTCGACGCTGGCCACGTGCTTGATCAGGCCCAGCAGGTTGGTGCCGGTAGGCACCATCGGGCGGCGGATGTCGTACTCCGAGAGCCCGTCGAGCTTCCACAGCAGGGCTTCGCGTGCGTCCTGCAAATAGCGGCGAAGGTCCGTTTTCGGATCCGATCCGGTCATGCCGACAGTCTGCCATCGCAATTGTGCCGGCTGAAAATCTCAGCGGATCGTATATGGTTCTGCTCGCCCGCGCTGTCACGCCAGCCGGGGCGGGAAGCCTCCGGTAGCGACAGGACCCCAGCGTTCGGGCGTGACGCGCAGCAGCGACTTGCCCTGGCGCATCATGGCCTGCCGGTATTCCTCCCAGTCCGGGTGCTCACCGGAGATCGACCGGAAGTACTCCACCAGCGGCTCCACCGCCTCGGGCACGTCGAGCACCTCGGCGGTGCCGTCGACCTGCACCCAGGGCCCGCCGAAGTCATCGGACAGCACCAGCACGCTGACCTGCTGGTTACGCCGGGCGTTGCGGGTCTTGGCACGTTCCGGGTAGGTCGCGATCACGATCCTGCCCTCGGCGTCGACACCGCAGGTGACCGGCGACGCCTGCGGCCGCCCGTCGGCCCGCGCCGTGATCACGATCGCGTGGTGCCGTGCGGAAACGAAGTCGATCAGCTCATCCCGGCTTACTGCGGTATTGACCGCTATCTGTGGGCTCACGGCACCACGGTAGCAACGGGAATCATCTTGACCAGCAGGAGAAACGAGCAAAGTATGGACGGTATGTCCGAGCTGCCAACGTGGGCACGCGACGCGCTTGCCGGGATCTACGATCCCTGCTGCCGGGAGAAGGGCATTTCGGTCCTGGACATGGGGCTGGTGCGTTCGGTCCAGGTCGAGGACGGGGTGGCCAAGGTCGAGTTGCTGCTGACGTCGGGCTGGTGCCCGTTCGCGGCCAGCGTGCTGACCGAAGTGAAGAACCAGATCCTGGGCCAGCCCGGGATCAGCAACGCCGACGTGTCGATCGTCTGGGACGAGGCCTGGACGACGGACCGCCTGTCCCCCCGGGCGCGGGACATCCTGCGCTTCCTGCCGCCGCCGGCGGCCGTGGCCGACCGGGACTCCTACATCCGCGCCCACCTGCCCGCAAAGGAGTAGCGATGATCGACGATGCTTTCGTCTTCGACTGCGTGGCGCACGTCTTCAACTTCGACCCGAAGAACGCGTTCGGCCAGCCGGGTCTGATGTTCGACAACCACCTGTACGCGTTCCACAATGCCCTCACCCCCGACGACCAGCCCAAGCTGCCGCCGGAGGAGTTCTTGCGGCAGTGGACGCCGTCGGACATCCGCAAGATGGTGTACGAGGAGTCAGACACCGACATGCTGGTGGCGATGCCGCTGCCGCTGACCGACCTGTTCCACGACGGCCTGTCACCGTGGGAATCCTGCGCCGACCTGGCCGGCCGTGACCCGGACCGGACCATTTTCTGGGGATCGGTCAACCCGCTCGAGGGGCGCAAGGCGCTGGACCTGATGGAGCGCCAGGTCGGGGAGTTCGGCGCGCGGGCGTTCAAGTTCTACAACGTCCGCTACGACTACGGATCCCCGTACCCGTGGCGGATGGACGACCCGAACATCGCCTTCCCCGTCTTCGAGAAGGCCCAGGAACTCGGCGTGAACCTGATCGGCGTGCACAAGGGCGTGCCGCTCGGCCCGCAGCCGATCGAGCACACCCAGACCTGGGACATGGACGGGGCGGCGGCCAACTTCCCCGACATCAACTTCGTCATCTTCCACGTCGGGCTGCCGTTCCTCGACGAGACTTGCTGGCAGCTGATCAGGTACCCGAACCTGTACGCCTCGATCGCGGCGACGATCAACTTCCTGGTCCGGGCACCGCGGATGTTCGCGGAGATCCTCGGCAAGCTGCTCTTCTGGTGCGGCGAGGACAAGATCATCTACGGCTCCGAGGCGCCGCTGTTCCACCCGCAGTGGGCGCTGCGCGCGTTCATGGACTTCCAGATCCCCGAGGACCTATCCGCCGGGTATGGCTACCCGCAGCTCACCGACCAGGCCAAGCGCAAGATCCTCGGCGAGAACCTGCTCCGCCTGCACGGCCTGGACGTCGCGGAGGCGAAGGCCCGGCTGTCAGCGAAGTCCTAGCGGCAGCAGTTCCGGGGGGAAGTCCTGGTAGGCGACGGGAATCAGCCAGCGGCGGATCGCGGCCGTGCCGACCGAGGTGTAGGCCGGCATCGTGGTGGCCGGCCACGGACCGCCGTGGTGCTGCGCGGCGACCACGGCGACGCCGGTCGGCCAGCCGTTGCATACGACCCGGCCCGCGACGCGCTCCAGCACCGCGACCACCTGGCGGGCCATCTCCATGTCCTCCGGCGAAGCGGTGTCGACGTGCACGGTCCCGACCAGGTTGCCTTCCAGCGCCGCGAGGACCGGCAGCAGGTCCTCGACGGAGGAATAGGTGATCACCAGCCCGGCGGGGCCGAACCGCTCGCGGGATAGGACCGCGAGGTCGGCGGCGAACTCCTTGAGCGAGACCTGGAACACGCGGGGGGTGGCGCCCCAGGGTCCCGGACCGGGCTGCCCCGAGGCCAGCTCGGTGACGCCGGGGTGCTCCGCCGCCTCGGCCACCGCGTCCTCGTAGCCCGCGAAGATCCGGCCGGACAGCATGGCCCCGCCCGCCGATGCGCCGGCCGCCTCGGCGATCGCGGTCAGCAGGCCCACGTCCTCGGGCACGAAGAGCAGACCTGGGTTGGTGCAGAACTGGCCGGTGCCGAGCGTCAGCGAGCCGACGTAGCCCGTGGCGATCCCGGCCGGACGGGAGAACGCGGCACCGGGCAGCACCACGCAGGGGTTGACCGAGCCGAGCTCTCCGTAGAACGGGATAGGGACCGGCCGTTCGGCGGCGATCCTGGCCAGCGCCAGCCCGCCGACGGTCGACCCGGTGAACCCGGCCGCCGCGATAAGCGGATGCCTGAGCAGCCGCAGGCCCGCCTCCACCCCGTGCACCAGGCCGAACGCACCCGGAGGCACCCCGGCCGCGGCCAGCGCCCCGGTGACGATCTCGGCGCACACGTCGGAGGTGACCGGATGACCCTCGTGCGCCTTGACCACGACGGGGCACCCGGCGGCCAGCGCCGATGCCATGTCCCCGCCGACCACGGAGAACGCGAACGGGAAGTTTGACGCCGCGAACACGGCGACCGGTCCGACCGGCTGGTTGATCCGGCGCAGGTCCGGCACGACACCCTCGGCCGGAGTGACCACGGCGTCCCGGTAGCCACCGTCCCGCAGCACCGCCGCGAACATCCGCAGCTGGCCCGTCGCGCGGGCTACCTCGCCGGTCAGCCGCTCACCGCCAAGCGCGGTCTCGGTGTCGGCGATCGCCGCGAGCTCGCCCCTGCGGGCATCGAGTGCGTCGGCCACGGCCTCGAGCGCCTCGGCCCGGCGGCCGAACGCGGACCAGGCCGGGAACGCGACCGCTGCGGCAGAGACGATCGCATCGACCCCGGCATCGGAGGTCTCGGGGACCGGCTCTCCCACCGGCTCGCCCGTTCGCGGGTCAAACCCCTGAATCATCAGCTCTCCTACGAGGTGACAGCTACGCCGCCGACGGTGACGTCCTTCACCACGAGGTTAGTGATGAATTCCGCGGAGTTGGCCGCGGTGGACGCGGTGATGGTGAGATCGTCCAGTGTCGCGGTGCCCACCGGATCGGCGGCGGACGCGCCGACAATGGACCAGAGGCCCTCGCAGGTGTCCACCGTCCAGTCGACGAGGTTGATGTCGGTGAGATCCGGCGGGAAGTCGCCGGTCTGGCCGTCGTAGTTGCCCTGGATCAGCAGCAGCGGTCCGCCGACCGTGCCGGCCTTGACCCGGTAGACGTTGGTGTTGACCGCGTACCCGCCGCGCAGCGTGTTCGTCTTGATCCTGTGCCCGGCCTGCAGGTTCGCGCTGTTCATGGTCAGGTCGCGGGCGTAGACGTTCTTCACGCCGCCGGTCATCTCGCTGCCGATGGTGATGCCGCCGTGGCCGTTGGCGAAGTTGCAGTCCTGGATGACCACGTTCTGGCAGGGCACGTTGACGCGGCGCCCGTCGGCGTCACGTCCGGACTTGATCGCCATGCAGTCATCGCCCGTGTCGTAGGTGACGTTCTGGACCACGACGCCGTCGCAGGACTCTGGGTCGCACCCATCGGTGTTCGGGCCGGTCGAGCTGATCGTCAGCCCGTCGATTGTCACGTTGTTACACAGGTTCGGGTTCAGGTGCCAGAACGGGCTGTTGATGACGGTCACGTCCTCGAGCAGGACGGTGTCCGATCTAAACGTCTGTACCATCTGCGGCGGGAGATAGTGCCCGGCGCCGAAGACCCGCTGGGACACCGGCACGTTGTCGTCGGCCATCGTCTCAAGCGCGTCGAAGTCGGCGGTCTCCAGGTTCTTCCAGTTCCACCAGTGGCTGGCGTCGGCCTGCCCGTTGAGCGTGCCCTGACCGGTGACCGCGATGTTGCGCTGACCGTAGGAGTAGCGGCGAGTGCCGGCACAGCGAGCGCGCCGCCCAGGGCACCCATTCGCAGCAGAGCGCGGCGATCGATTTCGTGAGACATCCTTGTCCTCCGGGGGGTGAGGGGTGCTGGAGTTCACTGAGTTTTAGTTGTAGTTATTCGGGATTATTTGGGGTCGGGATCGGGATTGCGGCCGCGCCTGGCCAGGAAGCCGAAGTCGCAGCCCTCGTTGGCCTGGGTGATGTGCTCGGTATACAAGGCGCCATAACCCCGCTCGAACTTCGGCTGCGGGGGCTGCCATTGTGCCTGGCGACGCACCAGGTCTCGTTCGGGAATATCAAGAGAGAGCAGGCGGGCGGCCACGTCCAGGGTGATGAGGTCCCCGGTCTGGACGAAAGCCAGCGGGCCGCCGATGAACGACTCAGGGGCCACGTGCAGCACGCAGGCGCCGTAGCTGGTACCGCTCATCCGAGCGTCGGAGATCCGCACCATGTCGCGGACGCCCTGGGCCAGCAGATGGTCGGGAATGGGCAGCATGCCGTATTCGGGCATGCCGGGGCCGCCCTTCGGGCCCGCGTTGCGCAGCACCAGGACGGAGTCCGGCGTGATGTTCAGCGCCGGGTCGTTGATTCGTTCCTGCAGCTCAGAGTAGGAGTCGAAGACGACCGCGGGGCCGGTGTGCTTGATCAGCCGCGGTTCGGCGGCAATGTGCTTGATGACCGCGCCGTCCGGGGCCAGGTTGCCGCGCAGCACCGCCACCCCGCCCTCGGCGGCCAGCGCGGTATCGGGCGTGCGGATGACGTCCTCGTTGTGGACGGGCACGTCAGAGATATTTGCGCCGAACGAGGCGCCCGTGACAGTCATCCGCTCAGGGTGCAACGCCCCGGGCACCTTCGCCAGCTGGCCTAGCAGCGCCGGGAGGCCGCCGGCGTAGTAGAAGTCCTCCATGAGGTACGTCCCGCTGGGCTTGACGTTCGCCAGCCACGGCACCCGGCGGGAGATGGCGTCGAAGTCGTCCAGCGTCAGCTCTACCCCGGCGCGGCCGGCCATCGCGATCAGGTGGATGAACGCGTTGGTGGAGCCGCCGAGCGCGAGCACGGTGGCCACCGCGTCCTCGAACGCCTCGCGGGTGAGGATCTTGTCCGGGGTCAGGTCCTCCCAGACCATGCCGACGACGCGTCGGCCGCTGGCCGCCGCCATCCGGTAGTGCGCGGAATCGACCGCAGGGACCGACGCCATCCCGGGCAGGGTCATGCCGAGGGCCTCGGCGGCGGAGGTCATCGTGGAGGCGGTGCCCATCGTCATGCAGTGGCCCGGTGACCGGGCGATGCCGCACTCGAGCTCGGCCAGCTCGCAGTCGCCGACCAGCCCCGCCCGCGCGTCGTCCCAGAACTTCCACACGTCGGTGCCGCTGCCCACCGGCTGGCCGCGGAAGTTGCCGCGCAGCATCGGGCCCGCGGTCACGTAGATGGCCGGGATGTTGGCGCTGGCCGCGCCCATCAGCAGCGCGGGCGTGGTCTTGTCGCAGCCGCCCATCAGCACCGCGCCGTCGGCCGGGTAGGAGCGCAGCAGCTCCTCGGTCTCCATCGCGAGCAGGTTCCGGTACATCATCGGGGTCGGCTTCTGGAACGTCTCGCTGAGGGTGGCCACGGGCATCTCGACCGGGAAGCCGCCTGCTTCCAGGACGCCGCGCTTGACCTGCTCGGCCCGCTGGCGCAGGTGCATGTGGCAGGGGTTCAGCTCGGACCAGGTGTTCGCGATGACGATGAGCGGCTTGCCCAGGTGCTCCTCGGGCTCCACGCCCAGCTGGCGCATCCGTGACCGGTGCCCGAACGCCCGCAGCCCCGAGGTGCGCTCGCCGCCGAACCAGCGGAAGCTGCGGAGCTCTTCCGGCGTCTTTGTGACCGTCACTTCATCCCCCACGCCGACAGGATGCCGGAGATCTCCTGCTTGATGTCTGCTGGCAGGGGACGGCTCGGCGGGCGGACGTCAGCGCGGCACAGCCCCAGTTGGGCCAGGGCCTCCTTGACCACGCTCACGTTATCGGCCGAGCCGTCCGCCAGGCGCAGTTCCTCGAACCGGCGTACTGACTCCCAGATTTTCATCGCGGCCCCGAAATCGTTCGCCCGCAGCGCGTCGAGCATGGCCAGGGCCAGGCCGGGGCTGACGTTGGCCAGGCCCGAGGTGAAGCCGTCCGCGCCGCACGCCCAGTACGCGGGCGCGGTCAGCTCGGCCGCGCCGGCCAGCCAGGTGAACCGGTCGATCCCGGCGTCCCTGGCCACGGCGGCGAACTTGGTGGCGTCGCGGACGCCGTACTTGACGCCGACGACGTTCGGCGCCCGGTCGGCAAGCACGGCGATATGGGCACCGGCGCGGCGCTCGTCCCTGATGTACAGGACGACGCCGAGGTCGGGGACGGCATTGGCGATGGCGGCGTGGTAGTCGACCCAGCCCTCGTTGGATACATACGGGTGTACCGGCTGATGGATCATGATCATGCGGACGCCGTGGTCCCGGGCATGCCTGGCCGCCCCGATCGCGGTGGCGATGTCGTGGCCGACGCCGGCCAGCAGTTCCGTCCCTTGGTCACGTCCGCCGCTGGCCTCGGCGGCCGTCTCCACCGCCTGCCTGGCCTCGGCGTGGCTGAGCGCGTAGAACTCGCCGGTATTCCCGTTGGGGGTGATGATCGTGATCCCGCCGTCGACCAGCCGCCCGGTCAGCGCGGCGTAGGTGTCCCAGTCGGGATTTCCGTCGGCATGAAGCGGCGTGACGGGGACGACGACCACCGTGGCGAGGGCGTGCCGCAGGGATTCCGCGACTGCCGGGGTAAAGCTCATGTGTTCTCGTTCTCCTGCGTTGGTTCCGGGAAATTTCGTGCGACGAAAGCAGTGATATGCCCGCGGAGCAGGCCGGCGGCACGCTGGGCGTCGCCGTCTTCCGCGGCCTGGAGCACGGCCCGGTGTTCGGCCGCCTCGTGCTCCCAGCTCGGAGTCGGGAGCCAGTCTGGTTCGTCCCGCCAGGCCGCCACGCTGACCAGGGCGGTCTGGTCGCGCAGGTCATCCAGCATCCGGACCAGCAGCGGGTTGCCGCAGGCGAGGTAGAGCTCGCGGTGGAAGTCACGGTTCGCCAGGCTGCGTTCGGCCTGGTCGCGGGCGCTGTCGGCGCGGGCCAGGGCCTGGTGAGCGGGGCGCCAGTCATGCCCGCTGACGACGGCGCGGGCGAGCGCCTCGGGCTCGAGCAGCAGGCGGGCGTCGTACACGTGCCTGGCCTGCGCGTCGTCGACGACCCGGACAGCCGCGCCCTTGTACGGGTTCATCGTCACCAGGCCCGCGCCGGCCAAGGTCTTGAGCGCCTCGCGCACCGGGGTCTTGGAGACGCCGAGCACTTCGGCCAGGTCGGTCTCGACCAGGGCCTGGCCGGGCCTGAGCTCGCCCGCCAGGATCGCGTGCTTGATCGCCTCGAGCACCGCGACTGTCCGGGACGGAAGCGCGCCGGCCGCGCCGGTCAGGAACGCCGGACCGGGCGCCGCTGAGGCGTTCAAAGCGTGTGGAGTAGACACCATGTATCGCATCTCGTATATGACCGGCTTTGAGGGTAAGCCGGGGCGGGATGCTGTGTCAATCCGGGCGGGATGCTGTGTCAATCCGTGGAGCTTTCATGGGGGAGGTTACGGACTCGGGCACGCCCGCGGAGGCCAGCGGAAATGTCGGTGGGGCGTGGTGTGATGCCCAGTATGGAAACGTTCACTCTGGTCCCCCGCGGGCCGTTCTCGCTCGCCGCGAGCATCAAGTTCCTCGAGGGGTTCACGCCCGCGTCGTACGGGGGACCCGCGGATGGCGTGCTCGAGCTCGCGTTCCCGGTGGAGGGCAGCTGGCAGACCGTCGGCGTCCGGGTACGCCAGGGTCCGGCGGGCGTGACGGCCGAGATCGTCGGCCCGGCCGAACCCGGACCCGCCCTGGTCGCGGAGATACGCCCGCAGGTCGAGCGGATTCTCTCGCTCGACGTGGACGGCTCCGAGTTTCCCGCCGTCGGCGAACGTGATCCGGTGGTCGGGGAGGTTCAGCGGCGGTACCCGGGCCTGCGTCCGGTGGGGTTCTGGTCCCCGTACGAGGCGGCAGTCTGGACCGTCATCGGGCACCGGATCCGCAGCACGCAGGCCGCGGCGGTCAAGGCCCGGATGGCGAAAGAGCTCGGCGAGCCGGTCAGCTTCGGCGGCCGGGTGGTGCACGCCTTTCCGGCCCCCGAGCGGCTGGCCAAGCTCGGCATGTTCCCCGGGCTGTCCGGGCGCAAGCCGGAATGGCTCCGGTCGGTGGCGCAGGCTGCCCTGGAGGGCCAGCTCGACGCCGCCCGGCTGCGGGCCATGCCGCACGAGGAGGCGATGGCCGACCTGAAGAAGCTGCCGGGCATCGGGGACTTCTCGGCCGGGCTGATCCTGCTCCGCGGCGCGGGTGATCCGGACGCCGTTCCCGGCCAGGAGCCGCGGCTGGCCCGCGCGGTCGCGCTCGCCTACGGGCTGCCCGGGCCGGCCACGCCCGAGCAGCTTCTCCAGATCAGCGAGAACTGGAAGCCCTACCGCACCTGGGTCACGCTGCTCATGCGGGCGCAGCTGGAATACGAGGCCGGCGAGATCACCGGCAGGCGCGTTCCCGCCGGACGGGTTAAGCTGGGGTTAGCACGTGGTTGCGTCTAGGGTTCCGCTGGCTGTCCGCCAGGTAACAACGACAATCAGGGCGGCCGGGCCTGGACCGAGCGACGCCGCGACCCGGCCGAACCAGCTGGCCGACAGCCGGGAGGCCGGGGAACACCTGACGGGATAGAAGCCATGAGGGCTCCATTTCAGCCTGCCTGAGGAGCCTCGTTGGACCCGTCGACCACCCTCTCGCTGAGCGTCACCCTCGCCGTGCTCGCCGCCGCCGTCACGCACGCCACCTGGAACGCCATCGCGCACGGCATCAAGGACCAGACGCTCGCCTTCGCGCTGATCGGCGTGGGTGGCATCGTGATCGCGATCCCGCTCATCATCGTGGCCGCCATGCCCAGGGCGGCCTGCTGGCCGTACCTGCTGGGGTCGGTCGCGATTCACGTCTTTTACAACCTGCTGCTGATGCGGTGCTACCGGCTGGGCGAGTTCGGCCAGGTCTACCCGCTGGCCCGGGGCACCTCCCCGCTGGTGGTGACGATCCTGGCGGCCATCTTCGTGCACGAGCACCTCGCGCTGGCCCAGGTGGGCGGGGTCCTCGTGGTCTCCGCAGGGCTAGCCGTGCTGGTGCTGGCCGGCCGCTGGCCCGGCCGCGCGGCGTTCCTGGCCGCCGTCGGCACCGGCCTGACCATCGCCGCCTACACCACGGTGGACGGCCTGGGTGTGCGGGTGTCGGCCAGCCCGGTCGGCTACATCGGCTGGCTGATGCTGCTCGAGAGCCTCGGCGTCCCGATGTTCGCGCTAGCGCGGCGGCGCGACGTGCTGCTGAAGCAACCGCCACGGCTGTTGCTGGCCGGCCTGGCGGCCGGGGCGCTCAGCGTGCTCGCCTACGGCCTGGTGCTGTGGGCGCAGACCCGGGGCGCGCTGGCCCCGATCGCCGCGCTCCGCGAGACCAGCGTCATCTTCGGCGCGATCATCGCCACGCTGGTCTTCCGCGAGCCGTTCGGCCGGACCCGCATCGCGGCGACCGTTCTCGTGGTGGCCGGCATCGTGCTGCTCAACGTCGGCTAGCGCGAACGGCAGATCCGGGCCGGAATAACCCTGCGGACCCGACGGGTGGGCGGTGTTACGGTGGGCCGCGTGTCAGAGGGGGATCCGGCGGGCAGAGATCCGGCGGGCAGAGATGCGGCCGGCGGAAATCTGGCCAGCAGCCCGGGACTGCGGCCGGATCTGGCGCCGCTGCGGTCCTCGCGGGGGTTCCGCCTGGTCTTCGCCAGCCGGACGGTGACCGCGCTCGGCACCCAGGCCAGCGAGGTCGCGCTGCTCGTGCAGGCGAAGCAGCTCACCGGCTCGCCGCTGGCGGTGGGGCTGCTCGGCGTGGTGGAACTCGTGCCGCTGCTGATATTCGGGCTGTACGGGGGCGTGCTCGCGGACCGGTTCGACCGCCGGGCGCTGATGCGCTGGTGCGAGGTGGCGCTCGGCGGCTGCGCCGGTCTGCTGCTGGTCAACGCGCTGCTTCCGCGTCCCGCTCTGTGGCCGCTTTATGCCGTCACGACGGTGATGATGGCCGCCACCGCCGGCCTCGGGCCGCCGGCTGGTCAGCTTAGGTCGGGCGTCGTCGCGAGCCTGCTCGGCACCAGGTTCTCGCTCGTCTCCGGGGGATTGGCCTGCGTGGGTGCCGTCGCACTGGTATGCGGGCTGCTACCCGGGTTCGTTCGGTATAAATCTGAGCCCGCATGATCCGCTGCGGGACCCCGGACACGGAGGTGCCCGGCGGCGCAGGGTTTCCGCCGGGCACCGGGCCGAGGGGTCTGGATCGGCCTGTTCCTACCCAGGGGAACGGCGTGAATGCGCAAATGGGTCGAAAAATGCTGCCCCATGTAAGCAATTCGTCACAACTTGGCATCACTCGTCACAGGCGTCACCGCGGTGACTCCGTCAGGGGTGTCTCGCCACCGGGTCGCCATGACCGGGAACACGAAGCAGGACGCGGCGTAGACGGCGAGGACCGCGAAGGCAAGCAGCGGCCCGGACGGTGCCGGGGCCTGGCCTGAACGTGCAGACAGGAACCAGGGTGGTCAGGTAGAACAAGGAGGACAGCACCGCGCCGAAGGGACAGTCATGATCGAGCCCTACCAGGCCATTGGCCTAGTGCCCACGATGCGGGGCATCCGTCACCGCGACGAGATCGGTGTCAACATCGAGCACCTCTCGCACCTGATCAAGGCCGCGTCGTGGCTGTCCAGCCTGGACCTGCCGGTGCGGCTGATCGCCATCCCGGAAGGCGCCCTGCAGGGCTTCAACGACGAGGTCCTCGACCTCGATCACGAGACGTTCGCACGGGAGTGCGCGATCGACATCCCCGGCCCGGAGACCGACGCGCTCGGCGCGCTGGCGCGGCAGTGGAACGCGTTCTTGATGGGCCAGGCGAAGGCCCATCATCCCGAGTTCCCCGGGCGCTTCTTCAACGTCGGCTTCGTCCTCGACCCGGCCGGCGAGATCGTCCTGCGGCACCACAAGGTGGTGCCGCTGCTGCCCGTTGAGCACTCCGTGACACCGCACAACGTCTGGGACAAGTGGATCGAGCTGTACGGCCGCAACCTGGACGCGTTCTACCCGGTGGCCGACACCGAGATCGGCCGCCTCGGGTTCCTGATGGCCAACGAGGGCTCCTACCCGGAGAACGCCCGCGGCCTGGCGATGAACGGCGCCGAGGTGGTGTACCGGGGCCCCTATCCGCACCCGCACGTCGGCAACGGCCTGTTCGAGGTGCAGAACCGGGCCCGGGCGCTGGACAACAACTTCTACCTGATCGCCTGCAACGTCGGCACGTACTACCTGCATACGGACTCCGACGTGCCGATCGACACGTTCGGCGGCGGGTCCGCCGTGATCGACTACCGCGGCCAGATCGTCGGGCGGCACGACTACAGCGCCGGATCCTCATGGGTGGCGGGCACCATCGACGTGGAAGCGCTGCGCAAGTTCCGGGCCAGCGCGCAGTGGGACAACTGGATCAAGGACCTCACCACCGAGCAGTACCAGCTCATCTACGAAGAGCCGGTCTACCCGAAGAACCTCTACCTGGACCGCGCCCCGTACCAGCACGAGGAGTACCGCCGCCAGGTCATCGACCGGCAGATCGAGCTCATGCACGAGCGCGACGTCTGGCGCCGCCCCGGCAAGGGCTGAGGCTCAGCGGTGTGCGGTCCCACGGGACCTGAGAGGCCTCTGGGAACATAGCCAGCCGGCACGATGTTCCACCGTGCCGGCTATGACCGGCTCAATGCTCCTTCGAGCCGGCTGTCAACTCAGCTGCCGATGTAGCTCATGACGTGCTTGATGCGCGTGTAGTCCTCGAAGCCGTACATGGACAGGTCCTTGCCGTAGCCGGAGTGCTTGAAGCCGCCGTGCGGCATCTCGGCCACGATCGGGATGTGGGTGTTGATCCACACCACGCCGAAGTCCAGGCGCTTGGCCATCCGCATCGCACGGCCGTGGTCCTTCGTCCACACGCTCGAGGCCAGCCCGTACTTGACGCCGTTGGCCCAGCGGACCGCCTCGTCCTCGTCAGTGAACCGCTGCACGGTGATGACCGGGCCGAAAATCTCGTCCTGGATCAACTCGTCGTCCTGGCGCAGCCCGGCCACGACGGTGGGGGCGTACAGGTAGCCGCGCTCCCCCACCCGGTGGCCGCCGGCCGCGATCCCGGCGTGCGCAGGCCTGCGCTCGATCATGCCCTCGACCCGGGCTAGCTGGTTCGGGTTGTTCAGCGGGCCGAAGTCGGCATCGGGGACGTCGAGCCCACCGGTCGTGGTGTGGCCGGCCTGCTCGGCCAGCGCTGCGGTCAGGTCGGCGGCGATGCCCGGCCCGGCCAGCACGCGGGTCGCCGCGGTGCAGTCCTGACCGGCGTTGAAGTAGCCTGCCCCGGCGATCCCCGCGGCCGTCGACTCGACGTCGGCGTCGTCGAAGACCACCACCGGCGCCTTGCCGCCGAGTTCGAGGTGGACCCGTTTGAGGTCATCGGCGGCCGCACGCGCGACCTCCGTGCCCGCCCGCACCGAACCGGTGATCGATACCATGCTCGGAGTCGGGTGCGAGATGAGCTCGCGGCCCGTGTCGCGGTCACCGCAGATGACGTTGAACACGCCCGGCGGCAGGAATTCGGCCGCGATCTCGGCCAGCAGCAGCGTGGACACCGGCGTGGTGTCGGAAGGCTTGAGCACGACGGCGTTGCCGGCCGCGATGGCGGGCGCGAACTTCCAGACCGCCATCATCATCGGGTAGTTCCACGGGGTCACCTGGGCGCATACCCCGATGGGCTCGCGCCGGATCATCGAGGTGTGGTCCCGCATGTACTCGCCCGCGCCGCGGCCCTCGAGCACCCGGGCGGCGCCCGCGAAGAACCTTATCTGGTCCACCGCGGGCGGGATCTCTTCCGAGGTCGTCAGGGCCACCGGCTTGCCGGTGTTGCGGGTCTCGGCGGCGACGATCTCATCGGCGCGCTTCTCCACCGCGTCGGCGAACCTGAGCAGGGCCAGGCTGCGCTCGGACGGGGTACTGTCCCGCCACCCCTCGAACGCGTTCGCCGCGGCCTGCATGGCGGCGTCCACGTCGGCGCGGCCGGATACCGGAGCCTGCGCGTAGACCTCACCGGTACTGGGGTCGACTACGTTGCTGGTGCGCCCGTCGCTGGCGTCGACGAACTTGCCGTTTACGAAGTTCTGCAGCGGCGACCGCGGCGTCCCGTTTGTCATCGTGAGCCTCCATCCGCGCAGTGTCCTTGTCCTCTGCGACTCTCAATGACGAGCTTCGCAGAGATAGACTATCTTCACAAGTGATTCAGTTGCTACCTTTACAAATACCTACGAAATCAGTTGACTGGATAGCGGACATGATACGAGCTCGGGAGAGGAGACGGCGGTATGACGCGTAGCCCGAGGACGCTCCCGTTCCACAATCCTGGTGGTGTCGTACCCGACGATGTCTCCAAGCAAATCATCGAGCAGCTGCAGCAGGACGGCCGGCGTTCCTACGCCGCGATCGGCAAGGCCATCGGGCTATCGGAGGCGGCCGTCCGGCAGCGGGTGCAGCGCCTGCAGGACGCCGGCGTGATGCAGATCGTCGCGGTGACCGATCCGCTGACGCTGGGCTTCCGGCGGCAGGCCATGATCGCGATCAAGACCGACGGTGACCTGGAGAAGGTGGCAGGCCAGCTCGCCGACATGGACGAAATCGACTATGTCGTCATCACCGCCGGCTCGTTCGATGTGCTGGCGGAGGTCGTCTGCGAGGACGACGATCACCTGCTCGAGATCCTGGGCCGGGTGCGCGGCGTGCCGTTCGTGACCAGCACAGAGACATTCGTGTACCTCAAACTCCGCAAGCAAACGTACTCATGGGGAACCAGATGACATCCTTCGACGCCGCCGAAGACTCGCAGGAAGCCGCCAAGCGCCACCTCTGGCTGCACTTCACCCGGATGTCCGCCTACGAGCGGGGCGACGTCCCCGTGATCGTGCGTGGCTCCGGGGCCTACGTCTTCGACCAGCGCGGCAAGCGTTACCTGGACGGGCTTTCCAGCTTGTTCGTCACCCAGGTGGGCCACGGCCGCCAGGAGATCGCCGACGCCGGGGCGCGGCAGGCGGCCGAGCTCGCGTACTTCCCGCTGTGGTCCTATGCGCACCCGAAGGCCATCGAACTGGCCACCCGGCTGGCCGAGCTGGCCCCTGGGAACCTGAACCGGGTCTTCTTCACCACCAGCGGCTCGGAGGCCGTCGAGTCGGCGTGGAAGCTGGCCAAGCAGTACTTCAAGCTGACCGGCCAGCCCGGCCGCTACAAGGTGATCAGCCGGGACATCGCCTACCACGGCACGTCGATGGGCGCGCTGACCATCACCGGCCTGGCCGACATCAAGCATCCCTTCGAGCCGCTGGTGCCCGGCGGTGTGCGGGTACCGAACACCAATTACTACCGGGCGCCGGACTTCCTGGCCGGGGACGAGGCGGAGTTCGGCCAGTGGGCCGCGGATGAGATCGAGCGGGCGATCCTCCGCGAGGGCCCGCAGTCGGTCGCGGCGGTCTTCCTCGAGCCGGTACAGAACTCCGGCGGCTGCTTCCCGCCGCCACCGGGCTACTTCCAGCGGGTCAGGGAAATCTGCGACCAGTACGGTGTGCTGCTGGTCTCCGACGAGGTGATCTGCGCGTTCGGCAGGCTCGGCTACTACTTCGGCTCCCAGCGGTACGAGTACCAGCCGGACATCATCACCTTCGCCAAGGGCGTGACCTCCGGCTATTCACCGCTCGGCGGCATGCTCGTCAACGACGCGCTGATGGAGCCGTTCAGCTCGGGAACGGCCACGTTCCTGCACGGCATCACGTTCGCCGGCCACCCGGTATCGACCGCGGTGGCGCTGGCTAACCTGGACATCTTCGAGAAGGAAGACCTGCTGGGGAACGTCCGGGCCAACGAGGAGGCATTCCGCGCCACTCTGGAGAAGCTCTACGACCTGCCCATCGTCGGGGACGTCCGCGGCGCCGGTTACTTCTACGGCATCGAGATGGTCAAGGACAAGGTCACGCGCGAGACGTTCACCGACGACGAGTCCGAACGGCTGCTGCGCGGGTTCCTGTCCCAGGCGCTGTTCGACGCCGGGCTGGTATGCCGGGCCGACGACCGCGGCGACCCGGTCATCCAGTTGGCCCCGCCGCTCATCTGCGGGCAGGAGCACTTCGACGAGATCGAGGCGATCCTGCGCACCGTGCTCACCGAGGCCTGGACGCGCATCTGAGGGACCTCGGCCCGCTGGCTTAACATTCACTGGTTGGCGGAACCGGCCATCCCGCGGCGCCATCTGACGTTCACTCTCTGACGTTACGTTCCCGTTATGCCGGAGAACTCAGATAACTCGTGGTCTTCCCGTAGATCAATGTCGCGCCGCCAGGTGCTGGCCGGAGCCGGCGGCACGGGCCTGCTCGCGGCCACTGCCAGCCCCGCGAAGGCGGCGGCCCGGACGCGCCGGGCCCGGGTCAGGACCGCCGACGGCACGCCCGAGCAGATCCACCTCACCTGGAGCGAGAATCCGGCCACCGGTGTCGTCGTCTCGTGGGCCTCGCCCGGCCAGGCTCACAGGCCGCAGGTGCGGATCGGGCAGCGGGTCATCCCGGCCGACTCCCGCCCCTACACCGACGGGATCAGCGGCGAGACGGTCTGGACCTACCACGCCCGGGTCAGCGGGCTGCGGCCCGGCGCCGCCTACGCCTACGCGGTGACCGCGGACAACGACAGCAACGCCGTCGATCCGTTCAGCGCCACCTTCAGGACCGCACCGCAGGGCCGCGCGGCATTCCGCTTCACCAGCTTCGGCGACCTGGCCACACCGAACGCCAGCTGGGTGCTCTCCTACGGCCAGAGCGCCTACGCGGTCGAGGCGGTCGAGTCCTTCCAGCCGCTGTTTCACCTGCTTAACGGCGATCTGTGCTACGCCGACCTGAACCCGAAAGTCCAGCCCGAGGTGTGGCGCGACTTCGGCAACAACAACCAGACGTCAGCCGCCAACCGACCCTGGATGCCTTGCCCGGGCAACCACGAGGTGGAGTTCAACAACGGACCGCAGGGATTCACCTCCTACCTGAGCCGCTACATCCTGCCGGACAACCGCGTACCCGGCTTCGGCGGGCGCTGGTACTCCTTCCGGGTCGGCTCGGTCCTGTTCGTCTCCCTCGACGCCGACGACGTGGTCTACCAGGATGCAGGCGCCTTCGTGGCCGGCCCGGCGGCGCTGACCCCGGTGGCCAGCACCGGCCATCCGCCGATCGAGCCCGGCACGTCGCTCTATGTCCGGGGTTACTCCGGCGGCGCGCAGACCGTCTGGCTGGAGCGGACGCTGGCAGTCGGCCGCCGGGATGAGTCGGTGGACTGGATCATCGTCCAGATGCACCAGTGCGCCGCGTCCTCCTCGGCCACGGGCAACGGCTCCGACCTCGGCATCCGCCAGGAATGGCTGCCGCTGTTCGACCGTCACCAGGTGGACCTGGTGCTCAACGGGCATGACCACGACTACGAGCGGTCGTTCCCGGTGCGCGGCGCCGACGCCGACGTCGGCCACGAGGTGGCCACCGGCGCGGCGGTCAACACCCTGCGGCCGCACCCGGTGACGACCACCGACAGCGGGGTGTTCGACACCAGCCAGGGCACGGTGCACCTCGTCCTCGGCTGCGGCGGCACCGACGCCCCGCTGGAGGAGTACGGGACCGACACCGCCGACGGCCAGCGCCAGGCCAAGGTGTTCACCCGGGCCAACCGGCCGGTCCTGGGGTCCATGCCGGACATTTACGCGCGGGCGGGAGCCGACGCGGTGGAGGACGCCATCTGGTCGGCCCGGCGAGACACCTCCACCGGGTACGGGATCGCGGTCTTCGACGTCGAGCCCACGGCCTCCGAGGTCGGCGGCCAGGCCAGCATCAAGGTCACCCATTACCACGCCGTGGGCGCCGACCCGGTCAACCCCGGCACCGGCGCCGACGGAGCACCGACCCCGGACTACACCGAGTTCGAGACGTTCCGGCTAGTACGGCCGCGCTGGTCGGAGCGGCCTGCCGGCTAACCATGGCGCAGGATACGGTCGGTTCATGGACGTTCTCGTGATCGGGGCCGGGGTTAGCGGCCTGACGACGGCGATCTGCCTGGCCGAGGCCGGGCTCAGCGTGACCATCAGGACCGCCGACCGGCCCGGGCAGACCACCTCGGTGGCGGCCGGGGCGGTCTGGGGCCTCACCCGGGTAGGCCCGCCCGACCGGATCGTCGAATGGGGGCAGGCCGGGCTCGAGGCGCTGTCCAAGCTCGCCGTCGAACCCGGCACCGGCGTGCGGATGGCCGTCGGCCAGGAGATCTCCCGCGCCCCGCTCAAGCCGCACGACTGGACGGGGCTCGTGACCGGCCTGCGGTCATGCGAGAAATCCGAGCTGCCAGATGGTTTCACCTATGGCTGGCACTACACCGCCCCGCTGGCCACCATGCCCGTCTACCTGGGCTACCTGCAGGCCAGGTTCGAACGGGCGGGCGGCACGCTCGAGGTGTCCCCGGTCCGGTCACTCGGCGGGCTGGCGGGCGCGGCGCCGGTAATCGTCAACTGCTCCGGCGCGGACGCCCACGACCTGGTGCCCGACCCCGCGGTGGTGCCGGTCCGCGGGCAGGTGGTGATCGCCGCCAACCCAGGGATCGAGGAGTTCCTGATCAACAGGGATCCCGAACCGCCCTGGATCGTGTACATGTTCCCGCACGGTGACACCATCTTGCTCGGCGGCACTAACGACGAGGGTAACTGGGACAAGGAGCCGAAAACCGAGGTGGCCGAACGGATCATGGCCGGGTGCTCGGCCATCGAACCTCGCCTGCGCGGGGTGGAGATCCTCGGCCACCGCGTCGGCCTGCGGCCGTGCCGACCCAAAGTGCGGCTGGAATCCGAGCCGCTCGACGGCAGCGTGCTGTGGCACAACTACGGCCACGGCGGCGCGGGCATCTCGCTGTCCTGGGGCTGCGCTGCCGAGATCGCCGCCGCCGTCGTGGGATAGCGGGATACGCTGCTGCTCATGAAGTTCGCGATCGCGATCCCGCAGTTCTACGCCGACGGCGAGTTCGATCCTGAGGCGTTCTGGGCCTACTTCGCCCGCGCCGAGGAACTTGGCTTCGACAGCGCCTGGACGCAGGAATCGATGCTCGGCGCGGCCCCGCAACTCAGCCCGATCGAGGCGATGACCTACGCGGCCTCCTGCACCCAGCGGATGCGCCTAGGGTGCGCGGTGTTCGTGTCCACCCTGCACAATCCCTTGCACCTGGCCAAGCGCCTGAGCACGCTCGACCAGCTCAGCCGCGGCCGGATCGACGTCGGCGTCGGCACCGGCGGCAAGGGCCGCCCGTTCGCCGCGTTCGGCGTGGACCCGGCCCGGTACGTGGCCCGGTTCACCGAGGGAATCGCGCTGATGAAGGCGCTGTGGACCGAGCCCAGGGTCACCTTCGACGGCGAGTTCTGGCAGCTGGAGAACGCCGCGATGGAGCCCAAGCCGTTCCAGAAGCCGTTCCCGCCGTTGTGGTTCGGCGGGGGCAGCGAACCCGCGCTGCGGCGGGCCGTACGGCTGGGCCACGGCTTCTTCGGCGCGGGGTCCTCGCCCACGGCGAAGTTCACCGAGCAGGTCCAGATCGTGCGGGCGGCGCTCGCCGAGGCGGGCCGTCCGGCCGAGGACTTCCCCATCGCCAAGCGCGTATACATCGCGATCGATGATGACGCCGGACGCGCGCGCAGCCGGATGAACGCGGCCCTGGAGGGGCTCTACGGGACCCGGGTGCCGGCCATCGAGGCCGCCGCGATCGCGGGCACCGCGGCCGACTGCGTCCGCGAGGCGAACCAGGTGGCGGCGGCCGGGGCGGAGCTCATCTTGTTCACGGCGCCGTTCGACCAGCGCGAGCAGATGGAACTGCTGGCGGCCGCGGTGCTGCCGAAGCTGGGCTAGGGATCGCCCGCCGGGGCATCGACGCCGGGGCCGGTACGGGGCGGGATCATCGACTTCAGGATGTCCATCACCCTCGGATTCGCCACGCCCTGCCAGTCCGGAGCCAGCAGGCCGTAGCCTTCAGGATCGCCCCAGTTGGACCGGTGCTGGTTGGTCACCGGGATGGTTCCCTTGGGCTGCGTCGGGTTGAGGGCCCACCAGCACCAGTCCACGTCACGGGCGGTGACCCACGCTTCGAGGTTGTTCCACCACACAGCCGAGTCCGACTGCCCACGCCCAGGCGACGGCGCCAAGCCGAAATTCGCCAGCGACCTGGTGTCGTTGCCGACCTCGCCGATCCACAGCGGGGCCAACCCGTCGACCTGGTTGGCGAGAATGTAGCCCCCGGCCTTGTCCATCTGGTCGAAGTACGCCGCCCTGGACTGGCCCTTGGGGTGGAACCACGAGTAGTCGTGCATGCCGTAGACCACCTTGCCCGGACGCTCCAGCCGGATCGGGTGCCTGGCCACGCCGGTCAGGTCGGCGGCGTAGCCGAGGCCCGCGCAGATGATCAGCGGATCCGGGTTGATCTCGTGGATGAGGTTCCCGACCGTGGTGTACATGGCGGCGACATCAGTCTTGTCCCCGGTCCCCCAGGTCGGGGTGC
This sequence comes from uncultured Actinomycetes bacterium, assembly GCA_963798675.1. GTDB lineage: Bacteria > Actinomycetota > Actinomycetes > Streptosporangiales > Streptosporangiaceae > Palsa-504. Next base: position 326,179 of record CAWCUJ010000006.1, on the reverse strand, counting down.
GAACGCGCCAGCCCACCCGCGCCCGCCGGGGCTCGTTCATGATGTCCATCCCGGCGACTAGGGGGTTCTCCTGGTACCGGGCCGCCATGTTCCGCCAGGCCGCGATGAACTTCCGAGCCGGCCAGCGGTCGTTGAACCACATGCCGTTTTCGTCGGCCTCCGAGCAGCACCAGCCGGGGTCGAGCATGTGGCAGTTCGGTATGACGATGAGGCCCGCGCCGGTGAGCGCTTCGACGCAGGCGTCGTAGACCTGCATCGGGGTCGCCCCGGAAAGATCGGGGTTGGCGGCCAGGTACTGATCGGGGACCGGTTTGGTCTGCTCGGTCATCCACAGGCTGAACGGGAGCCGGACGCTGTTGAAGCCGTGCCAGGCGATCGTCTCGGCGAGCCTGCTGCGGTGGGTGCGGTCCAAGCCAGGTGCCAGGCCGAGGTCCTCGTGAGCGCCGTACCAGTTCACCCCGGCCAGCCGGACCCGCCGTCCGTGCGCGTCGACGATGAAACGGCCGTCGGTCGATAGCGGCATCTCCATCGGCATGCCGGTCACCCCACGGGGCGGCGGGCCAGGGCGGCGATGTGCGGGGGCAATGGGATCCCCGCGGGCAGCACCGGGTCGGGGTCGGGGGCCTGCCAGGCGGCGGCCAGCGGCAGCACGCCGGCCCAGACCGGCAGGGCTGCGTCCGGGGAGTCGCCGTCGTCGGGCGGGCCGCGGCGGATCTTCACCGAGGCCTCGTCCAGGGACAGGGCGAGCAGGGAGGTCTTGGCCAGTTCCTTCTTGTTCGGGCGACGCGCGTAGTCCCACTGGCCCGGCGCGATGTGCTCGGCGAGGGAGCGCAAGCCGGCCAGCTTCTCCTCCCGGTCCGTCACCAGCCGGGGCGTGCCGAAGACCATGGCGCTGCGGTAGTTGACCGCGTGCTCGAACACCGACCTGGCCAGCACCAGCCCGTCCACGTGGGTCACGGTCACGCAGATCGTGGCCTGCGGCGCCGCGACCAGGCTGCGGCTGGCCACCGAGCCATGCAGGTACAGCGTGCCGCCGGCCAGCCCGTACACGGTGGGCACGACCATCGGGTAGCCGTCGACCACGACGCCGAGGTGGCAGATCACCCCGGCGGCCAGGATGTCCGCCAGGTCCTGGCGGTCGGTGCTGCTCTGCTCGCGAAGGCGGCGGTGCCTGGTGCGTTCGGTGACGGGCAGCGGGGACGCTTCGGGCATAGCTGCAGTCTATGAGGCACCCATTCGAACGTGTGTATCAGGCTGAGCCGGGCGGGCACCGTGGTCCGTTCGGCCGAAGACTTTTAATAGGGTGGGGGCATGAAGATCGGATTCGGTGCCCCGGTCGCGGGTGCGTGGGCCACGCCGGAATACCTGGCGACGTTCTCCGAGCGGGCCGAGAGGGCCGGGTACGCGTCGCTGTGGACGTTCCAGCGGCTGCTGGTGCCCGAGGGATCCGGGATGGAGCCGGTGTACCGCAGCGTGCTCGACCCGATGGTGGCGCTGGGGTACGCGGCCGCCCGGACGTCGCGGATCAGGCTCGGCGTGGCCATCCTCAACCTGCCGTTCGCCTCCCCCGCCTACCTGGCCAAGCAGGCGACGACCGTCGACGTGCTGTCCGGCGGCCGGCTCGACCTCGGGCTCGGCATCGGCTGGATGCCGGAGGAATTCGCCGCGGCCGGCGCGTCCATGGCCAGGCGCGGTGCGCGCGCCGAGGAGTACCTGGCCGTCCTGCGCACGCTGTGGGCCGATGAGGTCAGCTCGCATAGCGGGGAGTTCTACACGATCCCTGAGGGGCGGCAAGACCCCAGGCCGGTGCAGCGGCCCGGGCCCCCGGTGCTGCTCGGCGGCATGTCCCGGCCGGCCATGGAGCGGGCCGGACGGCTGGCGGAGGGCTGGATCACCTCCAGCCGCGCTGACCTGACCAAGATCAGCGAGGCGGTCGGCGTGATCTGTCAAGCCGCCGCGGAGGCGGGCCGGGACCCGCAGGCGGTGCGCATCATCTGCCGGGGCGTGGTGCTGGCCGGAGACGAGGCCAAGGGCCCGGACGGCGGCCGCCGGCTGCTTTCTGGCAGCTATGGCCAGATCCGCGAGGACGCCGCCTGGCTCGGCGGGCAGGGCGTCACCGAACTGTTCTACGACCTGAACTGGGACCCTCAGGTCGGCAACCCCGCGGTCGCGCCGGAAGCCGCGGCGGAGCGGGCCGGCGAGATCCTCGCCGCGCTTGCGCCAGAGTGACCGATCGGCGTGCTAAGGGCGTGGTCAGCGGGCTGATGGCTGGTTGACCAGGCCCTCGCGGTGGGCGATGGCGGCAGCCTCGGTGCGGCTGGCGGCGCCGAGCTTGCCGAGGATGTTGGACACGTGCACGCTGGCCGTCTTCGGCGCGATGAACAGCACGGACGCGATCTCCCTGTTGCTGCGGCCCGCGGCGATGAGCCGGAGGACCTCGCGTTCCCGGCTGGTCAGCGCGGCCAGGACCTTGCCGTCGCCATGCTGCTCCGCGGTTCCGATCCTGGCCCGGCGGGCGAGGTCGTCGAGCGCCCGGCGCAGCGGCCTGGCCCTGAGCTTGTCCGCCGTCTGAACCGCCTGGCGCCACTGGTCCGCGGCCTCGTCCCGGCGCCCCGCCTCGGCGAGCGCCTCGGCCAGCCGCCAGCGGGTCCTGGCTATCTCGTAGACATAGGCCGGGCCGAACTCACCCAGGACCGCCTGCCACGCCTGCGGGTCGTTGTCGCCGCTGGCCCGGCAGTACTCCGCCTCGGCCCGGGCCAGCCAGCCGCGCCCCTCCGGGCCCACGATGAACTTGGGCCGCTTGCGGAACGCGGCGCCCTCGCGGGCGATCTGCCGCAGCTCCGCGGCCGCGGCGAGTTCGGCGGCCGCGGTCTCGTCGTCACCGGCGGCACGGGCCTGAACCGCCCGGTCGGCCCAGGCGCTCAGGGCGACCGCGGCCGGCCTGATGGCGGATGGATGGTAACCCCAGGGCGGCTCGTTGACCAGGTCGATCGCGAGCTGAGCCTGTTGGATGGCCTGCTGGGTGTCGCCCTGCCAGAGGGCATGCTCGGCGAGCAGACTGCGCGCGATGAACCCGTCGAATCCATGGCCGGACCAGAAGGGCTCGATCCAGGCCTGCCGTTCCGCGACGGCCGGGTTATCCCGCGCCACGTCGATGAACAGGGCCATGGAGGACAGGAACGCCTCGGGCGCGCTGGTGGCCCGGACCGGGAATCCGTCGGCGATCTCCTGAGCGTGGTCCCACTTGCCGTCGGCGAAGTGGCACTGGAAATGCAGGTGCTGCACGGCCAGACCGAACGGCGCCATCCCGAGCCCGGTCTGGTTGGCTCGCTCGGTCCCCTCGTGAGCCACGGCCGCGCCGAGAGCCAGGTCGCCAAGCTCCAGGTGGGCCTGCGCCAGGTGGTTCGCGGCGCGCAATTCCACGCCGAGGACCTTGGCCTCGCGGGCCTGCTTGTGCGCCTCGGTCAGCAGCTTGATGGCCTCATCGTTACGGCCTTCTCTGTTGCTGATGAAACCCAGGGTCACCAGCGCGTCGGCCTCCACCCACGGTGCCCCGGCGGCACGGGCTGCAGCGAGCCCGCGCTCGGCCTGTTCCCTGGCGATGGTGTAGTCGTTCTCGTTCAGCATGGTGTTGGCGTAGGTGGAGACCGCCCGGGCGTACTGCCACGTCGGCGGCTCGGCGGGGGTGGCGTCGACCGTGGTCCGGGCCACCTCGACGGCCTCATCGAGGGCCTTGCGGTCTTCCATCAGCATCAGGTAGGAGGCGAGGCGCTCGCCGATCCTGGCGGCCAGGAGGACGTCTGGCTCGGTGCCGCCGCCTTCGGCCTGGGCGGCGAGCGCCTGCCGCAGCCGGCGGAGCAGGTGCACGGCGCGCTCGTAGTCGCCGCTGTCCGCCGCGGTGGTCGCGGACATCAGGCCGACCTTGGCCCGGGCCATGCCGGCCGTCTTCTCGGGCTCGGCGACCCGCTCCCACAAGGCGAGCGCCTGGTCGTAGTGGCGGTGCGCCTCGGCCGGCGCGCCCAGGCGTTCGGCTTCCTCGCCAGCCCGCACCGAGGCGGCGAACGCGCCCGGAATGTCGTGGCTGGCCAGGCAGTGCTGGGCCAGTTCAGCGGCCGTCCCCGGCATCGCGAGCCGATGCTCGTCGGCGAGCAGCGAGCTCATCGTGGCGTGCAGCCGGGTCCGCTCCCCGGGCAGCAGGTCCCCGTAGACGGCTTCCCGCAGCAACGCGTGCCGGAAGACGTAGCCTTCCGTACCGTCGGTCACGAGCAGCTGATGCGTGACCGCCTCCCGCACCGCGGCCTCGTATTCGTCGGCCGCCAGGCCGGACGCGGCGCGGACGAGCTCGTCGTCGGCCCGGCGCCCGGCCACCGCCGCCGTGCGGAGCACCCGCTGCGTGGTGTCGGACAGCTGCTCCACCCGGCTGAGCAGCAGCGCCGCAAGCCCGGCGGGCAGGGCGCTGCGCTCGGCAGGATCTCCGCCGACGAACGCCGCGAGCAGTTCCTCCGCGTAGTAGGCGTTGCCTTCCGCCCGGGCCACGATGTCGTTCAGCTCGATCGCATCGATGCGGCCAGGCGCCGCCGTCATCAGGTGCTCGGCCAGGGCCGCCGTCAGGTGCTCGGCCAGGGCCGAGGGGTCCAGCGGGGCGAGATCGACCGCGATGACGCTGGGCAGCCGGAGCAGCTCGGCCACCACGGGGCGGAGTGGGTGACGCCGGTGCAGGTCGTCGGTCCGGTAGGTGCCGATCAGCGCGACCCGTTCCCGGTGCAGCATGCGAGAAAGGAACGTGACCAGGTCCCGGGTGGAGGCATCGGCCCAGTGCAGGTCCTCGAGTACCAGCAGCACCGGGGCCGCGGCCGCGAGCTCGGTGAGCAGGCCGAGCACGCCGCCGAACATCTGCTGCCGGGCCAGGCCGGAACGGTCTTCGTCGGCCCGCTGCCCGTCGCCGCTGTCCGGGAGCAGCCGGCCCAGGGCGGGGCGCGAGCTGAGCGCGTCCCGGACCCCGGTGGACTGGGCGGCGCCGCGCAGCGCGTCGGCCAGCGGCAGGTAGGGCACGCTGTCGCCCAGCTCGGCGCACTGGCCGGAGAGCACGGTGAAGCCGCGTCCATCGGCGAGCCGGGTCACCTCGCTGACCAGCCGCGACTTACCGACCCCGGCGTCACCGCTGACCAGCGCGGCCACCGAGCGGCCGGTCTGGGCATCGTCGAGCAGCGTAAGCAGGCGGCCGAGTTCGTCGTCCCGCCCGACCATGCGCCCAGTCGGCACCCGAAGCACCATGAGCACGAGTATCCCATCAGGTGCGTGTTATTCCGATTAGTTAAGCGGCGGGCTATACCCTTCGTCTCATGGACAATGTTGAGCGGACGGACGCCGAGTGGCGGGAACTCCTGACCCCCGAGGAGTACGCGGTGCTGCGCCAGGCGGGTACCGAGGCCCCGTTCACCGGCGAGTACACCGACACCAAGACCGAGGGCGTCTACCGGTGCCGCGCGTGCGGGGCCGAGCTGTTCCGTTCGGACGCCAAGTTCGAGTCGCACTGCGGCTGGCCGTCGTTCTACCAGCCGTCAGCGTCGGACGCGGTGGTGCTCATCGAGGACCGCACGCTCGGATTGCCCCGCACCGAGGTGCGGTGCGCCTCTTGCGACTCTCATCTCGGCCACGTGTTCACCGGTGAAGGCTACGACGTCCCCACCGACCAGCGCTGGTGCATCAACTCGGTGTCGCTCAAGATCGAGCCGTCGAGATCGGCCGGCTCGTGAGCCTGCGTCTGATCCGGGCGCAGTCGCGCTACGACTGACCGACGGCCAGCCGTCACTCGGGTTCCCTGCGGTCGGCGCGGCGAGCGCGCTTGATCGCGCTGCGGTTGTGCTTGGCCTTGAGGCGCCGTTCATTGGCGCCACGACTGGGCCTGGTCGGGACGCGCGGGCGTTGCGGCGGGGCGACCGCGTCGCGGAGCAGGGCAGCCAGCCGGGCTCGGGCTCCCTGGCGGTTGGCAAGCTGGCTGCGCTGCTCCGATGCGGCCACGGTGAGTACACCGCCGACCAGCCTTCCGGCCAGGCGTTCGGCTATCCTGGCCCGCGCCCATTCGGGCAGCGCGGCGGATCGCTGCACATCGAAAGAAAGCTCAACCCGGCTGTCGGCGGTATTGACTGACTGGCCTCCCGGTCCGGATGACCGGGAGAAACGCTCATGCAACTCGCTACCGGGTATAAGCAGCCAACCGTTCACCCTGAGATCGTCAGGCATTCCCCGACGTTAGCCTGCGTCGTCCAGGGACGGGGCCGCGGGATCGTCCGTCGCATGCAGCGCGTCTGACGGTCAGATCCAGCCGGCCTGATGTTCCATCGAGCCGGCTATCACCGGCCTGATGTTCCATCGAGCCGGCCGGGCGGGTGGTTTCGCGGCGGCCTAGGCCAGGCTGGCCACCAGTTCGCGGACGGGCTTGCGGCGGCCGGTATAGAACGGAATCTCCACCCGGGTGTGCAGCCGCGCTTCAGTGCCCCGCAGGTGGCGCATCAGGTCCAGGATCCGGTGCAGCTCATCAGCCTCGAAGGCGAGTATCCACTCGTAGTCGTTGAGCGAGAAGCAGGGGACCGTGTTGGCCCTGACGTCTGGGTACTCGCGCGCCATCATCCCGTGCTCGGCGAGCATCCTGCGGCGCTCCGCGGGGTCCAGCAGGTACCACTGGTAGGAGCGCACGAACGGGTACACGCTCACGTACGCGCGGGGTTCCTCCTCCGCTACGAAGGCGGGGATATGACTCTTGTTGAACTCCGCCGGACGGTGCATCGCCATCACCGACCAGACCGGTTCGCTGCCGCGGCCGAGGCGGGTCCGGCGGAACCGCACGTAGAGGTCTTGCAGGTCATCCGGGCTCGGCGCCACCCACCAGAACATGAAGTCCGCATCCGCCCGGAGACCCTGGATGTCGTAGCCGCCGCGGGTGACGATGCCCTTGCCTGCCGCCTGGTCAAGCAGGTCGCTGACTTCGGCGGCGGCATTGCCGAGGCCGCCGGATTCAAGCGCGCCCCGGTCGGCCACCCGGAACACCGACCACATCGTGTAACGGACCAGATCGTTGAGATCACGGGCCTTCGGCCTGGGCGCGGTCCCCACCGCCTCGGCGCCCGTGCCGCCCATCTCCTGCCTGCCAGCTATCCCTTGTTCGTCAGCCATGCCACCATTGTCGGCTACGGCCATCACCGGACAACACCGGTGTCGTCATCTGCACGGCGGCCTGGCCGCGAGGAATGCCATCACCTGACTGGCCGCCGCCCGGGCCGTCGCGATGCAGGCGGGTATGCCCACCCCGTCGTACGCCGCGCCGCAGACGGCGAGTCCAGGCTGGGCTGCCACCGTCGCCCGTATCGTGGCCACCCGGTCCAGGTGCCCGACCGTGTACTGGGGCAGCGCGCCGCCCCAGCGGGTCACCCTGGTGGCAGCAGGCGCGCCCCGCACCCCGGTCGCCTCCGCTAGTTCCGCCGCGGCCAGCGCGGCGAGTTCATCGTCGCCCCGCTGCAGCAGCGCTTCTTCGCCGATGCGGCCGACCGAGCAGCGGACGATCTCCAGTGGTTCGCGGCCGGATGCCGTCGGGCCGACCAGGTGCGGCCACTTCACCGTGGAGAAGGTGGCCGCCTTGACGACCCGCCCGTCCACGGCAGGCACCAGGTACCCGCTCCAGCCGAGGGCGGCCAGGCCGGGTCCGGGAAAGGCGGACCGCGGATACGCGAGCGTGACGATCGCCATGCTCGCGTAGCTGATCTCGCCGAACGCCGTGACCGCGGCGGATACCCCAGGAACGTCCGCGAGCAGACGGCCCGCGGGGCGCGCCGGGATCGCGAGGATTACCGCGTCCGCATCGACCTGCTCCGGCGCCGCCGCCGACCCCACGGTGAGCCGCCAGCCGCTCCCGCCCGAAGCCAGTTGGCGGACCATCCCGGCGGTGCGCACCTCCGCCCCCGACACCTTCGCCAGGTAGGCGGGGAGCATCCCCAGACCCCCGGCGAGCGTGGTAAACACGGATCCGCCCGCGCGGGTGCCCGGCGTCTGGGACGAGCCGGCCGAAGCCGCTGCCGGGGGCGGGCCGGCCGAAGCCGCTGCCGGGGGCGGCAGCAGGGACCGCGCCGCCTCAGCGAGGGACCGGTACTTCCGCGACGCGGCCGCCAGCGCGGGCAGCGTCGCGTCGAACGACAACTCCGCCGAACGTCCCGCGTAGACCCCGCCGAGCAGCGGGTCGACCAGCCGGTCCACCACCTCTTCGCCTAGCCGCGTCCCGACGTACTCGGCGACCGGCACGTCGCCGTGGCGAGCGGTGGGTGGCAGCTCGCGGTCCTGGCTAGCCCGGGCCACGCCTTCGTCGGAAAGCACTCCGGACTTGGCTAGTTCGGCCATATCGGACGGCACGCCCATGAACTGCCGCCGTGGTAGCGGCCTCAGCGCCCCCAGCGTCCATATCGCGGATGACGTGGGGCCTGGGACGGTGCGCTGATCGCTGAGCCCAGCGTCGGCGATCAGCGCGATCCCTTCCGGCCGCGTGACGAGCAGCGCTTCGGCTCCCTCGTCAACCGCGACGCCGCCAATCTCGGATACGGACAGCTTGCCGCCGAGCCGCGGCGACCCCTCAAGCACGGTCACCCGTACCGCCTCGTCCCTGAGGTAAAATGCCGCCGCCAGCCCCGAGATACCGCCGCCCACGATCACCACGTGCGGCTGCGCGTTTTCACGCTCCATGCCTCCAGCCTGGCAGATGCCGCCCGATGACACGTACTTCAGGGGCTGGCCGAAGCGCGGCCGAGCAGAAGGCGAAGCCCAGATGCTCCTGCGGGTGCTGGCGAAGATGCCCCCGCGCCAGGCCGCCTCCCATATACCTATACCCCCCATGGGTATAGTTGAGGCATGGGTGCACTCGTCACGATCGGCGACAGCCTGCGGGAAGCCTTCTTCATGTGCTGGGAGACGTTCTGGGCGCTTGTGCTCGGCTTCGGGCTTTCCGGGGTGGTGCAGGCGTTCGTGTCCCGGGGCCAGATGCAGCGCGTCATGGGACGCCGCGGACCCGCGGCCCTGACCCGCAGCTCGCTGCTCGGCATGGCGAGCTCGTCATGCTCGTACGCCGCCAGCGCCCTGGCCAAATCGCTGTTCCAGCGCGGCGCGGACTTCACCGCGGCCATGGTGTTCATGTTCGCCTCGACCAACCTGGTGGCAGAACTAGGCATCGTATTGTGGCTGCTCATCGGCTGGCAGTTCACCCTGGCCGAATTCGCAGGCGGCGCCATCATGATCGTCTTGCTCGGCGTCCTGGTGCCCAGGCTCGTCCCGGAGCGCATGGTCACCGCGGCGCGGGAACGGCTCGACCGGGACGCAGCCGACCGCGGCGACCCCGCGGAAGACGGCGGGCACGCGGGCGATTCACTGGCCCGGCGGCTGCGTCAGCGTTCCCGCTGGGCTGACGCGGCCGGTTACACAATCTCTGACCTGACCATGCTACGGCGCGAGATCATCATCGGCTTCGTCGTGGCGGGCTTCGCCGCCGTGGCCGTCCCGGCCGGTTTCTGGAACGCCGTGTTCCTGCACGGCCATGGCCCCCTGACCATGATCGAGAACGCCATCGTCGGGCCGTTCGTCGCGATCATCAGTTTCGTCTGCTCCGTCGGCAACGTGCCGCTGGCGGCCGCGCTCTGGAAAGACGGCATCAGCTTCGGCGGGGTCGTGGCGTTCATCTTCGCCGACCTGATCTCGCTGCCGCTGTTGCTCATCTCCCGCAAGCTGTACGGCGGCCGGCTCACGCTCAGGCTCCTCGGCGTCTTCTGGCTCGTCATGAGCGTCGCCGGCCTGCTCACGGAACTGATCGCCAACGCGGCCGGCATCATCCCGCAGACCCGACCGGCCAGCATCGCTCCCGAGCACCTGAGCTGGAACTACACCACGATCTTGAACATCGTGTTCCTCGGCGTCCTGGCCGCCATCTCCTGGCTGCACCGCAGCCAGGAGCGCTTGGGCGGCGGCCAAGACGTTGCCCGCGACCCGGTCTGCGGCATGCAGGTAGACAAGCGCCACGCCGGTGCGGTTCTGCGGGCGGCGGGGCAGACAACGTACTTCTGCTCTGAACACTGCCGGGATCGCTACGCCGGACCTGACTTGGTGCCGGCGCATGCCCGCGAAGGACATCACCATGCCTGAATCGGTCACCACGACCGCGCAGGCCCGCATGCCTTGCGTCCATCCCGGCACCTCGTGACCTGGGCGCGGCCAGGCCGCTGCGCGATCGTGACCGGTGCGGCGGAACCCCGCAGTTCCCGTCGGCCGTCACAACGGCATGCTGAACACGCGGAGCTTGACCCGCCGCCATACGCGGACGGGGCGCACTAGGCACGGCGTTATCGCCGGCCTCACGATCGGCAGCGTCCTGCTCGGCGGGGGCATGTTCCTCGCGGGATGCTCAGCCGCCAACTCAAGCAGCGCCAACTCAAGCAGCGCCAACTCAAGCAGCGCCAACTCAAGCAGCGCCAACTCAAGCAGCGCCAACTCGTCGGACGCGACCGCGAATACGGCGGCCGGTCAGGCCGTACCCGCGCCCGCGCTGGCCCCGGCCAGCAGCGGCGCCGCCCGGAGCACTCAAAGTGGCACGGGCACCACGGCCCGGCTGGCCCCGGCCAGCAGCATCATCTACACCGCGCAGCTGACCGTTCGGGCGGACAACGTTGGTTCGGCCGCCGCCCAGGCCGCTCGGATCGCCGAGGGCGTGGGCGGTTACGTGTCGAGCGAGACCGCTTCGGCCGATCCTGACCACCCATCAGAAGCCACCGCCAGCGTGCAGCTGAAGATCCCCGTCGCGTCGTACCCGACCACGCTCGGCCAGCTGGCTAGCGGCCTCGGCACCCAGCTTTCCCTGCAGCAGCAGGCTCAGGACGTCACCCAGCAGGTGGCCGACGTGAACAGCCAGGTCACCTCGGACGAGGCGGCCATTGTCCAGCTTCGCGCCCTGCTATCGCACGCGGGCTCGGTCGGCGACCTGCTCAGCGTCCAGAACCAGATCAACGACGAGGAATCCGGCCTGGAGGCCATGCAGGCCCAGCAGCGCGCCCTCTCTCACGAGACCACCTACGCGACGGTGACGCTCACCCTCGTCGGCCCGAAGGCCAAGCCGCTGGTTCATCGCCCGAAGGCCCCGCCCACCCTGGCAGGAGGCCTCGGGGCCGGCTGGCGCGCACTGCGGATCACGGCGTCCTGGACGCTCGCCTTCCTCGGCGCGATAGCACCGTTCGCCGCCATCGCGGTCATCGCCGGATTCGTGATCCACCGCAACCGACGCCGGCTCATCCGTCGCAGGCCAGCCGCACCGTCCGCCTCGCCGGAAGGTTAGGCATCGCCCGCTGGCCCGGAGCGCCACCGTCGTCAGGCTGGGGCGTGGACCGACTCGGCGTGCACGAGGTCGGCCAGCCTGGCCAGCACGCTGGGGTCGGTTTCCGGCAGCACGCCATGGCCCAGGTTGAACACGTGCCCCTCGGCCGTGCGACCGCGGGTGAGCACATCCCTGGCTCGCTCCTCGATGACCTCCCACGGCGCGAGCAGGACGGCCGGGTCGAGGTTTCCCTGCAGTGCCTTTCCCGGCTCCACCCGCCGGACGGCCTCGTCGAGCGGGATGCGCCAGTCGACCCCGACCACGTCTGCGCCCGCCTCCCCCATCAGCCCGAGCAATTCGCCCGTTCCGACCCCGAAGTGGATGCGCGGCACCCCACCCGCTTCCCCTCCCTTCTCTCCGAGCGCGGCGAAGATCCGGCTGGTATGCGGCAGGATCGCGTGCCGGTAATCGTCGGGACTCACCGCGCCCACCCACGAGTCGAAGAGCTGAACGGCCGAAGCACCCGCCGCCACCTGGATCTGCAGGAACGAGATGGTGATGTCGGTCAGCCGGCCGAGCAGCGCGTGCCATAGCTCCGGATTGCCGTACATCAACGCCTTGGTCCTATCGTGGCTCTTGGACGGGCCGCCCTCCACCAGGTAGGACGCGAGCGTGAAGGGCCCGCCCGCAAAGCCGATGAGCGGGCGTTCATCCAGCTCGGTCACGAGCGCCCGCACGGCCTCGGTCACGTACGACACGTCATCCGGGTTCAGCGGGCGCAGCCGCCCCAGATCCGCGGAGGTCCGCACCGGAGTCTCGATCACCGGCCCGATTCCGGCCTTGATGTCGACGTCGATTCCGACCGCGCGCAGCGGGACCACGATGTCGCTGAACAAGATGGCCGCGTCCACGTCGTACCGGCGCAGCGGCTGCAAGGTGATTTCCGTGATCAGCTCGGGGCGGGTGCATGACTCGAGCATCGAGATGCCCTCGCGCACCCGGCGGTACTCGGGCAGCGACCGGCCCGCCTGCCGCATGAACCAGACGGGCGTGAAGGGAACTGGCTCTCTCCGGCAGGCAAGCATGAACGAAGACTTCGCATGGGACACGGTCACGTCTGGGATCGTCTCACACCGCCACACGGTAGCCGTCAGGAGACACGCCGTCAGAGATCCCACGAATCAGCGCATGAGCGTGCCACTATCGGCATCAACCCGTTCAACCCCCGGCAAGCCCCGTGACGCATCGCACCGAGGAGGTCGCCAGGATGACGCAGCTGAGCAGGCACTGTGCCGGATGCAACGAGGAGCGGCAGTTCGAGCAGTTTCACGCTGAGCCCGCGATCTGCCCCGATGTGCCGGACGGCGACTGCCAGGAATGGGGCTGCACGGTGTGCGGCCACGCTCTGATCATCGGCCTGCCGATGCCTGGTTCCCTCAGCGGCGCCAGCACGGCCAAGGCCGCCTGACCGTACCGGACAGCCCAGCGCTGTTTCCCCGGCCAAATCCGGCCGACGCTCCATCCGGCAATTCGCATGAAACATTGGTGTTTCGGCATGAATCTATATGGCGCTGCGTGAGAAGCGATGGGCGACACGTACGCTCGGGTTATGAGGCCGACTAGTGGGCCAGGGGATCGGCACAGCACGCGATCACGAGCGCCACGACGACCGGGGGCCGTGCCCGACTCCAGGGCAGGCACCGCCGCGGTGACGGGGATTACCGGGGTCGCCGACGCGTCCGGATCGGCGGCGCGGGAGATGCCGCCCGACGTCGCGGTGATTGGGGTGTCACGAACGCAAGCCACGGGCTCCGCCGCTGAGGCGACGTTCGCGGCCGTGGTGGCGGCCTTCGCGGCGGGCCGGGAGGCTCAGAGTCAGCGGCACCTGGTGTTCGAGGATGTTCCGGCGCCGAAGCGGCTGGCTCCCTACGCCACGGCTATCGCGGCGACGGTCCAGCGGGATGACGCGGACGTGGCCTGGGGACGGCTGGTCCTGCTCTACGACCCAGACGGCCAGCAAGGCTGGGACGGCTTCTTCCGGCTGGTCGCGTACGTCCGCGCCGACGTGGAGCCGGAAATGGCAGCCGACCCGCTGCTCGGCCAGGTCGGCTGGAGTTGGCTTTCCGAGGCCCTGGACATGCACGTGCCCGGTTACGCCGTGCCGAGCGGCACGGTGACCAGGGTCATCACCGAGGGTTTCGGAGCCAAGCGAGACGAGCTTCCGCTGACCGGGTTCGAGTTGCGTGCGTCGTGGTCCCCGGTCGGGCCGGAAGGTCCGCGCGGATCCGCCGGGAACAGCGACCTCGACACCCTTGACCTGTCGGCGCACATTGCAGCGTGGTGTGACTGCCTGTCGGCCGCGGCCGGCCTGGAACCGCCGGGAACGCGGGCACTGCGGCAACCGGGGCACGGGTGAGCGCAGGCAGTGAGGCTGGCGGGATCGTCCCACTGCTCGAGCCACGCGACGGCCTGCCGCCAGTCGTCGAGACGGGCGCGGCGCTGGCGGAGGTGACCGCCAGGCTAGCTAGCGGCGAGGGCCCCCTCGCCGTCGATGCCGAACGCGCCTCCGGTTACCGTTATGGCCAGCGTGCCTACCTGGTCCAGCTCCGGCGCGCCGGAGCAGGCACGGTGCTCATCGATCCGATCGCCTGCCCCGAACTGTCGAACCTGGACGCCGCCGTGGGCGACGCCGAGGCGGTGCTGCACGCGGCGTCGCAGGACCTGCCGTGCCTGGCCGAGATCGGCTTCCGGCCGCGACGGCTCTTCGACACCGAGCTAGCCGGGCGGCTTCTCGGCTACCCGCGGGTGGCCCTCGGCACGCTGGTCGAAGAGGTGCTCGGCTTCCACCTGGAAAAGGGCCATTCGGCGGCCGACTGGTCGGCCCGCCCGCTGCGCGAGGAACTCCTGCGCTACGCGGCGCTCGACGTTGAGGTGCTGATCGAGTTGCGCGACGCCCTCGCGGCCGAACTCGCGGCTCAGGGTAAAACCGAATGGGCCCGCCAGGAGTTCGAGGCCGTGCTCGCCACCCGCCCGGCCCAGGCGCGGCCGGACCCGTGGCGGCGCACGTCGGGCATCCACCGGGTGCAGTCCCGCCGCGGGCTCGCCGCGGTACGCGAACTCTGGCTGGCCAGGGACGGGATCGCCCAGCTCGCCGACCTGTCCCCGCGTCGTGTCCTGCCCGACACGGCGATCATCGAGGCGGCTAGGTACTTCCCGGCCAACCACGCTCAGCTGGCCAGGATCAGCGGGTTCGCCGGCCGCCAGGCCCGGCGGCACGAGAAGGAATGGCTGGCCGCGGTGGCGCGGGCCCGGGCCGGCGCCGACAACGAGTTGCCCGAGACCACCGGCGGGGCGATACCCAACGGGCCGCCGCCGGCGCACCGCTGGGCCGAACGCGATCCCGCCGCTGCCGCGCGCCTGGCGGCGGCGCGCGGGGTGGTGGCGGCCCTGGCCGAGGAAAACAGGCTGCCGGTGGAGAACCTGCTGTCCCCCGACGCGCTGCGCAGGCTCAGCTGGGATCCCCCGCGGCCATGCGACGAGCAGGCCGTGGCCCAAGCGCTTGCCGGATACGGGGCGAGGCCCTGGCAGATCGAACTCACCGCCGAACCGGTCACCCGCGCGTTGCGCGATGCCCCGGCGCACGCCGACGAGGTGGCTATGCTGGAGGGTTCCGCCGAACCCGAGGGGTGACGTACCGGTGCTGATGACCGCCGCGGCGCTGGCGAGCAACTCGCCGCCGCTGCCCGGCTTCCTCGACGCCCTCTCCTCACCCCTGCAGCACTTCGGTGTCTGGGCGATCGGCCTGCTGCTGATGCTGGAGGACTTCGGCATTCCCGTGCCCGGCGAGACGATACTGATCGCGGGTGCCGTCTACGCAGGCGCGGGCAGGCTCAACGTCGTGGCCGTCGGCGTCGTGGCCTTCATCGCGGCCGTCGTCGGCGACAACATAGGCTTCGCCATCGGGCACTTCGGTGGCCGCGCCCTGGCCCTGCGGTGGGGCAAGTACGTGTTCTTGACCGAAGCGCGACTGAACAAGGCCGAGGCCTTCTTCGACCGGCGCGGCGCCATAGTCATCACGTTCGCGCGCTTCGTCGAGGGCCTGCGCCAGGCGAACGGGATCATCGCCGGCATCACCGGAATGCACTGGCTGCGTTTCCTCGCCTTCAACGCCCTCGGCGCCGCTTTGTGGGTGGCGACCTGGGTCAGCCTCGGCTACCTCGCCGGAGGCCACATCACCACGATCTATCACTACATAACGGTCTACTCCTACTACCTGCTCATCGCGCTGGCGGTGCTGCTCGTCGGCTATATCGCCTGGCGGCTGCGACGGCGCGCCCGGCGCCGCGCGCCCGCCGCAGCCACGAGAGCCGATGAAACGGATGAGGCCAGAAGTACCGAACACGTCGCGGAGATCCCGCCGAACGAGCCGGACGCCAACCAGACCGCGCCGGACGAGCCGAGCGCGAAAGCCACGGCAATCGTGCCGGACGAGCCCGAAGCGGCCGCGACCGCGGCGGACGAGCCCGTCACCGGGCAGCACATCCGGGATCGTCACGCGCCGGACACGTCGTAGCGGTCCAGCCCGGCCAGGTCTCCCTCCGCCGCGTGCACGACCCAGAAACCGCCCTTGGGCAGCGACGGATCCGCGGGTACCGCAGCCGGCGCGCCGAGCGCCGCGCACACCGCGGCGAGCGCATCGGGGAGGTTCTCCCGGTGCAGGCACAGGGCAGCCGGATGGCGATCCGCCACCAGATCGGAAAGCAGGCGCCGGAGCGAGTCAGCCGGGTCCGTTCGGGAGGAAAAACCGGCGGAGCGGCCGTGCGAGGCCAGCCGGGCCTCAGCCTCGACGGTGCCCCCGAAGCCCGCCGCGAACGGGCGCATGGTCTCGGTGCAGCGCTGCGCGGGCGAGCTGATCACCCGCGCGGTGGGCGCGAAGCAGGCCAGCAGGCCGGCCAGCGCCCGCGCGTCGGCCGCGCCCTGCGCATCGAGCGGCCGCGACTCGTCATCGCCGGGCCAGTCCGCCTTGTGCCCCGCCGAGGCGTGCCTGACCAGGATCAACGGGACCGTCTCGCGCGGCCGGAAGGCGGAAATCACCGGATCGTCGTGAGTATCGGCCAGCTGCCCGCGGGCCTGGGCCAGCGGCAGCCAGGCCACCGAGTCGATCTCGTTGCCCGGCGCAGCCTCGTGACCGCGGCTGAACGCCGACCAGTAGCTGACGCGCTTGGGTCGGCCCCAGCTGACGTACTCTACGGTCGGCAGCCGGGGGCCGAGAACCGGCCGCACGCAGGTCTCCTCCCAGACCTCACGGACCGCGGTGAGCAGGATATGCTCACCCGGCTCGCTCTTGCCCTTGGGCAGCGACCAGTCGTCGTATTTGGGCCGGTGCACGAGCAGGACTTCGGCACCTCCGGATCTTCGGGGCTCTTGGGGTCCTTGGGACGCGTCCGCCGCGGACCGCCAGATCGCCGCGCCCGCCGCGAGGGTTGCATCAGTCATCTGCCGGGCGGACCCGCCGTTCCCTGACCAGGGTCTCTTGCACATCGCGCAGCGGATGGCCGCTCTCGTCCCGGCTGCGCCGCACCCAGTACCCGTCCGCGTTCAGCCACCAGGAGGAAGTCCCGTCGTCCATGCCCATATCGAGAAACCGGCGCAGCCGCCGCTGGTGACCGGGGTCGTCGACCCGGACGAGCAGTTCCACACGGCGATCTAGGTTCCTGTGCATCATATCGGCGCTGCCGATCCATACCTGGCTGTCTTCGTCCTCGCCGATGCCGAACGCGTAGATCCGGGAATGCTCGAGGAACCGGCCGAGCACGCTGCGGACCCGGATGGTGTCGGAGAGCCCGGGGAGACCCGGCCGCAGCGCGCAGATGCCGCGCACCCACAGGTCGACCGGGACCCCCGCCCGGGACGCCCGGTAGAGTGCGTCGATCACCACCTCGTCGACCAGCGCGTTAGCCTTGAACACGATCCGGGCGGGCAGGCCGGCCCGGCTCCGCTCCGCCTGCCGGTCGATCCGGCTGACGATGCCGGTGCGCAGCGACTCCGGCGCGACGAGCAGTCGCCGGTACGCCCCGGTGCGACTGTACCCGGTCAGGTGGTTGAACAGGGCGGTGACGTCCTCGCCGACCGCGGGATCGGCGGTGAGGAGCCCGAAGTCCTCGTAGATCCGGGCCGTGGTCGGGTGGTAGTTGCCGGTGCCGAGGTGGCAGTACCGGCGCAGCGTCCCGTCAGGTTCCTCGCGCACGATGAGCGCCATCTTGCAGTGCGTCTTCAGGCCGACGAAGCCGTAGACGACGTGGCAGCCCGCTTCCTCGAGCTTGCGCGCCCAGGCGATGTTGGCGCGCTCGTCGAACCTGGCCTTGATCTCCACCACCACCACGACCTGCTTGCCCGCCTCGGCGGCGTCGATCAGCGCGTCCACGATCGGCGACTGGCCGCTGGTCCGGTACAGCGTCTGCTTGATCGCGAGCACCCGCGGGTCCTCGGCGGCCTCGTCGATCAGCCGCTCCACCGACGCGGCGAACGAGTCATAGGGGTGCTGGACGAGGATGTCGCGCTCGGCGATGGCAGTGAAGATGCTGTTGTCCTTCGAGACCGCCCGGGTAGAGGGGACGAACGCCGGGTACTTCAGCTCGCCGATGTTCAGGTCGGCGATGGCGAACAGCCCGCTCAGGTCGAGCGGCCCAGGTACCCGGTACACGGCCCGTTTGTCGATATCGAGCTCGGTGACCAGCTTCTCGAGCACGTCGGCCGACATCGTGTCCTCGACCTCGAGCCGGACCGCGGGCTCGAACCTGCGCCGCATCAGCTCCCGTTCCATGGCCTGCAGCAAGTTCTCGGTCAGGTCCTCGTCCACCTCGAGGTCCCTGATACGGGTGACACGGAACGCGTGCTGCTCGATGATGTCCACGTCAACGAACAGGTCGGTCAGGTGCGCGGCGATGACGTCCTCGATCGGCACGTACCGGTTCTGCGACAGGGCGAGGAACCTGGGCAGCAGCGGCGGGACCTTGACCCTGGCGAAGATAGTGCCGCCGGTCCTGGCGTCCGCGATCATGACGGCCAGGTTGAGCGACAGGCCGGAGATAAACGGGAACGGATGGGCCGGGTCCACTACCAGCGGGGTGAGCACCGGGTAGATGCGCTTGGCGAAAAGGTCGCCGAGGCTTTCGCGCTCGCCCGCGGAGAGTTCCTTCCAGCGCAGGATCTCGATCCCGTGCTCGGCCAGTTCGGGGGTGATGCGCTCGCTGAACGCGCGGGCGTGCCGGACGGTCAGCTTGCCTGCCAGTTCCAGCGTGTTCTCGAGCACCTGCCTGGGCAGTTGTACCCCGTTGCCCTCGACCGGGAAGCCCGCCACCATCCGGCGCACCAGCCCGGCCACCCGGACCATGAAGAACTCGTCCAGGTTGGTGGCGAAGATGGCGAGGAAGCGCACGCGTTCCAGCAGCGGGACTGACTCGTCTTCGGCGAGTTCGAGCACGCGCTCGTTGAACCTGAGCCAGCTCTCCTCGCGGTCGAGGTAACGCTCCTCGGGCAGCGCGGCTTGGGCCCCAGGCGGCGCCCCGTCACGGCGCTTGGTGCGGCTTTGGTGCCCTTCGGCGGCGGGCGGACTGATCTGGCTGACGCTCATGGATCCCATTGTCCCCGGTCGGCGTGCAGCAGGAAACGTCAGGATCTTTGAGACCTTTTGGACCGAACGGGGTGGGTATCTGTTTCTGGCCAGGCTACGGCATGATCTGGTAGCCCGGGATCCCGGCTCGGGCCTGGATGGCCTGCACGCTTAGGGACGCACGCCCACGCTCCGAGCACACCGGGATGCGCGGCCCCGCGGGCGGCCGCGGCCCCGGAACCGCCGGCGCAGCGGGCGCCCCGCAGGCCGCGGGCTAGCCCGCGCCGAGCTCGGCGGCGAAGGCCGCCAGGTCCAGCAGGTGGAAGAGGGTGTCGCACCACCGCTCCCCGGCCGGCCGGTCATCGAAATGCCCGAGGCATTCGTTCGCCGCGTCCAGGATTGCCCGCAGCACCGCCCCCTCGGTCCCCTGAGGTTCCCGGAAGCTGGTGGTTGCCTGCGGGTCCTGGCCGCCAGGCCAGCACACGTATCCGTCACCGTCCGGTACCGGCAGCGGCGGTGCCGCGTAACCTGGCTCACCCTCCAGGATCGCCGCCGCCTTCCGCGCCATAGCCATTCCGAGTGTCCCGGCGAGCAGCACCCTCTGCATCATCAGGACGCCATTGCGGTCTTTCATTCCGGTTGCCTCCATCGTCATTCCACTCTGGCTGTCCCGCCTTCGGAATCATGATGCAGACAGGCACTGACATTCCGGCCAAACGGTATGGCTCCGCCCTGGCTAGCGTGTTTCTCACAGGCGACTCCCGCCCCAATGACACCAGCCCTATCGCCGACGCACGGCGCTAGCGCGGCACATTCATCGCGATGGGCATATACATCCCCATGGCGGCTGTAACGCAGCTAACTCCAGCCTAGTTCGCATCCGCACCCACACCGGGCCGCCCGGACCCCGCCCCACCCGTCGCCGATTTCCCATTAGTCCCATAAGCCCCGCCCAATGGCTACGCGCGATTCAATGAATGTAACTCTCTACCCGAAAGAGTCATTAGAGAGTCACATTCATTGAATTTCACGCCCTTCCACACCAGCCCGGATAGGAGCGAAATGGGTGCTTGCCCGGAATGCGGGGATTGGTGGCGGGTGCGGCGGGGCTGGGGCTGGGGATGGGCATCCGGGCATGTCCGGATGGGCGCGGGGCATGTCCGGATGGGCGCGGGGCTTGGCAGCTGGAAGCGGCCGGAACCGCTAGTCGTCTGAGGGGCGGCAGGCGGACCAGATCGCCCCGGCGTTGTGCAGCTTGACGCGCTCGCCCCGGCCCAGCGCCTTGGCCAGGTCGGATTCTGCGGTCTCGATACGCAGCCATTCGGCGTAGGAGACCGGCATGATCCCGCGGCCGGCGAGTACGCCGGCCAGCGGCCACTCCTCCGTGGCCGGGGCGGGGCGGTCGGGATAGCGGAGCAGGCCTGCCCGCGGCAGTGGGACGTCGCCTTCGCCGGGCCCGCCGGCCAGGTCCTCGAGCAGGCAACGGATGGTCTCGGCGGCGTCGGACTTGTTGGTGCCGATCACGCCGGTCGGGCCGCGCTTGAGCCAGCCGGCTACGTACTCGCCGGGCAGCGGCGAGCCATCCTCGCCCAGGACACGGCCGAGGGCGTTCGGGACCACCGAGGCACGCGGGTCGAACGGCACGCCGGGCAGCGGCACGCTCTGGTATCCCACCGAACGCAGCACCATCTGCGCGCTGAGCGTCTCGAACTCGCCGGTGCCGCCGAAGGCCCCGTCCGCGGCGATAGCCGTCCGCTCGAGGGTGATTCCGCCCACCCGTTCGGTGCCGAGAATTTCTACCGGCCTCAGCCAGAACCTGACGATCAGCCGTCGCGCGTGCCCGGAAGGAGCGGGCTCGGCCGCCGCACCCTGCGCCCACTTCGAGATCGCCACCAGGTTGCCGCGCACGCGCCGGTCGGATTCGACCAGGGTGGCACCCCCGCCGGCCAGGTCGAACGCGTTCAGGTCCGCCTCGTCAGCGTGCACCACGATCTCGACGCCAGGCAGTTCGCCCAGCTCACGAAGCTCCTTGGTGGTGAACTTGGCGTGCGCGGGCCCGCGCCGGCCGATCATGTGGACCTCGCGCACCTTGCTCGCGTACAGGGCGTCGAGGACGGGCTGCGGGACATCGGTGGCATGCAGTTCGGCGGGGTCCCTGGCCAGGATCCTGGCCACGTCGACCGCGACGTTGCCCACGCCGATCACCGCGACCGACTCGGCGTCCAGGGTGAACGCGCTGGAATCCACGTCCGGATGGCCGCAGTACCAGTTCACGAAGTCGGTGGCGGCGTAGCTTCCCGGCAGGTCCTCGCCCGGGATGCCGAGCCGCCGGTCCCGCATCGCCCCGGTCGCGTAGATCACCGCGTCGTAGGCCGAGAGCAGGTCGTCGCGGGTGACGTCCTCGCCGAGGTGAACCCCGCCGACGAACCGGACGTCGGGGCTTTCCAGCACCTTGCGCAGGTACTGCGCAATCGACTTGATGGACTTGTGGTCGGGCGCGACGCCGTATCTGACCAGGCCGTACGGCGTGGGCAGGCGGTCGATCACGTCCACCCGCACCGGGACCGGCACCGGCAGCGCCGCCGCCTGCTTGACCAGTGCCTCAGCGGCGTAAAGGCCGGCCGGACCTGAGCCGACCACGGCAACGTTCAGCATGGATGCTTACGCTACTCGACGGGCCGCCGTTCCGGCGCGGCCTCAGCGGCCCCAGCGGTGTCGCGTACGTCACCGGACGACCGGCGCGCGACCGCCTCGGTGATCTGCCTGGCCAGGTGCTGAGACGTCAGGCCGACCTCGTCGAGCACCTCGTCGCGGGTGCCGTGGGAGAGGAACTCCTGCGGCAGCCCGAACGTCTTGACCGGCATGTCCAGGTCGTGATCGCGCAGCAGCCTGGCCACCGCGTCGCCGAACCCGCCGACCCGCCCGTTATCCTCGACCACGGCCACCAGCCGGTGCTGCCGCGCCGCGCCCACCAGCGCCTCGTCCACCGGCTTGGTCCAGCGCGGGTCCACGACGGTGACGCCGATCCCGTGGCCGGCCAGGCGATCCGCGATCTCCAGGCCGACCAGCGCCATCGGGCCCGCGCCGACCAGCAGGACGTCCGCGCCGAGCCCGGCGCCTGGCGACCGCAGCACGTCCATGCTGCCGAGCCTGGCGACCGCCTCGACCTCACCGCCCGTCTTGCCCTTGGGGAACCGGACCACGGTCGGCCCGTCGGACACCTCGACCGCCTCGTTCAGCAGTTCGGCCACGCGCTTGGCGTCCCGCGGCGCCGCGATCTTCATGCCCGGGACAAGCTGCATGATCGACCCGTCCCACATGCCGTGATGGCTGGCGCCGTCCGGCCCGGTCACCCCGGCCCGGTCGAGCACGATCGTCACAGGGAGCTTGTGCAGCGCCACGTCCATCAGCGTCTGGTCGAAGGCCCGGTTCAGGAACGTCGAGTAGATGGCCACCACCGGGTGCAGGCCGCCCATGGCCAGGCCCGCGGCGCTGGTCATCGCGTGCTGCTCAGCGATACCGACGTCGTAGACCCGGTCCGGGTAGGCCGCCGCGAACTGCGCCAGGCCGGTCGGGTACAGCATCGCCGCGGTGATCGCGACGACATCGGGGTGCCGCGCGCCGATGCTCACCATCTCGTCGCCGAACACCCGGCTCCACGTCCCTGGCACCGCGCCCGCCGCGGGCACCTGGTGCAGGCAGTCGATCTCGTTCTGTTCGGCCTCCGGGTAGCCGAACCCCTTCTTGGTGATCACGTGCAGCAGGACGGGGCCGCCGAAGTCACGGGCGCGCCGTAGCGCGTGCTCCACAAGACGCTCATCATGACCGTCAATTGGCCCAACGTATTTAAGGCCCAGGTCCTCGAACATCACCTGCGGCTGCAGGACGTCCTTGATGCCCTTCTTGACGCGGTGCAGCGTCCCGTATAGCGGCGGGCCGACCAGCGGGGTCCGGGGCAGCGTCGTCTTGATGTACTCGAGCACGTGCTCGTAGCGCGGGTTGACCCGGATCGCCGCCAGGTGCTCGGCCAGGCCGCCGATCGTGGGCTGATAGGACCAGCCGTTGTCGTTGACGATCATGACCAGCCGCAAGTCCTTGGCGGCGGCGATGTTGTTCAGCGCCTCCCAGGCCATCCCGCCGGTGAGCGCCCCGTCGCCGATGACGGCGACCACCGTCCGGTCCGGCTCGCCGCGCAGCTTGTACGCCTTGGCCAGGCCGTCGCCGTAGGACAGGCTGGTGGAGGCGTGCGAGTTCTCCACCAGGTCATGCTCGGACTCGGCCCGGCTCGGGTAGCCGGTCAGCCCGCCGCGCTGCCGCAGCGTGCCGAACTGCGCGACGCGCCCGGTCAGCAGCTTGTGCACGTAGGCCTGGTGCCCGGTATCGAAGACGATGCGGTCCTTGGGCGAGTCGAAGACCCGGTGGATCGCGATTGTGAGCTCGACCACACCGAGGTTCGGGCCGAGGTGGCCGCTGGTCCTGGTGGTCGTCTCGATCATCAGGTCGCGGATCTCCGCGGCCAGGCGGGTGAGCTGATCCTGGCTGAGTCCCTTCAGGTCCTCGGGGCCGTTGATGCACTCCAGCAGGGTCACGGCGTGCTCCTCATGTGCTGTGCGGGCCTGATGGGGAACGTTGATCGAGCAGAGGCTGAACGAGCCGAGTCTACGAGGTCGGGCTGCAGATAGCTCGTCGGGTCGGTCCCATCTCCGACACGCGTGTCGGGGTCAGCCACGATCGCCCAGCCGGCCACGGCCGGTGAGGGCGCCAGGCGCGCGCTGTCCGGTGAAAGCCGGCAGCATCAGCGGGCGCGCGGCCAGCATACCCACCGCGAGCTCGACGGCGGCCAGCACGAGCAGCAAGGCAACCGGAATGTTCCAGCTCCCGGTGGCCGTGTGCAGCAGGCCGACCATCAGGGGGCCAGCGCTGGCCACCAGGTAGCCGACCGACTGCGCGAAGGCGGACAGCGAGGCGGCGACGCCCGCATCGGGGGCCCGCGCCATCATGAAGAAGATGGCCAGGCCGAGGCAGGAGCCCTGGCTGACGCCGAGGACCAGGACCCAGAGCGGGGCCGTCCCCAGCGGCCCCCACAGCGATCCGGCCAGGCCGACGGCGGTCCCGATCAGGCTGGGCACGACCAGGGCGCGCTGGCCGGGGCTGCGGTGGGCGAGCACCGGCACGATGAGCGAGGTGGCGAGGTTGCCGACGCCCATCAGCGCGAGCAGGTTGCCGGCCGTAACCGCGGAGTCGCCGCGGTCCTGGAAGATGGTCGGCAGCCAGGAAAGCACCGCGTAGTACAGCAGGCTCTGCAGCCCCATGAACGCAGTGACCTGCCAGGTGAGCGCGTACCGGTACACCTTGATGCGGGCCTGCGCGGGGGCCGGCGCCGCGGCGCGGTGGCCGGGCCGGGCCGCGGCGCCGGCCGTGCGGTACCTGAGCTGGGGCAGCCACAGCAGCACGGCCAGCGCCGCGGGGGCCGCCCACAGGCCGAGCGCCAGCCGCACCGAGCCACCCGAACTACGGTAGAGCGGCACGGCGAGCAGCGAGGCCAGGATCGCGCCCACGGACAGCGCGGTCAGGTAGATGCCGACGAGGAGCCCGGCACGTTCGGGCCAGCGGCGCTTGACCATGCTGGAGAGCAGCACGTTGAGGACGGCGATCGCGCTCGCGGCCAGCGCAGTCCCCGGGAACAGCATGATGTCGGGCGCCGCGCCCCGCAGCAGCAGGCCCGCGGTGAGCAGGGCCAGCGCGACCAGCAGGGTCGCTTCCTCGCCGTAACGCCGGTTCAGCCAGGCGGCGAAGGCCGAGACCACGCCGAAGCAGATCACCGGCGTGGCCGCGAGCAGCGACAGCATGGCCGACGACAGGTGCAGCCGGGCCTGCAGGTCGGGAAAGATCGGCGGCAGGCTGGTGATCGCGGCGCGCAGGTTGAACCCGGCCGCGGCCACCGCGACGACGAGCAGCGTGATCTCATACGGCCGGCGTACGTTGGCGGCCGGATATTTAGGCATCAGCAACTAAAGTTATATGAAAAGCAAAATTCCTTTCCGGCCGAACGGACCGTGGTGCGTGCCCCGAGGACGACTACAGCCCCGGCAGGAGCAGCAGCTTGCCCGTGGTCCGGCGGCTAGCCAGGTCTTCCTGCGCCCGGGCGGCGTCGGCCAGCGGGTAGGTGCCGCCGATCCGGACCTCGAGTTCGCCCTTGGCGATCCAGTCGAATACCTCGCCGGCGCGCCACCGCATTTCCTCGACGTCGGCGATGTAGTGCGCCAGCGTGGGCCGGGTGAGGAAGAGCGATCCGCCGCTGTTCAGTCGCTGCGGGTCGAACGGCGGGACCTGACCGCTCGCGGCGCCGTAGAGCACCATCATGCCGCGCGGGCGCAGGGCCGCCAGGCTGTCGTCGAACGTGTCCTGGCCCACGCCGTCGTACACGACGTGCGCGCCGACGCCCTCGGTCGCGTCGTCGACGATGGCACGGAAACGATCATAGCCGACGACGTGATCGGCGCCGGCGCCGAGCGCGAGTCCGGCCTTCTCGCCGGTTGACGTGGTGGCGACGACGATGCCGCCACGCCGCTTCACCATCTGGGTCAGCAGCAGCCCGACCCCGCCAGCCGCGGCGTGCACCACGGCTACGTCATCTTCGCGCACCGGGTAGGTGCTGGTGACCAGGTAGTGGGCGGTCATGCCCTGCAAGATGGCGGCGGCGGCGACTTGCAGGCTCACTCCGTCGGGAACCGGGACGACCCGGTTCGCGGGCAGCGCGACCTGCTCGGCGTAGCTGCTGCCCTGGCCGGCCCAGGCCACCCGGTCACCGACGGCCAGGGCGGCGACGCCCTCCCCCACGGCGGCGACCGTGCCCGCGCCTTCCGCGCCGGGGACGAATGGCGGTTCTGTCCGGTAGTTGCCGACGCCCTCGCGCTGGTAGATATCCATGTAGTTCACGCCGGCCGCGGCGACCTCCACGACCACCTGGCCCGGTCCCGGTCGCGGCACCTCCTGCTCGGTGACACCAAGCACGTCAGGTCCGCCCAGACGCTCGCCCACCACCACGCGCATGCTCACACACTCCCTTCCGCTGCTGCCCTGGATCAGCTTTTCACAAGGCCGCGCCGACGGGGACAACTCGGGGGTCCTTGCGTTCAGGGCCAGCCAGCCGATCAGGCCGAGCGGGTAGATGAAGTAGCCGAACCGGACGTTCGGCCCGAGCAGGAACATCAGCGCCAGCCCGACGGCCAGCCGGCAGGCCGCCGCGGGGACGTCGCGGGGCGGCCTGATCACGAGCGAGATCGCGATGCCCAGCCCGGCCGCGAGCAGCAGGCCGACCGATACCACGTGCCCGGCCGGGCCTAGCGCGGTGAGCAGGTGCCCGGGCAGCAGGCTCTCGGCCGGGGTCTTGTACCGGGTGAGGCCGAGCGGGAACAGCACGCTGTTCTGCACCAGGGCGTCCGCGCCCCGCAGCGAGGTCAGCGCGGCCGGCGCGAGAGCGGCGACGAGGACCACGGCGGTGACGGCCGACGCCGCGATGAAGCGGCCCGCGGCCCGCGCGCCGTCGCGGGCGGCGAACATCGCGGCCAGGACCGGGACGGCGAGCCAGGCGGTGGACTTCAGGTCGCAGGCGACGCCCAAGGCGACGCCCGAGCCGACCGCCCCGGCGGCCCGCGAGGTTCCTGCGGTCCGGCCGGCCAGCGCCAGGGCCAGCAGAATCAGCGCGAGCACCGGCGGGTCGGTGGTGATCACGGCCAGGTTGAGCCCTATCACCGGCGAGGCCACGGCGACGGCCGTAGCCAGCAGCGCGTCGCGGCGGCAGACGGCGCAGCCCTGGTGCGGCCTCGCGATCCAGAACGCCGCGGCGAGGGGCACCACCGTGCCGAGGGCGATCCACACCCCGGAGTTGCCCGCTAGGCCGCCGAGCCCGGCCGCGCTCGGCAGTCCGAACAAGGTCATCACGGGCAGGTAAGGGTTGTAGGACAGCCACCCGGTGACCTGCGCGGCGGGCAGGTAGGGCGAGCCGTGGTGCAGCAGTAGCGTCGCGGCCCGGTCGATGACCCCCATCCCATCTTCGAGCGGATAGGCGACCGACAGCCAGAGCAACGGCGCGAGCACGGCCAGCGCCACCGAGGTCCCTGCGGCGGCGATCCGGCCGCGCCAGCGCCACAGCATGAACAGGGCTACGGCATAGCCGCACGCAGCCCAGATGGCCCAGACCTGGTCCCGGCCGCCGGAGAAGGCCGCGGCAGCGACCGCGTACCCGCCGAACGCGGCGTAGGCGGCCATGAGATGGCGCCGGTCGAGCCACGGACGATCGGGCTGATGGGCCGTTTCCACCATGTACTGGGTCAACTGGTCCCCCGTTGACATCCCCCGCCGCCTCGAGAGGCGGGGGTTCCACGCCTGTAATCCTGCTGACCAGATCCAAGGCCCGTCAAGCCAATAGCGAGTGCGACGGCGTCGGGGGCTAGGCTGCCCAGTGGGTTTCCCAGATACGCCGGCGAGCAACGGAGAGAGAGCATGGAATCTAGCCCGGCCCCGTGGATCAGCGCGCTGCGGCACTCTCACGACCGGTTGCGAGCCGCCGTCGAGCCCCTCGGCCTCGTCCAGCTGGAACAGCGCTCGTACGCCAGCGAGTGGTCGATCGCCCAGGTGCTTTCCCACCTGGGGTCGCAGGCCGAGATCTTCGGCTTGTTCCTCGACGCCGGGCTGACCGGGCAGGAGCCGCCGGGACGCGAGGAGTTCATGCCGATCTGGGACCGCTGGAACGCCAAGGACCCGCAGGCTCAGGCGGCGGACGCGCTGCGCGCCGACCAGGCGACCCTCGAGCGGTTCGAGTCGCTGGACGCTGACCAGCAGGCGCGGCTGCACCTGAAGATGTTCGGGACGGAGCTCGGCGCCGCCGGGCTGGCGCAGATGCGCGTCAGCGAGCATGCCATCCATACCTGGGACGTCGTGGTTGCGCTCGACCCGGCGGCCACGGTGGCCCCGGATGCCGTCGCCCTTCTCGTCGACACGCTCGACCAGCTCGCGGCCAGGACCGGCAAGCCGGACGGGAAGCAGCGCAAGGTGCGCGTGTCCACCAGCGACCCGGAGCGCCAGTTCACCCTGGAGACGGGCGAGGCGGTCACGCTCACGCCGGCGGACGGCGAGACCTCCGAGCCGGGCCTGTCCGAGCTGCGGCTGCCCGCCGAGGCGTTCGTCCGGCTGATGTACGGGCGGATGGACGAGGCCCACACGCCGCCCGTGGACAGCGCCGGGGTCGAGCTCGACGAGCTGCGCCAGATCTTCCCCGGCTACTAACCCAGGCCGACAGCCACCGGCGGCGAACCGTCCGATGACGATGGTGGCGTCCAGGTCCTCAGAGCTAGCCACCCAGGCGGCCAGCCCGGCCGCGGCGAAGGCCGCCTGAGCCGACGGCGCCTGGTGCTCGCTGGTCTCGATCAGCAGGTGACCGCCGGGCGCCAGCCACTGCGGGGCCCCGGTGGCGGCCCGGCGCAGCACGTCGAGCCCGTCCGCCCCGCCGTCCAGGGCCACCCGCGGCTCGTGCACGCGGGCCTCGGGCGGCAGGAACCTGATCTCACCGGTAGGCACATAGGGCACATTGGCTATCAGGACGCCGACCCGGCCCCGCAGCCCGGCGGGCAGCGGCTCGTACAGGTCCCCTTGATAGACGTGGCCCCAGGGACTGGTGACGTTCTGCCGGGCACACCGTACGGCGGCCGGGTCGATGTCGGCCGCGTGCACCTCCGCCCGATCCACGGCCGCGGCCAGCGCGGCGCCGATCGCGCCCGCGCCGCAGCACAGGTCGACGATCACCTCCCCCGGCCGGATCAACACCGCGGCCTGCCGGACGAGAAACTCGGTGCGCCGCCGGGGAACGAACACGCCGGGCGCCACGGCGATCTGCAGGCCGCAGAACTCGGCCGAGCCGAGGACCTGCTCCAGCGGCAGGCCGGCAACGCGCCGGTCCACCATGGCGTCGAGCTCGCCCGGTGTCCGGGCGGTGGACAGGAGCAGCCGGGCTTCGTCCTCGGCGAAAACGCAACCCGCGGCCCGGAGCCTGCTAACGATGAGATCTTGAGAGTGCGGCAGGAGCCAAGACTATCGCCGCTGGGCGGCCTGCCGGCTCGCCGCCTTGTAGCCGGACTTCCGCGCCGCTTTGGCGATCTTCTTGTCGGGGTGATACCTGCCGATCACAGTCAGGACGCTAGCCGCGTCCGGATGCGGGACCCGCGCCATCATCTCGAACGCCGCCTGTTCCCGCCCGGCGGGGATGGCTTCACCTAGTCGCTTCGCCAGCGCCGCAGGTTCGTACTCGACATCGTCATCTACGTCGTCCCAACCGTCCGCCACGAGCGCGTCGGTGAGGGCCCAGGCCAGGTCGTCGTCGGCGAGGTCCAAACCGGAAGGCGCGGCCGCTGCCGGGTCACCGTCATCCCCGGTGGCCAATGTGGCCAGGATGGCCTTCGCGTACCCGCGCAACTCCATCCGGCCGAGCACGTCGCGCCATGCGGGTTCGGCGGGAGCGCCGAGCCCGGTGACGACGGCCACAGCCAGCACGCGGGACGCCGGATCGGATTCCGCGGCGACGGAAAGCAGTTCCCTGGCCGCGGACTCCGTCGTGCGGTGAGCCAGCCAGGCGGCGGTCTCGGCCTGGAATTCTTCCTCGGCCGCGGCCTGTGCCATCGCGATCAAATCTGCCGCGGTCATCTCCTCGGCGGGCGGGAGCAGCGGGACTTCCACCCCGGAGTCGGCGAACTGCGTACGGATCGCTGCCATGCCCAGGGGCGTCAGCCGCGCTAGGTCGCCATCCTCGCCGTCGGATATTTGGACGGCCCCGATCGCGACCATCTGGTCAACAAGCAGCCGGGCGGGATCACCATGCGCGCGGACCCATGACTGCCATGCCTTCGCGGCCCGCGCTGGTGCCAGCTCATCAACCGCGGCGGACCTGATCACCTCACTGACCTCGGCGACCGGGAGTCCGTCCGGCCTGGCCAGGAACAGCATTACCGCCAGCGCCGCCCCTTGCCCGAAAAAGTCAAGCTCGCTCGACCGGCGCGGGTCCAGCGACCCAACGATGTCCAGCGTGCCCATGACGAGCGCGAACAGCATCTCCCAGATGTCCAGCACGTCGTCATCGTCGCCGTCGTCGAAGGCCTGCGCGACCTCGCCGGGGGCCGCGCGGGTTTCGTCCTCGTCCAGTTCGATGAAGGCCGCGTCGAGGGCCAGGCGCCACAGGTAATCCAGGCGCGGAACGTCCCGCATACGTCCGACGGCGGGCAGGTCCGTCACGCCGAGGCCCAGCGCGGCGGCGGCTTCGGCCGCCTCGCCGGCGGTCAACTCCGCGTTCTCGGTCACCGCGCGGCCCGGGCCTAGCCACGCGGCGAGCGCCCGCAGCTGGCCGATCATGGGGGCATCGCGTGCCATTCCGGCAAGTTCAGCCTCGGACGGCAGCCGTACCGGCGGCAGCCGGTCGGGCAGCCCGAAGGCTTCCTTGAAATCGACGTCCTCGCCGTCGTCCTCGTATTCCTCCTCGGCGTCGAAGACGCCGTTGGCCGGGTCCACCTCGGTGTTGTACGCGGTGATCCAGCTGTCGACGGCAGCCTGGTCGCCCAGGTCGACGCCGTCGGCCGCCATCGCCTGGACCAAGGAACGTGCCGTCCCCCAGTTCGCCGGGTCCATCACCGCGTCGGCGAACCGGGGCGCGATCCGGTCCAGCTCGCGGTCGAGCCCGCGGGCCGCGGCTTCCGTCATCTCGCCGCTTTCTGCGAGGTAGGCGAGGAAGTCGCGGATGGCGGGAATCGTGCCCTCGGTGTCGGCGCGGTCGAACACCGTGATCTTGCGCGGATAAACGCGCAGCAGGAGTTCCTCCAGGTCACCCGGGCCGAGGTCGGCTGGACGCTCGATGCCGAGGTAGTCCCGCATCAGGTCGAGCAGGGGCTGCAGCTCATCGGCGTCCGCGCCGGGATCGCCGCTTAGCTGCTGCCTTGTCGTCTTCGTCCAGCGGCGGAAGCCGGTCAGGGCCGCAGTGAACGGGGACGGGGAGGTGGGTCGGATGTCCTTCGCCATGGCCCACAAGCCTAGCGCCGCCCCGCTGGCCGGCGCTCAGGTCTTCCTGCCGACGCCGCCAGCTGGCGCGCTAAACCAGCGACCGGAGCACGTACTGCATGATGCCGCCGTGCCGGTAGTAATCCGCCTCACCAGGGGTGTCGATCCGGACGACAGCGCGAAACTCCTTGCCATCGGCTGTCACCGTAACCTCGTTCGGTATATTTCCTGAATTTATTTCCTCGATGCCGCGGATATCGAAGGTCTCGTTCCCGGTCAGGCCCAGCGAGGCCGCCGACTCCCCCGGCCGGTACTGCAGCGGCAGTACGCCCATGCCGATCAGGTTGGACCGGTGGATGCGCTCGAAGGACTCGACCAGCACCGCGCGCACGCCGAGCAGCAGCGTGCCTTTGGCGGCCCAGTCGCGGGATGAGCCCGATCCGTACTCCTTGCCGCCCAGCACGATCAGCGGGGTGCCCTCGTCGATGTACCGGCGGGATGCCTCGTAGATGGACATCTGCTCGCCGTCCTTGACGGTCACGCCGCCCTCGGTGCCCGGTGCGAGCTGGTTGCGCAGCCTGATGTTGGCGAACGTGCCGCGGATCATCACCTCGTGGTTGCCGCGGCGGGAGCCGTAGGAGTTGAAGTCCCTCCGCTCGACCCCGTGCTCGGTCAGGTAGGTCCCGGCTGGGCCTTCGGTCTTGATCGCCCCGGCCGGCGAAATGTGGTCGGTGGTCACCGAGTCGCCGAGCTTGGCCAGCACCCGGGCGCCGGTGATGTCGGTGACCGGCTCCGGCTCGGCCGGCATGCCGTCGAAGTACGGCGGGCGGCGCACATAGGTCGACTCATCATTCCAGGCGTAGGTGTCGCCCGCCGGGATGTCGAGCCCGCGCCAGTTGTCGTCGCCCTTGAACACGTCGGCGTAGTCGCGGGTGAACATCTCCTGCGCCACCGCGGTCTGCACGACGTGGGCGACCTCTTCCGGCGAAGGCCAGACGTCCGCGAGGTAAACCGGCTTACCTTCGGGGTCGGAACCGAGCGGCTCGTGCTCCATGTCGATGTCCATCGTCCCGGCCAGCGCGTAGGCCACCACTAGCGGCGGCGAGGCCAGGTAGTTCATCTTCACGTCAGGGTTGATCCGGCCCTCGAAGTTCCTGTTGCCCGACAGCACGGCCGCCACGGCCAGGTCGCTGGAGTTCACCGCATCGCTGATCGCGGGCGGCAGCGGCCCGGAGTTGCCGATGCAGGTGGTGCAGCCGTAGCCGACCAGGTTGAAGCCGAGCTTGTCCAGGTAGGGAAGCAGGCCGGCCCGCTCGTAGTAGTCCATCACCACCTTGGAGCCGGGCGCCAGCGTGGTCTTGACCCAGGGCTTGCGGGCCAGGCCCCGGTCAACCGCGTTCTTGGCGAGCAGCGCGGCGCCGACCATGACCGAGGGGTTGGACGTGTTCGTGCAGGAGGTGATCGCGGCGATCACCACGCTGCCGTGGTCGACGCTCGTTTCCGTGCCGTCCTCCAGGGTGACGCGGACGGGGTTCGACGCGCGGGTCCCGTCGCCCGGCGCCACCGGATCCGAGGCCGGGAAGGTGTCGGCGATGCCGTTGTCCAGGCTGGCTTCCGGCACGTAGTTCGGCAGGGCGTCGCGGAAGGCCGTCTTGGCGTCGGCCAGCGCGATCCTGTCCTGGGGGCGCTTCGGGCCCGCGATCGACGGGACCACGGTGGACAGGTCCAGGCTGAGCTCCTCGGAGTACCGCGCCTCCCGGCCTTCATCGGTCGGGTCGTGCCAGAGTCCCTGCTCCTTGGCGTACGTCTCGACCAGGGCCAGTTGTCCGGCCGGGCGCCCGGTGAGTGCGAGGTAGTCCAGGGTGTTCTGGTCGATCGGGAAGATCGCGCAGGTAGAGCCGAACTCCGGTGACATGTTGCCGATGGTGGCCCGGTTAGCCACCGGGACCGCGGCTATGCCCTCGCCGGTGAACTCGACGAACTTGCCCACCACGCCGTGCTTGCGCAGCAGTTCGGTGATGGTGAGTACGAGGTCGGTGGCGGTGGCGCCGCTCGGCAACTCGCCGGTGAGCCGGAACCCGACCACCTTCGGGATGAGCATCGAGATGGGCTGGCCGAGCATCGCGGCCTCGGCCTCGATGCCACCGACCCCCCAGCCGAGTACGCCCAGGCCATTCTGCATCGTGGTGTGCGAGTCGGTACCTACGCACGTGTCCGGGTAGGCCGTGCCGTCCCGGGTCATCACGACACGGGCCAGGTACTCGATGTTCACTTGGTGCACGATGCCGGTGCCGGGCGGGACCACTTTAAACTGGCTAAACGCCTCCTGGCCCCAGCGCAGGAAGCCGAATCGCTCCCGGTTGCGGCCGAACTCGATCTCCACGTTCCGCCGGAACGAATCCGGGCTGCCGAACACGTCGGCCACCACGGAGTGGTCGATGACCAGTTCGGCCGGGATGAGCGGGTTGATCTTCGTCGCGTCGCCGCCCAAGGCCCGCATGGCCTCGCGCATCGCGGCCAGGTCCACCACGGCCGGCACGCCGGTCAGGTCCTGCAGGATGACCCGGGCCGGGGTGAACTGGATCTCGGTGTCCGGATCCTGCTTCGGGTCCCACTGCGCCAGCGCGGTGACCTGCTCGGCCGTGATGTTGACGCCGTCCTCGTTGCGGAGCAGGTTCTCAAGCAGGATCTTCAGGCTGAACGGGAGGGTCT
Source organism: uncultured Actinomycetes bacterium (assembly GCA_963798675.1). Lineage (GTDB taxonomy): Bacteria > Actinomycetota > Actinomycetes > Streptosporangiales > Streptosporangiaceae > Palsa-504. The sequence goes on along the minus strand of CAWCUJ010000006.1, from coordinate 292,481 downwards.
GCGATCCTTCCACGGCGTCCAGCCGGTAGATCTCGTACCGATCGGCCGCGACCTGCAGCGCCGCCCGGCTGCCGAAGCTGTTCGCCGTCATCGTTGAGCCTCCTCGCTCGTCCGCGCCTACGTCCCACGTTCGCGGTGTCCAACCTACAGTATCTCGATATCAAGCTACTTAGCGAGGGGGTTCGGTGCGAGCGGCTCCGGATGACCTCCGTAGCCTGGTGGTATCCGGTCAGGAGAGAGGACGTCAGCATGCGCTTCGCGATCAAGACGCGGCCCGAGCATCAGACCTGGGAAGAGATACGTGACGCGTGGATCGCGGCGGACGAGATTCCCCTGTTCGAGTCGGCCTGGAACTGGGATCACTTCTATCCGCTGACCGGCGACCTGACCGGGCCCAACTTCGAGGCCTGGACGATGCTGGCGGCGATGGCCCAGGCCACCCGGCGGATCAGGATCGGCTGCCAGGTGACCGGCATGGTGTACCGGCACCCGGCGGTGCTGGCCAACATGGCCGCGACCGTGGACATCATCTCCGGTGGGCGGCTGGAACTCGGCCTGGGCGCCGCCTGGAACCAGATGGAGTGCGACGCCTACGGGATCGAACTGCCGCCGCTGCGCGAGCGGTTCGACCGGTTCGACGAGGGCGTCGAGGCCATCGTCAGCCTGCTGAGCCAGACCACGACCACGTTCACCGGGCAGTACGTCAGGCTCACCGACGCCAGGTGCGAGCCGAAGCCGGTACAGCGGCCGCATCCGCCGGTCACCATCGGCGGCCGCGGCAAGAAGCGCACGCTGCGCACGGTGGCGCGCTGGGCGCAACAGTGGAACGCCATCGCGGACAGTCCGGAGCAGTGGCTTGAGCTGAAGGAAGTCCTGGCCGGGCACTGCGCCGCGATCGGCAGGGACGTGAACGAGATCACCTGCTCGGTCAACGTTCGCATCGACCAGGACACCAGCCTGGAGCCCGTCGTCGCGGCGGCGGCCGCCTACCGCGACGCGGGCGTCGACCTGATCATCTTGGGCATCCCGCTCCACGCCAAGCCCGATTCCCTCAAGCCGCTGGCCGAGGCGCTCGGGCCGCTCGCGTAAGGCTGTTTCGCTCCTTGTTTCGCCTACTGCGAGGCGCTCGTGGAGGGCGCGGCTGGCGCTGGCCATCAGGGGCGGCACGCCCAGTTCGGTCAGCATGTCCGCGGCCGCCTCCATCTCGGCGGTACGGCGTACCGCATGCCTGCGGGTGCCATCGGTGATCCGCTCTAGGGTGGCGGCGTCGGACGCGGCTAGTTCGGCGGCGATGTGGGCGCGCAGCCATGCCTCGTCGTTCGCGGCCCGCGCGGCATCCAGGGCCTCGACCACTGAGGCGGCCATGCCCTTGTAGAACACGCTGCGCAGGAGCTTCCTGCTGGCCGCGAGCCCGGCCGGACCGTCGAGCACCTCGATATCGGCGCCGAGGGGCCCAAGGATGGCAGCGTAGCGCGCTGCGCCGGTTCCACTGGCCAGCATCGGGACGCGCAGGCCGCGGCCGGGTACCGGGGCCATCATCGCGACGTCGGCGAACGGGATGCCTCCTGCCGCGGCGAGTTCAGCCAGATGTCGTTTGGTGCCCGGTGAGGCCGTGTTCAAGTCGGCCCACAGGACATCCGGTCGTACGCCGTCGTCCTGGCATGCGCCGTCGTCCTGGCATGCGCCGTCGTCCTGGCGGAGCCCGGCCAGGCAGGACTTGAACGCGTCCACCGCGGCCTTCGCGCTGTTGACGCTCAGCACCAGGTGCGCTCCGCGCGCCGCCTCGGCTTCGCTGGCGGTGTCGAGGATGGGTTCGGCTGCGGTTACGGCCGGATCGTAGCCGCGGACGCGCACTCCCGCGGCGATCAGGTCACGTGCGATGACAGAACCGGCCTCCCCCAGGCCGAGAACCGCGATGACCTGCGTGTGCGCGTCCCAGGTCACCATATGCGGGGCTGATCGGCGGCGACGCGGGCGCTTTCGGGTGCCCCCGCCGGACCGCCGGCGGGGGCGGCATCCCCGGGATCGCCCGGCTCCTGGCCCGTGGCGTCAGCAGGCTCCGCTCCCGCCTGGTCGGCGGGGCCGGCGGCTGGCCTGGCCGCGCTCGACTGCTTGAAGTAGTCGCTGATCAGCTCGCGCTGCTGGGCCAGAAGCTGGTCGAAGTGCTTGTCGACGTTCGTTTCGCCGATCGCTTCCGCGGTCAGGTACAGGTCCTTGATCTGATCGAGCTTGCGCGTGTGGGCATGTGCCGTGTCCCCCTGCCCCTCGTCTGCCGCCCCCCCTGGGGCCTCGTGGGAGTGAGAGGACTCTGGCGCGACGGGTTCGGCGTCATCGAGGCTGGCTGGAAAGCGGGGTGTCGTGCCCGGCAGGTCGGCTGAAGACACTAGAGGCTCGAACGGGCCGCGGGTCTCCAGGGGCACGTCCGGGGTGATATCTTCGCCGGCGCCGGTCCCCGGCAGGTCGTACCAGTAGGCAGCGTCATGCTCGTCCGGTGCCGGCGCAGCCGCGGCCCGATCATCGGGCTGGCCACCGGTGTCCCGGTAGACGTACACATCCGACTGCGAGGGCCTGGCGGGGTCTGCGAGCCTGGCGGGGTCTGCGGGCCGACCGAAGCTCGGCGGGCGCGTGGGGCTGGCCGGCCGGGCCGGGTTATCCGGCGGACGGATGACGTGAGCGTACCCGCCGCCAAATTGGTCAGAGGCCTCAGCAGGTCCGGCGGGTCCCGGAGGGCCCGCGGGCCCGGGGGCTCCTGGCCTGCGGCCACCCGGAGCGGCGTAGCCCGGACCGCCCGCATGCCGGCCGGCTCCGCCGCCTCGGTGCTGGTACTGGCCCTGGCCCTGGCCCGGCGGAGGCTGGTAGGCAGAGTCGCGAGGTGGCAGGGGGCCGCCCGGGCGGATCGGTCCGCCGGGTCCCATTGCCTCCCGCGGCATGCCTTCGCGGGGCGGGCCGGCGTCGCGGGGCGGGCCGACGTCGCGGGGCGGGCCGACGTCGCGGGGCGGGCCGACGTGGGCAGGCCGCGGGGCCTCGCGGGATGCCTGCGGTTTCTGGGAGGAGGCGGCGCCGCGCGGTGACATTGGTTCGCGGGCCGGCATGGCCTCACGCGGCGGCATGGCCTCACGCGGCGGCATGCCCTCACGCGGCGGCATGCCCTCACGGGACGGGACGCCATCGCGAGGGGGCATCGCTTGGCCGGGCCGGTGCGCCTCCCGGGGACGCATGTGGTCGCGGGGGGGCGTGGGAGGCGGCGGCTGGCCGCCGGGGGCATACGGCAGCCGGCCCGGACCGCCTGGGTTCATGCCTGGCTGGTAACCGGGATGCGGCGGCCTGGCTCCGGCCCAGCCGGGCGGCGGACGATCCTGGCGCCGCCCGGCGGCCGGCGCTCCCTGGGCCGACGATCCCTGGCCTCCCGAGGGCGGCGGTTCGGCGGTTCGCAAGATTTCCGGGATGCTCTGGCCCCCCGGCGTCCCTGGCGCGCGACCATCCCTGGGGACGTCGAGCAGTCCGCCCGGCGAATACACGTTCGTTGGGTTCAGCACGGGCGGCCGACCGAAACGCGACCCGCCGTAGCTGCTGCCTGCGGCCGAGGCGCCAGCGCGGAGCCGCTCCTGGCGGTCTCCCTGCGATGTGCGGGGCCCTGGTGACTTGCCATACCCGTGCGACGCCGTTGCAGGTTGCGGGCCGACGGTCCGCCTCCGATGGTCCGCCGTAGCTGCGGGCGGACGGGACATTCCGGCTGTCCCGATCCTCGCGATGGCGAAGACTACCAGGACCACCAAGCCGAACGCGACGCCCAGCGCCACCACGTCCAGCCCCAACCGGGTCATATGGGCCGGCTCATGCCTGGTCAAGAGGCGCATGACCACGCTCGCGGCCACCAAGATGGCGCCGAGCATTACTGTCACGGCAGCCGCGACCGCCAGGACGATGACGAGGCGCACCCTCCTGGTAGTGGCGGTATCAGAGCGCACTGCTCAACGATCGCATCGCGGTTACCGGCCCGCAAGCCATATGGCCAGCTGTAACCATTACGACCGTCATTTCGGAGAGTCACCGCCGGCCTACGGATCAGAATTGGGTAGACACTACCGTTGACCCCACTGACCTGGCATTTTCCATCAACAAGAGTCGCTGGGTCCAGCCGTCGGGCGTGACCGGCGATAAATTATGTGCATGATCACTCAGGCGGACAAAGCAGAGCGGTTCCTGGCCTTGCACCGAGCGGGCGAGCCGCTGCTATTGCCGAACCCGTGGGACCTCGGCTCGGCCAGGCTGCTCGCGTCGCTCGGGTTTGAGGCGCTGGCCACCACGAGTTCAGGCTTCGCGGCCACCCTGGGCCGCAACGACGGCTCCGTGAGCAGGGACGAAGCCCTGGTGCACGCCGCGGTGATCGTCGCGGCGACGGACCTGCCAGTCTCGGCTGACCTGGAGGACGCCTTCGCGGACGCCCCGGCCGGCGTGGCCGAGACCATCGGGCTGGCGATCCAGGTCGGCCTGGCGGGCGCCTCGGTCGAGGATTTCACCCGCCGGGACGACGACCCCATCTATGACCTCCGACTGGCGGCCGAACGCATCGCGGCGGCCGCCGAGACCGCTCACGCAGGCCCTGGCCGGCTGGTACTCACCGCCCGCGCGGAGAACTACCTGCACGGTCACCCGGACCTAGCGGATACGATCGGCAGGTTGCAGGCCTACCAGGAGGCCGGCGCCGACGTTCTCTACGCCCCGGGCCTGCGCCGTCTCGAGGACATCCGCCAAGTGATCCGCGAGGTGGACCGGCCGGTCAACGTGCTGGCCCTGGATGGGGTCCCGGCCGTGGCCGAACTGGCCGAGGCCGGGGTCAGCCGGATCTCGGTGGGCGGCTCGTTCGCGTTCGCCGCCCTGGGTGCCCTCGTCAACGCGGCTACCGAACTGCGCGAGCAGGGAACCTACGGCTTCCGGGCGGCCAGTGCGGCCGGAGCCGCCGCAGTCCGGCGCGCCTTCAGCTGACTGCTACACCTGCGGCGCCACGTCCGAGGCGATCAGCGCCAGGTGGTCCAGGTCACCCAGGTCGAGCACCTGCAGGTACAGCCGTTCGGCGCCGATCTCGGCGAACTCGGCGATCTTGGCCGCGACCTCGCCCGGCGTGCCGGCCACGCCGGTCTCCCGGATGGTGTCCGGCTCCAGGCCGATCGCAGCGGCCCGTCGGCGGAACTCGGCTTCGTCCTTCCCGCAGCACACCGTCTGGGCGACCGAGTAGGTCATAGCCGCGGGATAGCGCCCGGCGGCCTCGCAGGCCTCCCGGACGCGCTCGAAGACGGCCGCCGAATCCCGCACGGTTCGGAAAGGCACGTTGAACTCGTCGGCGAACCTGGCTGCGAGCCGCGGCGTGCGGCGCGCGCCCGCGCCGCCGAGGAGCACCGGCAGGCGCGGGCGCTGGGTCGGCTTTGGCAGCGCGGGCGAGTCCGTGAGCTGGTAATACCTTCCGTCGAAGGAGAACGTCTCGCCCACTTCGGTCCCCCACAGCCCGGTGATGATCGTGAGCTGCTCCTCGAGCCGGCTGAAGCGCTCGCCCAGCGGGGGGAACGGTATGCCGTAAGCGGTGTGCTCGGCCTCGAACCAGCCGGCCCCCAGGCCGAACTCCACCCGGCCGCCGCTCATCTGGTCGACCTGTGCCGCGGTGATCGCGAGCGGGCCGGGCAGCCGGAACGTCGCCGCGCTCATCAGTGTCCCGAGCCGGATGCGGCTGGTCTCGACGGCCAGGGCGGCCAGCGTGGCCCACGCGTCCGTCGGCCCCGGCAGCCCGGAGCCACCGCCCATCGCCAGGTAGTGGTCGGATCTGAAGAATGCGTCAAATCCAAGTTCCTCCGTGGCCAGCGCCACCGCGCGCAGCGTCTGGTAGTCGGCGCCCTGCTGCGGCTCAGTGAAGATCCTGAGTTTCATCATGATCGCGGCGTGGAGACTCCGGCCTTCAGGCCGGGCAGGAAACGCCGCGTCACCTCCCCGGAAATGTCAGTGGCATCCGATAGTGTGTTCGCATGTCGAGGTACCGGCTGCTCCCCACCCCCGCCCAGCAGGCGGTGCTGCGGGACCACTGCGGCCACGCCCGATACATCTGGAACCTGGCCGTCGAGCAGCACTCCCACTGGCACCCCGGCCGGCCGGGCGCGCCGGGCTACCTGGAGCAGTGCCGGCAGCTCACCGCCGCGCGGGCCGGGCACCCATGGCTGGCGGCCGGCTCCCAGACGGTCCAGCAGCAGGCGCTGCGCGACTTCGCCCAGGCCATGGCCGCGTTCGTCGACCCGGGCAACCCGGCCGGGCGGCCATCGTGGCGCAAGGCCGGGCGGCACGAGGGGTTCCGGATCGTGGGGCGCGGGCGGCAGTGGGACGTGCGCCGGGTGTCCCGCCACGTCGGTGAGGTGCGGATCCCGAAGGCCGGGTGGGTGCGGTTCCGCTGGTCCCGCGCGGTGCCGCCGGGGGTCAAGTCCTACCGGGTCACGATGGACCGGGCGGGCCGCTGGCATGTCGCCTTCGCGGTGATCCCCGGGCCGGTGCCGGCGCCCGGTAACGGCCAGGTAGTGGGCATCGACCGGGGGGTGACGGTCTCCGCGGCCCTGTCCACCGGGAAGCTGCTGCGCTGCCCCGTCCTGACCGGGCCGGAGCGGGCCAGGCTGCGGCGGCTGCAGCGCAGGCTGGCCCGCGCCCGGCGGGGATCGAACCGCCGGGGGCGGGTCAGGCACGCGATCGCCCGGCTGCGGGCCCGGGAGAGTGACCGGCGCACGGACTGGGCGGAGAAGGCCAGCACGGACCTGGCGCGCCGGTTCGACCTGATCCGGGTCGAGGACCTGCAGATCGGTAACATGACCCGGTCCGCGACAGGCACGCGGGAGAACCCGGGCCGCAATGTCCGGGCCAAGGCCGGGCTGAACGAGGGGATCCTGCGGTCGGGGTGGGGGCTGCTGGTGCGGCGGCTGGCGGACAAGGCGCCGGGCCGGGTGGAGAAGGTCAGACCCGCGTTCACGAGCCTGCGGTGCTCGGCGTGCGGGCAGGTGGACCGGGGCTCGCGTCAGAGCCAAGCCGTGTTCCGGTGCACTGCCTGCGGTTTCGCCGGTCACGCGGACGTGAACGCGGCCATCAACATCGCGGCGGGGCACGCCGTGACTGCGCGGGGAGGCGACGGGGTTGCCCGGCCGGTGAACCGCGAACCTCAACTGCTGCTCCCACCGGTGTAGTAGCTGGAATCCCCCGCCTTCACTTCAGGCGGGGGAGGATGTCAAGGTCCCATCCTGCCAGTAGCCCGCTGATCGTCCGGATCCGCCTGCGGGAAGAACCTTTTCCAGGCCACCTCGCCGGTGTCGGTGCACCGGCCCAGCCATCCCACCCCCGTCCGGACGTAACAGGGGGCTAGCGTATACGCGGCCATGGCCGGGCGTACCGCCTCGATGATGACCAGGACCGCCTGGCCGGATCCCAGGGTCTCCTCGGCCGCTTTGATGGCCCGGCCGCGATCATCGCTGATTCCCATGGCGACCGGCGATCCGGCCGACCCGGTGTCGCTGTCGCTCAGCGCATCCCGGGCGCTCTCGCTCGGTGCCGCCGGGTCGCTGTCGCTCAGTGCCGCCGGGTCGCTGTCGCTCAGTGCCGCCGGGTCGCTGTCGCTCAGTGCGGTCCACGAATAAAAGATCATGACCTGCCCAGGAATCTGGCTATGCGCGGCCGTGGCGGCCCTGACGGTTTCCGACGTTAACGCACTATTAGCCTCCTCGTCTAATCTCGACTAGTGTCGAAGTGTTGCGATTGGCAATATTGCCAATCGAGTACGGTACGAGAGTGTCGATAAGCGACGAATCGGACCCAAGAGCCTACGTGCGACTGGCCGCAAGGCTGCGCCGGGAAATCGCCGAGGGGACCCTCGCCCCGGGGATGCCCACGCCGTCCATCACCACGCTGAGCCAGCAGTACGGGCATGCACGGCAAACGTGTGCCAAGGCGCTGCACACACTGGAAGACGAGGGCCTGCTGACCCGCATCCCCGGCCTCGGCTACTACGTCACCGGAACCACCGGCGCCGACTCCGCCGCGCAGCCGAGCACCTGATCCGCCGTCGGCTGGCAGCCCCTACGCTGGATCTATGACCAGGGTGGCGACGCATTCGACGTGATGAGTCATCGGGAACGCGTCGAACGCGCGCAGGTCCGCGAGCACCCAGCCGGCCGCTACGAGCAGGCCGATGTCCCGGGCTAGCGTGGCCGGGTCGCAAGACACGTAGGCGAACCTGGCCGCGCCGTGCTCCGCCGCGCTGAGGTAGTCGATGACCTCGCGGGCCAGCCCGGAGCGCGGCGGGTCGGCGACTACCAGCCTGGCCGCGGGCAGCGCTCGCCCCTCGGCTCCGCGCGCGCCGCGGGGGCGCAGCACCGCCGCCACGTCGCCCTTGTGCACCCGAGACCAGGGCCACTCGCGCAGGTTGTGCCGGGCGTCCCGGATCGCGGCGGCGTCCGCCTCGACGCCGACCACGGTCCCGTCGGGCCCGACCGCCGGGGCCAGCGCTCCGGCGAACAGCCCGGCACCGCAGTAGAGATCGAGCGCGACGTCTCCGGGTCGTGGCTCGAGCGCGGTCATGACGGCCCCGGTCAGCACGTCGGCGGCGCTGGGATGCACCTGCCAGAACACGCCGGCGCTGACCCGCCAGTCCCGCCCCGCGGCCCGCTGGCTGAGGTAGGTGCGCCCGCGCAGGGGGGTCAGGCGGTGACCAACCCGGCGGAGCACGGAATCCGCCCCGGGCAGGTCCGGGGGGCCCGGGGAGGTGGGACCCCCCCGGTCGCGGGCGGTTCCTGGGGGTCGTCCCCCTAGGCCAGCACTCCCCGGGGTGATGATCACGGCTCGTTCGCCCGATCCCGTCGCTACCAGGGCCTCTGCCGAGGCTGTAGCGGGCCAGCGCAGGGCCGTGAGGCCGAGATCGGTGATGGCGGGATGGGCGATCAGGCACTCGCCAATGTCGACCACCTCGTGCGAGCGGTGCGCCCGCAGTCCGGCCGCCCCGTCCGGCCGCACCGCGAACTGCACGCGCGTCCGCCACCCCAGGCCCGCACCGGGCTCCTCGTCACCCGGCAGCGCCTCGACCGTAACCTCCCGGTCGAGGCCGGCTAGCCGCTTAAGCTGCTGACGGACCACGGCGGCCTTGAGCGACCGCTGGGCAGGTAGCGCTGCGTGCTGCCAGTCGCAGCCACCGCAGCCCCCGGGACGGGCGTACGGACACGGGGCCTCAATACGATCCGGCGAGGGCGCCAGGATCTCTACTGCCTCGGCGCGGGCCAGTCGGGATGTGACGTCGGTGAGACGGGCGATAACCGTTTCGCCCGGCAGTGCGTGCCGGACAAATACCACCGGTCCATCGTCTGGCCGGGCAACGCACCACCCGCCGTGAGCCACGTCCACCGTCGTGACCTTGACGACCTGACCGGTCTCATAATTCATGGGGTCGCATTCTCGCATGTGGGGGCATACCTTTGGCGAGGCGCCCCTTGCTCGGGGACCCGCTGATCCTGGAGGGACGGTCGTGCACATCGTAATCATGGGCTGCGGACGGGTCGGGTCGACGCTGGCCCACATCCTTGAGGACCGGGACAAGACCGTCGCGGTCATCGACAGGGACCCAGAAGCATTCCGCAGGCTCCACTCGTCGTTCAAGGGCGATCGTGTCACCGGGATCGGCTTCGACCGGGCCGTGCTCACCCAGGCAGGCATCGAGCGCGCGGATGCCTTCGCGGCCGTCAGCAGCGGCGACAACTCCAACATCATCGCCGCCCGGGTGGCCCGCGAGACGTTTGGAGTACAGCGGGTGGCCGCGCGGATCTACGACCCGCGGCGGGCCGAGGTCTACGAGCGGCTCGGCATCCCCACCGTGGCCACGGTGCGCTGGACCGCCGACCAGATGCTGCGCAAGCTGCTCCCGGAGGGCGGAGAGGCGCTCTGGCGGGATCCCACGGGCAAGATCGTGCTGGCCGAGGTGGCCTTCTCCGCTGCCTGGATAGGCGAGCAGGTGAAGGCGCTCGAGGCCAACACGATGACCCGGATCGCCTTCATCGACCGGCTCGGCCAGGCGTTCGTGCCCGAACCGGGCACCGTCCTGCAGGAAGGGGACGCGCTGCACGTCGTGGGCAGGGAAAGCGATCTGGACCGGATCGCCGCGGCCTTCGCGGCGCGGGGAGGCGAGCACTGATGCGCGTGGCGATAGCGGGAGCCGGGGCGGTCGGCCGCTCCATCGCCGGCGAACTGCTCGAGAACGGGCACGAGGTGCTGCTCGTCGACCACGACCCCAAGGCGATCAAGGTGGACAGCGTGCCCCGGGCCGAATGGCTGCTCGCCGACGCGTGCGAGATCAGCTCGCTGGACGACGCGGCGCTGCAACGGTGCCAGGTGGTGATCGCCGCGACCGGAGACGACAAGGTGAACCTGGTCGTGGCGCTGTTGGCCAAGACCGAGTACGGGGTGCCGCGCGTGGTGGCGAGGGTCAATAATCCTGACAACGAGTGGCTGTACAACGAATCCTGGGGCGTCGACGTGGCCGTATCCACCCCCCGGCTGCTCTCCGCCCTGGTCGAGGAGGCGGTGAGCGTCGGCGACCTGGTGCGGCTGATGACGTTCGGGCAGAGCGAGGCCAGCCTGGTCGAGCTGACGATGCCGGACGACGCGCCGCTGGTCGGCCAGCGCGTCGGCGCAATCGACTGGCCCGCCGACACGTCGCTGGTGGCGATCTTGCGCGAAGGCCGGGTCCTGGTGCCGCAACCCGACGATCCGCTGCAGGCCGGAGACGAGCTGTTCTTCGTGACCAGCGACGACGTCGAGGAGGAACTCGCCCGCCTGCTGCAGTCCAGCGAGCACTCTTGACTACTGCCCGCCCTGAGGTGAAGGCCAGGGCATCCTCCGGAAGTCAAGGTGAGATAGGGCCGGCTGGCTAGCGCGTCTCGGTGAACTCCGGGCCACGCTCGAAGGGGTTCAGGTCACCGCCGAACCGGTTCTCGCCTCCCGCGGCGGCCTGCTCTTCGAGCGCCTGCCGCGCCTCGGGCGGCAGGCGGAGCTCGAGTATCTCCCGTGGCGGCGCCGGGTGCTCTCCCCGGACCACCACGACGTTCCTGAGCACTTCCTCGAGCAGTTCGGCCTGCTCGCCGCCGTCCGCGGCGGGACCAGTGAAGAGCCCGCGCACGAACCAGCGCGGACCGTCAATACCAACGAACCTGACCAGCCGCATGCCTGAGGCCGGCTGCCCGGGCTCCATCGGCACCTGAGCCATCAGCTCGATCCCGAACGATCCCTCCGATTCCTGGCTCCGGCCGCCTGCCGTGTGCACCTCGGCGGCGATCTCGGCCCGGACGTCGTCCCACAGTGTGCTCCGGCGCGCCGCGGCGAACGCCTGGATCTGCACTTCGCTCTCCCGGTAGGTGACCGTCACCCAGGCGCCGTGCTGTTCGGCCATGACGAGCTGGATCTCGTGCTCGGGCCCCATCGGCACCTGCAGGCTGCCGAGGTCTACCCGCTGTTGCGCGGGAAAGGCCTCCCCCGCGTCCCAGGGGCCGCCCTCTGCCCGCACGAGTCCAGCGGGCCGTCCCTCCGCCTCATCGCCGAACGGCTCGCTGTGATCGAGCTCGTCGCCGGGCAGCTCCTGATCGCTGTCCGCGGGCAACTGCTGACCCGCGTCTGCTGAACGACGCCGACGAAACACTCCGCACGCTCCTTCTGTGCTAGCCCCGGGGGGCCGAGGGGGTCTGGGGGGAACGGTTTCCCCCCAGGAGCGGGGGGGTCCCGGGGGGTCGTCCCCCCGGGGCTAGCACCGCCCCCTGGCCGGTCGAGCCGAAGCCGCCATTGGCCCTGCTCGACCCGGGAAGCACCGTTGCCTCGTGGAATACCGCCCGCTCCACCCGCTGGATGACCAGCTGCGCGATCCTGTCCCCGCGCCGGAAGCTGACTTGGTGGTCACGGTCCGTGTTCAGCAGGGTCACCTTGATCTCACCCCGGTAGCCCGCGTCGACCGTCCCCGGCGCGTTCACCAGCGTCACCCCGTGCCTGGCCGCCAGGCCGGAACGGGGATGCACGAACGCCACGTACCCGTCGGGCAGCGCGATCGCCAGCCCGGTCCGCACCAGCGCCCGCTCGCCTGGTCCAAGCTCGACATCTTCGGCCGTCGTTAGGTCCGCACCCGCGTCGCCCGGATGGGCGTACGACGGCAGCGGGACGTCGGGATCGAGGCGCTTGATCAGCACATCGAGTTCGGAATGCGGCAACGAAGACTCCCTAACTGCTCGCACGCACGGTGAGGATAGCGCGACATCCGCGCACTGTCGCATCCTATGGGTCATCTGGACCAGGATCTCGCCGCCGCAACTCGGGTACTGCCCGGGTAATCACGGCGACGATCGGCACGGCCACCACGGCGCCGACGATGCCGGCCAGCACACCGCCGACCGCCAGCGAAAGGATGACCGCGAGCGGGTGGAGCCGTATCACCCGGCCGACCACCTGAGGCTGGAGCAGGTGGGCTTCCAGTTGGTCCTCGACGATCAGGATGCCCAGCAGGACGACCGCATCGACCCAGCCCTTGGTGGCCAGCGTCACCACAATGGCCAGCGCGCCCGCCGCCAGCAGCCCTACCAGCGGCACGAAGGCGGCCAGGAACACCAGCACGGCGAGCGGCAGGGCTAGCGGGACGCTCATGATCCACAGGACAAGACCGATCACGATCGCGTGGATGGCGGCTACCGCGACCGTGCCACGTATGTAGTACACCACCGCCAGCCAGGCGGCGTGCCCGGCCCGGTTCACCCGTTCGGCGCTCTCGGTCCGCAGCGCGCCGAGGAGCCAGGTCCAGATCCGCTCGCCGTCCTTGATCAGGAAGAACGTGACGAAAAGCATGAGGACCAGACCGCCGAAGAACTGGGCGGCGATCTTGCTGCCGGTCACCACGGTGCCCTCGACGAGGGCTTTGTGCTTGCTGAGGTAGCTGGGGAAGTCGTTCAGAAACTTCTGGACGTTGCCGTTCTTGACGTGGAAGGGCGGTCCGGACAACAACGATTCGACTTGCGTGGTGGTGTGCTTGGCCTCGGCTACCAAGGTCGGATAGTCCGCGCTCACCCGGTTAGCGACGAGCGTGACCAGACCGCCGAGTACGGCGGCGGCGATGAGCAAGGTAACCCAGGTCGCGGCGAGCCTGGGCAGCCCGGCCCGGAACAGCCGGTCCGCGAGCGGCTGCAGCAGTGCGGTAAGCAGCAGCGCGGCGACGCACGGTACGACCACGATGTACAAGATGCCGAGCATGCGGGTGATCAGGTAGATGGCGAGGGCGAGAATCAGCAGCCGCCAGGACCAGGCGGCCCCCGTTTGCAGCCAGCCCGGCACCCGGTTGTTTTCGGCCGCGTTCTCGCGGCGGTCCGGCATGCTTACCCGGGCTTGCTCCGGCCTGCCCACCGGGTGCTGCTCCGCCGCCACGGCGTGGTCCCCTGCTGAGCCGCTGGCCCCGTTCACCCCATCGCCGCCCCGTCGTCTCCGCCCCAGCCACGACTCCATCTGACCGACTACCCTCGACTCCATGCATGATTACCGCGAACGGCTCCGCGTACCGCTCGCCTGGTGGCTGCTCGCCCTGCCATCTGTCCTCATCCTCGGCGCCACACTTTATGCCGGCCTCGCCGAACCCTGGCCGGTCATCATCATGACCGGGCTCGCCGGGGGCTGCGCCGCATTCCTTGTCACCCTCGGCCTGGCCACGGTGGAGGTCTGCAACGGGACTCTGCGGGCAGGTAACGCCGCGCTGCCCCTGACGGCCGTCAGCGAGGTGGTCAGCCTCGACGAAAAGCAGACCAGTCGGTTGCGCGGCCCGCGGGCAGACCCGGCAGCCTACCTGTATTCGCGACCCTACCTCAAGGAATCCGTCTATCTGGCCGTGGCCGCTTCGCACCCGGCGGCTGGCTCGGCTCCGTACTGGCTGATCGGCACCAGGCACCCGGCGGAGTTGACCGCCGCCGTCGAAAGGTGCCGGATGCAAGCCGGCCACGAACCAGTGGCATGATGGCGCGGACGAGGGTAGCGGACGGGGCGACTAAGGAGGCAGCGGGATGGCTGACAGGAAAGTGGACCTCAGCACCAAGGTGGTGAGCGCGGTGGCGGCTATGGCGGCCGCCTTCGTCGCGCGCAAGGTGATCACGTTCGTGTGGACCAAGGCCACGGGCAAGGAACCTCCCACGCACCCGGAGGATCCGCAGGTGGCCCTGACCGAGGCGCTCGGCTGGTCGGTGCTGACGGGCATCAGCGTCGAGGCGGCGAGGCTGCTCGCTACCCGGGCTGCGGCACGTAGAACGTACAGCGGCCCGGACCGCGAGCCCGCCAACGCCGCGGACGGCTAAGCCGCGCACTCCCGGCAGACAAGCTGACCATTGCGGTCTTCCGCAAGCTGGCTCCGGTGGTGCACAAGGAAGCACCGGGAACACGTGAACTCATCCGCCTGTCGCGGAATCACCCGGAACGAGAGTTCCTCGTTCGACAAGTCAGCCCCCGGCAACTCCAGGGACTCGGCAACATCGTCGGGGTCAAGATCGATGGTGCTCGATGACTTATCCATACGGCGCGCCTGAAGCTCCTGAAGGCTGTCCTCAGTCAGGTCGTCGTCCGTCTTCCGCGGGCTGTCGTAGTCGGTAGCCATCTGAGTACTCCATCCCCCTTCATCCGTAGTGCGCATTCGCTGCGCGGTTGTAACGCTTTCAAGGCCGTAGTTGTGCCCGATTCCGGCGGGGAATTCTGTCACGTTCGCGCCCAGCGCACACGCGGCACGCCGATAACTCTCGACATGTCCCATTCCTGGCCCGCCGGCGGGTACCTTCCCGGCCCGCTTACCCGTCCCGTTCCTGACTACGTTGCGCGTCCCGCTCCGGGTTCAGCCCGGTCAGGAAATTATCAAGTTGCTGGTAGAGGCCCGGACCTGCGGCCACCGCCATGGAGGTGCTCTCCGTCCGGCCGGCCAGCCCGCCGACCGTCGCGCCCGCCTCGCGGGCGATCAGGCCACCGGCCGCGAAGTCCCAGTAGTTCAGGCCGCGCTCGAAGAACCCGTCAAGGCGCCCGGCGGCAACCGAGCACAGGTCCACCGCAGCGGAGCCACCGCGCCGGATGTCCCGTACGAAAGGCAGCAATGCCGCGATCACCTCACCCTGCACCCGGCGGCGTCCCGCATCATACCCGAAGCCGGTACCCACCAGGGCCTGGCCGAGCGGGACGCCCGAGGTGCAATGCAGCGCCGCCCTGGCCTCGCCCCGGTGCAGCCAGGCGCCCCGGCCCGCCACCGCCGTGAACGTCTCGCCGTGGCGCGGAACCTCGACCACTCCGGCGACCACGGTGCCGTCTACCTCGGCCGCGATGGACACCGCCCAGTCGAACAGGCCGTATAGGTAGTTGACGGTCCCGTCCAGCGGGTCGACGACCCAGCGCACACGCTCAGGCCTACCGGCGTCGCCCCCGCCACCGGCCGGGCCGCCTGCCGTCTGGCCGCCTTCCTCCCCCAGGACGGCGTCCCCGGGGCGATGCGCGCGGATCCGGCTGGTGATCAGGACCTCGGACCTGCGGTCCATCTCGGTCACCACATCGGTCGGACTCGATTTGGTTTCGACGACCTCGGGACGCTCGTCGCCTCGCCAGGAGGCCAGCAACCGGCCCGCCTCGCCGGCCGCGGCTACCGCGATCCGCAGCAGCGCCTCGGCGTCCTCGTCGCCCTGCGTGCCCGTCATGCCGGCGAGGACCGTTCAGCCCCCCTGGGCCGGCCGGCGGGCGCGGTGTACCGGCAGCAATCCGCCGGACAGGCCTGGCTCGGCACGCCCATCTCCCCGAGCGCGGCCGACCGTCCCGCTTCGTCCGGCAGGACCAGGCGCTCTCGTACCAGTTCGGTGATCATGGCGGCGAACCTCGGGTGGCTGCCCGGAGTGGCGGCCCGGGCGAAGGCCAGGCCAAGCGAGTCGGCGCTCTGCGCGGCCTCGACGTCCAGGTCGTGCCGGACCTCCATGTGGTCGGAGACGAACCCGACCGGGATCACCACCACGGCCTGCGTACCGGAGTTCGCCAGGTCAGCCAGGTGGTCACAGATATCGGGTTCCAGCCACGGCTGCGATGGCGGACCGCTCCGGCTCTGGTACGCGAGGGTGTGGGGATGCGTGTTACCCCCGGCCCGTTCGGCAATAAGACGGGCGGCCTCGGTCAGTTCGGCTACGTACCTGTGCCCGCCTCCCGGCCCGCTGGCCGCGGCCATCGCGACCGGGACGCTGTGCGCGGTGAAGACCAGGTGCGCGTCGTCCCGCCGGTCGGCGGGGAGGGTGGCCAGCGCGGCGCGCGTGCTTGCGGCGAACGGCTCGATGAAGCCCGGGTGATTGAAGAAGCGCCTGATCTTGTCGACCCTGGGTGCGTCCGGGCCCACCGCGGCGCGGGCACGCTCGATGTCGTCCAGGTACTGGCGGCAGCTCGAGTAGGAGCTGTAAGCGGATGTCACCAAGGCGACGGCGCGCCGCACGCCGTCATCGGCCATGGCCCGCATCGTGTCGGTCAAGTACGGTGTCCAGTTCCTGTTCCCCCAGTAGAGGGGCAGCGACAGGCCGCTGGCCGAGAAGTCGGCGCGGACGGCGGCCAGCAGGTCCCGGCACTGCTGGTTGATCGGGCTCACCCCGCCGACTGCGTAGTAGTGCTCGGCCACGCTCGCCAGCCGCTCCGCCGGGATGCCGCGGCCGCGAGTGACGTTCTCCAGGAACGGCATCACCTCGTCGGGGCCTTCCGGGCCGCCGAACGAGACAAGCAGGAAGGCATCGTATGCCGGCATGCTTCCATCCAACCAGGCAAGGGAGCCAAGGCGGTCTCGGGGGGAACGGTTCCCCCCGGAGGGGGGCCAGGGGGGTCTTGGGGGGATGGAATCCCCCCAGGAGCGGGGGGGTCTTGGGGGGTCGTCCCCCCGGCAAATAGAGTGACGATCATGGGGCAATGCGGCCGATGACGGGTATTGACGACGCGAACAGGCCCGCCAGCCGCTCCCCCGCAGGCCTGCTCACCCGGCCGCTGCGGCCGTACGCGGAGATCTTCCGGATTCCAGGGGCCTGGCGCTTCTCCGCGGCCGCGGTCATCGGGCGGATGCCGATGTCGATGTTCGGGCTCGGCACCGTCCTGCTCATCTCGGCCGCCACCGGGAAGTACGGCGTGGCCGGCACGGTGTCCGCGGCCGGCTCGCTCGGCTACGCTTTCACCTCGCCGCGGGTCGCCCGGCTGGTGGACTCACGGGGCCAGCGGCGCGTCCTGCTGCCGCTGCTCACGGTGTTCGTCGTGGCCACGGCGATGCTGATCACGGCCGTCGAACTTGGCCTGCCGATCTGGACCTTCTTCGCGCCGGGAGCGATCGCGGGCGCGACCATGCCGTCCCTGGGCACCATGGTCCGGGCCCGCTGGAGCGTCCTGCTCGCCGGCTCACCCCGGCTGCACGCCGCGTTCTCCTTCGAGTCGGTCGCCGACGAACTGTGCTTCGTCATCGGCCCGGCCGCCGTCACGCTGCTCGCTACCGAGGTTTTTCCCGCCTCCGGCATCGAAGTGGCGGCCCTGCTGTGCGTGCTGGGGACGCTGTGGTTCGCCGCCCAGCGTGGCACCGAGCCGGTAGTCGTCCCGCCGGACCGGCCCGCCGCCGGACGGCCCGCCGCCGGACGGCCCGGAAAGCCCGGACGGCCGAACCGGGTTCGCGGCGCGGCCGCGCCCGGGCTGGTCGTGCTGGCCCCGGTGTACCTGCTGCTCGGCGCGATGTTCGTGTCAATCGACCTGAGCACGGTGGCGTTCGCCCAGCATTTCGGGCACAAGCCGCTGGCGGGCTTCATCCTCGGCACCTACGCCCTCGGCAGCGCCACCGGCGGGCTCTGGTACGGGTCCAGGCAGTGGCGGGCAGCGGTCGAGAAGCGGTTCGCGCTCACCCTCACGCTGACCGTACTCGGCGTGGCCACGTTCTGGGCCCAGCCGAACCTGGTCACGCTGACCTGCGGGATCTATTTGTGCGGGCTGACCATCGCGCCGACCTTGATCGCGGGCTTCAGCCTGCTCGAGGCCCAGGCCAGGCCGGGCCGGCGGACCGAGGCCATGTCGTGGCTGAGCAGCGGCATCTCTGTCGGCGTGGCCGTCGGCGCGTCCGTGGTCGGCTTCGTGATCGACGCGCACGGCCCGCGGCTGGGGTACGCGTTCGCCGCCCTGTGCGGTGTCGCCAGCGCCGCGACCTGCCTGGCGGGCCTGCGCCGCCTCAAGCCCGTAGCGGTGCCAGCTTAAGTGGGCCGTGCCTACGGGTAGTTCTGGGCGTACTCGCTGGCCAGGGCGAGGACCTCGTCGACGTACCAGGTCGCGTGGTTGTAGGCGAAGATGGCCTGGGACAGCGTGGCAGGGCTCCCGGCGCCCGCGGCGCACAGCAGGCGCGCGGCCGAGGGCACGGCGTCGAGCGGGTTCAGGATGTCCGGCGGGCCGCTCTGGCCGAACGCGGTGATGCCCCACTCGGCCCAGGTAGACGGCAGGAACTGCATCGGGCCTTGCGCGCCGGCGCTGGACGGGCCCTCGTTGGCGCCGTCACCGCTCTCGATCTCGTTGATCGCGGCCAGCACTGTCCAGGACAGGCCCGGGCAGTACTCCTCGGCGGACGCCTTATACAGCGCCAGGAGGCTAGACGGCACGCTGGTGGTCGGCACGTTGGTGGTCACAGGAAGCTTGCTCACCGTGACCACCGGGACCAGGTTGACGACCTTGGCGCCCGTGCCGATGACCGACCGGACCTTCGCCATCAGCGTGACCAGGTTCGCACCGGGCGCGTTGATCAGGACGGCGAAGTTCTTCGCCAGCCCCAGCTGGGCCGACCGGGCCTGGTCCACGATCGCGTCGGCGCCGGGAATACTGAGCGCGGTCTGTGCGCCGAACGGCACCTGCGCTCGGACCGCGGCGAAGACTTGATAGGAGTTTCCGGCTGACAGGTGCAGCCTGCTGGCCGCGGCGTGGGTGCTGACCAGCTGCCCCTTGCTCAGGTCAGCCCAGACCGCGTTCGCCGCCGCGGTCTCCGGCGGCGTCCAGGACCGGAACGCCTGCGGCGACACCCCGAGCACGTCGGCGCTGCGGCCGTTGACCGTGACCTTCCCGCCGGCGATGGGCAGCACGGCCCGCACCCCGGTCAGCTTGCCGATCCTGGCCAGCTGCGCCTGAGTGATCCCGGCCGACGTGGCGGCGATCAGATCGGGCACGAACAGCTGCCGCGGCGGCGCCCCGGCCGAACCGGGGACCTGCAGCGACTTCGGGACCGAACCGCTAGGCGCGGCGACTCCGGGGGGCGGGGTGACGCTGAAGGTATACGAGCCAGAGGGACTGGCGGCGCGAGCCGGGACGGCCAATGCCGTCAGCGTCGCGCACGCCGCGACGGTGACGGCAGCCAGCTGAGCGGCACGCCGCAGGGACGCGGCACGCCGCAAGATCAAGCACAGCACAATGAATAAGACAATATAAGGCTCCTCACGCCAACAGAAAGTCCCCGGTCAGATTATTAAAGAGTCCTTAAGCCTTTCATTAAGAGATCTTCAGCTTTCCGGGACCCCGGCAGGGTGCATGCCGGACCGTTCCAGCGGAGCGAACCGGATGTCGTGGGCCGCGCCGGGCGCGCCGAACGCGAGCACGCGCTCGGCCTCGGCCATCAGCGCGTCGCGCTGGCGCACCGGTGCGAACAGTTCGATGGTCAGCGCGGCCGCGTCCCGGCTCCGGGCCAGCCGCCACATCCCGGTCACGAACCCGTCGATGAGCACTGACCCGGGGATGACACCGTTGACGGTGTAGAGCCGCCTGATGGCCTCGGCGCCGATGACACGGGATCGTTCGGCGTGCGAGAGCACGAGGTTGTCGAACTCGGCCACCAGCCGGACCGGCGCGGGCACCTCGCCGCCCGGGCGCGGCGCGGTGGGCAGGTCGAACAGCTCGGCGCCTTGCTCGTCGCGGAAGGTGACCAGGGACGGCCGGAGTTGCTCGAGCACCGCTTTCAGCCCGGTCAGCCCGGACCAGGCCTGCACGTCCCGCACGGTAGCTGGGCCGAACGCGCCCAGGTACCTGGTCACCAGCTGCGCGAGCTCGGCCCGGGAGGCGGGCCGGGACGAGTGAGCCGGGCCGGCGGGCGGGCGCGGCTGGCCGAGCCAGTGTTCGGCCGACGTGTGCAGCGACTGCCCGGCCTGGCCCCAGACGGCGCGCGGCGGCACCTGGACCAGCGGCACGAACGCACGCACCCCCTGGGCCAGGGCCGCGGGCGGGTGATCGGGCCAGCGCGCCGCCAGCGCCTGACCTAGCTGGCTGAAGGTCATCGGCTCGGCCTCCACGAGGCTCCGGCCCGCCGCGGCCAGCATCCCGGCGTCCACCCCCGTCAGTTGCCTGCCGAACGCGCCGCGCATGCCCCGCTCGATCACCGGCTGCACCAGCCGCCGGAGCGGCAGGCAGTCCCGGCCGGACACCAGGTGGATGGTGCCGCGCATCAGCGCGATCCTGACCACGCTCCGGTCGGTGATCAGCGCGGCCAGGTCGCCGGGGCGGAACCCGTCCAGCCGGGAATGCAGCCCGTAGTAGGGCGGGAACGGCGCCTGGGCCTGCAGCCCGACCAGGTGCTCGATGGTCTGCACCACCTGCGCGGGCCGGGCCGGCCCGGAGGCGGGCAGCCGGGGACGGTCGAGTAGCAGCTGGCGGGCGAGCAGGGCGCGGTTGACCGCGCGCAAGCTCAGCACCCGGGATGCCGCCATCAGTAGCAGATGTTGTTGTGCAGACGAGCCGCGGGCAGCGGGTGGACCAGGGCCTGCGTGGTGCGCGAGTCGGCCGGGCGGTGCAGTACCACGTAGCCGTCGTCGGCGAACACCTGCGAGTACCCGTGCGCCCGCAGGTAAGCCACCTCCTGGGCTTGCTGGCTGGGAGTGCAGAACGGGAAGTCGAGCCCCAGGGTGTCCCCGACCACCCAGGGCGCCCACCGCGGCGTCCCGTCGAGCAGCAGCACCGTGTCCCGGCCCGACAGCCGGGGGCCGATGTTGTTGGACGCTTCCACCTCGACCCCGGCGGGCACGTGCGCGATGGCCGCCGCGGCCGCCCGCATCCGTGCGTTGATCCCGTAGAAGCCGGGGTGCAGCAGTGAGCCGAACGGAGCGGACGGAAGGTAGACCAGGGCGGCGGCGCAGATCGCGGCGGCCCAGATGGTGGCGGGGGGCCAGGCGGCGCCGCCGTGCCGCAGCCAAGCGGGGCGGCGTGCCGGATAGGTGCGGAGCTTGTCCCAGCGTTCCGGCAATTTGGGCCACCGCCGCTGCAGCCGCGCGGCGCCGTCCACCGCGGCACAGCACAGCATCATCACCACGAACGCGTCGTACTGGAACTTCGCCTGCCACCACAGCGGATAGCCGGAGGCCAGCATCCGCTCGGCCAGCAGCGGCAGCACCGCGACCACCATCGGCGAGGCGAGCGGCAGGAAGCCGAAGGTCGCGAGCAGCCCGATCATGGTCCGGGCCTTTACCCACGGGGTGACGAACACGCGCAGCGCATGCAGCGGATGGGTGATCACGCTTAGCAGCGCGCCGCCCAGGGTCGATCCGAACTGGTCGTACGCCCAGTAGAAGCTGGCCGAGCCGCCGAACGCGGGGATCAGCAAGTGGGTGGCCACCCAGGTCGCGGCCAGGCCGCCCACGACGAACGCCAGGCCGGTCCAGCGGCGCCTGGTCAGCAGCAGGTAGCAGCCGAAACCCGCGACGAGCAGGCCCATGTCCTCCTTGACAAGCAGCAGCGCCACCGCGGCCAGGATGGCATGCCAGCGGCGCCCGGCGTCGAACCGCTCCACCATCACCGCGGTCAGCACCGGGACGAACGCGACCTCGTGGAAGTCGAAGATCACGGCTTCCATGACGGGCAGCGACAAGGCGTAGGCGACGCAGACGAAATACGCGGCCCCCGGGCCGAGCTGGCGCCGGGTGTAGGCCCACAACGGCGGGATGGCCAGCGCGAACAGCACCCCTTGCGCCACCAGCAGGGTGCCCGGGCTGTCGTGGATCCAGTACAGCGGGGCGAGCAGCGCCAGGACCGGCGACCAGTGGTCGGCCAGCAGCAGGAAGTGCGCGCCCTCCCCGTCGGACACGCCGCGCGCGATCGAGACGGGCGCCTGGAAATGCGCGTAGCCGCGGACGCCCTGATCGAAGATGACCAGGTCAAACGTGCTGGCCAGGAAGCGGCGAAACAGGATGAGCGAGTCGAGGCAGTAGACGAAGGCGGCCACCGCGGTGAGCGCGCCCACCTTGACGCTGACGCGGCTCCAGAGTCCAGCCAGCCGCCCTGCTCCGACGGCCGTCCCGTCAGCCGCGCTGGGGGTGGTCGCTGCGCTGGCCGGCCGGGAACCGGCGGCCTGACTGCTCACCGCTGGAAGGGTAGCAGGGGCGCGGCATTGACCGAATGCGCGGCAGCATAGGCATGGAAGGCTACGCTCTTGCTATGAACCAGGAGGCAAGCCGCGGCCCCGCCAACGCCGCGCCGCGCGGGACCGGGCGGCCACCAAGGAAACAGCCAGCAAGACCATCCCTGGGCGGGGGTGCTCCCGCCCAGGATCGCGAACTGCGCGCGCAGGGCCGCGAGACCGTCCGTCGGCTGCTCGAGTCGGGCATGGTCGAGTTCGAGAACCGCGGCTTCCACGGCGTCCGCGTGGACGACGTGGTACGCCGAGCCGGCATCTCGCACGGGACGTTCTATCTCTACTTCTCCAACAAAGAGGACCTGTTCAAGGCCCTGCTGAAGGACGCCCTGCACGACATGGAGATCGTGGCCGGCGACTTCCCCGTCGTCACAAGCGACGACGGCGGGCTTACCGTTCTGCGCCAGTGGGTCCGCAAGTTCTTCCGCGCCTACGCGGCGCACGCGACCGTGATCCGCATCCTCAGCCAGGCCGACCTGGTGCCCGAGGAGGTGTTCGGCGACGGCCTGCGGCTGTTCTTCAGCATCGCGGAGGCGATGACCACCGGCATGACCGCCGCCGCCCAGGCGGCCGGGAAGCAGCAGGACCGCGCCGAGCTCACCGCGGTGGCCTGCCTGATGATGCTCGAGCGGGTGAACTACCTGATCAGCGCCGAGGTCCAGCTGCCGGAAGACGAGATGGCCGACCGGATCGCCGACATCATGTACGCCGCGTTCGGCCTGAACATTCCGTGAAGTATCCGGATCAGCGCGAGCGGGGCTGTCACCGGATCGGGAGGCTATAGCACCGGGGTGGTTCGGGAAGAATCTCTAGCGTGCGATTTCTCAACGAGACAGCCCCCGGCCACGACCTGACCTACAGCGACGTCTTCATGGTGCCCGGCCGGTCAGCCGTCGGCTCGCGGCTCGACGTCGACCTGGCCACTACCGACGGCAGCGGCGCCGCCATCCCGATCGTGACCGCCAACATGACCGCCGTCTCCGGGCGGCGGATGGCGGAAACCGTCGCGCGGCGAGGCGGCATCGCGATCTTGCCGCAGGACATCCCGGCGGACGTCGTCGCGGACGTGATCACCTGGGTGAAGTCCCGGGACCTGGTGGTAGAGACCGCCTTGACGCTGGCTGCGACCGATACCGCGGGCGACGCGCTGAGCCTGCTGCCCAAGCGTGCCCACGGCGCGGTGATCGTGGTCTCGGAGGGCCGTCCCGTGGGGGTCGTCACCGAGGCGGACTGCCTCGGCGTGGACCGGTTCACCCAGCTGCGCCAGGTCATGTCCGACGACCCATTCACCTTGCCGGCCGGGACGCCGCCCGAGCGGGCGTTCTCCTTGCTGCACGACGGGAGGCACCGGCTTGCGCCCGTGGTGGACGGGACCGGCCGCTGCCTGGGCATCGTGACCAGGACCGGGGCGCTGCGAGCGACGTTGTACTCCCCCGCGGTCGACGCCTCGGGCCGGCTGCGGGTCGGCGTGGCCATCGGGGTCAACGGAGACGTGGCGGCCAAGGCCAAGCTGCTGCTCGACGCGGGCGCCGACGTGCTCGTGGTGGACACCGCGCACGGGCACCAGGACAAGATGATCTGGGCGCTGCAGGCGGTGCGCGCGCTGAACCCCGCCGTGCCGGTGGTGGCCGGCAACGTGGTCACCGCGGCCGGGGTCGCCGATCTGAGGTCAGCCGGGGCGGACATCGTAAAGGTCGGCGTCGGGCCGGGCGCGATGTGCACCACACGGATGATGACCGGCGTGGGGCGGCCGCAGTTCTCCGCCGTGCTCGAGTGCGCCGCCGAGGCCCGGCGGCTGGGCGCCTCGGTCTGGGCCGACGGCGGGGTCAGGCACCCCAGGGACGTAGCGCTGGCGCTGGCCGCGGGCGCCTCGAACGTGATGATCGGGTCGTGGTTCGCCGGGACGTACGAGTCGCCGGGTGACACGTTCCGGTCACCTGAGGGTCGGCTGTACAAGGAGAGCTTCGGGATGGCATCGGCGCGGGCCGTCCGGCTGCGCTCAGCCAGCGACTCCGCGTTCGAGCGGGCCCGCAAGGCGCTCTTCGAGGAAGGCATCTCCTCGGCGCGGATGTACCTGGATCCGGTGCGCCCCGGTGTAGAGGACCTGATCGACATGATCGTGGCCGGGCTGCGCTCCTCATGCAGCTACGCGGGCGCGCGGGACCTGGCCGAATTCCACGAGCGCGCCGTCGTCGGGGTGCAGAGCGCGTCCGGCTACAGCGAAGGCATGCCCGTCCCGACCAGCTGGTAACCGGTGCTCGCCCGGGGGGACGCTCCCCGGAGCCCCTTTCAACCTGTCGCGTTGAGCCAGCGGACGGGAGCGCCGTCGGCGGCGCGGCGGAACGGCTCGAGCTCGTTGTCCCAGGCCGTGCCCAGGAGCCGGCCGAGCTCGTCTTCCAGCGACCCGCCGGCGGCTCCCCCGGAGGACAGCATCAAGACCGACCTGAGCCGGTCCTCGGAGACCATGATGTCGCCGTTAGCGCCGGTGACCGCGCTGAACAGGCCGAGGTCGGGCGTGTAGCAGTGGCGTACGCCGTCGCAGCCGGGCGAGCCGTCCTCCGTCACCTCGAACCTGAGCCGGTTCCAGCCGGCCAGCGCGGACGCGATCGCTCCCGCCGTGCCCGGGCGGGCCTGCCAGGTGAGCTCGGCCCGCAACGCGCCCGGAGCGGCCGGCTGACCAACCCATGGCATACCGACAGGCGCCCCCACAATTCCGGCGACGGCCCACTCGATATGCGGACACAGCGCCGAGGGCGCGGAATGAACATACAGAACACCATGCGCAGACACCGTGCCTCCTTGTAGACGAGGTTCGCCTTCCCCTGCGGCCTCGCTAACTTGGCAACGGACTGCCCAGCTACATATTGTGCCTCATCCCCTCTGTTGGCGCCAGCACTTCGGCCAGGAAAACCGCGTGAATTCGCAAACATGACCAGTGCGTAGAGAACCACGACGGCCAGTGCTGACCACGGAACGTAGTCACCGAATCGGTCGTAGACGGTCCGGGCCGAGGCTGCGGGCAGGCCGAGCCGGACGGTGACCACGCCGCGCGAGGACTGCCCCATCCAGGCCAGCAGCCTGCCCCGAGGGTCGAACGCGGCCGTGACTCCGGTCAGCGCGGCCTGGACCACCGGCCGCCCGGTCTCGGCCGCGCGCACCGCGCCGAGCGAGGCGTGCTGGTCCGGTCCCCAGGTGCCCTGGAAGGTGGAGGTCGCCGACTGGTACACAATCAGCTGCGCGCCTAGGTCGGTGTCCACCCGGGACATGTCGGGGAACGCGGACTCGAAGCAGATCAGTACGCCGATCGGCAGGGGCTTCCCGGTCCTGTCCGTCGCGTAAAGCAGGTGCGCGCCGGTGCCGGGGACCATGTTGGCCGGAGCCGCCTTGCTGATCCTGGTGAGCCAGCCGAGCTGCTGCCGGAACGGTATGTACTCGCCGAACGGCACCAGCCGCGTCTTGATGTACTGGCCGAGGATGCCGGTGGGGCTGATCAGCACGCCCACCTTCTCCTGCCCCTTGCCCGGGACCGTGGTGTCCTGGTTGACCAGCAGGTCGGCGCCATCCTCCCTGGCCAGCATCTCCATCGTGGCGAGCTGAGCGCGGTTCTTGGCCAGGGTCAGGTCCACCGCGGTACTGCTCTCGCCCCAGACGATCAGGTCGGGCTCGACCCCGCCGAGCCGGCCGGAGCGGCTCAGCTCGGCGGTCAGCCGCTCGCTCGCGTCCACTCGCTGCACCGTGTTGTTGATGATGCCGGGCTGCACCATGGCGATGGTGGCCGACCGGACGACGGGGCTCGCCGGGGTGAGCGCGAAGGCCAGCGGCCCGGCGCCGACGCTGGCCAGCCCCGCGGCCACGCCCAGCAGCGCGAGCCCCGGGCGCAGGCCGGAGCCTAGCCTGGGCAGGGACCCGATGACGAGCACGATGGCCACGTTGGTCAGCACCAGCGCGAAGCTGACCAGCCACACGCCGCCGACCGCGGCCAGCGCGAGCACGGCGGGATGCTGCCACTGGCTGACGCCGTACACCGCCCACGGGCCGCCGAGCGCCTGCCACGACCTGAGCCATTCGGTGAGCAGCCAGCAGCTCGGCACCACCACGAGCGCGGCCAGCGCCCGCGGCCATGTCACCGGCGGCCTGAGCAGGCTGGCCGCGGCCATCCCGAACGGCACCCACAACACACCGAAGACCGCCGCTACCAGTAGCACCCCAGGCCCGATCTCCGGGGCCATCCAGTACAGCGCCGCGATCAGGTACCCGGCCCCGAGCCACCAGGCCCGGATCCCGCCCTCCCGGGCCGTGGGCGACCTGACGATGAGCACCAGCCCGGGCACCAGCCCGAACCAGGCCAGCCACTCCAGGTTCGGCGCCGGGAACGCGAGGATGAGCAGGGCTCCCAAGAGCAGCATCAGGCGGCGTACTGACCAGATCCACCGTCCGGCTCTCACCAGCGCCTTGCGCACGCCTCTATTGTCGGCCGGCCGGGCCGCTGCCCGCGACGGCGGGCGGGGTGAAGTTGGCGGCTGGGATGCGATCACGCGCGGACGCCTCCCCCTGCTTCGGTTGCACCCCATCGTAGGGGTACCTTCCGGATAGGCGAATTCACCCGGGCAGGACGCCTGAATTCGAGCGGTTGCTAGGCCGTCAGGAGCGATATGGGACGTCATGATCAACAGGGACCGACAGGGGCTCAGCCAGAGAATGACTGGCAGCCTATTGATCTTCCGGCCGGGGTACCCAGGCTGGAATGGGCGCAAAGCTTTGCCAGCCTGCCCGAGGCATACGACATCGCCTGGTCTACGGACGGAGCTTTCCTGGCCGCCACTGGCCCTGATGGAGAAGTAACGGTCTGGTCGCTTACTGACGGCCTGCCGCGATCCCTGGAAGGCCACGGTAAGTCCAAGTTCGTAATGAGCTTGGCATGGCACCCGAGCCGTTCGATGCTGGCCACCGGATCAAACGACAGGACCGTCCGCTTCTGGGATGTGGATGCGGGGGTATCCCACCTCTTCTGCACACTGAACGCTGAGGTGAAAGGCGTCGCATGGTCGCCAGACGGAAATGAGCTTGCGATAACCGAGGCGGCAGGCGGCATCGGTATCTGGGACGTCCGGTCGGGCGTCCTACTCAAGCATGTCTGGGCACACGGCGGTACTGCATATAGTCCTAGTTGGTCGGCAGACGGGCGGATGCTGGCCGCTTGCATTGATCGCACCGTCGTAATTCATGCGGCTAGCGATCTACGGCTGATACGCAGGTTGTCCGGGCATTCTGACGTGGTCTGGGACATCGCCTTGTCACCCGGCAGCAGCCTCATCGCGTCGGCCTCGGACGATGAGACCATCCGGATCTGGGATCTTTCCAGGGGAACGGAAATAGCTGTTCTGGAAGGTCATACTGGTCTGCTGCGCGCCATCCAGTTTTCCCCGGCTGGCGAATTCCTCGCGTCGGCATCGAAGCCTCGTCAGGCAAGAGAACCCAGCGAGGTGCTGTTGTGGCGGTGCCGCGATTGGGAACCTGTTGCGTTCCTGCCCCTACAGGCGCCCGATGGAATAGGCGGCCTGGCGTTCCACCCGGCTGAGCCGGTGCTGACCGTAAAAGAGCTGAAGAAGCGCCAGATTGATTTCTATAGCGTCGACTACGCATTGCTGGGCGATGTCAGCGCCGGGCCTGGGTCACGGCGTTACACCAATGCCAAAGTGGTGCTGCTCGGCGATACCGGGGTGGGAAAATCCGGCCTCGGGCTGGTGCTGAGCGGGCAACCGTATGAGCCTACAGACTCTACCCATGGGCGTAACGTCTGGACGGTCGACGCCGAGGAGGTCGAGGTACCTGGCGGGGGCACCCAGACGAGAGAACTGCTGCTATGGGATCTCGCGGGGCAGCCGGGCTATCGGCTCATCCATCAGTTGCACCTGAACGAGATCGTCGTGGCATTGATTGTCTTCGACTCGCGCAGCGAAACCGACCCATTCTCCGGGGTGAAGTACTGGGCACGGGCATTGGCTCAGGCCCGGCGGCTAGAGGGATCTGCCGCGGTACCGATGAAGGCTTACCTAGTCGCCGCACGAGCTGACCGGGGCGGAGTCGGGGTCAGCGCGGAGCGCGTTCGGGCTATGATCAATGATCTGGGCCTCGATGGCTTCTTCGAAACAAGCGCAAAAGAGGGCTGGCAGGTCGCCGAACTGGCAGCAGCGATTCGTGACGGTATTGACTGGGATGCGTTGCCGGTGATCACCTCGAGCATCCTCTTCGATTCGATCAAGCAATTCCTGCTTGAGGAGAAACGGTACGGTCGACTGCTGTGTACGGTCGATGATCTCTTTCATGGCTTTCAGCGGGCACATCCCGACATCGCCGATCACGATCCGCTGCGGTCTGGCTTTGAGACCTGCGTCGGGAGGGTGGAGAGCCGCGGCCTGATCCGCCGGTTGCATTTCGGGGATCTGGTGCTGCTTCAACCGGAACTACTCGATGCCTACGCCTCTGGGATGGTCCAGGCGGCCAGGGCAGAGCCAGACGGACTCGGGTTCATCGCCGAGGAAGAGGCTCTGGCAGGACGGTTCGGGCTGGCAGAAAGCGAAAGGGTCAGCGACCGAGCCCAGGAGAAGCTGCTGCTGATCGCGACCGTCGAGGAGTTGCTGCGGCACGAGATCGCGTTGAAGGAGGTTACCGACCGGGGCGTGGACCTAGTCTTCCCGTCCCAGTTCACCAGGGAGAGGCCGGACGCACCTGACATCCCAGGCAAAGAGGTTACCTTCGCCTTCGAAGGGCCGTTGCACAACATTTACGCCACCCTGGCCGTACGGCTGTCCCATTCGGCCCTGTTCGAGCGGCGGGCCATGTGGCAGAACGCCGCCTCATACGCTGCGACGGTCGGCGGCATGTGCGGGATCCATCTACGTGAACTTGAAGAGGGTCGAGGCGAGCTCGTGCTTTTTTACGACAAGCAAGCCAGCCGGGCGGTGCGCAGCCAATTCGAGACCTACGTCGCCGGCCATCTACAGCTCCGGGCCTTGCCTGGGACGCTCACCCGCCGCGCCGTCAGGACATGTTCGAGCTGCGGCTACATCTTGCCCGAGGATCTCGTACGACGCCGGCTCGATCGCGGTGCGGCTACAGTTCGCTGCCCAGCATGCGAAGAGACCGCTATCTCCCTCGTCCAGGAACCGGCCGCACCGGCCGATGCTGCCGTAGCCGAGATGAACCGGAGCGCCGACGAACGCAGCGGTTTTCATCGGTCCACGGGGGGCTGGGCCGTGGCAGGAACTTGAGGTTGAATCCATCCTTGGGCAGTTCGTGCGCCGCGGTCGCCCGATTATTCCGATCATCCTGGAAGGCCGGCCAGGCCGACCTCGGTTGCCTGCCTTCCTGGACATATGGCAGGTAGTCGATATGCGCCAGCGGAACCCGGATCCGTTCGAGCAACTCGTATGGGGGATCACCGGTGACAGGTCGTCCCGGTTCTAGTCCTGCTCACCGGGCGGTATTCCTCAGGTCAGGGCCGCGATGGCGTCCGGGGTCAGGTCGGCCAGGGTGGGCAGGACCAGGCTGGCCAAGGCGAGCGCATCGGGGTCTGGGGGGTACTGCGGTCGCGGGACGGCGATGACCCGCAGGCCCGCGGCGGCGGACGAGCGCAGGCCGTTGGAGGAGTCCTCGACGGCCGCGCAACTGGACGGGGCCACGCCGAGCCGGGCCGTCACGGCCAGGTAGATGTCCGGGGCGGGCTTGCCGTGCGGCACCTGCTCGGTGGACATCGTCACGCGGAAATACCGGTGCAGGCCGGCCGATTGCAGCACGGTCTCGATCAGCACGGCGGGCGCCGAGCTGGCCAGGCCGAGCGGCCAGCGGGCGGCGAGGCGGTGCACCGACTCGACGGCCCCGGGCAGGAGCGGCAGCTGCTCCCGGTAGCTAGCGGCCATCCGGTCGATGACCTCAGCCGCCACGTCGGCGGGAGGCAGGCCCACACCAAGGTCGTCGCTGAGATACCTGGCCCATTCCTGGGTGCTCATGCCCATGAGCTTGCGCTGGGCGTCCGGGGCCCAGTGACCGCCGCGTTCCGCGACCAGGTCCCGGCGTACCCGTTCCCATACCGGCTCGGAGTCGATCAGCACGCCGTCCAGGTCGAATACGACCGCCGCGATCATTGCGCACCTGGCTCGTCCAGGCCGTGGCGGCGCCGGGGCACGCACCACGGCCCGTTCGGGATCAAGATCTTGAAGTTGCCTCCGTGAGGGCGCGGGACACCAGGACCCGGGCCAGGTGCTCGCGGTAGGCGCGGGTGGCGCGGATGTCGTCGGCGGCGCTAGTACCCTCGGCCGCGTGCGCGGCCGCGTCGGCGGGGGACGCGCCCCCGGCCAGGGCGGCTTCCACCGCCGCGGCGCGCAGCGGCGTCCCGCCCATGTTGACAAGCGCGACGTGACCGTCCTGGACGGCGCAGCCGACAATGGCCCAGTCGATCGCCCGCTGGGTGAACTTCTGGAACGACCAGGACCCGCCACCCACGGAGGCGGGTTTCGGCACCCGGATCTCGGTGAGCAGTTCGTCCGGCTCGAGCGCGGTCTCGAACAGGCCCTGGAAGAACTCCCCGATCGGGATCTCGCGCGAGCCGTCGGTGCCGCGCGCGACCACGGTCGCGTCCAGCGCGAGCAGCACGGCGGGCAGGTCCGAGGCGGGGTCGGCGTGCGCGACCGAGCCGCCGATCGTGCCGCGGTGCCTGATCTGCGGGTCGCCGACCTGCCCGGCGGCGTAGGCGAGCAGCGGCACCTCGCGGCCGAGAAGCTCGGCATGCTCGACGTCGTGGTGCCTGGTCAGGGCGCCGATAGCGACGTAAGAGCCCTGGTCGGTGACGTAGCACAGGTCACGCAGGCCGCCTAGGTCGATGATCACCTCGGGGGCGGCCAGCCGCAGCTTCATCAGCGGCAGCAGCGAGTGGCCGCCGGCCAGGAACTTCGCGTCCTCGCCGTGTTCGACGGCCAGGTCCAGGGCTTCTTCGGCCGAGCCCGCCCGCTTGTAGGTGAACGATGACGGGATCACGCCGACACCTTCCCGAAGTCCGCGGCCGCCAGCGCGGCCCTGACGATGTTGTGGTAGCCGGTGCACCGGCACAGGTTGCCTTCCAGGCCCGACCGCACCTGTTCCTCGGTCGGGTGCGGGTTCTCCTTCAGCATGGACACGATGGCCATCACCATGCCGGGCGTGCAGAACCCGCACTGCAGCCCGTGCTCCTGGTGGAACGCGCGCTGCACCGGGTGCATCTCGCCGTTCACGGCCAGCCCTTCGACCGTGGTGACCTCGTGGCCGCTGGCCTGGGCGGCGAGCACCGTGCAGGACTTGACGGACTCGCCGTCGAGCAGCACCGTGCAGGCCCCGCAAGAGGTGGTGTCACAGCCCACGTTGGTCGCGGTGAGGTCGGCCACGTCGCGCAGGAAGTGCACGAGCAGCATGCGGTCCTCGACGTCCGCGGTGATGTCCTTGCCGTTGACGGTCAGGTCGACCTTCACTGGTTACTCGCCTTTCGTGCCTCGTTGATCGCTGTCCAGACCCGCTGGGGGGTTGTCGGCATGTCGATATGCCGGATGCCGAGATGCGCGACCGCATCGACGACCGCGTTCTGGATCGCCGGAGTCGAGCCGATCGTCCCGGCCTCGCCGATGCCCTTGACGCCGAGCGGGTTCAGGGTGGTCGGCGTCTCGCTGTCTACCAGCTCGTAGCTCGGCAGTTCGGTCGCGGTGATGGCCGCGTAGTCGGCCAGCGTGGAGGTCAGCGGGTTGCCGTCCGCGTCGTAGAGCACCTCTTCGAGCAGCGCCTGCGCCGCGCCCTGGGCGATGCCGCCGTGCCGCTGCCCCTCGGCGAGCACCGGGTTGAGCACCGGTCCCGCGTCGTCCACGGTCACGTGCCGCAGCAGCGTCACCTTGCCGGTCTCGGTATCCACTTCCACCACGGACACGTGGGCGCCGAACGGGAACGTGGGCATGTCTCCGGTGAAGCTCACGTCGGCGATCAGGCTGCCGCCGCTGGTGTGACCCGCGACCTGGCCCCAGGACAGCGAGGTGTCCGGGTCGCCGCGGACCTGCCACAGGCCGGTCGCGGTGTCGAGGACCACGTTGGCTTCGGCGGCCTCGAGCATGTCCGCAGCCTGGCGCCGGGCCTCGTCCTTGACCTCGATCGCCGCCTTTTGCACCGCCGAGCCGCCGAGCTGCAGCGAGCGGGAGGCGTAGGTGCCGACGCCGACCGGAACCAGGTCGGTGTCGCCGTGGATGACCGTGACCTTGTCTATCGGGATGCCGAGCTCGTCCTGGACGAGCATCGCCCAGGCGGTCTCGTGCCCCTGGCCGTGGGGCGAGCTGCCGGTGTAGACGGTCGCGGTGCCGTCGTCCGAGACCTCGAGCTTGGCCGTCTCCCCGTTGCCCGCGTCGGCCGCGGTGATCTCCACGTAGGTGGAGATGCCGATGCCGAGCTGCCTGACGTCCCCGCTGGCTCGCCTGCGCTCCTGCTCCTTGCGCAGGTCGTCGTAACCCGCCGCGGCCAGCACCTTGTCCAGCGCCTCGGCGTACTGGCCGCTGTCGTACAAGGCACCGGTCTTGGTCTGGAACGGGAACTTGTCGGGCGGGATAAAGTTGCGCCGCCGGACTATGGCCGGGTCCATGCCGATCTCGGCGGCGAACAGGTCGACCGCGCGCTCGATGGCGGCCGCGGCCTCCGGGCGCCCCGCACCGCGGTAGGCGTGGGTCGGCGTGGCGTTGGTGACCGCAATCCGGAACCCGGCCTGGACCTGCGGGATGTCGTACACGCCCTGTGCCATCAGGCAGGTGAACCCGGGCATCAAGCCGCTCGTGCGCCCGTAGGCGCCGGCGTCCTGGATGATGTCGATGCGGTAGGCCAGGATCTGGCCGTCCCTGGTGCCGCCGATCTTGACGTGCTGCAGCTGGGCGCGGCCCTGCGTCATGCCAACCAGGTTCTCGCTGCGGGTCTCGGTCCAGCGCAGCGCCCGACCGGTTTTCCTGGCCGCCCAGGCGACGAGAAGCGCATCGCGGTCGATGCCGATCTTGGCGCCGAAGCCGCCGCCCACATCGGGCACCACCACGCGAATCTGGTCCGGGGTCATGCCCAGGACGCCGCACAAGATGAGGCGGCACACTTGCGCGTTCTGCGAGCTGTGCCAGACGGTCAGCTTGCCGTTTTCGAAGGTGGCCGCCGTCGCGCGGCCCTCCATCGGCAGGCAGGCGACCCGCTGGTTGACGATGTCCTGCTCGACGACCACCTCGCAGGCGTCGAACGGGGTGTCGTCGGTAGATACCGGGTTGGTGAGCGCGACGTTGGTCCCGGCGGCGGGGAATAGCAGGGACTCGTCCTTGACGGCGGCCGCGGGGCCGACCACCACGGGCAGCGGGTCGTAGTCCACGCTGACCAGGTTGGCGGCGTCCTCGCCCTGGTAGCCGCCGTCGGTGATGACCACCGCGACCGGCTCGCCGACGAACCGCACCGTGTCCACCGCCAGCAAGGGCTCGGACCACGGGCCGCCGAGCGGCATCAGGCCGCTTTCGTCGCCGCCTCCGGAGCCGTCGTCCGGCGGTGGCGGCGCCAGGTCGTCCATGTCGCGGACGGTCAGCACGGCGATGACTCCTGGCTCGCTCATGGCGGCGCTCGTGTCGATGCCGGTGATGCGAGCGTGCGCCATTGGGCTGCGGACCAACGTGAGGCGAGCCGCCCCGGCGAGTTCCGGCGTCCGCAGGTCGTCGACGTAGACCCCGCCGGCCGTCAGCAGCCGCGGATCCTCCGTCCGTATCACCCTGGTGCCCAGGATGCTCATGTATCCCTCCGCAGCTGTCTGAACCCATCTCGTCCTTCGAGGCTTCGCCAGCGAACCTACACCTGAGTAGGCCGGCGAACCATGGCTGGCCCCACAAAGGGGCCTGGAGCACATTATGACTGACCACGCAGGTAGATCATCAAAGGTAGGGTGGACCGGTTTAGTCGGCTTTAGCTTCGGTTGGGTCGGTTCCGACCGTTTGGCTAGGGCCAGATACGCCGGCCATGAGTTAGCGTCCATATCATGCTCGACGCCGCGGGCTGGACTGCCCGCCTGAATGAACTGGCCTCCCGGGCGCGCGTCCTAGGGGCCGCGCTGGGCATCTGGTCCGACGGACAGGAGGTCCTGGCCGGGCACGGCGTGCTGAACTCCGCGACCCAGGTTCCCGTCACCACCGATTCCCTCTTCCAGGTCGGGTCCATCACCAAGATATGGACCGCCACGATGATCATGCAGCTCATCGACGAGGGACTGCTGTCGCTGGACACGGCCGTCTCGCAGGCGCTGCCGGGCGCGCGGCTCGGCGCCGACGATGTCGGCGACCAGGTGATGGTGCGCCACCTGCTCACCCATACCAGCGGCATCGACGGCGACATCTTCACCGACACCGGCCGTGGCTGATCATCGGGCACGACGGTGACACCATCGGCCAGTCCGCCTACCTGCGGCTCGACCCGAAGGCCAGGGTGGCCGCCTGCCTGCTGACCAACTCCCCGCAGTCGGAGACCTTGTACCGGGAGGTGTTCAGCGAGGTGTTCGGGGCGCTGACGGGCGTGACCGTACCCGCTCCGCCGAGCCCCGGGCCCGCTGATGCTAACGTCAACGCAGATCTCGGACGGTACGCCGACCGCTATGAGCACACGTCACGGCGGTTGGACGTATCGGTCCGCGGCGGGCGGCTGCGGGTCGTGCTTACCGTGACCGGTAACCTGGCCGCCCTCACCGACTCCGAGCCCGAGGAGCTGTTCCTGCACCCGGCCGACCCCTTCGACTCTTCCAGCGCGAGGTTCGTCCTGCGCTCGCGCGACGACGAGCCCTGGGTGCCGCTCAGCTTCGGGCAGTTCGGCGACGGCACGCCCTATGTCTACCTGAGTGGCCGGGTCACGCCCCGCGTCAGGTTAGCCACCCGCGACGCGCGGGTGGACCTGCCAGGCGGGCGGTCCAGGACAGGTGGGTGCCGCCGCTGGCCGGAGTGGACACCAGGAAGGTGCCGCCGTTGCGCTCGGCGCGGCGGCGCATGTTAGAAAGGCCGCTGGAGCGGCCAGGCGTACCCAGGCCGCAGCCATTGTCGGTGATGTCGAGGGTGATCAGCCCGTCCTTCAGCACCAGGGATACGCTGACGGCGCTGGCGTGGGCGTGGCGTGCACAGTTAGACAGGGCTTCTCGAGTGACGGCGAGGATGTCGTGGACCAGCGTCTCGTCTGGGCCCGGGTCCAGCGGGCCGATGAAGCTGACGCCGACGGTGAAGCCGAGCTGCGGGGTGTGCTCCTCGATGATGCGCATCAGCCGGGCGGGCAGGCCGACCGGAGCCCGGCGGGGCTGCTGGAGCCCGAAGATGCTGGTACGGATCTTCTTGATGACCTCGTCGAGGGTGTCGACATAGCCGTTGATCCGATCCGCGGTGACCGGGTTGCTGCGGGCGGCGTGGCCCTCGAGCCTCATGCCGAGGGCGAACAGTTCCTGGATGACGTGGTCATGCAGGTCGCCAGCGATCCGGTCGTGGTCTTCGGCCTGGGCCAGGGTGATCTGATCGGTGCGGGCTTCGGCGAGTTCCATGGCCACGGCCGCGTGGCCGGCGAAGGATGCGGCCATGTCCAGGTCAGTCTCGGTGAATCCCGGGCGTGTGGCCAGCCGCCCCAACATCAGGGCGCCGCGGACCTGCTCGCCGGCGGCCAGCGGGACGACGATCACCGGCCCGGTATCGACGCCAAGCGCGACGGTGGCCGCTTCGCAGTGATCGGCGCCCACCAGGTTGGGCTTGCCGGTGCGGAGCGCCTGCTCCGTCAGGGAATCGGCCAGCGGGGCCACCCGGTTCATCAGTGCTCCGGTGAGCTCGCCGGTTACGCTGGCGACGAGTACATGGTCGTGGCCAGCAGGCACGGTAAGCGCGGCGAAGTCCGCCTCGGCCGCCGCTGCGGCGTACTCGGTGATCAGCGCGTGGGGCGGCCCTGCCTCCCCAGATAGCA
Organism: uncultured Actinomycetes bacterium; assembly: GCA_963798675.1. Taxonomy (GTDB): domain Bacteria; phylum Actinomycetota; class Actinomycetes; order Streptosporangiales; family Streptosporangiaceae; genus Palsa-504. The sequence goes on along the minus strand of CAWCUJ010000006.1, from coordinate 256,021 downwards.
GCCGCGGGGTCAGCTCGGCGGAGGCGTCCAGCCACCGGCGGCGCTGCTCGGATTCGGCGAACCGCCGCGCGTTGGCGATCGCCGCGCCGGCGGCCGCGGCGAGGGCGATCGCCAGTTCCTCGTCGTCGGCGGTGAACTCGCCGCCATGGGAATGCTCGGTGAGGTAAAGGTTGCCGAAGATTTCCTCCCCGATGCGGACCGGGACACCGAGGAAGCCGGTCATCGGCGGGTGTCCCGGCGGGAATCCCGCCGACGCCGGATGAGCGGACAGATCGGCCAGGCGGATCGGGACCGGGTTGCGGCTCAGCAGGCCCAGGATGCCGCGGCCGCGGGGCAGGTCACCAACCCTGGCGACCAGCTCATCGTCCATGCCGGCGTGCACGAACTGCTCCAGCTCTCCGTCGCGGCCAAGCACTCCGAGCGCCGCGTACCGGGCGCCGAGAAGATCCCGGGCCGCCGCAACGATCTGCCGCAGCACGACCGGCAAGCTCAGCTCGCCGGCCACTAGGGCGTTCGCCCGCAGCAGCCCGCGCAACCGCCCCTGCGTGGCCAGCACGTCATCGGCGCGGCCCATCAACTGCACCAGCAGCTGATCCAGTTCCAGCCGCGGCACGTCGGGGAAACCCATCCCGCCCGCCGCATCCGCGGCACGGGCCCCACCCGGCGCCAGCGGCATGGCCGGAACCGGACCGGGCTCATCCTTCCCGGTGATGATCCCGGTCAACGGTCATCCACCCGTCTCGGCGCGGTGCGCAGGGCGGCGGGTTCCCGCCGACGGCAGCCCGGGCAGTCAGGCGACGCCAGCCGGCTGGCCGACGGCCAGTACACGAACCTGTCCGTCCGGCAGTAAATGCACAGCACCGAACGGGCGGCATCGGGAGGATCCGCCGCGGTGGCGCGGGCCCGGGTGACCGCAGTATCCATCATGAGTTCTGCCGCCTCCAGCACGAAACCGCTAGCGGCGAGGCAGCGCATGGTCCGGACTGATTCCAGGCCCGCTATTTGTTGTCAGGCTCGCACGAACCGGCACGGAAGGCAAGCCACAGGCTATGGGAGGTACCCAGCCTGTTTAGGGTGAGCGGGTGAAATTTAGGGTGAGCGGGTGAAACCATTCCTGCTGCTGGCCATCCGCGCCGAGGATGCCGCAGCCGACAACGAGTACGAGTCGTTTCTGACCCTGGCCGGGCTGGACGAAAGCGAGCTGCGCCGGGTCCGGCTCGAGCAGCGCGCGCTCGGCGAGGTCGATCTGCGCGATTGGTCGGGGATCCTGCTCGGCGGCGGCCCGTTCAACTACACCGACTCCGACGACCTCAAGACACCGGTCCAGCGGCGGGTCGAGGCGGACCTGGACGGCCTGCTCGACCGGGTGGTCAGCGCGGACTTCCCGTTTCTCGGGGCCTGTTACGGCATCGGGGCGCTCGGCCGTCATCAGGGCGCGTTGGTCGACAGGCGCTTTGCCGAGCCGGTCGGCGCCGTCGAGATTACTCTCACCGCGCCGGGCCTGCGGGATCCGCTGCTCGGCCAGCTGCCTGCGACCTTCGAGGCCTTCACCGGCCACAAGGAGGCGATCAGCCGCCTGCCGGGTCATGCTGTCCTGCTGGCCGGTTCGGCCGAGTGCCCGGTGCAGGCGTTCCGGGTCGGCGCCAACGTCTACGCCACTCAGTTCCATCCCGAACTCGACGTGGCCGGCCTGTGCACCAGGATCGAGGTCTACAAGCACGCCGGCTACTTCGACCCGAACCTCGCGGATGAGATCAAGACGCAAGCCAGCCGCAGCCACGTCAGCTGGCCACCTGTTATCTTGCGCGGGTTCGTCGAGCGGTACGGCCAGCGCGGCCAGGCCCAGGCCGGCTAAGGCACCCTCTGGTTGGATGGTACTCGCGCCTACCACTGTCAGGAGGAGATGCGCTGAACGCCGCCGCCGCCGAGACGGTTTCGCTGATCGCCCTGCTCGCGGTGCTGGCGTGGGCGGTGATCAGGCCGCGCGGCTGGCCGGAGGCGGTGGCGGCCGTCCCGGCCGCCGTCATCCTGATCGCGGCGGGCGCGATCCCGGCCGGCGGGGCGGCCGCCGAGGCCAGGCAACTCGGGCCGGTGATCGGCTTCCTGGCCGCCATCTTGGTGCTGGCGCACCTGTGCGACGACGACGGACTATTCCGGGCCTGCGGCGGGTGGATGGCGCGAACCAACGCCGGCCGATCGCGGCTAGCAGGGTCCCGCAAGCTACTAGCGCAGGTGTTCGTGATCGCGGCGGTGACCACGGCCGTGCTCAGCCTGGATGCCACCGTGGTGCTGCTCACCCCGGTGGTGTTCGCCACCGTGGCCAGGCTCGAGGTGCGGGCCAGGCCGCACGTGTACGCGTGCACGCACCTGGCGAACTCCGCCTCGCTGCTGCTGCCCGTCTCCAACCTGACCAACCTGCTCGCGTTCGCGGCCAGCGGGCTGGCCTTCGGTCACTTCGCCGCGCTGATGGCGGTGCCCTGGCTGGCCGCCATCGGGGTCGAGTACGTCGTGTTCGGCCGGTTCTTCGCCGCCGATCTGAACGTGCGGCCGCGCCGCGATCGCGCCCATGCTGACCGCGACGGGGACGACCGCGACGGGGACACGAAACTGCCGGTGTTCACGGTCATCGTGGTGGCGCTGACGCTGGCCGGGTTCGCGGGCGCCTCGGCGGCGGGCGTCAACCCCGCCTGGGCCGCGTTCGCCGGGGCCGTCGTCCTGGCCGCGCGCGCGCTGGCCCGCCGCCGGGTCGCTCCTGCCAGCCTGGTTCGGGCCGCTGACCTGCCTTTCCTGCTGTTCGTGCTGAGCCTGGGCATCGTGGTCAAGGCGGTGACGGATAACGGGCTCGGCCGGGCGCTTGCGCCGCTGCTGCCCGGCGGGACATCGCTGCCCGCGCTGCTCGCCACGGCCGCGCTGGCCGCCGCCCTGGCCAACGTGTGCAACAACCTGCCTGCCGTCCTGGTGCTGCTGCCGCTGGCCGCTCCGTCCGGCGCCGGCGCGGTGCTTGCGGTGCTGCTCGGGGTCAATATCGGCCCCAACCTCACCTACACCGGGTCGCTGGCCACCCTGCTATGGCGCCGCATCCTCCGGCATCACGGCACGTCGCCTGATCTCGGGGAATTCACCAGGCTCGGGCTGCTCACCGTACCCGCGGGGCTGGTCCTCGGGGTGCTGGCGCTGTGGGCCGGGCTACATGCCCTTGGAGGCTGATCAACATTGACTGACAGTGATACCCAGCTCCGTTCGGTATATATCTGGGTTTGCGAGGGGACCTGGCGGGCCAGCGTGGACGCGGCCCTGAGCCTGGCCCCGGCCGACGCCCGATTCACGCTGCTGCACGTCACGTCGGCCGAGGTGCCAGACGCGGCGCGCGGCGCCTACGCGGGGCTGTTCGGGCGGGGTAATCGGGCCGCGGACGACCCCGGGACCAGGCTGGAGCAGATGGCCGTCACCTCGGCCGGCGACCTGCTCGAGGCGGCCGCGGACAGGCTCGGGCGCCGCTGCGAACGGCTGGAAATCCAGGGTCGACCCGAACGGGCCGTGGTGGCAGCCTCGGCGGATGCGGATCTGCTGGTCGTGGCGCGGGACGGCGACCCGACCCGGCTCGGCCCCAAGAGCCTGGGCAAGATCACCCGGTTCGTCGTCGATCACGCGGCCTGCCCCGTTCTGCTGGTCTGGCCCGGATCTGCGCCCGACGTGGGCACCATTCCCCCGCCGCCACATCACCCTCCCCCGCCGCCACATCATCCTTCCCCGCCAGACCGCTGAAACTGCGAAACCCGGACACCGCGCGCGACTACTTGTAGCATCTCCTTCACCAAACGTAGCGAAGGGAGGTTTGCTGACGTGGCGGAAATGACCGGCGAGGCCCGCGTGGTAATGCTCGACAGGCTGTGGCCAGGTGACATCGCCGACCGCAGCGGCGACCTGCTGGACATCGTGTTCTGCTGGGCCGATTTCGCCAAAGTGCGCCGACTGGTCGCCGGGCAGTGCTCGGCCGCGGGGCTGACCGGGACGCGGCTGGACGACTTCGTCCTCGCGGTGCATGAGATCGCGGCCAACGCGATCGTGCACGCGGGGGCGGGCGGCAGGCTGATCCTGCGGCGGGTCGCCAACGGGCTGCGATGCCTGGTGGCCGACACCATCCCGAAGAGCGCGGTGAGCTGCCCTGCGCCGCGCAGCGGGGACATCCGCGGACTGCCCGCTGGGCTGGACGAGCCGGGCGAGCCGATCGGCGCCGACAGCGGCCGCGGCCTGTGGCTGGCCGCAACGCTCGCCGACGAGCTGAGCATCGCCTCCGGGCCGGACAGCACCATCGTCTCGCTGTACATACGGCTGGATTAGCTTCCCCGGGCGGCGCGGGTGGCCTGCGGGCGGCGCCGGGCGGCGGGATCGGTGAGGGCGGGCGGCCGCCAGCCAGAATCGGGGGCGTTCAGCGTCACGCCCGGCGGGACGATCTGGTCGATCCGGTCAAGCACGTCGTCGTCGAGCGTCAGGCTGGCGCCCGCCAGCAGGTCGGTGAGCTGGTCCATGGTGCGCGGGCCGAGGATCGCCGACGTCACGGCGGGGTTCGCAATAACGAAGGCCAGCGCCAGGTGGGTAAGCGGGCAGCCCGCATCGGCGGCGACCTTGATGAGCTCCTCGACGGCGGCCAGCTTGGCCGCGTTCCCGGGCAGTGACGGGTCGAAGCGCTGCGGCAGCCGCTGGGCGCGGCCGGTGGTCATGTCCACGTCGGTGTCCTTGCGGATGCGGCCAGTCAGCCAGCCGCCCGCCAGGGGGCTCCAGGCGATGACGCCCATTCCGTACTTCTGGCACGTCGGCAGGACCGACGCCTCGATGCCGCGGACGAAGATCGAGTAGGGCGGCTGCTCGCAGCGGAACCGCTCGCGGCCGCGAGCCTGCGCGACCCACTGCGCCTCGACGATGTACTCGGCGGGGAACGTAGAGGAGCCGATCGCCCGGACCTTGCCGCTGTGCACCAGGTCGGAAAGGGCGGACAGGGTCTCGTCGATGTCGGTGTGCCGGTCGGGACGGTGCATCTGGTAGAGGTCGATGTATTCGGTCTGCAGGCGGCGCAGGCTGTTCTCGACCTCGCGGACGATCCAGCGGCGCGAGCTGCCGCGCGTGTTGGGGTCCGCGCCCATCGGGCTGTAGGCCTTGGTGGCCAGCACCACGTCGTCGCGGCGGCCGAGCAGCGCCTTTCCGACGATCTCCTCCGACTCCCCGGCCGAGTACACGTCCGCGGTGTCGACGAAGTTGATGCCGCCGTCCAGCGCGGCGTGGATGATCCGGATGCTCTCCTCGTGATCGGGATTGCCCCATGCGCCGAACATCATCGCGCCGAGGCAGTAGGGGCTCACCTTGATCCCGGTGCCGCCGAGCGTCCGCATCCGCATCGCTGCCGCCTTTCCTCGTGCGTCTTCGGTCCCGCTGACCATCAATCCCCATCGTAATTTGTGCTTCTGTGATTCAGGCCGCGGCGGACGGGATGGCGGCTCATCGTGCCCTTATGTTTGCCAAAATCATCTATATAGTTGACTTAGGCAATCGACTATCTGAGGATGATGGCGCGTGAGCGAACTGACTGCTGACAATGCCACGGTGGCTGCGGTACGCGGGTTCAACCGGTTCTACACGAACGTGATCGGGCTGCTCCGGGGCAAGTACCTGGACACCCCGTACTCGCTCACCGAAGCGCGACTGCTCTTCGAGTTGGCGCAGCGGGACGCCAGCGAGGTGACCGACCTGCGGCGCGCGGTGGACATCGACCCGGGTTACCTGAGCCGCATCCTGGCCAGGTTCGAGTCCGACGGTGTCATCGCCAGGCAGCGTTCGGCCGCCGACGCGCGCCGCCAGGTGATCCGGCTGACTGGTAGCGGCCGCGCCGTCGTGGCGGGGCTGGACGCGCGGTCGGCCGAGCAGACACGTGAGATGCTGGCCGCCCTGCGAGACGATGACAGGCGACGGCTACTCGACGCCATGCGCGTGATCACCGAGACCCTCACCGGGTCACCGCAGCCGCGCGGGTACCTGCTCAGGGCGCCCAGGGCGGGCGACATGGGCTGGGTGGTGCAGCGGAACGCGGCGGTGTACGCGGAGGAGTACGGCTGGGACAGCTCGTACGAGGTCTTGGTGGCCAGGATCGTCGCGGATTACGTGGATAACCGGGATCCGGAGGCCGAAGCGGCCTGGATCGCCGAGGTCGACGGCGCGCCGGCCGGCTGCGTGTTCTGCGTGCGCGAGAACGCTGCCACCGCGCGGCTGCGGCTGCTGCTCGTGGAACCGTGGGCCAGAGGCCTCGGGATCGGCGCCCGGCTGGTCGAGGAGGTCTTGCGTTTTGCCCGCCAGGTCGGGTACTCGCACATCACCCTGTGGACCAACGACGTGCTGGTGGGCGCCCGGCGCATTTACCAGCGCGCCGGCTTCACCCTGGATAACGAGAACCGCCACCACAGTTTCGGCCAGGACCTGATCGGCCAGAACTGGTCCCGCCGCCTGTGACGGCGGGATCACCGGCCATCACCGGCGCCCGAACGTGGCTCCGGGCACCGGCGCCACGGAGTGCCAGGCGCCGTCCCGGGCCGAGGCCGCCGTCGCGGCGATAACCTCGGCGTCCGCGTGCGCCTCCTCGATGGTCGAGTTGCGCTGGTCGCCGCCGCCGACCGCGACCAGGAACTTCTTGGCCTCGATGACCTTCAGGTCGTCATAGCTCATGCTGTTGCCCGGCCCCGGCTGGAACCGGCCGTAGTCGCCCAGGCCGTAATGGCCGAGGACGGTGGTGTACCCGTGGTCGGGCCCACCCCGGCCCAGGCAGAGCCGCAGCTCGTTCATCCGCTCGAAGTTCCACGTGGCCGAGCCGTCGGTGCCGTAGATCTCGAAGCCGAGCGAGCACTGCGGGCCGACGCTGACCCGGGACGCCTCCAGGGTGCCGACGGCGCCGGCCGCGTGGGATCCGGCGGCGAAGCGGACCAGGGCCGCGACGTAGTCGTCATTCTCCACGTCGCCCATCTCGCCGTCCTCGATCACCGCGAAGTGGGTGGCCGAGCCCATCGGCAGGATGGGCCGCTGGGCGTACACGGTGGACAGCAGCGAGCTGACCTCGGTGATCGGCGCCACGACGTACTGCATGAGGTCGACCACGTGGCTGAGCAGGTCGCCGAGCGCCCCGCTGCCGGCCTGCTCGCGCCGGAACCGCCAGGACAGGGCGGCGTTGGGTTCGGCCGCGTAGCTGTTGAAGAACACCGCGCGCACGTTGGTGATGCGGCCGAGCTGGCCGGCCGCGATCAGCTCGCGGATCCGCTCGACGGCGGGTACGTGCCGGTAGTTGTACCCGATGGAGGTGGTGACGCCGGCCGCCCGGGCCGCGGCGGCGACCTCCGCGGTCTCGCTGGCGTCCCGGCCCGCCGGCTTCTCGATCCAGAACGGCTTGCCGGCCTGGGCCGCCGCGACGCCGATCTCGCGGTGCAGCATGTTCGGGGCACAGATGGACACGATGTCGACGTCGGGATCGGCGAGCACGTCGCGGTAGTCGGCGCTGGCCCGGGCGTAACCGAGGACCTCGCGGGCGTAGCCGGCCCGGTCGGCGGCGGTGTCGGCCGCGTGCACGAACCTGGGCCGGATCTTCAGCTCGGGATAGACCAGCGAGACGGCCTGGTAGGCGCGGCTGTGCAGCTTGCCCATCCAGCCCACGCTGATCAGGCCGATGCCCGGCTGGACGTATCCGTCGCCGGTGGTTCTCGTCAAAAGGTTCCTGCTTCCGTCAGCGTGGCGTTGGTGAGAGGCGGACGCGGAGGCCAGGCTGGCCGGCTGAGCCTCACGCGCCGGTCGCCACCGGGCGGGCGGGGTCGGCGATCCAGTTGGACCAGGAGCCCACGTAGAGCGCGGCGGGGATGCCGGCCAGCGTGAGGGCGAGCACCTCGTGGGCCGCGGTGACGCCGGAGCCGCAGTAGGCGCCCACCGGCGCGCCGGCCGGCGCGCCGACGCCGGGCACGGCCCCGAGGGCGGTGAACCTGGCCGCGAGTTCGGTGACGTCCCTGAAGGTGCCGTCCGGGTTAACGTTGCCTGCGGTGGGCGCGCTTACCGCGCCGGGGATGTGGCCGGCCACCGGGTCGGCCGGCTCGGTCTCGCCGCGGTAGCGCTCCCCCGCCCGGGCGTCGAGCAGCAGCCCGGTCCGCGCCGCCGTCTGCGCGCCCGCCGCGTCGAGCACCGGAAGGTGACCGGGCTCCGCGGTGAAGTCGCCGGGGGCCGGGGCGGGCTCGCCCGTGGTGACCTCGAGGCCCGCGTCGGCCCAGGCCCGGTAGCCGCCGTCGAGCACCCGGACGTCCTGATGCCCGAAGTAGCGCAGCGTCCACCAGCCGCGGGCGGCGATCGTGGCGTCTCCGTCGTCGTACACGACGACCGGCCGGTCCTGGCTCACCCCGGCCGCGCGCATCGCGGCCTGGAACGCGGCCGGGTCCGGCAGCGGGTGCCGCCCCGCGGGTCCAGGCGGCCCGGCTAGGTCCCGGTCCAGGTCGGCGAAGACCGCGCCGGGCAGGTGACCCCGCCGGTAGCCGTCGATGCCGGGCGGGCCGCCGAGTCGCCACCGCACGTCAAGCAGCACCGGCGCCGGGTCGTCCGCCAGTTCGGCGGCAATTGCCTCGGCGCTGACCAGCAGCCGGTCTCGGTCAGTTCGTGGGTTCAATTCGCGGTGTACGTGAGAGCGGGCACCAGCTGCTCGGAGGAGGTGAGCGAGCCGTGCATGCCGAATAGTGCGGACTCCCTCGGCTCGGCCTTGGTGGCCACGATGGCCATGGATCCCGCCGGGGCGGCCACCACGTCGCCGATCCGGTTGGCCATGGCCGGGTCCACCGGGCCGAACCAGCCTTCCTTGATGGCCTCGTCCCTGGACAGCACCCAGGCGCGGTCACGGAGCACCTGACGCCAGGTGGCGAGGAGGTCGGCGGCGGCACCGCGCCGCGCGTACAGGTGCCTGGCCCGCGGCTCGCCGCCGAGCACCTTCAGCCCAGCCCGCAGTTCCGGCATCGCGTCCACGTCGAGCTTGTCCTCCGGACCGACATCCACCATGCCGTGATCTGCCGTCACGTACAAGCAGGTCCCCGATGGCAAAGCCTGGGCGAGCTGTTCGGCCAGCTTGTCCACGTGCGCCAGCTGGTAGTACCAGGCATCCGAGCTGACACCGAACATATGCGCCGTGTTGTCGAGGTCGCCGTGATACGCGATCACGAACGCGCGCCCGTTCTCCGCAAGGGCCGCCGCGGCCTGCGCAGCCAGGGCGCCCACGGTATCGGCCGGCCGGAGTTCCGCGCCGCGCATCGCTGCCGTCGTCAGGGCCGTGCCGCGGAACGAACCTCGGGCCACATGGACAGCCGCGATGCCAGCCGCGGTTGCCCGCTCGAAGAGCGTGGGCAGCGGCTGCCACTGACGGGGATCGACCCGCGGGTCCCAGTTCAGCGCGTTGAGCAGGAAATTCTGGCCCGGCACCAGGACCTTGAGGCCAAACATCCCATGCTGGCCTGGCGGCCTCCCTGTGCCCAGCGAGGCGAGGCTCGTTGCCGTGGTGGCGGGGAACCCCGCGGTGATGGGCTTCGAGTTGAGCGCGAGCTCGGAGAGGAACGGCGAGGCGGCAGGGTGGTCGCGGAGCTGTTCCCAGCCGAGCGCGTCGACGATCAGCAGGCACGCACGACGTGCGGGTGCCAGGCCGAGTACGTTCTGCGACTCCGGAGCTTCGGGATCTAGGGACGCGAGGATCGACGACGACAAGTCTGCCAGGGACGAGGTCCCATAGGACGGCACGATCGGCGAATGTCTCGGCTCGGGCGTCATGCGGGAATCCTCACCTGCTACTCGTGGGGGCCACTCAGCGTCTTGGTTGTTTGCCTTGCATCTTGCCGTGGCTCTTCGCCGCGGCTTGCCTTGGCGGCTTTGCCTAAGCATCTTGCCGGAACATGGTGCCACCGGCGGGCAGCGGCGGCAAACATGCCTTCAGCGACCACCCACCGGATCTTTAGCTACCGTGGACGGCGGTGGCGTCGGACAGCTCCCGCGCGAAACTCAGCAGCTGCCGCACAGCATCCTCGCCGTCGGCGGCCTGGCTGACGCGCAGCGAGAAGTCGTCGGCCGTGATCGTGCCGAGGTAACCGTGATCAGCCTCGCAGCTCTCGTCGCCGCAGTGCGCGGGCTCGAGCTCCAGGTGGGAAACGACGTTCCAGCCGATGGTCAGCATGACCTCCGACGGCATGGTGACACCCGGCACGTAGGCGGCCGGGTCAGGCACCACGCGGCTGAGGGCCACGGATGAGATCTTGGCGAACCGGATCGCCTCAGTACTCGTCTCCGCACGCGGCCGGCTGTCTGAATCCTCGGCCGGATGCTCGTCGGTATGCGAGTACACCAGCCGGGTCGGGGTCAGTGCCAGCACGGTCATGTGCCTGCGCACTTCCATGCCGGGGTCAAAGATCGCGTCGTGGTGGACGACGTAGGCCGTGACTGGCTCGGATCCCAGCGCCGAAGCGACCGCGTCGGACACCAGGCCCGGGTAGTAGCCGCTGTGCTCGATCGCAGCCCGCAGGCCGTCGGTCAGGACTCGCGTTTCCCTCATTCCCCCATCCTGCACCGTCGCGCCGGGTGCTTTACCCCGGGGAGAGAATCTAACCAACCTCCGGCCTGCCGGGCGGCGCCACACCGGCTAGGTGCAGGACGCGCTCTTCGGGTGGTTCGGGCAGGCTCATCGCGCTCGCGCCGGGGGCGGGCCTGGGTTTGCGGGGCTTCCTCGGTCCCGACCCCCCGCCCCGGCCGCGGTAGACGATCAGGCCGTTCACCGGGTCGGGCGCTCCATCGAGGGCCGAACGGACCGCCGGCAAGGCGCGGAACACCTCCCACTGCTCGTCGGAGTCGAAGAGCACCTCGAACACGACGCCATAGCGATGCTCATGCCATGCCCACTCGATCGCGCCGTGCGTCACCGCCGCCTCGGTGAGGTCGTCCTGGTAGGAGTCCTTCCAGCGACGAGCGGGCAGCTCGCTTGCATCGAAGACTTCGATCGACCACCACTCGGACACGCCTATGCCACCGCCATCTGGTTGCGTTCCGGCCCCCTGCTTAAGATAGTACGTCTTTGGGCGGCCTGCCGATAGGCTCCATCAACATGAAAGGGACGGGCCTGAGGCTGTCGGTAACGCTGCTCACCGTGATCCCGTGGCGCGAGGCGCAGGCCGCCGAGAACCCGGCCCCGCCGACGCCGCCGCGGGCCACCGTGGCCGCCGCGATGGCGTGGGCGCCGGCGGTGGGGCTGCTGCTCGGCGTCATCGCCTCGGCCGTCCTGCTCGTGGCCGATCACCCGCTCGGAGCCGGACCGCTGACCGCGGCCGGGCTGGCGGTCGGCTCGCTCGCCCTGCTCACCCGGGGCCTCCATCTCGACGGGCTGGCCGACCTGGCGGACGGCCTGGCCAGCGGCAAACCCGCCCCCGCCGCGCTGGACATCATGCGCCGCTCCGACATCGGGCCGCTCGGCACCGTCACGCTCATCATGACGCTGCTCATCCAGGTCGCCGCGCTCAGCCACGCGGAATCGGCCGGCCCTGGCCGCGGACCCGCCGCACTAATCGCCGCGGTCGTCACCGGCAGGCTGGCCCTGACCTGGGCCTGCCGCCGGGGCGTGCCGGCGGCCAGGCCGGACGGGCTGGGCGCGCTTGTGGCGGGCACGGTACGCCCAGCGATCCCAATTGTGACCACGTTGGCCACTATGGCGGCTGCGGTCGCAGCGGTGGTGATCTCCGCGACGATGATCGGCGAACCGCTCGGCTGGACCCTGCCGCTCGCCGTCGTCGCCGGCCTTGGCGCCGCGTTCGTCGTGCAGCGGTACGCGATGCGCCGACTTGGTGGTATCACTGGCGACGTTCTCGGCGCGCTGGTCGAAGTCACGGCCACCGTCACCCTGGTGGTGGCCGCTATGGGCCCGAGGGCTTTACTTGCCCGGGACAAACCGAGGTCGTTAGCCCCGGAAGCGCTCGCCGATCTGCCGAGTTACGCTCTCCGGCGCAAGGTCGACGGCGCCCTCCCAGTGCAAACGCTCCAGGAACGTCGAGTCCGAGCGGTAGAAGGGCTTCAGGTTCGAGCGGCAGGCCAAGCGCAGGTTCAGCGGATAACCCTCAGTGGCTGGAGGCGCTCCGTAGATCGCACAGTTAAAGCTCTGGAAACCCATCTCCGCATAGGCACCCAGAATGAGCACCAGCCCGTGGGCCAGTTCGCCGATGAGATCGTCATCTAGCTCCGCGGGTGAGGAGATGCCAACGATGAACGCCCTCAGTTCGGCGGGGGCGATCGGAGCAAAGCTCACGATCCACTGGATGCGCCCGGTATCCCCTAGGTAACGCTCCCCGCTGCGGCGTTCGGCGTCCAGGTAGGCGTCGAACCGCTGCGCGGGCACATCCGCGAGCATGCCCTGCATCGTCGTCGGCTGGGAATCAACGATCCCCTGCAAATGGGGATGAAACAGCGAGCTCCCCGAGGGCAGCATATGGTTGGCATTAATCGACGCCCACCGTGACTGTGGATCTGCCGCCATCACCGCCTTCGCAAAGGCGACCTGCGTGGCCAGGTTGTCGGCGAGCAGCCGCTGGGTGATCTCGCCGAGCGGCAGGTAATGCAACCCGGGCGAGTAGACCGACACCGAACTATGCGATGAGTACGGGTGCAGATTCGCGAACAGGACGGCCTCGCCGCGTGCGATCCGCCCGTCAGGGTGGATCCTGGCCGCCAGCCTGGGAGTCAGCCGGTCGACCCGGCCCAGGCAAAATGGGCAGTGCGGCTGGCTCTCCCGCGCAAACGCCTCCAAGTCGAAGTCGCTGGGGGGCATTAGGCCGCGCTCGGGCAGGATGCGTGAGCTGTGTCCGGTCAGCGGATCAAAGCGCACCTCGATGGTCGTGCGGACTAGCTGGCCCGTGCCGGGCTCGATCATCTCGGCGGTCAGCAGCTCACGTCTTAGTTCCATCTCCTCGCCTCGCTGTGAGAGAGTCGTTAGCGCCGATTTCCCGGCGGCTACCCCGGCGCGGGGGCAACCGATGCTGGAGTGGCTGCCGGCCCGGTGCGTCAGCGCACCCCGACGTTACCGGCTGCCGGACTGGGCGCGCCAAGATGCGTAAGAGCTCGAAGGTTCGGCCGTGCTGTCCTCGGCGTGGATCCGCCCGCCGAGTTCTTCCGCTTGCCGCTGCACCACGCGCGCAGCAGAATCTCGTACAGGGGAGCAGCCGATGCCGACACATGAAGTATTCAACCAGCCGCCCGCGCTGACCGGGTACGACGTCGCCGACGACCCGGCGATGCTGAGCGCGCTGCGGCGCGAGGGCGCCAGCTGGGCCGAGGCCACCGTCCGGGAACTCGGCCGCCTGGCCGGCTCGGCGCAGGCGGCCGAGTTGGGCCGTCAGGCCAACGAGTACCCGCCCAAGCTGCGCACGCACGACCGCTTCGGCAACCGGGTTGACGAGGTGGAGTTTCACCCGGCCTGGCACGAGCTGATGACGGTGGCGGTGCGGCACGGCCTGCACGCCGCGCCGTGGCGGGATACCCGTCCCGGAGCGCACGTGGCGCGGGCGGCGGGCTTTTACGTCTGGAGCGCGGCCGAGGCCGGGCACGGCTGCCCGGTCTCGATGACCTATGCCGTCGTGCCTGCGCTCCGGCACGCGCCCGATCTCGCCGAGCGCTTCGAGCCGCTGCTCGCGGCACCGCAGTACGACTTCGGCCTGCGGCCGCCCGAGGCCAAGCGAGGCCTGCTCGCGGGCATGTCGATGACCGAGAAGCAGGGCGGCTCGGACGTCCGGGCGAACACCACCCGCGCGATTCCAGTGAAGGGGGATGGGGACGGGAGCTACCTGCTGACCGGGCACAAGTGGTTCACCTCGGCGCCGATGGGCGACCTGTTCATGGTGCTCGCCCAGGCACCTGGCGGGCTTTCCTGCTTCCTGCTGCCCCGGGTCCGGCCGGACGGCACGGTCAACGGCATGCGCCTGCAGCGCCTGAAGGACAAGCTCGGCAACAGGTCCAACGCGTCGGCCGAGGTCGAGTACGACCAGGCCATGGCCTGGCTGGTCGGCGAGGAGGGCCGCGGCATCCGCACCATCATCGAGATGGTGAACATGACCCGGCTCGACTGCGTGCTGGGCACCGCGACCGGAATGCGGGCCGGGGTGACGATGGCGACGCACCATGCCGCCTATCGGACGGCCTTCGGCCGGAAGCTGGCCGAACATCCGCTGATGACCAGCGTGCTGGCCGACCTCGCGATCGAGTCGGAGGCGACCACAATGGCGGCGTTCCGGCTGGCCGGCGCGACCGACCGCGCGGTCCGCGGCGATGAGCAGGAGGCCGCGTTCCGCCGCCTGGCGCTAGCAGCGACCAAGTACTGGGTGTGCAAGCGCGCCCCCGCACACGCCGCCGAGGCCCTCGAATGCCTGGGCGGGAACGGCTACGTGGAGGAATCGGGGATGCCGCGCTTGTACCGCGAGGCTCCGCTGGCGTCGATCTGGGAGGGATCGGGCAACGTCGCCGCGCTCGACGCGCTGCGCGCCCTGACCAGGCAGCCCGAGTCGGCCGAGGCGTTCTTCGCCGAACTCGATCAGGCGGCCGGGGCGGACAACCGCCTGGATCAGGCCGTCGTCCGGCTGCGCAAGGAACTCGGCGATCCGTCCGAAGCCCGTGCCCGCCATCTCGCCGAGGCCATGGCGCTCACCCTCCAGGGGGCCTTGCTCGTCCGGTACGGCGACCCCGCCGTGGCCGACGCGTTCGCCGCATCCCGCCTGGCCGACGACGGCGGGGGCGTTCTGGGCTCTTTGGGATGGGGCCGCGCCTTCGGCACCCTGCCGACCGGCACGGACACCGCAGCCATCGTCAGCCGCGCCACGCCCGCCGTCCCGGCCGAATGAGCCGGTGACCCGCGTCCCGGGCCCGGCCCAGGTCCCGCCGACTGGCCCGGCAAGGCGGAAGGCGGGTCCCTGGGGACCCGCCTTCTGAGCGTTACGCCTAGAAACTACGACCCAGGCCCCGGCGTTTTGCGTGCCCTTCTATGAGATTGCGCTCACAGAGCGGACAGCATCCTGGGAAAGTCGTGGTACCGAAGTCACGAGCAAGCAAACCTGCGGAGAGACCCCCCCGGTTTAGTGCCACTGCGCACATGGGCCTCTCGTCCGATTATGAGCCGCCACGGCGAACCGCGGTGCGGCACTAGTTTCCCGTTGCTGCCCGGAACCTGACAACCAATTCGGCCGGAACACGGCCACGGTCCTTGACTTCGATGCCCTGCGCCTTAGCCCATTCACGGACCTCGGTGGTGTTCAGCCCGCTGGCCGCCGCCCGGCGCCCGCTTCGCGCGGGCCGACGAGCGGCGCCACTGCTCCGGCGCGCGGCCTCGACGTATCGCGACAGCGCCTTGCGAAGCGCGTCGGCGTGCTTCGCGTTCAGGTCGATCTCGTACTCGGCACCATCCAGTGCAAAGCGGACCGTACCCTCTGCCTCACTACCATCGATGTCATCGATGAACAGGGTTTGTATCTTCTGAGCCACGTGTACTCCGTTCCACTCGTTGAATAGTACATAAGCGTAGACGATCATCGCCCGATAAGGTCGCAGCAGCCCCCCATTTACATTGCACCCCGTTCGCCGAACGTTGACCGCCGCCTTCCGATGAAGTGGCGGACAGCGGAAGAAGTCACCAACGGTGCGCGACCGCACACCTATAGCAGGTAGCGGAGTGCGAGGCCGGGCCGCACTCCGCTACGATATGAAATCGTTTGCCTCATTCCTGTCATGACGGAAACGACCCCGCGCGCTTGCCCGGCGCTCGCATTGCCCGGCCCGCTGGCCTTAAGACGACGAGGACAACCCTGGTTAGCGGCGGCACCTGACGGGCGGCGCATTACCCGGTTAACCGTGATGCACGTGCAGCGGCTTCACCCGGTTTAACCGTGATGCACGTGCAGCGGCTTCTCGTTTCGCTGAGCCGAACTCCGGACTCTCAGGATTCTCCCAGCCTTGACGAAAAAGGACAGCGATTCATTGATACCGCGGCAACGGTCCATAGGTGCCACTACTCTACCCGCTGAGTCGACATGGCGACAAAACGTGCGAGGCCAGGACCGGCACCCTGCGCTCCTCCCGCGCAGGGTGCGGAGCACCAGACGCGTTCGGTCGCCCGCGGTCACCAAGCACCGGGCTACGCCGCAAGGACCCCTGCGGGTAAATATCCGATCTGCTTTGGAAGGGCAAACTGATCCTGTATCGTTCTGATCCTGTACCGTTGAGATTCCCCTCCACCTTGCCGTCCGCGAAGCGCCAAACGGCTAAAGCGTCGGACCTCCCACCGGCTTGCCCGTAGCCTTGACACCCCCATATGAGCCGGTATGCGTTCCGCGCCAAACAAGCCGCATTACGATTTTATCGTGCGCTGAGAACATATCCTCGATGGTCGTCGTGGGGTCAGGGAAGCCCGCCAGCCGCGCTTGTATCCTGCGTTTAGATCCTGCCACGCTGACCAGGATCCCATTGGTTCTGACGTTCTCGCTGAATAGGTCATCGGCCAGCGCGACATTTCCCGCCCACCCCTCGGTGAGCCACCGGCGAGCCATGTTCATGAAGCGTTCACTATCGGCCCGGTCAGCCATGCCCTTTCCCTCTCTGGTAACGTTCAGGCGCCTGCGCCCTTTACCTCAAGGCTCGCCTGCCGGCCCGGCCCCGCGCTTGGGTCATCCGACTGCACCCAATTCCGCGGGGGCCTGGATGACTCCCTATCTATCCAGTAGTTCCCGCCAGGTCAGGCCGCTGCGGACGCTGGCCGGCCGTTCGGTCACGATGTCCGACCCAGGGCGCGCGTCTTCGTCCCGCACCTTGACGAGAATCCAGCGCCGCTCGCCCGTCCGGGTCAGCGCGAATCCCCCGGAGAGCTTGCGGCCGTGCAGGACGAACGAGACGTGCCCCGGCTCCTCCCGAACGATCTCGGCGGTTCCCTCGTCCCAGATGATCACCGCGCCGCTGCCGCGCCGCTGGCCCTCGTGAACGCCCTCGAACTCGCCCGCTGGCATGTCATGGTCCTCGACCGGGACGGCCAGCCG
The DNA here is from genome assembly GCA_963798675.1 of uncultured Actinomycetes bacterium. Taxonomy (GTDB): domain Bacteria; phylum Actinomycetota; class Actinomycetes; order Streptosporangiales; family Streptosporangiaceae; genus Palsa-504. The sequence continues at coordinate 238,928 of CAWCUJ010000006.1, read as the reverse complement.
CCGGATACCCGGGTCGAGTGACGGCCCCTTGGGCACCGCCCACGAACGCAGCACCCGGCCAGACTGCAGGCGGAAATCGAAGTGCAATGTCGTCGCGTCGTGCAGCTGGACGACGAAGCGGGGCAACGCGGCCACCGCCCCAGTATGGTCCCTGCTGAGGACAGCCCGAAAGGTGTCCATCTCCTTCTCGGGAATGGCTTCCAGTTCCGATGACAGCGGTCAGGCGGAGGGCGTACACGATCAATTCCGGGTCTGCGGGCAATGGGCGCGGCGGCGGCCGGCGGAATCAGTTTCCTGATCTTGGTTAACGGCGACCGATTTCCTTTAACTCGGCGGTGGCCGGGACCACCGGTGGCGTGATCACGGCCCCGCGAGGGGCCGGCGTTGCCCGCCGGACACGGAGCCTGCTTGGATCGGGACATGAGCGACTGGCCGGCGCTGCACGCCCGGATCGAGGCCAACGCCGCGCTGCCGCCGGTGGGACTGGTCCGCTGGCCATGTTCCCGGCCCATCCTGCCGCTCGGCCTGTCCCAGCTGGAGGCCGCCGGGGCCGCGCGGCTGGCGGCGCGGCTGCCGCGGCCGCAGGCCAGCGCGCTGGCCACGGCGGAGATGCTGCTCGGATGGGTGACCGACAGGTGGCGGCACAGCGGGGGCAGCCATGACACCTCCAACGACGCGAACGTCGTCCTCGATCGCGTCGGGCAGGGCGAACGGTTCGCCTGCGTCGAGTACACGGTCGTGCTGACCCAAGCGCTGAACGCGGTGGAGATCCCGGCCCGCCCGATCAGCCTGTTCCGCCTGGATTACTACGCCGGCCTGAGCAGGGGGCACGTCGTCACCGAGGCCTGGATCGACGACCTCGGCAAGTGGGTACTGCTGGACGGGCAGAACGGCGCGGTGTGGCGTGACGCGAACGGGGTGCCGCTCAGCGTCCTGGAATTGCAGGAGCGGTACCTCATCGGCGACCAGCCGGAGTTTTCTGGCCGCGGGCATAATTTCGACCCCGATGACGCGGCCGCCTGGTTCAGGTACTTCTACACCGCCAGCGTGACCGGCGGCCTGGCCTGGTCGCCGGGACCGTACGTGCCGGTCATGGAGGGTGCCACGGTCATCGCCAGCCAGCGGTTGACCGAGTCACTGGCCGGCGTGGCCCCCGACCTGGCCGAGATCAGCACCGGCGTGGCCGACCACGGAGGCCCGGCGCTGATGTTCAGTGCCGATCACCCCTACGTCACCGGATTCCGGGTGACCGGGGCCGGCGGCCAGAGTACCGTCCTGGATCCCGGCGAGCCGCTCCGCCTGGCCGGGGAAGTGGGTGCCCATGAGCTGACCGTGGCGGTCATGACCCGCTACGGCAGCCTGGCGCCCCAGCCGCTGGAGTATGTGGTCAACTAACTCCGTTCGGGTGAGCTCGCCCGGCCGGGCCGGGGCGTACGCTCGACATGACTGCGGCAGCCGCAGGCCAGATTCGCACTGACCGGGGAGACGGTTATGGGCATCCTTTCCTGGTTCCGCTCCCGCGGGTCTTCGGACGTCCAGGACGAGCCGCCCAGCCTGATCCGCTATCGCTACGAGGACCCGGACTTCCAGGAAACCGAGGAGGCTGCGGCGGCGGACGTGGCTGCGGTGGAGGAAGACGCCAAATACTTCGGTTCGAACTCCCCGCCCGACCAGGACGACCTATGACCTCAGGCTCGGCGGGCGGATGAGGCGGGCTGGGTTTACTTCTCGAACGCGTCGTTCAGGTCACACACGCACGCCTCGCCGCCCTCGTGCGAGGCGATCAGGGACATCAGCCGCAGCCGGACCGGGTCGGCCAGGGCCTTCAGCAGCGGCGCTACCTGCTCGGCCTGCTCCATCGTCAGCGGCTGCGCGGACAGCGGGGAGCAGCAGGCCACGGACTCGGCCGGGGTCAGCACCTCCAGTGAATTCGACATACGTCTATATTGACAGACGTCGATGTCCCGTGGCAAGCTCACAAGCGCGGGTTGGTGTCCTTGAGGCCCGCCGCCAGATAGATGCCCGCATACGCGTAACAATCCGCGACCAGCGACGAGCACACCCGCCAGTGATCTGCCTTGAAGACGGGATCAAGTTCGCCACGGTCGCGGAGCTTGAGCACTTTCAAGGCGAAGCCCACGTACGCCGGGTAGTCGTACGGGCATCCGAGCAGAGCGCGCGCCCGGGCGCAGATCCTGTCGCGCTGAGCATCGGTCAGCGGGTAACCCGTATTCCACACCGCATCGGGATGTGACGCCGCCGGGGCAACCCTCACGACCGGCGGCGCGGCCTCGATGATCTGCCCATTGCCGATGTAGACGAAGGCGTGGCCAGCCCATGACCCGGTCGCGTGCCTGATCAGCTCGCCGGTGATCCCGCCGCCGGGACTGACGCCATAACAGCCGGGCCGGACCTTGTCCCCGTTCGCCGCGATGTATGGAGCCAGCCTCGACCCCGCGGGCAGAACCCGAGTAGCGGCAACGGCCATCAGATCCCCCAACGTAGTGACACGGCCGGGAAACTTAGTCCGGCCCTTGCCCCGGCAGAGCACGGCGCGCCGCCGCTGATACATCGCGAGGCCGAACCGGACCACCGTCTATACCGTGGCCCACGCTCGCACGTGGCCGACGGACGCACCTGCATCGTTCGGCCCAAATATTCACGGAGCCGCCGTTTAGTTACTTACTGTACAAATCGGTCGCGGGATTGCTTGCAGCCCGTAAACGACGCTAGCGTGCCACCATGGCAGCGGACGGGCGACGGCACGTAATCGCGATCGGCGGCGGCATGCGCGTTCCGGAGGGCCGGGTCCCGCTGCACATGGACTACGCGCTGCGGCTGACCGGCCGGCCCGAGCCGCGCATCTGCCTGCTGAACACGGCGGGCGGCGACGACCCGCGGTGGGCGCTGCACATGTACGACCGCTTCGCCGGGCACCCGGCCAAGCTCAGCCACCTGGCCCTGTTCCCCATGCCGAACGTCCCCGACGCCGAGGACCTGCTGCTATCCCAGGACGTCATCTTCGTCGGCGGCGGCAGCGTGGCGAACATGGTGGCCGTATGGCGGGTGCACGGGCTCGACCGGATCATGCGCAAGGCGTGGCAGGCCGGCATCGTGCTGGCCGGGTCAAGCGCCGGGGGGATCTGCTGGTTCGAAGGGGGAACTACGGATTCGTTCGGTCGTGAGCTGAGGGCGTTCACCGACGGGCTGGGGCTGCTGGCCGGCAGCTTCTGCCCGCACTACGACTCCGAGCCTGGCCGGCGGCCGCTGTACCACCGGCTGATCGCGGACGGCACGCTGACCGGCGGCATCGCGTGCGACGACGGGGCGGCGGCGCACTTCGTCGACGACACGCTGACCGATCTGATCGCGGACCGGCCGGGCGCGAGCGCGTACCGGGTTGAGCCCGGGATCACCGAGACCCCGCTCGAGACCCGGTTCCTGGGCGCCTGAGCGGGCCTCGCCGGACGGGCGAAACGACGAACGACAGCATCGCCAGCGCGGCAGCCACGATCGCGGTACCGCCGAAGATCGCCGACAGGCTCAGCCCGGCGTGCTGCAGGGGCCCGACGCCGAAGGCCGCGATACCGTACCCGAGCTGGTAAAAGGCGATCACGCCACCCGCCACCGCCGCGGAGACAGCGGTCAGTTCCTCCTCCCCGAAGCTGATGGTCAGCGGCAGCAGCGCCGAGCACCCCAGCCCGGCCAGCCCGAAGACGGCGATCCCGGCGATCGCATCATGCGCTGACAGGACGCGCACCAGGATAAAGGCGCCCACCAGGACGAACGGCAGGATGTGATAGGTGATTCTCTCGGACAGCCAGCGGTCGATGAGGCCGAACAGGACACGTCCGACGGTGACCATCCCCCAGAACACGGCCAGCGCCAACGAGGCCTGCGTCGCCGACGCGCCCAGCCTGGTGGTCATCTCCAGCTGGGACCAGTTGCCGTTCATCGTCTCACAGATGCCGTACAACACGCTGAAGGCCGCGAAGAACCAGAACCGTGCGGGCATGCGCCGCCGCTCCTGCCGTGCCGCTGGGCTCTCCTGGGCTGCGGTGCGCAGCGGCAGCCGAAGGCTGACCACCAGCAATGCGATCAGCAATGCCGCCGACAGGATCGGCAGGCCCCACCAGAATCCCAGGCCGACGAACACCGCCACGAACACCGGCGCCAGCACAGTGCCGAGCCCTAGCAGTGCGTTCAGCACGAGCACCGAGCGGTCGACGCTCGCCGGGTGAAAGACCGACGCGTATGTGTTCAGCACCGGGACGGTCAGGCCGAAGCCCGCCCCCAGGAATGCCGTCGCGACCAGGAGCAGCGGATAGGCGGCCGGCTGGTCGGTCCTGACGGTCACGCTGGCGAGCAGCAGCCCCATCGACACCAGGCTGCAGACCAAGCCAAGCAGGTAGACCCTTTTGGTGGTGATCCGCCTGGCCAGCCCCGCACCGAGCAGTGATCCCACGATGGCCGTCACGACCTGAGGCAGGAACATGTCACCGTACTGACTGCTTGAGAGCGCGTAGTCGCTCTTGTCCGTGAAGATGGTGCTGGCCGCGGGAAACGTGACCAGGACGATGCCCTGTACCAGCCCGGCCACGTTAACGACGGCGACCTCGGTTCTCGATGCCACGAGCCTCCGCCGGGTCCGGTTCCTGAAGTCACGCGGCTGGCCAGGTGGCGCCAGCCGAGGCCTTCACTGTCTGAGCCAGTTTGCCGACCGGCATCACACCTGTGAGGTGATTTTGTCGGCTTGAGCGGCCGCTAGCGCGGTGTCCATGCCAGCGCACGCAGCGAACGAGATCAGCGGCGGGACCTCATCCCGGCGGTGGCGCGGCGCAGCGACCAGCCTAGGGCGGCGAAGACGCACACGGGCAGCAGCCACCACGCGTTGACGCCGGCCGCGTGGACCATCAGCGCCGTCAGCGCGAGGGCCACCACCACGACCGCCGCGACGCGCCAGTCATCGCCCACCACGAAGTCGTACCAGAAGGCCCCGATCGACTTGAGCCGCTTCATGAGCTGGCCACCTCCTCGGACGAGTGCGCGACCGCCGCGGCCGGGCCGCGCCGCGGACGCTGGCGGAGCAGGATCGTGTAGCAGAGCGACACCAGCGCCACGACTGGCACAAGCACCAGCAGCGCCGCGTCATTGCCCGGCCAGGAGACCCCGGTGCCTTCGGCGCCCCAGAAGACGCCGAACGAGGTGAGCATGATCCCCACGGCGAACTTCATCGCGTTCTCAGGCACCCGGGCCAGCGGTGCCCGCACCGCGACGCCGGTCACCGTGACTACCAGCACGGCCGCGGCCGCGCCGATCACCGCGGCGCCCATATTGCGCTGGTTGCCGCCGAACGTGATCACGATGAAGACCACCTCCAGGCCCTCCAGGAGAACCCCCTTGAAGGACAGCGTGAAGGCATACCAGTCGCCGACGCCGCGCCGGGACGAGACCGTCGCGGCCTTCGCCGCCTCCACCTCGCGCAGGTAGGCGCTGGCCTCGTCGTGCAGCGCCTTGTACCCGGTGGCGCGCAGGATCGCCTTGCGCAGCCACTGCAGCCCGAAGATCGCCAGCAGGGCGCCGACCGCCAGCCGGAGCGCCGTCAGCGGCAGCAGCGTGATCGTCGGCCCGAGCACCGCCACGATCGCGGCCAGCACGACCAGGGCCGCCGCCAGCCCAGCGAAGGTCGACCGCCACTCGCGGGTCAGGCCGGCGGCGAGGACGATCGTCAGCGCTTCGATCGCCTCCACCGTGCAGGCGACGAAGACGGTCAGGATGAGGGGAAGCGCGGTCATAGGGCCTCCACGGCCGCCGCGCGGCGCGGGGCCTTCGCTAGGTCAGGGACAATGATCAGGTGACCGAGAAACCCGCCGAGAAGAGTGACGGCTGGCTTGTGCTCATCTACCGGGTACCGCCCGAGCCAACCAGGCTGCGCTCCACCGTCTGGCGGCGGATCAAGAGCCTGGGTGCCATCTACCTGCAGAATTCGGCCGCCGCGCTCCCGGCCAGCGTCGCTACCGAGCGCGCGCTGCGCAAGCTCAGGAGAGAGATCATGGACATGTCCGGGACGGCCGTGCTGCTGTCCTGCTCGGTGCTGGCGGGCGAGTCCGATGTGCATAAGGCCTTCCAGGCGGCCAGGGACGATGAGTACGAGGAGATCGTCGACCGCTGCGAGGACTTTCTGGCGCAGGTGAAGAAGGAGTACACGGAAAACCACTTCACTTACGCCGAACTCGAGGAGAACGAGGTCGACCTGGTCAAGCTGCGTAACTGGTTCGCCAAGGTGCGAGAGCGCGACGCGTTCGACGCGGACGGCAGGCAGGCGGCCGAGCGGGCGATCGAGGAGTGCGAGCTCTCCCTCGAAGCTTATGCGGCCAGGGTGTACGCCGAGGAAGCGGAGGGCCACTGACCGTCGGCTGCCCACCGCCCGCACCGTCGGCTCCTTCCCCGTGTCCTGCCGAATGCAACAGCCGTTAGCTTATAGCACTAACCGCAGTTATAGAAATTGGGCGTTGGCCGGGAACCTTGGCGGTCAGGTGCCCGGCAGGCCGGCTGATCGGCCGGGCTGGAACACCGGCCGATGCCCTACGATCAGCAGGATGACGGTCACACTGCTTACCAGCCAGTCAGCGCCGACGGCAACCGACGCGGATGCCCTCGTCACCGGCGTGTTCCAGGGTCCCGACGGCCCCGTTCTCACGCTCAGTACCGATGAATTCGACCTGATGGCCGCGCTCACCGCGCTCGGCGCGACGGGTAAGGCCGAGGAGATCACCAGGATCCCCACGACGGGCCGGCTGGCGACCCCAGTCGTCGTCGCCGTGGGCCTCGGCCCGGAACCGGGGGCCGCCGACGCGCGGCCCGCCGAGCGCCAGGCCTACCTGGAGAGGCTGCGCCGCGCCGCGGGCGCCGCCACCCGCGATCTGGCCTCCGGGACTCCGGGTCGGGCCAAGCGCATCGCCGTCGCGCTGCCCGCGGGCGAGCCGGACGAGGCCGAGGCGGTGGCGCTCGGTGCCCTGCTCGGCGGTTACGCCTTTAGGAGGTACCGGACCACCACGAGCGCGCCCGGTGACCTCGAGCAGATCGTGTACACCGCGCACGAGGACGCGGCCCGCCGGGCCAAGATCCTGGCCGACGCGATGGCACTCGTCCGCGACCTGGTGAACACCGCTCCGGCCGACATGGTGCCCGCGGATTTGGCCGCGGTGGCCGAGCGGACGGCCGCCGCGCACGGCCTGGGCATACAGGTGCTCGACGAGAACGACCTGGCCAAGGAGGGCTTCGGCGGCATTCTCGCGGTGGGCATGGGCTCCACTCACCCGCCGCGGCTGGTCCGGCTGGAGTACTCCCACCCCGACGCTGACCGCACCGTGGTCTTCGCGGGCAAGGGCATCACGTTCGACTCCGGCGGCCTCTCGCTCAAGCCGCCGAAGGCGATGGAGACGATGAAGGCCGACATGAGCGGCGCCGCGGCCGTGCTGGCCGCACTCCAGGCCGTCGCCGAGCTCGGCCCGGCGGTGAACGTGGTCGGCTACCTCCCGCTCGCCGAGAATATGCCTGGCGGCGGCGCGCAGCGGCCTTCGGACGTCATCACCATCTACGGCGGCAAGACCGTGGAGGTGCTGAACACCGATGCCGAGGGCCGCCTGGTGCTCGCCGACGCGCTGGCCCGATCCCAGGCCGACGGTCCTAGCCTGCTCATCGACGTGGCTACACTGACAGGTGCGCAGACCGTGGCGCTCGGCAACCGCATGGCCGGGGTGATGGCCAGCGACGATTCGCTGGCCGCAGAGATCGCGGACGCGGCCAGGCGGGCGGGCGAGGCCATGTGGCCGATGCCGCTACCCGAGGATCTCCGCAAGGGACTCGATTCGACCGTCGCGGACATCGCCAACGTGTCCGGAGACCGCAGCGGCGGAATGCTCGTCGCCGGGCTGTTCCTGCGGGAGTTCGTGCCGGACGGGGTCCGCTGGGCGCACCTGGACATCGCCGGCCCCGCCTATAACGACGGCGGCTCGTACGGGTACGTCGCCAAGGGCGGCACCGGGGCGGCGGTCAGGACGCTGGTCCAGGTCGCGGCGGACGTGGCCGAAGGCAAGCTTGCGGGTGGCCCGGCTGACGGCAAGTGAAATGATGAAGACTGGGTAAGCCAGCTACGGCTGACTCCAGCTAAGGCTGACTAAGGAGGCATGAGGGGTGGCAGAGGGCATCGGCAGCTACGATCTCGTCGTGCTCGGCGGTGGCAGCGGCGGCTACGCCTGCGCGCTGCGCGCGGCCGAACTCGGCAAGCGCGTGGCGCTGATTGAAAAGGACCGGGTTGGGGGGACCTGCCTGCATCGCGGCTGCATCCCGACCAAGGCGCTGCTGCACGCGGCGGAGATCGCGGACCACACCAGGGACAGTGCCTCCGTCGGCGTCCGGTCCTCCTTCGAGGGCATCGACGTGCCCGGCGTGCAGTCCTACAAGGACGGCGTGGTGGACCGGCTCTGGAAGGGCCTGCAGTCCACGATCGCGAGCAGGAAGATCGACACCATCGAGGGATCCGGGCGGCTGGAATCGCCGCACAGCGTCCGGGCCGGCGACACCATCTACGAGGCGGAGCACATCGTGCTCGCCAGCGGATCGCAGCCGCGGAGCCTGCCCGGCCTCGACATCGACGGCCTACGCGTGATCACCTCGGACCACGCGCTCAAGCTGGATCGCGTCCCTGAGTCGGTCGTCGTCTTGGGCGGCGGCGTGATCGGAGTCGAGTTCGCGAGCGTGTGGCGGTCCTTCGGCGCCGAGGTCACGATCGTGGAGATGCTTCCCCAGCTGTTGCCGCTGGAGGACGAGACCAGCGCGAAGCTGCTGCAGCGGGCGTTCCGGCGCCGCGGCATCCGCTTCGAGCTCGGCGCCAGTTTCGAGTCGGTTAAGCACACGGACACCGGCGTCACGGTCACGCTCGAGGGCGGCAAGACGATCGACGCCGACCTGCTGCTGGTCGCGGTGGGCCGCGGCCCCGTCTCCGACGACCTCGGCTACGAAGAAGTCGGCGTGGCCATGGAACGGGGTTTCGTCAAGGTGGACTCGCTCTGCCGGACGAGCATCCCCTCGATCTCCGCGGTCGGCGATCTCATCAACACGCCGCAGCTCGCGCACGTGGGGTTCGGGGAGGGGATCCTGGTCGCGGAGCGGATCGGCGGGCTGCCGGTCACGCCGATTGACTACGATGGCGTGCCGCGGATCGCCTACTGCGACCCGGAGGTAGCCTCGGTCGGCCTCACGTCAGCGCAGGCCACCGAGCGCGGGCTGAAGACCGTAGAGTTCAACTACTCGCTCGGCGGGAACGGCCGGAGCGTGATCCTGCAGACGCAGGGTGCGTGCAAAGTGATCGCCCTCGCCGAGGAAGACGGCCCCGGCCGCGTGGTCGGCATTCACATTGTCGGCAGCCGCGTCAGCGAGCTCATCGCGGAGGCTCAGCTGATCTACAACTGGGACGCCGAGCCCGCAGACGTGGCCCAGCTCATCCACCCCCATCCCACCCAGTCGGAGGCGATCGGCGAGGCGCATCTCGCGCTGGCCGGGAAGCCCCTGCACGTACACGCCTAGGAGTCACGAGAATCATGTCGGTCTCCGTATCCATGCCGCAGCTTGGTGAGAGCGTCACCGAGGGCACCGTCACGCGCTGGCTGAAGAAGGAAGGCGAGCGCGTGGAGGTGGATGAGCCGCTCCTCGAGGTGTCAACGGACAAGGTGGACACCGAGATCCCCTCGCCCGCGTCAGGGATCCTGCGCGGCATCGCGGTCGATGAGGACGAGACGGTCGCAGTGGGCGCGCAGCTTGCCGTCATCGAGGACAGCGAGTCCGGCGATGCGGCGTCCGCGGCAGACGATTCCGCGTCGGCTGGAGCCGCCCGGTCCGAAGCCTCGCAGCCCGCCGCGGAGCCGGAGCGGGTCCCGGCGGCCAGCGCGGACGGCTGGGGTTCGCAGCCCAACTATGCGCCCCCCGCGCCATCCTCCCGGCCGACTTCGCCGGGGTTCTCAGGCTCGTCCGGGCCGTCGGCGCCCGCATACGCTCCCCCGCCCGCTTATGCCCCGCCGCCCGCGTACGGCCAGCCCCAGCCGACGGCCCCCTACGCCTCATCGGCTCCCGGCTACAGCCAGCCGCCGCCATCGGCTCCCTACCGCCAGCCTGGAGCCGCGGCCCCGGCCGACCGGGTACCCGCGCAGGGCCAGCCCTCCCCGGCCGAGTCGGGTACGTCGGCCCCGTCAGGTTGGTCGGGTTCGTCGGGTTCGTCGGGCCCGGCCGACGCCCAGGCCGAGGCCGAGGAGTACCCGCCGCCCACGCCGCTGCCGGCCGGCGCCGACGCGCCCTACGTCACGCCACTGGTCCGCAAGCTCGCCGCCGAGCACGCCGTGAACCTGGAGACCGTCACCGGTACCGGAGTCGGCGGGCGCATCCGCAAGCACGATGTCATCGAGGCCTCCCGCGCCCAGCGCGCCGCGCAGCAGCAGCCCGCGCCGCCGCAGACCGCACAACCCCAGCCGCCGCAGCTTCCCTCCCAGGCACCTCAAGTGGCTCGGGCGCCGCAGCAGGCACGCGCAGCTCAGCCAGCGCCGCAGCAGGCCGCCGCCCCGCGCCCGGCCGTAGTGCCGTCCTCGCTACGCGGCACGACCCAGCGGATGTCCCGGCCGCGCCAGGTCATCGCCCAGCGGATGGTCGAGTCGCTGCACGTCTCGGCCCAGCTCACGACCGTGGTGGAGGCCGACGTGACGGCCATAGCCCGGCTGCGCAACCTCGCCAGGCGGGACTTCGAGGCCCGCGAGGGGATCAAGCTGAGCTTCCTCCCGTTCTTCGCGCTCGCCGCCGTCGAGGCCCTGAAGGTGCACCCGAAGCTCAACGCGGTGATCGACGGGGACCAGGTCACCTACCACGACGCCGAGCATGTCGGGATCGCGGTTGACACCGAACGCGGGCTGATGGTGCCGGTCATCCATAATGCGGGCGACCTGAATATCGGCGGCCTGGCGCGCAAGATCGGCGACCTCGCGAACCGGACCAGGTCGGGTCAGGTCGCGCCGGACGAACTGGCCGGCGGGACGTTCACGGTGACCAACACCGGCAGCCGCGGCGCTCTGTTCGACACGCCCATCATCAACCAGCCGCAGGTCGCGATCCTGGGGACCGGCACGGTCGTCAAGCGTCCCGTCGTGGTCGATGATCCCGCCCTCGGCGAGGTGATCGCGGTGCGCTCGATGGTGTACCTCGCGCTCACCTACGATCACCGGCTGGTGGACGGCGCCGACGCGACCCGCTTCCTCACCACGGTGAAGAACCGACTAGAAGAAGGGTCCTTCGAACCCGAGCTCGGCCTCTAGCGGCCGGCCACGGTGACGGGGGTGCACCGGAGCGCATGAAGGTCGCGGTCACCGGCTCGTCCGGGCTCATCGGGACGGCGCTCGTGGCTAGCCTGCGCGCCGACGGCCACGAGGTGATCAGGCTCGTCCGGCGGCCCCCGCGGGCCGCCGACGAGGCCCGCTGGGATCCGCGCGCGGCCGACGCCAGGCTGATCCCGTCCGCTCCGGGCGGGACCCGCGAACTCGACGGGCTCGGCGCCTGCGTGCACCTGGCCGCCGCGGGGGTCGCCGACCGTCGCTGGACGGCCAGGTACAAGGCGGAGATCAGGGCCAGCCGGGTGCTCGGCACCCGCGCGCTGGCGGGCGCGCTGGCCAAGCTCAGCCCGCCGCCCGCGACCCTGGTGGCGGCTTCGGCCATCGGCTGGTACGGGGACACCGGCGGCCGCGCGGTCGACGAGTCGGCGCCCGCCGGGCAGGCATTCCTGGCGCGGCTGGTCCGGGACTGGGAGGCGGCCGCCGCCCCGGCCGCGGACGCAGGCATCCGCGTCGTGCACACGCGCAGCGGCCTCGTCCTCACCCCCAGCGGCGGGCTGCTCGCCCGGCTGCTCCCGCTGGCGCGGCTGGGACTGTGCCCCAGGTTCGGGTCCGGCGGTCAGGTCATGAGCTGGATCTCGCTGTCCGACGAGATCGGCGCCATCCGGTTCCTGCTCGACCGCAAGGACATCAGCGGCCCGGTCAACCTCACCGCCCCCGCTCCGGCCACGAACTCCGAGTTCACCGTCGCGCTCGCCGCCGCTGTCGGCCACCGTGACTTGCCGTGGCTGCGGATGCCCGCCCCGGTGCTGCGGCTGGCCCTCGGCGAGGCCGCCGTCGAGCTGCTGATCAGCGCCCGGGTGCTGCCCAAGAGCCTGCAAGAGGCCGGCTACGAGTTCCGTTATCCCACCCTGCCCGAGGCCCTGCCCGCCGAGCTGGCGTCCCGCTGATCCGGACCTCCGTTTCGGCCTTCAGGTTCCCTGGCCGGCCTTGGCGAGCCAGAACGACGGCGCGTCCCGCAGCTGCCGATAGGGCCCGTCGGCCCGGATCAGCTGGGCATGGGTGCCGCGCTGGGCGACCTGACCGTGGTCAAGCACGATGATCTCGTCGACCTGGTCGAGTCCCTCGAGCTCGTGCGTGATGAGCAAGGTGGCGCGGCCCGCCGTGACAGCCAGCACATCGGCGGTCAAGGCAGCCCGCGCTTCTGGGTCCAGGTGGGCGGTCGGCTCGTCGAGGATCAGCACGGCCGGGTCGGCGAGCAAGGCCCTGGCCAGGGCGAGCCGCTGCCGTTCACCGCCGGACATGGCCACGCCGTGCGGGCCAACCGGGGTATCCCAGCGCAGCGGCAGCGAATCAATCCAGGGCAGCAGCCGGGCCCGCTCGGCGGCGTCGGCAAGCTCGATATCGCTGGCCGCCGCCCGGCCCAGGCGCAGATTGTCGCGGATGGTGGTATCGAAGATGTGCGGGTCGGCCAGACAGCCGCCGATCAGCGTCCGCACGTCGGCGGTGGCGTAGCTGGCCAGGTCGGCGCCGTTCAGGGTGACGGTCCCGGCGAGCGGGTCGCGGAAGCGCAGCAGCACCGCCGCCACGGTGGACTTGCCGGCGCCGCTGGGGCCGATGAGCGCGACCCGCCGGCCCGGCGGCAGGTCGAGGTCGAGGCCATCCAGGGCGAGCGGGCCGTCCGGCTCGTACTGCACCCGCACTCCTGCCAGCCGCACGTGCACGGGTCCGGCGGATGGCGACCGGGGAGCCACCGGCTCGGCGACCGGTTCCGGTGCATCCAGGATCGCGCCGATCCGGCGGCCGGATGCGCGCGCCGCGCCGAGCTGCAGCGCTGCCGCGGGCATGACGGCGACCGCCTCGAAGGAGGCCAGCGCCGTAAGGCACAGCACCGCCAGCGGCACTCTGGAAAGCGTGCCGTGCCCCACGGCCGCCACCCCGAGGACGAGCACTCCCCACACGGTGAGCCCGGTGAGGCCGGCCACCAGCCCGCTGCCCAGGCCGGTTGCGGTGGCGAACCGCCTGGCCAGTGCCGTCAGCCTGCCGTCCGCCTCGATGACGGCGGCGAGTGCGGTGTCTTGAGCGCCGAACGCATGCAGCTCGGCAGCGCCCGATAGCAGGTCGGTGAGTGTTGCGCCGAGTTCGCCGCGGACCGGTGCGGTTGTCCTGGCTGCCCGCCGGGAGCCCGCCACCGCCAGCGGCGGCACCGCGGCTCCGGCCGCCAGCAGGCCGAGAGCCAGCACCCCGCCGGCCGGCGCGAGGATCAGCAGGCAGGCGGTCACCGCCCCCGCTCCCACCAGCATGGCGGCTAGCGGCGGCCCGATGCCGCGGATGAACAGGTCCTGGGTGGCGTCCACGTCACTGATCAGCGCGGCGAGCAGATCACCGGACCGGAAGGCAGCGAGTCCGGCCGGGGCCAGCCGCTCCAGCCGGCGGTAGATGGCCACTCGGATGTCGGCAAGCACCCGGAACGCAACATCGTGGGATGTCAGCCGCTCAAGATAGCGAGATACGCCGCGGCCGACGCTGAGCGCGCGGACCGCCACGACCGCCACCGAGATCGCCAGGATGCTCGGGTGTTCAGAGGCCCGCGCCAGCAGGAACCCCGACGTCGCCAGCAGGGCCACGCCGCAGCCGGTGGCGGCAGCGCCGGCCAGGACCGAGAGCACCAGCCGACCGCGCAGCGGCCGGGCCAGCCGAAGCAGGCGCAGCAGCGGACGGCGTCCGGCGGTCCTGCGCGCAGGCCGGGGCGCGATCGCTGGCTCGCTGCTCACCGGGGCACCGCCGCGGCGGCCGGGCCGGCTGGCGGCGCGGCGCGAGCTGGCGACATCAGCTTCCCATGGTCCAGGCGGATGCTCCGGCCGCCGCCGCCATCCCAGCCCTGGCCGTGGCTGACCAGGATCACGGTCCGGTCGGCCAGGGCGGTGTCGATAGCCGTCGCGATGTGCCGGGCACTAGCCGTATCCAGGTGTGCGGAGGGCTCGTCCATGAGCAGCAGCGGCGCGTCCCGCAAGAACGCGCGGGCCAGCGCGATCCGCTGGCGCTGGCCCGCGGACAGCCGCAGGCCGCGCTCGCCGAGCGGCGTGTCGTATCCGGCCGGCAGCTCCTCGATGAAGTCAGCTGCCCCAGCCATCCGGGCCGCCCGGCAGATGGCATCGCGGCTCGCGTCGGCCTCGCCGAGCGCAATGTTGTCCGCCACGGTGCCGCTGAACAGATAGGGCTGCTGCGGCACCCAGCCGATCTGCCGGCGCCAGGGCCCCATCTCAAGTGCGGCCAGGTCGCGGTCGCCTACCGCGATGTTCCCGGCAGCCGGTGCGATGAAGCGGAGCAGCAGGGCGATGAGCGTGCTTTTGCCCGCGCCGCTCGAGCCGCTGAGAACAATCCGCTCCCCCGGCGCGATGGTCAGGCTCACCCCCTCCAGAGCCGGGCGAGGCCGGTCTGGGTAGACCACGGTCACCTCGTCTAGCCTGATGTCCTCGCTCCGCAGGTCCGCGCGGGCGTGACAGAGCGCCGTCACCCTCGGGCTGGGCTGCGGTAGGCCGGGTACCGGGGTGTCCAGGATCTCGAAGACGCGCGTGGCCGCCGCGGCACCCTCCATGCTCGCGTGGAACTGGGCCCCCACCGCTCGCAGCGGCAAAAAGGCCTCCGGGGTGAGCAGCAGGACCAGCATCGCCGTTTCGTAGCCGAGGTGGCCGTACAGCAGCCGAAGCCCGACCTCGACCGCGACGAGCGCGGTAGCCAGGGCGGCGGCTAGCTCCAGCACCAGCCCGGACAGGAACGCTACCCGCAGGGTGGACATGGTGGCAGTCCGGTAGTCGTTGGTGACCTTGGCGATCACGTCTTCCTGCGCTCTGGCGCGGCCGAACACCTTGAGCGTGGGCAAGCCCTCCACCACGTCCAGGAAATGCCCGCCGAGGGTGGCCAGCAGCCGCCACTGCCGCCGCGTCTGTGCTTTGGTATGCCATCCGACCAAGACCGCGAAGACCGGGATCAGCGGCAGCGTCACGGCGATGACCACCGCGGAGGCCCAGTCTGCCACCGCCACCCGGGCCAGCACCGCGATGGGCACCAGGACCGCGAGAACGAGCTGCGGCAGGTAGCGGGCGAAATAGGAATCCAGCCCGTCCAGGCCCCGGGTGCTCAACGTGGTGATCTCGCCCGCCCGCTGACCACCTAGCCATAGCGGGCCTAGCTGCAACGAGCGGGCGGTGAGCGCGCGGCGCAGCCCCGATTTGGCCGTCGCCGCCGCACGCAGCGCCGTCACCTCTCCGGCATAGCTCACTGCTGCCCGTGCCGCCACCACGACCAGCAGTGCCGCCAGCGTGCCCGCCAAGGCGGCCGCGACATCACCGCGGGCGGCGGTGGCGAGCGCACGAGCCAGCAGGCCGGCTTGGGCCAGGATCAACCCGGCCCCGGCCAGTCCGAGCGCGACGGTGACCACCAGGTAAGCGCGGGCGCCGCTGGTATAACCAAGCAGCCGCCGGTCGGTGGCCCCGCGAGCTGCCCTGCCCCGCGCCGGGTCCGCTGCCGCCTGCATGCAGCAGAGCATGCATCAGATAGCGGGCCATCGACTCACTCCTGATGGGTGAGGTGGGCCAAGCCTGCGCGAGAGAGAGTGAAAGAATCGAGTGATACAGCGCCCGGCATGTCGGTCTGATCGGCGCGGAGCACCGGAACTACGGGCCTGGAGGTGACCGTGTTCTGACGTCGGCCGCTCGGCGGGACCTGCGGTGGAATGCTCAGGCCTCAGTCAGGGTGAACGTCCTGGACTCGAACGCTCATGATCCTGCAAGCGGCCGGGCTCGCGCTGCTGGCAGCCCTTTCTCCGACAGCTCTGCTGGTAGGGGCGGTCTACCTCGGTTCAGCCCGGCCAAGGCTGGTGGGCACGCTCTACCTCGCCGGCGCGATCCTCATGAGCCTGGTGATGGGGATCGTGGTGATCGTGATCCTGCGCAATGCCGGCCTGAGCCTGCACCGTCAGCACTCGGCCCGCTACGGTCTACGGCTCGGCCTTGGCGTCTTGATGCTCGCAGCGGGCGCCGTGCTCGCCAAGCGGAAGCCGAAGATGCCGGATCCCGACAAAGCGAAACAAGGGCTCGTGTCGAGGATGATCGCCAACCCGGCTCCTGGCAGCGCGTTTGTGGTCGGCCTGCTCCTGTTCGCGCCCGGCGTCACGTTCATCGCCGCGGTTCAGGTGATCGCCACCGCAAATGTCAGCGACGAGGAAAGCATCATTGCCCTTATTGTCGTCGTGGTGATCAATGCGGCTCTGGTGTGGCTGCCCCTCGTGTTGCATCTGGTCGCGCCCGGCGTAACGACACGTCGCCTGACGGCTTTCAACGGCTGGCTGCGCGCGAACGGGAACAAGATATTCATCTGGGTGCTGCTCGTTGGTGGGGCCATCGTGGCCGGCAATGGCATCTACGGGCTGGTCGTCGTCCGATGAGCCGTCCCTCTGGCTGGGACTGCCGCTCGCGGCTTGATACCGGGAGTCCGGCAGAATGGTAGTTGACCTTCTTCTCATCGGCCTCGGTATTACTCTTGAGCCTTTCCCGCTTACCGCTTTCATCCTGCTGCTGAGCACCGAGAAGGGCACCAGGAAGGGCCTGGCCTTCATCCTGGGCTGGCTGGCCTGCCTGGTCGTGGTCATCGCCGCCGTTGTCCTGGTGACCGGGGGCAAGCCGCCCGCGCCGAACACGGCGCCGTCGACGGCTGCCGTTGCCATCAAGCTGGCCCTGGGTGTCACGCTGATCCTCTTCGCCGTGCGGCAGTGGCGCCGGATGGGCACGCCTCGCAAGCCTCCGGCCTGGATGGAGCGGCTGGACGGGCTCTCGCTATGGGCCGCGGCGGGGCTGGCTGCCTTTCTCCAGCCGTGGGCCCTGGTGGCGGCCGCCGCGGCGACCGTAGTCCAGGCGAAACTCTCGAGCACCGCGGATTACCTGATATTGGTGCTGTTCTGCCTGCTGGCCACCTCCAGCTTCCTGGCCTTGGAACTGGCCGTGGTGTTCAGGCCGACTGCTGCTGATGCGCGGATCAAGGCGCTGCGGACGTGGCTGGACACTCACCGGGACCAGCTGATCATCGTCATTTCCCTGCTGCTTGGATTCTGGCTAGCGGGCAAGAGCATCTACCTAATCGTCGAATGACCGGCAACGATGTCCGGCCGCCGCAGCCGTAACGCCTGCGGCGCCGAAGGCTTTACGCCCGTGGCAGTTTCCGGGGCCGCGGCGATGGGCTGATGAGGCGCCGATCCTGACGCTATGGTGCCCGTGTCCGGGCCGAGGGGAAGCGTGTAGACGTCTCTCAGCGTCTCGATCTGCTGGGTGGTGAAAGTCCGCTCGCGGCGGATGTCACGAGTGAAGGCAAACCACCAGGTAAACAGGGCGCCGATGCGGTTGCGGTAACCAGTCAGGAACGCGATGTGGATGAACAGCCAGATCACCCAGCCGATGAAGCCGCCGACCTGCAGGGGGCCGGCTGAGACGACGGCACGGCCGCGGGAGATGTAGGCCGCCGAGCCGAGGTCATGGTAACGGAACGGCTTCTCCTCTATCTTCCCGGCGATCCGGTGCCGGACGCGGTTCCCGGCGTAGAGCCCGGACTGCATCGCCACCTCGGCGACGCCGGGGAGCTTGTCCAGGCTCATCATGTCGCCCAGGACGGAGATCTCGGGATGGTCGGGGATGGTCAGGTTCTTCTCGACCAGGATGCGCCCGGACCTGTCCTGCTTGGCGCCGGTAGCGGCGGCGAGGGCCTTAGCGATGGGCGGGGCCTCCACCCCGGCGGTCCACAGCACGGTGCCGACGTCGTAGCGTTCCTCCTGGCCGTCGTGGTCGCGGACCAGCACATATCCCTGGTCGACGTGGGTGACGATCGAGTCCATGTGCCGCTCCACGCCCAGCGCATCCAGGGCCTTGGCCGCCTTCTGCGACAGTTTCGGGCCGAACATGGCCAGCGGCGCGCTGCCGCCGTCGAAAAGCAGGACCCGGGCATCCTCCGGTTTGATGTTCCGGAACTCGGAGCGCAGGGTCTTGGTGGCGACCTCCCTGATCTGCCCCGCGAGTTCTACGCCGGTCGGGCCGGCGCCGACCAGGGCGAAGGTCAGGTAGGTCCGGCGTTCCTCCGGGTCGGAGGCCGTGTCCGCCATCTCGAACGCTCCGTACACCCGGCGCCGGATCGCGAGCGCATCGGAGACCGTCTTCATCCCCGGTGCCCACCGGGCGTACTCGGGATGGCCGAAGTAGGATTGCCGGACTCCGCCGGCCACGATGAGGTCGTCATAGCCGAACTCGAGGTGGTCGCCACCGATCCGCCTGGCCAGGACGCGCCGGCCGACGACGTCGAAATCGAAGACCTCAGCCATGACGCAGTCGACGTTCTTGAGCTTCTTGAGCAGGTCACGCAGCGGGGCGGCGATCTTGCCCTCGGACATGATGCCGGTCGCGCACTGGTAGAGCAGCGGCTGGAACACGTGATGCTGAGCCCTGTCGATCAGCGTCACCGAGGCGTCGGCGTGCCTCAGCCTGCGGACGGCGAACAGGCCAGCGAAGCCGCCGCCCACGATCACCACGCGGCGCTGACCAGATGGCTCGCTCACGGTATGCTCCCGTCCATTGCTCAGCCGGCCGGGTCGCGCCAGGTGTCCCCGCTGGGCAGCAGCCGATCGGCTTCCATCGGGCCCCAGCTGCCCCTGGCGTAGGGGTGCACGGGCGTCACGTCGCCGAGCACCGGATCGACCACCCGCCACGCGGCTTCGACGGTGTCCTGCCGGGCGAACAGCCAGCGGTCCCCGTCCAGCGCCGCGCCGATGAGCCGGTCATACGGGCGCATGTCCGAGCCCTCCTGCCCGGCGAACGTCAGGTCCTCAAGCTGCGGCTCCATTCCGGCGCCTGGCTTCTTGCCCGCTAGCGTGAGGCCGACCGCGGTTTCTGGCCAGATCCGGAATCGCAGCGAGTCGCGGACGGCGAACGGCTCGATGCCGAACACGTCATGCGGCGGCCGCTTGAAGCGGACGTTAATTTCGGTGGCGGTGACCGGCATGCACTTGCCGGCCCGGATCAGGATCGGCACACCCGCCCAGCGCCAGGTGTCGGCGGCGAGCCGGACCGCGACGAAGGTCTCGGTGGTCGATTTCGGGGCGACGCCCTTGACGTCGAGATAGCCCTCGTACTGGCCGCGCACGGTGTCCGCGGGGGTCAGCGGCCGCAGCGCGGCCACCACTCGTGACTTGGCATCTCGCCAGTCGGCCAGGCCCGGCCGGTCCGGCGGCTCGGCCAGCACGGTGGCCAGTACCTGGAGCATGTGGTTCTGGACGACGTCGTTGATGGCCCCGGTCCGGTCGTAGAACCTGCCGCGGTCGGCGACGTCGAAGGCCTCGGCCATCGTGATCTGGATGCTCTCCACGTAGGTCCGGTTGAACAGCGGCTCGATCACCGAGTTGGCGAACCGGACGAACAGCACGTTCTCCACGGGATCAAAGGCCAGCCAGTCATCGACCCGGAAGATGGCCTCCTCAGGGAAGTACTGGTGCATGGTGTCGTTGAGCTGCCGCGAACTGGCCAGATCGTGGCCGAACGGCTTCTCCACCATCACCCGGGCATCCTTGGTACGGCCGGCCGTGGCGATTCCCTTGGCGATGCGCCCGAACAGCGGGGGCGGTACCTCCAGGTAGAAAAGGACCCGGCTGCCGGACCCGATGGCATCCGACATGGCCTTGTAGGTGGCGTCGTCATCGAGGTCCCCGTCGACGTACCGCAGCAGCCCGAGCATCTTCCGCGCGGCGGCAGTTTCCGGGTCCATGTGGTTGAGCCGCAGCGAGGCTGTCGCGTAGTCGCGGAACTGCTCCAGTCCCCAGCCGCTCTTCGCCACCCCGATCACGGGCACGTTGAGCACGCCGCGCCGGACCAGGCCCACGAGCGCCGGGAACGTCTCGATCTTCGCCAGGTCACCGGTCGCGCCGAAAATCACCAGCGCGTCGACCTCGTTTGTTGCCATATCAGCTCCTCTGCCGATCTATCCGGCCGTTGTCCCCATCAGATCGCGATCGCACCGGTGCTTGCTCACTCGAAGCGGGTGAGTGCAGGCGCCAAACCGTACGGTCAGCGGCCGCTCCTGGCCGACGGGGGGCCGGCCTCGGGGCTTGTCACCGGCTTAGCCGCCACGCCGTCCGGCGGGCCCGGCGGCTGGAATTCCTGCCGGCTGACGCGCCGCCGGAACACGTAGTAGGTCCAGGTCTGGTAGGCCAGTACCACCGGCAGCAGGATGATGACGACGACGGTCATCACCTTGAGCGAGTACGCTCCGGAGGCCGTGTTGTGCACGGTGAGGTTGTACGCCGGATTGGTGGAGGAGACCATCACGTTGGGGTACAGGTCAACGAAGATCGACAGGATGCAGGACGCGATCGTGACGGTGGTCGCGGCGAAGGCGAAGCCCTCGCTGTGGGAGTAGACCAGCCAGACGGCGGCGATGACGGCGATGACGGCGAGCAGCTCGATCACGTTGAGGATGAAGCCTTTGCCGGCGGTCACGTGCGTCCAGATGATGAAGCCGATGACGGCGGCGCCGGTGACGGGGGCCACGCGGCGGGCGACCTGCCAGGACCGCTGGCGCATGTCGCCGGTCGTCTTCAGGCACAAGAACGTCGCGCCGTGCAGCAGGCAGACCAGGACCAGCGTGATCCCGGTCCACAAGGCGTACGGCTGGAGCAGGTCCCAGAAGGAGCCGGTGTAGTTCTGGGCCGAGTTGATCGGCAGTCCGTGCAGCAATCCGGCCAGGGCCACGCCGATCAGCAGCGGGGCCAGCAGGCTGCCTGTGGTCAGCAGCACAGACCAGGTGCGGCGCCAGCGGGCCGCGTCCCGTTTGCCGCGGTACTCGAACGCCACCCCGCGGACGATAATGGAGGCCAGCAGCAGGACCAGCGCGAGGTTGTAGGCCGAGAACATCGTCGCGTACCAGCCGGGGAACGCGGCGAACATGCCGGCCCCGGCCACGATCAGCCAGACTTCGTTGCCGTCCCACAGCGGCCCGATCGTGTTGATGGCGGCCCGGCGGCCGGCCTCGTCGGTGCCGATCACGCTGTGCAGCATGCCGACGCCGAAGTCGAACCCCTCGAGGATGAAAAAGCCGGTCCACAAGATGGCGATGATGATGTACCAGAACGGGACGAGAGCCATCGTGACCCCTAGTACAGGACGGCCGGGACCGGCGCGTCGGCGTCGGCTTCGGCGTGCGGGGGCGGGAGCTGTTCACGGGAGTACCGCAGCATCAAGATCAGGTCGACGGTGCCTAGCGTGCCGTACAGCAGGACGAATGCCACCAGGCTGATCCACAGCGTGGTGGTGCTGACGGTCGGCGAGATCCCGTTCTTGGTCAGCATGATGCCCTGCACGATCCACGGCTGCCTGCCGCTTTCTGTCAGGAACCAGCCGGCGGTATTCATCAGGAACGGCAGCACCGCTCCCCACACCGCCACCCACAAGAACATCCGGGACGTGGCGAGTTTCTTGCGCCGGAGCAGCCACAGCCCCCACACGGATATCAGGAGAACCAGAACCCCCAGATACGCCATTACCCGCATCGCCCAGTACTGGATGAACACGTTCGGCACGTAATAACCGGGCCCGAACTGCTTGGTGTACTGCTGCTGCAGCGGGTCCAGCCCGACCACCTGGCCGTTCCAGTGGTTGGTGGCCAGCAGCGAGAGCAGATGCGGGATCGCGATGATCTCGGTCGGGGTCTGGTCGTTGTTGCCGCCGCCGATCTGGAACAGCGAGAACGAGCACGGCTGGCAGGTAGTCCACTGCGCCTCGGCCGCCGCGATCTTCATCGGCTGGTACCGGGCCTCGATCACGCCCAGCTCATCGCCCACCAGCATGGTGAACAAGATCGCCGGAACCAGGACCACCAGCGCCAGCCGCGCCGACCGGGTGAACACACCGCGGTCCCCGCCGTGCCGCAACTGCCACGCGGAGACGGCCAGCATGACCACGGCGCCGGTGACCAGCGACGCGAACAGCACCTTGGCGTACCCCCACACGAACACCGGGTTAGTGAACAGCGCCCAGATGTCGTTCAGCTGCGGCTTGCCGTTGACCATGGTGTAGCCGACCGGGTGCTGCATCCAGGAGTTGGCCGCCAGGATGAACGCCGCCGACAGCGCCGAGCCGAGCGAGACCGCCCAGATCGTCAGCAGGTGGATCCGGCGGGGCAGCTTGTCCCAGCCGAATAGCCATAGTCCCAGGAACGTGGACTCCAGGAAGAACGCGGCCAGGCCCTCCATCGCCAGCGGGGCGCCGAATATGTTGCCGACCAGCCGCGAGTACGCCCCCCAGTTCATCCCGAACTGGAACTCCTGCACGATCCCGGTCACCACGCCGATCGCGACGTTGATGACCAGCAGCGTGCCGAAGAACCGGGTCAGCCGCAGGTACTCGTCGTTCTTGCTGCGGTACCACGCCGTCTGCAGCAACGCGGTCAGGAACGCTAGGCCGATCGTGATCGGGACGAAGAAGAAATGATTGATCGACACAAATGCGAATTCCACCCGCGCCAGGTCGACGTTCGTCATCTACTCCCCCTGGTCAGGAAGGCTTACGGAACCCGGAGGTCACTTCTCGACACTCGGGCGAGCCGACGTACCGTCCTGCCAGGCGGAGGCACCGGCGGCGGCGGCGGTCTTGGCCTGCGCCCACTTGATCCTCGCCTGCTCCTTCGGCGGCACTTCCATCTCCCTGATCCACCGGCGGGTGGCCGCGACCAGATGTGAGCCGCCGACGGCCAGGCCCGCCAGGGCGATCAGGGCGCCGGCTCCGACCAGGGCGGCGCCAATGATCAGCGGGCCCGACCTGAGCTCTGGCCAGCTGCTGCTTTGCTGCTCCGTACTAGTAGACATGGCACCCGTCCCGAGAAGGTAGTCGTTGATCGTCACTATCATCGCCTGGACCCGGCCAGGCATCATCCCGCCCGGGTGATCTGGCGGCTGCTCAATCACCCGGCAAGCATGATGTGCTGCGCATCCCAGGCCGCCATATTCGGTCATGTGGCTAAGCGGCACGGCGTGACCGCCCCGGTCACGATTACGAAAAGAGGCCAAATGCCGGACGTTCCTATCCTGACTGCACGAGGCCAGGCACCGACAAGCATGTTCCCGCCTATTGCCGACTACGGGTTCCTGTCAAACTGCGAGCAGAGCTGCCTGGTCGCACCGGACGGGGCGATCGAATGGCTGTGCCTGCCCCGCCCTGATTCCCCGAGCGTCTTCGGGGCCCTCCTTGACCGGACCGCCGGCATGTTCAGGTTCGGCCCGGGCAATACCCGCGTTCCTCAGCATCGCAGATACGTGCCGGGGACGATGGTGCTGGAAACGACCTGGCAGACGCCGACGGGATGGATGACCGTCCAGGACTTCCTGGCCATCGGCCCGATCCAGCACCAGGGACGGCGGCCGGACTACCACCGGGCTCCGGCTGATCTCGGTGCCGTCGGCGCGCTGGTGCGGATCGCCACCTGCATCAGCGGCCGGGTCGAGGCCGTGGTGAACTGCGGCCCGCTGTTCAACTACGGGGCTACCGGCGGCACGTGGAGCTATCAGGGCGACGGCTACGACGCGATGACCATCACCCCAGCGGAGGGGGATGTGCACCTCGAGTTGGCGGGCACCGTCCCGCTCGGCGTCCTGGGAGCGCGCTGTTACGGCCGCACCACGCTCACCCAGGGCCAGTCGGCCTTCGTCACGCTGTCCTGGGGCAGCGACCACGTTCCGGCGAACCAGGACGAGGCGTTCAGCGCACTGAGCACCACGGTCGATTTCTGGCGCGACTGGCTGAGCTCGGCCAAGATCCCGGACCATCCGTGGAAGCCCTACCTGGATCGCAGCGCCCTGACCCTGAAGGGGCTCAGCTACGCTCCCACCGGCGCCATCATGGCCGCGTCGACGACCTCGCTGCCGGAAACACCCGGCGGGGCGCGCAACTGGGACTACCGGTTCACCTGGATCAGGGACTCGGCGTTCATGCTCCGCTCGCTATACCGGCTGGGTTTCGACTGGGAAGCGATCGAGTACTGGGGCTTCGTCATCGACGCGGTCAGCGGGGGTGACCTGAACCGCAAGTTCGAGCTGCAGATCATGTACGGCATCGGCGGTGAACGCGACCTGACCGAGCGGACCCTGGACCACCTGTCCGGGTACCAGGGGGCGCGGCCGGTCCGGATCGGGAACGGTGCCTGGAATCAGCAGCAGCACGACGTCTGGGGGATGATCCTCGACGCCCTGGATGTCCAGTTCCACAACGGAGCCACCCAGATCGTCACGCCGGTGTGGGAAGGGGTCGCCGGATTCGTGGACGCCGCCCTGCAGCACTGGCGGGAGCCCGACCAGGGCATCTGGGAAGTACGCGGCGACCCCAAGCACTTCACCGCCTCCAAGGTCATGTGCTGGGTAGCGGCCTCGCGGGGTGCCGACATCGCCGAGGAGCGGGGCGCCGACGAGCGCGCCAAGCGCTGGCGGGCAGGCGCCGATGAGATCAAGGCCGAGATCCTGGACAAGGGCGTGTCCAGCCGGGGGGTGTTCCGGCAGCACTACGAGACCGATGACCTGGACGCCTCGCTGCTGCTGCTGCCGATCATGGGATTCCTGCCCCCCGACGACGAGCGCATCAGGGCGACGGTCCTGGCCATCGCCGACGAGCTGACCCAGGACGGCCTGGTCCTGCGCTACCGGGTCGAGGGAACCGACACCGGTTTCGAGGGCGAGGAAGGCACCTTCACCATCTGCTCCTTCTGGCTGGTAACCGCGCTGGCCATGATCGGCGAGATGGAACGTGCCCGAGCCCTGTGCCAGAAGCTCCTGTCGTTCGCCGGACCGCTGCAGCTCTACGCGGAGGAGATTGACGCCACGACAGGCCAGCACCTCGGCAACTTCCCGCAGGCATTCACCCACCTGGCCCTGATCGAGGCCGTGTCGATGCTCATCCAGTCCGACCATGAGGGCGGCTCCGCCTCCGTCGGGTAAGCCGATGCGGACATGATCTAAGAAAGGCAGGCCGCCGGCCGGGCATGTCCCGGCCGGCGATCACCCACGGCGGGTGGTGCGTGCACCTCTCCTGCGACGCAGGGTGGCACCATCGCCGCCAAGTGGCTACGCAGCATCTCGGCGCCTGCCTGGAGCGACCGTGACTCTTCATGTACGCATGGTCAGCCCACCTGAACTGACCGAGCTCCTCGCTGATGCGCTCATGGCCGACTCCGACGTCTGGACCGAGGCATGGGGCTCCACGCTGCAGTTGCTGCTGAACGTCGCGGTGCTCATCGCGATCGGCGCACTCGGCCTGCGCCTCCAGCGGTTCGTGTGGCGTCCCCGCTCACGAGCGGAGCAACCGGAAACCCGATCACCGTTGTCGGCGGGCGGGCCGTCGGCTGGAGGCAGCGAATTATCTCGCCGCGGGAAGGCCGTAGGCGCTCATCACCTACCAAGGGTGATGACTCTCCCCTATCCTGCCGGGACCGTAAGATCGTGCGAAAACGTTGGCCCGATCGCGCATTTGCGTGACGACAAATCAGATCCTGATCGGCATTGGCCTGATTCTTGTGCTCGCGGTCGGCGCCCAGGTACTGGCGAGCAGGCTGCACATTCCGGCGATCATCGTGCTGCTGCCGACGGGCTTCGTGGCGGGTGCACTGACGGCCGACGTCAACCCGGACAAGCTGCTCGGGCCCGCATTCGAACCGCTCGTGTCATTGTCGGTGGCGGTCATCCTCTATGACGCCGGCCTGGGCCTCGATCTGCGGAAGCTGAAGGGCCACGTTCGCAAGGTGGTGATCCGGCTGATCAGCATCGGCGTGCCGGTCACCTGGGTGCTCGCCGCATCCGTCGCCGCGCCGCTGCTCGGCATGGCGCGCGGCGCCGCGGTAATGCTCGGAATTATCCTCGTCGTCTCGGGACCGACGGTCGTGGGCCCACTGCTCAATTTCGTCCGGCCGACGGAACGGCTGCAGCGGGTCCTGATCTGGGAAGGGTCACTGATCGACCCGGTAGGCGGAATGACGGAGGAGGACGACTTCAACGCGCTCGCCTCGGTGCTGCTGGCGGACTGCGTCGACGGCCGCGTCTACCGGCTCGCGCCGCCGCAGCGCAGCCACGGAGTGGTCGCTCCCTACACCGGCGGGGAGATCTTGTTCGGTGCTGGCATGACCCGGCCAAGGATCAGCGGCCGGTATGACGACGGCGCGCGGATCGCCGCGCAGCGCGCCAACGGCGCGCTACCCGCCGGGCGCGACATCCTATTCCTGGTGCGTGCGGACGGTCAGCTCACGCCCGTCAGTCAGACTGACACGGCGGTGCCGCAGGCTGGCGACACCATTGTGTCCTTGGGGCCGGCGTTGGGAACAGAGTAGTCAGCGGTCTCCCAGGACGATCCATTGATGACCGTCGATGAGCTCGCGCACTGCGTCGAGGTGTCCTGCGTGGCAGGCGGTTTCCTTGAGCACGTGAAGCATGACCACCCGGAGGTCGGAGATCCAGTCCCCCCAGTCCCCCCAGTCCGGGTCGCGCTGCCGGGGCGCCCGGTCCAGCGGCGTGGTCGTGATGATGGCGTTCGCGCGCTCGATCTCGTCCCGGTACAAGTTGAAGACATCCTCGGCCGACTCGCCGGGATCCACCTGCCACTCGGCATTGCGCCCGGTCGGGAAGAAGTCGAACGACTCGCCGCCGACCACGCTCCGGAACCAGTAATGCTCGTCAGCCAGCGCCAGATGCTTCACCAAGCCCAGGCAGTTCCACCCTGACGGCAGTACCGGTCGCCGCACCTGCTCCTCCGAGAGACCTTCCAAGATGCCGAGGACATGGTTCCGCTCCATGTCGAGGAAGTGCAGCAATGCCTGTGTCTCGTCGCTCATCGGCGCTCCTCACGGGTTAGGGGCTCGAACGGAACTGGGCCGGCTGGCGCGTCCGGAGCGGACGGTCAGTCTTCCGCGGCAGGCTGCAGGATGATGTCGAAATTCGCGAGGCGGAACGATCCGGTGAGGCCGTACTTGGCGGCCTGTCCGGGGTCATCAACGGGTGTGAACTCCTTGATCAGGCTCTTTTTCACGGCGAACACCGCGTCCGATTCGATGTACGGGCTTCCCGTCACGAAAATATGCGTGGTCAGCGCGCGATGCCCGGGGGCGGTCACGATGAAATGGATATGCGCGGGACGGTACGCGTGCCTTCCGGTCGCGGTCAGCAGCGTGCCGACCGGGCCGTCGGTCGGTATCGGATAGTGGATCGGCACGATCGTGCGGAACCAGAAGGCCCCGTCCGCATCGGCGGTGAACAGGCCGCGACCGTTGGCTCGCGGCTGCACCTCGGGCTGCTGGACATCGTAGAAGCCCTGGTCGTTGGCCTGCCAGACGTCGAGTTCGGCACCCGGGAGGGGCGTGCCGTCGGCCGAGAGCACCCGGCCGCGGACCACGCACGGCGTGCCCGTCCCGACCAAGTCGATGGACTCGCCGAGTGCCCGGCGCGGGGATTTCACCACGTGGAACGGGCCGAGCACGGTTGATTCCGTCGCGCCGCCCGACTTCCTGTTGTTGATCGTCTCCACCAGCATGGAAATCCCGAGCACGTCGGAGAGCAGGATAAATTCCTGCCGCTCCTCGTCGCATTTCTGGCCGGTCGCGGTGAGGAAGTCGATCGCCCGCTCCCATTCGGCAATGGTGGGCTCCGTTTCCCTGACGAACCCGTGCAGGTGCTTGACCAGGCTGCTCAGCAGCTCGCGCAGCCGCGGGTCCTGGGTCTTCGCGAAGCTGTCGATGACCGCGTTGGCGGCGGTTTCCTCAGTAAAGTCGGTGGCCATGGCCGACAGCGTAAGTCTCGCGGCGCCCGCTGTGCTAATCCGGGGGGCGACCCCCCGGAGCCCCGCGCAGGGCTACATCAGAGACCGGGCCCAGGTGGTGCAGCTTGTCGGGGTTGACCACGGACCTGATGGTGTGCACCTTGCCGTCGGCGATATCGAGGGCGAAGACGTTGATGACGCGGCCTACCGCATCGTAGGTGACCGCCCCTGGCTGGCCGTTGACCCACGCCAGCTCGACGCGAGCGCCCAACTTCGGTCCCCGGCGGGCCAGCCCGAGCATGAACCTGGCCACCTGCGGCCGCCCGTGGAACGGCCTGGCCGCCGCCCAGGCCTTGCCGCCGCCGTCGCCCACCATGGTCACGTCCGGCGCGAGCAGCTCGAGCAGGGCGGCCATGTCGCCGCCGCCGGCCGCCTCGAAAAACCGGCGGGCCACCTCCTCACTCTGCGCGCGCGAGGTCTGGTAGCGGGGTTTTTGCTCGTCGACATGGTGCCGGGCCCGGGCGAGGATCTGACGGCAGTTCGGCTCGGACTTGCCGGTGATATCCGCGATGTCCTGGTATCCGTAGCCGAACACCTCGTGCAGCAGGAAAACGGCCCGTTCGGTCGGCGTCAGGCTCTCCATCAGGACGAGGAAGGCCATGGACAGCGAGTCGGACATCTCCGCGCGCTCGGCGGGATCGGGTTCACTGCCCGTCAGGAGCGGTTCTGGGAGCCAGGCGCCCACGTAGGACTCCCGCCGCACCCGCGCGGACCGCAGGTGGCTGATGGCCAGCCGGGTGGCGGCTGTGGCCAGGTAGGCCTTGGGCGAGTCGATGCTGGCGCCGTCACGCAGCACCCGGGTCAGCCGGAGGAAGGCCTCCTGGACGATGTCCTCGGCGTCGCTGATGCTCCCGGTCATCCGGTAGGCGATCGAGAACATCAGCGGCCTGAACTCTGAGTAGTCCTCAGGCGCCGCTGGCTTTTCAGGCGGCACTGGCATGGACCTCCTTGGTCCAGACGGGGAAACCGTCCCGCCAGCTCGGGTACCTGGGGGTCCAGCCGAGCTCCCGCTTGGCCTTGGCGTTACAGGAGCCGCGGGCCTCGGTCATCAGCGAGACGACGAGGTTGCCGGCCAGCAGCTTGCCCAGCCAGGCAGGGGCGCTCATGGGCGGCTTCACGCCGAGGCATTCCGACAGGTAAGGCAGCCACTGCGCGACCGCGGCCGGGTCGTCGTCGACGATGTTGTAGACGCCGGGGGCGCCGCGGGTGACGGCCGCGGCGGTCGCCTCCGCGGCGTCGCTGACCTCGGTGAAGGACCAGATGCCCGTGCCCCCGCCGACCACGGGCATCCGCCGCTTCCGCACGACCTCGAGCATGGAGTCCGACGCGCCCGGGCCGTAGAACATGCCGTAACGCAGCACCAGCCCCTCGGGCGCGGCACCGGGCACGGTTTCCTCGATGTGCCTGATCGCCGCCATGGACTGCTTGGTCGCCGGGAGCGGGTCGGGGTCCAGCGGATCGGTTTCGGTCTTGACTTGGCTGCCGACCCTGGCGTTGTTCCAGCCGATGAAGCTCTGCGCGATGAACCGGCGGGTGCCTGCCTGCCGGGCGGCTTCCAGCAGGTAGTCGGTGCCCTTGGTGCGCAGTTCGTTGGTGACCGCGAACTCCTTGTCGAAGTTGCGGAAGCTGCGCATGCTGGCCAGGGCGGTCATCTGGTGCACGATGACGTCCGGCTGCGCGGCCTTGACCGCGTTGAGTACCCCTTGACGGTCCAGTCCGTCGATGACGGCGGGGGTCGCGCCGGCGTTCTTCAGCTGGATGGCCTTGGCCGGCGAGCGCGTGGTGCCGGTGACCTCGTGGCCGGCCGCGACCAAACCGGGGACCAGGTACTGGCCGATCGCTCCGGTCGCCCCCGCGACGAAGACTCGCATGATTGCTTCCTTCCTCTGCTGCCCTTTCTCTACGCTCCTCTAGGACGCCAGTGCCCTCCTTGGCGTGACACTTTTCTCCCTAGTCCTGTTCGTCGTGGTCGTAGTCGCTCCAGCGCAGGTGCCAGGTGCGCGAGACCGGGCCGATGTGGCGCAGCTTCTCCGGGTTCGCGACCGTCCGGATGGCCTGTACCTGACCGTCGAGGACGTCGAACGCGATGACCGCGATCAGGTCGCCGTCGCCGTCGCAGGCCAGCACGCCCGGCTGCCCGTTGACCCATGTCGGGCGGAGCGAGGCACCTAGCTGCAGGGTCCGCTCGACCTGGATCCGGACCACCTCGGCCACCTGGTCGCGACCGAAGACGGGCACGATGAACGTCGTCTCGCCCCGGCCGCCGCTATCACCGTAGAACACCACGTCCGGGGCTCGCCGCTCGAGCAGGCTGGTCATGTCGCCGCCGCCGGCCGCGGCCAGGAACAGGCTGGTGAGCTCCTCGCCCTCGGCGCGGGAGGTATCGAACCGCGGCCGGCCCTCGTCGATGCGGCGGCGGGCCCGGGTGAAGATCTGCCGGCAGGCGGCTTGGGTCTTGCCCGTGGTGTCGGCGATCTCGCGGTAGTCGTAGCCGAACACCTCGCGGAGCAGGAACACGGCACGTTCGGCCGGGGCCAGGCTCTCCAGCAGCACCAGGAATGCCATCGACAGGGAGTCGGAGGTCTCGGCGAGTTCGGCCGGGTCAGTCTCGTCCCTGAAGCCCCCGAAACCGTCCCCGATGAGCGGCTCGGGGAGCCAGGTCCCGACGTAGGAGTCGCGGCGGACGCGGGCCGAGCGCAGGTGATCGATGGCCAGCCGGATCGCGATGGTGGCCAGGTACGCCTTGGGTGATTCGACATCGGCGTCCTTGCCGGCGCGCAGGAATGCCTCTTGCACGATGTCCTCGGCGTCGCTCACGCTGCCCGTCATCCGGTAGGCGATAGAGAACATCAACGGGCGGTACTTGGTGTAATCGCTCGGGTCCACGCTTGTCTCCTCTGGATCTTCTGATCCCTAAGACGAGGAGCGTCCGGCTGCTGTGACATCCCCGGCCTGCGACCTGAGCCCGGTGGGCAAACACTCCTCGAGCCCGTCCGCGAACAGCGGCACGCGCCACAGCGGCGGCGCTGGCCCAGCGATTCCGCTCAACTCCATCACGATCTGGATGGTCGCTCGGACCAGGCGCCGCGCGCTGGCGAACAGCAAGAAGGCGAGCGGAAGCTCGACCAGCAGCGCCGAGATGATACTCGTCGTGAAGTCGCTCGAGCCGTAACTCAGCGCCACGTCGAACCAGGCGTCACACACAAGCAGCGTCCCCGTGATGATCATGAAGAAGGTGACGATCTGGCGCTGATGCCATGCTGCCCAGCCCGTCGCGGCGAACCCGGCCAGCTCAGCGAGGTCCAGCCCGACCCATACGGTCTGCCAGTCGGCCGAGGTGTAGTGCCCGGGCAGGGTCAGGATAAGGATCGCGATCCACCCGGCCAGGGCGATACAGCACCCCGTCAGGAGCAGCAGGCCGAACCGCATGCGGCGCCGCAGCCGGGGATCGGTCAGTGGATGCGACGCGTCGAGGACGGCTAGGGCATGGGCCAGCTGACGTCGCTCATCCTGGCTCATCCGGCGTAGTTCAGCCTCATCGATCATCTCTTCATTCTGCGCTGGGCGCCGGTTAAGCCTGAAGGGCCCGTTCCGCACGATCCTGCGCGCGGCCGCCGGGAAGCGCCTCTTCGAGTCCGGCGCCGGCCAGCGGTGTGCGGCGCAGCGAGGGGCTGTGCCCGCGGCCGGTGCCGTCCGCTTTCCGCCGGCTGCCCGGAGACCGGTCACGGGCGGCCGGGGCGGGCAGGCCCGCCTCGACCGTGGCCTTGAGCAAACGGCGCGCCCCGGCGAAAGCCAGGAAGGCGAGCGGCAGTTCGGCGAAGATCGCCGAGGCGATGCTGATCCACATGCCGCTTGTCGCCAGCGATGTGCCGACGTCGAACCAGGCGTCGCAGCACAGCATGGTGCCGGTGAGCATGAGCAGCAAGATCAAGACCTGTCGTTTCCGCCAGGTCGCCCAGGCCGTCGCCGCGAACGCCGCGAGCAGGAGCACGTCGAAGTTCACCCAGAGGGCCCGCCAGTGATGCGCGTTGAAATGGTGCGGCAGCGTGGCGGCCAGCACCATGATCCAGCCGGCCAGGATCACGCAGCAGCCTGCCGAGATGAGCAGCACCAGCCGCTGTTCCCGGCCCAGCCCGGGATCATGCCGGTACGAGTCGAGTTCGGCCAGGCATCTGGCCAGCTCCCGCCGTTCGCCTAGGCTCATTCGCCGCAACTCGGCCACATCTATCACGACCTCATCGTGCCCTTTCAGCCTGTGCGCTATCTGCGGGCTGACTGCGCGTTACGTGCGCGGCGGACGTAGCATGCCTGCGATGCGGCCGGGCGTAAGCTGGGGAAAGTGAGTGAGCTTGTCTACCTTGGTTTCGGCGCCGCCCCGGTGGAGTACCGCACGGGCTGGGATCTGCAGCGACGTGTGCACGCCCGGCGCGTGGCCGACGAGGTTCCCGACTGCTGCCTGCTGCTCGAGCACGAGCCCGTCTACACGGCCGGCAAGCGGACCGCAGCATCCGACCGGCCGTTCGGCGATCCGGGGGCACCGGTCATTGACGTGGACCGCGGCGGCAAGATCACCTGGCACGGTCCCGGGCAGCTGACCGGGTACCCGATTATCAAGCTCCGCCAGCCGCTGGACGTGGTCGCCTACGTGCGCGCGCTCGAAGAAGCGATGATCCGGACCTGCGCGGAATTCGGCGTCACCACCCAGCGCGTGCCGGGTCGCAGCGGCGCCTGGGTGCCGGGCGACGAGGACACGGGGGGGCCGGACCGCAAGGTCGGCGCGATCGGCGCGCGGGTGGC
Organism: uncultured Actinomycetes bacterium; assembly: GCA_963798675.1. Lineage (GTDB taxonomy): Bacteria > Actinomycetota > Actinomycetes > Streptosporangiales > Streptosporangiaceae > Palsa-504. The sequence continues at coordinate 205,888 of CAWCUJ010000006.1, read as the reverse complement.
CAGGGGCGTCACCATGCACGGGTTCGCGCTGAACGCCGACTGCGACATGTCCTGGTACGACCGGATCGTCCCGTGCGGAATCCGCGACGCCGGGGTGACCAGTTTGTCCGCCGAGACGGGCCGCGGGATCACCGTGGCCGAGGTGACGCCAGTGATGGAACGCCACCTCGCTGACGTCCTCGGGTATCGCACCTGGCGGTACGTCTACGACCCCGAGGTGCTGGCCGGCCCGCGCCCGGAAGCACCCGCCGACGTTCCGGTGCCAGCCCTCTAGCCCGCTCGGCCCCTTCCCCCTGACGATCATGGGCTGGCGGCGGCTTACCCTGTAGGGGTGGTACTCGCACCCGAGGGTCGGCGGATGCTCCGCCTCGAAGCCCGGAACAGCCTGGTCCCGATCGAGCGGAAGCCGCCGTGGATCAAGACCAGGCTCCGGACCGGGCCGTCGTACACCCAGCTCAAGACCCTGGTGCACAGCGAGGGCCTGCACACGGTGTGCGAGGAAGCCGGCTGCCCGAACATCTTCGAATGCTGGGAGGACCGCGAGGCGACCTTCCTGATCGGCGGCGACCGGTGCACCCGGCGGTGCGACTTCTGCCAGATCGACACCGGCAAGCCGCTGCCGCTGGATGAGGGCGAGCCGCGCCGGGTCGCGGAGTCCGTCGCCGCGATGGGCCTGAAGTACGCGACCGTGACCGGTGTGGCGCGCGATGACCTGGCCGACGGCGGCGCGTGGCTGTATGCGCAGGTCTGCCGCGAGATCCATGCCGCCATCCCGGGCTGCGGCGTGGAACTGCTCATTCCCGACTTCAACGCCGAGCCGACCCAGCTGGCGCAGGTCTTCGGCGCCCGGCCGGAAGTACTGGCGCACAACATCGAGACCGTGCCGCGGATCTTCCGCCGGATCAGGCCCGGCTTCCGGTACTCGCGCTCGCTGGAGGTGCTGCGCGCGGCCCGCCAGGCGCGGCTGGTCACCAAGTCCAACCTGATCCTCGGGCTGGGCGAGGAGCGGCACGAGATCACCGAGGCGATGAAGGACCTGCGGGCCGCCGGCTGCGACCTGCTGACCATCACCCAGTACCTGCGGCCGACGCCGCGGCACCATCCGGTGGAGCGCTGGGTCAAGCCCGGGGAGTTCACCGAACTGCGCGAGGAGGCGCTGGAACTCGGCTTCGCGGGCGTGATGTCCGGGCCGCTTGTCCGGTCCTCCTACCGGGCGGGGCGGCTGTACGCGCAGGCCATCGAGCAGCGAGCGGCCTCAACTCCGGCGCGGTGAATGGCTCAAGGGCGCTCCGGACTGGCCGCGTTGCCCGGCTTCTGGTCAGCCGGGTTTGCTGGTAACTGCACTGGTTTCGGATAGTGCGGATTTCTGATAGCCCGGCGGTTTCTGTCCGGGGCGGCTTAACCGTATGCTGCGGAGCATGGCACGCATGTCAAGGAAGTCTGGGGCCGCTGACCCGGCCGTCACGACGGAGACCGCCGAGGACCTGGCTAAGGCCTGGCTCGAAGCAGATCCGCATGGTCGCCGGCCTGGTGAACAAGGCCAACCCGAAGGCGATGCCGATCGTCATCGGCAGCGGGCTCGGCACGCTGGTGATCCTTGTGGTCATCGGGTTGCTCACCGGCCTGGCCGCGTTCCTAATCCCGCTGGGCGTGCTCCTTGGCGTGCTGGTCACGACGATCTTGTTCGGCAGGTTCGCGCAGGCCGCGCAGTACTCGGCTATCGAGGGGCAGCCGGGCGCGGCCGCCGCCGTGCTGGAGAACATGCGCGGCAGCTGGACGGTGACCCCGGCGATCGCCGCCAACAGGAACATGGACGTGGTGCACCGGGCCGTGGGCCGGCCTGGCGTCATCCTGGTCGGCGAGGGCTCCCCCACCCGGCTGGCCAGCCTGCTCGCCGCGGAGAAGAAGCGGGTAGCCCGGGTGGCCTACGAGGTGCCCATCATCGAGTTCCAGGTCGGGAACGGTGAGGGGCAGATCCCGATCAACAAGCTGCAGCGGAAGATCATGCGGCTGCCGCGCAAGCTCAAGCCGGAGGCGGTCAGCGACATCAACCACCGGCTCAAGGCGCTGCAGCCGTCCTTGCAGGCGCCCAAGGGACCGATCCCGAGGAACATCAGGCAGCCCAAGATGCCCAGGCCGAAGACCCGCTGAGGCGAAGTCTCGTTAGTGGGCCTGGCTGGAACTCTGCTCGTATGGTTGCGCGGCGGTGTCTATCAGCGGCTAGAGCCGGACGACGATGGTGTCCGAGGCGCGGTCGTGCATGCCGCGCAGGTCGCGGTCGGTCAGCAGCGGCGGGATCACGGTGAGCAGGATGGCCGTGCGGACCAGGGACCAGCGGAACCCGACCGGGCCGCCGCCGGTCCGTATCACCCGGATGCCGGTCAGGCGCTTGCCCACGGTGCAGCCGGTCAGCGCGGTGAGTACGTAGACCTCTACCGCGAAGACGGCGATGGTCCAGAACTGCGAGTGGGTGAGCCAGTACGCGATGAGCATGCTGAGCAGCCAGTCGATGAGCAGCGCCAGCACCCGGCGGGGCATGCTGGCCACCGACCCGGAGCCGCGCTCGGGCAGGCCGAACCGCTGACCCGGATAAGCCGCCGCCTGGCCGACCGCCGCCGGAGCGGTCAGCTGCGTGGTGCTCGCCGAGGCCGCGCCGACCGCCGTGGGGGCGGGCTGACCGGAGGCGCCAGTCCGCGCCGGGCCCGCGACGCGGCGATTACGGGATCTCTTGGCCACGACACCACGGTATCGGTTCTGGCTCGCGACGCTGTCGGGGGGCCATAATAGGTGCCCTGACCCTGGTCGCCGACCGTAACATCCGTGAAACACACCAGACACGGCGCGGAAATTGCCGGCGACTATTGTCCTGATCGCGTGCCTTGAGAACCGAAAGCGTGCCCTGTACCCGGGAGGGTTGATGTTCAGCAGTGCCGAGGAGGTCCTCCGCTTCATCGCAGAGGAAAACGTGGAGTTCATCGACGTCAGGTTCTGTGACCTGCCTGGAACGATGCAGCACTTCACCGTGCCCAGCGTGTCGTTTAGTGAAGACGTCTTCACCGACGGCCTCATGTTCGACGGCTCGTCGATCCGCGGGTTCCAGCAGATCCACGAGTCCGACATGCAGCTGCTGCCGGACCCGAACACCGCGGTGATCGACCCGTTCCGCACCCGCAAGACCCTGAACCTCACGTTCTTCGTGCACGACCCGCTGACCGGCGCGCCCTACAGCAGGGACCCGCGCAACATCGCCCGCAAGGCAGAGGACTACCTGCGCGGCACCGGCATCGGCGACACGGCATACTTCGGCCCCGAGGCCGAGTTCTACATCTTCGACTCGGCGCGCTTCTCCACCTCGGCGAACGAGGGCTACTACCACATCGACTCGGTGGAAGGCGCGTGGAACAGCGGCAAGGACGAGGCCGGCGGCAACCTCGCCTACAAGCCCAGGTATAAGGGCGGCTATTTCCCCGTGCCGCCGATGGACCACTTCGTGGACCTCCGCTCGGAAATGACCAGCAACCTGCTCGCCTCCGGCATCCAGGTCGAGATGCAGCACCACGAGGTCGGCACCGCGGGCCAGGCGGAAATCAACATGCGGTTCAGCTCTCTGCTCGCGCAAGCCGACCGGCTGATGCTCTTCAAGTACATCATCAAGTGCACCGCCCAGGCGGCCGGCAAGACCGTGACGTTCATGCCTAAGCCGCTGTTCGGTGACAACGGCAACGGGATGCACTGCCACCAGTCCATCTGGAAGGACGGCTCGCCGCTGTTCTATGACGAGGTCGGCTACGCCGGCCTGTCGGACCTGGGCCGGTACTACATCGGCGGCCTGCTCAAGCACGCGCCCTCACTGCTGGCGTTCACCAACCCGACCGCGAACTCCTACCACCGGCTCGTGCCCGGTTTCGAGGCCCCGGTCAACCTGGTCTACTCCCAGCGCAACCGCTCGGCTTGCGCCCGTATCCCGATCACCGGCACGAACCCGAAGGCCAAGCGCGTCGAGTTCCGCGTCCCCGACCCGTCCTGCAACCCGTACCTCGCGTTCTCAGCCATGATGATGGCGGGCCTGGACGGGATCAAGAACAAGATCGAGCCGCCGGAGCCGGTGGACAAGGACCTGTACGAGCTGCCGCCGGACGAGGCGGCCGCCATCCCGCAGGTGCCCGGATCCCTCGAAGCGGTGCTCGCTCACCTGGAGACCGACCACGCCTATCTCACCGAGGGCGGCGTGTTCACCGAGGACCTGATCGAGACCTGGCTGGACTACAAGCGGACCGTCGAGCTCGACGAGCTCCGGCTGCGCCCGCACCCGCACGAGTTCGAGCTGTACTACGACTGCTGACCGCTAGAGCAGAGCGGAAAGCCCGCAGGGAGGCCATGAACCTTCTTGCGGGCTTTCCGCATTAGACCTGGCCTGCGGTGCCGCGAGTCACAGGAACTGACCGGGCGTGGTGTCCGAATCGTCGTTCCATACCACGGCCACGACGTCATTCGGGTCGATCACGGCCCACCCGGTCTGGCGCTTGAGCTGGACCAGGCCGTCCGGGCGGACCTCCACGCCGGTCAGCTTCTTGTTCTCGGCCACCGGGAAAGCGATCGGCCCGATCCTGCTGACGAGCATGGAAATCGACCCGGACTTACCAATGAGGGGCTCAAGCAGGGCACGCATCGTCTCGCCGGTCAAAAACCGTCACCTCCAGGTGTCGCTACGAACATAATGCCCCGTGACGGGATCGGGGGTGTGCGTGCCCCCTGGCGATCAGTCCCGGGGCCAGGGGGCGAACCGCACGCGGAGCTTGGCGACGTCCTGCGGGCTGAGCCCGAAACGGGCGAATGCCCCGTCGTCCATCCGGTCAAGACGCCGACCCGCATCGGAGAAATCCCGATCCTCCAGGCCCGGGTCCAGCCGCCGGGCGAAGCCGATCACCTGATCCACGCTGAACCGCTCGAGGGCGGCCGCGGTGTCCAGGTAATCGCGGTCATAGGCCCGGCTGACCAGCGCGCACACCTTACCGCCAATCACGTCCTCCAGATCAAGGACAGGGCCGAAGTCCATGATCACCGGTCCGCGGCTCCGGTCGAAGTAGGCCATCTGGAGCATCATCTGCTCACCGGCAGGCGCGGTGATGATCCACTCGGCGAGCCCTTCGCCCATCCCCTCGAAGATGTCGGCCAGCCCACCGGTCTTGTCCTGCCGGTCAGCCTCGAAGCCCGCGCCGCGCAAGGCAGCCTCCACCGCGTCAGCCGCCGCGACCACGCCGGCTTCCTCGTCGGTGAACAGATCGACATCGGCGGTGAACCGGTCGATGACTCCGTGGGCCATCAGGGCGTTACCCCCGCCGAGCGCGAACCCATGCCGGGCGGCGGCGCGCAGCGCAATGACGGCCACCTCACGGTGGAGCTCGATCACCGGCTCAGGCCGCCGTGATGGCCGCCGCCCGCAGGACCGGGTGGCTGTCCTCCCATGCCTGCCGAACGCCCTTGGGCAAGAACAAGTCTGGCCAGAGGGCGATCAGCGTGTCACCATCCAGGTAGCTGGTGAGGTCCCCTGGGCGGTTCGCCTCCCCCAGGACGGTCTCGTACATCGACCGCAGCATGAACGGCTGGCTCAGGTCGAACGTACGATCGAGGCTGCTCCAGAACAGCCGCAGCGGCAGCTCGACGGTACCCTCGGTGGGCCCCTTCAGGTCCGCTAGGCTGGCGGCGACCACGGCGCGGCGCCCGGGGCGGGACTGATACCTGGCCCGGGACATCTCGGCTGGCGTGGTGACCATAGACACAGGGTACACCCCCGGTCAGCGCATGTCGAATATACGATCGACTTGCGGATCTGGCGAAAGTCCGCGTCCTACCTCGTGCACACCGATTCAACCGTACCGCGCGACGTGAAACCCTTGAGTCACCGGAACGGAGGTGCCGCATTGCCCGCAGCATGGCCTGCCGTCCGCGCGGCGGTCCCGGCAGACGCCGGACCCGTCGCCACCATCTTCGCGCACTACGTCGCGACCAGCGTGGCGACGTTCGAGGAGGTGGCACCGACCGCCGCGGACTGGCGGCGGCGGCTCGGCGACCTGGCCGCGCGGAACCTGCCCTTCCTGGTGGCCGAGGCCGAACCGGACGGGGCCGTCTGCGGGTTCGCATACGCCAGCCCGTGGCGGCCCAAGCCCGCCTACCGGCACACCGTCGAGGACACGCTGTACCTCTCCCCCGGCCATACCGGCCGGGGGATCGGCAGCGCCCTGCTCGGCGGGCTGCTGGCCGGGTGCGCTGAGGCCGGCGCGCGGCAGGTCATCGCGGTCATCGCCGACACCGGCAGCGACGCGTCGGCGGCGCTGCACCGCCGGTTCGGCTTCACGCAGGCGGGCCTCCTGTCCGGCGTCGGCCGCAAGCACGGCCGCTGGATCGACACCGTGCTGATGCAAAAAGACCTGGGAGCGAGCCGTTGAGCACCGCGTTCACCGCTGGGGAACAGAACTGGCACGCACGTCTGGGCAAGCTGAGGGACGTGGTGCGTCAGGAAGTCGTGGCGAGACAGCTGGACCGGGAACTGCCACCGGCACCCGTTCGGATCATTGATCTTGGATGTGGTCAGGGGACGCAGGCCCTTCGCCTGGCGCGGCGCGGGTACGAGGTGACCGGGGTCGACACCTCGCCCGGCCTGCTGGCCCGGTTCGAACGGGACCTGGCCGCCGAGCCGGCCGGGGTCCGCGGCCGGGTGCGGGTCGAGCACGGCCTGATCGAGGATTATGCCGAACGGGGCCGGGTTTCTCCCTTCCCGGCGGTGCTGTGCCACGGCGTCCTGATGTACTCGGCGGATCCTGACCCGGTGCTGAGCGCAATCGCGCGGATGACGGCCCCGGGCGGTCTGGTATCACTGCTGGTGCGCAACGGCGACGCGCTGGCCATGCGGCCGGGGCTGCGCGGTGACTGGGCGGCGTGCGCGGAGGCGTTCGACTCGGACCGCTACCCGAACCGGATTGGGGTTACCGCCCGCGCCGACCGGCTCGCCGACCTGACCGGCCGGCTGGCGGGTTACGGCCTGCAGGTCACCGCCTGGTACGGGGTTCGGGTCTTCACCGACACCGTTCCCGATGACGCCGAACCGCCGCCGGACCGGCAGACCCTGCTGGCCTGCGAGGATCGGGCTGGGCGCACCGACCCGTACCGGCAGGTGGCGGCGCTGTTGCACCTGATTGCCCGGTGCCGCTCCTGATGGGGGCTTCCTGCTGCGGCTGATGGTGGGAACGTCCGGGTGTCGTCTGGGAGAATGAGCCGGTGGCGGAACATCTGTGGCCGGGCCTGCTGGCCGAGGCGTGGGCGGCCCTGGCAGCGGCCGCCGAGGGCGCGGGCTCGGGTGGCCCGCTGCCGCCCGGCGTCGATCCGCGGCTCCCGGCCGGGCTCGAGGTGCTCTGGGTCAGCGGCGCCCCGGGGCACCTGCCGTCCCGCCTGCCGGTTGAGGACGTGGCTATCGCCTGTACCGGGGCCGCCCTGCTGGCCGCCGCGGCCCTGCACGCCCAGCGCGGCGGAGACTGCGGGTCCCGCGGGTCGCCGACGGCGCGGCTGGACCTGGGACACCTCGCGGCGGCCTTCCGGAGCGAGGCCTACCTGCGGGTCAACGGCGAGCAGGCCGGGCCCGGCTTCGCGCCGCTTTCACGATTCTGGCGGGCCGCCGACGGCTGGGTGCGTACGCACGGGAACTACCCCTGGCATCGCGCGGCGCTGCTGCGGGCGCTTGGCTGCTCCGGTGATCCGGAGTCGGTCGCCGTGGCCATCGCGGCTCTGCGCGCGCGAGAGGCAGAGGACATCGTGGTCGGCGCGGGCGGGGTCGCCGCCGCCGTTCGCGGCGAGGACAGCTGGCGGGCGGAGCCACCGGGTCAGGCGGTCGCCGCGACCCGGCTGGTCGAAGGCACGTCGATCGGCGGCGCGCCGCCACGCTGGCGCCCCGCGGGAGCGCTGCCCGCCTCGGGCATCCGGGTGCTCGACCTCACCCGCGTGATCGCCGGCCCGGTGGCCACCAGGTACCTGGGAGCGCTCGGCGCGGACGTGCTCCGCCTCGACCCGCCCGACCGGCCTGAGCTGACGCTGCACGCCTACGACGGGCTGCCAGGCAAGCGCAGCGCGCTGCTCGACTTGGAAACCGCGGACGGCATGGCCCGGATGCACGACCTGCTCGCCGAAGCCGACGTCCTGGTGCACGGGTACCGTCCGCACGCGCTGGACCGGTTCGGGCTGAGTCCGGAGCTCCTGGCGGAACGGCATCCCGGCCTGGTCGTGGTGAGCCTGTCGGCGTGGGGCAGCCGCGGGCCGTGGGGCGGCCGACGGGGCTTCGACAGCATCGTGCAGGCGGCGTGCGGTATCGCCATGGCGGAATCCTCAGACGGCGAGCGCCCTGGCGCGATGCCGTGCCAGCTCCTCGACCACGGCACTGGCTACCTGTGCGCGGCCGCCGCGCTGCAGGCGCTGGCCCGGCAGTCCGCTCATGGCGGCACCGAGTTCCGCGAGCTGTGCCTGGCTCGGACCGCGCACTGGCTGCTCGGCCTGCCCCGGGACCTGGCGGCCCCCTCCCCCGCGGCCGCCTCTGGTGACGACGACCCGGCGTGGCTCGTGACACTGGAAAGCGCCCAGGGCCCGGTGACCACCGTGCGGCCTCCCGGCCGGCTTGACGGCGAGGCCCTGATCTGGCCGCGGCCCCTTAGCCGCTACGGCGGCGACCAGCCGGCCTGGGGCCCGGTCCGGTTAGCCGCCGAGTCACCGGCACCCGAACGCGGGGTAAACATAGTTGGTCTCGCGCGGCTGGCACCTTAAGGTAAGTACTGCTGTGAGAGCCTACGAGGTCATTGAGCGGATTGACGCGTTCTGCGATGCCGTCCCCCGGCGCCGGGCCAGAGCCGACGAGCACGGCCCGCTCGTGCTGTTCGTTCCCACCGGTTCGGGCTGGCCCTACTACGCCAGGCCGAGGCGCGGCTCGAGGCCTCCGGTCACCGCCGCGGACGTCCGCGCGGTCCGCGCCCGGCAGCGCGAGCTGATCATCCCCGAGTCCTTCGAATGGATCGAGCAGATCGCGCCCGAGATGGCGGCGGCCGCGACAGCGGCGGGTCTCGACGTCCAGACGCATCCGCTCATGGTGCTGTCCGCGCCTGCCGAGGCCCCGTTGCTCCCGGCGGGCATCACCGTGCGCGTCATCGCCCCCGAGGATCCAGAACTCGACCGGATCTGGGCAGTGCCCGCCGTCGCGTTCGGGCATCCGGGCACGGCCGCCGGGGAAGCCGGGCTCGCCGAGCGCGACAAGATCGCCGCTGACCACGACAGCGGCACGATCGCGATGCTGCGCGAACGGCTCCGGTCGGGGCACTCGGTGCTGGCAGCGGCGTTCGGTCCGGACGGGCCGCTCGCAGCCGGAAGCTGCCAGGCGGTGGGCGGCATCGCCGAGATCACCGGAGTGGGCGTGCTGCCGTCCTCCCGCCGCCAGGGCCTCGGCGCGGCCGTCACCGCGCTGCTGGCCAGGGACGCGCTGGACCGCGGCGTGGAGACCGTATTCCTGTCCGCCAGCGACGACGCGGTGGCCCGGGTCTACGCCAGGATCGGCTTCCGCGAGATCGGCACCGCCATGATCGCCGAGCCCGCCCCCGATTGATATTTGGCGGCTCGGAGATTGCTTGGGTGCGTAGTCCTCGCTGGTTGGCCTGATCCTGGGCTCGTCGTGGCGGGCTTGGCGCTAGCTCTGGCCAGGCCAGTTCGGGTCGCGGCCGCTGAGGCTCACGGCACGGTCGAGCGCGGACGCGTCGTGCGGGACCTCCACGGCGGGACCGAAAGGACCACGCTGGCCGGGTTCGGCCGAGGCCTGCGCGAGCGACAGGAATGCGGCCGAGGCCTGCGCGCTGGCCTCGTCCAGGCGGTAGGGCCGGCCGGTGCCGCGGGCCAGGTCCCAGCCGTGGATCACCAGTTCGTTCAGCCCGGCCTGGCCCGCGATCGCGGCCGGCATGGTCCCGCCGCCCACCTTGGTGAGGCCTTCCCACGCTTGCGGTGCGTCCCAGGCCACGGCCATCGCCAGCAGGCGCCCGGGAAGCTGCTCCCGCCAGCCGCCTTCGAGCGCAACCCGGCCGGGCGCCGCGTCCTGGGTCGGTGACCCCGCCTTGGCCGCGGCGTCGCGGAACGCGATGGTCAGGCCCATCATGTGCGCCAGCAGGTCTTCAACGGTGTAGTCCCCGCAAGGGGTCGGCGCTTTGAGCATGTCGTCGGTCACCGCGCCGGCCAGCGTGACGATCTGCCGGGCGGGCGGTTTGAGATCAAGGACAGTAGCCAATTCGCGAGTCCTTCGGTGAGGGTACGGACAGGCCGCGTTTGCGCGGCACCCATACTGACGAATCACCCGCCGCGAACTCATCGGTGATCGCGTGCCGCGTCCGTCTGCCGCGCCGCCTGTGCCGCGGCCATGACGTCCTGACAAGCGCCGCGATGCGGTGGAGGGCTTGAACAGGCGGATCTCCTGCATCGACCGGATGTACGGCTCCGCTGGCCGGCACGACGAAACATCATGCCGGCCAGGAACTTAAGGAAGCACCCTCGGCCCGGGCTGTTTCATGATCATGGCCAGAAACAGGCAAATAGCGCCAGAAACTGGCCACGATCATGATCGGCGCCCGAAATGTCTCAAGATAAAGTTGAGGCATAGCGGGGCATAACGGGATTCCGTCACCCCGCAGGCCGGCAGCCGGCGCCGTACCGCAGCAGGCCGGCACCCGCGCCGCCCGCCGGCGTCGCTCCCACCCGCAGTGAGGACCCTGACCAGCAGCAAAGCCCGGAAATTCGGTACCCCGGGCTGCTTTAAGTTCCTGGCATTGGGCCAGAACCGGCTCGGTGGAACATGTGGCCTGGCTGGCTCGCCCAAGGCCGGCCGCCGCGGCGACCGCGATCACGACTACGATCGCGGCCTCGCAGGTGCGGGCGCGGGGTGGGCGGCACCTGCCTGGATAAACGCCGCTCGGGGCGCCGCATGCCCCGCTATCGTCATGGGGGTGCTTTCACGCTGGCTTGGCGGGTTCGCCGCGCTGGCCGTCACGGTGGTGGCCGGCGCGCTGGTCATCCTTGAGGTAACCGACGTCGGGCTGCGGCGTTGGTGGGCTTTTCATGCGCTGACCACCGACACGGTGGCGGGGCTGCTCGTGCTGCTGATCACGGTCCTGGTGGTGGACCAGGTGGTCCGGCTCCGGCAGATCAGCGGCCGGGCCCGCGCCGTCGCCGCCCAGGCGGCCATCCTGGTCAACCAGGCCATCCGCTCGGCGCAGGCCGTGTCGCAGGCGCTAGCGGGCTCAGGTGACCGGGACGCCGCAGGTGACGAGTTCCGGACCTACATGATTATGCTGCTGGTCGGCGCCCCGGTGCTGATCGACGCCATGGTGTCACGGAACTTCCTGGAGCAGGCGCAGTCCCTGGGCGGCGAGATGGCCCGAGCGCTGACGGCGACGGCCAGGACAACCGGCCAGGCCAGGACACCCGGCCAGGCCGGGTACCCGGCGGCCCGGCTCGACGACGCGCTGCAGCGGCTCAGGACCGCGTCGACGCCGCTGCTCCAGGTCCTCGATCCGGAGACGCGACTAGTGGTCCTCGGCGATCAATCCGGCTGATCCGGCCCGCTGACCGCGTGACGGTATACAAAGAACTTCCGGGCCAGCACGGTCCGGCCTGCGCCATCGCGGACCAATCCCCCACCCGCCAGCAGTGGGCTGACTACGCTGGGACTCAGCTGTTCCAGCAGGTCTGCAGCGCGAGCTAACCCGCGCCCGGGCACGCCTGGGAGGGCCACCGGCAGGGCGCGCGATCGGATGGTGGTCAGGACGTCGGTCTCCCGGGTGACAGGCAGGCACTCGGTCTCCGGGTCGAGGCCACCTCGTACGCCCATCCGGGCTGTGCTCGCGGTGCTCGGCGCCTGCATCGTCATCGCCGCGGGCATTGTGGCGGGCCTGACCACTGCGAGTTCGGGGAGTCATCCGGCGGCGCGGAGCGCCGCGATCGGCACCCGAAGCAATACGCCTGACGGCCGCCCGAACGTGACCACGCCGGGGCGCTCCCCCGTGACCACCTCGGCGCCGGTACCCTCGCCGCGGGCGGCGCCGGTCGCGGGATCCGCGGCGAGCCGCCGGGATCCGTTCGGGACCGGGGCGGCCTCGTACCTGTCGGGCCGGGCTGGCACCGTGCTGGCCGCCGTCTACGACGTCGGGACCGGCCAGACCTGGCACCTCGGCCGGGGCCAGCCGCAAGCCGAAGCGAGCGTGGTCAAGCTCGACGTCCTGGAGACGCTGCTGGCCGAGCAAGACCAGAACGACGGCACCGAGTTGGCGGCCGGCGACCGGTCGCTGGCCGAGCAGATGATCGAGGACAGCGATAATGCGGCTGCGACCAGCCTGTGGTACGAAGTCGGCGGCGCCGCCAGCATCCGCTCGTTCAATGCCAAGGCCGGCCTGACCGACACCGCGCCCTCGTCGTGCGTGGTCTGTCCCGGGTTCTCCTGGCCGGGATGGGGGCTGACCACGACCACCCCTGACGACCAGATTGCCCTGCTCGGGCAGTTGGTCACGCCGCGTTCGGTGCTCACGAGCGCCGAGCGCGGCTACGCCTTGTCGCTGATGGAGGACGTGACGCCGTCCCAGCGGTGGGGCGTCAGCGGTGGCGTCCCGGCCCAGGTCACGGTGGCTCTGAAGAACGGCTGGCTGCCCCTGCGGGGCACCGACAGCGACTGGCAGATCAACAGCGTCGGGTGGGTCTCCGGCGACGGCCGGAACTACCTGATGGCCGTGCTCACCACCGGGAATCCCACCGAACAGTACGGCATCGACACGATCGACCGGCTGGCCGCCACGGTATGGCAGGAGATGCGCTAACGCGCCCTTCGCTCGTGGCAGGCCCGCCGCTGACCTAGGCCGTTCGCTGCCTGGCCAGCGCGGCGGGTGTCAGGCCGGAGAGCTTGCCGCATTCCCTGGTCAGGTGGGCCTGGTCGGCGTAGCCTGCCTCGGCCGCGATCGCGGCTAGGTCGAGGACGTCCGGGCCAGCCGGGGCGGCATCGATGCGGGAGACGAACCGGCGGAATCGCAGCACCCGCTGCAGGGTCTTCGGGCCGTAGCCGACGGCGGCGTGGCAGCGGCGGCGCAGTTGCCGCATGCTGAGTCCTATGTCGGCCGCGACGTCCTCCGCGCGCGCCCGCGGGTCGCGCAGCAGGCGTGCGGCCTGGGTCACAGCGGGGTCGGGCGCGCCGTCGGCGATCAGGGCGGCCGTCACGTCCAGGGCCCGGGCCGCGGCCGTGACCGGGTTGAGCGTAGCGGACAGACGCCGCGCGTCACCGGGCCGCAGGTCGGCCAAGTCGACGCGCTGGTCGCGCAGTTCGCTGAGCGGAATCCCGAGCGCGCGGCCGCCCGCCGAGGGCCGGAAGCGGATGCCCAGCATGACCGTGCCCGCCGTCATCGTGGTGGGCACCGGGCCGGTGTCCGGGCCTGCAATGAACGCGCCGCGGCCCTGCTCCCAGATCAGGTCGGTGCACCCGTCGGGCAGGACCAGGCCGACCCGGTCGGCGTCGGTGCTGACCTGCGCCCACAGACACGTAACGGCGTCGCGCAGCGCGGCGGGGGCGGCCCATTCGGTGTAGCCGGCCTGAAGTGCTCGGACATCCACCTGACCAGGATGGCATGGCCAAGGCCGTTTCGTTCAATACGCGTAACGCGGCCCGTGATCTGATGGGCCGATGAACACTCCAGATTTCAACGCGGCCGCCGCCTTTGTCGCCGCCAACGCCAGGGTGCTTGACCGCCGGCGGTTCCAGCGGCTGTTCGAGGACGGCCCGGTTCCTGAGGCCACGCCGGTGCGGGACGCGGTGGCTGCCTACCGCAACGACGACGGCGGGTTCGGCCACGCGCTCGAGCCGGATTGCCGTGCGCCGGGCAGCCAGCCCGCCGCCGCTGAGATGGCCCTGCGCGTCCTGGACGAGGCGGACGCCTGGGACGAGGACCTGGTCCGGGGTGCCTGTGACTGGCTCGCGGCAGTGGCGCCAACCGAGGGCGGCGCGGCCTTCGTGGAGGCAAACCCGCAGGCCCTGGGCGACTGGCCGCATGCGCCCTGGTGGGTCCCCGAGGAAGGCCATCCCGCCTCGCTCATCGCCACTGGCATGATCGCGGGCACGCTGCACGCCCGCGGCGTCCGCCACCCGTGGCTCGACGGCGCCACGGAGGTCATGTGGAACCGGATCAGCACGCTCACAGAACCTGGCGGGTACGAGATGTTCGGCGTGCTCAGGTTCCTCCAGTATGTGCCCGACCGGGACCGAGCCCGCGAGGTCTTCGGCCGGGTCGGCCCGCTGATCATCGAGCGGAACCTGGTCGCTCTGGATCCGGAGGCACCCGGCGAGGTACACGGGGTGCTCGACTTCGCGCCGAAGCCCGATTCGCTGGCCCGCAGCCTCTTCGACGACGTGACGGTCAAGACGCACCTGAACCACCTTGCCCAGGCCCAGCGGGACGACGGCGGCTGGACCTTCAACTGGCCAGCCTGGTCACCGGCCGCCGAGCTCGACTGGCGCGGCTTCCTCACCGTCGACGCCCTCCGCGTCCTGCGCGCCAATGGGTATCAGCCGTAGAACAGGGGTTCCATTACGGTGCGGGCGCGGCGGGCGGCGCGGCGGTAATCCTGCTCGAGCGCCTGCGCGGCGGCGCCCGGCGGATAGCCGAGCAGCCGGGCCACCGCGGTCAGCTCGGTGTGCTTGGCCGGCAGGGTGTCCCCCGGCCGGCCGCGGACCAGCATGATCGCGTTCCTGATCCGCGCGGCGAGCTCCCATGCCGCGGTCAGCTCGGCGGCGTCGCCGACACCCAGCAGGCCGGCCTGCACTGCGGCCGCCATGGCGGCGCCGGTGCGGGTGGTGCGCAGCGCGGGCAGCGCGTGCGCGTGCCGCAGCTGCAGTAGCTGCACCGTCCACTCCACGTCGGACAGGCCGCCCGGCCCGAGCTTGACGTGCAGCGCGCGGTCGGCGCCGCGCGGAATCCGTTCGGCTTCCATCCGGGCCTTGATGCGGCGGATCTCGCGGACGGCCGGCTCCTTGATCCCGTCCAGGGGGTAGCGGAATTCAGCGATCATCCGGGTGAACTTCGCGCCGAGGTCCTCGTCGCCCGCGGTCGGCTCGGCGCGCAGCAGTGCCTGTGCCTCCCACGGCGCGGACCAGCGCCGGTAGTAGGCCCGGTACGCCGCCAGCGTGCGGACCAGCGGTCCCTGGCGGCCCTCCGGCCGCAGGTCGGCGTCCACGATCAGGGCCGGGTCGGGCACCGGCAGCATGAGCAGCCGCCGGAGCTCCACCGCCACCGCGTGCGCGGCATCCGAGGCCTCACGTTCCGGCCGGCCAGGCAGCGGGTCATGTACGAACAGCACGTCGGCGTCGCTGCCGTAGCCGACCTCGTGACCGCCGAAGCGGCCCATGGCGATCACCGTGAACCTGGTCGGCAGCGGGTGGCGCAGTTCGGCGGAGACCTTCCGCAGCGCCACCGCCAGCGCCGCCTCGATCGACGCCCGGGTGATATCGGTGAGCGCCTCGCCTGTCGCCGCCAGGCCCCACGAGGTCTGGAGGGACCTGTCCCCGCCGAGGGGGGTTCCCGGGGGTACGGGGGGCCGGGTAGCCCCCCCCGAGGGGGGCCAGGGGGGTATGGGGGGGCGGGTAGCCCCTCCCAAAGGGGGTCCGGGGGGTCCGGGGGGTCGGGTAGCCCCTCCCAAGGGGGGTCCGGGGGGTCCGGGGGGTCGGGTAGCCCCCCCCGAGGGGGGCCCGGGGGGTCCGGGGGGCCGGGTAGCCCCCCCCGAGGGGGGCCAGGGGGGTATGGGGGGGCGGGTAGCCCCCCCATGAGCAGGGGGGGTCTGGGGGGGATCGTTCCCCCCGGGCCAGCACAGCTCGGCGGCCGCGGTGCGCAGCAGCTCCCGGCGGCGGACCGAACGCACCGCGGTCACTGCGGCCTCGGCATCCTCCTCGTAGCGCTGGGTGGCCGCCATCATCTCGGCGCGCAGCCCGATCAGGCTCCGGGCTTTCAGCTCGGCGTCGTTGCCGAAGATGGCGACCGCCTCGGGCGCACGCAGCAGCAGGCCGGCCGCGTACCGGCTGGACGCGAGCACGTGGGCCATCCGCTCGGCGGCCTTGGTCTCGTCCCGGAGCAGCCGCAGGTACCAAGGCGACGACCCCAGCTCCTCGCTGACCTGCCGGAACGCCAGCAGACCCGCGTCGGGTTCTGCGGCGTCGGCGAACCAGCCGAGCAGCACGGGCAGCAGCGTGCGCTGGATCGCCGCGCGCCGGGACACCCCCGAGGTCAGCGCGTCGATGTGGTGCAGCGCCCCGGCCGGGTCCACGTAGCCGAGCGCCTCGAGCCGGGCCCGGGCCTCGGCGGGCGTCAGCCGGGCGGCGTCGGTGGGCAGCCGGGCCACCGCGTCGAGCAGCGGGCGGTAGAACAGCTTCTCGTGCAGCCGCCTCACCTGACGGGCGTGGCGGCGCCATTCTTCGTCGAAATCGACCGCCGGGTCGGAGCGGATCCCGGTGACCGAGGCCTGGTACCAGGGTTCGTTCGGCCCATCATTAAAACGCATGGCCCGGCCCAGCCTGCGAAGTACGGCGGGATCCTCGGGCAGGGTGTGCGTTCGGCTGAGCCGACCGAGTTGCAGCAGGTGCTCGGTGCGGCGCAGGAACCGGTAGGCGGCGCCGAGTTCCTCCGCGTCGGCCCGGCCGACGTAGCCGCCGACAGCCAGCGCGGCCAACGCGGGCAGCGTCGCAGGCGAGCGCAGTGTCTCGTCGGTGCGGCCGTGCACGAGCTGCAGCAGCTGGACGGCGAACTCGATGTCGCGCAGCCCGCCGGGACCGAGCTTGAGCTCGCGCCCGGCTTGCCTGGCGGGCAGCGACTGCTCCACCCGGCGCCGCATGGCCTGGACGTCCTCGACGAAATGCTCGCGGCGGGCCGCCTGCCAGACCAGCGGGCCGAGGGTATTCGCGTACGCCTGGCCGAGCGTCATGTCGCCGGCCACCGGCCTGGCCTTGAGCAGCGCCTGGAATTCCCAGGTCTTGGCCCAGCGCTCGTAGTAGGCCAGGTGGCTGGTCAGCGTGCGGACCAGCGGGCCGGCCCGGCCTTCCGGACGCAGGTTCGGGTCGACCGGGAAGATGCTGCCTTCCGGGGTGGACCGCGCGCACACGCCGATCAGCCCGGCGGCGAGGCGGCTGGCGGTGCCCAGCGCGGCGGTCTCGTCCTCATCCTTAACCGGTTCGGCCACGAAGATCACGTCGACGTCGCTGGCATAGTTCAGCTCACGGCCGCCGCACTTGCCCATGGCTACCACGGCTAGCCGGCACGGCGCCGCGCCGGTCGGCAGTTCGGCCCGGGCCACGGCGAGCGCCGCCTCGAGGACAGCGGCCGCAATATCGGCCAGTTCCTCGCCGACCACGTCCACGGTCGCGACCCCGGTGAGGTCCCGCGCCGCGAGGTGCAGCAGCCGGCGCCGGTAGGCCGCAGCCAGCGCGGCCGTGGGCTCCTGGCCGTCGGCCGTCGGGCTCCCGGGTTCGTCAGGGTCCGCGCCGACCGCGCGCAGCATGTCCGCACGCAGTTCGGCCTCTTCCTGGCGGCCGACAGTGCCGCGCAGGATCTCGGCGTCCTCCGGGTGCCGGGCCAGGTGGTCAGCCAGGCCCGCGCTGACGCCGAGCACCGCGGTCAGCCGGTCGCGGAACTCCTGCTCGGCGCGGAGCGCGGCGCGCAGGGCGTCCTGGCGCGGGGCGGCGGCGAACAGCCGGGCCATCCCGGTCAGGGCCAGGTCGGGGTCGGCCGCGACGGCGATCGCGGCCACCAGCGGGTCGGTCGGCAGCTCGGCCGCCGACATGCCGAGGTCGTCGAGCAGGAGCACTTCGGCCCGCGCGGCATCCGCGAATCCCATCCGCGCCAGCCACCCTGCCAGCGTGGTCCGCGAACCACTCACCTGAGCAAAGTAACCGATCCCCGGCGCCGCCGTAATACCGGACCGAGCCAAACGGGCGCGGCACCGCCTGGACTGAGGAGCGACGAAGGAAGGCGGTGCCTTGAAGCGCCCCGGAGGAGAGCAGAATATAGGGCGTGAGACATCTGTACATCGCGGGGAAATGGACCGAGGCGGCGGACGGCGGCACGTCGCGGACCATCAACCCGTACGACGCGAGCCCGCTGGACAGCCTGGCCGAGGCGGGCCCGGCCGATGTCGACGCCGCCGTGGCAGCCGCGCGGGAGGCGTTCGATGCGGGTCCCTGGCGCCGGTCGACGGTGACCGAACGGGCCGCGCTGCTCGGCAAGATCGCCGACCTGCTGCAGCGGGACCGCGAGCAACTGGCGCACACGGAGAGCCTGGACACCGGCAAGACGCTGAACGAGGCGTGCGCCGACGTGGACGACACCACCGCCGTGTTCCGCTACTATGCCGGGATCGCGGGCGATCACGCCGGACGGGTCGTCGACCCGGGACGGCCGAACGTGACCAGCCGGATCACGCACGAGCCGGTCGGCGTCTGCGCGCTCATCGCGCCGTGGAACTACCCGCTGCTGCAGATCTCCTGGAAGCTCGCCCCGGCCCTGGCCGCGGGCAACACGACCGTGATCAAGCCCAGCGAGCTGACGCCGCTGTCCACCGTGGCCCTGGTCGGGCTGTTCGAGGAGGCGGGCATCCCCCCGGGCGTGCTGAACCTGCTCCTCGGCCAGGGCGGGACGGTGGGACAGGCGCTGGTCGCGCACCCTGGGGTGGACCTGATTTCCTTCACCGGCGGGCTGGCGACCGGCGAGAAGATCATGGCCGCGGCGGCGCACGGGGTGCGGCGTGTGGCGCTCGAACTCGGCGGCAAGAACCCGAACATCGTGTTCGACGGCACCGACTTCGACACGGTCGTGGACAACGCGCTGACCGCGGCGTTCCTGCACTCTGGCCAGGTGTGTTCGGCTGGCGCGCGGCTGATCGTGCAGGATTCGCTGCACGACAGCTTCGTCGCCGAACTGGCCGCCAGGACTGACCGGATCCGGCTGGGCAATGGCCTGGACCCGCAGGCCGAGTGCGGCCCGCTGATCTCCGCGGCGCACCGCGCGAAGGTGGAGCGGTACATCGCGCTGGGACTGTCCGAGGGGGCAGAACTGCTGGCCGGGGGTCAGCGGCCCGCTGATCCTGCGCTGGCGAAGGGGTTCTTCCTGCGGCCGACGGTGTTCGCCGCGTGCCATCGCGAGATGGCGGTGGTACAGGACGAGGTGTTCGGGCCGGTGGTGACGGTCGAGCGGTTCAGCACCGAGGACGAGGCGATCCGGCTCGGCAACGATACGAGCTACGGCCTGGCCGGCGCGGTGTGGACGTCAAACGCGGGCCAGGCCGAGCGGGTGGCCGGCGCGCTGCGCCACGGCACGGTGTGGATCAACGACTACCACCCCTACCTGCCGCAGGCTGAGTGGGGCGGCTTCGGAAAGTCGGGCATCGGCCGTGAACTCGGCCCCTCCGGCCTGGAGGAATACCAGCAGAAGAAGCATATTTACCACAACACCAACCCGGCGCCCGCACGCTGGTTCTCCGGATAAGGCGGCCACGGGGGCAAGGCATTTTCGGGCCGAACGGACCGGGTGCGTGCTCGCGGCCGACCTTTCAGGACCTTCGGGCCTAGCGCCCGGGGTGCCTCGAGGGAAGATTGTCTCTTCCTGGACATGCCAACTGAGCATACTTCAAGTAAGGTTAGCCTAGCCTAACTCGGAGTCGCCCCGTCCGGTTGGAGGCCCGCGGATGCTCCCCACGCTCGTCATCTTCCTGCGCGAGGGTGTTGAAGCCAGCATGATCGTCGCGATCCTGCTGGCCTACCTGAACCGCATCGGGCGGCGCGAGCACTTCCGTGACGTGTTCCTCGGGGTGGGGGCCGCGCTGGTGCTGGCGACCGCGGGCGGGGCCGTGGCCTACTACACCATCCGCAGCTACGACGGCTCACGCGTGCAGACGATCTTCGAGACCGCCACCTACCTGGTGGCGGCGACGGTGCTGACCTACATGACGTTCTGGATGCGCAAGCACGCCCGGTCGCTGTCCGCCGAGCTGCGGGCCCGCACGGACGCGGCGCTGGACGGGCGGGCCAGGTGGGGCCTCGGGTTGCTGGCCTTCCAGGCTGTCGGCCGCGAGGGGCTCGAGACGGTGGTCTTCACCCTGGCGATCATTTTCTCCACCTCGACCGCGGGCGCGCTGAGTGGAGCCGTGGCCGGGCTGATCGGCTCGCTCGGCATCGCCTTCGTGATCTACCGGCTCGGCCACCGGCTGAACCTGGCTAAGTTCTTCACGGTCATCGGCGTGCTGCTGATGGTCTTCGCCGCGGGCCTGCTGGCCGACACGGTGCAGAACCTGCAGGAGCTCGGCTGGCTGCCGGTGCTCGACGCGCCGATGTGGCACTCGGCCAGCCTGCTGTCGCAGGACAGCTCGTTCGGGGACGTGCTGCACAGCTTCTTCGGCTACAGCGACGCTCCCACGCCGCTGCAACTGCTGATCTACGTCGGCTACCTGGCCGTCGTTATCGTCGTCTACCTCGGCGTCCGCGGCAGGCCCCGGGCGCGCGCGGAGCGCTCGCGCGTCACCGCCTAGCCTTGGCCCGATTTTCGCTCCCCATGGCACCGCCAGGCGTGTGATAGGCATGAGGACATGGCCGAACTAATCCCCCGTGAAGTGCTCTTCGGCAACCCGGAGCGCGTCAGTCCGCACATCTCGCCCGACGGCAGCCAGCTGGCCTGGATCGCACCTCGCGACGGGGTGCTCAACGTCTGGGTGGCACCGATTTTGTCCCAGGGATCCCCGGGCGTGGACTGGGAGGCCGCAAAGGCGGTCACCGACGACACCGACCGGGGCGTGCGGGTGTTCGCCTGGGCGTGGGACGGCAGGCACCTGCTGTACCTCCAGGACACCGGCGGTGACGAGAACTGGCGACTGTACGACGTCGACCTGGACACCATGGCCAGGCGCGACCTGACGCCGTTCGACGGCATTCAGGCGCGGATCATCGCTACCCGCAAGAGCCACCGCGACGAGGTGCTGGTCGGGATCAACCAGGCCAACCCGCAACTGCACGACGTCTACCGGCTCTCGCTGACGTCCGGTGAGCTGGAAAAACTGATCGAGAACCCGGGGTACGCGGGCTGGCTCGCGGACGAGGACATGGTGGTCCGCGGCGCGATCGCCCCGCTGCCCGACGGCGGATTCGACCTGCTCGTCCGCGACAGCGCGGACGACGACTGGCGGACGCTGCTCACCATCACGGCCGACGACGCCGCGGCCAGCGGCGTGCTCGCGTTCAGCGGAGATGGCACGTCTTTGCTGGCCATCAGCTCACTGGGCACTGACACAGGCCGGCTGAGCCGCATTGACCTGGCCACCGGCGAGACCCAGGTGCTGCTCGAAGACCCCGAGGCGGACGTGGCGGGCGCGCTGCTGCATCCGGACACCAGGGAGCCGCAGATCGTCGAGGTACTCAAGGACCGCATGGAGTACCACGTGCTCGACCCGTCGGTGGAACCCGACCTCAAGGCGATCCGGGCGCTGCACCCGGGCGACCCGCAGTCGGCCGACCGCGACGAAGCCGACGCGACGTGGCTGATCGGCTTCACCGACGACGCCGGCCCGGTCCAGTACTTCTCCTACGACCGGCGCAGTCGCACCGGCAGCTTCCTGTTCTCCGCCCGGCCCGAGCTGTCCCGCTACGACCTGGCCCGGATGGAGCCGTTCTCGTTCAAGGCCCGGGACGGGCTGACCATCCACGGGTACGCCACCTTCCCGCCGGGCTCCTTGGGGGGCCGGTCTGGCCTGCCGACGGTGCTCAACGTGCACGGCGGGCCGCAGGCGCGCGACGCCTGGGGCTGGGATCCCGAGGCGCAGTGGCTGGCCAACCGGGGTTACCTGTGCCTGCAGGTGAACTACCGCGGCTCGACCGGCTACGGCAAGTCGTTCGTGACCGCCGGCGACCGCGAGTGGGGCGCCAAGATGCACGACGACCTGCTCGACGCGGTTCGGTACGCGGTGGAGGCGGGCTGGGCCGACCCGGCCAAGGTCGCGATCTACGGTGGTTCCTACGGCGGCTACGCCGCCCTGGTGGGGGCGGCGTTCACCCCGGACGTGTTCTGCTGCGCGGTGGACATCGTCGGCCCGTCCAACCTGCAGACGCTGCTCGAGACGATCCCGCCGTACTGGAAGCCGATGGCGGCGGCGCTGTACAAGCGGGTCGGCAACCCGGAGACGGATCAGGAATTCCTGTGGTCGCGCTCGCCGCTGTCCCGGGCGCGTGACATCCGCATCCCGCTGCTGATCGCCCAGGGCGCCAACGACCCGAGGGTCAAGCAGGCCGAATCGGAGCAGATCGTCGCCGCGCTGGCCGAGGCCGGGATCGAGCACGAGTACATGCTGTTCCCGGACGAGGGCCACGGCTTCGCCAAGCCGGAGAACCGGCTAAAGTTCTACGCCGCGGCCGAGCGCTTCCTGGCCAGGTACCTGGGCGGCCGATTCGAGGAGTAAGTCTTACGGACGGAGCCGTCACAGCATGGGAAGGTAACGCGCCAGCTCGTATTCGGTGACCTGGCGGCGGTACTCCTGCCACTCCGCGCGCTTGTTGCGCAGGAAGAAGTCGAAGACGTGCTCCCCCAGCGTCTCCGCGACGAGCTCGCTGTCCTGCATGACCTTGATGGCCTGGTCCAGGTCCTGGGGCAGCGGCCGGATGCCGAGCGCGCGGCGCTCGGCGGAGGTCAGCGCCCACACGTCGTCTTCGGCGCCGGGCGGCAGCTCGTAGTCGCCCTCGATGCCCTTGAGCCCCGCGGCCAGGATCACCGCGAAGGCCAGGTACGGGTTGCAGGCGGCGTCCACCGACCGGAACTCGACCCGGGTCGCGTTGCCCTTCTGCGGTTTGTACATCGGCACCCGGACCAGGGCCGAACGGTTGTTATGCCCCCAGCACACGTACGCCGGGGCCTCGCCGCCCGCGCCGGCGGTCCGCTCGGCCGCGCCCCACAGGCGCTTGTAAGAGTTCACCCACTGGTTGCAGACGGCGGTGATCTCGGAGGCGTGCCGCAGCATCCCGGCGATGAAGGCCCGGGCGGTCTTGGACAGCTGGAATTCCGCCCCGGCCTCGTAGAACGCGTTCTTGTCACCCTCGAACAGCGACACGTGCGTATGCATGCCCGAGCCAGGGTGATCGGTGAACGGCTTCGGCATGAACGTCGCGTAGACGCCCTGCTCGATCGCCACCTCCTTCATCACCAGCCGGAACGACATGATGTTGTCGGCAGTGGTCAGCGCGTCGGCGTAGCGCAGGTCGATCTCCTGCTGCCCGGGCGCGCCCTCGTGGTGGCTGTACTCGACCGAGATGCCCATGGATTCCAGCATCGTGATCGCCGTGCGGCGGAAATCGTGGGCGATGCTATGCGGCGTGTGGTCGTAGTAGCCGCCGGTGTCGATCGGCTCCGGCTTGGCGCCGGGCGCAGGTCGTTCCCGCAGCAGGAAGAACTCGATCTCCGGATGCGCGTAGAAGGTGAAGCCGAGGTCGGAGGCGCGGCCGAGGTTGCGCTTGAGCACCCAGCGCGGGTCGGCGTAGGACGGCGAGCCGTCGGGCAGCAGGATGTCGCAGAACATCCGGGCGACCCCGGGGTACTCACCGCGCCAGGGCAGCAACTGGAACGTGCCCGGATCCGGGCGAAGGATCATGTCGGCCTCGTAGACGCGGGCGAACCCCTCGATCGCCGAACCGTCGAAGCCGATGCCGTCGGCGAACGCGCCCTCAAGTTCGGCCGGCGCGACCGCGACCGATTTCAGCGTGCCCAGGACGTCGGTGAACCACAGCCGGACAAACCGGATGTCGCGCTCCTCGAGCGTCCGCAGCACGAATTCTTCCTGCCTATCCACGGTAATCACCTTAGACGTTCCCCATCGCTAGACCAGCCTTCAGCGGCCGCGGCTTTGATTGGCGCGGGCGCATCAGTGAGTCTGCCCGGCCGGTGTTTCCTCGCGGTTAAAGGCGCGGGGGTTGATACGCAGATTACGGCGAGCACCGGGACGGGGGTCGGCGGCGTACGGCCTAGGCTGGAGGCGTGACAATGCTGAGGATCGCGCTGGCCCAGGTCAATGCGACGGTCGGTGACCTGGACGGAAACGCCGAGCTGATCGTGCAGTGGACGCGCCGGGCGGCGGCGCGCGGGGCCAGGGTCGTGGTGTTTCCTGAGATGATGCTGACCGGGTACCCGGTGGAGGATCTCGCGCTGCGGGCGTCGTTCGTGGAGGCGTCCATCGCGGCGCTGCGTGCCGTGGCGGCCCGCCTGGAGGCCGAGGGACTTGGCGGGATCGCGGTCGTGACCGGCTACCTGGACCGGCGCGCCGACCTGGCGCCGCGCACCGGGCTGCCGGCCGGGGCACCGCTGGACGCGGCGGCGCTGCTGCACGGCGGGCGTGTGGTCATTACGTCCGCCAAGCACCACCTGCCGAACTACGGGGTGTTCGACGAGTTCCGCTACTTCGTGCCGGGTAACACGCTGCCGGTGTTCCGGCTGCCGGCGGAAAGCGGCGAGAGCGTGGAGATCGCGATCGCGATCTGCGAGGACCTGTGGCAGGACGGCGGCCCGGTGGCGGTCTGCCGGCGCTCGGGCGCGGGCCTGCTGGTGGTGCCGAACGCGTCGCCTTACGAGCGCGGCAAGGATGACGTGCGGCTCGACCTGTGCGTGCGGCGGGCTCGTGAGGCCGGGGCCGCGCTGGCTTACGCCAACATGATCGGCGGCCAGGACGAACTGGTCTTCGACGGCGACTCGATCCTCGTCGCCGCGGACGGCGCGCTGCTGGCCCGCGGGCCGCAGTTCGCCGAAGCGCTCGTCGTCGCCGACCTGGATCTGCCTGCGGCCGCGCCGGGTCAGATGGCCGGGGACGAGCCCGTAGACGCGGGCGACGGCACGGTGATCACGATCAAGCGGGTGACGCTGCCGCCGGCACTGCCGTCATCCGGGCCGACGGGGGCCATGGAGCTCGGGCTGTTCTGGCCGCGGCTGTCCGATCCGGCCGAGGTGTACGCCGCGCTGGTGACCGGGGTCCGGGATTACGTGCGGAAGAACGGGTTCCGCTCGGTGATCCTGGCGCTGTCCGGCGGGATCGATTCGGCGCTGACCGCCACGATCGCCGCCGACGCGATCGGCCCAGGTAACGTGCATGTGGTGCTGATGCCCAGCCGATACTCCTCGGAACATTCGGTCACCGACGCCGAGGACCTGGTCAAACGTCAGGGCCTGCACGCGCTGACCATCCCGATCGCCTCGATGATCGACGCGTTTACCAAGGAGCTCGCCCCGGCCGGGTTTCCTGAGACCGGGCTGCCCGCGGAGAACCTGCAGGCCCGGGTGCGCGGGGTGGTGCTGATGGGGCTGTCCAACGCGGGCGGGCACCTCGTGCTCACCACCGGCAACAAGAGCGAGCTCGCGACCGGCTACTCGACGCTGTACGGCGATTCGGCCGGCGGGTTCGGGCCGATCAAGGACGTGCCCAAGACGCTGGTCTGGGAGCTGTCCCGGTGGCGCAACGCCGAGGCGGCACGCCAGGGGGCGCCCCCCCCGATCCCGGAGAACTCGATCACCAAGCCGCCGAGCGCGGAGCTGGCGCCCGGGCAGATGGATACCGACTCGCTGCCTCCGTATGAGGTGCTGGACGCGCTGCTCGACGACTACGTTGAGAAGGACATGGGGACCGCCGAGCTGATCGCGGCCGGGCACGATCCGGCGCTGGTCGAGCGGGTGGTCCGGATGGTCGACGCGGCCGAGTACAAGCGGCGGCAGTACCCGCCGGGCCCCAAGATCAGCCAGAAGAACTTCGGCCGGGACCGGCGCCTGCCCATCACCAACCGCTGGCGCGAGCCGCGCCCTTCATGAGGCGAGCCCTCCGCCGTTAGCGCGCGGCCATGCCCAGCAGCAGTTCGTCCACGACGTGGGCGGCAAAATCGCCGTTCAGCTCGCCGTCGGCGGACTTCTCCTTAGCCAGGACGGTGCCGGTCAGCGCGAGCCTGGCGATCTCGACGTCCGTGTCGGCCCGCAGCTCGCCGGAGGCGATGCCGCGGCGGATGACCGCCCGGATCGCGTGGTGCCGCGGCTCGACCACGGTCTCCTTGTACCGCGCCATCAGCCGCGGGTACTTCTCGCCCTCACCGAGCAGCAGCGCGTACCGGCGCGCCTTCCTCGGGTCGGCCTTGTCCGCGCACATCACGGTGAGCATCGCCACCAGGTCGTCCCGGACCGAAACGCCCTCGAGGTCGGGGATCGGCGACTTCATCGACACGAACGCGGCGAGCAGCAGCTCTTCCTTGTTCGGCCAGCGACGGTAGATTGTCGCCTTGCCGACCCCGGCGCGGGCCGCGACGGCCTCGACGCAGACGCCCTCGAACCCCTGCTCGGCAAACAAGTCGAGGGTGGCCTCGATAATCGCCTGTTCGGCCTGCTCACTGCGCGGACGGCCAGGCCGGCGGGGCTCCGCCGACCCGGCTGCCGTATCAGTGCCGGGCCCCTGATCCAGGATCACGGGCTGCATGGCTGGTCATCCCTCTCGGTCTGCGCGGTTGAGCGCTACTTCTTCTGCCAGTATGGCAAGCTCGGCCTCGTAGGCGACATCACTGGCCGGCGCGTCAGTGGCCTGCGCGTCAGTGGCCTGCGCGGCCTTTCGCGGCTTGCCTGGCATCCAGCGCAGCACCACGAACCCGCCCGCCAGCGCGAGTAGCGCCGCGATCAGCGTGGTGACGTGCATGGCGTCCACGTACGCCTGGTTCGCAGGCGCCAGCAGCGACTGTCCGGCCGTGCCGAGCTGCTGCGCCACCGCCTGGGTGGCGGTGATCGAGGAGGACGCCGCGGCCCGGGCCGCGGCGGGCAGGCCGGTCAGCGACGGGCTGAGCGAGCTCCGGTAGAACACAGCCAGGACCGAGCCGAGGATGGCGACGCTAAGCGCGACCGCCACCTGCCGGGCGGTGTTGGTCAGCGCCGAACCCGCGCCGGCCCGCTCCCGCGGCAGCACGTCCATGACAGCGGCCGTGGCGGCCGGCATGCTCACGCCGATCGCCGCACCCTGGATGCCGAACAGCACTCCGAGCATCCAGATCGGCGAATCCGTGCCCAGGCTGGCGTAACCGCCGATGGCGGCGGCCATGACGAACATGCCCGTCGCGCCGACCGCCTTGGCCCCGTAGCGCTGGACCAGGCGGGCGCTGCGCGGCGACATCAGCAGTTGCCCGGCCGCGAACGGCACGGTCAGCAGCCCCGCGTCCAGCGGGGTGTAGCCCCGGACGTTCTGCAGGTAGAAGCTGGTGAAGAAGAAGACGCCGCCCATGCCGAAGAAGACCAGGGCGAGCGCCCCGATCGAGGCGGAGAGCCGCCGGTCGCGGAACAGCCGCACGTCAAGCGACGGGTGCTGGATCCGAGATTCGTACCAGGCGAAGGCCGCCAGGATCACCAGGCCGCCGACGATCGGGCCGAGCACGCCCAGCTGCAGCCAGGAGGCGCTGTCGCCGCCCTGGACGATGCCGTACACCAGCGACACCAGACCCGCGATGGACAGCAGCACGCCGACGTAGTCGATCCCGCCGGCCTCGCGGTTGCGCGATTCTGGCACCAGGATGGCGGCGGCGAGGATGCCGACGGCGGTCACCGGCACGTTGATCAGGAAGACCGAACCCCACCAGAAATGGTCAAGCAGCAGGCCGCCGAGCACCGGGCCGGTGGCGATGCCGATGCCGACCGCCATGGCCCACAGGCCGATCGCCCGAGGTCGTTCGGCCGGCTCGAAGACGTTGGAGATGATGGACAGCGTCTGCGGCATGACCGCGGCACCGCCCAGGCCCATCGCGGCCCGCGCGAAGATCAGCTGCTCGGGCGACCGTGAGTAGGCCGAGAGCAGCGACGCGATGCCGAACAGCGCGAGCCCGATTATGAGCATGCGCTTGCGGCCGATCTTGTCGCCGATGACGCCGAACGTGAAGAGCAGGCCGGCGAAGACCAGCGTGTAGGAGTTGATGGCCCATTCGAGCTGACTCTGACTCGCGCCGAGGCCCCCGGGAGGAGGCTCGGCGATAGTCTTCAGGGCCACGTTAAGGACCGTGTTGTCGATGACGATGGCGAGCAGCCCGACGATCAGCACGCTGAGAATGACCCAGCGGCGGCGGTAAATCGCCTGCGAATCCATGTGTCCCTTTCCGGATCACTTGCTGGCCCGGGGGGACGATCCCCCGGACCCCCGGTGGAAGTTTGCCGGCGGACCGGGAAGGTGCTGGCCTGGCGGTGTGTTGCCACGATCAGGACTTCCGAGAACCGCGTACATCGATACGGAACGGTCTCGTATCGGAATCTATTTCCGGCATCCGGCGGGGCCTTGTGTGATCCAGGTCACATCACACGTGAACCTGCGGGTCCGGCGGCGGTACTCCTTCAGATGGGGCCGAACGGGCCGTGGTGCGCACCCCGGCTCTACCTAAGGCGCGACGTCGGCCATCCGGAGCAGGCGCGTTCCCGGGTCGATGACCAGGGTCAGCGTGATGGTGGCATGCTCGCCGACCAGTTCGGCCGCGACCGAGGCGGTACCGTCGCCGGCCTTGAAGGCGCCGACGCGGCAGCGGCCGGCCCAGACGGCGGACATCCGCAGGCGCCGGGCCAGCATGCTGGTATCCATGCCGTCGCCGACCGGGATGGACGAAGGCCAGTCGCGGTCGCCGTCGTTCAGCCAGTCGACCACGGCGTCGAGCGTCTCGCGCAGCGCCGAACCCGCGGCGGGCGGCACGGCCAGCGTGAGCGACATCACCCGCGGCGGGCGCTCCGGGTTGAGCTGGATCTGCACCTGGACCGCGCCGCGCTCCCCCGCCAGCCACCAGCGGCACTGGGCGGGCGTGTCGAACTCTAGCCGCCGCCCGGGATCGGCACCGAAATCCCCGATGCGCTCGCGGACCAGGGCGATCCGCCGCCGCCGCTCGTTAAACGGGGCGTCTAGCGCCACGTTGGGCGAGAACAGCCGCTGCGCCGCGGCGTCGTCCCAGGTCTGGAGCAGGTTACCGACCGCCTCCTGGGCGGCTAGCGTCTCCGGCCAGGGACCAGGTGAGCCGAGCGCTAGCCCGTTCCCGTGCGCGGCCGGCTCGCCCTGCCGCACGATGGTCTCGAGCAGCCGGGCGGCCAGCGGCGCCATCGCCGCGTAGGTGCTGTTGCCCAGCGCGATCACGCCGGTCCCCGTGGCCGGGTGCCAGGCCATGTTGCTGCCGAAACCCGGGTAACCGCCGCTGTGGCTGACGATCCGGCCCAGGGCGGGGTGCTCGTCGACGAACAGCCCGAAGCCGTAGGTGGCCGGGGGCGAAGACGCCCCGTCCCCGGGAAAGCCGGGCGCGATGGCCCAGCCGGTGAGGACCTGCGGCAGCTGCATCTCCCGCCGGCTGGCGCGCCGCACCGGATGCGCGTCGGCGGCCTCGGCGTCGCCGGGCGGGAACGCGGCGGCGAAACCGGCGACCCAGCGGGTGAGGTCGCGCACGCAGCTGAAGATGCCGCCCATCGGGGCGAACGCGCCGGCCGGGTCGAACGCCAGCTCGGACCAGCCGTCGGGCGAGCGCCGGTAGCCGCGGGCGACGCCCGCGGGCCCTGCGGTCTGCTGGCCGGGAACCTCGAACTCCTCCGCATCGTAGCCGGTGCGTGTCATGCCCAGGGGCCGCAGCAGGCGGTGGCGGATGTAGTCCGGGTACGCGACACCGGTGACGGCGGTGATGACCCGGCCCAGGATCGCGTACCCGAGGTTGGAGTACTCGAACCGGATGCCCGGCGTCCAGGTGAAGCTCACGCCCGTGGCGAGGAAAGCCGCGAATTCCTCAAGCGGTAGCCCCTGCTGCCGGTCGCCCCACGGGTCGTCGGTCGGGAAGCCCGCGGTCATGGTCAGCAGGTGCCTGATCGATATCCGCGCCGCGTCCGGGCTCGCCGACGGCCAGCCACGCAGTTCGGGAACGTAGTCCTCGGCCAGGTCGTCGAGCCTCAGCGCGCCGTCGTCGCGCAGCGCCAGGATCGCGGACGCGGTGAAGCTCTTGGTCATCGAGGCGATACGGAAGACCGTGTCGGCGTCCGGCGGCGGTCCGCCCATGTGCCGCTCGCCGAGCCCGGCCGCATGCACCAGCTCGCCGCCGATGACGATGCCGTACGCCAGGCCAGGCTGCCCGCCGCGCTGGTGATAGCCCGCCGCCAGGGTGTCCACGTCCGCGAAATCGACCATGGTCCCAGTCTTCCAGAGTCGTCCGGCTATACCGCTCAACCCGCCTGTCGTGCCATCATCTAACTGTCCGGGTACGCCGCTGGGGCGACACGAGACACGGAGGTCGACCAAGATGTCACAGCCCACTGCCGTTACCATGGCCGCGACAGGACTGCGGACCACTCCAGAGCCGCTTTACGGCGGAGCCGCCGGCGGGCGCCGGGTGACCGTCCGCGACATCGCCGCGGCAAAGGCGCGCGGCGAGAAGTGGCCCATGCTCACCGCCTACGACGCCCTCACCGCCGGCATCTTCGACCGGGCCGGGATCCCGGTGCTGCTGGTCGGCGACTCCGCCGCGATGGTGGTCTACGGCCACGACACCACCATCCCCGTCACCGTGGACGACATGATCCCGCTCACCGCTGCCGTAGTGCGCGGCACCAGCCGGGCGCTGATCGTGGCCGACCTGCCGTTCGGCTCCTACCAGGCCTCCCCCGGCGCGGCACTGGCCGCCGCGACCCGCTTCCTGAAGGAAACCGGCGCGCACGCGGTCAAGCTCGAGGGCGGCCAGCGAGTCGCCCACCAGGTCGAGGAACTGGTCGCGGCGGGTATCCCGGTGATGGCGCACCTCGGCCTGACCCCGCAGTCGGTCAACGCGTTCGGCGGCTACCGGGTGCAAGGACGCGGCGAGGACGGCGAGCACCTGCTGCACGACGCCAAGGTGCTGCAGGCGGCCGGCGCGTTCTCGGTGGTGCTCGAGTGCGTGCCCGCGGCCCTGGCGGCCCGGGTGACCGAGGCCCTGACCATCCCCACCATCGGCATCGGTGCTGGCCCGGCCTGTGACGCCCAGGTCCTGGTCTGGCAGGACATGGCCGGCCTGTCCCCGCGGGTGGCGAAGTTCGTCAAGAAGTACGCCGACCTGGCCGCCGTCCTGAGCGAGGCCGCCACTGCCTTCGCCGACGATGTCACCGGCGGCACGTTCCCCGACGAGGAGCACTCGTATCGGTAGCGACCATTAAGACGCTGAATCAGCCCGCGAATCCATTAGCTCGGCCGCAGCGGGCGATCCGCGCCAGCGAGGCATCGCGCAGGTCGCCGGGTATCGGGGTCACGGCAGTGGCTTGTCCGGGATTACGGCGCCACCAGCGACCAGAACACCTTTACATCGAAGTCGCCGGTCGACGGGTCGGGATCGCCGTAGATCTCCCAGCGAGGGCCGGCCAGCCGGTACCCGTTCGCCTTGCTCCACTCGCACACCGCCCGGTGAGTGTCGCCGATCTTGGCGATCGGGCCGGTGTGGGTTGCGGTGGCGACGAGCCCGCCCGGCAGCGTTGACGCGACAACATGACCGGCCGGCTCGAATGAGCCGCTTACCTGGACGCCGACTTCAACGTTGGGGACATCGTCCTTGTAGAGCATGATGTTGTGGCCCTGCTTGCAGAGCCCCTCCGGAGCCTCGCCCCGAAGAAAGCTCCATACCTTGTCCAGCATCGGCCCCCACATCTTCGGGAACTCCGCCCACGTCGTCGCCGCCGCTACCACCGCTGTCGGCGTCGGCTCGACGGTCTTCACGGTCACCTCAACAGTCATGGCGCGGAGCATACGCCGTGGTTGTGACCAGCGCGTGGCCATCCGTCGGGGCGCCGCTGGACCCAGCGGTCGAAACCGGCCAGAGAATCGGGGCCCGAGCCGCCACGTATGTTCTTGTCCAACAGATGCTTGGACCGGCGGCTGCCATGCCGCCTGGTGCGGGCGGATCATTTTTCTGCGACATTCAGCCGATGTCCGCATCCAGGCGCGGCCGCGCTGCAAAAATGGCGGGATACCACGACACGCCGCATCGCAACGTCGCAATGTAAGTGACTACGCACACAAGTTCGAGATAATTAGCTCGATCAGGTTGGCTGAGCGCCGGAGTGGAGAAGAAGAAGTTGATCAAGACAACCAAACCGGGACGTGACGGCACCGTCCGCATCACCTTCGCACTGCCCATCGACGAGCCCGGCGGAGCCGTCTCCGTGGTGGGCAACTTCAACGACTGGAACCCCTTCACCCACCCACTGCGGAAGCGGGCGAACCGGACCCGGAGCGCGGCGGTGACGGTCAAGGCCGGCACCACGCTGCATTTCCGCTACCTCGCCGAGGGCGGGGTGTGGTTCGACGACGAGAGCGTCCCCGCCGAGGACGGCCGGGGGGCCGCGATAACGGTCTGATTCAGCGGTCGCCGTCGGCCGCGGAACGGGACTCGGCCAGATGCATCCTGATGATGGACTCGAAGTCCGGGTCCGGGGTCAGGCCTAGCCGGGCTGCCCGGTCGGCACGCACACGGGCGGGCCAGCTGGCGACCATCCGGGCTACCTCCGGGTCCGGGATCCAGTCGATCAGCGCGCTGACCCGCGGGCCGGCGATTCGTTTCAGCGCGTCCGCCATGTCGGCGACCGAGATGGTGAGCGCGGGGAGGTTGACGGCGCTACGGCCGCCCCAGGCCTGGTCGCTGGCGGTGGCGGCGCGGCGCAGCCCGGCGATGGCCTTGGCCGGCGAGGCCAGCGCGACCTCGGTGTCCGGGTCGACCGGGCAGGTCGCGCGCTGCCCGGCCAGCGGCTCCCTGATGATGCCCGACATGAAGCCAGACGCAGCGGCGTTCGGCCGTCCGGGCCGCACGCTGACGCTCACCAGGCGCAGCGCCCGGCCGCGCAGGTATCCCTTCCTGGTGTAGTCGGCCAGGAGCTGCTCGCCGATGACCTTCTGCGCGCCGTAGCTGGTCTGCGGGTTGGGCAGCGTCTGGTCGTCGACGACCTCCGGGAGCGGGTGGTCGGCCGAGCCTCCGAAGACGGCGAGCGAGCTTGAGAACACCACGAGCGGGCTGGTCCCCAGCGCGCGGCAGGACGCCAGCAGGGCCTCGGTGGCGCGCAGGTTCGCCCGGATGCCCAGGTCGAAGTCCGCCTCGCACTCCCCGCTGACCGCCGCGGCCAGGTGGAAGATCACCTCGGCTTCGTCCCCAGTGCCCCAAATACCCCCGTTGGCCAGCGTGTCCGGTCCCCCGGCGGCGGGGTCGAGCAGCTCGACGAGATCGCCGCGGACCGCCGTCACCCGCTCGTCGGCGGCCAGGTCCGGCGGGACCGGCGCCTGGTCGACGAGCGTCACCCGGGACAGCGGGCGGGCCTCGCCGCCCGCCACCTCCAGCGAGCCGGCCGCCAGCAGTTCCCGGGCCAAGCGCGAGCCCAGGAAGCCAGCGCCCCCGGTAATTATCACGTTCACCATGGCGCCTCCCTAGCCACGGTGATCTTACGGGCTCCGGGCGATGGTCTCCTCGATCGCGGCCTGTACCTCGGCCGGGCGCTCCATATGCGGCATGTGCCCGGCGCCGTCGATCAGGTGGCGGACCGCGCCGGTCACCGATTCGGCCTGCGCCGCCGGGATGATCCGGTCCGCGCGGCCCCAGACCACCGTGACCGGCACCGCGCCGCCCATCGCCGTCAGCCACGCGGCCGAGTCGCCGCGCTGCGCGTCGCCGTCCAGGAGCGTATCCGCCAGCGCGTG
The DNA here is from genome assembly GCA_963798675.1 of uncultured Actinomycetes bacterium. GTDB lineage: Bacteria > Actinomycetota > Actinomycetes > Streptosporangiales > Streptosporangiaceae > Palsa-504. The sequence continues at coordinate 172,117 of CAWCUJ010000006.1, read as the reverse complement.
CAGCGCCTCGTCCACTCCGTCCAGACGCTTGTAGGCGAGCAGGTCGTCGACCAGCTGGCGGGTCACCAGGCTCTCGTCGTCGAAGAGCTGGCCGATCACCGACTTGAGCTCGCGCCGCGACTGGGCGTCGGCGAAACCGCGCAGGTAGCCGGCGTTGATCTCGGCGCCGAAACCGGATGGCGCGATCAGCGTGAGCGAGGCGATCCGTCCCGGGTCCCGGGCGGCGACCGCCAAGGCGACGGCACCGCCCAGGGAGTGACCGACCAGGTGGGCCCGTTCGGCGCCGAGCGCGTCGAGCACGCCGGTCACGGCGTCGGCCAGGACGCCGAGAGGGTCGGCGGTGCCCTCGGGGCCGGTGGGCTGGCGCCGACGTCCTTGGCCGACGTGCCGTGGCCGGGCAGGTCGAGGGCATACACCCGGTACCGCGCGGCCAGCGGCTCCTGCAGGAACAGCCAGGAGTTCCGGTCGCCGCCGTACCCGTGGACGAGCAGGACCACGTCGCCGTCCGGCCCTTTCGGGGCCGCGCCGGCGTAGCTGATCTTCCGGCCGCCGACATCGGCGGTCTGCACCTCCGCCTCGTCCGCGGCGTCCTCGGGCACGCCTGCGTCGATCACCGCACGCGCCGCCAGGACCGCGGCGTCGAGCTCGTCCTCGGTGACGTCCGCCGGGGCGATCAGCGCGATCGTGCCGCTGACCGGCACGTCCTCACCAGCCCGGGCCACGATGCGCCGTACCGTACCGGCGTCGGACGCCTCCAGCGTGCCGGTGATCTTCTCCGTCTCGATGTCCGCGAGGTCGTCGCCGACCTTCACGTCATCTCCCTGCGCGACGACCCAGGCGGTGATCTTGCCGAGCCGCATCGACAAGCCCCACTTCGGCATCGTTACGGGGACGATCCGGTCATCGGTCAACGGGTCCACCCGGTCACTGTCTTGACGGCGTTCACCACGCGCTGCGCGTCCGGGATGTAGAGGTCCTCGAGCGCAGTGGAGAACGGCACCGGGGTGTGCGGCGCGGTCACCATCTCGATCGGGGCCTGCAGCGCGCCGAAGGCCTTCTGTGCCACGAGCGCCGAGACGTCGGTGGCGATCGAGCACCGGGGATGCGACTCGTCGACCACGACCAGCCGGCCGGTGCCCGCCACGCTCTCCAGCACGGTGTCCTCGTCCAGCGGGCTGGTGGTGCGCAGGTCGAGGACCTCGCACTGCACGCCGTCCGCGGCCAGCTGCGCGGCCGCCTCGAGCGAGGTGTGCACCATCCGGCCCAGGGTCACGATCGTCACGTCGCCGCCCTCGCGGACCACGTTGGCCTCGCCGAACGGCAGCGCGTAGCTCTCCTCCGGCACCGGCCCGGCCAGGTCGTACAGCGCCTTGTGCTCGAAGAAAATCACCGGGTCGTTGTCCCTGATGGCCTGGATCAGCAGGCCCTTGGCGTCGTACGGGGTGGCCGGGAGGACGACCTTCAGGCCCGGGATGTGGGTGAACAGCGGGTACAGGCACTGGGAGTGCTGGGCCGCGGCCCGCAGCCCGGCCCCGTACATGGTGCGGATCACCACGGGCGTGACCGCCTTGCCGCCGAACATGTACCGGAACTTCGCGGCCTGGTTGTAGATCTGGTCGAAGCAGACGCCCATGAAGTCGACGAACATGAGCTCGGCCACCGGCCGCAGGCCGGCCGTGGCCGCGCCGATCGCGGCGCCGATGAACGCCGATTCCGAGATCGGCGTGTCGAGTACCCGGCCGGGGAACTTGTGGTAGAGCCCCTTGGTCACGCCGAGCACGCCGCCCCAGGCGTCCTCCTCGCCGGGCGCCCCCGCGCCGCCGGCGTTGTCCTCCCCCATCACGATGACGCTGTCGTCGCGCTCCATCTCCTGGGCCAGCGCCTCGTTAACGGCTTCGCGGTAGGTGATGTTCCGTGCCATGGCCAGCCTCCTGTCAGTAGCGCACGTAGACGTCGGTGAGCAGGTCCGCCTCGGTGGGCAGCGGCGCGGCCTTCGCCGCGTCGGCCGCGTTGTCGATCAGGGTCGCGACCTCGGCGTCGACGGCGTCGAGGTCGGCCCGGGCCAGTTCGCCGGTCTCGGTCACCCGGTCCGCGAAGCGCTTGAGGCAGTCGAGTTCGGCCCGCGCGTGCTCGACCTCGCCCGCCCGGTAGGTCTGCTGGTCGCCCTCGAAGTGGCCGAAGTAGCGGGTGAACTTCATCTCGATGAGGGTCGGGCCGCCGCCTTCGCGGGCGCGGGCGATCGCCGCGCTGGCCGCCTCGTGCGCCGCGAAGAAGTCGAAGCCGTCGACGATGACACCCGGCATGCCGAACCCGGCCGCGCGGTCCGCGATGTTGTCGCTGGCCACCGACCAGGTGCTGGAGGTGGTCTCGGCGTAGCCGTTGTTCTCGGCCACGAAGATGGCCGGCAGGTTCCACACCGAGGCCAGGTTCATCGACTCCAGCGTGGTGCCCTGGTTGCTGCCGCCGTCGCCGAAGAACGCGACGCTGACCCCGCCGGTGCCCTTGATCTTGGCGGCCAGCGCGGTCCCGCAGATCAGCGGCGGGCCGCCGCCGACGATGCCGTTGGCGCCGAGCATGCCCTTGGACAGGTCGGCGATGTGCATGGAGCCGCCCTTGCCATGGCAGCTGCCGGTCTGGCGGCCGTAGATCTCGGCCATCATCTCGCCGGCGTCCACGCCCCGGGCGATGCAGTGGCCGTGGCCGCGGTGCGTGCTGGCGATGGTGTCCCGGTCGTCGAGGTTGCTGCAGACGCCGACCGCCGACGCCTCCTCGCCCGCGTACAGGTGGACGAATCCGGGGATCTCGCCGGTCGCGAACTCCGCGTGCACGCGCTCCTCGAACTCCCGGATCGTCCGCATCGTCCGGTAGACGTCGAGCAGGTGCTCTCGGGTCAGGGCTTTCCGCTCCACCGTGTCGGTCATGTACTCCTCCTAGACGGTCGATCCTGGTGGCAAGGGGGTGCGTCTGAGCAGGCCGAGCCGGGCGCTCGCCGCCAGGACCGCGGCAATGTCCACGCACCGGGGCCCGTCGGCCCGCAGCCGGACGGCCGGCCGCTCGCCGGGCCCGAAGGTGAGCTCGCGTTCGCCGTCCACGGCGATGACGCCGGCTGGTGCATCGACGGGATGAACCGCGCCGGGGTGCATCGGCTCGATCTCGTGCACCCCGACCGGCACGACCAGCCCCGGCGCGATCGGGGCGAGCACCTGCCGGGGCGCGTCCGCGGCCAGGCGCGCGGTGATCCCGTGCGGTTCGTGCCGGGCGACGGGAGACAGCTGGCCCAGGACGCTGGACAGGCCGATCGCGTCGGGTTCGGCGAAGGCGCAGAACAACTGGGTCACGGTCGCCGGATCCCAGACCGCGCGGGCGCCGACATGACGTTCGGTGGATATCGCGATGTCCACCAGCGCCGTCTCGGTCCGGTCGCCGGCCCGCACCTCGAGCAGCTTGGCCCGGGTGGTCACGCCCTCGGCCGGCACCAGGCCGGTAGCGACCAGGCCCGCGGCCAGGCCGGCGATGGTCGCCTCGCGGACCGCGGGAAATACGTTGTTGGTGCCCGTCGACAGCGCCAGCATCGGCACCTCGCCCGCCGCGGACGCGGCGACCCGGGCGGTGCCGTCGCCGCCGAGGCAGACGATCACCCGCGCGCCCGCGGTCACCATGCGCCGCACCGCGTCCACGGTGTCCTGCGCGGTCTGCCGGATCGGCTGGCCGTCGAGGAACTCGATCTCCGGCCAGCGGTCGCCGCGCCTGCCCTGGGCGGGCCGCCGCGCGATCGCGCGCAGCACCGACGCGGAGATGCCGCCGAGGTCGGTGCCGAGCAGCACGCGGTGCACGCCGACCGCGCCGAACGCGGGCAGCATGCGCTGGATCATGTTGGCCTTCTCGGCCGTCGGGAACACCGAGGCCTGCGTGACCAGGCGGCGGATGTCACGACCGGAGAGCGGGTTCGCCACCACCCCGACGATCGCGTCACCCATCGCGCCTACCTCCTGGCCCCACTCTGCGCGCCTATCGGCCAAAAAGAAATAGCCGCCGACGGCTCGCGCGGACTCGGGCATGCGCGGTGGCCGGCCTGGCCGGCCACCGGGGCAACCCCGGTGGCCAGGCCCCGGTCAGGGCACGGTGACCGGCTGGATGACCACGGGGCCGAGGGTGGGGTCGAGCTCGGTGGCCTGGGAGACGTCCGGCGGCGTGATCACGTCCATGGCCTTCGGCACGGTGGTCGGGTCGACCGAGCAGATCGGCGCGGTCCCGCCCGCGGCGCAGACCCCGAACGTGAAGGCGCCCGGCGTGGCCGTGAAGGCCCGCGCCTGGTCGGCACTGAACCCGTCCTGGCCGGTCAGCACCACGCTGAAGCCCCAGCCGGACGCCGGGGTGCCGAACTGCGCCTCGGGCAGGGCGACCGTGATCGTACGGTCGGCCTGCACGGCCAGCGCGGACGCGGTGCCCACGGAGTTACCCGCGGCGTTCACCCATACCGGCGACGCGAATCCCTGCACCTCGACCCGCTGGCTCCAGGCGCCGGCCGACGCGATCGTGTAGTTGCGGGACGCGAAGGCGGCCTGGGTGGAGGAGGCCGAGGCACCCGGCACGTGCACGTAGACGTCGAGCAGTTGCGCCCCGTCGATCGCGCCGAAGGTCGGGACCAAGGTGCGCAGCGTCACCCGCAGGTAGGCGAAGGTCCCGTCGCTCAGCACCTGGAACCGGGTCAGGTCGAACGAGCCGGCCACGAAGCTGGAGTCGGTCGGGTACTGGTAGGTGCCTGGTCCGTTGTCGTCACCGGTGGGGTCGGTCACGTCGAGCACGGTGCTGCCGCCGCCCTCGTTGGTCACCGTGACCTGGCCGTAGCCGGTGCTCCGGCCGCCGGGCGCGGTGGCGGACACGGTGATCGCGTTGGTCCCGAAGCTGACCGGCACGCTCGCCGAGAACGATCCGTCGGCCGCCGCCGTCGTACTGGTCACCGACGTGGGCGCCCCGGTCGTGGTGTCGTCCGAGGCGACCGTCACCGCCGATCCCGGCGTGGTCGTCCCGGTCACCGTGGTGGAGGCGGCGGCCAGCGTGCTGCCCTGGGCCGGCGCGGTGATGGTCACCGGCAGCGTGCCGGGCGGCCCGCTGGTGACGTAGCGCGCGGTGGTAATGGCAGGGGTGTCCACGTTGTGGCCGGTGCCCAGCGAGGCGATCAGCCGCAGTTCCTGCGCCTGTGCCCAGCTCAGCGGCGACGCTGACCCGGCCGCCTTGCCGTCGGTGAACCCAATGGACGCCGTGGCCGGGTCGCTGCCGTACGGCGAGGCGGCCAGGGCCGGGTCTTCCCAGGCCTGCTCGGGCACCAGCCCGACCCCGGAGGAGAAGTTGATCATCGCCTGGAGCAGGGACTGCGTGCCGCTGGTGTTCCCCTCGGCCAGGTCGGACTCGGCCCGCTCGCCGGACAGGACCGGCCACAGATGCCCGGTACCTGAGTCGGTCGGCGGCCACGGCGCCCCGGGAGTCGGGCACGAGTCCTGGCTCGGCTGGTAGCAGTCGCCGTACCCGTCCGCGCTTCCGCTGGCGGCCGAGTTGCCGTACCGGTAGTAGCCGGTTCCGCTGGGCGTGGACACCGAGATGTTCTTGTCGATCACGGCCAGCGAGGCCTGGATATCGGGGTCGGTGACCGGCAGCTCGCCGAGCCTGACCAGCTCCTGGAAGCCTCCGTCGAGCACGCTGCGCTGGTCCAGGGTGGGGCCGCCGTTGCCAAGGCTGTAGCTGATCGCCGCGTTCGGGTCGCCGGTCTTGGACAGCCGGATGAAGTAGCGCGGGCCGTCCGGGCCGCTGGTGGTGACCGTCCAGGACTTGATGTTCCGCTGGAAGTCGTCGGCGGTGGCCTGGTACAGGTTCGCCCGGGCCGTGTCGCCGTGGCTCGCGGCGATGGCCGAGGCAGCGGTCAGCCCGGCGATCTCGGCCGCGATTGTGGAGGGCGAGTAGCCGGTCTGCTCCTCCCAGCGCTCCACACCGTCCGACGGCCCGTTGGCGACCAGGAAGTCCGCGGCGGGACGGATGTGATCCTGGTACAGCGTGGTGTCACCGCCGAGCCCGGACAGGTAGGCCATCAGGATCGGGTAGGAGGTCTCGTCCAGCTGGAGGCCGCCGGTATCCGGGGCGGCCTTCCCGTTCAGCAGCGAGTTGCGCGGCATCGCACCGGATGGGAGCTGCTGCCGGTCGAACAGGAACAACGTGGCCGCCCGGGCCGTGGCGACGTCGCCGTCGGCCATCAGCCCGGTGAAGACCTCGTACAGGTCACGGGCGAACACCTCCCGGTAGGAGCCGAAGTAGGATGGCTCGCCATTTGAGGTCACCCCGGCCGGCACCGACTGCCCCCACGGGCTGGCCAGCGACGCGACGATGGCACCCGGGTAGGTCTTGTCCTCGCTCGCCTTCAGCACGTTGGCCGACAGGTAGTAGTAGCGGTCCAGGCTGGCCTTAGCTGCCGGGCGCCGCAGCCCGGCGTCGTAGGCGGCCCAGCCGAGCACGTACTTGGCCGCGGTCAGGGCGAACGGATGGCTCAGGGATGTCTCGGTGACGGAAACCGACTGCGCCTGGCTCCGGCCGAAGCCCAGCGCCAGGGTCACCTCGTGGCCTGCGGCCGGGGTCACGTCCTCAGTGGCGACGATGTGGCCGTCCGGCGCGGAGGTGTAGGGCGTGAGGGTGTGCGCGGCGTCGAGCTGGGTGAGGCCATCACTGGCGGTGCCCTCGTAGCCGACGCTCGCCGCCTGGTCGGACGTGCTCGCCAGCGCCATGTAGGTCGGCACCGCGTAATCCCGGTTTACGGCGTCGGTGACCGTGTTCGTGCTGAAGATCACCGGGACCGACGGTCCGGCGGAGGTGTCCACCACGCCGGAGTTGGCGCCGGCGTTTTCGCTGCCGCCTCCGCCGTTGCCGTTCACGTGGGCGTCGAGCCGGGCGTACAGGTGCAGGCCGGCCAGGCTGGTGCTCGAGCCTGGCGTGTCCTGCAGCGTGGTGTGCATCAGCACCGTGTCGCTCGCCGGGTCGGTGATGTAGGTGGTGATCAGCCGGAAGCCGTGCTTGGCGTCGGTGGAGGTAACGGTGCAGGCCATGCCCGTGGGGTCGGCGGTCACCGTGTAGGTCATGTCACGGGTCTGCAAATCGGTGAACGTGGACCCGTCGGTCACGACGTACTGCAGCGTGCTCACGTTGGTGTTGTCGATCGTGGGCTCGTAGACATCGGAGAGCACCCCGCCGGCCACCGTGTACCAGACCTTAGATCCCTGGGCCGCCGCCGTGCCGACGCAGTCCTTCCTGGCCAGGTCGAAATACGATGCCGCGCCTGGCGCGCCGGGCGCCGTCGCGGCCGCCCCGGCTGTCGTGGCCGCGGTAGCCGCAGGGACGGCGACAGCGAGGCCGGCCATGACGGCAGCACTGGCAACCAATGTGGTGAAACGGCGTCCGCGTACCATGGCCAAGCCCTCCATACGTCATTTTCTGCAGCCGGAAGGAAACCCGCCTGGCGGCGGGAGGCGCGTTAGGGCGGTCTTAGCCGGGACTAGCCGGCCAGAGCCGTTGCTGAGCTTTCTCCCACTCGACCGTGCACGTCAAGTAACAATCCGGAAATATTGGGCCGCGTCGGCCTTCCGCCCAGCTCGGCGACGTAGCCGGTTCCGGGATCCGCGTTGCGGGACAACCGGAATTACGGCAGCGTGTTCGTAGCTGCCGAGCGATCCCGGAGAAAGTCATGCCGCCGAAACCGCTGGAGCCTGGCGATCCGCTGAGACTGGGCCGTTTCGAGCTCCTCGGACGGCTCGGCGAGGGCGGCCAGGGCATCGTCTACCTCGGCCGCGGCACGAACCCCGGCGAAGACCGGGTCGCCGTCAAGGTGCTGCGGTCGACCGTCGACGCCACGGTGCTCGAGCGACATCGAGCAGAACGTCGCCACGCTGCGCAAGGCCTGACAGACAGACCTGATAACTCCGCTCGCCTGCTTCATCCGACTCGGCACGGGACGGGCTGCGGGAGGATCTCGCTAACCCTGAGTGGCGTGGCCCTGGGCGATCACATTGGTCTGGCCGCCTTCCACGATGCCCTGCCCTTCGATCCAGATCGCCCAGTCGATGATCGTCTCGGCGGCAACGACGATCGGGCGGCCCGCCCGGATGCCTGGGTCCAGGGTGGCGTCACCGGCGGAATTGCCCAGGATCCTGGCCGGATCGGCCCACGACGTGACGTAGGCCCACGGGTACTCGGCCTGTCCCGGCGCCGATATTTCGTGCTTGATCATCAGCCGGGCTCGCGGCGGCAGGTTACCGGCCAGGAACCGGGCGCGGATGGCCGGCAGCGCCTTCCGCGCGGCCTGCATGGCCCGCTCCATCTCATCGGAGGGTGCCAGGTGCATGATCTCCGGCTCGCGCCAGCCGAACAGCGTCGCGCACACGCCGGCCAGGAACTCCCCGGCCGAGGCCGGGTAGTCATCCGGCGGCTGCACGGACAGGAAGCTGTCCGTGCTGTCCTGCGGGCTGGGATCGAACGTGAGCCGAACGGCTGCCGCGCCACCCTCGGTGACGGGGGCATCGTAGGCCCTGGCGATGTCGGCCTTGCCGACTTCGAGCACGGCGGGCAGCTGGGCGAAGGCGGGCTCGGCGCGGTCGCGTAGCGCGTTCAGCCAGGTGCCGAGCAGGCACGAGGCCAGGCCCGTCAGCACGCGCGTCCAGGCGCGGCCCAGCTGCGGGGGGACGTTGCGGACCTGCAATTCGGGGAGCCCGAACCGGCCCAGGCCCATCGTCGTCATCCACAAGCCCTCGCTCTCGGCCGACTGGAACACCAGCATCCAGTCCGCGAGCCTGAAGCTGGCGTCGCCGCCACTGGGCAGCGTCCGCAGGGCCGCGGCCGCGGCCAGCACGTTGGGCGTGCCCGCGTCCACCAGGGGAACGCCCGCATGGGCGGCCAGCACGGCGGCGCAGGCTCGCCCGGCCCATTCGTGCATCGGCGGCCAGCCCGGCGGGCTCAGGGCCCGGACCATGACGAACTCCCTGGCCTCGGTGACGGCCCTGACCAGTTCCGGCGCGACGCCCAGGATTTCCTGCAGCTGGCCGGGCAGCGGCGGTAGCGACGACGACGGCGTGGGCTCAACCGTCATCGCGCCGGCGTCCAGCATCATCCGCGCGGCCACGCCCACCGGGCCGGGCACGCGGGCCGACAGCTCAGCTGTCGCACAATCCTTCGCGGCCTGAGTGGACAGCGCCAGGGGAACCAGGTAAACGGCCGACATGAGCTCGGGCACCGGGAGAATCAGGTTCTCGGCCACGTCACCCGCCACCTCCCTCGTCCGGCCTTACGTTAGCCTCCCGGCCGGTCCGGGCATAACGCCGGCGACCCGATGAGTGCGTGCAGCAAGACGTTGACGGAATCGAAGTCGGTCCGGAACCCCACATCCTGCTGGCGCAGTATCGCACCGGGAGCTCCGGCGGGAGGCTCGCCATCGCGGCGATTCAATCGCCAGGGAAGACATGCTGAATTCCGGATCAGCGAATCCGAGAATACGCCACGCTTCGTATTCGGTCGCGGTCCACGGCAGGCCAACGAGCCGAGGCGGCGCGGCATTCACCGCGGCGATAAGCGCCGAATCGTTCATTTCCAGGCTTAATCCTAGTCTTTAGCCAACATAACGTCACACATTATCACCGGCTTTGGCACCACTCAGTTAATTACCGGTAGCCCGGTTATAATCTGGTGCTCAGGACGACGGGGGCATCGCATTTAACCGGCGTCCGCGTTACCGCGGCCGATGGGGGACGACGGTCAGCTATCGCTGGGATCTTCAGGTCTCGTAGCCCGGCCGGGATCGAATGCACGGTAGAGCGGGGCTGGGCCAGACGCGGCTCCATCCACTCGCGGCGGAAGGAGACCAGGACCGGTGAATATGACCATTCGCGGCGAGCAGGCGACCAGCACGCTCGAGGCCGCACCAGCCGCGCGCATCATCAGCGGAGTCAAGGTCTACGGCACCGGCGCGACGGCGGTCCGGGCGCTCGACGCGATCTCGGCGGACTTCGCCGCCGGCCAGTTCACCGCGATCATGGGGCCGTCCGGATCGGGCAAGTCGACCCTGCTGCATTGCCTGGCGGGCCTGGACCGGCTGACCTCCGGGCAGGTGCTGCTCCGGGACGTCGACCTCGGCTCGCTCGAGGACAAGGCCATGACGCTGCTGCGCCGCGAGCGCATCGGTTTCGTGTTCCAGGCGTTCAACCTCATTCCCACGTTGACGGCGCGCGAGAACATTCTCCTCCCGCTTACCCTGGGCGGTAAGAAGCCCCCCCGAGGCTGGGTCAGGGAACTGGCGCGCTCGCTGGGGATCGCCGACCGGCTGGCGCACCGTCCCGCTGAGCTCTCCGGCGGCCAGCAGCAGCGGGTCGCCACGGCGCGGGCCCTGGTCACCCGCCCCGACCTGATCTTCGCGGACGAGCCGACCGGCAACCTCGACTCCAGGTCGGCGACAGAGCTGCTCACCCAGATCCGCAAGGCCGTCGACAAGTACTCCCAGACCGTGGTCATGGTCACCCATGATCCGCGCGCCGCGGGATACGCGGACCGGGTCCTGTTCCTCGCGGACGGCCGCCTGGTCCGGGAGCTGCCCACGCCCACCGCCGACCGGATCCTCGACGCGATCCGCGAGCTTGGCGAAGACGGCTAGAGCCGTTCCAGAACGCAGGAGGCAGGCCATGTGGCGCGTCACATTGACAGGGGTGGTGGCTCACCGGCCGCGTTATGCGCTGACCGCGTTGGCGGTGCTGCTCGGCGTCGCGTTCATCGCCGGCACCCTCGTGCTCACCGACACCATTAACTCCGCCTTCAACGGGCTCTACAACCAGATCTACCAGGGAACCGGCGCCGTGGTCCGGGCCACCGAGCCCTCCAGCCCCGGCGCCAACTTCACCGGCCAGCGGATCGACGCCAGCCTGGCCGCCACGCTGGTCAAGGTGCCTGGCGTGAAGGCGGTCGCCCTCGACATCGAGGGCTATGCCCAGCTCGTCGCGCGCGACGGCAAGCCCATCGGTACGGCATCTGACGGGCCGCCCACCCTCGGGGTGGCCTGGACCGACGTCGCGGCCCTCAGCCCGCTGCGGATGCTGCCCGGCGGGCAGCCGCCGCGCACGAGCTCGCAGGTGGTGATCGACCAGCGTTCCGCCGCTGTCGGGCACTTCACGGTCGGCGACAAGGTCGTCGTCCTCACCCAGAAGCGCCCGGCCACCTACACCATCACCGGCATCGCCACCTGGGGCGGCGCGGACAGCCCGCTCGGCGCGACCATTACCGCGTTTGCCCCGGTCACCGCGGCCCGGGTGCTCGGCCAGCCGGGCAAGGTCAACCAGATCGATGTGCAGGCGGCCCCGGGAGTCTCGCAGTCCCAGCTCGTCAGCCGCCTCCGGGCGGCCATCCATAACCCGGGCGTCGAGGTCGCGAGCGGGCAGGCCGTCACCGCCGAGGGCCAGCAGACCATCCACCAGGCGCTCGGCTTCATCGGCGTGTTCCTGCTCGTGTTCGCGTTCATCGCGTTGTTCGTCGCGGCGTTCGTCATCTACAACACGTTCTCGATCACCGTCGCGCAGCGGCTCCGCGAGCTGGCCCTGCTGCGCGCCGTCGGCGCGAGCCGCCGCCAGGTAATGGCCTCGGTCCTAGGCGAGTCCCTGGTCATCAGTGTGGTCTCCTCGGCGGCGGGCCTGGTCGCCGGGATCGGGCTCGCCGTCGCGCTCAAGGCGGGGCTGGCGGCGGTTGGCTTCAACCTGCCGGCCGCGGGCCTGGTGGTGAGCCCGCGTACCGTGTTCGTCGGGTTCCTCGCGGGCATCGTGATCACGGTGGTCTCGGCCATCTCGCCTGCCAGGCGCGCGGCCCAGATCCCGCCGGTCGCCGCCATGCAGGACGTAGCCGCCGAACCCCGTCAGCCTTCGGTCAGACGTGCCGGCCGTGGCACGATCCTGATCGCCGGCGGTGCGGCGGTGCTGGGGGCGGGGCTGTTCGGCCACACCGGAAACCGGCTCACCTGGGTCGGCGCGGGCGCGGTGGCGGTCTTCGTCGGCATCGCGATACTCGGACCGTTCATCGCGCGCCCGGTCGGCCGGGTACTGGGCACCCCGCTCGCGATGCGCGGCACGGCCGGCCAGCTCGGCCAGCAGAACGCGATGCGGAACCCGTCGCGCACCGCCGCGACGGCCGCGGCCCTGATGGTCGGCGTGGCCCTCGTCTCGCTCACGACCATCATCGCCTCGTCCACCAAGGCCTCAGTCAACACGATCATCAGCTCCGCGGTGCGAGCCGACTACGTCGTCAGCAGCGGCGGCATAGCAGGCGGCGGCAGCGGTTTCAGTCCCGACCTTGAACGGTCGCTGGACGCGCTGCCGCAGGTAAGCGCCACCGCGGGGATCCGGTCCGGGGTGGTGAAGGTCTACGGCAAGGTGACCCCGGTGGTGGCTACTGACCCGGTCAAAGCCGATCCGCTGTTCAACATCGGGGTTACCCAGGGCCGACTGGCGAGCATGACGTCAATTGGGATCGCGGTGTCAACCCAGGTCGCGACGAGCCATCAGCTGAGGATCGGCAGCCGGGTCGGGGTGACGTTCCCGAGCACCGGGACCAAGACCTACACCGTGCAGGTCATCTACAGCGTGCGGGAACTGGCCGGGGACTATATCCTCCCGCTGGCCGCGGCCAAGGCGAACTTCCCGCAGGCCCTCGACATCGACGTGTTCGTCAAGCTGGCGCCCGGGGTGAGCGCCAGCGCCGGCCGCCACGCCATCTCCAGCGTCCTGTCCTCCTACCCGAACGCCACGCTGCTGGACCAGGTCCAGTACCGGGCGCAGCAGGCGCGGCAGGTGGACCAGCTGCTCAACCTGGTCTACGGCCTGCTCGCGCTGGCGGTGATCATCGCGCTGATCGGCATCGCCAACACCCTGGCCCTGTCCATCTACGAACGGACCCGCGAGCTCGGGCTGCTGCGGGCCGTCGGCACGACCCGAGGTCAGCTGCGCTCGATCGTGCGCGCCGAGGCGCTCGTCATCTCCCTGTTCGGCGCCATCGAGGGCCTGCTGCTCGGGGTGCTGTTCGGCTGGGCGATCGTCGCCGCGCTGCATACGCAGGGGATCACCCGCCTCGCGTTCCCGGTCCCGCAACTCCTCGGTGTGGCCGTGCTGGCCGCTGTGGCCGGCATCGTGGCCGCGATCGCGCCGAGCCGGCGCGCGGCCAGGCTCGACATCCTCCAGGCGGTGACCACCGAGTGACGACGCGGACCGTTTTTAGATATCGGTGATGCGCAGGCCGGCGTGAGCCTTGTACCGGCGGTTGATCGAGACAAGGTTGGCGGTCAGGGCCTCGACCTGACCGCAGTTGCGCAGGCGGCCCGCGAAGATGCCGCGCACGCCCGGAATCCGCGCCGCCAGCGCCTGCACCAGGTCGGTGGCCTGGCGGTCGTCGCCGAGCACCAGCACGTCCAGGTCGATGGTGTCGATCTCGGGGTCGAGCAGCAAGATCGCGGACACGTGGTGGAACGCCGCCACCACCCGGCTGCCGGGCAGCAGCGCCGCGGCCTGCTCGGCCGCGCTGCCCTCGGCGACGGGCAGCGGGTAGGCGCCGCGCTGGTCGAAGCCGAGCGGGTTCACGCAGTCCACCACGATCTTTCCCGCCAGTTCGGCGGCCAGCCCGGACAGCAACTCGCCGTGGCCCTCCCACGGCACCGCGGCGATGACCACGCTCGCCTCACGGGCGGCATCGGCGTTAGCCAGGCCCCGGACGCTGAGCCCGATCTCCTGCCCGATCTGCTGTGCCGCGGCGTGCGCGCGCTCGCGGCGACGGGACCCGATGATCACCGGGTGCCCGGCCAGCGCGAACCGGCGAGCCAGGCCTCGTCCCTGATCTCCGGTGCCGCCGAGGATGCCGATGACAAGTCCGTCGACGGACGGGGTTTCGGGCTCAGTCATGAACTGATCATCCCAGCCAAGGTCGCAAGGGCGCAGCGGGGGGTCTTGGGGGGGCGTCCCCCCGGGTATGTACACTCCGTACGGATTTGGCTGCGCGTACGGACATTTAGGGGCACCATAGATACGTGGACGCGAATCAGGTGACCACGCTCCGCGCGCTCCTAGCCCCGACCGGATGGCTCGAGCGGACTCGAGCGTTCGCGCAGGGGCTGCGCCAGGCCACCCGCTCGCAAGGCGGGCTCATGCTGGTCGGCACCCCCGACGAGGAGCCCTGGCATCTCACCGCTCACCTGGACGAGGAAAGCAGGCTGTCCGGGATTCCCGAGCTGATGCCCACGCTCGTTCGGTGGCGGATCCCCGAGGGCGCCCCGTCGCACCTGCGGGTCGGTCTCGAGCGGCTGGAAGCCGCCCGGCGGGGTGAGACGCTCTTCGTCGTGTCACCGACGACCGCGCCGGTCCCGCTGCTCGAGCGCGTCGACGACGCGCGGCGGACCGGGGCCACCATCTTCGCGCTCGGCCAGGGCGATCCGGAGCTTGACGCGATGGCCCACGAGTCGATGGCGATCCGGGCGGGCGTCGACGCGGTGTCGTTCGGCGGCGCCCAGCACCTGATCAGCTCGGCGGTCGGCGAGATCGGCGCGGCCGAGCGGTCCGAGCGCGGCGTGGCCAGCGCCGATGCCCGCATCCCCCAGCCGGGGATGGCCGGATACCAGCGTTACCGGCCGGGCGTGCGGGGCCTGCGGGACCGGGTGGCGCGCCTGCTGGACGTGGTGAGCGGCCCGACCGGCTCCTAGGCCGGGCAGCGGCCTAGGCGTCCAGGGTCAGCACCATCGTCGGGCGCTCGATGATGTGGTCCGGGCGCAGCGGACGCACGGCCGTGCCGATGGCGAAGAACTCGGTAGTGTGCGAACCCCAGGTGTGGCTGTGCTGGCGAAGCTGGACGCCGACGATGCCTTCCGCGTGCAGCGCCTCGGCTTCGGCCTGCATCCGGCTCATGGCCAGTTCCCGGGCGTCGTACAGGGCCTGGGTGAACTGCTCGATCTCCACGTTCTTGCCGATGTTGCCCATCTTGGCGCCCATCCGCTGGTGCGCAATGTGGTACACGCACGAGCCCATGACCATGCCGAGCGGCGCGTAGCCGGCCCGGATCAGCGTCCAGAAATCCTGGCCGGACAGGTCCGAGGTGAACGGCTGCTTCTTGTTGTTGCGCCAGTTGTCGACCCCGCCGCCGCCCGCGCCTTCTTCGGCCTTGACCGCGGTGCCGACCGCGATGAACTCGGCGATGTCCGCGCCGAACTCCTTCATCTCCACGTCCAGCCGGACCCCGACGATGCCGTCGGCCCGCAGCGCGTCGGCCTCGGCCTCCATCCGGCTCATGGCCAGCTCACGCGCGTGGTACATGGCCTGGGACAGCACGTCGAGCTCCTGGTTGCGGCCCCAGCGGCCTACCTGCAGCCCGACGTGGTAAATCGAGCTGCCGAGGACCAGGCCGAGCGGCCGGAACCCGGCCTCGCGGACCAGCAGGAACTCGTTGACCGACAGATCGGAGGTGAAGATCGACCCGGCCCGGCCGGGCTGCAGCTCGGCCAGCCGACGCATGGCATCGTGCGGAACGCCCGCGGCATCGAGTTCGGTCGCGATGTTCCCCTGATCGGTCATGGTCTCTCCTAGATCCGGATCCTGGCGGCCTGGCGGCGCTGGGGGTCGAGGGACATGATGGCCAGCGTCGGTCCGCTGTGCCGTTGTTCGGAATCACTGAACCTGACGATAGCGGTGCCGATGGTGGTGGCCTCCACGATGTGGTCGCGGCGGCCCTCCTGCACCGGGCACTCGCGTTCCCGCACCCGCATCTGCATGTCAGCGATCACCACGCCCTCGCCGCCGAGCCGCGTCACGTCGCGTTCCAGTTGCAGCCGCGCGTCGTGCCTGGCGTCGTTGACGAGTTCGGTGAAGCCGACCACCTCGGCGTTCCCCGCGCCCCACCGGGTCTGGCCGACGGTCAGCCAGTCATCGTGCCGGGACCCGATCGAGATGCCGAGCGCGAGCCCGGCGGGCACCCAGCCCTTCATGGTCAGCTTGGCGAAATCCTGGCCGGACAGGTCGGAGGTGAACGGCCTCTTCTTGCGGCTGCCGCGGGTAGCCCACGCGGACACCGGCGGGAAGCCCGGTGCGCGGATTGCCGTGCCGATCGCCTTGAACTCAAGGCCGCCGGCCGGGAACCCGCCGATGGTCAGCCGGACGCCGACCACCCCGTGGCCGCCCAGTTCCTCGCACTCCGCGGTCATCCGGTCCAGGGCCTTGTGCCGCGCCTCGTACATCGCCTGGACCAGCGGCCCGAACGAGCCGAAGCCGCCCCGGCTGGACACCTGCGTGGCGGTCTGGACCGGTAGGTACCCCCGGGACCCCCAGGCACCCGGGCAGTTGTAGCCGCCGGTATAGCCGATGTTGTAGACGCAGGCCCCGAGGACCTGGCCGACCGGCTCGAAGCCGACGCTGCGGATCGCGGCGAACTCGTCGGACGTCAGCGCCGAACCCCAGGTGCCGCTGCGCCGGATTTCCGCCATCCTGGCCTCGGCCACGGCCGGCAGTTCATCGCTCACGCCTCTAGCCTATATATTCTGGACACCTAATCTTGCGCGTCCCATTCCTCGTTTCTCCGCTGGACATCTTCCAGTGCGTGGCTGGCCGCCTCCCGGGTGGGATAGGGACCGAGCCGGTCCTTACCAGGGGTCGGGCCGTCGTCATCCTCCACGGTGTGATACTTGAGGCTGAACCACCATCGCTTTCCCAGTTCACTGTCCATGCACATTAGAATCGCAAAGCATGGCGACAGTGCTGCAACCGGGTCGGCTTTCGCCCACCCGCCAGGTCCCCGCGGAGATCACGCGGCCGGAGTACGTGGGCAAGAAGCGTCCCAAGACCGGGGAACCGGACGTCAAGACGCCGGAGATCATCGCGCGGATGCGGGTGGCGGGCAAGCTGGCCGCCCAGGCGCTGGAGGCGGTCGGCGCTGCTGTGGCCCCGGGCGTCACGACCGATTACCTCGATCAGGTAGGCCACGATTTCCTCGTCAGCCACGGCGCCTACCCGAGCACGCTCGGATACCGCGGTTACCCGAAATCGCTGTGCACTTCGCTGAACGAGGTGATCTGCCACGGGATCCCCGACGATACATTGATCAACGACGGTGACATCGTCAACATTGACATCACTGGTTACATTGGCGGGGTGCACGGCGACACCAACGCCACGTTCTGCGCCGGCGACGTGGACGCCGAATCACGGCTGCTGGTCGAGCGCACGCACGAGGCGATGATGCGCGGCATCCGCGCGGTGGCGCCGGGCCGCCCGCTGAACGCCGTCGGCCGGGTGATCGAGTCGTACTCGCGGCGGTTCGGCTACGGGGTGGTGCGGGACTTTACCGGGCACGGGATCGGCCGCACGTTCCATTCAGGGCTGATCGTGCCGCACTACGACGATCCGCACACCAACGTGACCATGGAACCGGGGATGACGTTTACCATCGAGCCGATGCTCACCCTCGGCACGATCGACTACGACATCTGGCCGGACGGCTGGACGGCGGTGACCAAGGACCGCAAGCGGACCGCGCAGTTCGAGCACACGATCCTGGTCACCGAGGACGGCTACGAGATCCTCACCCTGCCGTAGCTCCCCCTAGGCGTCGCGCTTGCGGAACAGGACGGCACCCACGACGAGCAGGATCGCCGTATAGACGGCAAACACGGCGAATTGAGTCCACGGGGAGAACAGATTCGGGTCCTGGCCCCCGACCGTGGCCGAGATGGCCCGGCCCGCGGCATCCGGCAGCCACCGCGCCAGATCCTGGTACCAGTTGGACGGCAGCAGGTGGGCCAGGATCGGGATCACGAACAGCAACCCGATCACCGCGGTGATGGCGGCGGCGGTATGCCGCAGGATCGCGCCGGCCGCGAACGCGAACAGGCCGCACAGCGTGACGTACAGCGCGGTGCCGACGACGGCGCGCAGCACGTTCGGCCCGGACAGCGTCGCGCTCTCGTGCGTGCTGGCCAGCAGCGACTGGCCGAGGAAAAACGCGATGAAGGCCGCTACCAGCGTCACCACCAGGGCCACGACGGCGAAGACCACCACCTTGGCGGCGTACACGGTGCCGCGCCTGGGCATCGCCGTCAGCGAGGTCCTGATCATGCCGGTGGAGTACTCGGCGGTGAGCACCATCGCCCCGAGCACCACGATGACCAGCTGGCCGAGGAAGAAGAGCCCGGCGATGCTGGCCTGGGTGGCGTCGAAGGTCGCCCGGTCGCCCGGCGACGTATGCGACCAGTTGGCCGCGGTGCCCGCGCTGATGGCCGCGCCGATCCCGATGCTGACCGCCAGCAGCACGAGCAGCGTCCAGTAGGTGGAGCGGACCGAACGGATCTTGGTGAACTCTGAGCGCAGCGTCCCGCCGAAACCCGCTCGCCCGGAGGGCGGCGGCAGGACCGGCGGGCGGACGGGCTGGGTTGTCGTGGCGGCCATGTCAGATCCGCCCTTCGTGGCTGTACTGCCCCTGCCCGGCGAGCTCGGGGGCGGGCGGCTGGCCCGGCTCGGGCGGCTGGCCCTGCTGATCCCCGGCGGCCCGGTACTCCACGCTGTCGGCGGTCAGCTCCATGAAGGCCGCCTCGAGTGAGGCCCGGACCACGGTCAGCTCGTGCAGCCGCACACCGTGCTCGAACGCGATGTCGCCGACCTGGGGCGCGATCAGCCCGCTCACGGTCAGCGTGCCGTCACCGCCGGGGATGGCCGTGCCACCCGCTTCGGCCACTGCCTTGGCCAGCAGCTCAGGCTGGGGCGTGGCGACCTGGACGGTCTGGCCCGAACTGCGGGCGATGAACTCCTCCATGGTGCAGTCGGCGAGCAGTTGGCCGCGGCCGATCACGATCAGGTGATCCGCGGTGTGCTCCATCTCCGACATCAGGTGGCTGGACACGAACACCGTGCGGCCCTCGGACGCCAGCGCCTTCATCAGGTTGCGGATCCACAGGATCCCCTCCGGGTCCAGCCCGTTGACCGGCTCGTCGAACATGAGCAGCGCCGGGTCGCCGAGCAGCGTGCCGGCGATGCCGAGCCGCTGGCTCATACCGAGCGAGAACCCCTTGGCACGCTTGCGCGCTACCTCGGTCAGGCCGACCAGCTCGAGCACCTCACGTACCCGGCGCTTGGGCAGGTTGTTCGTCTGGGCCAGGCAGAGCAGGTGGTTGTAGGCGGACCGGCCGCCGTGCACGGCCTTGGCGTCGATCAGCGCGCCCACCTCGCGCATCGGATACGCCAGGTCCGCGTAGTGCTTGCCGGCGATGGTGACGTCGCCGGCCTCCGGGTAATCCAGGCCGAGGATCAGCCTCATGGTGGTGGTCTTGCCGGCGCCGTTCGGGCCGAGAAAGCCCGTCACCTTGCCCGGCGCCACGCTGAAAGACAGGTTGTTGACGGCGATCTTGTCGCCGTACCGCTTGCTGAGCCCCCGTACCTCAATCATCGGCTAACGTCCTCTCTGGCGGCACGTTCGGAAAGTGCCGCCGCGGCCCGTTCAGCCTATTACTTCTAGATTGCGGGTCGATGAATTACGAGCTCCCGCAAAGCCCTATTTGGCCGGATGCTCCGCGCGGGCGTGCAGGCTGATCGAGTAACCCGCGCCGTGGCCGCGCAGCCGGTGCCGCTGGCCGTGCACTCGCGTCGGGCCAGGGCGCAGTACCGCGCTGCCCGGGGCTCCCTCGGTCGCCGCACCGGCGATGATCGTGGCCACGTCGCAGTCACAGTCCCGGCCCGAGTCGCCGGGCGGCAGCACCACCAGCCAGGCCCGGTAGCACGGGTGGTCCTCAACCCCGATTTCTACCGAACGGTCCGGGTTGAAGCGCACCAGTCCCCACCAGCGCTCCGGCGTACCGGCGAGCATCCGCAACTGGCGAGCCAGCGTGCCGAGCGTGACCTGGGAGACCTGCGGCGCGCGGGCGGCCGACTGCGGGGGGACGAGCAGGGCAGCCTCGGCCAGGATGGCGATTTCGGGGGCAACGGACATATCTGCGATCAACGGAATTCCTTCGCGGGCTTTCCGGGATCAGCCCGCAGTGAGCAGCCCCGGCGGCGACAACGGTCAGCTGAGAGTCGTTGTCAGCAACAACACGAAGGACAGAGCGCGCGCGCGAGCATCGCGGTGACACCGTGATGGCGGACTGCGCGGCTTGACATGCAAGCAAGCTTACACGGCGGGTGACCGTGCGTCGTCACATTGAAGTATCAGTTCGCCCGAGGCGCTCGGTCGCGGCACGCACCGATTCCTCGCTGACGCTGTCCGCGGCTTCCTGGGTCCATGCGGCGGCGCACAGTGCGCGCAGGCCGTCGATGCGCTCGCCGTCACCGGTCAGCTTCAGCCGGTCTCCGTCCAGGGCCGCCGTCCAGCCGCCGCAGCCGAACGCGCCATCTTTTTCCGTGATACCGGGATGCGGCTCGAGCAGGCCGGCCAGGTCCTCGGCCAGGTAGGTGGGACGCTGCGACGGCGGCGCGAGCACGGCTTCGGCCGGGCCTGTCACCCCGGTCAGCACGAGCAGGCTGTCCGCGCCGACCCGGTGGGCGGCCTCGATGTCGGTGTCCAGCCGGTCGCCGACGACGAGCGGATTCTTGGCGCCGGTCCGCAGGACCGATTCGTGGTGCAGCGGCGGCTCGGGCTTGCCCGCCACCAGCGGCCGCACCCCGGTCGCGGTCGCGATCACCTGCAGCAGCGCGCCGTTTCCCGGCTGGCGGCCGCGTCGGCTGGGCAGCGTGAGGTCACCGTTCGAAGCGACGAACAGCGCCCCAGCGGCGACCGCGAGGCCGCCCTCGGCCAGCATCGAGTAGCTGATGTCGGGCGAATAGCCCTGGACCACCGCCCGCGGCCGGTCGGCGGCGGTGCTGACCGGCCGAAGGCCGCGTTCCCGCAGCGCCATCCGCAGCCCGCTACCGCCGATGACCAGGACCGGCGCGCCCGCCGGGAGGCGCTCGGCCAGCAGCCGGGCGGCGGCCTGGGCGGAGGTCACCACGTCTTCCTGCCCGGCCGGGACGCCGAAGCTCGTCAGCAGCGCGGCGATGGCGGCCGGGGTGCGGAAGGCATTGTTCGTCACGTAGGCCAGCCGCATGCCCGCCGCGTCGGCCTTGCGCAGCGCCTCGGCCGCCCCGGGGATGGCGGTGCCGCCCAGGTAGACAACCCCGTCCAGGTCGAGCAGGGCGACGTCGTAGATGGTGTCGAGGGATTCCTGACTGCCGCGCGGCCCCGTGGTCATTCGCCGTCGCTTCCCTGAGCGGTCTTCCTGGCGCGCAGCGTGGCCCGGACCGAGCGGAGGGCCTCGGTGTAGTGCGCGGCGTCGGGCCGCATGGCGGCGGCGAGGGCGAGGTATTCGGCCGCGGCGGCGTGGTTCCCGGTCCTGGCCAGGGCGAGGCCGAGCCCGAAGTTCGCGTAGTCGTCCGATGGGCTGGCCTCCACGATCAGGCGGAAATTGGCCGCCGCGTCGGCATACTGGCCCGCGTCGAACTGGGCCCGCGCCAGGGCCTCCCGGACGCTGCGGGAGCCAGGCTCGGCCGTCGCAGCGCGCTGCAGGACCTGGGCCGCGGCCGCGGGGCTACCGCGGCCCAGTAGCTCCATGCCCCGCTGGTACCAGGCGTGCACGTCATCCGCAGATCCTTCGGGGCAGGCCCGGCCAGGGAAGTTTTCTTCCGGATGGGAATCCCTGCTCGCGCTTGATCCTTTTGACATGGTGTGCAGACCCTTCCGTCCGACTCTGGTTCCGGTCTCGTGCTGGCACCCTTCCGCGGCATCCGTTATGCCCGTGACCGGGTGAGCGGTATCGCAAACGTCACCTCACCACCGTACGACGTGATAAACGGCAGCATCCTCGAGCATCTGCGGGCAGCGGATCCGCACAACGTTGTCCGTCTCATCCTGCCAGGCGAGGACGCGGACGCAAGCAAGGCGGCGGCCAGCCTGCTCCGCGAGTGGCTGTCGGCGGGCGTGCTCATCCGGGACCGGATGGCCTCCCTGTACATCTACGAGCAGTCTGGTCCTGACGCGTCATGGCTGCAGCGCGGCATCATCGGCCTGGTCCGCCTGGGCTCGCCCGAATCGGCGGGCGTCTTGCCGCACGAGAGCGTCATGCCCGGCCTGGTCGCCGGACGGCGGGAGCTCATGGCGGCCACGCAGGCCAACCTGGAACCGATCTTCCTCATCTATGACGGGAAGCAGCCCGGCGAGGCTCTGCAGTCGGCCACCGGGCAGTCGGCCACCGGGCAGTCGGCCACCGAGGTCGTGGATCGGGTCACGGCCGAGCGCGCGCCGCTGGTGTCGGTAACGACGGAGGACGGCGTGACCCACCGGCTGTGGCGGATCGGCGATTCCTCCGAGCAGGCCGCGATCTCCGCCGACCTGGCCGGGCGCCGGGCTCTGATCGCCGACGGCCATCACCGGTATGCCGCCTACCTGGACCTGCAGGCTGAGATGCGAGTGGCCGGACTGGGCGCCGGGCCATGGGACTACGGGCTGGCGTTCCTGGTCGACTCGGCGGCCTACCCGCCCCGGCTGGGCGCCATCCACCGGGTGCTGCCCGGCCTGGTGCCGGACCGCGCGGCCGAACTGGCCAAGGCTGCGTTCACCGTGCAGGACTTGCCCGCCGAACTCGGCCTGGACGACGCGCTGCCGCGGCTGGCCGCGGCCGGACAAGAGGGTCCCGCCTTCCTGCTGGCAGGCAGTCCGGTGTTCCGCCTGCTCAGCCACCCGGACCCGGTTCAGCTCGCCGCCTCGATGCCGACCGGGGCCTCCCCGCCCTGGCAGGCCCTCGACGCGTCGGTCCTGCAGCAGTTGCTGCTCGGCCGCCTGTGGGGCGTCACCGACAGCGAGCGTGACGTGCTCATCGACCACGACGCGGCCGACGCGGTGCGAGCGGTCTGCGCCGGGGGCACCGCGGTGATCTCGAACCCGGCGCCCTTCGAGGCGGTCGCCCAGATCGCGGCTCACGGCGAGCGAGTACCGCGCAAGTCCACCTCGTTCGGCCCTAAACCGCGCACCGGCCTAATCCTGCGCACGTTCGGCCCATCCGATTGATGGACCGCACGGGACCGACGGACATCACCGATCTGGGACACGAGGTGTTCCAGATCGACACCCGGATGGCCGGGTACGACGGGATCACGGCCGGCTACCTGATCCGGGCCGATCGGCCGTGCCTGGTGGAAACCGGGACCGCGCCGTCCGCGCCGGTGGTCCGTGACGCGCTGGCCCGGCTCGGGATCGGCGCCGGCGACCTGGCCACCGTCGTGGTCACCCATATCCACCTCGCCTGCGCGGCTGCTGTTCAGCCACTACGGGCCCGTCACCGCAGTCAGCCAGACGCTTGACCGGTCGGCGGAGGAGATCACCGTCTGGGTGGAGGAAACACGCCAGGCGCGCGCGGCCGGCCTGGACCTCGACCATGCCGTCGCCATGGTGCGGGAACGCACCAAAGACCGCTATGCGGCGTTCAGCCCGCAGGCCGATCCGGCCATCGCGCGCAAGTTCGAACGGGTCAGCGGCGCCGTCGGCAACGTCGAGGGCATCATGCACTGGCTCGGCAAAATAGGGTCCTAGGCCGCGGTCTGCTCAGCTAAGCCTGCTCGTCATGGTCTGCTCAGCTAAGCCTGCTCGTCATGGTCTGCTCAGCTACGCCTGCTCGTCATCGAGATCCTGCTCGTCATCGAGATCCAGCTCGTCGGCCAGGTCCTCGAATTCGATGCCGTCCAGCTCGTCCAGGCGCTCGGCCGCGTCGGTCTCGCCGTCGGTATCGGCTTCGGCGGCCCGGCCGAACCAGTCCCGGGCTTCGTCCGCGCGGCCGGCCGCGAGCAACGCGTCCGCGTAGGCGTAGAAGAGCCGCGCGGACCGCCGCCGCAGCCGTCCGGTGGTCAGCTCCGGCACCTGCAAGGCGATGACAGCGGCCTCGGGCAGCCCCTGATCCCGGCGAATGCCCGACTCAACGATGCGGAGCTCGATCTGCGTGGCCCGTTCGAGTTCGCTGGCCTTCGCCTCGCGAACCAGTGCCAGCGCCCGGTCCAGCCGACCGAGGGCCCGCTCGCAGTCGGCCATGATGGGCAGGTAATCGTCCTGCCCGGTCATCCGCCGCGCGGCCCGAAGCTCGGATAGGGCCTCAGCCCACCGGCCGGTCCGGTAGGCGGAGATGCCGCAGGCCTCCCGCACCACGCCGACCCGGGCGGCCAGGCGCTTGGCGGCCTGGGCATAGGCATATCCCCGCTCGGGGTCATCCTCCAGATCCGCGGCCACGAGGTAGCGGGCCACGCTGTCGGCCAGGTCGTTCGGCAGGCTGTTCAGCTGGGCCCGCGGTTGCGGGTCGAGCTGGTCGGCGCTGACCGAATCAGGAACGTGCAGCCTGGGCGTATAGGCCGTTTCGTGACCGCGCGCCGGAGCCTCGCCCGGGCGCGTCTGGCCGCGGGCACCTGCGCGGCCGTCGCCTGCCCTGGCGCCTTGGCCGGTGTCGCCTCGGCGGCCGTCGGCTGGGCGCCCGTCGCGGGCCGAGCCGCCGGCCGGCCGCGAGGTCCGGTCGCGGCCGCCTGCACGCGGGGACGGCCCTTCGCTGGCAGGCCGCGGGCTTCGCCTCGCGTCACCCGGGGCGGTCCGCCGTGACCCAGTATCGGCTGGCTTCCTGGCGCCGCGGAAGTCGCTGCCCGTCTCAGGGCTGCGGCTCTCAGGGCTGCGGCGGAACCCTCCCTCCGCCGTCCGGGCAGGCCTGCCACCCGGTGAGGTCCGGCCACGCGAGCCTTCGCCGCTCGTGGCGGCGGCCCGGCGGCTCCGAGGCTCACCGCTCGAGGCGGCCGGGGTGCTCCCCCGCGGTCCGTCTCCGGCAGCCGGGCGTGCCGTCCCGCGGGTCCCGTCGGCGGCGGCACTCCGGCCTGGCTGGCGGGCACCTCTGCCGACCGCGCCGCGCCGACCGTCCTGGCCCGCGCCGCGCCGACCGTCCTGGCCCGCGCCGCCGGATGCCGGCCGTCCCCGGCCATAACTGCCGGCGGCCTTGGCGCCCCTCGAAGCCTTCGGGTTCCCGCTACCTGCTCCCCGGCTCTTCGGCGTCCCGGATGCCTCGGCCACGCTCATCAACCTCCAGCTTCAACACTACCCAGACAAGCGAAGAGGGCCGCTCGACCACATCGGGAGCGACCCTCTTCAAACATGTCCGGCGGCGTCCTACTCTCCCACGCGGTCCCCCGCGCAGTACCATCGGCGCTGAAGGGCTTAACTTCCGGGTTCGGAATGGGACCGGGTGTTTCCCCTTCGCTATAACCGCCGAAACTCTATTGAGATGTCACCAGCAGAACTTCTGCTAGCCCGGGAGGGCCTGCAGAGCCTTCCGCGGTGGCGACCGTATCTCGGGAACCGCACAGTGGACGCGAAGCATTAAATGGAGTAGAAGCCAAGCCACTCGGCCTATTAGTACCGGTCAGCTGCACACGTTGCCGTGCTTCCACCTCCGGCCTATCAACCCAGTCGTCTACTGGGGGCCTTACCTGGTTAACCCAGAGGGAGACCTCATCTTGAGGCGAGCTTCCCGCTTAGATGCTTTCAGCGGTTATCCCTTCCGAACGTAGCAAACCAGCCGTGCTCTTGGCAGAACAACTGGCACACCAGAGGTTCGTCCGTCCCGGTCCTCTCGTACTAGGGACAGCCCCTCTCAAGTCTCCTGCGCGCGCAGCGGATAGGGACCGAACTGTCTCACGACGTTCTAAACCCAGCTCGCGTACCGCTTTAATGGGCGAACAGCCCAACCCTTGGGACCTGCTCCAGCCCCAGGATGCGACGAGCCGACATCGAGGTGCCAAACCATCCCGTCGATATGGACTCTTGGGGAAGATCAGCCTGTTATCCCCGGGGTACCTTTTAGCCGTTAAGCGACGGCGCTTCCACATGCCACCGCCGGATCACTAGTCCCAGCTTTCGCTCCTGCTCGACATGTCTGTCTCACAGTCAAGCACCCTTGTGCACTTACACTCGACACCTGGTTGCCGACCAGGCTGAGGGTACCTTTGGGCGCCTCCGTTACCTTTTGGGAGGCAACCGCCCCAGTTAAACTACCCACCAGACACTGTCCCTGATCCGGATCACGGACCTAGGTTAGACATCCAGAACGACCAGAGTGGTATTTCACCGATGACTCCACAAGAACTAGCGTCCCTGCTTCACAGTCTCCCACCTATCCTACACAAGACGTCCCAAACACCAATGTCAAGCTGCAGTGAAGGTCCCGGGGTCTTTCCGTCCTGCTGCGCGTAACGAGCATCTTTACTCGTAGTGCAATTTCGCCGGGTCCGTGGTTGAGACAGTGGAGAAGTCGTTACGCCATTCGTGCAGGTCGGAACTTACCCGACAAGGAATTTCGCTACCTTAGGATGGTTATAGTTACCACCGCCGTTTACCGGCGCTTAAGTTCTGAGCTTCGCAACCCGAAGGTCACTAACCCGTCCCCTTAACGTTCCGGCACCGGGCAGGCGTCAGTCCGTATACGTCGTCTTGCGACTTTGCACGGACCTGTGTTTTTAGTAAACAGTCGCTTCTCCCTGGTATCTGCGACCGCACCCAGCTCAGAGGGCAAGCCTCATCACCGGACACGGCTCCCCTTCTCCCAAAGTTACGGGGATAATTTGCCTAGTTCCTTAACCACGGTTCACCCGATCGCCTTGGTATTCTCTACCTGACCACCTGCGTCGGTTTAGGGTACGGGCCGCTTAAGTGCTCGCTGCGAGGTTTTTCTTGGCAGCATGGGATTACTCACTTCGCCAAAATTGGCTCGGCGTCAGGTCTCAGGCTATGTGGTGCGCGGATTTGCCTACGCACCGCCCTACACCCTTACTCCGGGAACAACCATCGCCCGGTAGAGCTACCCTCCTGCGTCACCCCTACAGCTTGCCTACTACCAGTCTGGTTCGCACGATCAACCGGACTGCCCCGAAGGGCACTCCAGCGTCAGGTGCTTAACATCGCCGGGCTCGGCATTGGCGCACTTACGCGGGTACGGGAATATCAACCCGTTGTCCATCGACTACGCCTGTCGGCCTCGCCTTAGGTCCCGACTTACCCTGGGCGGATTAGCCTGCCCCAGGAACCCTTGGTCATTCGGCGGAGGAGTTT
>CAWCUJ010000006.1:0-140000 GCA_963798675.1 uncultured Actinomycetes bacterium | reverse complement strand
GTTGCCCCACTGGTCGCTGCCGCCAAGCTGCGCGGTGCAGCCGTACCGTCGGTAGAGCTCCAGGAAGTCCATCGCCTGCAGCAACTGGTAGCTGAATTCGGTGTAGCTGATCCCGCCCGCCTCCAGCCTGGCCTTCACCGATTCCCGGTCGAGCATCCGGTTGACCGAGAAGTGCTTGCCGATGTCGCGCAGGAAGTCGAGCACCGGCATGGCTTCGGTCCAGTCCAGGTTGCTCACGATCAGCGCGCTGGACTCGCCCGCGTCGAAGTCGAGGAACCTAGACACCTCGCCGCGGATCCGCTCCACCCACTGAGCCACGACGTCGCGCGGGTTGAGCACCCGCTCGGCCGACCTGCCGCTCGGGTCGCCGATTAGCCCGGTCGCCCCGCCGACCAGCCCGATCGGGCGGTGCCCGGCGAGCTGCAGGCGGCGCAGCGTCACCAGCAGCACCAGGTTCCCGATGTGCAGCCCGGGCGCGGTCGGGTCGAACCCGCCGTAGACCGTGACCCGGCCGGAATTCAGCGCCTTGCGCAGCTCGTCGATGTCGGTGCTGACGGCGATCAGGCCCCGCCATTCAAGTTCGTCGATGATGTCGTCCACGCCTGCATGGTGCCACTTACCGGCCGCTAGGGGGTAACCAGTTTGCGCCGCGGCACAAACGGCCGGTACGCCGACACGGTCGGTTCCCCCTCATACCAGAACCGCCATGGAACCTCCGCCGCACGGCTCACCCCGACCCGCGGTCCGGTGACAATTCTTCGGGGGGTTCCAGGGGGGTCGTCCCCCCGGGCCAGCACAGTTGCCGAACGAGCCGACGTGCGTGCCCCGGTACGTACCCGGAGCGGCGAGCCGGAGGCGCACACGTCCGTGCCGTCCAGCGACCGGTCGATGCCCAGCGCCTGGCAGAGCCGGGCCGGCCCGCGAGCCAGATCACGTGATGCGACGCTGGCCGCCCCCCTGGTGCGCCTAGACCGGGCCAGGTCCTCCCCCGCGATAACCGCGCCCGCCCGCAGCAGCACCGCCGAGGCGCTGCCCCCCTCTCCCAGGCAGACCAGGTTCACGCAGAAGTGCATGCCGTACGTGAAGTACACGTAGGCGTGCCCCGGCGGCCCGAACATCACCGCGTTGCGCCGGGTCTTCCCCCGGTAGGCGTGCGAGGCGGGATCGGACTGCCCCTCGTACGCCTCGACCTCGGTGAGTTCGACCGCGACCAGGCCGTCCGCCGTCTGGTGCTCGAGCACGCAGCCGAGCAGGTCCGGCGCGACCTCGACCGCGTGCCTGGCGAAGAAGTCCCGAGGGATCGGCACCTACCTGACGTCCCCGGCGGCCCAGGCGGCGTGTGCGTCCACCGTCGCGCGCAGCGCGACGATCTGCTCGGCGACCCGGTCCGGTGCCGTCCCGCCGTATCCCTGGCGGGCCGCGAGCGCGCCCTCGACCGTCAGCACCTGCCGGACGTCGGGGGTCAGGTGCTCGGAGACCTTGGCCAGGTCGGCGTCGGTCACGTCGGCCAGGTCGCAGTCGTGCACCTGGCACCACACCACCAGGTGCCCGACCACCTCGTGTGCCTCGCGGAACGGGACGCCCCGGCGGACCAGGTATTCGGCCAGGTCGGTGGCGAGCGTGAACCCGGTCGAGGCGCCGCGCCTGAGCCGGTCGGGATTGACCCGCATCGTGGCGATCAGCCCGGCCATGGCGGGCAGGACCAGGAGCAGGGTGTCCACCGCGTCGAAGACCGGCTCCTTGTCCTCCTGCAGGTCCCGGTTGTAGGTCAGCGGCAGGCCCTTCAGCGTCGTGAGCAGTCCGGTCAGGCCGCCGATCAGGCGGCCCGCCTTGCCCCGGGCCAGCTCGGCCACGTCCGGGTTCTTCTTCTGCGGCATGATCGAGGACCCGGTGGCGTAGGCGTCGTCGATCTCCACCCAGCCGAACTCCTGCGAGGACCAGAGCACGATCTCCTCGCCGAGCCGGGACAGATGCACCCCGATCAGCGCCGCGGCGAAGCAGAACTCGGCCGCGAAGTCGCGGTCGGCCACCGCGTCCATGGAGTTCGGCGCCGGCTCGTCGAAGCCGAGTTCGGCCGCGAGCACCCGCGGATCGACCGGCAGCGACGATCCGGCCAGCGCGCCGGATCCCAGCGGGCTGATCGCGGCGCGCTTGTCCCAGTCCCGCAGCCGGCTGACGTCGCGGGCGAACGCCTGGACGTGCGCGAGCAACTGGTGACCGAACAGCACCGGCTGCGCGTGCTGCAGGTGCGTCATGCCGGGCGCGGGCACGTCGCCGCTGGCGGCCGCCTGGTCGATCAGCGCGGTCTCAAGTTCGGCCAGCCTGCTCGCAATCAGCCGGGCGTTATCCCGCAGGTAAAGCCGCAGGTCGGTCGCCACCTGATCGTTACGGCTGCGGCCGGCCCGGAGCTTGCCGCCCAGCGCGCCGAGCCGTTCAAGCAGTCCGCGCTCGAGCGCGGTGTGCACGTCCTCGTCGGCGACCGTCGGCCGGAACGACCCGTCCGCGCAGGCCCGGTCCAGGTTGTCCAGGGCCTTGAGCATCGCGCTGAGCTCGGCGTCGGTCAGCAGCCCGGCCCGGTGCAGCACCCGGGCATGGGCGCGGGAGGCGCGCAGGTCGTACCGGGCCAGCCGCCAGTCGAACTGGACGCT
Organism: uncultured Actinomycetes bacterium; assembly: GCA_963798675.1. Taxonomy (GTDB): domain Bacteria; phylum Actinomycetota; class Actinomycetes; order Streptosporangiales; family Streptosporangiaceae; genus Palsa-504. The sequence continues at coordinate 137,352 of CAWCUJ010000006.1, read as the reverse complement.
GACGGACAGCCGGGCCAGCGCGTCCGCGGGCCCGGCACCGAACCGCCCGCCCCACAGCCGCGTCGTCCCGCCCGAATCCCCTGCCGACTGTTCCGCTGCTTCCACAGTTCTTCTTTCTATCGCACTAACGCCTCAGGTTTTGTCGCACCATGAGGCGGCCATGCCTAGCCGATCCGGCGGTCGCGGATGGCGGCGATCTTGCTAGGCAGCCCCCACAGCTCCACGAAACCCTTGGCCATGGACTGGTCGAAGGTATCGCCGGTGTCGTAGGTAGCCAGGTCGAAGTCGTACAGCGAGGCGTCGCTGCGCCTGCCGGTGGCCACCGCGCGACCGCCGTGCAGTCGCATCCGCACGTCCCCGGTCACCGGCACTGAGGCCGCGGCGATGAAGGCGTCGAGCGCGCGCTTGAGCGGGGAGAACCACAGGCCGTCGTAGACCAGCTCGGACCAGCGCTGTTCCACCTGCCGCTTGAACCGGGCCAGGTCGCGCTCGAGGCACACGCTCTCGAGCTCGGAATGCGCGGCGATCAGCGCGATGGCGCCGGGCGCCTCGTAGATCTCCCGGCTCTTGATGCCGACGAGCCGGTCTTCCACCATGTCCAGGCGGCCGATGCCCTGTGCCCCGGCGCGGGCGTTCAGCTCGGTGATGATCTCCAGCGGGTTCAGCGGCCGCCCGTCGATGGCCACCGGTACGCCGGAAGCGAACGACAGCACCAGTTCGTCGGGCTCGCGCGGTTCGGCCGGGTCGGCGGTGTAGTCGTAGAGCTCCTCCCGGGGGGCGTTCCAGATGTCTTCCAGATAGCCGGTCTCGACCGCGCGGCCCCACAGGTTCTGGTCGATCGAGTAGGGTGAGCCCGCGCTCTGGTCGATCGGCAGGCCCTTGTCGGCCGCGAAGGCGATCGCCTTGTCCCTGGTCATGCCGGCATCCCTGACCGGAGCGAGTACGGTGAGCCCGGGCTGCAGGCTGGCCAGCCCGACCTCGAAGCGCACCTGGTCGTTGCCCTTGCCGGTGCAGCCATGCGCCACCAGGCCGGCGCCCTTCGCGGCGGCGACGCGGGCCAGGTGGCCCACGATGAGCGGCCGGGACAAGGCTGAGACCAGCGGGTACTTGTCCATGTAGAGCGCGTTGGCGAGCAGCGCCGGCACGCAGTACGACGCGGCGAACTCCGCTCGGGCGTCCACCACCTCGGCCTCGGCCGCACCGCAGGCCAGCGCCCGCTTCCTGATCGTGTCCAGGTCCTCGCCACCCTGGCCGACGTCGATCGCCACGGCGATCACCTCGGACCCGGTCTGCTCGGCGATCCAGCCGATGGCTACCGATGTGTCGAGTCCGCCCGAGTAGGCGAGCACCACTTTGTCTGCTGTCACTTTTATCCCTGATTCAGGTAGTCACTAACGAACGATCATCGTCGGCGCTCGGCGCGGCGCAGGAAGTCGGCCACCAGGGCGTCGCCGCCGACTGGATCGCGCGCGATGATCAGGACCGTGTCGTCGCCGGCCACGGTGCCGAGGATCGCAGGCAGGGCCGCGTGGTCGATGACGGAGGCGAGGAACTGGGCCGCCCCGGCGGGGGTCCTGAGCACGACCAGGTTGGCGCTCGCTTCGGCGGAGGTCATCAGCTCGCCCAGGTAGCGCACCAGGCGTGAGCCCTGCGGCGATTCGGCCCGCTCCGCTCCGACGGCGCCGCCGGGGAGCGAACCTGGGCCGCCCGGCTCGTCCGGCAGCGCGTAGACGAGCGCGCCGCCGACCCGCAGCCGCACCACGCCGAGCTCGTCCAGGTCCCGGGACAGGGTCGCCTGCGTCACGTGCACGCTGGCGTGCCGTTCCAGCAGTTCGGCCAGTTCCTCCTGGGAGCGGACCTGCTCGCGGGCCAGGATGTCGGCGATCCGCGCGTGCCTGGCCGTCTTGGTCAGCGGGGTCGCCTGGCTCATGGTTGCTCCAGCAGCCAGGCGAGCAGCGCCTTCTGCGCGTGCAGCCGGTTCTCCGCCTGCTCCCAGACCACGCTGTTCGGGCCGTCGATCACGTCGGCGCTGATCTCCTCGCCGCGGTGCGCCGGCAGGCAGTGCAGCACCAGGCAGCCGGGATTGGCCAGGGTCAGCTTGCGAGCGTCCAGGCGGTAGGAGTCCCCGGCGCCGAGGATGGCCAGACGTACGTCCCGCTCGGCTTCGGTGCCGAGGGAGGTCCACACGTCGGTGGCGATCACGTCGGCCCCGTCACACGCGGCCCGGGCATCGGTGCCGACCTGGACCCCGCCGCCGGTCTGGCCGGCGATCCGTTCGGCGGTGGCCAGCACCGCCGGGTCGGGGTGGTAGGCCTCGGGCGCGCCGATGCGCACTCCCATCCCGGCGGTGGCGCCGCCCAGGAGATAGGAGTGCGCCATGTTGCTCGAGCCGTCGCCGAGGAAGGCCAGCACGCGGCCGGCCAGCGAGCCGTAGTGCGCCCGGATGGTCTGCAGGTCGGCCAGCACCTGGCAGGGGTGGAACTGGTCGGTGAGCGCGTTGATCACCGGCACGGTCGCAGCCGAGGCGAGCGCGTCGATGCGCTCCTGCCCGGCGGTCCGCCAGGCGATCGCCGCCACCTGCCGGGTCAGCACCCGCGCGACGTCCTCGATCGTTTCGCCCCGGCCGATGTGCGTCGTGGCGGTGTCGATGACGACCGGGAGGCCGCCGAGTTCGGCGATGCCGACCGTGAACGACACCCGGGTCCGCAGCGACTGCTTGTCGAACATCACCGCGACCGCCCGCGGCCCGGCCAGCGGCTTGAAGCCGAAGGCACCGGGGGGCGCGGGGGGGTCGTCCCCCCGGAGGCAACAGAGCCGAACCTGTCCTTCTTCATCCGTTCGGCCAGGTCGAGGACGGCCGCCTGCTCGGCGGGCGACAGGTCGTCATCGCGCAGGAAGTGCCTGGTCAAGAGCTGACCTCCGCGAGGATTCCGGGCAGCGCGGCGATGAACTCGTCGGCTTGCTCGGCGGACAGGATCAGCGGCGGCGCCAGCCTGATCGCGTCGGGCTGCACCGCGTTGACCAGGAACCCGGCCCGCCGGGCGGCCGCCTCGATGGCCGGGGCCACCTCGGCCGTCAGCACGACGGCCCGCCAGAGCCCGAGGCCGCGCACCCCGGACACGAGCGGGTGGCTGACCTCGCCGAGGCCGGCTGCCAGGTGGTCGCCGACCGCGGTGACGTGAGCCAGCAGCCCGTCCCGCTCGATCACCTCGAGCACGGCCAGGGCCGCGGCGCAGGCGACCGGGTTGCCGCCGAAGGTCGAGCCGTGGTCGCCCTTGGCGAAGCCGCCGCCGACCGCCCCGAGGCCGATGCACGCGCCAATCGGCAGCCCGCCGCCCAGCCCCTTGGCCAGGGTGAGCACGTCGGGCCGGACGCCGGGGGCCTGGTGCGCGAACCACGCCCCGGTCCGGCCGATGGCGCTCTGGATCTCATCGAGCACGAGCAGCGCGCCGGCCGCATCGCAGGCCTCGCGCGCGGCGCGCAGATAGCCCTCGGGGGCGGGCACCACGCCGCTCTCGCCCAGGCCGGGCTCGAGGAAGACGGCCGCGACGTCGGCGCCGACCGCCGCGCGCAGCGCCGGGGCGTCCCCGTAGGGTACGAACCGCACGGTCAGGCCGAACGGGCCGAACGGCGCGCGGATGGATTCCTTGCCGGTCAGCGCGAGGGCGCCCATCGTCCGGCCGTGGAAGCTACGCTCGGCGGCCACGATCACCGGCCGTCCCGGCCCCTGGATCCGCCGCACCAGCTTGACCGCCGCCTCGTTGGCCTCGGTGCCCGAGTTCGCGAAGAAGACCCGGCCGTCTTCCCCGAGCAGGGTAAGGAGCCGCTCGGCCAGTTCGACCTCGCGCTCGTGCAGGAACAGGTTGGAGGTGTGGGCCACCTCGGCCACCTGGCGGCTGACCGCCTCGACGATGGCCGGGTGGGCGTGGCCCAGCGAGCTCACCGCGATCCCGGCGATCAGGTCCAGGTACCGGCGCCCGTCTGCGTCCCAGACCCGGCAGCCCTGCCCGCGGCTGATGGCCAGCGGGGGCACGCCGTAGTTCGGCATGAGCGCGGCCGCGAACCTTTTCTGGAGTGCTTCGGTTTCAGTCATCCTTCGCCTCCCGGGGTAACCATGGTGCCGATGCCGGAGTCGGTGAAGATCTCGAGCAGGACGGCGTGGCTGAGGCGGCCGTCCAGGACGTGCGCCTGCGGGACGCCGCCGCGCACCGCCGTCAGGCAGGCCTCCATCTTGGGGATCATCCCGGCCGAAAGTCCGGGCAGCAGCCGCTCGAGTTCGGCCGCGGTGAGCTCGCTGATCACGTCGGCCGAGGACGGCCAGTCCCGGTACAGGCCGGCCACGTCGGTGAGCAGCACAAGCTTGGCCGCGTCCAGAGCCACCGCGAGGGCGGCCGCCGCGGTATCCGCGTTCACGTTGTAGACCTGGCCGTCCCGGCCCACGGCCACGCTGGAGACCACCGGGATCCGGCCGTCGGCCAGCAGCGCCTCGATCGCGCCCGGGTTGGTGGCCACGATCTCGCCGACCAGGCCGATGTCCACCGGCTCGCCGTCGACGATCGCCGCCTTGCGGGTCGCGGTGAGCGTGCAGGCGTCCTCCCCGGACATGCCCACCGCGAACGGGCCGTGCCGGTTGATCAGGCCGACGATGTCCTTGTTGACCTTGCCGGACAGCACCATCCGGACGACCTCCATGGCCTCCGGCGTGGTGACCCGGAGCCCGGCGGTGAACGCGGACGCCACCCCGAGCCGGTCAAGCTGCTCGGTGATCTGCGGGCCGCCGCCGTGCACCACGACCGGACGCAGCCCGGCGTAGCGCAGGAACACCAGGTCCTGGGCGAAGGCCAGGCGCAGCTCCTCCTCGGCCATCGCGTGCCCGCCGTACTTGATCACCACAGTCCGGCCGTGGAACCTGTTCAGCCAGGGCAGCGCCTCGATCAGGGTGGCCGCCTTGGCGGACGCGTCCTCGATCCGCCCTTCTGTCATCGTCATGTTGAGTAGGCCCTCAAGTCGAGTAAGCACTGTTCTCGTGCACGTAGGCAGCGGTCAGGTCGGTGGTCAAGATGGTGGCGGAATGCGGGCCGGCGGACAGGTCCACGGTGATCGTCACGTCCTTCGGCTTCAGGTCCACCTTGGAGCGCTCGTCGCCTGGCGCGCCGTGCCGGCAGACCCAGATCCCGTTGATCGCGACGTTAAGCCGCTCCGGCGCGAAGACCGCGTCGGTGGTGCCGACCGCGCTGATCACCCGGCCCCAGTTGGGGTCCTCGCCGGTAATGGCGCACTTGAGCAGGTTATTCCTGGCCACGGCCCGCCCGGCGGTTACCGCGTCGGCCTCCGAGGCGGCCCCGACCACCTCGATCGTGATCATCTTCTCCGCGCCCTCGGCGTCCAGCTGAAGCTGCCTGGCCAGGTCCGCGCACACCTCGGTGAGCGCCAGGATGAACTCGCTCTTCTCCGGGGTCACCCCGGTCGCCCCGCTGGCCATCAGCAGCACCGTGTCGTTGGTGGACATGCAGCCGTCGGTGTCCAGCCGGTCGAAGGTCACCGCGGTGGCGGCCCGGAGCGCGGCGTCAAGTTCGGCCGGCGCGAGGTCGGCGTCGGTGGTGAGCACGCACAGCATGGTGGCCAGTCCGGGCGCGAGCATCCCGGCGCCCTTGGCCATCCCGCCGATGGTGTAGCCGGTGCCGATGCGACGGAAGGCGATCTTCACTACGGTGTCGGTGGTCCTGATCGCGTCGGCGGCGGCCAGCCCGCCCGCCCGGGAGGCGTCGGCGGCGGCGGCGTCCACACCGGGGAGAAGCTTGTCCATCGGCAGCCGCTCGCCGATCAGGCCGGTCGAGCAGACCGCGATCTCCCCGGCCCCGACCTCATCGAGCGCGGCCGCCAGATGCTCGGCGGTGGCGTGCGTGTCCTGGAAGCCGAGCGGCCCGGTGCAGGCGTTGGCCCCGCCGGAGTTGAGCACCACGGCCCGGACCCGGCCGCCCTTGACCACCTGGCGGGTCCAGGTCACCGGGGCGGCCTGCACCCGGTTGGTGGTGAACACGGCGGCGGCGGACCACGTGGGCCCGTCGTTCAGGACCACGGCCACGTCCGGCTCGCCGGACTGCTTCAGCCCGGCCGCCACTCCGGCGGCCCGGAAACCAAGCGGGGCGGTGACGCTCAAGGTGCTACTCCGTGTGCAGTCAGGCCGGCGGTCTCCGGCAGGCCGAGCATGAGGTTGGCGATCTGGATGGCCTGGCCGGCCGCGCCCTTGACCAGGTTGTCCAGGGCGCTGACGACGACGGCGCGGCCGGTGTGCGGGTCGGCCGCCGCTTGCAGGTGGGCGGCGTTGGAGCCGAGGGTGGCGCCGGTGGCTGGCCAGCGGCCCTCGGGCAGCACGTGCACGAAAGGTTCCCCGTGGTAGGCCTCGCGCAGTGCCTCCCGCAGCTGACCAGCCGAGGCGGCTGACCTCGCGGTGCAGGTGGCTAGGATGCCGCGGGCCATCGGGGCCAGCGTCGGGGTGAACGAGACAGTCACCGGCGCCGAGGCGGGCAACCCAGCCCGTTCGGGATCAATGTTCTGCTCTATTTCCGGCGTGTGCCGGTGCGTGCCCCCGACCTGGTACGCCGACATCGACCCCAGGACCTCGGTGGCGAGCAGGTCGGGCCGCGGCGAGCGGCCCGCGCCGGACGTACCCGAGGCGGCCACGATCACGATGTCGGCCGGCTCGGCGAGGCCGGCGGCCAGCAGCGGGGCCAGCGCGAGGATCGAGGCGGTGGCGTAGCAGCCGGGCGCGGCCACGGTGGCCGATGTCCTGATCGCGTCCCGGGCCCCGGGCAGTTCGGGCAGGCCGTAGGTCCACTGGCCGGCGTACGGCGTCAGGTAGTACCCCGCCCACGCCTCCGGATCGGCGAGCCTGAAGTCGGCGCCCAGGTCTATGACCTTGAGCTGGGCCGGCAGACGGGCGGCCAGTTGCGCGGACTCCCCGTGCGGGAGGGCGACCATGAGCAGGTCGGCGTCGGCGAGGACGTCCGGGTCGGTGCCGCCGAAGACGGCACCGTCGAGGCCGGGATGGCCGGTCAGCTGCGGATGCACCGCGGTCACCGGCACGTCGGCGTTGCTGTTCGCGGACAGCGGACCGATCTCGAGGTCGGGATGGCCAGCGAGCAGGCGGAGCAGTTCGCCGCCCGCATAGCCGCTGGCCCCCGCTACCGCAACCCTCGCACCCATATTTCCCCCACGTCTATTTCCCCCACGTCCGCCGCCATCCTGGAAGAGTATTCATCATAACGCATGAATATGCAAAGTGTCGCGGACATTCGCGTGCGGCGCCGGGCATTAGGGTAAGACGGTGGAGCAGGTTGGGGTACGGCGGGCTCTCCCCCTGTGCGGTCTTTGGGTCTGTGCCTGCCTGGTTACGGGGGCCTGCCTGGTGACGGGGTGCTCGTCCGCGCAGCAGGCGGCGGGTGTAGGCGCGAGCTGCGGCAGCACGTACACGGCGGCCGGGGTGCCGGTCGTCATCAAGGTGGCCAGGGGCTCGGTGAACTGCAAGGCCGCGATGCAAGTCGAGAACCAGTACGCGGCCAGGATCAAGGCCGGGCAGGTGCCAGGCAACGGCGGTGGCGCGCCGGTCGTGGTGAGCGGCTGGACGTGTCAGGGATACAACACCCCAGAGGTGCTGAACACGGGGAACGCGTCGCAATGCCACACCGGCAGCGCCGCCATCCTCGCGGTCCTGCCGGTGCCGACCGCTACGGCCGGGTGATCCTACGAACTCGCGACGCGGCAGAACAGGCTCGGCCCGTCCGAGGCTTGCCCAGCGGCCACCGCACCGTTGACCCCCCAGGAGGTGCTGCTGACCGCGCTCAGCCCCCGGGTGGTGCTGATCATCTGGACCTGGTCCCGGCCGCCCATTTTGGCCCGGTACAGCGCCGCATCCGCCGCCGCCATCAGCTCACTGAGCTCACGCTCGCTGCCGCTGTCCAGTGCTGCCACCCCGATCGACATCGTGACATGCACCCGCTCCCCGCCAGCCGCGCCCGGAGCGATGATGGACAAGCCGGCAATATTGGCGCGCACGCGCTCCGCGATGCGAAGCGCGTCCACCGCCCGAGTCTGCGGCAGCAGCAGCGAGAACTCCTCTCCGCCGAACCGCCCGGCCAGGTCGTAGTCACGCAGCAGGTTGTTCAGCGTGTGCGCGATCTCCTTGATGACCTGGTCGCCGAGCATGTGACCGTAGGTGTCGTTGATCGCCTTGAACCTGTCGATGTCCAGCATGGCCACCGCGAGGGGCGTCTTGGTCCGGACGGCGCGGGCGACCTCGGCCGCCGATTCACGCTCCCAGGTCGCCGCGTTCAGCAGCCCGGTCTTGGAATCGACGCGCGAGTCTTTGACCAGCCGAGCATGGCGCAGCGACCGCTGCAGCAGCGTGACGAAGGGAAACGCGAAGGCCACCGCGACTATGCTGTTGGCCAGGCAGAACGTGACAAGCACGGCCACGCAGAGCTCGGTCACGTCGTTGTAGATCGGCTCCCGGGCGAACTGCGCCTCGCGAAGCTTCACGCTCCGATCCGAGCCCTTGACCGCGGTCAGGACCAGGCTGTGGTTGACGACCCACATCACCACCGCGCAGGCCCCGACGAGCAACATCCAGGTCAGGGCGTGGCTACCAGGGTGCGTGGCCGCTCCAGGCGCCACGCGGATGAGGGCGTGGAAGACGAGCGCGGCGGCAACATAACTCAGCCCGATAGCGGCCGCGCTGAACGCCCGCCGGTGCACAGGAACCCGGAGAATCCGCCACTGGGTCAACGTGAAGCGGATAACGGGAAGAATCGGCGCGTAGGCCAGCGGCAGCAACATCGCGACGGGCAGTTCCCAGATCGCGTGCACGTCCTTGACGAACCCGGTGTTCTCGCCGATTCGCCTGGTCAGTTCGACCGTGGCCGTGCTGCATACGACCAGCGCGGCGAACAGCTCGAGATCATGGGGGTGGATGGATGCCCTGCTCGCTGCGGCTGCGGCTGCGAGGAAGACAGCGTCGGCCAGCACGACGATGCAGATGAAAGCCCTCAGCCAGCGCGGCAGCTCCCAGATCGGCCAGGCCATGGACCGCCCGCGCAGCCGGCGAATGGCATCCACGGCATCTCCTTGACAGACAAGCACCTGAACCTGGATGGGGAGGAGGACGTATCACCTAGTGTCCTAGATTGCCGTGATAAAGACTGCTGAACGTCAAAATTCTGCTACTCCATGAGGTCGGTTCTTCTTGGGAGGCTGCACCCTGCTCCTGGCTGACTACTCTTTGTCCCCGCGTGGAGACGGACCGGTCCGAGATTTCTGGACATTTCGGAAATGCGAGCCCGTCTTCCCTATCATCGGCCTGTCTCCCGGGTACCCCTCGGACGGCTCACTTATCCACTTAGCGAGAGGAGCGCCGACATGCGCACCGGCAGCTGGTCCTAACCCGCACCATCCGCACCCGAACAGGCATCCCGAGAAAGGAGTGCCCCCATGCGCACCGGCAGCTGGTCCTAACCCCATCCGACGTTCGGATGATCACAGGTTCTGAGCGCGGCGAAATACGCTCGGCACGTCAGCGCGGCCGCCGTTCGTACCGTTACCACTGTTCTCGCTGCCGCGATCCGGGCCGCTGGTCGCACTCAGGCCCCTGGTCGTGCTGATCATCTGCACCTGGTCCCGGCCGCCGGACTTCGCCCGGTACAGGGCGGCGTCCGCTGCCGCCATCAGTTCGGCGTACTCGCGCTTGCTGCCGCTGTCCAGCGCGGCCACGCCGATCGACACCGTTACGTGCACCCGTTCCCCGCCGGTGGCGCCGGGCACGATGATGGACAGGCCGGCGATATTAGCGCGCACACGCTCGGCGATGCGGAAGGCGTCCACCGCTCGCGTCTGCGGGAGCAGCAGCGAGAACTCCTCGCCGCCGAACCGGCCGGCCCGGTCGTAGTCACGCAGGATGCCGTCCAGCGATCGGGCGATCTCCTTGAGTACCTGATCACCGACCAGGTGACCATAGGTGTCGTTGATCACCTTGAACCGGTCGACGTCGAGAATTGCCACCGCTAGCGGGGTTCCGGTCCGCACCGCGCGGGCCACCTCCGCGGTCGCCTCGCGTTCCCAGGTTGCCGCGTTCAGCAGGCCCGTCTTCGAATCGGCCCGCGAGTCGTTGACCAACTCGACGTGCCGCAGCGACCGCTGCAGCAGGGTGACCACGGGCAGCGCGACCGGTGCCAGCAGCGGGTTACTCGCCACGCCGTAGGTCACCAGGACGCTGATGCACATTTCGGCCACGTCGTTGTAGAGCGGCTCGCGGCTGAAGACTTCCGTCCGGATCGTCGCGCCCGGGTCGGTGGCCTTGACCGCCGTCATGATCATGGCCTTGTTCAGGATCGACTTCACCAGCACCGCGACCGTCACCAGCACGGTCCACACAGTGGCGCGGATGAGCGTCCCCCCCGGATCCGCGGGGAACAGGCGGGCCAGGCCGTGGAAGGTCACCGATGCGGCGCCGTAGGAGAGCCCGATGGATGCGCTGCTGAACACCCGCCGGTAGGACGGCGCGCGCCGGACGCGCCATTGCATCAGTGCGATCCGGGTAATCGGCGCGATCAGCGCGTACAACGGTGGCAGCAAGATGGCGACAGGCAGTTCCCAGACGCCCTGGACATCCTTGATCATGCCGCCCGGCTCCCCCGTCCTCCTGCTCAACTCGACGGCGAGCGCCGTGCAGCCGAGCAGCAGGCCGAATAGGAGCAGGTCATGCGCGGTGATCGTGGTGACCGACGCCGCGACGCCGATGGCGACGGCATCGACGGCCACCACGGTCAGCACGAAGGCGGTGAGCCAGCGGGGCAGCGACCAGAGCGGCCAGGCGCTGACGGCTGTCATCCGACGCAGGAGGCGACGGATCAGTTCCATCGGCACCTCCTCATGCGAACCGTTGCACCGCGACCCAGGCAACAGCGCACCCCGTCCATTGTCCAGCATTGCCAGCCCCGGAGAGCGCAGAACGTGAAAATCCCGCTACTCACTGGCAGAACAATACCCCTTTTTCCCGCCTGGTTCACCACGCGTCCCCATAGCACCTCTAAACGTGACGACCCGCCCTGCCAGCGACAGCCTCATTCCCGGGCAATAAGTACAAAGCACCCACTGGCCGCAATTGCAAGCCACAATGGGTAGCCGTGACGCGGACGGTGGGACGCGGGACACCGCAAGAGCGCGCGCCATGGCCGGCGAGCGCCCGAAGCCGAACCACGCCTCCCGGCGAAGCGTTTAATGGTTACGTAGAGGATCCTGCCGAACACTCAAAGATAGGAGCATGCCATGCGCGGCGAGAGCTGGGGCTAGACCACACCCCCCACCCATCCACCGGCACCCACACGGAAGGAGCACGCCATGCGCGGCGAGAGCTGGGGCTGACCCTTCAGGCGCGCTGATGGTGCCCGGCCACCCGGCGGCTGTGATCACGAGCCCAGCTGGCCGTGATCGCCACCGCCACTCCGGCGCCGACAGCGCCCCACACTGCGATAACCCGTGCTGCGGAATGGTGGTCCGCCGCCGCCCCCGCCAGGATCATTACCATGCCCTGGCCCAGGCTCATGCCGCCCTGAGCTAGGCCGAAGGCTTGGCTTCGCCGGTCATGCGGCGCTGCGCTCACGAAAGCGGCATTCGCGGCCAGTTGGTAGCAGGCGCATAGGCCGGAAGCGAACAGGATAAGCAGCGAGACGAGCAGGCCGGGGCGGCAGACGAACAGGACGAGGACGGCGCAGCTGGCGACCGCGAGCGGGCCCATGAACCTAAGCCGGGCCGGCGGAAGCACGAGACGGCTGAAGATGATCACCCCTACCGTCTCGCCCAGGGCCTGCGCGGCCAGGATCATGCCTACGGCGAGCGCGCCGCCGCCGAGAGTGTGGGCGAGCGGGGTAACCACACCCTCGGGAGCGTTGTAGAACGCCGCGAGCCAGCCGAACAGCATGGTGGTACGCAGCACGCGATGGCCGAATACCAGGCGAGTGCCGGCGATGACGCCGGTCAGCCCGGATGGCCTACCGTCCCGGCGGCCCACGGCAACGGGCGCGGGTCGGGCGCGAACCCAGGCGCGGACGATGAGAGCGGACGCGAGGAACGTCGCGACGTCGATGATCAGCGAAGCCCTGATGCCGAAGAACCCGACGATCGTCCCGCCGGCCGCGAAGCCGATGACCTGGGCGAACTGGAACGTGATGAGCGTCACCGCGGTGCCCGTTACGTACATTTCGCCCGCAAGCACGTCTGGATAGATGGCCGCGCGCGCCGAGGTGAACGGCGCGCCGACCAGCGTGACCAGGAAAAGCAGCGCCACCAGCGCGGCGAGGGGCACTCCGGGAATGGCCATGACCAGGACGAGCGCACACCGGGCCAGATCGCAGGCGATCATCACACCGCGGCGCGGGTACCTGTCGGCCAGCCAGGCCAGCGTCACGCCGCCGACGAAGGTCGGCACGATGCTGGCCACGAAGGTAATCGCCGCGAGCAAGGCCGAACGAGTCCGGTCGTAAACGAGCACGGTCAGCGCGACGCGGGCGAGCTGATCACCGACGACTGACAAGAGCTGCGCCCCCCACAGGGCCCGGAACTCCGCCACCGCGAACACGTCGCGGAACGTCGCCGTCGCGGCCTGCTCGGTTGCACCCCCCCGGGCCACCGCGTGTCTTGTTATCTCGCCCTCCGGCTCAGCGCATCACTGCGGTCTTCGGTAATCACATCCTGACCGACAGTTGCCTGCTTTAGCAACAGATCAGCCCTGCCCGGAGCGGGGCTTGCTAGCTACGCAGCACGGCACCGACCCGGCGAGCGGCCTCGGCCACGGCCGCGTCGCGGGCCGCCGTGGTCTCGGCGGCCGTGAGCGTCCGGTCCGGGGCGCGGAACCTGAGCGTGTAGGCCAGGGACTTGCGCTCTTCGCCGACCTGGACTCCGGTGTACAGGTCGAACAGCCGCACGTCCTCGAGCAGGTCCTTCGGCGCGCCCGCCACCAGGGCCGCCTCCACCTCGGCGGCGGGCACGGCCGCGTCTACGATCAGGGCCACGTCCTGGGTGGCCAGCGGGTAGGCGGACAGTCGCGGGGCCTGCACGGAGCCGACGGCTTCGGCCGCGGTGAACACCACTGACAGGTCAAGCTCCATGGCACAGGCCCGTTCCGGCAGGCCGAACGCCCGGATCACCCGCGGATGCAGTTCGCCGGCGTGCCCGGCCAGCCACTCCCGCGGGCCTTCGGAGTCCGTGACCTGGGCGTAGATGGCCGCGCAGCGCCCCGGATGCCAGGGCGCGTGCTTGTCGGCACGGACGTCGAGCCGCACCCGGCATATCCGGCCGACCGCGCGGGCCGCCTCGATCGCGTCCGCCCAGGACGCCGCGCGCCCCTTGCCCCACCAGCCGTCAAGCACATGCTCGCCAGCCAGCACCGCACCGACCCGCAGCGGCTGGTCGGGCAGGGCCGCTTCCAGGGAGGCGAGTTCGGCCACTGAAGGCCCGCGGTCCACCGGGAGGATCGGCGCCGAGACCGCCGCTCCCGGCCGGGGCCGGAAGACCAGGCCGATCTCGAACAGCGCCGTGTCGGCGAACCCTCGCCCCACGTTCCGGGCCAGAACCCGGAACAGGCCGGGCAGCAGGGTGGTGCGCAGCAGCGGCTCGTCCTCGCTGAGCGGGTTCGCCACCTCTACCGCGTGGCGGCGCATGTCCTGCGGCGGCAGCCCGAGCAGGTCCGCGTCGGCCCGCGACCCGAACGGCCACGACAGCACCTCCACGTAGCCGGCCTCGGCCAGCGTCCGGCCCGCCGAACGGCGCAGCCGCTGACGCAACGTGAGTCCGCGGCCCGCCAGCGCACGAGGCATCCGGGCCGGGACGTTCTCGTAGCCTTCCAGCCGGATGACCTCCTCGGCCAGGTCGGCGGGGTCAGTAAGGTCCGGCCGCCAGCTCGGCGGGGTCACCTCGAGCACGGGCACGAAGTCGTCAGCCACGGCTGGTGGCTGACCCGCCGGTCCCTCCGCCCGCCAGGGGGCGATGGTCGGAATGGGCCCGTGCGTCTGGCGAACGGAGCAGCCCACCTCGCGCAGCCGTCGGACCACGGCGTCCCGGCCGTACACCACCCCGGCCACCTGGTCCGGGTAGTCCGCGGCCACCCAGATCAGCACGGGCGGCACTTCGACCGACGCGTGCGTGCAGCCCGGCACCACCTGGCCGCCGCCCAGGTCGGACAGCAGGGCCACCGCCTTGGCGGTGGCGCGCAGCGGAAGCTCGCGGTCCACGCCGCGCTCGAATCGGTAGGACGCCTCGCTGTGCAGCCTGTGCCGCCTGGCCATTTTGGCAATTCCCTCGGCGGAGAAATGCGCCGCCTCGATCACCAGGTCGGTGGAGGTCTCGTCGATCTCGGTGGACAGGCCGCCCATGGTCCCGGCCAGGGAGATCGGCCCGGACGCGTCGGTGATCAGGATGTCGTCGGCGTCCAGGGTCCGGACCACGTGATCCAGCGTCTCCAGCCGCTCCCCCGGCCGCGCCCGCCGGACCACGATCTCGCCGGTCAGCTTGGACCGGTCGAACGCGTGCAGCGGCTGCCCGAGCTCGAGCATCAGGTAGTTGGTCACGTCCACCGCGAGCGACACAGAGCGGACACCGCACCGGGCCAGCCGCACCCGCATCCACAGCGGGATGAGCGCCGACGGGGCGAAGCCGCGCACCTCGCGCAGCACGAACCGGTCGCAGCCGGTCGGGTCGTCGATGCGGGCCGGCTGGACGTCAGGGCCCCCGTGGTCAAGCTCGCCGCCGAGCAGGGCCGCATCCGGCAGTTCCGGGGTCGCGGTCTCGGCCGGATCGCGGAACGGCACGCCGAACGCGCTGGCGAGCTCGCGCGCGATGCCGCGCACCGACACGGCGTAGCCGCGGTCGGGCGTCACGGCGATCTCGAACACCTCGTCGCGCAGGTTCGCGTAGGACACGAAGTCCGCGCCCAGCGGCGCGTCGGCGGGCAGCACGAGGATGCCGGAGTGGTCGTCGCCGATGGCCAGCTCGCTAGCCGAGCAGATCATGCCCTCGGAAACGTGGCCGTAGGTCTTGCGCGCGCCGATCTCGAAACCGCCGGGCAGCATCGCGCCGGGCAGCGCGAGCGCGACCCGGTCGCCGACGGCGAAGTTGGTCGCGCCGCAGATCACGCCGGACGCCTCGCCGGGCGGGCCGGCCAACTGGCTCTCGGAGACCGCGACCCGGCAGTACCTGATCGGCTTCTTCAGGCCCGGCAGCTCCTCGATGCGGAGCACCCGGGCGACCACCACACCGCGCGTGTCGTGCCCGACCGACTCCAGCGACTCGACTTCGAGCCCGGCGGCGGTCAGTCGCCGCGAGACCTCGGTGGCGTCGACCGGCTCCGGCAGCGGCGCGTACTCGCGCAGCCAGGAAAGCGGCACTCGCATGTCAGATCTCCATCCCGAACGCCCGGCTGAACCGCACGTCACCCTCGACCGCGTCCCTGATCTCGGTCAGCCCGTGCGCGATCACCAGGCTGCGCTCGATGCCCAGCCCGAACGCGAACCCGCTGTACCGGTCGGGGTCGATACCGCAGGCCACCAGCACCCGGGGGTTCACCATGCCGCAGCCCGCGATCTCGATCCAGCCCTGCGACCGGCATACCCGGCACGGGTCGCCGCCCGGCTTGGCCGAGGCGCCGCGGCAGATGTGACATTCCATCGACACGTCGCCCGACGGCTCGGTGAAAGGGAAGTAGTCGGGCCGGAACCGGGTGCGCAGCCCAACGCCGAACATCGCGTCCACGAACGACTGGATCGCGCCGCGCAGGTCGGCCATCGTCAGCCCCTCGTCGATCGCGAGGCCCTCGATCTGGTGGAACACCGGGCTGTGGGTGGCGTCCAGCGGATCCTGCCGGTAGCACCGGCCCGGGCTGACCACGTAGAGCGGCAGCGGGCGGGTGAGCATCGACCTGATCTGCACCGGCGAGGTATGCGTCCGTAGCACCAGGCCCGACTTTGACCCGTCTCTCCCCGCGATGAAGATCGTGTCCTGCATCTCCCGGGCCGGGTGGTCGGGCGGGATGTTCAGCGCGTCAAAGTTGTACCACTCCGCCTCGACCTCGGGCCCCTCGGCGACCTCGTAGCCCATCGCGACGAACACGTCGGACAGCCGGTCGGCGAGGGCAGTGACGGGATGGCACGCGCCGGGCGGCACCTGGTCCCACGGCAGGGTGACGTCGACCGCCTCGGTCACCAGCATCTGCCGGTCTCGTTCGGCCTCCAAATTGACCTGACGCTCGCGCAACGCTTCGCGGAGCCGACCGCGGGCGGCGCCGACCCGCCGGCCCGCCTCGGCGCGGGCCTCGGGCGGCAGCGCGCCGATCTCGGCGCTGGCCAGGGAGAACGGCGCGCGGTCACCGTCGTGCGCGATCCGCGCCGCCTTCAGCTCGTCGAGGGTCCCGGCGGCGGCGACCGCGGCGAGCGCCTCGTCGAGGACACGCGCCACCTCGTCGGGCGCTAGCGAGGCCACCGCCTTGGGGTCGTAATTCTTGTTCGGTGCGGACATGGGGTCCTGCTTCCTGCGGGCGTACCTTAGCTGGGGTTCCGGCGATTTTTCTGCCGAACGGGCGTGGGTGGCAGCGTCGCGTCAGCCTCGACGTGCCAGCGGGGTCGCGTCGGCCCTGCCCCCGCCCGTGCGGCCCGGAGCCGATCGCTGTGCTGGATAGCCCGAAGGGAGATTACCTTACCGACCCATCGCGTTGCCCCGAGGGTGTCGCCCTTAGCCGGTAGGTGTCCCCGCGGGCATGATAAATCGGAACTCGGCGCCGCCGCCGGGCGCGCAGCGCACGCCTATCGTGCCGCCGTGCGCCTCGACCAGCCCCTTGACGATGTACAGGCCCAGACCGGTTCCGCCGCCATGCTGGCCTCTGCGGCTGCCGCCGCGGGGCTTGCCGCGCCAGAACTGGCGGAACACCCGGGGCGCCACGTCTGGCGAGATGCCCTCGCCCTGGTCACGCACGGAAACGGCGGCCGCGTCGAATTCTCTCTCTTCGCGGTCCAGACGTGCCGGTTCCACCACGACCGTTACGATACCAGCCCCGTGCCGGACGGCGTTTTCCACCAGGTTGCCGAGGATCTGATCGATTTTGTCGGCGTCCAGCCAGGTCTCCGGCAGGCCGTCCAGGACCTCGAGCCGGAACCGGTCCTCGGCGTCGCCCGCGGCCACGCGGCCCGCGATGATCTTCCTGGCCCGGTCCGGCAGGTCGACCAGCTGCCGATGCACCTCCATCCGGCCTGACTCGATCCGGGACACGTCCAACAGCTCGGTGATGAGCCTCGTCACGCGGTCGGCGTCGGCGTTCACCGTCTCCAGCATCACGCGCTTCTGGTCGTCGGTGAACCGGCCCCACTTGTTCAGCAGCGTGGCGGTGAAGCCCTTCACGCTGGTCAGCGGGGAGCGCAGCTCGTGGGCCACGGTGGAGACGAGCTCGGCGCGGCTGCGTTCCAGCCGTTCCCGCTGCTGCGCACCGCGCAAGCTGATGACCAGCCGTTGAAGTGCTAGCCCGGCGGGGCGGTGTTGCCCCGCGGGGGCGACCCCCCGAGGAGTCCGGACGTAGCCGACGGCGATCAGGACCTCGGTGCCGTCCGCCAGGTATAGCGATCGCTCAGGGTGACGGGTGCGGGTCGGCAGGCCGTGGTACGGATCGGCGTACACCCACCAGTCCCTGCCGTCGGCGTCGCGGAGCGGAAGCACGTCGAACACGAACTTGCCGATGACTTCGGCCGGATCCAGCCTAGTCAGCCGGCTGGCGGCCCGGTTGAACACGATGATGCGGCCGACCTCGTCGGCGACCACCACCCCATCTGGCAGTTCGTCGGCGAAAACCAGGCTCCCGATCGGGACGGGTCCTTCGGGAAGCGGGCTGCTGCCAGCAGCGTGACCGCTGGCGGCCTCGCGGTTCGCGGGCGTCCTGGCCGGTTGCGGGGCCGACGACGCCCGGCTCGATATGAGCTCATCCACTGCAGCGAAGCCTCCGTCCGGCGTGGCCGCACTGCGATCGTCCGGCGGCCGGAAGTGGTCACGGTTTGGGTGACGGATTGTGATCAGACTCTAGCGCGTATACCGGCTTTGTGACAGTCCTGAGACGCGAATTCTCTTTGTTGCAGTCCAAATACCCAATGCCACTAGTCACTACTTACGTACCATCTTGTGCCCCCACCTTGTCCCCCCACCCACCTCCCCATTCCCCTTCACGGTGTACTCGTTGCGCACGCGCAGACGCATAAAGGCACACCGCAGCCGCGGCGGCCAGATTGAGGCTCTCAGCCCGGCCGTAAATGGGCACCGCCACGGGTTCGTCCGCCAGCGCGATGAGTTCGGGCGGCAGTCCCCACGCCTCGTTACCGAACATCCAGGCGGTGGGTCCGGCCAGCCGGGCCTGTACCTCGGGGTCGTCCAGGGAGCGTCCGGCTTGGCCGTCCGCGGCTACGATCCGAAGGCCGACGTCACGCATGGCGGCGACGGCGTCCTCGAGCCTGGCACCGGCTACCACGGGCAGGTGGAACAGGCTGCCTGCCGACGCGCGCACGCACTTGCCGTTATAGGGGTCGACCGAGGCGTCCGCGAAGACCACGGCGTGCGTGCCCGCCGCGTCGGCGGTGCGCAGCACGGTGCCGGCGTTCCCCGGATCGCGGACGTTGGCCAGCAGCGCGACCAGGCCCGGGGCGGGCGCGGTAACCGTGCTGAGCGGGACGTCGACGAAGCCGCAGACGGCCAGCAGGCCCTGCGGGGTTACCGTCTGGGCCAGTTCGTCCATGACGTCGCCGCTGACGACGTGCACCGGTATGCCCGCGCCGGCCATCGCGGTGATCAGGTCGTGATGCCTACTTCGCGCGGGCCCGGTCACGAACAAGTCGGTGACGCGGGCTCCGCAGTGAAAGGCCTCCGCCACCGCTTGCGGGCCTTCGGCGAGAAAGGCCCGTTCACGCTGGCGGAAGGCACGTTTGGTCAGGCGCCGCGCGGCCTTGAGCCGCGGCGAGTGCGCGCCCGTAAAACCGGTGTCAGGCGATGCGGTGACCCGCACCTAGGCGGCCGCCGACCCGGATGCGTCGGGAAGCGCCTTCTTCGCCACCTCGACCAGGGCCGAGAACGCCGACTCATCGGTGACGGCGAGCTCGGCGAGCATCCGCCGGTCGACCTCGACGCCCGCCACCCGCAGGCCCTGGATGAACCGGTTGTAGGTCATGCCGTTCGCCCGGGCCGCGGCGTTGATCCGCTGGATCCACAGCCGCCTGAAGTTGCCCTTGCGGTCCTTGCGGTCGCGATAGGCGTAGGTCATCGAGTGGAGGACCTGCTCCTTGGCCTTGCGGTACAGCCGGGACCGTTGTCCCCGGTAGCCGCTGGCCCGTTCGAGGACAACCTTGCGCTTCTTGTGGGCGTTGGTAGCCCGCTTCACGCGTGCCATTGTTCTGTCTCCCTCGCGCGGGCCGGGCTACTTGCCCAGCAGCTTCTTGATCTCCTTGAGGTCGCTGTGCGCGACCTGCACTTCCCCGTAGAGCCGCCGCGTCAGGCGGGAGGACTTGTGCTCGAACAGATGGCCTCGGTTGGCGCGGCGGCGCATCACCTTGCCGGTGGCGGTCACCCGAAACCTCTTCGCGGTGCCGCTGTGAGTCTTCATCTTCGGCATGGTGGCCGTCGTCTCCATTCCTGTGGCTGCACCCCTCCTCGGCGCGCAGCAGTAACCGACCCCGGCGCTTGCGCCGGGGTTTATTGCCGCCGGGTGATGCTACCGGCTAGGCCGGACCCGGTACCGCGGCGCCATCGGCGGCGGGCTCACTCGCCGCCGGTTCCTGGGCCGCTGCTGCGGCAGCGCGCGGGCTTGGCACCGACCGGTTGTGGGCCTGGCTCGCCGTATGCGCCTTTGTTTCGCTCTTCTTCCGGTGCGGCCCGATCACCATGATCATGTTCCGCCCGTCCTGCTTGGGCTGCGACTCCACGAAGCCGAGCTCTTCAACGTCGCCAGCAAGACGCTGCAGCAGACGGAAGCCCAGCTCGGGCCTCGACTGCTCACGTCCCCTGAACATGATCGTCACCTTGACCTTGTCGCCCGCCTTGAGGAACCGCTCGACGTGGCCCTTCTTGGTGCCGTAATCGTGCGGATCGATCTTCGGGCGCAGCTTGATCTCCTTGACGATCGTCTGCGTCTGGTTCTTGCGTGACTCCCTGGCCTTGACCGCGGACTCGTACTTGAACTTCCCGTAGTCCATGAGCTTGCAGACCGGTGGCCGCGCAGTGGGTGCGACCTCGACCAGGTTGAGGTCGGCTTCCTGAGCCAGCTTGAGTGCGTCGTTGACCGAGACGATCCCGATCTGCTCCCCCTTCGGTCCGACCAGCCGGACTTCGGGAGAACGGATGCGCTCGTTGATACGTGCTTCGGTGCTGATGTGACCTCCTTGAGCCTCATCTCCGCTGTCGGTGCCTCCGGCAGCGGCTTCTGCCGACCAACCCCGGGATTTCCCGGTCGCGGGCGGATGCCCCGGACACGAGAAAACCCCGCGAGCGATGCGCTCAGCGGGGCAACCACGACAACGGCGCTACCCTCCCGAGAGGATGCGCCGTGCCAGCAGATACCCGGCGCTCGAGCGCGCTCTCGCACGCACCGCCCGCCGGGACGTCTGGCCAGACCCGCCTGCCCGTACCGGGCCGACTGGGTGGGAGGTGGTCCTCCGCTTTGCGCGCCCGGTACCTGAGTACCGAGCTGGTCAACGTCTAACCCTAACAGCACCAGGCCGTTCAGCGGTATTCCCCGCGCGGGGAAGTGTTGGCCCGGGGGACGACCCCCCGGAACCCCCCGCTCCTCCTCCCGGGGGGACCCATCCCCCGGCCCTCCGTACCCCCCGGCCTAGTTGAGGACGCGCTTGGTGAAGGTGCGGGTACCCAGGTAGCCGAAGACCACCGTGCCGCCGACGAGCGCGACCAGCACGGCCCACATCGGCATGTGCGGGAGCACGGGGGTGAGCACGGCCCGCAGCCCCTCGGACATGTACACCATGGGGTTGATCAGCACCGCGATCTGCAGCCAGCGGATGTGGTGCAGTGCCGCCCACGGGTAGTAGACGCAGCCGAGCATCGTGGCGGGCAGCAGGATCATCGCGAACAGCATCTGCATCTTGCGCGGGTCCATGATCGTGCCGAGCAGCAGCCCGAGCGAGGCGGTGAGCAGCGACGCGAAGACCAGGATGACCGCGAACAGGGCCCAGTTGGTCACGTGCACGTGCGGAGCCTGGCCGGACGCGTGTACGAGCAGCACGATCGGGAACACGATACACGCGCCTAGGAACGACTGGACCGCGCCCGCGACGATCTTCTGGATGGCCAGCACCCGGATCGGCACCGGGGCCAAGGCCCGGTCCTCGATAGTGCGCTGCCAGGAGAATTCCATCACCAGCGGGAACGTCACGGCCATGATGCCCTGCATGAGCAGCATGGAGGCCATCAGGCCAGGCACGAGAATGGTGGCGAAGTTGATGCTGCCCGTGGCCTGCGAGGCGGTCGCTCCCCCGCCCAGGTTGAAGCCGCCGCCGATCTTGGGGAACACGTAGGCGAAGACGAAGACGAAAAGCAGCGGCTGCATGACCGCCCGGGTGAAGGTGGCGACAGCGTTGCGCCGCAGCACCCGGAACTCCCTGGCCATCATGGCGTTGAACGTCTTGATCAGGGTCGGCCGCGGTACCGGCGCCTCGGCGATCAGGGCGGCAACCTCAGACGCCGAGGGAACCCCGGGGTGTTCCGCCGCTACCGGCGGGGCTTTTCTGGTGGTGGTGGTCACTCGCGGTACTCCCTTCCAGTCAAGGTAAGGAACACGGTCTCCAGGCTGGGCTTGAGTTGGGTGGCGTCACGCACGGTCAGGCCGGCCGCGGAACCCGCGGTCACCAGCTCGCCGAGCACGCCATCGGGCTCGCGGGTGAAGACCCGGACGTAGTCGCCGTCGGCTTCCACCTTGCTGACACCCGGGCGGTCGGCCAGCCGGGCCCGTTCGGTCATGTCATCGGGGACCGGATCCTCGTACCTGACCGTGATCACCGTCTCGGCGCCCGCCCCTTCCTTCAGCTCGTTCACGGTGCCCGAGGCCAGCACCTCGCCGTGATCGACCACGGCGACCTGCTCACACAACGCCTCGGCTTCCTCCATGTAGTGCGTGGTCAGCAGGATGGTCTGCCCCTCGGCGTGCAGCACGCGCAGGATGTCCCACAGGTTCACCCTGGTCTGCGGGTCGAGCCCGGCGGTCGGCTCATCGAGGAACAGGACGTCCGGCCGGTGCACCAGGGCCCGCGCGATTAGCAGCCGCTTGGCCTGCCCGCCGGACAGGTCGGTAGACATTGCCTTGCGCCGGTCCGCGAGCCCGAACACCTCGAGCAACTGGCTGGCGCGGCGCGATGCCTCGCGCAGTCCCAGGCCGAAGAACCGGCTGCGGAACTCGAGGTTCTCGGCGACCGTCAGCTGCATGTCGAGGGTGTTGTTCTGGGTCACCACGCCGATCCTGCGCTTCACCCCGACCGGGTCGGCCACCACGTCTAGGCCGGCCACCCAGGCCCGCCCGCCGGTGGGCAGGACCAAGGTGGTGAGCATGCCAATGGTGGTGGACTTGCCCGCGCCGTTCGGCCCGAGCAGCCCGAAGAACTGGCCGGAGCCGACGGACAGGTCGATGCCGCGGACGGCAGGTACGTCCCCGCGTGACGACTTATATGTCTTGCGCAAATCCTCGGTGCGTATCGCGAGACCGGCTGCATCCGTCATGATGTCAACCTACGTTGACAGTGGATTCGCGTCAACTTCGGTTGACACTCCCGGTTTCCGCACCACGACAACCTGACGTCCTGCGTCACGTGTCGCGCTCCTTCCTTATCAGCTCACTGAACTGCCCGATCATGTCGATGAAGAACTTACGGATGACCGGCTCGTCGGCCGGGTCCACGAAGTCGAAGGCGTCCCGCCAGTGCGGGCCGGCCAGGGCATGGTAGTCCGCGACGATCTGGCGGCCCTGATCGGTCACAAACAGCCTCACCACCCGCCGGTCACCGACGTCGCTGCGCCGCTCGACGTATCCCTCGCGTACGAGCGTGTTCACCACCGACGTCAGCGTCCCCGGCGATGACCGGCCGCGGGCCGCGACGTCGCTGGACTTGAGCCCGTCTCCGGCCAGCAGCACCCGCAGCACGCCGAGCCCGGCCGGGCTGATCCGCAGTCCGGCCTGCGTCAGCGTGCCCGCGTAGAACGCGCCCATGATCCTGGACGCGGCCAGCAGCAGGACGTGCAGCGGCGCGTCCGCGGGCGGCCCGTCCGACGGATCTCCCCAGAACCATCCCGCGTGACCTTGCCCGGGCCCGCACTTCACCGCTGCAGGACCGTCCGGCCCGGCAACCTCCGCCGCACTCACGCCGCCAGTCTTCATCGCCAGCTATTTCCATGTCAAATCATTTGACCTCAAAATATCTATGCGTTCCGCGAACGGAGGCGACCTGGCTACTGCAGGTGCGGACCGGCCGCACCCATGCTCCATCGAGCCGTCAGTAACCGGCCGGGTGGCCCGGGACTTAAAGGAGCCCGGGTGCCGAATTTCCGGGCTTTGCTGCTGGTCAGGGTCCTCACTGCGGGTGGGAGCGACGCCGGCGGGCGGCGCGGGTGCCGGCCTGCTGCGGTATGGCGCCGGCTGCCGGCCTGCGGGGTGACGGAATCCCGTTATGCCCCGCTATGCCTCAACTTTATCTTGAGACATTCCGGGCGCTGATCATGATCGTGGCCAGTTTTGGGCACTATTTGCCTGTTTCTGGCCATGATCATGAAACAGCCCGGGCCGAGGGTGCTTCCTTAAGTTCCTGGCATTGGGCTATGACCGGCTCGATGCTCCATCGAGTCGGCTTGACCCAAGGGCGGAGGGGCGGGCGGGCTGGTGTGCGGATGCTAGCGGGGCGGGGTTAGCGGGGCGGGGTTAGCGGGATCAAGGCCTCGATGGTGGTGCCGCGACCTGGGCCGGAGCGGACGTCGAGGTGGGCGCCGACGAGTTCAGCTCGTTCGGCCATGCCGCTGAGGCCGAATCGGAGGACCATGCTCATGAACAGGTCGCAGCACTGCCGACGGAGGCACTTCCCCTTTACGCCGAACAGATGACCGTCCTCGTAACCGCGTCATGGGGCGGCGAAGCCTAGGACCGTCAGCGGGCCGATGGGAACATGCGGACGCACGTCTTCGGCAAAGCACGACCAAGGCATGGTGATCTACCTCATCCTTGACGATCAGCGACGGGTCATCGTCCTGCGCGTGTTGTGGGTCGGATGAATCAGGAGGCACCGATGGGTAAGCGTTTGAGCCCAGGTGAGCAGCGAGCACGGCGGCAGCGACGAGGGGAACGAGCGTTCCTGTTCGACGGGAGCCTAAATCGCTGCCTTGCTGAGTTTGAGCGTGAGGACTGGGAGTGGGCACTCTCGTCAAGTGGCGGCGATACGCTGCGGGCCGCACAGCAATGTGGCCTGAGTGACGTGCCACCAGGGGCGAAAGCCCTGTGGGGACGATCGGCCGAAGAGGCCCGCGGCACCTACCGTCAATGGCGAAAACGACGCGGCGGCAAGTGACGCCTTCGGGCGGAGTTCCTAGCTGCCGAAGCCGCGGCAGCCGATCGTCTGGATTTATAGCGGTGCGACAGGCCGGGGCAGCGGAGCGCAGGTCGGATGCGATGCGGGATCACACCTGTGCAGCGGCAGCCGGAGGTGCGGCCCGGGAGCCGACTGCGCGATCCTGGTCTTAGATGAAATTCTCTGAGGTGATCGTGCTGCTCGCCGCCGGAACACTCGGCGGCATTTTCAGCACGGTGGTGAGCATCGCCTCACTGGTCACCTACCCGGTGCTGCTCGCGCTCGGGGTGCCGCCGCTCAGCGCGAACATGACCAACACCGTCTCGCTCGTGCTCACCGGGGCTGGATCGGTGGCCAGCTCCCGGCCGGAACTGGCGGGCCAGGGCCAGCGCGTGCTCCGGCTCGGGATCATCACGGCGCTCGGCGGCGCGACCGGGGCGACCGTCCTGCTGCTGACTCCGGCGAGCACCTTCACCGTCGTGGTCCCGGTGCTGATCGGCGGCGCCTCGCTGGTACTCCTGGTCCAGCCCAGGATCAAGCGGCTGGCCCCGACCGCGGACGGCGAGAACCGTCTTGGCCATGGCGTGGCGCTCTTCGCGGTCGCCGTGTACGTCGGTTATTTCGGTGCCGCCGCGGGAGTCATGCTGCTCGTGGTGCTGAGCATGATGATCAGCGAATCGTTGGTCAAGGTGAACGCGGTGAAGAACGCTGTTTCTGGGATGGCGAATGCCATGGCCGCTGTATGCTTCGCGTTGTTCGGCGACGTCAGGTGGTCGTTTGTGGCGCCGCTTGCGACGGGCTTCCTGGTTGGCGGATGGATCGGTCCGAAGATTGCCAGGAAGGTGCCCGCAGGGCCGTTCCGGGTCATCGTCAGCTTGTGCGGTGTCGGCCTCGCGGTGAGGCTTGGCATCAGCGCGTACAGCTGACGCCGGTGATACGGCAGTCAAAAAGACAGTAACTACGCTCATGCTGTAACTGTCATGACAAAATTATTCACATATCAGGTCAGAGTGGTTTACTCTGTGCTAATGAGTCGGTACTAGGGGTGAGATCCAACTCTGGTACCCACGGCGGTGGTCAACTCTCGCCGGAGCCGCGGTACCCGGCCCGTGTGTAAGGCGGTACAGGGCTACGGGCGGTTCTGGCGCGGGGGGAAGTTAAGGAGTACCAGGCATGGTAGCGGTAGTTGTTATTGCCATTGTTGCCGTCAGCTACATCGTCTCGACGCGCATCCATCCGCTCAGGAAGTGTCCCACCTGCAATATGACCGGCAGGCACTTCGGCGCCGTCTACAAGGGCTCGTACCGGCGCTGCCGTCGGTGCGACGGCAGCGGACGCCGCGACCGGATCGGCACCAGGGTCTTCTGGGGCGGAACCCGCCACACCGGGGTCTTTCCCAAGAAGTAGCCTGCTTGGGACGTGGCCTCCGGCAGCGCGACCCCGCCCGCGCTGCCCCAACAGGTCCCTGCCCGGCCTGCTCCTCGCGAGCGGCTGTTACGGGGTGACGATGACCTTGCCGACGGCGCCGTTCTCGGCGGCCTCGTCCGCCGCGGCGATATCGGCCAGCGGGAACCTGTGCACCGGCAGGCCGGTGAGCTCGCCTGCGGCCAGGGCAGCGGTGATGTCGGCCGCCGCATGGTCGAGCGCGGCCGCCGGCATGCCGTACAGCAGGACGAACTTCAGCGTGAGGTTGGCCGTCATGCAGGCCCGCACCGGCAGCGCCGGGTCGGCGGCCGCCGCCGCGTAGGTCACGATCGTGCCGTGCGGCTTGACCACGGCCAGGTCGAGCTCGAGGTTCGCGCTGAGCGCCACCTCGATAACCCGGTCGACGGGACCGAACGCCCTGATCTGATCAACGGCATCCGGCGAGCGGTAGTTCACCACCAGGTCTGAGCCTGCCTCCTGGGCCAGCGCCCCCTTCTCCGGGCTGCTCACTGTGGTGACGACACGAGCCCCGCCCCGTTTGGCCAATTCAATGGCGAAGTGACCGACAGCCCCGGCACCGCCGGCCACCAGTACGGTCTGGCCGTTCACCGGACCGTCGCGGAACAGGCAGTAGTGCGCGGTTATGGCCGGCACGCCCAGCGAGGCGCCCAGTTCGAACGACGCGTTGTCCGGCAGCAGCACGGCGTGGCGCTCGGGCACCACGGTCCACTCGGCGGCGGTCCCCCACCGGCGGTCGGCCGCGGCGAGGTACAGCCAGACCCGCCGGCCGACGCGGCCGGGGTCCACTCCGGGGCCGACCGCCTCGATCACCCCGGCACCGTCGTGGTGCGGGATCTGGAACTCGTCGATGGGGCGCGGGACCGCCCCGGACCGTGCCTTGTAGTCGGTGGGATTGATCCCCGAGGCGTACACCCGGACCAGGACCTCGCCCGGTCCCGGCTCGGGTTGGGGGATCTCCTCGATACGGAGGACATCAGCCGCTTTCCCGGTGCTCCTGTACAGCGCTGCTTTCATGGATGCAGCGTAACGCCCTTGAAAATCTTGTCGACGGCGTTGCGCGGCGCGTGCAGCGCGAGCCCGGCCAAGTGCAGCTCAGCGGCGGGGACCGCGCGCACCACGGCCCGGTTATCGTCGTCGTTGCCGGTCGCGAACATGTCCATGGTGTAGATCGCCATCGGCATCCCGCGGGACAGCGCCCGCTGATGCGCCTGGGTGAGGCTCTCGGCGTCGGCCGCGTACACCACCACGGGCTGCCGGAACAGCTCCAGGTAGGTATTCCCCGAGCCGTCCTCGTAAGGCTTGCCGATGATCTCCCCGCTGCTGGCGGCGATGCCGCTGGCCAGGAACGCCGTGACGTTCAGCTGCTGCCACGGCTCGAGGTCGGCGCGCACAGCGATGGCGATCTTGGTGTCGAATCGTATGGTCATGGGTCCTTCCCGCGAATCACACTTCGGTGGCCCCGCCAGTGGTCAGGTCCATGCCTCCCGAGTGTGGCCCACCCGCGCGGCCCGGTCTTGAACGCTGGAGCGCCCTACGATGGGGACATGGCCGTTGCCCCCAGGGACTGGGCCAGGTACTGGCGCGCGGACGGCGTGCCGGTCGAGGCGATGCACGCGCATTTCACCTCGCACGTGTACCACCGGCACAGTCACGAGAGCTACTCATTCGGCGTGACCGAGACCGGCGCGCAGGCGTTCACCTGCCGTCAGGGGCGCCATGTGAGCGGCCGTGGCATGGTAATGGCCTTCAACCCCGACGATCCGCACGATGGGCACGCGGAGGGCGACGGCGGTTTCACCTACCGGATGGTGCACGTCTGGCCGGAATTCTTCGCCTCGCTGACCGAGGTCCCGCTCCCGCTGTTCCGCTCGCCGGTGATCGAGGATCCCGCGCTCGCCGCGTCCGTCCGCGGCCTGCACCTGTCGCTGACCGGGCGCGCCACCGAGCTTGAACGGTACGAGCGGCTCACCGCGACGGCGAGGCTCCTGGCCCGGCACGCCTCGGCCCGCGTCCCGGCGCGGGGCGCTGCGGACCGGCGCGTCGCCGCGCGGATCCGCGAGCTCCTCCAGGACGGCGCCGCCGACCTGACCGCCGACGACCTGGCCGCGGCCGCCGGGTGCAGCAGGTACGCGGCCTACCGGGCCTTTACGCAGGCCTACGGGCTCGCGCCCAGCGACTACCGGCGCCAACTCCGAGTGCGCGCGGCGCGCGGGCTGCTTTCGGCCGGCGTCCCGCCCGCCCGGGCCGCGGCCGAGGCCGGCTTCGCTGACCAGGCGCACCTGACCCGGTGGTTCCGGCGTTACTACGGGGTCACCCCGGGCGCCTATCAGGCCGCGGCGCATCGCGGGCCGTGATTATGGGTCCACACCGCGACGGGCAGTGCCGTTCCGCCTCGGCACCTAATTAACGCACACGTGCTCAGTATGATCGCCAATCATGGAGCAGCGGGTTCTCGGCCGGACAGGCCGGCCGGTTTCTGTCGTCGGGCTCGGCACGTGGCAGCTCGGCGCCGACTGGGGAAACGTGTCCGAGGCCGACGCGATGGCGGTGATGCAGGCGGCGGTCGAGTCCGGGGTCACGTTCTTCGACACGGCCGACGTCTACGGCGACGGGCGCAGCGAGCGCGTCATCGGGCGCTTCCTGGCCGGCAATGCCGGGCAGGGCATCACGGTCGCGACCAAGATGGGCCGCCGGGCCGAGCAGTCCGAAGAGCAGTACACGCTGGACAACTTCCGCGCCTGGACGGACAGGTCCCGGGTAAACCTCGGCACCGACCGGCTCGACCTGGTCCAGCTGCACTGCCCGCCGACCCCGGTCTTCTCCTCCGACGCCGTCTTCGACGCGCTCGACGCGCTGGTCGCCGAGGAGCGGATCGCGGCGTACGGGGTGAGCGTGGAAACCTGCGCCGAGGCGCTGGCCGCGATCGCGCGCCCGGGCCTGGCCAGCGTGCAGATCATCCTGAACGCGTTCCGGCGCAAGCCGCTCGATCAGGTGCTGCCGGCCGCGGTCGCGGCGGGAATCGGCATCATCGCGCGGGTGCCGCTCGCGTCCGGGCTGCTTTCCGGGCGGTACACCAGGGACACCAAGTTCGCCCCCGACGACCACCGCAGCTACAACGTCCACGGCGAGGCGTTCGACGTCGGGGAGACGTTCTCCGGCGTGGGCCTGGAGGCCGGCGTCGACGCGGCGGCGGAGTTCGCGGCCATCACCGGGGCACTGCCGGGCCAGGAGGGCGCGGCTCAGTGGGCCCCGGCTCAGTGGGCCCCGGCTCAGTGGGCCCCGGCTCAGTGGGCACTGCGGTGGGTGATCCAGCAGCCCGGGGTGACGACCGTGATCCCAGGCGCGCGCAGCACCGGTCAGGCCCGGCAGAACGCCGAGGCCGCGAGCCTGCCGCCATTGCCGCCGGCCGCGCTCGACGCGATCGAGGGGCTGTACGACAAGTACTTCCGCGCCACGGTGCACGATCGCTGGTGAGCGCGAGCGACTGGGCCACCATCGCCAACCTGGCCACGGCGCTAGGCACGCTGATCCTGCCGTACGGTGCCATGCGCGCAGCTGCCTCACAGGAAATCCCCAGCTCAGCATGGTGACTTCTGACTAACTCTGGAGCATTTACCTCTGGTAACGTCGCACCTTGTAGATCACAATTGGGTATCGAAGTTGTGTCTATAAAACGTTCATAGCTATCGAATCCGGACGAAGTGAGGCGGTGACCAGGGCAGGTGCTGTTGCGAACGGGGCGGCGAGCCAGGCGTCACCCGGACGTCCGCGACGAGGACAACCCGCCTGCCGGCCACAGCGGCCCGCGCGAGCGGGCCCGCCGGATCGCCAGGTCACCGGCCAGGGCGGCCCTGGTCACGGCGCTCGCCATCGGCGCGGTGGTCATGCTGACCCCGGCCACCGGCGCCGCCGGCGATATCGCCACCGGCTTCGTGCGGGCCGTGCGTCATTTGGCCTCCCCCTCGCGCAACGGGCAGGCGTTCGCCGGCACCCCGCCGGTCGGGGCGCTGTTCACCACGTCCGCGGGCAAGCTGGGCCAGCATTTCTGCACGGCGAGCGTGATCGACAGCCCGGACGGCGACCTCGCGATCACCGCCGCGCACTGCATGACCGGCATCTCGGGCACGGTCGATTTCGTCCCCGGCTACACCAAGGGCGCTACGCCGTACGGCGTGTGGACGGTGACCAAGGTCTACGTCGACCAGGCGTGGAGCTCGGAGTCCAACCCGGATGACGACTTTGCCTTCCTGCGGATCAGCCAGCCCGGCTCGGACGTGCCGGTCGAGGACGTGACCGGGGCGGAACAGCTCGCCGCCGGCCCGCCCGACAGCCGCCAGCTGGTACAGGTGATCGGATACCCGAACTCCTCAAACCAGCCGGTCACGTGCCAGAACTGGCTCCGGGAGCCGATGGCCGGGCAGCTGGAGTTCGACTGCGGCGGCTACACGGACGGGACCAGCGGCGGGCCGTTCCTGGGCGAGGTCAACCAGGGCACGGGGCAGGGCATGGTGATCGGCGTCATCGGCGGGTACCAGCAGGGCGGCTATACCCCACAGATCTCGTATTCGTCCGTGCTGGGCACGAACGCCGCGGCCCTGTACAAGACGGCAATGGCGGGTGGCTAGGGCACTGTCGGCAATGGCGGGCGGCTAGGGCACTGTCGGCTAGGGCACTGTCGGCGGGGGGGCGATGGCGTCGATCTCGGCCAGTTCGGCGGCGGTGGGGGTCCATGCCGCGGCGGCCGCGTTGGCCTTGACCTGCTCGGCGCTCGTCGCCCCGGCGATCACCGACGAGCAGCCCGGCTGGGCGGCCAGGGCGCCGATCGCGATCTCAAGGAGCGTGACGCCGCGATCGGCGGCCCAGGCGATCAGCGCCTCGACCTTGGCCAGTTTCTCCTCGGTCACGTAGCCCTGCCGCGCGGCCAGCCTGGTCCCGGCCGGTATCGCCTGGCCCTGCCTGACCTTGCCGGTCAGCAGTCCGTTGGCGAGCGGGAAGTACGGCAGCACGCCCAGGCCGAAGTGCCTGGCCGCGGGAACGACCTCCGCCTCGGCCTGGCGCTCGAGCAGCGACCAGTGGTTCTGCGTGGAGATGAACGGCGCATGGACGTTGCGCGCCGCGAGGTGCGCGGCGTCGGCCAGCTGCCAGCCGGAGAAGTTCGAGTGGCCGATGTACCTGACCTTGCCCTCGGCGACCAGCTCGTGCAGCGCGGCGACGGTCTCCTCGACCGGCGTGACCGGGTCCGGGACGTGCAGCTGGTACAGGTCGATGTGATCGGTGCGCAGGCGGCGCAGCGACTCGGCGACCGCGCGCCGGATGTAGGCGCGACCGCCCTTAGCGCCGGCCGCAGGCCCGTAGCCCATGTCTACGCCATGGCCACCGAACTTCGTGGCCAGCACGACCTGGTCGCGGCGCGAGCCGAGGACCTCGCCCAGGGCGCGCTCTGATCCGCCGCCCCCGCCGTATGTGTCCGAGGTGTCGAACAGGGTGATCCCGGCGTCGATGGCCGCGTCTACCACCGCGCGCGTCCCGTCCACGTCGAGGCGGCTGCCGAAGTTGTTGCCGCCGAGCCCGACGACCGACACCAGCAGTCCCGACTGTCCCAGGGGCCTATAGCGCATATCCCCATCTTATGGGCGGGCTGGCTAGGGCTGGCTGGCGACGAGCGCGTCGCAAAAGAAGTGCGATGTTGGCGCGCGCGAAAGCGCAAGGTATCTGCCCGGGGAAATGGCGCCAGCAGTTCGAAGATGATGCCGTCGGGGCCAGCCGGGACCGTCACCTCGTGCACGTTACCCCCGGCCAGCAGCCTGGATGCCGAGATCGACAAGCTGTCGGATTCCCGCTTCGCCAGCGAGCAAGCGCTCCGCGCGGCCGAACCTGGGGTCTCGCCCGAACTCCTGGCGAATGTTCGGCAGCCGGATGGCAGTCTCATCTCCGGCGCCGCCGAACCCGCCGGGCAATTGTCTTTCCGCCAAGAAGATAGTCATAAATGCGCCGGCTAGGAATATCCGGACGGAATGTCGTCCGCAAATCATCGCCGTCGATTCGGGGAATCGCCGCTCAGCGGCATTACGTTTCCCTCGTTCCTGTGCGGCCGCGGACCGGGGCCAGCCGGCCGCGCTGCCAGCGGAGTTCAGGTCGCGCCCCCCCCAGGGCGCGTCCCGGGGACTGAACCGCAGATCAGGGCGCTCGCGTCCCCTCGACGGGGCGCCCGCGGCCCGGCGACGCACCGGCGCGACCCAGCGGCCGCGACGAGTACGCACAAGCTCAACGGCCCTTTATGGGGTCGGCTCGACAGAAGTGTCCGGAGACAGATGTGTCTCACTCCGGCCGACCAGGCAGCCAATGTTGGGGGGTGGCATGCAATCCCATATGGGATACCATGACGATTACCGACAGCGGGGTGGCAACACATTGCCACGCAATTGCGCGAAACAATTCCGCGGCGGCACGGAAATCCGGGAGGCGCCATGCCAGAGCCGACAGAGGGGCCAACTGTGCTGCGCATCCTGTTGGGCACCCAGTTGCGGCGACTGCGGGAAAGCCGTGGCATCACCGCGCAGGAGGCGGCCCGGGCGATCCGCGGGTCTGAGTCCAAGATCAGCCGCATCGAACTCGGCAGGAACGCAATCCGCGAGATCGACGTGCTCGACCTGCTGACCTACTACGGCGTGGGAACGGTGGAGCGGGAGCAGCTGCTGAGCCTGGCCGAGCAGGCCAACCGGCCCGGCTGGTGGCACAGGTACAACGACATCCTGCCCGACTGGTTCCAGTCCTACGTCGGCATGGAAGAGGCGGCGACCTCGATCCGCATCTACGAACCGCAGTTCATCCCCGGCCTGCTGCAGACCCACCAGTACGCCGCCGCCGTGCTCGCGGTGGGCGACATTCCCATCGGCGAGGCGGAGCGGCACGTCATCCTGCGCAAGGAACGACAGCGGCGGTTCACCGAGGGACGGCTCAGGCTGTGGGCCATCATCGAGGAAACCGCGCTGCGGCGACCGATCGGGAGCACGGAGATCCTGCGCGACCAGCTTCGCTACCTGCTCAGCCTCAGCAGCAGGCAGAACCTCACGCTGCAGATTACTCCGCTCGGCATGGGCGGCCACGCCGCGCCGAGCGGGTTCAGCATCCTGCGGTTCAGCGACGCGGACCTGCCCGACGTCGCTTACCTGGAACACCTCACCAGCGCCCTGTACTTCGACAAGAGATCCGATGTCGACCGTTACCTGCTGGCCATGGAGCGGCTCAGCATCGTCAGCGCCGAACCCGGCAAGACACCTGAGATCCTCACCATGATCATCAAGCAGCTGGAGGACTAGTCCATGAGCATCCGGAACGGAATGCCCGCCGCTGAACTGCCCGAGGTGACGTGGCGCAAGAGCGGCAGGAGCGGCCCGCAGGGCGGCAACTGCGTCGAGATCGCGCACCTGCCAGGCGGCCAGGTCGCGATCCGCAACTCCCGGCATCCGGCTGGGCCAGCCCTGGTGTTTACGCTCGCCGAATGGGATGCCTTCGTCGGCGGGGCCAGGGACGGCGACTTCGACTTAGAGCCAGACACCGGGACCACCGCCCTCTGCTCCTTCCCCCCAAACCATCTAGCCGTGCGCGCAGACTCGCCGCGCAGGGACGGGCGGGGCTGTAGTGGGGAACGCGCCCCGCCCGCCGTCTCCGCCGACGCCCGGGACAGGAAATGAGAGGCTTAGGTGACCGGGAGGTCGAATTCGCCGTTCTTCGCACCGACGAGGAAGCATTCCCACTCGTGCCGGTTGAAGATGTGCGGCGTCTTGCCGTGATCCTTTGAATCGCGGACCGCGACTCCCCCCTGGGGGAGGTGCGCTATTTCCACGCAGCCCGCGGCGCTGCTTGCGCTGCTCTTGAACCAGCGCAGACCGGTTAGGTCGGTGTCCATCCGTCTCCTCTTCCGTTGATGTTGCAGTTTTTCCTGTGTACGTCGTGATCAGGTGAACTCGCTCGCCACCTGCTGGATCAGGTCGACCGACGCGGCCGGGGAAAGCGCCGCCGCGCGCATCCGGTCGAATGCCTCGGCGCAAGCCCGGACTTCCCGGTCTTTTTCCAGGTAGATCATGCCGCCCAGGGACTCGGTATAGGCGACGTCAGAATCGGTGCGCTCGGGAAACTCAAGAATGGCGAACGGCCCGATCAGCCCTGCGTGCGCACCGGACTCGAAAGCCAGGATCTGCAAGGTCACATTGGGCCAGCGGCTGGCCTGGATCAGGTGCTCGAGCTGGCGCCGCATGATCGCGGCACCGCCGATATTGCGCCTGATCGCGCCCTCGTCGAGGATGATCCAGGCGTCGAGCGGCGGCTCCTGGTCGAGCAGCCGCTGCCGCTCCATGCGCAGGTCCACCACCCGGCGGATCTGCTCCTCGCTGTCCTTGGGCCGCAGTTCGCGCAGCACCGTCAGGGCGTAGTCGGTGGTCTGCAGCAGCCCGTGGATCACGGCCGACTCATAGCTGCGCAGCCCGGAGGCCTCCGCCTCCAGGCCCACGTAGATGTCGAACCCGCTGGGCAGGACGTCGTCGTAAATCGACCACCAGCCCTTGCGGTGACCCTCGCGGGCCATATCGACGAGCACCTTGCGTGCGCCCGGGTCCTCGACCTCATACATCTCGAGCATGGCGGTCAGGTAGGCCGACTTGGTCGGCGCCTTGCCGGTCTCGATGCGGGAGAGGGTCGACGGGGCCAGGCCGAGTTTCTCGGCTACTTCCTCAAGCTTGAGCGAATGCGCTTCGCGCAGACGCCGGAGCTCGGCACCGAGCCTGCGCCGACGGACGGTGGGACCAAGGGGCACGAGAAGCTCGCCTCCTCGGGAAGCAGAGGGCTAAACGCTTAGGAAGTTCGCGGAGGAACCGGATGTGACCCCATTTAGCATCAGAGGGTAACCGGAACGCTCCACATCGTCCCTGACAACGAGTACGATACCGCACTAGCGCCTTGGATGAAATCCCATCCGGGATTTCATGCGGGAAATTTCCTTCACGCACTTGCGCCGCGTGGGCTGGCGGGCTCATCATCGATTCTGACGATAGTCCACGCAGGACAGTGGTGTCCGGTACAAATCCGGACATATTGCAATACGCCGACAAAAATGTCGCCCGTAGATTCCGGGTATCGAGCGACGAGCTGGGTTAGCGCGCGTCTGATGTTGATTGAGTGATTAGTAGCGCACTAAGCGAACCCATAGTGGCAAGTGTCATAGGTGTGGCACTTGAAGCAATCGGAACTTCACGGCCACCGGTCGCGAACAGGTGAGATCACGATCTCTATTGTTTGGAAGGACTCAACATGGAAACGCCCGAGGGCAATTCCCGACGATCATGGTCCGGCCCGCAGCGCAGGCCAGGGCCTCGCGGGACCGCCGACGGGGCGCGCGCGACCGTCCTCGGCTCGCTGACCATCGCCGGGCGCCCCGAACTGGTCGCCACGGCCAGGGCCTTCGTCTCGCGGACGCTCAGCTCACACCAGGTCGGCGCGGACAACGACACGGCGACCTTACTTACCTCAGAAATCGTCACCAACGCCATACAGCACACCAAGTCGGGCGTCGACGGCGGCACCGTTACCATCGTCGTCATTGGCGTCCCGCACGGCGTCCTCGTCGAGATCATCGACGACGGCTCCGCAGGCATGCCCGTCGTGAAGGGCGACCTGTATGCCGCCGAAGGGCACGGGCTGTTTCTCGTCCAGCACCTCGCCGCCCAGTGGGGCTACCTCAGGGACCCGGCAGGTACCACGGTGTGGTTCCACCTCCCGGCGGCCGAAGAGTCGCAGCGGCCGCAGCCGGCCGACCCGCAGGCAGGCTCACCGGCCACGGGCCGACCCGGCAGGCCGGATCACTCCCTGCCCACCCAGCTCTGGGCGGCGGCGATGCAGCTGGGGGTCAGAATGGGGGCATGACCGGGCTAGCCTCCGCTCTTACGGCGGAAGGAACGGCGGCTGGCCGCAGGGC
Organism: uncultured Actinomycetes bacterium; assembly: GCA_963798675.1. Lineage (GTDB taxonomy): Bacteria > Actinomycetota > Actinomycetes > Streptosporangiales > Streptosporangiaceae > Palsa-504. The sequence continues at coordinate 101,316 of CAWCUJ010000006.1, read as the reverse complement.
CGTGGGAGCCATGCACCTTGCCGGTGTGGTCCGCGCCCTCGGCGCTGGCGTGGTCGCCGCGCTTGCGCTCGAGCGCCTCGCGGAACTTGCGCTTCATCTCGTCGAGGTCTGACTTCGCGGCTTCACCAGGTCCAGCCTCCTCCACGCCGGCCTCGGGGGCGGGCGACGCCTCGGCTCCAGGTTGCTCGACGGCCATGCGGACCTCCTGCGGCATAGAAGTACCCATACAGCCTCGCACATCCCGGCCGGTCTCATCGAGCCACCACCCGGTTGATGCCGGGTCCGGCCGGTCCTGGTTCGGATAAGCGCAGATAATGGCCGGTATGGCGCGACGAAGGGAACCGGCGGGGACCGAGCTGCTGCGCGACGCCGACCGCCGGACGGCGTGGATGCTGCTGATCGACGGGATACCGCAGTCGCACGTGGACCTGGCGGACCCCGGCTACCTGGACTTCGAATACGTCAGGCGGATCGGGCACGTGATCGACGCGGCCGCGCCCGCGGGCCAGCCGCTGCGCGTGCTGCACCTGGGGGCCGGGGCCCTCACGCTGGCCCGCTACGTGGCGGCGACCCGGCCGGGCTCGCCGCAGCTGGCCGTCGAGGTGGACGCCGCGCTGGTGGACCTCATCCGGCTCCGGCTGCCGCTGGACGCCAAGATCCGGGTGCGCGTCGGCGACGCCCGGGCGGAGCTGGAGCGGCTGACGGCGGCCCGTTTCGACGTGGTGATCGCGGACGTGTTCGCGGGCGGGCGGACGCCGACCCACCTGACCTCGGCGGAGTTCTGGGCCGCGGCCCGGCGCGTGCTGCGCGGCTCGGGCGTCGTCGCGGCCAACGTGGCCGACGGCGCGCCGCTTGCGCACGCCCGGGCGCAGGTCGCGACGGCCCGGACGGCCTTCCCGCACGCCTGCCTGATCGCGGACGCCGCGGTGCTGCGCGGCCGCAGGTTCGGAAACGTGGTGCTCGCGGCGAGCCCCGGCCCGCTCCCGGTGGACGCGCTCACCCGGCGGGCGGCCGGGGACCCGATGCCGGGACGTGTCCTGCACGGCCGCGACCTGACCCGCTTTACCGCTGGCGCCAGACCGGTGACCGACGCGACCGCCACCCCCTCCCCCGCCGCCCCGCCGGGCGCGTTCGCGTCCTAGCTGACCGCCTCGGCCTCGAGAAGATCAAGATCCTGGGCCGAACGGACCCGGGTGATACGCCTACCGCCGGTGCCCGCTCCGGGCGGCGGGGCGGCGTCCCGAACGTTCCCGCTTGGCCCGGACCCGGACGGAGACCTGGACCGGGCTGCCGTCGAAGCCGAACTCCTCGCGCAGCCGCCGCTCGATGAACCGGCGGTAGGCAGCCTCGAGGAACCCCGAGGAGAACAGGACGAAGTGCGGCGGGCGGACGCCGGCCTGGGTGGCGAACAGGATCTTGGGCTGGCGGCCGCCGCGCACCGGCGGCGGGGTCGCCGCGACCAGCCCGGTCAGCCAGGCGTTGAGCCTGCCGGTGGAGACCCGGGTCTCCCATCCCTCCAGCGCCGTCTCCAGCGCGGGCACCAGCCGGTCGAGGTGCCGCCCGGTGGCGGCGGAAATGTTCACCCTGGGCGCCCAGCGGGCCGTGTGCAGCTGCCGGTCGATCTCGCGCTCCAGGTACCGCTGCCGTTCCTCGTCGACCATGTCCCACTTGTTGTAGGCGATGACCAGGGCCCGGCCGGCCTCGATGACCATGGAGACGATCCGCAGGTCCTGTTCGGTGAGCGGCTCGCTCGCGTCGACCAGGACCACGGCGACCTCGGCCAGGTCGAGCGCGCCCGCGGTGCGCAGCGCCGCGTAGTAGTCCGCGCCCTGGTTCTCCCTGAACCGCCGCCTGATGCCCGCGGTGTCCACGAACCGCCAGGTGGTGCCGCCGAGCTCGACGAGCTCGTCCACCGGGTCCCTGGTGGTGCCTGCCACCGGGTCGACCAGCGCCCGCTCGTGGCCGACCAGCTTGTTCAGCAGGCTGGACTTCCCGACGTTCGGCCGGCCCAGCAGGGCCACCCGGCGCGGCCCGCCCTCGGTGTCAGCCTCCTTGGGTGCCTCCGGCAGCGCGTCGAGCACCAGGTCGAGCAGGTCGCCGCTGCCGCGCCCGTGCAGCGCGCTGACCGGGGCAGGCTCGCCGAGGCCGAGCGACCACAGCGCCGCGACTTCCGATTCGGCCCGGGTGTCGTCGACCTTGTTGGCCGCGACCACCACGGGCTTGCCTGAGCGGCGCAGTACGCTGGCCACCGCGGCGTCCGCGTCGGTCACCCCCACCGTGGCGTCCACCACGAACAGGACCGCGTCCGCGGCGTCCACCGCCACCCTGGCCTGGGCGGTGACCCGGGCGGCCAGGCTTTGCTCGCTCTGCGGCCCCTGGCCGCGGGCCGTGCCCTCCACCGAGGGGTCCCAGCCGCCGGTGTCCACCAGGGTGAACGCCCGGCCGTTCCAGATGGCGTCGTAGGCGACCCGGTCCCTGGTCACCCCGGGGGTATCCTCGACGACCGCCTGCCTGCTGCCCAGGATCCGGTTCACCAGCGTCGACTTGCCCACGTTGGGCCGGCCGACGACGGCGACAACGGGTACGGGGGCAGCCTCGTTCGGCATCGTTACCTGCTCTTCTGCAGGGATTGCGGGACCAGCCCGACGATGATGCCGACCACCTTGTCCAGGCCGAGCCCGGTGGAATCGATCTCGACCGCGTCCGCGGACTTCCCGCTCTGCGCTGCGTCCAGCCGGTCGCGCCGCTCCTGGTCGGCGCGGGTGGACCAGCTGGCCTCGGCGGCGCGGCGGCGGGCCCGGGCCGCACCGTCGGCCGTCAGGAACACCTTGACCGGCGCATAGGGCGCGACCACGGTGCCGATGTCGCGGCCCTCGGCCACGATCCCCTCAGCGCTGGCGATGATCTGCCGCTGCATCGCGATCAGGTGCGCGCGGACCTGCGGGACTGCCGCCACGGCGCTGACCGCGGCGGTGACCTCACGGGTCCTGATCGCCTCGGACACGTCGGTGCCGTCGACCCTGGTCCACGGCGCCCGCGGATCCGTGCTGACCTCGATGACCGGCCGGGTGGCCAGCATCGCCACCACCTCGGGGTCGGTGGTGTCGACACCGCGTTCGAGCAGCCACCAGGTCAGCGCGCGGTACATGGCCCCGGTGTCCAGGTAGCGTAGGCCCAGCGCGGTGGCCACGCCGCGAGACGTACTCGACTTGCCGGCCCCGGAGGGCCCGTCGACCGCGACGACGAGCTTGGACCCGCGGTCCGTTTCGCTCTCCTGATCGCCGTCCAGGCTGGCTGAAGTCTTCACCCGTGCGATGCTACCGGGGCGCGAGCCCGTGCCGGTACGCTAACGGCGGACCGGCCAGCCGCCGACCTCCAGCGCGTCAAGCAGCGTCGCGGCCTCGGCGGGGCGGACGGACAGTTCCGCCACGCCGACCGGCAGCCCGGGCGAGTGCTCGATCCTGACGTCCTCGATGTTGACGCCGGCGGCGCCGGCCGCGTCGAACAGCCGGGCCAGCTCGCCGGGCTCGTCCCGGATGACGACCTGGACCGCGGCGAACTCGCGCGGCTCGCCGCCGTGCTTGCCGGGGATCCTGGCCACGCCGGCCTGGCCGTGATCCAGCAGGGTGGCGACCGACTTGGGGTCGCCGTCGGTCAGCATCCGGGCGGCCTCGGCCAGGTCGGCGGCCACCGCGGCCAGCACCTCGGCCACCGGTCCGGCGTTCGCGGCCAGGATCTGGGTCCACAAGCCGGTGTCCCCGGCGGCGATCCTGGTGACGTCGCGCAGCCCCTGCCCGGCCAGGTCGAGCGCCTCAGGCGGGGCGGCCTCAAGGCGGGCCGCCATGGCCGCGGCCACCAGGTGCGGGGCGTGCGATACGAGTGCCACCCAGCGGTCGTGGGCGACCGCGTCGGTCCGCATCGGCACCGCGCCGCACTCCCGGACCAGTGCCGTGACCGCCGCGATGGCCTGCTCGGATGTCTCGGGAGCCGGGCAGAGCGCCCAGGTCCGGCCCAGGAACAGGTCGGCGCGGGCGGCGGCGGGGCCATGCTTCTCGCGGCCGGCCAGCGGGTGCCCGGGCACGTAACTGGTCATGTCGCAGCCGCCAGCCCGGGCCTGCGCCACCGGAAGCTGCTTCACGCTGGCCACGTCGGTGTAGCAGCGGGCCAGGGTGCGGGCCTGCGCGACGGCCAGCGTGGCCGCCACCGCGGCCGGCGGCACGGCGATCACCGCCACGTCAGCGCGAGCCTTGGCCGGCAGCGGCTCGCCGGCGCCCAGGTTAACCGCGAGCCGGGCCGCCTCCGGGTCGGAGTCGGAGAGCCAGACGCCGACGCCGCGCTCGCGCAGCGCGAGCGCGACCGACGTCCCGATCAGCCCCGTGCCGAGGACCGCGACCCTCATTGGGCGATGTCAAGCCGGAGCGCGGCGGCGCCCCGCAGGTACACGTGCTGGATCGCGGACCGCGGCCGGTCCGTCTCGACGTGCGCCATCAGCCGCACCACGCGGGGCATGGCGCCAGGCACGGCGATCTCCGAGGCACAAATCAGCGGCACGTCGTGGAAGCCGATCTTGCGCGCGGCCAGCGCGGGGAATTCGGCGGTCAGGTCGGGCGTCGCCGTGAACAGCACGCTGATCACGTCGTCGGTGGTGAGGTCGTTACGGGCCATCACCTCGGTGACCAACTCGGCAGTGGCCTCGAGGATCGCGTCCCGGTCGCCGGAATCGACCTGCACCGCGCCACGTACCGCCCTGACTGTCATAGGCCCTCCTATCGCCACAGGTTACAGACCGACCGCGGCGTACAACTCGCCGATTTCGGGGGTGGTCAGCTCGCGTGAGGTCCCCGGCTTGAGGTTGCCGAGCCTGATCGGACCCACGTCGGTGCGGACCAGCCGGCTGACCGGGTGCCCGGTCGCGGCCAGCATCCGCCGCACGATGTGCTTGCGCCCCTCGTGCAGGGTGATCTCCACCAGCACGCGGTTCCCGGACCGGTCGATGACCCGGAACCGGTCGGCGATGGCCACGCCGTCGTCAAGCTCGACGCCAGTGGCCAGGCGGCGGCCGAGGTCCTTCGGCACCGGGCCGGTCACCTCGGCCATGTAGGTCTTGGCCACCTCGAAGCTGGGGTGGGCCAGCCGGTGCGCGAGCTCGCCGTCGTTGGTGAGCAGCATCAGGCCCTCGGTGTCGTAGTCCAGCCGACCGATGTGGAAGAGCCGTTGGGACCGGTCGCCGAGGAAGTCCGCCACGGTGCGCCGGCCGCGCGGGTCCGACATCGCGGTCAGCACCTTGGGCGGCTTGTTGAACGCCAGGTACACCAGGCCGGGCTTGGCCGGGATGCGCTTGCCGTCCACCCTGATCACCTGGTGGTCGGGATCGACCCGGGCGCCGAACCGGCGGACGGTCTCGCCGTCCACCTCGACCCGGCCCGCGCCGATGAGCTCCTCGCAGTGCCTGCGGCTGCCTACCCCGGCTTCGGCCAGGACCTTCTGCAACCGGACCCCGCCCATGGAACCCGGGACGTCGGTCAGGGAGTCTCTTTCGCCATCGTCGAAGTCGTCGGCCTCGTCGTCGGCCTGGAATCTACGGTCGGGCGTTCTCATCCTCGATGTCCTCAATGTTCTCCGGCAGGAACGGCGCGAGATCCGGCAGGTCGTCCAGGGTGGCCAGGCCCAGCCGCTCCAGGAAGTACCCGGTGGTCCGGTACAGGATGGCGCCGGTCTCTTTATCCGTACCCGCTTCCTCGGTGAGGCCACGCAGCACCAGCGTGCGCATGACCCCGTCGCAGTTGACGCCGCGCACCGCCGACACCCGGGCCCGGCTCACCGGCTGGCGGTAGGCCACCACGGCCAGGGTCTCCAGCGCCGCCTGGGTCAGCCGGACCTCCTGCCCGTCACTGACGAAACGCTCGACCAACGGCGCGCAATCCTCGCGAGTGTAGAACCGCCAGCCGCCGGCGATCTCACGCAGGTCGAAACCGCGGCCCTCGGCGACGTAGGACGCGGCCAGGTGGCGTAGCTCGGCCGTTACCTCGTTCCGCGGGCGCTCGAGCACCTGCGCCAGCACCACGACCGGCACCGGTTCGTCGGCCACCAGCAGGATCGCCTCGAGGCTAGCCCGCAGTCCGGGGCCGGCCTCGTTACTGGCCTCGGGGGCCTCGCTGCCGGCCTCGGGGGCCTCAGGGTTCTCGGGGGTTTCGCGGGTTTCGCTGGTCATTGGTCGTCGTCGCTTTCCGTCAGCTCATTGACGCTATCAGTGTCCGCCACGCCCGTCCATGTCACGTAAAGCTCGCCGAGCGGGGCGACCTGCTCGAAGGACACTGCGTCCTCCCGGTACAGCTCGAGCAGGGCCAGGAACGAGGCCACCACCTCGTAGCTGCCCGCGGAGTTGGCGGTCAGCCGCCGGAAGCTGGCCCGGCCGAGTTCGCGCAGCAGGGTCGCGAGGATCCGGGCCTGCTCCCTGACGCTGATCACCGGGGCGTGAATGTGCTCGGTGTCGACCTTCGGCGGCGGCTTTGGGGTGAGCGTGAGCGAGGCGAGCCGGGCGAATTCGGCCGGACCGAGGCCGAGCAGCACCTCGGGGAGCAACTCGGCGAACCGGGGCTCGAGCGGGACCCGGCGCGGGAACCGGCGGGCCGCGGCGGTCATCCGAGCGGCGAAGATGGCCGCGACCTCCTTGTACGCACGGTACTGCAGCAGCCGGGCGAAGAGCAGGTCCCTGGCCTCGAGCAGGGCGAGGTCCTCCTCGTCCTCCACCTCCCCCGACGGCAGCAGCCGGGCGGCCTTCAGGTCAAGCAGGGTGGCCGCGACGACCAGGAAGTAGCTGACCTGGTCCAGGTCCCAGCCGTCGGAGCGTTCCGAGATGTAGGCGATGAACTCGTTGGTGACCTGGGAGAGGGCGACCTCGGTGATGTCCAGCTTGTGCTTGGAGATCAGCGCGAGCAGCAGGTCGAACGGGCCCTCGAACACGTCCAGGTGCACTTGGAAGGCGCCGGACCGGGCCGCGCTTTCCGCGCCATCCGGGTCGCCGGTCAGGTCCGTGCTCACGGTCATGACGGTAGCCGGTCCCGGCTAGAGCGAGGATTCGCTCGTTCCGTTCGGTTGCTCAGGAGCACTGTTGCTAGTGGTGCCGTTGGAGCTGGAGCTGGCGATACGACGGGCCAGGAGGCTGTCCTGGCCGCGGGCGTCGAGGTCGGCGAGCAGCACCGCGATCGCCTCCCGGACGATCCGGCCCCGGTCGGCGGCGGCACCGTAGCGGAGCAGCGCGAGCCGGGCGCGTTCCAGGTCAAGAAGTTCCTCGGCGGACAGGTAGACGGTGATCTTCTGGGTGTGCTTCTCCCGTCCGCTGGCCCGGCGCTGGTCGCCCCCGTCCGGGCCAGGGGCGGCGGGACGCAAGAGTTCAGCGACCCCGGGAAGGCTTACCCTCCGTGATCGTCCCCTGCCTGCCGCCACCGCTCCAGTACCTCCTTGGCCAGCTCCCGGTAGGAGTGTGCCCCCAGTGACCCGGAATCGAAGCTGGTAATAGGCTCTCCGGCCACCGTAGCGTCCGGGAACCTCACTGTGCGGTTGATTACAGTATGAAAAACCTTGTCGCCGAAACCATTGACCATGCTGGCCAGGACCTCACGGGTATGAAGTGTCCGCGAGTCGTACATAGTGGCGAGCAAGCCGTCGATGGTGAGTTTCGGGTTCAGCCGACGCGAAACCTTGTCGATGGTCTCCATCAGCAGGGCCACGCCGCGCATCGCGAAGTACTCGCACTCCATCGGGATGACCACGCTGTCGGCGCACGCGAGCGCGTTGATCGTGAGTAGGCCCAGGGATGGCTGGCAGTCGATCATGATCATGTCGTAGTCGGACATCAGCGGCTGCAGCACCCCGCCGAGCACGTACTCGCGGCCGACCTCGTGGACCAGCTGGACCTCGGCGCCGGACAGGTCGATGTTGCTCGGCATCAGGTCCATGCCGTCGACGCTGGTCTTGAACAGCACGTCGTGCGCGGTGACGTCGCGCTCCATCAGCAGGTTGTAGACGGTGTTGTCGATGTCGTGCGGCTGGATGCCGAGCCCGACTGACAGCGCGCCCTGCGGGTCGAAGTCCACGAGCAGCACCCGGCGGCCCTGCTCGGCCAGGGCAGCACCGAGGTTTATCGTGGTGGTCGTCTTGCCGACGCCGCCCTTCTGGTTGCAGACCGCAATGATGCGCGCGGGACCGTGCCCCACGAGCGGCTCAGGATCAGGGAAGGCCGAATAGGGCCTCCCGGTCGGACCCAGTTCTCCTGCCTGGGGCTCAGTCACACGCGTCGCTGCCACCAGTGCGAACCTCCCGTGCTAAAGGCCGGGACGATGCCCTCGGAACCTGGTTTTGGACTCTAGGGCCTGCGCCGGGCGCCGGCAAGCAGGCTCGCCGTATACGCCCGATATCCACCTGGGCGCGATCAGGATCGTGACCCCGACGGCCGCGCTTGCTCGGCGCCAGCCGGGTGAGTCTTCCCCCACCAGGGCACGAGGGGATTGTCCGCGTTACCGCTGCTCGGATGCTCGGGGCCCAGGGCACCCGAAGCCTGGCTGCCCGGCTGGCTGCCGTGGGCAGCGTCCGGGTACTGGTGGCCGGGCAGGAGGTGCAATCCGGACCGCAGCGCCACCATGCCAGGCAATTCGAGATGCCTCCGCTTGGTGAGAATCTCGATCTCGTGGATGGTCAGGGCGACGCCGACTTCACCGTGCCCGGCGTGCAGGCCGGTGAGCCGACCGTGGCTGATCCCGGCCACCAGGCCGGTGACCTCGAAGATGATGGACAGGCCGAGCTGGAGGGTATGCACCCGGTGACCGTCAACCAGGATGCCGACCGCGGGCTGCCGGACGGTGCTGATCCGGTGCGGGGCCAGCCCGACCAGTTCCCTGCTGCCGGGCGTGGCCAGCGTCCGCCGCGCGGCGGAATGGATGTCCCGGTGCTCGCGCCAGCCGGCCACGAGCACGTCGATGAGCTCGACTCTCAGCAGCACGGCCGCGGCCAGCGCGGCCTCGCGGATGGCGGCTTCCTGGGTCACCCGCGGGAGGTGCTGCAAGACCCGGCCGAGGTTCTGGCCGCGCCCGACCGACACAATCTGCTTGGCCAGCGCCTCGGGCGCATCGGCGGACGACCCGAACAGCAGATCGGCGGCGGTGAGCGGGCGGTCCGGCCCGTCAGTCGTCATGTGCCCATTTCCTCGATCGTCGTGATGATGGCGCCGGGAAGGGGTTCGAGGCGGACCGTGTATGTCTCCCCTACACCGATCTCGCGGATGCTCGCCGGACCTGGCCGACCCGGGTCAGGCACGGCCCGCACCTCGGCCGGGGGCGCGGCCGGCGGATAGGACCTCGGCGGGCGCTTGCGCAGCAGCCGGGCGCTCAGGGTCAAGGCGCCGGCGGTGGCCCCGATGGCCACGGCGGCCAGCGAGACGATGACCGGCTTGGGAACCTTCTTCGAGGTCAGGACCGCCGTCCCAGTCGGCTCGGCGGACGCCTCGGCAGAAGCAGCACTCATCTTGCCGCTGCCGTCGACCGCGGTCACCACGAAGTAGTAGGTGGTGCCGTTGGCCAGCCCGGCCACCGTGGCGCTCGTGCCGGCGGTGCTGCCGATCGCGGTGCCCGGGGAAAAGCCCGGGCTGGTGCCCTCGTAGACGTCGTATCTGGCCGGCGGCGAGCCGCCCGGGACGGGCGCGGTCCACGAGAGGGTTACCTGGCCGTTGCCCGCCGTCGCGGTCAGCCCGGTGGGCGGTCCCGGGTTTATCACCCGGGCCTGCGGGTCCTGCACGGCGGTCAGGACCACGCCGGGACCAGCCGCGGGCGGTCCCGCCGCGCTGCCGCCCGCCAGCATCACCGGCCAGCCGGCCAGGACGGCGGCCACGCACGTTCTGGTGAGCAACCTCGGCCACCGCGGGCCAGGGCGGACCGAGGGCCGACCGGATGCGACACCCGGAAGGCACCTCTTGGCCAGGCGAAAGGATTTCATCAGACTCCAGCCGGCGTGGCATCTCGCTGCCTAGAAGATCAGCTGCCTAGAAGATCAGAGGCGGAATCCCCGCCGCTGATACATCCCCGCCGCACGCTGGCCAGCTCCGGCGATCACGGTGCCGATCCACCCGAAGCCATGCCTTTAGGATGACGTGGAAACAGGTTCGGTCACGGCGGGACGGGAGATCACGATGACCGTGGAGCCAGGCTGGGTGCCGTCGGGGCTCGACACCAGCAAGGCGAACATCGCCCGCGTCTACGACTACTGGCTGGGGGGCTGCCACAACTTCCGCGCCGATCAGGACGCCGCCCGCACGCTGATCGCGGTGGAGCCCAATACCAGGGCCATCATCCGCGCCAACCGCGCCTTCCTCGGCCGCGCCGTGCGTTTCCTGGCCGCCGAGGCGGGCATCCGCCAGTTCCTCGACATTGGCTCGGGCATCCCCACCGAACAGAACGTCCACCAGATCGCCCAGCAGGCCGCGCCCGGATCACGCGTCGTCTACGTGGATAACGACGAGGTCGCGGTCGCGCACAGCAGGCTCATCCTGGAGACCGACCCGGACGCCACCATCATCCAGGCCGACCTGCGCGAGCCGGCCAAGATCCTGGCCGACCCGGAAACGCGGCTGCTCATCGACTTCACCCAGCCGGTCGCGCTGCTGCTGGTGGCGGTGCTGCATTTCGTCCCCGACTCAGCGGGCCCCGCGCAGATCCTCGCCACCCTGCGCCAACTGCTCGTGCCCGGAAGCTACCTGGTCATCTGCCACTCGTGCCGCGACGCCCGGCCGGACCTCGCGGATCCCGCCGAGACGGTGTACGGCAGCCGGGTGGCCGGAGAACTCTGCCTGCGCACCCGCGACCAGATCGCCAGCTTCTTCGACGGCTTCTCCCTCGTCGATCCCGGGCTGGTCTGGATACCCCAGTGGCGGCCCGACTCGCCCGCCGACGTTCCCGAGGACCCGCAGCAGTACTGGGGCCTGGTCGGCGTGGGCAAGCGCTAGGAGCAGTGGCCCGCGAGGGTGAAGCGGCGGTCGGGCGAGACGCCGCCGCAGGCCAGGTCCGCGGCGATCTCGCCGACGAGCGGCGCGAACTTGGCGCCGTGGCCCGAGCAGGGCGAGCAGACGACGAACGGTTCGTAGCGGTCCAGGATGAAGTCCTCGCTGGCCGTCGAGGTGTACAGGCAGGTCACCTCCCCGGCCGGCGCCGGGTCCAGGCCGCCAAGCCGCTGCCGGACGAACGCGCGCACCCGGTCCCTGGCCGCCGGGCTGACGACCCCGTCCCGGCCGTCGCCGGTGGTGACCGTGCCGTGGCCGTGTTCGCCGATCTTGACCGCGCCGGGCACTTCGCCGTCCCGGCCGGCCGGCAGCCCGTACATGGCCACCTCGTCGTGCCAGATGAACGCCGGCCACGGCCCGGGGGCTCGCGGCCCGAAGTGGAAGGCCTGCACCTGGTTCACGACCAGCGGGGGCAGCGGCACCTGCCCGCCGAGCAGCGGTTCCAGCCACGCGCCCGCGGCGACGATCACCACGGGCGCGCGCCACGACCGGTCCGCCGTATGCACCGTCGCGCCCGCGCCGTCAGCCTCCAGGCGCAGGACCGGTGAGCCGTAGCAGATCTGCGCGCCGCGCGCGACGGCGATCCCGCGCATCGCCGCCATCGCGCGCTCCGGGTCGATCACCCCGCCGTCGGGGTGATAAAGGACCGGACCGCGGCCGAACGACATGCCGGGCCAGCGTTCGGCGGCCGCCTCGGCCTTCATCAGCTCCGCGGGTACCCCGAACCCGGTCATGATCTGGTACATCGTCTCGGGCAGGTACGGGCCGTAGTCGACCGCGCCGGTGGTGGTCACCAGTTCCTCGGCCGCCTCGTCCGCCAGTTGCCGCCACAGCACCTGGGCCTGGCCGGTCAGCCGCACGTAGAGCGGGTCCGGGTAGGCACGCCGGAAGATCCGGGCGCTGCCGTGCGAGCTGCCGCGCCGGTGCCCGGGCTGGAAGGCCTCCACGAGGACGACCGAGCGCCCCCGGCCGGCCAGGGCGCGCGCCGCGGCCGACCCGGCGAGCCCGGCGCCGACGATGACCGCGTCCGCCCGCTCGGTGCTCATGCCCCTACGGTAGCCCCAGCGGTCACTCGGGCCAGGCGGGGCCGGGCTGCCAGCGGGACAGGTCCACGCTGACGGTGGCCCGGACGACCCGGGCGTCCAGGGGTGGACTGTTATCCTTCCGCACGATGAGCGCGTTCTCGGACGACCGACGTGACCTGGCGGCGATGTTCGTGCCTCTGGCCAGGGCGCTGATCGCGCGCGAGGAACCGGTCCTGCAGGCGTACGACATCTCGATGTGGGGTTACGTCGTGCTGACCGCGCTGGCCGAGCAGCCGGTGCGGACCCAGGCCGCGCTCGCGCAGGCCATCAGCGCAGACAAGAGCCGCATCATCGGGGTCCTGGACGACCTGCAGGAGCGCGGTCTGATCCAGCGCCAGCCGGATACCGCCGACCGCCGGGTGCACCTGCTGTCGCTGACCCCCGCCGGCGACCGGCTGCGGCGATCCGTGGAGGCCGGGATCCGCGACAGCGAGCAGGAAGTCCTCGCGGCCCTACCGCCCGCCGACCGCGAGGCGTTCCTGCGGTCGCTGAAGGCCCTGTACGACCGCTACCGCGCGCCGTGAGAGGGTTGGATCATGAAGATTGGCCTGCAGGTCCCCGACTTCACCACGCCGGACGGCCCGCCGCGGCTCGGTGCGGACCTGGCCACCGTCGCCCGCACCGCCGACGAGGGCGGCTTCGAGTTCATCGCGGTCATGGACCACTTCTTCCAGATCGGCCCGATCGGGCCGCCCGAGCGCGAGATGCTCGAGGCCTACACCACCCTCGGCTACCTCGCGGCCTGCACGTCGCGGGTCAAGCTGCTCACTTTGGTCACCGGTGCGGTGTACCGGTACCCGGGCGTCCTGGCGAAGATCGTCACCACGCTGGACGTGCTGTCCGGAGGCCGCGGCTGGCTCGGCATCGGCGCCGCGTGGAACGAGGAGGAGTCGGGCGGGCTCGGCATCGGATTCCCGCCCGTCGCCGAACGCTTCGAGCGGCTCGAGGAAACCCTGCAGATCTGCCTGCAGATGTGGCGCGGCGACGAGAGCCCGTACCGGGGCAAGCACTACCAGCTCGAGCGGCCGCTGAACTCGCCGCAGTCCCTAGCCAGGCCGCATCCTCCGATCATGATCGGCGGCGGCGGGGAGAAGAAGACGCTGCGCTTCGTGGCCAAGTACGCCGACGCGTGCAACCTGTTCCCCGGCCCGGACCTGCCCCGCAAACTGGACGTGCTGCGCGCCCACTGCGACGCGGAGGGCCGCGACTACGACGAGATCACCAAGACCTGCTACTTCATCTTCGACGTCGGCGAGAAGGGCGAGAAGACCGCCGAGGTCGTCGACCGGCTCGGCCACCTCGCCGAGATGGGCTTCGGCGCCGCCATCGGCGCGGTGGCCAACGTCTGGCAGGTCACCCCGCTCGAGGTGATCGCCGCCGACGTCATCCCGGCCGTGGCCGGTCTTTAGTCTTTAGGCCGAACGGGGCGTGGTGCGTGCCCCGGCCTCAGGCTGGCGCGCCGCTAGGCCTTGGCGCGCTGGCTGGCCTGGTGGTCGCTGACGCGCTTTTCGTTGGCGTGCGCGACGGCCGTCGCGCTGCGGTCGTCGCCCCGGCCGGTCAGCCCAGCCACGACGCCCGCGACGTCGCCCACCGGGCGGTTCTGGCTGAGCTTGGCCTTGGCCTCGATCCGGGTGATCTGCAGCTCCAGGCCGACGATGGCGCGCAGCTGCCCCTCGATGAACGCGCGCGGCGCGTCGTCTACTGTCCATTCGGGTGATTGCCCGGGCACTGCCACTCTGGCCGCCTCGTGCTTGGCCGTCAGGCGCCGGACGATGTCCTCGACCCAGTCCGGGTGGTCGTGCACCACGAGCCGGCCGTAAACGTGCGCCGTGACGTAGTTCCAGGTCGGGACGACCCGGCCGTGCTCAGCCTTGGCGGCGTACCAGGACGGGGACACGTAGGCGTCCGGGCCGCGCACGATGGCCAGCGATTCGCCCAGGGCCGGCTTGCGCCACTGGTCGTTGTTGCGGGCCACGTGGCCGTACAGCGTGCCGTGCTCGCCTGCCGCCGGGTCGTACGCGAACGGCAGCATCGTGGCCAGCAGGCCGTCCGCCGTGAGCGTGATCAGGTCGGCCGCGCCGTGCTTGGCCAGCAGCTCGCGCACGGCGACGTCGTTGGCGGCGAAATGGGCGGGAATGTACATAGCACTCAGGCTAACCCGCCGAAGGAACGCGTCAGGCCGCCCCAGACGGCGTCGTAATCGTCCTGGCGGTGCGCCGCCGCCATGGCCTGCCGGGTCGGGACGATCATCCAGCGGCTCTCGAACATGAACGCCAGCGTGCCGTCGATCTTCTGCGGCCGCAACTCAGCCGCGCTGGCTCGCTGATACGTCTCGGCGTCAGGGCCGTGCGAGGCGAAGGTGTTGTGCAGGCTGGCGCCGCCGGGCGAGAATCCCTCGGCCTTGGCGTCGTAGACGCCGCGTACTAGGCCCATGAACTCGGACATGATGTTGCGGTGGTACCAGGGCGGGCGGAACGTGTCCTCGCCGACCAGCCAGCGCGGCGGGAAGATGACGAAGTCCACGTTGGCCAGCCCGGGCAGCTCGCTCGGCGAGGTGAGCACGGTGAAGATGGACGGGTCCGGGTGATCGAAGCTGATCGTGCCGATCACCATGAAGTTCGCGGTGTCGTACTTATACGGCACATAGTTCCCGTGCCAGCCGACCACGTCCAGCGGCGAGTGGTCGTAGTCGGCGGCCCACAGGTTCCCGCCAAACTTCTGCACGACCTGCACGCTCCGCGCCCGGTCCTCATACGCCGCCGCCGGGGCCAGGAAATCACGCTCGTTGGCCAGCCCGTTCGCCCCGATCGGGCCGCGTTCGGGCAACGTGAACGGGGCGCCAAAGTTCTCGCACAGGTAGCCGCGGGCGGGCCCGTCCGGCAGTTCCACCCGGAACCTGAGACCGCGCGGCACCATCGCGATCTCGCCGGGCGCGACCGCCAGCGGGCCCAGTTCGGTGCGCAGCAAGACCGGGCCGTGCTCGGGCACGAACAGCAGCTCGCCGTCGGCGTCGGTGAAATACCTGTCGGTCATCGACCGATTCGCGGCGTACAGGTGCGCGGCCATCCCGTTGCGCGTCCTGAGGTCGCCGTTGCCGCCCATCGTGAACAGGCCGTCGACGAAGTCGGTGCCGGCGGCGGGCATCGGCAGGGCGTCCCAGCGGAGCCGGTTCGGGTCGGGCTCGATCTCGTCGAACGGGGTGCCCCGCAGCGTCCCGTGGCCGATGCGGGAGAACTTCGGGTGCGCCGCCGACGGCATGATCCGGTAGACCCAGGTCCGCCGGTTGACCGCGCGCGGCTGGGTGAACGCGGTCCCGCTGAGCTGCTCCGCGAACAGGCCGAGTGGCGCGCGCTGCGGTGAGTTGCGGCCCGTGGGCAGCGCTCCGGGAACCGCCTCGCTGGCGAACTCGTTCCCGAAGCCCGGCTGGTAGGTGTACTCCCCCGCGCCGGGCTGGCCTAGGTGCGGGCGGACGGCCACGTCGGCCATGACTGCCTCCTTGCTCACTTCCCATAAAACCAGGTCGAGTATCGCGCCGGCGACCAGGGCGGGACTGTGCCAGGGAAAGGTCATCCCTCGGGGGGTGATCCTCAACGGACTGTCCGACGTCGGAGTGATCCACCTGACCGGCCACTGAGAACCGTCGCCGGTCCGGCCGCACCAATGGGATGCTGGGGTGAGCGGGCTTATGGAGGTTTGCGGTGCCGGACAAGTGGCTGACGTTCGATTGCTACGGGACAGTCGCGGACTGGAACACGTGCATGAGCAGGGCGCTCGAGGCGATCGCGGGACTCTCCGGGGCCCACGCTCGCCGGCTGCTCACCGCGTACCAGCAGGTGGAGCTTGAGATCGAGGCCGGTCCCGGCTGGCGGCCATACCGGGAGGTGCTCACCGCCGGGCTGGCGCGGGCGGCCAGGCGCGAGCACATCACGCTGTCCCGCGGCGGCGAGGACGCGTTCGTCCGGGCCTGGCCGGACATGCCGGTATTCGACGACGCCGGTCCCGCCCTGACCGCGCTGGCCGAACACGGCTGGCGGCTGGCGTTCCTGACGAACTGTGATGACGACCTGTTCGCCACCACCATGACGCGGATACCCGCGCCATTTGATGCGTGGATCACGGCGGAGGAAGCGCGCAGCTACAAGCCGGACCTCGCGCACTTCAGGAAGTTCGCCGAGAAGACCGGGGCCACCAGGGCGAACTGGATTCACGTGGCCAACAGCTGGGTGTACGACATGATGCCCGCGGCCCGGATGGGCCTGCGTTCGGTGTGGGTGGACCGCGACCTCACCGGACACCCGGCCAAGCTCGCGGACCGACGGGTCACCAGCATGCGCAGGCTCCCGGAGGCGGTCAGCGACGTCAGCGCCATCCCCGCTAGGGACTGAGCGGGCCGGTGAAGGCCGCGCCGTCGCTGGTGCAGGCCGCGGCGGCGGTGATGCCGCCGTTGGACTGGGCCAGGCTGGCCACCCCGGAGGGGGACGGGCTCGCGCTGGCCGACGCCTGCGACGGCTGGACCGTCGCGGTGGCGGACGCCCGCGGGGTTGCCGGAGTTGCCGGGGTTGCCGGGGTTGCCGGGGTTGCCGGGGCCAGGCCGGTGAAGTCGGAGCCGAGGATCAGGTCGACCGTGCCGGGGGTGAGGCTGGCCACCTGCAAGGAGGTGACGTTGGTGAGCTCCTTCTTGAGGGTGTTCACCGCCGCCATGTCGGCGGCCGAGGAGTACTCGATGACCGAGTTGGTGTAGGCGAAGCTCGGAGCGTCGCCGGTGCCGGTCACATCGAAGCCGCGGCTGGTCAGCCCGGCCGCCGCCGCGCTGGCGATTTGCGAGACGCCGGAGCCGTTCAGGACCTCGACCTTGACGTTGGCCGGGCTGGTGGTGAGGACCTGCGCGCCGCCCGAGGAGGAAGGCCCCGGGGTGGCGGAGACCTTCGGCACGGTCATGTCCCGCGCGATGGCCGAGAACACCTCGCTGGCCTGCGGCTGCAGGAACTGGACCCGGTTGGCGTTCTGCGTCCACGGCTCGTTCGGCACCGTGATGAACTGGACGTTCTGGCTCGACAGGTTGCGGAAGCTCTCCCCGACCTGTATCAGGTCCGAGACCGTCATGCCGGCGTCGGTGGTCATCGAGGCGGCCGCGTCAGTGACCACGTTCAGCAGCCTGATCGGGTTGGACAGCACGCCGCTGTGCAGCACCCCCTTGACCACCTGGGCGGACATGAACTGGTCACGCTCGATCCGCTGCAGGTCCGAGCCGTTGCCGATGTCCTCGCGGGTCCGCCAGAAGGCCAGTGCCTGGATGCCGTTGATGTGCTGCTCGCCCGCCATGAGGTCCAGGCCGGACACCGGGTCGTTCACGTTGAACGGCACGCAGACGTTGACGCCGCCCAGGTCGTCGACGACCTTGACGAAGCCGAGCATGCCGATGCCGATGAAGTGGTCGATGCGGATGCCGGTCACCTGCTCGACCGTCTTCCACAGGCAGGTCGGGCCGCCGATCTGGAGCAGCGAGTTGATCTGCACGGCGCCGGCCAGGTTGGCCTGCTGGCCAGCGTAGCCGGGGCCGCTGTCGCACTGGTACACCGGCACCATGGTGTCGCGCGGGATGCTCATCACGGTGACCAGGTGCCGGCCGGGCGAGATGTGCACCAGCATGATCGTGTCGGTGTTGTCGGTCTGGTCGTGGCCGGTGCGCAGGATGTACTGCTCGTGCGGGGTCAGACCGGCCCGGCTGTCATCGCCGTAGACCAGGATGTTCAGCGAGCTCGTGCTGTACACCGGCGGCCGGTGGCCGAGCGCGGTCGACGGCACCGAGATACGGGTGATGCTGTCGTAGACGGCGCGGTACTTCAGGTACGCGGTCAGCGTGCCCGCGGTGACGATGACGACGGCCGCGACGGCAACCCAGCGGAGCACGTGCCGCTTGCCGCTCCGCGGCTGCCTCGGCATGCGTGACCTCCCGCCGCGACTGGGTGGCCAGTCCTCCTGCAGAACGGATCGTTAAGACCAGTAGTTCCCAAAATGTTACCCAGCAACCGGAGTTTCATCCGCACCAGCACGCCCGGAGTAACCAGCCTGTAAGGGGTTGACCCGAGCGGTCAGGCGGCGCAGGGCCGCGCGGACGAGGGCGGGGTCGGTGGTGGTCCAGAATGGGGGCAGCGACGCGCGGAGGAAATCGCCGTAACGGGCGGTCACTAGCCGGGGGTCAAGGACGGCCACCACGCCCCGGTCGGTCATCGTCCGCAGCAGCCGGCCGGCGCCCTGGGCCAGCAGCAGCGCGGCCTGCGACGCCGCGACCGTCATGAACCCGTTGCCGCCGCGGGCGGCCACCGCGCGCTGCCGGGCCGAGGCAAGCGGGTCGTCTGGCCGCGGGAACGGGATCCGGTCGATGACCACGAGCCGCAGCGAGTCCCCCGGCACGTCTACGCCCTGCCACAGCGACAGCGTGCCGAACAGGCAGGTCGGCTCGTCCTCGGCGAACTGCCTGACCAGCTGGGCGGTGAGGTCGTCGCCCTGGCAGAGCAGCGGCTGGCTGATCCGCTCGCGCAGCGCCCCGGCGGCCTCCCTGGCCGCCCGCATGGAGGAGAACAAGCCGAGGGTGCGGCCGCCCGCCGCGCCGATGAGCTCCTCCAGTTCGGTCAGGTACGCCTCGGGCAGCTTGTCCCGGCCAGGCGGCGGCAGATGGCGGGCCACGTACAAGATGCCGCTGCGCGGGTGATCGAACGGCGAGCCGACATCGATTCCGGTCCACGCCAGGTGCTCGTCCCCGTCGAGCGACGGCTTCAGCGGCAAGCCCCACTGGATGGCCAGCGGGCTGAACGAGCCGCCGAGGGCGAGCGTGGCCGAGGTGAGCGCCACCGTGCGCTCGCCGAACAGCCGGGATCGCAGCACCCGGCCGACCTCGAGCGGCGCCACCCGTAGCGTCGGCGGCCGGCGTGTGTCGTCCGGGGGCCGGTCGAGCCAGACCACCTCGCCCCGCTCGGTGATCTGCTCGCCGAACGCGTCCAGGATCCGGCCGGCGGTGCGCTGCAGCTCATCTAGCGAGGCCAGGGTAATCCGGGCCATCGCCATCCGCTGCGGGTCTTCCTCCTCGGACGCCGCACTGGCCTGCACCGCGTCGACGCACGCCCCGGCCGCGTCCTGTACGGACGTCACCGTGGCGGCCAGCGCGTCGGACAGCTCGTCCATCCGGCCCGCGGGCGCGTCGCCGAGGTCGATGGCGAGCGCGGCTGCCGCATGGCGCAGCCCGTCGGCCACGGCGGGGGCGGCGCCCTCGGTGGCGGCGGACTCGGTCAGCCGCCCGGCGCGGCGGGCGGCCACCTCCACCGCCGGACCGGACAGCTCCCCAGTCGTAGCCGAGGTGACCCGGTCTACCAGGTCGTGTGCCTCGTCGATAATGACCACGTCGTGCTCGGGCAGGACGTCGATGTCGGACGTGGCGTCGATGGCCAGCAGCGCGTGGTTGGTCACCACGATGTCCGCCCGGGCCGCCGCATCCCGGGCCCGTTCGGCGAAACAGCGCGAGCCGAACGGGCAGCGCTGCGCGCCGATGCACTCTTGCGCGCTCACCGAGACCTGGCGCCAGGCAGCCTCGGGCACGCCGGGAACCAGTTCGTCGCGGTCGCCGGTGGTGGTCTCCTCGGCCCACTCGTGCAGCCGCTTGACCTGGCGGCCCAGCGGTGAGGTGGGGCCCGTATCGGCCGGGTCGAACAGCGCGTCCTGCGGGTCCTCGGACACGCCGCCGCGCTGCCGGTGCAGGCACAGGTAATTGCGCCTGCCCTTCAGGATGGCGAAGGACGGCTCCCGGTCGAGCAATGGCGCCAGGGCCGTGGCCAGGCGTGGCAGGTCGCGGTCGATCAGCTGACGCTGCAGCGCGATGGTGGCGGTAGCCACCACGACCGTGTTGCCCGTGGTCAGCGCGTGCCGGACGGCCGGAACCAGGTAGGCCAGCGACTTCCCGGTGCCGGTGCCGGCCTGCACGGCCAGGTGCTCGCCGGTCTCGATGGCCTCCCGTACCGCCTGGGCCATGGTGACCTGACCGGGCCGTTCGGCGCCGCCGATGCCGCTGACGGCGGCGGCGAGCAGCTCGGCGACATCAGGCACGACCCGGCTGAGGCTGGGGCCAGTGAGGCTGGGGCCAGCCTCAGGGTCCTCAGCGGCGTCTGTAGTGTCAGGGCTGGCGGGGGCTCTGGGTTGCGGAGGCCGCGGAGATGACTTCCGGCTGCGAGCTGCGGGCACGACGGAACGGTACCTCGCACCACCGTCAGCGATGACCATACGGGGCGGGACACCAGGTACCGCGGCGTGTCACCGGGCCCGTTCGGGATAATTTGCCTTTGACCGGAAGGAATATGGGATGACGAGTGCGGAAATTCTGGCGGACGCCTTCGACCGCGTCCAGGAGACCGTGCACGAGGTGGTGCGGGGCCTGACCGCCGGCCAGCTGGCCGCCCGGCTCGACCGCGACGCGAACTCGATCGCCTGGCTGTGCTGGCACCTGGCCCGGGTGCAGGACGATCACTTGGCGCACGCGTTCGGGGTGCCGCAGGTGTGGACCGAGTACGGCAAGCGGTTCGAGCTTCCGTTCGAGCCGGGCGACATCGGGTACGGGCACAGCTCGGAGCGGGTCGCCCAGGTCACGGTCTCCTCCGGGGACCTGCTCACCGGGTACCACGACGCGGTGCACGGGCAGACCATCCGGCTGGTCTCCGGCGTCACCGACGCGGACCTGTCCCGGGTGGTGGACGAGGCCTGGGATCCGCCGGTGACGCTGGGCGTGCGGCTAGTCAGCGTGATCTCCGACTGCCTGCAGCACGCGGGCCAGGCCGCGTTCGTCCGCGGCATCCTGCTGCGCTAACGCGCCTGGTCCGGAGGTTATCGCGCCCCGGCCTGCAGGCAGCCATCGCCAGCCGTCGTGGGCGACCAGCTCAGCGGCCCACGGGGGCTCCGCGCCGCGGCGCGTGCAGGTCACCGCCGAAGCGTAGCTGGCCGCACGGGTCGCACGGCGCACCTGGTCCGGGTCACGCAAGGCGTCCCGGCCGAACCCGTTGCCGATCCACCAGGCCAGGAAGGCACCGCCGAACGCGTCCCCGGCGCCCACCGTGTCGACGACATCGACCGGCGGGACCTCGGCGCGGATCTCGTGGCCCGCCGAGAAAGCGCGCACGGCGGCCGCGCCGTCCGTGACCACCACGCACGCAGGCCCGCGGGCGAGCAGTTCCGCTGCGGCCTGTTCGGTACCCTGGCCGGGAAACAGGTAGGTGAGGTCTTCCGTGCTCGTCTTGACCAGGTCCACCCGGCGCAAGATACGGTCCAGCCGGCCGAGGTAAGCCTGCCGGGAGGCGATCGCGCCGGGCCGGCAGTTCGGGTCGAGCATGACCGTGAGGCCGGCCGGCAGCGCGGCCACCAGCTGCTCCAGGCTGGTGCCGACCGGCTCCATGACCAGGCCGAGACTGCCGATATGCAGGGCGGTGGTCGCCGCGGGCACGATGGCCTGCTCGGAGCCGATCGCAGCCGCGGCCGTATCCGCCAGGTAGAAGTGGTAGCCGGGGACGCCGGCCGGGTCGACGTCCACCATCGCCAGCGTGGTCGGCGCGTCGGCCGGCGCCTCAACGGCGGCCAGTACCCCGTGGCGGTCGAGGTCCTGCCGCATCAGCCGCCCGAAGCGGTCGCTGGAAAGTCGGCCCAGGAAGGCCGCCGGCAGGCCGAGCCGGGCGACGGCGCGCACGACGTTGAACGGGCCGCCGCCGAACCTGGGATCGATGTGACCGGCCTGATCGACGATGAGGTCGATCAGGGCCTCGCCCGCGACGGTTATCATGCCCAGCCCCAGATCATCCGCTTTCCCGGCCTCTCACGATGCGGCGGTGCCCGTGCACTGCGTCCGGTCGCCGCCGTCGCGGGCCGCGGTACTGCTGGCGTCCCCGGCCGCTCCGTCGAGCGCGGTCGCGTCGGTGATGATCGCCACCGCCTCCGCCATCGTATGGCTTTGCCGGGTGATGACGCCCGCGCAGCGGCCCAGCCGCCGGATCCGGTCGGCGACCTCGAAGACCTGCGGCATGTCGTGGCTGATCAGGATCCAGCTCATCCAATATTCAGTAATTTGACCCGAACGGGCGTAACTTTTAGCCACTCCTCCAGGTCCCGCATAGGCGGCCGAACGACGACATGACCCCAGCCTTGCGCCGCACCCACGTCGGCGTGAATAATGTTCGCTGCGCGGCGTAGCCCACGGTGAGCAGCGCTTGCAGGTCCCTTGCAGGTCCAGAGACGCGGCCTAACTCACTTTCGCGCAGACAGATGGTGGTGTACGTGTCTCAAGAGCGCTATCCGGTGCTGTGGATCGGCCAAGTAGCCGTGGTCACGCTGCCCGCGGAGATAGACGTCACCAATGCCGACATGGTCCGGGAGGAGCTGCTGCGCGTCCTGGACCAGGGCGCGGCTTTGCTGATCGCGGACCTGAGCAAAACCAGCTTTTGCGATTCCGCCGGAGTAAGCGCCCTGGTGCGCACATTCAGGCGAGCAGCCACCGGCGCACGCGGGATGCGGCTGGTCGTCAGCACGCCGGCCGTACAGCGGGTACTCTCGATTACCGGGGTCGATCGCCTGATGGAGGCCTTTCCCACCGTCGCCGCGTCGCTCGCGGGCCCAGGGGGCCCAGGGGGCCAAGCCCAGCCGGACAATGCCACGGCGAAGGCCGATACCGACGGCGGCGGTAGCTAGGGCCGCTCTTCCTCGAAAAGCGGCGCGGGCGGCAGCGGTTCACCGGTAACGCTGGTCACGACCGCGCCGGCGATATCCCGGAGTTTCACATTGCTATGTTGCGAGGCGGACCGCAGGATCGCGAACGCGCGGGCCTGATTGCACTGCTCCCTGGCCATGATTATCCCGAGCGCCTGATCAATTACCGTCCGCGAAGTCAGCGACGAACGCAACTGCTCGATAAGGGCAGCGTGCGAGGCTAGCCTTATGGCGAGCGTCAGCGCGCCCGAGGCATTTTCGGTGAAATTCTCGGCGCGCCGCGCTTCGGCCGCGCCGAACGCCGACGCCGCGCGCGCGTACAAGTTGAGGGCGCCAACCGGCTTGCCGTCCGCGTTCAGCGGTAGGGCCAGGCAGGACCGGATCCCGTGCGCGGCCGCCTGCGCCTCGAACTCGGGCCAGGCCGCCTTGTCGGCGGTGTCCTCGATACGCACCACACGGCCATCCCGCATGGCGTGCAGGCACGGACCGTCGTCGAGTTCGTACTGCACCTCGTCCACCCGCGCGGCGACCGGATCGCTGCACGCCACCGTGACAGGTCTCCCGTTGGGCTGCATGGTCATCCCGCACGACAGGCCGCCACCGACCAGGCGGGCCGCCAGCACGGCCATCTCGTGCAGGAACTGCTCGACGCTCTGAGTGCTGAGCAAGGCGCCGTGCAGATCCCTGAGATCCCCCGCGTCGGTGAATTCAGTCGCTACGTCCGCTCCGTGATCTTTATTCATCAGCACACCCATCTGATGTATACGCACCCTGCGTATCCTGACATTGTTTTCGTTTTCCTCCTTCTACCCTTTGTCAGCAAATCAAACGTTGCCGCCCGCCGCGTACCCAAGGTGCCGGGAAGGTGGCGCCCGGCCGGGACGCGATCAGGGCCCGGATGGCCCCGCGGCGTGAGGCTGGCCCCGGTTCGGCGCCGACCTGGCCTTATCCCGGCATCAGTCACATTTAGTTAGAATAGGTAACAAAGTGACAGAAGATTCGGACAAGTCACACCGTTCGGCGTGTGACGGACGGGGCGGAATATTAGAGTGTCTGGTGACGCATTTCGAGACCGCTGCCGATCGCGGTGCTCGCCCAGCCGATCGCGGGTCGCATGGCGACGCCGTAATGCCCGATGGAGCAAGGATGAAATCGCGGAACGTGCTCATAGCGTCGGGAGTCGCGGTCGTGATGCTGGCCGCCGGATGCTCCTCCGGCGGATCGGGCGGCGGCGCGCCGCTCAAACTCGAGAAGACGAACATCATCGTCGACGCGTTCCCGGCCATCGACTCGGCCGGCCTTTATATCGCCCAGACAGACGGCCTGTTCGCCGCCCAAGGGCTGCACGTGACGATCGTGCCCACGCCGTCGACACCGCCCTCCACGCAGGACCTCATAAACGGTCAGGAGCAGGGTAAATACGACATCACCGCCGGGGACTACGTCACCTACATCGAGGATCAGCTCGGCGTCGGCGCGCCCAAGGCTAACCTGCGGATCATCGCCGAGGCCTCCTCCCTACAGCCGAACGTCCTGGCCCTGCTGGTCAAGGGAGGATCATCGATAAGCTCGGTCGGCCAGCTCAGGAACAGGGTCGTCTCGGTCAATGCGACGAAAGGCATCGGCACCCTGCTGATCGACTCCCTGCTCCTGGAGCATGGCCTCAAACCCAATCAGGTGCACTTCGCCAACGTGCCGTTCCCTGGCGTGGCGACGGCTCTGAAGAATCCGAACGGCCTGATCAGTGCGTCGTTCGTCCCCGAGCCGTTCGTCAGCCTCGACGAGGCGACGAGGGGCCTCACCGAACTCGCGGACCTCGACCAGGGCTCTACCCAGGACTTCCCGATCCAGGGCTACGCGGTCACGGCGGCGTGGGCCAAGAAGTACCCCAACACCCTGAAGGCGTTCACCACGGCACTGTCCCAGGGGCAGGAAATCGCCGACACCAACCGCGCCGCCGTCGAAGCCGCCATTGAGCAGTACCTGGGCATCCAGAAGGAGGACGCGGCGTTCATCTCGCTCCCGACCTTCCCGCTGGGAGTCGACCCGGTGCGACTCCAGCGCGTGGTGAGCGCCATGACCCGGTTCCGCCTGCTCCCGCCGGGGACGACGTTCGACGTAAGCAGCATGGTCATCGGCGGTTAGCCGCCGCGCAGATCGCATCCCCGATAGTTGCCCGGGCCGAAGTTAGTCAACTGTAGGTCACACTGGTCATACAGGGAGTTAGCTGTCGTGTCAGGTTAGGGTGGCCTCGACTGGCTTGATGGTGCGAGCGCGTCTTGCGGCCGGATCCGGCCGGCAGGATGTTCCATTGAGCCGGTTATTGCCGGCCCGATGTTCCATCGAGCCGGCCGGCCAGGTGGTTTCGCGGCGGTGGTGATGCCTCCGGCTGGCCCGGGATCAGCGACCGCGGGCCAGCGTAGCCCGTTCAACGCGAGCAGGGAGACCAGGGCGGGCTGGGCCGGCGGCCCGGGTACGGCAGCGACCAGCAGCGCGCCGAGCTCGTTGCGGTCCAGCGTGACAGGCGGCGGGGATCACCCGCCATGGATGGCTGGCGGCTACCGGCATGCGGGTAGCGTCAGCGAGCAGGTTGCCGATTGACCATGGTAAATAGGGCGGAAGCGAGATGCCGGCTGGTCATGTGAATGGGAGTGAACTGTACTGGGAGCATAGGGGCGCTGGTCCCCGGTTGCTGTTCTGCAACGGGTCGGGCATGACCTTGCAGGCCGTTCGGCCGTTGCTTGACCTGGTTGCTGCCAGGTTCGATCTGCTGGCGTGGGACTACCGTGGCCTGGGTCGCAGCGTCCCCCTGGGGGGTCCTTATACCATGGCCGATCTCGCAGCTGACGCCGTTGGCCTGCTGCAGATCGCCGGGTGGGACACCTGCCGGGTGCTCGGGGTGAGTTTCGGCGGAATGGTGGCGCAGGAGTTCGCCGCGGCCAATCCGGCGCGGGTCGAGCGCCTCGCGCTGGCCTGCACCTCAGCCGGCGGCGACGGCGGGTCCTCCTATCCGCTGCACAAGCTGCAGGAGCTCCCGCCTCAGGAGCGGGCTGCGGCGCAACTCAAGCTGGCTGACAGCCGCTGGGACGAGCGCTGGCTTGAGGCCCACCCAGCAGATCGCGCACTGGCCGAAGGCCTGACCGCCGCTGGCCACGATCAGCAAGACCCACCCGCCACCGCCGCATACAAGGCTCAGCTCGAGGCGCGCGCAGGCCACGACGTATGGGACCGCCTCGACGCGATCTCATGCCCGGCCCTGGTCGGCTACGGCAACTACGACGGAATCGCTCCGGTCCAGAACAGCACGGCGATCGCATCGCGCCTGCGCGGAGCCGAGCTGCGCGGCTACGAAGGCGGGCATCTGTTCCTTCTCCAAGACCCGGCCGCGCTTCCGGAATTCCAGGCATTCCTGCAAGCACCGCCTGTGTAGCTGAGCAGCCGACCGGATGCCCGGACACCAAGTGCGGCGTAACACGGGTGAGCAACACACTCATAGGCCAAGGATGCTCGCACATGCCGCTGTGAGCTTCGCCGCGGAAACCCATGCGATCTTGGGTGCTGGCCGACCCGGGCCGTATCGCGCGGGGGATAGTCCCCGGGGCCTGCGTGGAACGTGATCAGGCGTGTGGCCCGCTATAGCGCCAGGCCCATGACGATGGAGTCCCATAGCTCACCGCTGGCTCGCCTGTACTGCCCGGTGCGTCGGCCCTCCTCGACGAAGCCGGACTTACGGTACAGGGCGATCGCGGCCGTGTTGTGCGCGAACACCTCAAGGCAGAGCTTGTGCAGCCCCTGGCTGCGCGCCCGACTGATCGCCGCCTGGAGGAGCGCCGAACCGACCCCCCGGCCGCGCCAGTCGCGGTCGACCAGCATCCCGAGCTCGCCGAAGCCGTGCGGGCTGGCCTCGACGTGGAGCATCCCGACGATCTGGCTGCCGGCCACCGCGACGACCGACCCGGCGGCAGTACGGGCGAACTGCGCGGCGCGCTCGCCGATGTCGACCGGCGGCTCGGTCGCGATCCCGGTGCGTTCCCCGGCCACGGCGGCGAAAAGCTCCGCCATTGACCGCGCATCACCGGCCTCCGCGGGCCTGACCGTGAAGTGCGCCACCGGCATATGCTCTCATTTCCGGCGTCACGCCGGACCAGGCCCATCGCGTGCCAACCGCAGGCCAGGCCCGGGACCTCGTGGGGCGCAACGTCGCCATGCTGGTCGAAACCCCGAAGGGCCAGGCCGGACGGCCGAGCAAGAGCCTGAGCCTGGAGCAGGCGTCGGCCCTTTTGGCGGCCGGGGATACCAAGACCGACAAATCGCGCCGGACCCTTGCCCTGCCCGAGATGGCGGTGACCGCGCTCTGGGCCCACAGGGAACGGCAAGCCGACAACCGGGCCGCCGACGGCATGACATGGGGCGACCGTGATCTCGTCTTTTCCACCCGGACAGGCGCTCCCCTGGACGCCGCTAATGTCCGGCGGGAGTTCGGGACGGTCTGCACGGCCGCAGAGATCGGCGGGCACTGGACGCCACGGCAGTTGCGACACTCATTCGTGTCGCTGATGTCCAGCTCATTAGCCGCGTCAGTTCTGCCCTACGCGTTCTTGTGGGATCAGGCTTGCCGGAACCTCAGCTTCAGCGCCTTGTGGTCGCGTTCCATCCGGGCCACCCCGCAGTCTCGGAACGCCGACATACAGCCGCTCATCCTCGATCGGCGGGGTAATCGCCGCCCTGCACCAGGCAGGACCGATGACCTCCTCGCCACCCGCCTTGCCAGGGAACGCGGACATCGACAGGCATTCAGCCCGGCCAGACCGTCAGCAACCAAGCCCGGCCAAGACCGGGCCAGCACCTGATTACGAACCGGACGGCGTCGTCTCCTGCTCAGGCGGGGCCGCATCCTGCATGCTCGTCCCTCGCCATGGGGCGACCCGCTCCTCATCGAGCAGGTCTGGCCGGCGCAGATACTCGATCATCAGCCGGACCGATTCAGCTGCGTCCCAGGTCAGCTCATAGCACCGGGTTGCGGACCTGCAGCGATCGGGTCCGAGCTGCCGGGCAAGCGACACGATTGCGGCCGAGAGCCGACTGAGCTCCGGGCCATCTGCCGGGTTAACCGGCCACGGCTCCGTTCCGCCCGCCGCGCCCAGCTGAGCGAACTGGTCCCCGAGCCAGCTCCACGGATCAGCTGTCAGCTTCCCATCCCAGACCCGCGGGCAGGGCTCATGACCCAGGAACTGCGGATGGTAGTGCGCGACCCCGAACGTGCCCGGCGCGTCGGTAAGACGATCAAACAGGTCGGCGCGCCACAACGGCCGGTCCACCGCCACGAGCTGCGCGGCCGACTCGCTACCTCGGCGCGGATGTGCTGCCAGCTCCCTCAGCTCGATCCGGACGCCGTGCTCCATGGAGGCATCGGCAAGGTCGATCTCGAACCAGTGCCGGACGATGACCGCAGTGCGCGACAGGGTGAGAATGTGCTGCACAGGCTCCTCCAGCAGGGCTCGGCGCCGCCATCTTGGCCAGCGCTCACATCACGGGCCCGAGAGAACCATACAGCAGTGGAGCGGTACGCATTCATCTTCGCTTAATCACAGGTGGGGGATAACGGAGATCATTGAGCGGTGGATGAGGCGTGGCAGCGCCATCGACAATCTTTGTGCCATATTCGCTCGTCAGGAGAGTACAGGGCTTGCCGAGAGCGTCAGTGAAGGACAATCCCGCTGCCTTGTCCCAATTCCATAGGTAGCAACGCTCGGAACCTGCTGCGATCGGATGGAGATGCGCGTATCCGCTCCACTTATTGCGATGCTTGCGACGTGAGAGGCGGATACCCCGAGCATCCTGACTGCCTCAGCGGTCATGATCTGGTTCTCCTGCCTGGTCTTTCCCGGCTCCATCCTGGCAGGCGACGGGCGTCTTCCCATCGGGTCGGCTACAGGTCCGCATCGCCTGGGCCGACTATATCGGTGGCCAGAGCTCCTGGCCGGCTAGCCGGCAGCCGCCCGGCTCGAAGCTGATGGGGCGAGGGTGCTAACGGCGCTGACCCGGAAATCGGCAGGCAGGGCACCGCTTTGCAACTGGGCGGCGAGCTCCTCGGCCTGTGCCCGGGTGAAATTCCCGGTGATCTGGGCGTTGCCGCCCGGGATCGGGCCGCCGGTCTGCGGTGCCGTGACCACGTTCCCGTCCAAGACGACCGCGATAGTGTCCAGCCAGTAGTCGTCCTGGTTACCGGCCTGCCCCGCGCGGTAATACGTGTTGTACTGATGCAAGGTAAGGGCGCCGAAGGCGGAGGTGCCCGCGCTGTTGAGGCTCAGCGTGACCTCCCACTGGTTGCTGGTCGTGGACAGCTCGGCGGTGGCGTCGCTGAGACGGCCGCTCGCCTGGTCAACACGGTGGACCGGGTCACCCAGGCTCCCGACGCCAGATGCATGGCCGCACACAGGACGCGCTGTGA
Source organism: uncultured Actinomycetes bacterium (assembly GCA_963798675.1). Classification (GTDB taxonomy): domain Bacteria; phylum Actinomycetota; class Actinomycetes; order Streptosporangiales; family Streptosporangiaceae; genus Palsa-504. Next base: position 71,999 of record CAWCUJ010000006.1, on the reverse strand, counting down.
CATGAAGAGTCAGATCAGGCTACAGAATTGGCCAATCTGCGCTCCTATCCTGAGAAATTTCAGGTAGTCGTAGCCTGCGCGGAATCGGCGATCTGATTTTCTGTCAGAAGAATGGGAAATACTGCGTGGTGACCGTCAAGAGAACCTGACCCCGCGCCGGACGTCTCCCGTGGTCCATGTCACGGGGGACGCTGCGTCGTGAGGTGCCGGAGGCCATGTAGGCGGCGAGGATGTAGTTGGGGTGCCGATCGAGGTTCTGGCGGGCCCGGTCATAGGGATGGTGGTGCAGGGATCGGCGGGCGTGCCGGCATCCGCCTTGGTCGTGGCCAGGGACATGAGCGCCACGTTGCGGAACGGCGTCATGCGATAGAAAGAACTTCAGGACCCGTGTCGAATTTGGTCCGTGCCGCTCGACGCACTGGTGAGCCGGAACGTCTGGCCGGGGAACAAGGGAGACCCAGATGCGTGTAATGGTGCTGGTCAAGGCCACCGAAGACAGCGAGAAGGGCGAGTACGCCGGGCACGAGGAAGAGTTCGCGGCGATGGGCAGGTACAACGAGGAACTGCTCAAGGCCGGGATCATGCTGGCCGGCGAGGGCCTTAGGCCGTCGTCGCAGGGCAAGCGCCTGGGGTTCGGCGATGACGGCGGCAGCCGGGTCATCGACGGGCCGTTCGCGGAGACGAAGGAACTCGTCGCCGGCTTCTGGATCTGGCAGGTCTCGTCAATGGATGAGGCCGTCGAGTGGCTGAAGCGCGCGCCGTTCAAGGGCACGACCGTAGAGCTGCGGCGCATCCAGGAGGCGGCCGACTTCGAGGGGCAAATACCGCAGGAGATCATCGACGCCGAGAGCCGGCTGCGCGAGCAGTCAGCACAGCAGCGGACCGAGTAGGCGTCGTTGGGAAGCGAGGCGGCGCAGCGGACCGTCGAGGCGGTCTGGCGGATCGAGTCGGCACGGCTCATCGCTGGACTCGCCCGCACGGTCCGCGACGTCGGCCTGGCCGAGGACCTCGCGCAAGACGCCCTCGTCGCCGCGCTGGTGCAGTGGCCGTCGACGGGGGTGCCCGGCAACCCGGGTGCGTGGCTGACCGCCGTCGCGCGCCGTCGCTACATCGATGGCGTGCGGCGGCAGGCCAGCTTCGAGCGAAAGGTCGCTGAGATCAGCCGGGAGCTCGCCGAAGCGGAAAACCCCATGGACGAAATCGAGTTCGACGACCACGTCGAGGACGACGTGCTGCGGCTGATCTTCACCGCCTGCCATCCCTCGCTGTCACGTGACGCGCGCGTGGCTCTCACGCTGAAGCTGGTCGGCGGCCTGCCGGCCGAACAGATCGCGCGCGCGTTCCTCGTCCCGGCACCGACGATGGCCGCGCGCATCACCCGCGCGAAGAAGGCCCTGGCGGACGCCAAAGTGCCGTTCGAGGTGCCGGTCGGTACGGAACTCGCGGCGCGGCTCGCGTCCGTTCTCGAGGTCGGGTACCTGATCTTCAACGAAGGCTACGCGGCGACCTCGGGCGATTCCTGGACGCGGGCGGAGTTGTGCGAGGAGGCGATGCGCCTCGGCCGCATGCTCGCCGCGCTCGCGCCCGACGAGCCCGAAGTGCACGGGCTGGTCGCGCTGATGGAGATCCAGGCGTCGCGGATCCCGGCCAGGACCGGGCGCGACGGCGCGCTGATCACGCTCCTTGACCAGGATCGCAGCCGCTGGAACCGGTTGCTCATCACGCACGGCCTCGCGGCGCTGGCCACGGCGGAGTCCCTCGGTGGCAGCGAGTTCAGCGGGCCGTATGTCATCCAGGCGGCGCTGGCCGCGTGCCACGCACGGGCACTCGTCGCCGCGGACACCGACTGGATTCGCATCGCAACCCTCTACAGCGTCCTTGCGTCGCTCGCGCCGTCGCCGGTGATCGAGCTCAACCGCGCCGTCGCCGTATCGATGGCCGACGGGCCAGCCGCCGGGCTGGCGATCGTCGACACGCTGGCCGGCGAACCCGCGTTGCGCGGCTATCACCTGCTGCCGAGCGTGCGCGGGGATCTGCTCGAGCGGCTCGGCAGACGCGATGAGGCGCGCGCCGAATTTCAGCGTGCGGCGGCGATGACTGCCAACACAAGCGAGCGCGCCCACCTGCTGGCCCGCGCCGCTGCTTGCGGCTGAGACGAGGCGGGCCCTGATATGGTCCGCGCGACGTGTGCGGGGAACCAATCGGCGAGGCACGGCTGGCCGCCCGCCCGGTGGTCCTGACCTGTGTCCCTGCGCCGCGCGGCCTATGACCTACCGGCCGCCGGCACCATCGGCCAATGTATTCGGGCCAATGGCGCCAATGCCCCAGCCGGCATCGGCCAAGGCCTGGCCCCAGAACCGGGTAATTCGCCTATTTAGGGCGACCGCCCCTGAAGGGAAAACGACTTTGGGCGCAGAACCTATGGACAAACGGGACAAATCGGGCGAGAAAAAGTCGACTTTGCGCCATAAGCTGGAAGCAGATGCCCGCGTCCGTGCAGGTAGGGCGGGTATACGCGCACCTGGTTAGTGTCGGATATTGACGCTTCGTAGCAGCCCAGACGTCTTCGCTACTATCAGGGGCTTCGCCGCAACGGAGTCGCCGCTATGGGCATCCTGGAAGCGTGGAAACCGGCTTGCGTTCCGGCGCAGGCGTGTTCGTCGCGGCGGACGTGCACTACCTGGCCTCGGGGGCCGCCCGCGCGGCCGCCGTCGTAGCCGCCGACGCCGCCTTCTCTCATCTCGTAGCCGACCGCGTCCGGCTGGTGCCTGACGTCGAGCCCTACCAGCCGGGCCAGTTCTACCTCCGCGAGCTCCCGCCGCTGCGCGCGGTGCTCGGCGGCTTGACCGCGATGGCCCTCCTGGTGGTCGACGGCTACGCCGACCTGGAACCAGACGGCCGGCCCGGCCTGGGCGCCCGCGCTCACGCCGAGTTCGCCGTCCCGGTGATCGGCGTCGCCAAGTCAGCCTTCCGCACCGCCACCCACGCCGTCCCGGTGCTTCGCGGAGCCTCGACCCGTCCGTTGTATGTCACAGCCGCCGGGATGCCCCGTACCGATGCCGCCGACCTCGTCCGGCACATGGCCGGCCGGTACCGGATGCCCGATGCCCTTCGCCGCGCCGACACCCTCGCACGCACCGGCCTGCCCCAGCCGCCGCGACACTGAACACGCCCTGCCCATCAGAGCGCTCAGTCGCGGCATGAGCGCGCGCGCTTGGCCTGGCTGAGGGCATCGCCGGTCGCAAGCGGTTTGCTCATCGTCATCGCCGCAAAGCTGCCGGGCTGTGCATGTCACTTGCCGCGTTTGGGTCGGTGTTGATCAGGGCGGCGACGGCTGGGTAACGGCGCAGCTTGTCCAGGCAGCGGCGTCGGGCGGGCCCGATGCTGCCGACTGGGATACCCAGCCGGGCGCTGATCTCGGCATAGGGCACGGGCGGGTCCTCAAGCAGCAGGGCGATCAGCCGCTGACCGGAGGGCGGCAGGGCCGTGAACGCCTCGCGCAGCGCGGCGTGGCGCTCGGCCGCCAGCAGCTGCTGCTCGGCCGTTCCGGACTGCTCATCCGCAATGATCTCGGCGCCCATCACATGCCCGGCCGCCGACGGTCCCTGCGTGGCGCCCAGGACCCGAAGACACTCCCTCCGGGTCACGGTTGCCAGCCAGCCCGGCAGGGCGGCCGGGTCGCGGATCTTTTCCAGCTGGTCCACCAGCTGCAGCCACACGGTCTGGCCGACGTCCTCGGCGTCGGCGTCGCCCAGCCGGTAGCTGCGGGAGATGGACCAGATCAGCGGGATGAACCGCTCCACCAGTGCATCCCACGCGCGCTTGTCGCCCTTTGCGGCGCGAGTCACGAGGTCAATGATCACCGGGTTATCGCGGACCGGGTCAGCGCCTGTCCGCGTCGGTGCCCAAGGGCTGCGATTGGCAGGCCCGCCGCGCAGGCGCCGCACCGGGGGATATGCCACTGCTACCGAGGGCCTTTCCGTGTCCGCCTGTGCCACGGTGCTGGGTGCCTTTGTCGTCATGATTATGGTTCTCCCGGCTGTTTGAAACGGGTCGGGAACGTCCGGCCATCGGCTGGTTCCACCGTGGCGGGCGCTGCCGGGCGGCGTGGGCCAGTCCGCTGGCGGTGCAGGTCACGGGTGAGCTGGGTGAGCTGGCGCATGAGGGCTGTCTCCTTCCTTCCTGGCCGCGGGCTTGTGGTTGTACTCCACTGTCGCCAGCGGCCCGGGCGGTCACCATACGTAGCCGGGCACAGGACGGGCACAGGATTAGGCTTGGCGGCGAGGCCGTGCGTGCGCCGTAACCGGGAGGGGCTGGCAGCGGACGGGCGAGCGGAGGGACTATAGGGCCTGTGGCGGAGCAGGGTGAGCAGGGTTTCGGCGGGCTGCTGCGGCGGCTGCGCGATGATGCCGGGCTGACGCAAGATGAGCTGGCTGAGGCCGCGCAGGTGAGCCAGCGGGCAATTAGTGATCTAGAGCGGGGCATTAACCGCACAGCCCGCAAGGACAGCGCCGTGCTGCTGGCCGAGGCGCTGAACCTGGCCGAGCCGGTGCGCGCTTTGTTCGTCGCGGCTGCGCGCGGCCGCGCCTCCGCCGCGGAAGTGCTTGCGTCCATGCAGCGGCAACCGCAGGCGGCATCCTGGGCTGCGGCCAGCGGCGTGCATGGCTTCCCGGCCGCGCTGACCAGCTTCATCGGCCGGGCCGAGCCGCTGCGCGAGGTCGCGGGCCTGCTTTGTGATCACCGGCTGGTGACGGTGACCGGGCCGGGCGGGGCGGGCAAGACCCGGCTGGCCGCGCAGGTGGCCCGGCAGGTGGCGAGCCGGTTCGCCGACGGGGCGTGGCTGGCGGAGCTGGCGCCGGTGGCGGACCCAGCTCAGGTGGCGGCGGTGGTGGCCGCAGCCCTGGGGGTGCCCGAGCAGCTGGGGCTGCCGGCGGCCGAGGCGCTGGCGCGGGCGCTGGCCCGCCAGCAGGTGCTGCTGGTGCTGGACAACTGCGAGCACGTGATCGGCGCGGCCGCGGCGCTGTGCGCGGGGTTGCTGGCGGCTTGTGATGATGTGCGGGTGCTGGTGACCAGCCGGGAGCCGTTGCGGGTGGCCGGGGAGGCCAGGTATCGGCTGGCGTCGCTTGCCCTGCCAGATCTGGACGACCTGGCTGAGGCGGCGAGGGCGGAGGCGGTGGCGCTGTTCGCGGACCGGGCCCGGGACGCGGATGCGCATTTCACGCTGGATGACCAGACCGCCCCGGCGGTGGCGCGGCTGGTGACCCGATTGGATGGGATGCCGCTGGCGATCGAGTTGGCGGCGGCTCATGTGGAGGCGCTGGGCGTGACCGGGCTGCTGGGCCGGCTGGATGAGCGGCTGGCGCTGCTGGCGGGCGGGGACCGGCTCGCGCCGTCGCGGCAGCGGTCGCTGGCGGCGACCGTAGCGTGGAGCTACCAGCTGCTGGATGAGGCCGAACGGCGGGTGTTCCGGGCGGTGTCAGTGTTCCCGGCGGGGTTCACCCTGGAGGGCGCAGAGGCGGTCGCGGGGAAAGCCGCCGGGCCAGCGGTGCTGCGACTGGTGGACTGCTCGCTGCTGACCCCGCCGCGGGACGGGCCAGATGGCCGGTCCCGGTATTCGATGCTGGAGACGCTGCGCGGCTACGGGGCCGGGCGGCTGGCCGAGACCGAGGAGCAGGACCAGGCCGCCGCTGCGCTGGCCGGGTATGCGCTGGCGGTGGCCGAGGAGGCCGCGGCGGGGCTGCAGACCAGGACCGGGGAGCGGGGGGCCGCGCGCTGGCTGGACGCGGAGGACGCCACCATGCGGCAGGTACTGGCCTGGGCCGTGGGCCACGACCCGGAGGTGGCGGTGCGGCTGGCAATCGCGCTGGGCTGGTGGTGGTTCCTGCGAGGCCGGCTGGCCGGTCAGCGTCCGCTGCTGGCCGAGGTCACCGAGCACGCCGAGCCGGGCAGTGACCAGTGGTGCGGGGCGCAGTTCTTGTTTGCCTGGGCAGCAGAGTTCTCGGCCGATATGGCCGGGGCGCTGGAGCATTTCACCGCGCTGCGCGACGCGGTGGCGGGCCGGCCGCCGTCCCCTGCGCTGGCCGACGCCCTGGCCGGCCGGTCGTACGCGTTGCGGGATCTGGGCCGGATCCCCGAGGCCGCCGAGGATGCCCGCCGTGCCCTGGCCGTGGCCCGCGAGGTCGGCCATCCGTTCGGGGAGGTCGTGGCCCTGCTAGACCTCGCTCTTGCCGCCGCGGCCGCCGGCGATGTCGGCGACGCCGTGCGGCTGGCCCGGCAGGCCGGCCAGGTCCCGGGCGACATCCCCGCCTCGATAACCCGGACATGCAGCGTGTGGCTGACCGAGCTGCTGATACAGGCCGGCGACTTCGCCACCGCCGAGCGGGTCTGCGCGGACGGGCTGGCCGCGTCCCGGGACGCGGGCGACATGGTGAACCTGCCGACCCTGCTGGCCCGGATGGCGCTGCTGGAACTGAGGGCGGGCCGCGCCGCGGACGCCGCGGCGCACATGCGAGAAGCACTCCAGCTCGCCTTGCGGACCGGCTTCTGGTTCCCCGTCTACCTGGACTATTGCGGGCACTTGTGCGCCGCGACCGGACGCCAGGCCGAGGCCGTCACGTTGTGGGCCGCGTATGCCGCGCTCCTGCCGCGCGAGCAGGACTGGCCCGGCGACGCACGGCTGCGGCAAGAACCGCTGCGCGCAGCCCGGCAGGTGCTGGGTCCCGGCCAGGAGCGGGCGGCCGAGGAGCGCGGCGCGGCGATGGGCTGGGCCACCGCGGCCGAGTACGCCCTGATGCTCACCGGCCCCGGTCCGCAGCAGCCGCAGGCGCCGGGACCGGGGCTGGGGAAGCTCAGCGCCCGGGAACGGGAGCTGGTCACCCTGGTCGCCCAGGGCGCCACCAATGCCCAGATCGCCGCCGAGCTGGCCATCAGCGTCCGTACGGTCGGCACGCACCTGGACCGGATCCGGGACAAAACCGGGTGTCGGCGCCGCGCCGACCTGACCCGGCTGGCCCTGACCGCAGGCCTGGTCTAGGCAACCCAGGCCCCGCCGCTGCCTGCCCGGGCACCAGCCTTCGGGGTCACGGGTGGGTCATTTGCCCCCGGCTGGCGCCCGGCTAAAAGGGGTCAGCTGACCCCTGCGCCCGCGCATGCCTACGCGGGCGAGGCGCGGTCGACGAGGCTGCATAGTTATGCATCACTGCCCTGGACTGAAGAACGCCCGCATCCGCCGCCGACTGGACGGGCTGGCGGTCCAGTTTTTCGGCGGGTGCCTGTCTTAGCCCGGATCCTGGATCGATAGATCTCAGACGACAACCTTGGCGACCATCGCAGCGAGCCTCGCTAATCTCATGGCTGCTCTAGCGGTGGCGGCGCGGGCTGCGTTATGCCGGGACCGTGAGGTATCCCGATGGTGGGGGGCTGACCGCGGAGGACGCGAGACGCTTCCCCATGGCCGTGGACACTATCGTTGTCGGCGCTGGAACAGCGGGTGCGGTGGTTGCGGGCCGCCTGGCGGCGGGCAGCTCTGAGCGCACGCTGCTTTTGGAGGCCGGGCCGGACTACGGGCCGGCCGATAGCGGTCGCTGGCCGCACGACCTTCTGGACGCGGCGAGCAGCCCGCTGTGGTCCCACGATTGGGGCTATACGGGCGAGTTCGGCGGCCAGGTGATCCACTTCAACCGTGCGCGTGTGGTCGGCGGCTGTTCGGCACACAACGCGTGCGCGGTCGTGTTCGGGAGTCGCTTCGATTACGACGGGTGGGCTGCCGCGGGCAACTCCGGCTGGTCGGCGCGGGAGCTTCTGCCGCTGTTCGCCGCGGCCTGGAAACAGCTGCGGGTGCGGCACGTTGGCCTCGATGAGCTGACCCCGTTCCAGCGCATCTGCAGGGATGCGATCGTGGCGAACGGGATCCCTGCGGTGGAGGACTTCAACAACCTCGACCAGAACGCGGGCATCGCCCCCTTCCCGGTCAACATCGACGGGGCTGCCCGGGTCAACAGCGCGTTCGGATACGTCGACCCGGTCCGTGACCGGCTCCTCGTGGCCGGCGATGCTCCTGTCGAGCGGGTGCTCATCCGCGGCGGCCGCGTGGCCGGCGTGGCCATGCGGCAGGGTCAGCAGCTGGCGGAAATCCGCGCGTCGCGGGTGGTGCTCTGCGCCGGGGCCTACGGAAGCCCCGCGATCCTGCTCCGGTCCGGTATCGGACCCGCCGACGAGCTGATCGCCATCGGGGTGAAGCCCGCGTTGGACCTCCCCGGCGTCGGGCGCAACCTGCACGACCAGCCGTGTCTGGATGTCGGCTACGAAGGAAGCGGCGACCTGATCCAGCAGATGGAGCGCCACCAGGCGGAAACAGGCTGGCAACCCCACGAGCAGGTGATCGCGAAGTTCCCATCGGCGGGATGCCGGCAGGGGTTCGACCTGCATATCTACCCGGTCGGCGGCCGTGTCAAGGACATCTCACAGTGGTTCTGGATCCTGGGAGTTGCGTGCCTGACACCGCTGTCGCGCGGGAGCGTGCGCTTGACCGGTCCCGGTCTCGATGACCAGCTTGTGATCGATCACCACTATCTCGGTGACTCCGGCGGGTACGACCGCGCGCGGCTCGCCGAGGGCGTCGAGCGCGTGCGCGAGGTGGCGGAGGTGCCGGAGCTGCGAAGGCTCGTGGGCCGGGAGACGCGCCCGGGCCCGGACATCTCGGGGGTGAGGTCGAGGCCGGTCTTGGCAACGAAGCCATCGACGAGGCCGGCCCGGTGCGTGCTGTTCAGCCGGTTTAGGAAACCAGCCGGCAGGGCTCGATGTCGCGAGGGACGACGAGGAGCTCCCGCGGTGCGAGCACCACATTGCGAACTCGCATCTGAATGGTGAGCGGCCCGTCCCATTGGCTGCTGCTGACGTTCCTTACACCGATCGGTCAAGGCAGCTGAGAGGTTGCGGACAGCAATACCTCGGCGATCATCCCGAGTGTCGCCCAGTCCACCAGGCGTTTTTGACGGATTTCGGCGAAGGTTGTGATCTCGGTCCATGTTCGTTCGGTGTCGCCGACACCGTGCGGCCTCGATCGTGGAGCGCGAAGGTGGGCGAGCTCGTCGTCGGTGATCTCGGCGGCGAATAGGTGGGCGTGGTGAGCGGATAGGGTGGCTGCCAGCTGGCGGCTGCCGTGGATCCGGATCCGTGTGATGTCGATGGCTAGCCCGGTCTCTTCTTCGGCCTCGCGGGCAGCTTGGTCAAGAGCGTCGCCGGGCGCAGGCCCGGAGCCACCTGGCAGTTCGTGCACGAACCCGTCTGGCGTGGAGGCCGGGCTGCGGAACTCACGGATGAGCACCACAATCGTGTCATCCAAGGTGGTACCGCGCTTGTAGAGGGCCATGACGGAGATATCGGGACGGGAGATGACAACCTCGTTGGACTTGACCCGGTCTTCTGCCGCCACGTACATGCTGACGTGCAGAGCCCAGTAGAGCAGAAATCGATCGTCCGGTCCGACGCTGAACGTCCATACCTGCCGGGCATTTAGCATCGTATTCCCGGCCTCGATCTGGGAGGCATACCAGCGTTGGAAGCTATGAGCCCTCCATACCGGCAAAGGAACACCGCATTCACCACCGCTGCGGCGTGAGCCCCGGCCGAGCATGTCAAGTACAGTATGCACAGTGCCGACCAGCGTGGTAGCGGTGGATACAGCGTGGCTGTCCGCGTAGTCGAGCAGATCGCGGCTCTCCGGCATGTTCAACGAAGTGCCCATTACTGCACGCTGGCTGTCATTCCATGCACCCCATGTCATATTCATAAGCGTTAGCTGGGTGCCCATGTCCTCCGGCCACCAGAACATCACCACATCTGCCAGTCTGAGCCCGCAATTCACCCAGTCGATAATTTTACCGGTGAAATGATAATGGGAACCAGTGCGAGGTTCGGGAACGAATACCACTAGCCGCCCACGGACAGCCCATTGCTCCCGCAAGAGAGCGATAGCCTCACTCCGCCATGATATGCCCCCAGGGGCGCGCGGGCGCGGCCCGGGGTCAGCCAGGAAGACAGAAGCATCCCAGTATTCCGGGGGCTGTTCATCCGCATATACGGTCACCACCTCGCCAGCCATAGCATCTCCTCCCTGAATTGGTCAGTGCTCGCGGAGCGCGCTCATGACATCCTCGGCAAGGATCGCGCGCTGCTGGGCGTGATCGTTCTCTGGCCACAAGACGAGTGTCGAGAAGCCTTTCTCGACAAGCTTTCTTAGTTCGCCGGCGATGAACCTAGAATCTCCGCTGAGGGTGCTTGGGGAGACGGCCGCGGCGCCAGTGCGATCGTTCGCAACGTGCACGCGGACGGCGTAAGCATAGGTGAGGCGATCAGGGTCGCGGCCGGCGTCTTCGGCTGCTCGTCGGACACGCTGAAGAGAATGTCCCGACTGGGACACCGACAGAGCGTTGGTCGTCGCCAGCCAGCCGTCTGCCCTGCGACCGGCCAGGTCGAGCATTCTGTCACCGTAACCGCCGATCCAGATGGGGATATCGCCCAGAGGTCTCGGATTGATGCGCGCTTCGTCAAGGTACTGGTGCCGTCCAGCGAGGGACGTGACATCCTGCAACCAGAGACTGCGGATAGCTTCGACCGCCTCGGCAAGTGCTGACACCTTGGCCGAGGGGTCGAGCGCTGGCAGCCCGAACGCCTGGAATGCCCTGTCATCCCCTCCTGCCCCTAGCGCCAGGACGAGGCGGTGCGCCGAGAGTCTGTCGAGAGTCTCGGCCATCTTGGCCACCAACGCAGGAGGCCGATACGGCAACGACAACACCGCAGGCGCGACAGTAATCCGCTCGGTTCTGGCTGCCATCCAGGTGAGCATCGTCCATGCCTCGTCCGAGGGACCAGCCCCCCGGGTCCCGGACGCCGACGGATGGTCAGGATGCACCATGATCAGGTCGTATCCCAACTGTTCCGCCCGGACGGCTTCCTCGCCGGGGTCGCGGCGTCCGGCCGGATCGGCGTCCATCATCAGCCCGATCCGCAAGATGTCTCTCGGCAACACCGCAGCCTCCTCCATCGCCCTGGCTACCCAAGGATCTTCTCGGCACCCTAAGCTAAGCAGACCGTCATGACGGGAGTTCACGATGGCCGATCTTGAAGCACTGAGGCTGCTGGTCCGTGGTATCACCGCCTGGAATAAAGCACGGGACGGCATGGATGCGCCGGCCGACCTAACCAGTGTCCAGATTCTGAATGCCGATCTGCGAGGTGCCAATTTCCGGTCCGTCGATTTCAATCATGCCGACATCAGCGGTAGCGATCTCCGGAAAGCGGATCTCGCGCACGCACGACTTAATGGGGTCACTATAGAACGCTCATCCCTCGAGGGTGCTGACCTGACCGCTGCCGAAGTCCTGGGCACGAGTATCTGGCGAGTATGCTTGCGCAAAACTGTTCTTACTAGTATACGGACCGCCGACGTGCGTATTCGTGACTCAATCCTGCATGGCGCCAACCTGAGCTACGCGAATATGGCCGGAGCGCATATGCACAATTGTGATCTCACGCAGACGACCGTCGATCAAACCGACTTCGAGGCAGCTTTCCTCAAACGGATCACGGCCGAACCAGGGCGCCTTCAACAGATAGCGGAAAGCGGCGCGGTTATTCATCTCCCGAACCAGCCTCTTGCCGCCGACCGAATCGACTGCTCGGACTTTAGGATCACAGCGGCAGATACCGACTTCGGGCTGATCATTCATGACGGGAAGGCTTACTGGATGGGCGAGCGTCGCTGGGACTTCTTCATAAGCCATGCTACCGAGGACAAGCAGGCCGTAGCCGAACCTCTCTCTCGCGCGCTGATTGCGAGAGATCAACGGGTGTGGCTGGACGTCAACCAGATTGGCCTTGGCGACAGCCTTGAGGAGCGTATCAGCTTCGGAATCAACGGCTGCCTTTTCGGGGTGGTGGTCCTCAGCGCAAAGTTTTTCCACCGTTACTGGACCGAACATGAACTCAAGGAAATAGTCGCCAGACGCAAACGCATTTTCGTCGTCTTGCACGACGTCGACAGACGCGAACTCGAGGAGACCTATCCTCAGTTGCGTGACCTGTTCACCGTGTCCACCGCCGAAGGGATCGACGCCGTCGCCGACAAACTGATTGAAGCGATCCGGAGGCCACCCCGGCAACTCGACGTCCTCCCCACGCAACCCACGTGAGTCCCATGATAATGAAAATGGGGTGTTCTGCACCGCATTTCCAGAATGTCATGATAATGATGCGGCCCGGCCAGCCTTCGGTTTATGGCAACCGTGGGCAGCAGTACGTGACACGATGGTGCCACCCAGAGTCAGGTGCGAGCGAGTAGGATGAAGAGGCTATTGAGCGGGCGCTTTGCTCAAGTACTCTTGGCAGTGATAATCGGCGCCATCACGGGGTTGATCGTATTCAGCATCACCCGGATAACAGGCCGCAATCTGTTTGCGATCACCGGGGGCATCGCTGGCGCGGCCACCATACTGGTCCTCCAACTGTATTGGCGAACCGCACGGCTCACCGAAGTCAAGATAACAGTTCCCCAGGTAAGCGAACTCACCTTTGTAGTCAACAATGACGCCCGCCAGGCAGCGTGGAAGTTCTATATCGAGACTGTCACGCGAGTCTCCACCCAGCCGTTGGCCGACGACGAAGGGCTTATTCGCGAGGCCCTGACGTCGCTGTACGGCCTATTCGCTACCACAAGAGACACGCTTAAAGCCAGCCGTCCCTCGGTGCCAGTCTCGGGCGGTCAGACCGTCGAGCACCTCGCCGTCACCATGCTCAACCACGAACTACGGCCGTTCTTGTCGAAGTGGCACCCGCGGCTGCGCGAGTTCGAGAACTCTAACCCGGGCACCTCGGAGTCGGCATGGCCCGACCGCGGAGCCTGCCGACAGGAACTCCGTAACGTCCAAACGAACCTCCTCGGCTTCGCGCTCGGTTTCGCACGCCTGGCCGGCGTCCGCAACGCCGAAGCTGCGATTGTCCCCGGCCAACGCGCCCTCGGCACAATCGAGTCAGCCGTCTCGGATAGGCAACTACGCCGACCTCCGGCCCCTTAGAAGGCGGTCAATCTCCTCGGCTACGCGCGTCTCGGTCACGAAACGAAGCCCGAAACACTAGCTCGAGTTGACCGCGGACGTAGCCGGATGCCTGACACCGCCGGACACAAGCAGCGCCCGGAGGGTCCGCGCGTTGCGTACCGCGTTGGCGTTGCCGTCGTTGTTGAAGTAGACGAACACGTCCTGGCCGACCAGGTCCCATTCTCGGATCCGGTCAGCCCACCACGTCAGGTCGGCGTCGGGGTAGGAACCGGAGTACAGCTGATGATGATCCGGGCCGTGCATCCGCAGGTAGACGAAGTCGGTGGTGGCCCGCAGCGTGCACGGCAGGTTCGCCCCGCTCATCACGCAGTACGCGGCCCGGTGTTCTTCCAGTAGTGCGAAGATCTCCTCGCCATGCCAGCTGCGGTGCCGGAACTCCACTGCCACCCGTACCCAGCCCGGAATCAGCCGGAGGAAATACGCCAGCCGGGCATCATCACGCGGCTGCGATGGCGGGAGCTGGACCAGCAGCACCGCCCGCTTATCGCCCAGCTCGTGCCAGCCTGCCTGGATGCGCTGCAGCCACGCCTCCGGCGCGTACAGCTTGCGGGCATGGGTCAGGCCGCGAGGCGCCTTGACCGACAGCCGGAAACCATCCGGCAACCTGTCCCGCCAGCTGCAGAATGCCGCCGGCCGGGGCCAGCGGTAGAAGCTGCTGTTCAGCTCGGCGGTGGGAAAGGCGGCCGCGTAGCGGGTAAGCCGGTCCCCGGCGGGAAGCCCCGGCGGGTACAGCTCGGGGTGCCAGTGATCGTAACTCCACCCTGACGTGCCGATTCTGATGACCACCGGGGCCTTTCACCAAGCGGCGATCACGAGGCAGATGCCTGGCCGCCAGGCGCCTGGCTGGGGCCTGCCGGGCCGCCGGGCGGTATGTCCGCATCCACCAGGGCGGTCGAGCCGGCCGGCCGCGTGACCGTGTCCTCGGTCCGCTCCCGCAGCCGCTCCAGCGATTCGGCGTCACCGAGCGGGACGGTGGCCTCCAGCCGCGAGCTGGCTTGCACCTCGGGCAGGTCCATCACCGCATCGACCAGGCTGGCCCGGCTGCCCGGCGGCGTATGCCCAGATGAGGGCAGCAGCGATGTCCGGACGGTCCCCTCAGCATGCTCCAGCGTCGTCACCTCGGCCGCGGCGACCGTCTGGTCACCGTCCTTGACTTCAACGTGACGAGACTTGTCAGGACTGGACATGGCATCCTCCTGAAATCCAGGTCTGATCCGATCCGCACAGGCCCATGCCCGGGACCGCAGGGATGAAACAGCTAAAGCGGAGCGCCCGACAACGGCGACACGCTCAGGCCAGACACCGGACGCCGCGAGGGCCGGGATCCGCTTTCTCCGCTTTCGCACCTGGCCCGTGCCGGGCGGCGCCTGGCATCTGTGCGCTCGGGTGCGCTGAGAGATGCAGCTTAGACTGCTAGACGTGATCGAGGTTGATCCGGATGTCCGCGAGCTTCTTGCTCGCTGGGCGATCAGCCCGACCGTGCCCGTCAGCGAGCTGACTGCGGAGGCTGTACGCACGGACGACCGTGGTGTGCTCGCCCTGCAGAGGACTCCTGGCGCGCTGCATAGCGTTGAAGACGTCGAGGTCATGGGCCCGGCGGGCCCGCTGTCCGTTCGCGTGTACCGGCCCAGCCCGGGACGGCTGCATCCCGTCCTGTTCCTGCACGGCGGCGGCTTCGTGATCGGCCGCCAGGGCTACGACGCGCCGTTTCGCGAGCTGGCCCTAGCCAGCGGCTGCCTGATCGTGGCCCCGGAGTGCCGGCTTGCCCCGGAGCACCCGTTCCCCGCAGCCCTTGAGGACGGACTCGCCGTCGCGCGATGGCTCAACGCCGAGGTAGCCCGGCTCGGCGCGTCCCCCGAACCGCCCGCCGTAGCCGGCGACAGTTCCGGTGGCAACCTCGCGGCCATCATCACCCATGAACTGACACGCGGCGGTACGCCCCCATCTTTTCAGGTGCTCATCTACCCGATGCTAGACGCGACCGCGAGCTCAGCGTCCTACCAGGAGTTCGCCACAGGCTACGGTTTCTCTAGCGAGAAGTCACGATGGTACTTCGATCAGTACCTCCCCCCCGGCATCGACCGGCGGACCCCCCGGGCGTCGCCCCTGTTTGACCGCCGCCTGGGCAAGCTGCCCGCCACGCTAGTCGTGACCGCACAATGCGATCCGCTACGCGATGAGGGCGAACACCACGCCAAGAACCTGCGCGAAGCCGGTGTCAAGGTCGAGCTGCGGCGCTATCCCGGGATGATCCACGGCTTCTTCCAGATGACCGGCGCCCTGCGAGGATCACGACAGCTACACCGCGAGCTCGGCGACTGGATGCGAACGCACACCGAACAGGCACGCCGGGCGAACTACTAGTTCGCCCACCGGCGACAACCGGCAGCCCAGAAGCGGAACCCCCTACGGGAACGCCGCACGCCAAAGAGAGCGCCTGCTCAACGGTCCCCGGAAGACCCCGAGGCGGCGCGCCGCCTTGTCCTATGCGGGCTTCGCATCGGCCGGGGGGCGCAGGCCGTCGAGTGCGGTCTGGAGAATTGGTTCGGTGTAGCTGGTGTCGCCGTGGATCGTGGCGATGGCGACGATCATGTCGAGGATCTGTTCAAGGGCGAGCTCGTCCCGGACTTCGCGGGCGCGTTGTGCGGCGGCGAGGAGCGGCAGGCCGGCGGCGATCACCCGGGTGCGGTTGTTTTCGAATAGGGGGTCGCTGCGGTCCGTTTGCTTGAGCAGTTCGGAGGCGATGTGGCGCTTGCTCGTGCTAAAGGCGAAGAACCGGTGCAGCCAAGCCACCAGAGTCGCTCCGGGGGTCTCGCCGTCGATGGTCTCGGCGGCCTTGCAGACGGCATTGACCTCGTTGGTGTAGAGGGCCTCGAGGAGCTCTTGGCGTCCGGGGAAGTTGCGGTACAGGGTCGCCATGCCGACTCCGGCGCGTCGCGAGATCTCGGCCATCGACACCTCAGCATCAGGATCGGCGAACGCGGTGCGGGCGGCGGCGAGGATCTTGTCGCGGTTGCGCTCGGCGTCGGCTCGTCTCGTGGGTGCCGGGATCTGGTGAGCGGGCATCGGGGCTCCAAGTGGACAGGCTATCCGGTTGTCGCTACAGTGAAGTGGACAGGTTCTCCGCCTGCTGGCCATCCGATCATATTCGCCGGCCGCGACTGACTCGCGGCGACTCAAGGAGCTTCATGATGGAATACCGGCCTCTGGGGCGCACTGGCGTCTCTGTCAGCCAGCTGTGCCTGGGCGCGATGATGTTCGGCGCCTTCGGCAACCCCGATCACCACGACGCGATCAAGATCATTCACAAGGCGCTGGACGCCGGGATCAACTTCATCGATACCGCTGATGGCTATTCTGCCGGCGAGTCAGAAGAGATCCTGGGCAAGGCGCTGGCCGGAGGACGGCGGGAGAGTGTAGTGCTCGCCGTCAAGTTCGGTCCTCCCCTCGGTGAGGACCCCAACCATCGCGGAGCGTCGCGGCGGTGGATCACCGAGGGGGTCGAGGGCTCGCTGCGCCGGCTTCAGACCGACTGGATCGACCTCTACCAAGTGGGCGTTCCCGACCCGGACACTGATATCGACGAGACCCTGAGTGCCCTGACTGACCTCGTGCGCGCCGGCAAGATCCGCTCCTTCGGCGCGTCGAAGGTTCCCGCCTCTCAGATCGTCGAGGCTCAATGGGTCGCCGATCGCCGCGGCCACGGACGGTTTCGCACCGAACAGCCCCCGTACTCCATGCTGACCCGGGCGATCGAATACGACGTGCTGCCGACCTGCCAGCGCCACGGAATGGGCGTCATGACCTACAGCCCACTGGCAGGCGGCTGGCTGTCCGGCAAATACCGCAAGGGCCAGGAGGTAAGTGGGCCAGGCTCCGCCGTGCGGTCGCGTCGCCTCCCGGCGCGCTATGACGCCAGCGACCCGTCGAACGCCGCCAAGCTCGACGCCGCCGACGCGCTCGGCGCGCTCGCCGACGAGACCGGGCTGGCACTCATCCAGATGGCAGTCGCGTTCGTCACCCGCCACCCCGCGGTCACCTCCGCGATCATCGGCCCGCGCACCATGGAGCACCTAGACAGCTACCTGGCCGCCGACGGGATCGAGCTGTCCACCGACGTGCTCGACCGCATCGACGAGATCGTTCCCCCCGGAGTCACGATCAACGTCGCCGACAACATGTGGAACTTCGGCACGACGGCGCTAGACGTCGCATTCCGCCGCCGCTAGGGCAAACCTCCCAGGGCACCCGCCGCCTCCGCCACGGGAGTGCATGCGCCTGAGTTCTCGTAGCTGGCTGTTCACGACCGGGCTGTTCGCCCCGGCTCCCTATACCTAATCGAGACGCTCAGGCGCTTGTCGGTTGGGCAGCCGCGTCCCAGATGTGCTGGAACTGCTCTGTCCAGTAGCCATACCACCGTTCCGATTTCTGGCGCGTTAGTTCTATGTGCATGCGTGATGAGGTCGCCTCGTTATGGAAGCCGTGGAATTCGACGATAATGTGGCCCTTACGGGAGTTAGGGTCGACGGCGACGAGGCTGAACCCGGGATTGTAGTCAAGGAGCTTGTAATCGAAGCTTCCCCTGACCTCCCACGCGTGCATGGCGCGCAGTTGGCGCTCCGTGGCCGCGAGTGAATCGCGGAAATCCTGTACCGGGTAGTCGAGGGAGTCGTCCAGCTGGCGAACGGTCAGCTGGACGGCCTGCTCATTGGATGGGTTCAGGATGACGACGCGGAGCATGCCGTCGGGCTTGGCGAGTACCTTGTTCCGTAGGAGCTCGCAGTTATGGGCAGACAAGAGATTTATTCCGGTCGGTGCGAATATCCATACCTCGGAGGCGTCTTCAACCCGGTCCGCGAAAGGCGTCTTATCGAATGCGAACCTATCGTTCAGCAGTTCGTCTACGCTTCCCGCGCGAGTGTCCGGTATGGTGATCCGCAAGACAAGGAGGCCGACTCCGCCGAGGACAGCGGCCCACTTCAGTGCATCGGGCACAAAATCGGGCACGAGCGAGAATATCGCCAGCCCGAAGGCGACGAACGCGATACTGTATGCATCGATGTATTCGCGGTTCTTTAGGTCCTTGGCGATTCGGCGCCACGCCGATTGTATCATCTGGATTTCCGTTCGCATTAGCTAGACGTCGGCAGCGGTTATACGAAATACACTTGCTGTAGCGCATCGGGGGGAAGCGGCTGCGTGAGCAGTTGGCGGGAGCGCGCGGCGACAAGCCGGCAGCCGATGTTTTCGGCTACCCGGACAGCCTCCGCCGCGTGGCTGGGAGATTGGCCCCGCTCGGCCTGTATGAGCGCGAGGCCGAGGTGCCCGAGGGCGCTCTGCAGGGGATACCGGGACGCTGCCGTTCGCTCGTACATGGCCTGTGCGGCACCCAGGTCCCGGCGGCTGCAGCGGGTGAACTCTGCCTGGTCGTTGAGAATGGATTCGGCGGTGAAGTCATTTCTCCGGGTGTAGTACGTCGCGCCAGCTGTGCTGCCGCGGCTGTAAGCCGTCACTTCGGCGAGGGCCCCGGCGTACTCGGCGGCGCTCGCGGTCAGCCGGTAGGCGGCGAGCCGTGCGGTCTTTACGCTGACAACACCGTCGAGGAGACCTTCGGCCGTAAACCTCAGTTCAGCTTCGTCGTACTTCTTGAGCGCCTGCTGCCCGTTGCCTCTGTGAACCTCCCAGCCGGCTTCGGCGAAATGGGCCCAGGCCATCCACCGGTTGCCGGCCAATCGGGCATATTCCAGGAGATACTTATCCAGGCAAGTCCGCATCTCGTCCAGGCGGTCGGCCCACAGTAGTGCGAGGCACTCCTGGAAAGCGGCGTGCGCGAGGCGCACCTCGTGTGATTCCTTCGCGGCCTTCTCTCGCGCGACGGCGGCAATGGCCGCGGCTTCATCGAGAGATCCGGTCACGCGCAGCGCTTCGGAGCGCAGGATCAGGTAGACCGAGCGGGCATCATCCGGCAGGCCCCGGGTTGCGCGCAGCACGGCTTTGTGCCGTGCCGTGCGGGACCACGCGGTGAGCCGCATGCGCAGCGCTAGTTCCCTCGTGTGTCCGATGCGTCCGTACGGGGGCAGTAGCACCGCCGCGCTTAGCAGCGCGGCCATCGGGTCGCCGCCGTGAATGACGTGAGATGCGGCCAACCCGTAGGCCGCTTTCCACCGGCATCCACGCCGTCTGACCGCGTGCCAGTAGCTGGCGCGTGCGCCCTTGTAGTCTCCGAGCATCCCCTGGACGGTCGGCCTGGCGGATATCGTGTCCCCCGGCAGCGGAGGATAGCGCCCCTCCTCCCCCGGACGGGGGTCGAATAGCCGCAGGACCAGATCGGGCTCAATGTTGACCAGACCCCGGTCCTGACACCAGGCGATGAAATCCCACGACGGATTGTGCCCCGGGTTGGAGGGTGCTCCGGGCGGGTGGGGCGCGGGCGACGCCAGTTCGAGTTTCCCGCGCGCGTCTACCCCGGCCAGCAGCTTCCGCTTGAACGCGGCCTCGCTCATCTCGCCATCAGCCCAGCGGTCGAACCAGACGACTGCCGCGGCATCGCTGAGTACCTCGTCCCAGATTGGCTGGAAGTCAAGATCGCGACCCCGGTACCCGATGAATAGCACCGTCCGGCCGTGGACGTCCGACCGCAGGCGCTCCGCCCACCTCTCGCCAAGCCTCCCGATTACCTGCCTGGCAGTCACGATCAGTTCGCCGCCAGCCGTGCCGTGCGGCTTGAGCAGCTGCGTGTCCGGCAGCGGATCCGTCGGCCAGGCTACGGTCCGCAGGGTGTTCCCCGACGCTTGCTCGATCAGCGTGTCGAAGTTGACAGTCCAAACCCGGCCGCCCCTCGCCGCCAACGTTGCCAGTGCATGGTGCGCCGCGTTCGGCTGCGTGCCCGACAGTACGTCGCTCAGCCAGCGCTCCACGTCGACATGCACCTCAGACAGTCCCATCATGAACAGTTCGGGCGCCAGTGCCTCGGCTACTTTCTGGGGCCTGGTCTCCTCTTTGTCGTCCTTGCGCAACATGTACTGCTTGAGATCGAGTTGATTGAGGACTTCGTTCCGAAGCGCGTCAAATACCGGCAAGTTAGCCGGCATGGATAGTGAAGCTCCGGCACCGGCGAAAACGAATAGTTCATTCGCTCTGACTGCCATGAACCCCTCCCCGCCCACAGCGACCGGCACCGCAGACTGCGACCCCGTCGGGTTCTGCCAGGCTCCGCCGAATGAGCATAGTTGGGCCGTCCAACGGATGGCCTAGCGATTCTGGGTTTTTCGGGGTGGACCGTTACCAGACGCAGTAGATGGGGTGCTGGTCACTGGTATCGGTGACTACCCGCCGCAGCCAGCCAGGGTCCGCTCGCGACGCCGTGGTGACGTCCGCGGGCCGCCGCCAAGCTCGACGGCCCAGAGATCCGGGGTGCGAGCCACGACGCTTAACGGACCGCGCTGTGGAATACCTGCGCTCGCTGCCGGTCCGGTACGGCGCGCTGCCGCCCCGCGATCGGCGCCTGGCCGACTTCCAGCGCCGGTGACCAGTGCCGTCGTTCCGGAACGTTCTTGCGTTGGCATGCGGGACTCCCTTGATGCGTATGAGGCGATAGCCGGGTCAAACGCCGGCAGGTGCTGGCTGGGGCTTCTGGGATGTGCGGGCCACCGCCGTGGCTAGCTCGTTGCGGCGGACCAGGAGGTAAGTCACCGGGACCGCGACCAGGCCGATTACGCCGCAAACCCAGAACGCCCACTGGAAGCCGCTGGTCAGTGCCGCGGCTGGTGCGGCGCCCTGGCGCAGCAGGGTGCTGGCGTGGGTGGCGGCGATCGTGGACGCTATCGCGATACCGATGGCCCCGCCAAGCTGCTCGGAGGTGTTGATGAGCCCGGAGGCCAGGCCGGCCTCGTGCTCGGCGACCCCAGCCAGGGCCGCGATCGAGACCGGGATGAAGGCAAAGGCGGTGCCGACTCCGACGATGAAGAACGGCCCGGCCAGGCTGGCCCAGAAGTGGCCGTGCACGGGCACCTGGGTTGACCACAAGATGCCGCCGCCGATCATGGCCATTCCGGCCGCCATCACGAGCTTCGCCAAGCCGCGGGTGACCAGCGCCTGCGACAGGCCGGCGAAGGCGACCGAGATGAGCGCCATCTCCAGCCAGGCGAGCCCGGCCTTCAGTGCGGAGTACCCGAGTACCTGCTGCAGGTACAGGGTGCCGATGAAGATGTACGCGAAGAAGCTGCCGCCGAGCAGCACGCCGACCGCGTTCGCGCCCGCCAGCGTCTTGTTCTGGAAGATCCGCAGCGGCATCAGCGGCGCCTCCACGCGCGTCTCGATGACCACGAAGGCGGCGAGCAGCGCGGTGGAGGCCGCGAGCAGCGTCACTGTCCTGGCCGTGCCCCACCCGGCCTGCGGGGCGGTCGAGATCGCGTAGACGAGCAGCGCCAGGCCGCCGGTCACCGCGACCGCGCCGAACGGGTCGTAGCGTCGGCGTGCCGTGGCGAGCCGGCTCTCCGGCACGACACGCGGGGCGAGCAGCAGCGCCGCGGCCCCGATCGGGACGTTGAGGAAGAAGATGTACTGCCAGCCGGCGTAGCGGGTGAGGAGCCCGCCGACCATCACCCCGACGGCCGCGCCGCTCGCCCCGATGGCACCCCACACGCCCAGGGCCTTGTTCCGCTCGGCGCCCTCGGGGAACATGTTCATCACGATCGACAGCGCCGCCGGGAGCACGATCGCCGCGCCGAGGCCCTGCAGGAAGCGCATCGGGATCAGGACCGAGTCCGTTCTCGCCAGCCCGCAGCCCAGCGAGGCCGCAGTGAACACGAACAGGCCGGCCATCAGGACGCGGCGGCGCCCCAGCAGATCCGCGGCTCGGCCGCCGAGCAGCAGGAAACCGCCGAAGGTGAGCGCGTAGCCGGTGACGACCCATTGCAGGCTCGATTCCGGCATGTGCAGCTTGCGGCCGATGGTCGGCAACGCGACGTTGACGATCGCGAGGTCCGCGACCGTCATGAAGAACGAAACAGCCAGCACCGCGAACGCGCGCCAGCGATGGACCTGGTTCGGCCCTTGACCCTCCTGATAGGCGATCGCGCCTGAAACCTCGTGGCTTGACATGCGGGCTCCCTGATGTGTGTGAGGCGGGGCCTCATCTGCGTTCACCTCTACAGATCCGGGACGGACGGAAAACTGACCGGGGAAACCGCCGGAGCAGAAAATTCGCTCCCGGCCGGTTACTTTCGCGGCCGGGCCGGATCTGTACCAGTGACGGCGCAGCACGGACGCCCGGAGGGAGCAGCCATGGCAGTCAGCGAGGATTTCGTCAGTCTGACCGACCCGTTCCGGCCTGAGTTGCTGGCGCACTGCTACCGCATGCTGGGCTCGGTCCACGATGCCGAGGACCAGGTGCAGGAGACCATGATCCGTGCCTGGCGGTCCTACGGCGAATTCGAGGACCAGATTCACGAGCCCGCCGACCCGCAGGACCGCGCCCTGCTCGACAGGTTCGCCACGGCGTTCCAGAACGCCGACGTCACCGCGGTCATGCAACTGCTGCGCGAGGACGCCGTGTTCGAGATGCCGCAGGAGGTGACCTGGTTCACCGGCCGGGAGCTGATCGGCCGCTTCCTGCAGGCCCGGATCCTCACCCTGCCCGGCCGCTTCCAGATGATCCCGGTGGCCGCCAACGGCCAGCCCGCACTAGCCGCCTACATGCGCGGCCGCGACGGCGGGTACCACGCACACTCGATATGCGTGCTCACCATCGCCGCATCGCGCGTCACACGGGTCACCTCGTTCAACGACCCGGGCCTGTTCGCGCCCTTCGGGCTGCCGCAGACCGTCCCGGCCGCCGCGGGCCCGGTACCGGGCCGATGACCCCGGCAGCCCGGACGGCATGGCCGGCCGACGGTGCCCGGCTGCTCGAACCGTCGATCAGCTACGCGCTCGGCGTGGCCCTGGCCGTCACGCCGGAGCTCCTGTCCCGCCCGACGCCATGCCGGGAATGGGACCTGCGGATGCTGCTACGGCACGCCTGCGAATCACTGGCCGCGTTCGGTGAGGGCATCGAAGCCGGACGCGTTGGCCTGGACCCCGCCGCGGAGGAGTGGGACCTGGCAGCTGACCCGGCCCGCGCGTTCCGCGATCGCGCCGACCAGCTGCTGGATGCCTGGACCGGCCCCGGCCACCAGCGCCAGGTCGTCGACATCGCCGGCTGCCCGCTGGCGGCCAGCGTCATGGCCGCCACGGCAGCCCTCGAGGTCGCCGTCCACGGGTGGGACATATCCCGGGCGTGCGGGCAGCGCCAGCCGATACCGCGCGCCCTGGCCACCGGCCTGCTGGCGACAGCCCCGGTGCTGGTCCCCCGCGCCGGCCGGCACCCGCTGTTCGCGGCGCCGGTCGCCGTGGCGGCTACGGCCGGCCCCAGCGACCGGCTCGCCGCCTTCCTCGGGCGCTCCCCGGGCGACGGCGTCGTGGCGGCGGGCCCAGGCCAGCAGGGCGGGCCGTCGTTCCGGGGCCATGACCGCGCCGGAGGCGGCCTGGTGGGCGGGCGTGACGACGACTACCCGGGCGCCCTGGTCCGAAAATAGAGCCTTTGGTGGGCAGGCGGCAGCGGCCGGCGGCGCGGCGTCGGCTATCTCGGCTGGGCTTGTTAGCCGGTGGCGGGCAGGGCCGGGTCGGTGTCGGGGGTCAGGGGTTCGATGGTGACTTTGTAGCCGAGGCGTTCCAGGCTCTTGAGGTGGTTGCGGGCCTGGCGGCGGACACCCGCGCGCTGGTCGTAGTAGCCGGGGCCGAGGTCGCAGTAGCTGGCGGCGGGGTCGGAGAGCAGGGCGTGGTAGATGGTCAGGATGGAGTTGCCGGTCGCGACGAGGGCCTTGCGTTTGGGCATGCGCTTGTTCAGCCGCCGGTATTTCGCGCCGGGGAACGAGTCGGTGCGGCCGGCGCCCATGCTAGCTTCGCCGAGGGCTCCGGACAGGTAGCGGTTGCCCCGGCCGGTGGCGTTGCTGCCCTTGCGCTTGCCGCCGGACCGGGCGACCTGGGGACACCATTTCGCCCAGGAGACCAGGTGCGCGGCCGTGGGGAAGACGGTCATATCGACGCCGATCTCGGCGATGACGTCCTGGGCGGTGATGATCCCGGTGCCGTGCACGGCGTCCAACTGGTCGATCTGGTGCCAGTACGGCTCGGTGAGCTGCTCGATCCGGGCGGTCAGCTCGCTGATCCGGGCGGTGTGACCGTCGATGGCGGCCAGCATCATGGTCAGGATGAAGACGTGCTCGCCAGTCAGGAAGGAGCAGTCCAGGGCTTCTTCCAGCTGGCGGATCTTGCCGCGCATCCTGCCCCGGGCCAGCTGGGCCAGCCGGACCGGGTTGCGTTCCCCGGCGATGATGGCCTCCAGCATGGCCCGGCCAGAGACCCCGTGGATGTCGGAGATCACGCTGGACAGCTTCAGGTGCGCGTCTTCGAGCAGTTTTTCCGCCCGCTGCATCTCCGCGGTGCGGGCCTGGGTCACGGTGCGGCGGTAGCGGGTATGGGTCCGCAGCCGGCGGATGTCTTCGGGGGGCACGAAGCTGGAGGGCAGGCTGCCCCGCTCGGTGATCTTCGCTATCCACACCGCATCCTGCTTGTCCGTCTTGGGCCGCCCGGGCAGCGCCTTGACCTGCGCGGCGTGATACAGCACGCAGTCCAGGTCCTGCTGCTCGAGCAGGAAGTAGACCGGCTTCCAGTAATCACCCGTTGATTCCATCCCCACCTTGGTCACGCCCCAGGACCGGAGCCAGTCCGCCAGGGCCAGCAGCTCCTTGCGGGTGGTCCGGAACGACCGGGTCTCCTGCTGGCGCCGCCCGGCAGTGGTATCGCTGGGCACCCGGACGGCGACCTCGATCCCGGCCTTGGCGATATCGATCCCGGCGACCCGCTCGGCGAACAGCGGCTCATCCTCGACGTCTTGCATCACGGCCTCCTACGATAAAACGGCGGTAACGGTCGTGGCCGTCCGCGGGAGCCGTGGGCAAGCGGAAATCTGGTCCGCGGGCTCGGAGCGCCATGTAACAGCCCTGGAGAAAGCGGCTCCCAGCGTTCAGACTTTTAGACGGGGTCGGACCCGCCAAGAGCATGCGACGTCAGCGGACGGCCACGTCCATCCTGGCAACCACCGCCGCACCGGCGCACCTCGCCCGCACCGGCAAACCCGTCCCCGGACCCGATCACAGCCGCCGGCCCTGCCATCAGCGCGGCAGCAGCCCCCGCCCGTCACGGCGGGTCAGCCCTGACAATTTTCACGCCGTTACGGCGTCACCCCGGGCCACCGACGACTTTTAGGGCGGGAACTGGCTGAATGCCGCGGCGAACAGGGTGTACCGGTTGCCGTAGGCGGGGTACTTCGCGAGCATTGCGTCGCGGGTTGAGGGTGGACGAGAAGCCCACGGTCGTGTTGACGAGGTGCATGGTGCCCTCGGGATATACCAGATCGTCCCGGCTGACGTTGGGTGGGTCGCCGGGCTGCGCGGGGATCTCCACGTCCGGCCGACGCCATCGAACACCCCCCGGCGACCGCGACGCTGCTGATGTCCGTGCGGGTCCCCGACACGCCGGAGGTCACGAGGATGCCATGGACCGTTTCGCTGCCGTTAGTCGCGCGGCCGCGGGCAAGAATGTCGCCGCGGAGATGGCCAGCGTGATCCCCGCGCCCAGCAGCGCCCTGACACTCGCGATTTCATGGTTCCTCCTCGGTTCGTCGGCGTTCAGCGGTTCTCGGCTGATAGGGCGGGGGCGAAAAAGTCGATGAGTAGTTGGGTGACGCGCTCATGCTCGTCGTGATGGACCCAGTGCGACGCGTCGGGCAGGCGCTCGACGCGGTCGAGGCTGGGCACGTCGTCGTGGTCAGGCTCGGCTAGTTCGGGGCCGAGGTAGTGATCGCGCTCCCCCCAGATGACCAGGGTGGGCGCCTTGATGGGGCGAAGCGCCGCCTCGGCGCGCTTCGGCGAGGTTCGCACCGAGGACCGGTAGTAGTTGATGATGCCGGTTGCCGCGCCTGGCTGCGACCACGCCTCTACGTAACGGTCGGTCTCCTCCGGCGTAAGAGCCGGGCGGGCGTCGCGCAAGAAGTGCCGGAAGAAATGCCAGCGGTCGGCGTGCACGACGGCCTCGGGCAGCTCCGGGAGGTCAAAGAAGAAGAAGTACCAGGACTTCCGGAGCTGGCCCGGGTGGTGCAGTCCCTGCGATAGCTTCCGCGGATGAGCTGCGTTAAGGATGGCCAGCCGGTCCACGACCTCGGGGTACTTCATCGCAGTCGCCCAGGCGACGCTTCCGCCCCAGTCGTGACCGACCAGTAGCGCGGACTGGGCACCGCGTTCTTGGATGAGACCGCGGATATCGGCGGTCAGTTGGTCGGTGTCGTAGGCTTCGACGCCCTTCGGTCGCGAGGACAGGTTGTAGCCGCGCATGTCGGGTGCGACGACGCGGAATCCCGCCGCCACGAGCGGCTGGATCTGCTGCCGCCACCCGTACCAGAACTCGGGAAAGCCGTGCAGCAGGACGACCAGCGGCCCCTCGCCGGCCTCGACGTAGTGCAGCCGCACATCGCCGATCTCGGCGAAGCCCTCACGAAGGTCGCTGGGCAGGTTCGGCGCCCCGGAAACGGAGCCGGGGTCTTCGGGGGCGGTGGACGACGGCATAAGGGCCTCCTTCTATAGCTGGTACTGCTTCACGATCACGCCTCGGCTAGGTGCGTCGAGCCCGTGCAGAACCCTGGTCGGCACGCGTGCAGGAGGGCGCGTGGCCCCCAGTGGAACCAGGGATCTGCGATCAGCCCGCGGCGCGAACGGCCGTCATGCCCGAAATCCCGACGGGGCATGCCCAAACCCACAACGTAATTCCTAGCGATCCATGGTCTTTAACGGGACGGCGTGTGCTGACCTCGCGGGGGCAAGCCGTTATGGAGGTCTCGGCGGGAGGCAATGCCCAGTTTGGCGAACACCTTGCGGAGGTGCCATTCCACGGTCCGGGTGCTGATGAATAGTTCCGCGGCGATCTCGGGGTTGGTGCGTCCATCTCGGGCCAGCCGGACGATGTGCTCCTCCTGCGGGGTGAGCTGACTGTAGGTGTCAACCTCGCGTTTGCGGACCTTCTCGCCGGTGGCCAGCAGTTCGCTGCGCGCGCGCTCGGCGAAGGCGTCGGCGCCGATTACGGTGAACAGGTGGTAGGCGGCGTGCAGCTGGTGGCGGGCGTCGAGCCGCCGGTTCTCGCGACGGAGCCACTCGCCGTAGAGCAGGCGGGCCCGGGCACTCTCGGGCCGTAGCGGTGTGCGACCCAGCCGCTCGACCGCCTCGGCGTAGCACTGCTCGGCCTCCTGGCCTTCGCTAACCAGCGCTCGCGACCGCGCCTCCAGGCCCTTCGCCCAGTCGGAACCCTCAATGACTGTCATGGCCGACAGCCGGTCCAGTGCTTCTCTGGCAAGGTCCGCTCGTCCGGTTCGCACGGCAGCCTCGATCAGTTCAGGCAGAACCAACTGTGTGCTCAAGGGCGAGTAGGTCTCCTCGGTCGCCGGCTCCGCCACGGCCAGCGCCTCTGCGTAGCGGCCGAGGCCGTTGTGGAGGACCGCTGCGGACCAGTTGGCCATCTGGACGGCCAGTCCCTCCCCGCGAGCCGTCGAGTCCTCCGTAGTCGCCGTGAAGAGCGGTACCGCTTCCGCAGGCCGGCCCCGGTACCCGGCGAGCAGAAGATCACAGGTAGTAGCCAGGCGAATCCCGGTCACCTCGTTGACTACGTCCTTCTCTGCGGCCAGCGACGTCGCCGTCTCGAAGTCGCCGCACTGCGTGACCACGCTCCCGCGTCCGTTCAAGGCGATGGACAACGGGGCGAGGGCGCCCAAGGCGCGGGCGAGCTCGACATGCCGGGCGCTCAACGCGACCCAGCTGTCGAAGTCCCACGCGGCCATCGCCGCCATCTGGGCGAAAATCCCCCACTGCAGCCACTCCTCACCGGACACCTGATCACCGAGAAAGGCGGACACTGCTCGCCGAATAGTCGGCAAGGCTGCCACACGCCCTTGGGTGATCATCATCGTCAGGCCGTCGAGGAGGAGGTCACAAGACCGCTGAGCCGCCGCTGGCTTAGGGGCCGCTTGTGCCGCTAGGGAAACCTCCAGCAGTAGCCTGCCGGGTCCGGCGAGAGGACCAGCGAGGTGGGACGCCACCCAGGCGTAAAGGTAGGTCTCCCGAGCGAGCTCCGCATCGAGTGATTCGAGTCTCTTGGCCGCCTGCAGCAGCAGCACGGGCGCCTCGCGTCCGCTGACGGATGCCCACTCGATCTGTCCGCGGAGTTGCTCCACGCGGGCACGCTGCAGATCGTCGACCGCGTGGGCTTCGGCTTGGGCCAGCAGGCCCCGCGCGATGTCAAACGCGCCGGCGTGCAGGTTCGCGAGGGCTGCTGCCAGGGCCCGGTCGGCGCGCCGCCCCGGCTCGGCGGTCAACGCCACCGACCGTTGGAGGAAGGCCGCCGAGGCCGCTACCCCAGCGCGGGCCTGAATCTTGGCCGCCGCCTGTTCGAGCGCGGTGGCAACCTCTTCGTCTGGTTCGGTGGCCGCAGCAGCCAGGTGCCACACCCGGCGCTCCGGATCGGTCTGGGCATCCGTCGCCGTGGCGAGGGTTAGGTGGGCGGCACGGCGATCCTCCGGGGACCCGGCCACATAGGCAGCCGACCGCACCAGGGGATGGCGGAACCGTACTCGAGAGCCGATATTCAGCAGCTGCTCCTCATCGGCCGCAGCCGCCGCATCAGGTCCCAGCCCCAGTGTCTGTGCGGCACGCCACAACAGCGTGGCGTCCCCGGTGGGGTCGGCCGCCGCAAGCAACATGAGCTGCTGGGTCGGCCCAGGCAGCACCCGAACCCGGCGCAGGTAGTGATCCTGGAGCCGGCCCTGGAGATGGCCAGGCAGGCTTGCCTGGGGCAGGCCGACGAAACCGCCAGCCAGTTCGGCTTCGCTCATCCCTCTGGCCAGCTCCAGCAGCCCCAGCGGGTTCCCCCGGGTCTCGGCGACGATCCGGTCGCGAACCCGCTCGTCCAGCTGACCTGGGACCGCGGCCGTCAGCAACACCCGCGCGTCCTCGTCGGTGAGCCCTTCGACGGTCAGCGCCGGCAGGCCGGGAAATATCCGCTCGCCGACCGCCTCCCGGACTGCAAACAACAAGCCAACCGGTTCAGCCAGCAGACGCCGCCCGACGAACCCGAGCACCTGAGACGAGGCTTCATCCAGCCACTGGGCGTCATCGACCAGGCAGACCAGCGGCCGCGCGGCGGCATTCTCAGCCAGCAGGCTCAGAACCGCTAGGCCCAAAACGAACCGGTCCGGGGTCGGCCCCGCCGCCAACCCGAACGCCACTCGCAACGCACGCTGCTGCGGCTCTGGCAGTGCGGCCAGGCCGCTCAGCATCGGCGTGCAGAGCTGGTGCAGTGCCGCGAGCGGCAGCCCCATCTCGAATTCCACGCCGTCGGTCTGAACCAGCCGGCAGCCAGAGGCCTGGCGCGCGCAGTAGCGCATCAGCGCAGTCTTGCCGATCCCCGCCTCACCCCGGATGACGAGAACCGCACTCTCACCGCCACGAACACGGTCCAACTGGCCGTCAAGAGCCTGGCGTTCCCGAGCACGCCCCCTGAAGGCCGGCGTTCTGGATACGGCCATGGCGTCACGATAGGCCCGTAACCAGGCCAAGGGAACACCCTGGCTCGAGGCGGCGTGATGCCACCCAGACTCGTGCCATGAATACCGCACTCACCGGGTCGCCTGCAGGTCACGTGGCAATCGTCACCGGAGGGTCCCGCGGCGTGGGCCAGGCGACGATCCACCGCCTAGCGGTCCGCGGCTACGCCGTCGTCGTCAACTACCTCCACGACCAGCGTGCGGCCGAGTCGACCGTCGAAGCGATCCTCGCGAACAGCGGCAACGCCGTGGCTGTCCGCGCCGACATCGCTGACGATCTGGACGTGCAGAGGCTCTTCGCCGAGACGATCGCAGCGTTCGGCGGCATCGACGTCGTCGTCCACGCCGCCGGCAGCCGGATCACCGCGTCTTCAGTAACCGAGGTCGACCTTGACGAGTTCGACGCACTGGTCCGGATCAACACGCGGGCCACCCTCGTCGTCAACCAAGAAGCAGCCCGTCACCTCCGCAACGGCGGTGCGATCGTCAACCTGTCCGGCTCAGCGGAAGGTTCATCGCTGAGGACCCACGGCCTCTATGCGGCAACCAAGGCCACCACGGACGTGCTGACGCAAGCACTCGCGCTAGAGCTGCATGAGCGCAACATCACCGTCAACGCGGTGTCGCTCGAAATCGACAGGCCGTGCGCACCCAACCAGGTCGCAGACGTCATCGCGTACCTGCTCAGCGAGCATGACCACGGCCTCACCGGCCAAGTGCTTCGGGTCGGCGATCCCAGATTTCGGCCGTAGGTTTCCGCGCGACACCAGGTAATCCTGGCCCAAACAGGGGCGACCGACCCGGCGACCAGCGCAGGCGGCGAAGTTGAGAAGCAGTAGATCAGTGAGGCGACCCCCGACGGTCAGTAGTGCCGGGATGAACACCGGCCCACGTCCGCCAGGTACCAGTGCCCCGGACCAGTGCCCGCACGGGCTCGACGAATCCATCCATTCACGACCTGCAGTCCTGGGCGATCGTCGCCACAGCTGATCACGCGATCCACCCCGACGCCGAGCGCGACATGGCGAAGCGCGCGGGAAGCACGATCACCGAGATCGACGCCTCGCACGCGGTCCCGGCGTCGCAGCCCGCGGACGTGGCCAAGATCATCGTCCGCGCGGTCAGGGCGATCGCATGAGCGCGCCGGCCGCGGGGGCAGCTACGGCAGCCGCAGGTGATGCGAAGGCGTTCGGTCCGGTGCAGCGGATCGCCGCCGGCGTGCTCGACGTCGGCTACGTCGACATCGGGCCGCCCGGCGGCCGGGCAGTGCTGCTGCTCCACGGATGGCCATACGACATCCACAGCTACGCCGACGTCGCGCCGCCGCTCGCCGCGGCCGGGTACCGCGTGCTCGTCCCCTATCTTCGGGGGTACGGCGTGACGCGCTTCCTTTCCGACGACGCGATGCGGAACGGGCAGCAGTCCGTGCTGGCCGTCGATGCGATCGCGTTGATGGACGCTCTCGGCGTCGACGAGGCGATCGTGGGCGGCTTCGACTGGGGTGCGCGGACGGCCAACATCATGGCCGCGCTCTGGCCGGAGCGCTGCCGGGCAATGGTGTCGGTCAGCGGCTACCTGATCGGCAGCCAGGCGGCTGGCGAGGCGCCGTTGCCGCCGGCAGCCGAGCAGGCGTGGTGGTACCAGTACTACTTCGCGACCGAGCGCGGCCGCGCCGGGTACGAGGCCTATCGCCACGACTTCGCCCGGCTCATCTGGCGGTCTGCGTCGCCGGCGTGGCGCTTCGACGATGCGACGTTCGAGCGCAGCGCGGCCGCGTTCGACAATCCCGACCACGTCGCTGTCGTCATCCACAACTACCGGTGGCGACTTGGGCTCGCGGCCGGCGAACCGCAGTTCGACGTGCTCGAGCAGCGGCTCGCGGCATTCCCGGCGATCTCCGTGCCGACGATCACGCTCGAGGGCGACGCGAACCGTGCGCCGCACCCCGAGCCTGCCGCCTACGCCGGGCGGTTCACGGGCAAGTACCTGCGCTGGACACTAACCGGCGGCATCGGCCACAACCTGCCGCAAGAGGCGCCGCTCGACTTCGTCGCCGCGATCAAAGAGGCCGGCAGCTTAGCCTGAAACGCGAAAGGACTGGCAGTTCTCTTCGCCTGGAACGTGAAGAGAAACTGCCAGGCGCACGTAACAGTCAAGAAGGGAGCCGTCATGGCGAACTCCGCCAGGGTCTTCTGCGGGGTGATCCACCACCCAAAGCGCGACCCTTTTACCAGGTCATGGTGCCCTGTGAAGGAGATCGCCATGACGTCCGTCGTACGGAACGCACTCGCAGGTGAGCGAGGCCGAGACGGGGCAGACGCTTGGATGTCCCGGCGTAGCGTGATCGGCGCGCCCGGCGCGGGCGCTGGCGATCGGCCTGGATGCTGCTGCAGCGCCGACGGCCGCCGCCGGAGGTACCGGCCCGGCATGCAGGCGCGCAATTCCTGGCCGGGCCGCCCACAACGCCAACCCCGCCAGCGGCCGGGCACAGCAGTCTCGCAGGACCGCAAGCACGAGTTATAGAGGAGCTAATGATGACTCAGGTGTACCGCACGCTGCGGGTCGCCCCGAGCGAGGAGGGTGTGCTCGGCGTGGTGATGGACGCGCCGCCGATGAACCTGATCGGACCGGAACTGGTACACGACCTGGTCGGACTGCTCGGCGCGCTGGAATCTGACCAGGAGATCAGGGTCGTGGTGCTGGAGAGCGCCGACCCGGACTACTTCGTCCCGCACGTCGACCTGACCAAGGTCGCGGAGTACACCGCCGAAGCGGCCAAGGCGGGCGGGCCGGATGATGCGTCCCTGGGCATGCTGTGGCACAAGCTCAGCGAACTGCCGGTCGTCACGATCGCGAAGATCCGCGGCCGGGCCCGCGGTGCGGGCAGCGAACTGGCGCTGGCGTGCGACATGCGGTTCGCCGCACGGGAGAACGCCATCCTGGGACAGATCGAGGTCGGCGCCGGCACGACCCCAGGCGCGGGCGGCGTGCAGCACCTGGCCCGGCTGCTGGGACGGGGCCGGGCCATGGAGGCAATTCTCGGCGCGGACGACTTCAGTGCCGAACAGGCCGAACGGTACGGCTGGATCAACCGGGCCCTGCCCGACGCCGACCTGGACGCGTTCGTCGCCCGGCTCGCGCGGCGCATCGCGTCATTCCCCGCCGACGCGGTGCTAACGGCCAAGCGGGTGCTCAACGAGCTGACCCTGCCCGGCGCGGACGCGATCCGCACCGACGCCCGCCGGTTCCACCAGCTGGTCACCTCGGACACGGCCCAGGCCCGCACGGCCGCCCTGTTCGCGCAAGGCCTGCAGACCCGCGGCCCGCTCGAACTCGACCTCGGCGACCGCATCGGAGCCCTTTGACAGAGAAAACAGATCCGGGCTCACCCGACCAACTCATCTTCACCGCCGACGCCTGCCCCTTGGCCGCCAGGACCGGCCGCTCAGGTCGGCTCGCTTCAAGCTGGGGCAGCCAACCATCTGTCCGTAGGCAAGATTCTGGCCGCGCCCGATCAGGCCGTAGCTGTCGGACAGGGCCTGCTCGCAGGGACCGTAGGAGGGGTGCCCGGGGATGCGCGCAGACCACGAAGCCGAGGAAGAAGTACAAGATGAGCAGGCTGGACGTCGTCGCCTTCTCCGCCAGCGCGATCTGCCCGTAGATGCTGGCGAAGAAGAACACCGGGATGAACGCCATCATCGCCAGCCCCAAGATGACGTTCTCCACCGTGAACGCCCGGTTGCTGAAGATGCGCACGTTGATCAGCGGCGAGTCGGTCCGGCGCTCGACGGCGAAGAACACGACGAGGAGGACGACGCCGACGGCGATGCTCACCCAGATGGCCGGGTTGCTCCAGCCCCACAGGGCCGACTGCTGGAACCCGAACACGCTCAGCCCCACCCCACCGACGACCAGGATCAGGCCGCGGTAATCCATCGGCGCCGGGCGGGATTCGTTCGGCGGCCTCGAGACAGCGATCAGCGCCAGCGCGATCAGGGCGATCAAGATAGAGGCGCCTACGCTCAGGCGAGCATTCACGGCACCGAGAATTTAGCGCTAGGAAGCCACGAGCGCGTCGGTGAGAGCGTTGATTCCAGACAGGTTGGCGGCCAGGTCCGCGGTGAGGTGGTGGCTGGCAGCTAGCACGGCGAGTGCGTAGTAGGAGACTTTGGTCTGGTCGCTGTCGTCCCAGATCAGCACCTTAAGCGGCAAGTCAAGCGCGGCCAGGGGCGAGGCGGCCATCACCGGCGTGCCCGCCTTGGGGCTGCCGAAGATGACCAGCGTGGTTTCCCGCAACGTGAGTCCGACCTGGCGGGCCTCAGCCGCCTGGTCGATGACGGCGAACAGCTTCATCCCTTTCGCGCTGATCATGGCGGTGAGCTTGGCCGCCGTATCGTGCACCGACTGAGGGCTGAGCTTGGTCACGACATCAGCCTCAGCGGCAATCCGGTCGCCGGTCATGGTGAATCACCCTTCTGAGCTGGCTGGTGACCTTGCTTTCTGATATCAGGCTTACATGGCACTGGGCAGGGAACAAGGGGCAACTCGCTCAGGCACTCTTCGGCCCTGCCGAACAATCCGCTTCCTGACCGGACATCTCGCCGGGACCGTTCCGATCACAAGCGGTACCGTCAGGCTGTGGAATTGCGCCAGCTGGAAGCGTTCGTGACGGTGGCTACCGAGCTTCATCTCGGCCGGGCCGCCGACCGCCTGCACATCGCCGCTCCGACACTGAGTGAGCTGATCCGGCGCCTGGAGCGCGAGCTGGGCACGCCGCTGTTCACCCGCACCACCCGGCGTCGCGATGACCAGCGCTGGAGCCGAGCTGCTGGCCTGGTCCAAAGTCATCCTCGATGAGGTCGCTGCGGCAGACGCCGCAGTCCGCCGGGTTGCCGCAGGAGGCGGGCACGGTGCGGCTAGGTATCACCCCGCCCGTCGCCCTAGTCCTTGCACCGCATCTGATCGGCCAGTTCACGACCGAAGCGCCGCATGTGACAGTGAACGTACAGCGGATGTGGCTCCCCGCGATGACCGACGCCCTCATCTCTGGCCGCATCGACGTTGCCATAACGTGCGGCCTGATTCCCGTGGATCCTGCTCATCCCGTCCCTCGCCGCAGCGCACACCACAACCGTTATCCGGCCGGTCAAGCCAGCGCAACACAGCTCGTGCCGTTCACCCTGCAGTGGAATCCCAGCCGCGCACACACCACAGCCGTCGCCCGGTTCGTCCACGCCGCGCTTACCGCGGACCTTCCGCCCGGCTGGCACACCCAGCCCGACCACCTCCACTATCGCGAATAGCATCTGCCGAGCTGTTATGTCCGCCACGTGCAATCGGCCGCGGTGATCCGGCAGCCCCCCGTCACTCGCGGAAAGTCCGAAGACCACCGGAGATACCCCCGGGGCCGGGAGTGATGGCGACCTCCTGGTCCACGGCGACTTTGACCGGGGAAGTTGCGGGGCCGACGGCCAGGCGGGTTCGGACCGGGCGTTCCGCCCGCACGTGTTCACCCTGCGCTCTGAGCACCTGGTGTGGCTGGGCGCCGGGCACGCCCGCGGGCACGGCGCCCTGGACCTGTTCGGCCTGTTCGACCGGTACACCACGCCTGGACACCGCTACGAGCCCTCACACCAGCCTGACCCTGCAGTTGGTTACACCTCGGGTTCCAGTTCACCGCTGCCTGATGGCACGGATCTTGCGGAGACGGGGGTGGGAGGCGATGCTCGAAGGTGTCTGCCGTAGCCGGATTCCAGCTGACCGGGCAGGCCGCGCTGGCGGCGCTGCCGCAACTCGCCATGCGGCCGTCGCCGGCCCTCATCGCCGCGACCGCGATGCTCGCGCTGCCGGGCGCGGAACTCGGGCAGACTGTCGAGCGTGCCGTCGAGCAGAACCCGGCCCTCGAGCGGGTCGAGCAGGCTGCCTGCCCCCTCTGCGGACGGGGGCTCACGGCCGGGCAGTGCTTTCCGTGCAGCCGGCCGGGGCGCATTTCGCCGTCCCCGGGTATCGGCGACGGCACCGTCGAGTCCCCGAAAGTGCCGACGCTGGCCGAGACACTGCTCGGTGAGATTGGCCCGCTGCTCGGGCGGGGAGACCGGCGGATCGCCGTCTACCTGCTTGGCAGTCTTGACTCGCGCGGCTTCCTCGATACGACAGCCGAAGCGGCCGCCGCCGCGCTCACCGTCGAGCCGCGGTGGGTCGAGCGCGTCCTGCGTCTCCTCCAGGAGACCGCGCCGGTCGGCGTAGCAGCACGTGACCTGCGGGAATGCTTGCTACTTCAACTTGACCGCCGCCAGGACCACGGTCCGGTGGCTGACCTAGCCCGG
Organism: uncultured Actinomycetes bacterium; assembly: GCA_963798675.1. Classification (GTDB taxonomy): domain Bacteria; phylum Actinomycetota; class Actinomycetes; order Streptosporangiales; family Streptosporangiaceae; genus Palsa-504. The sequence continues at coordinate 35,874 of CAWCUJ010000006.1, read as the reverse complement.
CAGATCGTCGCCGATCACCTGGCCCTGCTCGGCAACGGCTCGGACGGCGAGCTGGCCCGCGTGCTAGGCGTGGGCCGGGCCGATGTCGCGGCGGCCCGCGCCTTCATCCGGACCCGGCTGCACCCTCGTCCCGGCCTGGGGCTGACGTCCGGGCCGCCCGCGCCCCCGCTGGTGCCGGACATCGCGGTCCGCGAGACCGGCGACGGGCTCGCCGTCGACTTGATCGAGCGTGACCGCTTCAGGCTGACCGTCAGCCCGGCGTTTCAGCAGGTCGTGGCGGCCCGGCTCGCGCCCGGGGAGCGCGAGGTAATCCGGCGCCTGATGCTGGAGGCGCGCGAGCTCATCGACCGGCTTGAGCAGCGGTGGAGGACGATGGGCCGGGTCGCCGAGGTGGCCGTGGCGCGCCAGCGTGAATTCGTCCGCCACGGCGCCGGCCACCTGATGCCGTTGACGAGAGCCCAGGTGGCCGAGGTACTTGGGGTCCACGAGTCGACGGTGAGCCGCGCCGTGGCCGGCCGCAATGTGCTGCTCCCGTCCGGCCAGGTCGTCCCGTTCGCGCTGTTCTTCGGTCGGTCGAGCGCGCCTCAGGATGCGCTCGCCGCCCTGGTCGCCGCCGAGGAGCGGCCGAAGTCAGACAGCGAGCTGGCCGACGAGCTGGCCGCCCTCGGGTTCGTGGTCGCGCGCCGGACCGTGACGAAGTACCGCGAGCAGCTCGGCATCCTGCCCAGCACGCAGCGCCAGCCGGCGAAGCGCGGTTCGCGTACCGGCGCGGCGTAGCCGCCGGTTGCGAAGCACCGTTCGCCGGCCCGGGCGAATTCGCCCGGCCGGACGGCTGGCACGCGTCTTGCGGATAAGGCGGGTGACCGAGTCTTTCGGAGGTGGCGATGCATGACATTGACCGGGTCCAGCCCGGGGCTGACGAATTCGAGGCCGAAGCCGGCGAGTACCGGCAGATCGGGAAATTCGGGCGCGGCGGCCCGGAACCGCCTGTGCAAGAAGCTCAGGAGCTCGAGTTCGCGTCCCAGTTGCTCGAGCTGTCGGACGAGCAGGAGCTTGAGCAGTTTCTCGGCGACGTCTTCCGCGCCGCCGGAAATGCGGTCGGCCGGTTCGCCCGCCCAGAAACCGGCCAGGCCCTCGGCGGCATCCTCAAGGACGCGGTCGGACGGGTCCTGCCGCTGGCCGGCGGGGCCCACGGCGACCTCGCCCAGCAGGCGGCCTCGCTGCTTGGGCTCGAACTTGAGGGCCTCAGCCCGCCGGAGCGGGAATTTGCAACTGCCCGGCAGCTTGTCCGGCTGGCCGGGCATGCCTACCGGCACGCCGCGTGGGCGCCCCGTCCGATGTCACCGGGAGCGACCGCCCGGATGGCAATGACCCGGGCGGCCCGGCGCTACACACCCGGGCTGCTGCGCTCGCCCGGCCGTTCCAGATCGGAATACGGGCGAAGCAGGTGGCCCGGTTACTCGTTGGCCTACCCGCCGACCGGCGGTTCCCGCCAGTCCGGCGGCTACTGGCGCGGCGATTCCCGGCGGCCGCAGCGAATCCGCCAGTGGCCGGGGTCCGCATGGGGTTACCCGGCGCAGCCTTACGGCACTGGCGACGATGCCGGCGGGGATGCACCGGACGGCTACCCGCCGCCCCCTGATCCCGTCGTTGTGCCAGCCCCGCCGGCTGTTTTCATCCCGCCGCCGGCTGTTCCTGTCCCGTCGCTCGCTGTCCCCGCCCCGCCGGCTGATCCCGCCCCCGCGGCGGCCGGGGCGAGCCCGGCCGCGCCCGCCCCGGACTCCGGGAGCAGCGGCGAACTCGGCTCGTTCGGGCCGCGGGACACCGGCCCGCACCAGTCGGGCTCGCGCGGCGGCCGCTGGGAACGCCACGGCAGCGTCCTGATCGTCTACGGCATCTGACTCACAACCGAAGGAGAACACCGTGTACCAGAGCGAATGGCAGACCGGCAATGGCTTCGGGCCGTCCCGGGAGGCGGGGTACGGCGGGTTCGGCGCGCCGAACCACGGCGGCCCGCTGCGCGAGGAGGAGGAGATGGAGTACGCCGCGCACCTGCTCGGCGTGAACAGCGAAGACGAACTCGAGGAGTTCCTCGGCGACCTGGTAAAGAGCGTGGCCAAGGCCGCGGGCGGGTTCATTCACGGTCCCGTGGGCCAGGCCCTGACCGGCGCGCTTAAGAGCGTGGCGCAGAAGGCGCTCCCGATGGTTGGCGGGGCGCTCGGGACGATGATCGCACCGGGCGTGGGCACGGCCCTGGGGTCCCAGCTGGGCTCCGCGGTCGGCGGCATGTTCGAGATGGAGTACGAGGCCGAGGAGGAGGCGGAGTTCGAGACTGCCCGCCGTTACGTTCAGCTCGCGGCGGCCGCGGCGCACGACGCGGCGCACGCCCCGCCCGACATCCCGCCGCCCGTGGTCGCCCAGCAGGCGCTGGTGTCGGCCGCCGAGCGCGTCGCTCCGGAACTCCTGCCCCAGCTGAGCGGCACCAACGGCGCGCCCGGGCAGCCGGGCCCCGGCTCGGCGGCTAGCGGCACCGCGCAGCACAGCGGCCGGTGGGTGCGCCGCGGCCGCCGGATCATCCTGTACGGGATCTGACCGGGTCTGGCATGGACACGAACGCGATCGCCCGGTGGGCGCTCGAGCAGGAGGCGCGGGCGCTGCTGATGCGCCTGGGGCGGGTCAGGCCCTTCGCGCTGCAGGAGACCATGCTGCCCGCCGCGTCCCTGTCTCCCGCCGCCCAGATCGCGATCGAGCGCTTCCTGATCGGCAACCGCTACCAGCTCCGGCAGGAGGTGATCGGCTATGTCCGCTGGCTGTGCGGCACCGACGAGAACACGTCGGCGGCGGAGATGCAGCGGCGGTTCACGATCGTGCGGCTGCGCTTCAACGACGTGCTGACCCAGTTCGACCTGTTCTCCGAACTGATCACGCAGCGCAGCGAGCACGACACCGGGGTCTGGCTGGCCGGGCTCGACGCGCTGGCCGCCGACGCCATGGCCTGGCCCGGCGGCTACTACGGGCAGCCCGAGGCGGTGTGCTACCTCGCGCGGGGCCCGGGGGCCGCCGTCAGGCGCGCGCGGACCCGGCTGCCGGGCGGCGGCCTTAACCCGGTGGCGATCATCCGCGTGCCCCGCGAACGGATGGTCGGGCACGGGATCGCGTCGTCGCTCGTCCATGAAGTCGGGCATCAGGTCGCGGCGTTGCTTCAACTGGTCGAGTCGGTCCGCCCCGCGCTCCGGGCGCAGCAGCAGGCCGCCGAGTCCGCCGAACGCGCCGCCTGGGACTCCTGGTACCTGTGGGTCTCGGAAGCGGTGGCCGATGCCTGGGCTACCTCGAGGCTCGGGATCGGCTCAACTCTCGGCCTCATGAGCGTCGTCGGCCTGCCCGCCTGGTTCGTGTTCCGCGCCAACACGGACGACGTTCACCCGACTCCGTGGATCAGGGTGAAGCTGAGCTGCGCCCTCGGGGACGCCCTTTACCCGCACCGGCAGTGGCGCGAGTTGGCGGACCTGTGGGAGGCGCTCTACCCGCCCGCCGGCCTTGACCCGGAGCAGCGGCAGCACCTCGCGGTCCTCGAGGCCACGATCCCGCGCTTTGTCGCGGTGCTGCTTAACCACCGGCCCCCGTCGCTGCGGGGCCGGCCGCTAGGCGAGGTCATGGCGATGGCCGAGCGAGAACCGTCCCGGCTCGCCCGCCTCTGGCAGGCGAGCCGGGACGGGCAGGCACACCTCCGTGACCTCCCGCCGTCGCTGGCGTTCGCCGTCCTCGGGCAGGCCCGGGCGACGGACGCGCTCAGCCCGGAAACAGAAAGCCGCCTAGTGGAGGACCTGCTGACCTACTGGGCCCTCCGCCGCGCGCTCACCGTCACGGGAGTACCGGCCGCGCCGGCCCGTCCGGGCGCCGCGCGGCCGCTGTCGGCAGTCCTGCCGACAGTCCTGCCGACCGCCAGCATGAACCGCTAGTACGAAGAAGGAGAAGCAATGTCGGTCAGAATCTCGCCGGATCACCCGGCGGTGGACGTCGGCGCCGAGATCCACCTGCGCCTGCAGGGCGACCTCGACGGCACGCCACCTACCGGAGTCGAATGGACGGTGCAGAATGCGGAGGGGGACCCGGCCGGTGAGCTGACCGATATGCGGGCCCCGACCGAGAAGGTATGGCGCGCCGTCCGGGTCGACCCAGGTGAGTACACCATCCGCGCCCGGGCAACGGCGAACAGGAAGAACGAGGAAGCAACCGAGCGGATCGTCGTTCACGCCGCCCCGCTGCGGGTTGCGCCGCTCGAGATCGGCCAGCCGGTGCGCGTCGACCTCCAGCGGGCGGACATCAGGCCTACGCCGGACATGGCGCTGTGGGACCTTATCCGGCTCGGTACCGAAGCGCTCTCGTTCCGGCGCTACGCCGACTGGATGGAATACCTGTTCTGCGACCGCGAACTGCCGCACTCGCCCTTCTCCGGCCGCTACCGGGAGGCACGGGAGGTGAAGGAGGAATTCGAACAGGGGCACCGGGCCGCGCCGCTTCCGTTCCCTGACATGGAGGGCTACAAGGTCCTGGTCGCCGCGACCCAGGCCTTCCTCGAGTTCAACTGCGAAGTCGTCTACGACCTGCCGGCCTTCTCGCTCGGCGACCAGACCAGCCAGGAGCTCGGCCTCGAGCCGGGCGACAACCTCAGGGCGCTCTGGCGGAAATACGTGGAGCACACCGGGGGCATGCTGCCCTACCTCGACCGGGTCCGGATGAATCTCGGCGACGTCCGGCTGACGCGCAACCGCCTGGAGGGCGAGCTCTGCGACAAGATCCTCGAGCGGAAGTTCACCAGCCCCTGCCTGCTCGAGCTGATTCACACCTACTGGCATGAAGAGGGAATGCTGGTACAGACGCTGAACGCGATCTGTATGCGCTTCCAGAACCGCCGCCTGCACCAGGGCCTGGACCCGCTGGCCAACCTGGCCATCGACCCGCTGCGGCCGCTCGGCAACCTCCTGTGGGGGTACATCCAGGACGAGCAGCACCGGCTGACGGTCGCCCGTCGGGCGTACGAGTACGAAAGCGAGTACGGGCTGACGCTGGTCGGCCAGGCGGTGCCGCCGATCCGGGCGGCCGAGAGCCGTTCCGGGTTCCTGGCGGCCTTCCACGACCTGCTGCACCGCGCGTCGCTGTTCTACAAGGAAGACGACGACACGACGATCATCGCGGACGCGTTTCCCGTGCTGAGCGCCCTCGGCGAGGTGCACCTGATGCTCGCCGACGGATCGAGCAACCAGCGCCAGGATCTCACCTGGACGTCGCGCAGCGAGCTGCTCATCCAGCAGTGGCTGCTGGCCCGGCCCGAGTTCCGCGAGTTCCTGCCCACCCGGGTCATGGTCGCCTACCCGGAGCCATGGATGGACCGGGTCGACGCGATGAAAAGGATCCAGGGCTGGACCGGCACGTCGGTGCGGTACTTCCACGACCTGGCCCGGTTCGGCGAGCAGATCCTGCTGTCCCTCCGCTACGGCGACTGGAGCAATGTCACCAACCGCGATCAGGCGGCGAACTGGTGCCGGAGCTGGCGGCAGGAGGTGCAGTGGTACATGCACGCCTACCAGTCCGTCACCGGCGTCGACCTGTCCGCGGAGATGGCGGACGTGCGCCAGGCCGAACAGGCTCAGGCCCGGGCCCTGCCGCCCGCCTTCCACCTGCAGCGGCGGCTGGCCGAGCAGCAGAACCGCGGCAACGGCGCCGCCCATAACGGCCAGGCCGCGGCCCACCACGGCCACCTCGCGCCGTTCCCCGGCCGGCTGCGTGAGCCGATGAGAGGCCCGGCCCATGCTCGACTTCACTTCGGCGCTCTACCTCGGCTTCCGGCACCCGAGCCGGTCGCTGCGGCCGTGGCCGGCGCTGTCGGCCGGGCGGCCGGCCGCCCTGGCGGAACCCCCGGGCGCCGCCGGGGTCGCCCGCGCCCTGGCCGACCTGCAGGGGTGCGCCGCGGCCACGCTGGCCGCGTCGACGCTGCACCTGTTCTGGGACCTCTTCCTGATCCTGGCGGGGGACAGCCGGGTCGCCATCCACGTGGACGCGGTGGCGTACCCGATCTCGGGCTGGGGGGTCGAGCGGGCCGCAGGCCACGGTGTACCCGTGCGCCGTTTCCCCCACCATGACCCGAACGGCCTGGAACGGGGGGCTGCGGCGGGTGCCCGCCGCGGCCTGCGGCCGATCGTCGTCACCGACGGCCTGTGCCCCGGCTGCGGCCGGGTCGCGCCGCTCGACCGCTACCTGCAGGTCGCCCGCCGGCTTGGCGGCTGGGTGGTGGTCGACGACACGCAGGGGCTCGGCGTGCTCGGCGCCGCGCCCGCCGCCGCGGCTCCCTACGGGCGCCGCGGCGGCGGCGCGGCGCGGTGGCACGGCATCGCCGGTCCCGAGCTCATCGTGGTGGCGTCGCTGGCCAAGGGCTTCGGGGTGCCGCTGGCCGGGCTGTCCGGGTCGGCCGGCCTGGTCAGCCGGTTCGAGGCCGCCAGCCAGACGCGGGCCCACTGCAGCCCGCCGTCGGTAGCGGCGCTGCACGCGGCCGAGCACGCCTTCCGGCTCAACGGTCACCACGGCGACGAGCTCAGGCTCGCGCTCGCCCGGCTGGTCCGGCACTTCCGGCGCCGCCTGGCCAAGGCCGGCGTGGGCGTCTCGGGCGGGTTGTTCCCGGTGCAGACGCTCGCGCCCGGCCCCGGCCTTCCCGCCCGGGCGCTGCACGAGCGCCTCGCCGCCAGCGGCGTCCGGAGCGTGCTCCACCGGCCGCACGGGGCCGGCGGTCCCCGGGTCGGCTTCATCCTCACTGCCCGGCACACCCGGGCCGATGTCGACGCCGCCGTCGCCGCGATGCACGCGGCGGTGGCCTCGCCTGAACGGAATCCTGGAGGTATGCCATGTCCAGCATGACTTTCGCCGTCCCGTTTCGCCCCACTCCGGTAGAGACACCGGGCGGCGGGCGTATCCGTGACAAGCACGACCCGGCACCCGGCGACCTCGTCACGGTGCGGGGAGTCAACGGGCCGGTACAACTGCACCGGCTCGCCGGGCAAGCCTGGGCTGCGCTGATCGACGCCGCCCGCGCCGCGGGCCTGCGCGAGCCGCTCCTGCTGCCGGTCTCCGGCTATCGCAGCCGCGCCCACCAGGCCCGCCTTTACCAACTGGCCCTGCGCCGTTACGGCGCGCCTGGACTAGCCCGCCGCTGGGTCGCCCCGCCCGGCGCCAGCGCGCACCAGTCCGGCCGGGCAGTCGACTGCTACCTCGGCGACAGCAACGAAAGCGCGAACGCTGATGCCCTGCGCCGGACCCCGGCCTACCGCTGGCTCGCCGACCACGCCGAGACCTTCGGCTTCTACTCGTACCAGGCAGAACCCTGGCACTGGGAGTACAACCCGCCAGCTCCCGGCGCCGCACCAGGACCGACGGCGGCAGTCGTCCCTGGCTTGCAGTCGGAGCTGCTTGACGTCGTGCCCGAGACGCTCCGCTCGGTCAGCGGCGCCGTCGAGGCGGCCGGGGCGTTCGCCGGTGGCGTGCGCGATGCCAGCCGGCTGACCGATATCGTCTTCCAGGCGCGTCACCCGGAGCGCGGCGGCCGGGCGATCGCACCCGGCGAGACCCAGGCCGCCCAGGAGTGGACCTGGATCCGCAACCATCTGGTCGATCCCCTGCTGCGCACCACGGCCGGTGCCTTCCTGAAGAATCAGACGCGGGACGCTGACCGCTACCGCCTGCTGATACCCATCCTCGACCGCTACCGGGGCGACATTCCGCTGTACTTCCTGCTCGGCTGGGTCGCGTTCGAGTCGGACGCCAGCATCGACGAAGTCACCCCGCCCCCCTTGGACGAGCGCGGCTTCTTCCAGATCAGCCGAGCCGAATCCACTGACCGGCACCTCGACCACCAGCGGCTGACGACCGACCCCGACTACTCGGTGCAGGCCGGAATCCAGCTCGTGCGCTACTACGCGGGCCTCGCCCAGACCCGGTACCCGTGGGCGGCGCCGGGCTCGGAGCTGTTCTGGCGGATGGTTAAGCTCCAGCACGCCATGGGCAGCGGGCTCACCCAGCGGCTGATCGCAGGCATGCAGGCGGCCGGCCTTCCCGCTCACGTGGGAGGCTATCGAGCGCTATGAGGTCACCGCCGGTCCCCAGCTGCACCCGCTGCTCAACCCGCCGAATGCCGCCGACCGGGGCCGCTTCACGCGGGGCGTCAACCGGGTCTTCACGCGCGGCAGGCAGCTGGCCGCCGCGGCCGGGAGGTAAGCCGGCCGAGGGGCAAGACGTGGTCAGCTCGCGACGGGCCGCGATGCGGCCCGGCGGAGCTGCAGTGCCCGCGCGGTAACCCCGAGCCGTTGCGATGCGCGCTGCAGGTTGCCGCCTTCGTCACGGATCGCGACCTTGATCGCCGTGTCCGCCGCGGCGTTGGTGATTTCCCGCAGACCGGTCCCGAGCATCAGCGCCGTGCGGATGCTCTGCTCGAAGCTGCCGTCGCGCCAGTCGGGTTCGGCGCGCTGTCCGCGTTCCTCTTCCGGGATATCCCCGAGCGTGATCGGCCCGGGCCCGACGTGCCGGTGGCTCATGCAGGTGACCAGATGCCGGAGGTCGCGGATATTGCCCGGGTAGTCCCGCCGGGCCAGGAAGGCGAGTACTGGCTCGTCGAGCTGGCACTGTTCCGGCCCGGGCTGGAGCTGGCGAAGGAAGTGGCGGGTCAGCGGCAGGATGTCATCCCGCCGGTCGCTCAGTCGGGGAAGGTCGACCCGCCAGGCCGCGATGCGATAGTAGAGGTCGCGCCGGAACCGTTCCTGGGCGGTCTCGGCGAGCAGGTCCTTGTTGGTCGCGCAGACCAGGCGGAAGCTCGTCGAGCGCCAGACGTTTCCGCCGACCCGCTTGTACGTCCCCTCCTGGGTGACGCGCAGCAGCTCGGCCTGCAGGGGCAGCGGAAGCTCGCTTACCTCGTCGAGGAACAGCGTGCCGCCGTCGGCCAGCGCGAAGGCGCCGTCCCTGGTCGAATCCGCCCCGGTGAACGCGCCCCGTTCGTGGCCGAAGAACTCACTGCCGGACAGGGTTGTGACGATCGTCGTGCAGTCGAGCACGATCAGGTCGCGCTTGTGCGGCCGCGGGTCAAGCGCGTGAATGGCCCGGGCCGCCAGTTCCTTGCCGGTGCCGCTCTCTCCCGTGATCAGCACGGGGGAGTCGGTGAACCGGGCTATCTCGATGATCCGGCGCCGCATGGACTGCCATACCCGGCTTTCCCCGATCAGCGTGTCCCGCACCGCCGGCTGCGTGATCAGGTCGTCCACCTGCCGCCAGCGGTGAAGGCGCGCTGCGACGGCGGCCGGGCCGTACGATGAATTCCAGGCGAAGGCGTCACTGGCGCCGACGTTGAGCAATTCCCAGAATGCTTCTTCTGGAAGTTCCCGCAAGGCGGTATGGATGGCGATCACGCACTCCAGGCCTCCGTTGCTGCATTCGTGCACCATGCGCGACAGCGCCGGGGAAAACTCGTCGAACAAGATGACCCCGGTACCGTCCGGCGGTGCCGTCCGTGCGTTCACCCCGTGAGCGCAATGGCCTTGCTTTAGGTGGCCTGCCAGGGGTTGAGCAGGTGGAACTCGATTTTCCGCACGACGCTGGTGACGCTGGGCTCGTCTGGTTTCCGGGCGGGGAAGTCGCCGGCTTTCTTTGATTTCCGGGGGCTGTTGCGGTCGGGCCGGTCCCGGACGCGGAATCCGGGCATGAGGATCTTCAGCAGGAACGTGGCGACGGCGAGTTCCAACTGGTCAGGGGGAAAAAGCCGCCACGGAGTCCTTCGCGGCGGCCAGGGCGTGAGGGAAGCTGATCTGTGCCGGCGGGACGCCGGCCGCGTTCACCGCGATCCCGACGATCCTGCATACCGCCTGGTAGACCGCGAAAAGCGCCCACATTTCCTGCATCACCCCGGCGGGGTCCTTCGACCGCAGGACGGGCTGGCCCTCGCCCATATCGGTCTTGTGATGGCCGATGACGGTCTCGCAGCCCCACCGCTCCGGGTAGCAGCACGCCAGGTCCAGCGCCGGGTACTCCTCCACATCGAGCAGGTCGGTGACCAGGGCGAACACTTCCGAGTTCTCCTCCTCACCACCGTTCACGGGCGCAGTATGCACGGTGTACTCGATGACGCGGACCGTGATCACCGGGCCGTCGCTCTTCCGCGGCGGCCTCAGCTCCGTGAGATAGGTGCCGTCGGCCAGGACTTTCACCGGCTTCAGCGCGAAGCCGGCGGACGCGCGCCACAGGATGTGCGCGCCCGCCGCGAGGAAGTCGCGGGCCAGGGACCAGGACAAGAACTTCCGGTCCGCGAGCACCAGCATCCCCGGCCCGAAGCACCCCTGTCTCAGCAGGTCACGGGCCAGCGGCTGCTCCGCGGTCCGGTACCCGCCCAGTGCCGCCCCCAGCAGGCTCCCCGTCCCCGACTCCGCTGCTACCACCCACCTGACCTGCGGGAACGCCCCGTCCCTCGACTGGTTCGACGGGCGGCCGAAGAACTCGCCGTTCGGCTTCTCGTCCGGCACGTCCGTCACGGACCCGTCCATCGAGACGATGCGCAGCCCGCAGCAGAACACCCCCGGCGCGCCGTCCGCCCCTAGCGGGCCTGCGACCTGCTCAAACAGGTAACGGTGAACTCCCGGCCCGAGCTTGGCGCGGCCCCGCGACAGCGAGGAGACATTCGGCAGCCACCACTCCCGTCCCTGCCCGGCATCCACCCGCATCCCCGTCGCCGGACGGCCCTCCAGCAGGTCAGCGCCCAGCCGCCGGGAATACAGGCCGTCGGCCAGCTTCAGCATCACCTGCCCGTACCCGCAGTTCCTCCCCCGGAACAGCCACAGGGCCAGCACGAAATACACCACCAGCCGCGCCGGCAGCAGCCGCCGCCGCTGCTCCCGCGCCCCCGCCGAATCCACCGCCTCATCCACCAGCTCAGGCGTGAAAACCCTGGTCAGGACACCGATCGAGATCCGGTCCGGCAGCCACCCGACCGGCGACAACCCCTCAGAACCATCATGAGCCACAAAACGGTTACGATATCACGTCAAGCCTTAAAGCAGGGCCATTGCCCCGTGAGCGCGCAGCGCGTCGATGACATCGGCTTTAAGCGCCTCAGCCAGCGACCCGACAGAGGCGACCCACAGGGGCAGTTCCGCAGAGGTAACCGGGTGCGGGACCACTGTCGGCGCCTATGGCCGGATTTGGCTGCGCGAACAATAGCGTTGACCATGCGTACCCCCACTCTTGGCATGCCGGGAATCCCCTGTTGCCCTCTAAGAATTTCACCCGTGGATAACGACGAGATCAAGACGGCGGGTCTGGCCTCGGTCAAGACCGGCTGACCAGGGACCCGTTGTCATGGGTTTCACCTGGGGTTTCTGTTCATCACGTCTGACGCTTAAGTGGGTGGCCCCGTTAATTCGTCGGGGGTTCGTGTCCGAGGCCTGCGAGGTGGACGGTGCAGGCGGTGTCAAAGGCTTCTTGGGGTGTGCCCACCGGTGATCCGGTGAGCAGGACGGCGTCTTCGTAGCGTGCCCGGGCGGCGGAGTAGATCGCGAACCCGAAGGAGTGGGCTGAGCCGCCGTAACGCAGCCGGCACAGCGGGATCTGCTCGCCGTCTGGGAGGATCCCGGTGACATAGGCGAACCCGGCACGGCTGGTGACCTGGACCCGGTGGAGCTGTGGCCGGTGCTGTTCCGCGTGGTCGAGGAGCCGCAGGGCGACCGAACTGCGGGTGGACTCCGGGATGGCGGCCATGGGCTTCATTGTGCCGCGCGGCGGCTCTGGCGGTGGATACGCTCCTGCGCGGGGAGCGGATGACGCCGGTGTCATCCCGTCCGGGAGCCCCTCATGCCGCTGCCTCCTGTGCTCGTCACCGTGACCGCCGCCGAGCGCAAGGCGCTGAAGAAACGCATCCGCGGGACGAGGACTGCCTGGCGGGGCCGGTTCGCTGACCGCGGCCTGGAAGGACTCAGTGATCTGCCGCGGCCGGGGCGGCCGCGGCAGATCAGCGCGGAGGTCCGGGCGGCGGTGGTGGCACTGGCCTGCCAGCTGCCGGCCGCACGGATGGTGTACTCGTCTCTAGGTTAGCGGTAATGGGTGGCCTGGAGCCTGAAGAGCTCGGCGTACTTGCCGTCCAGTTTCATGAGGTCGTCATGGGTTCCGTGCTCGATTATCTGGCCGGCTTCTATGACAAGGATTCGGTCGGCCATCCGCACGGTCGAGAAGCGATGGGACATGATGATGCCCATGCGGCCTGCGAGCAGCCGGCGGACTTCGTTGAATACGGCTTCTTCGGCTGCCGGGTCAAGCGCGGAGGTTGGCTCGTCGAGAATCCACAAGCTGGCGTCCCGGAATATCAGGCGGGCGAGAGCGAGCCGCTGGAGCTGACCGCCGGAAAGGTGCTGGGAGCTGGTGGCGAGGTGGCCGAGCGCGGTTTCGGCTCCGTCGGGGAAGGCAGCGACGAACTTCGCGGCTTGTGCCGCCTCAAGGGAGTCGTCGACCGCCTGCTCGGGACGCCGGGCGTCGACCCGGCCGAACGTGACGTTCTCGCGTATGGTGAAGTCGAAGATCACGAAGTCCTGGAAGAGGACTCCGATGAGGCTGCGGATCTCCTCGGGCTTTAGGTCGCGGAGGTTTATGCCGCCGAGGTAGACCGCGCCGTGGCTGGGGTCGTAGAAGCGGAGCAGGAGCTTGGCTAGGGTGCTTTTCCCCGAGCCGTTTCCGCCGACGATCGCGGTCAGCTCGCCTCCGCGGATATGCAGGTTGAGGCCGGAGAAAACGGGACGTGACGCTCCGGGATAGGTAAAGCTTACATTGTCGAATGTTATGCCCTCGCTCGGGCTTGTTTGCTGCAGGACCGGAGTGGGCTCGGGCAGCGTAGCCGGCGGCGTCGCGTTAGTGACGGGAGCATCGGGGACGAAGGCCAAGAAGTCGCCGAGGAACTTGGTGTTCTCGGCGACGGTCATGGCGCCGAGAGATATGGAGGAGAACTGGCCGCCAAGGCTCGCGAAGCCGACGATGGCGGCGGCTACGCCGCCTGCGGAGATGGTACCGGCCATGCCGCGGGAGATGAGGAAGATGTACCCGGCGAGACTGAGGACGGCGATGATGACGCCAGTGATGAGGGTGTAGTAGTCGACGCGTCGCATCGCGGTACGAAACTGGCCGAGCCAGTGGCGGGCGGAAATTTCGTGCCGGCGCAGCAGGCTGGGGGCGAGTTGGTAGGCCTGGATGTCCTTGGTGGCAAAGCTTTCGGTCAGCAGGAGCCGGATATACATCCGCTCACGCTCGTTTGAGGTGGCCCTATCGTAAAGCTCATAGATGGTGCGCGACTGGAAGTACTGCTGGGGGGCGCTGGCTAGTATCAGCCCGAACGCGATGAGCACCAGTAGGGGGTTCAGCGACAGCAGAATCCCGAGCATGCTGATGGACACAATCAGGGAGCCGTAAATCTGAAGGTATCCGAGGACCAGGCTGGACTGGCGACCGGCGCTGCGTGAGGCTCGGAGCAACGTATCATGCCATTCGGGATTCTCCATCAAGCCAAGCTGGACCTGCGACGAGGCCGCCAGGAATGTGGTCTCGACGTGTTGGCGTATCTGCTCGCCCAGCCGCCTCTGGTGGTTCTGCAGGAAGGTGGGGAAGATCCGCTGGGCGGCGAATGACAGGCCGAGGGCGGCAGCCCAGGGCAGCCATGTGCTTACGGGGGCGCCGTGGTGGCCGACGGATACGACGAGGTTAATAAGTACCTCGGTGAGCCAGATCATCAGGGGAACGGTCAGGCTAGCGATGGTGGTCGCGCTGATCAGGAATACAACTTCGGCGCGGGAGCAGAACCAGGCGAGCTGCGCGGCGTGTCGCAGCGCGCGCCAGTTCACAGGTCCAGCCACAGCGAAGCGGGGCCCTCCACCAAGCCGGCTGGCTCTTCCGCGGGACCATCGCTGGCGATCCTCAGGGAGGGCAGAGCGCACAGGGCCCGCGCTAGCACGATCGCCTCCATGGTGGCGAGGGCCGCGCCAGGGCATCGGTGAATCCCGGCACCGAACGACAGGTGACCGCCGCTGCTGGTGGCCGCGGTGGCTGCCTGCCTAGGGCCGAGAGCGGTGCTGCTGGACCGGTTGGCCCGCTTGATGTCCACGAAAATGCCGGTACCGGGCCGGAACTCGGTTCCGCCAGCCGTGCACTTGCGTGCGGCGTGCCGGAAAACACCGCGCAGGGGCGGATGATCCCGCAGCACGGATCCGACGAGCTGACTGATGCGCTGGGCGTCGCCACCAGGGGGCATGCGGAGACCGGACCGCGCGGCTATGGCGGCAGCCACCGAGCCGAGCAGGCGGATCACGGTCTCGTTGGAGACCAGCGCTGTCTGGAGTATCAGCGTCGCGATCTCCGCGGGCCGGAGCGCATCTCCGCGGGCATGGTGCCGCACCATTCGACTCATCGCATCATCTTCCGGGGCACGATCGCGACGACCTAGCAGCTCCCAGACGTGCTGCTGAAACACTGTCATCGACGGCAGGCTGGCTGCCTCGTTCTCCGGCGTTCGCGACTGGTGCTCCAGCGCGAGCTCGATCCACGGATCGGGGAATCCGCCGAAGAACCACGCCAGCACGGTGGCCGACAGGGGGGTGGCGACCGAGCGGATGAACTCCACCGAGTGCCCGGTCACTGCGGTGCGCAGCAGATCCTCGGCGAGCAGCGCCGTCTGCGGTACCAGAGCCCGCGCAGCAGATCCTGTTTGCCATGTCTCGGCTAGTAGCCGCCGGAATCGGGTATGTTCCGGCTCGTCGAGAAAGACTGGCGTCTGCGCGAAACAGAACGGTCCCAGGTCCGACTCGGGCTGGAGCCGACTTGCCGAGGCGACGGGGATCGCGTCGGCCGCGCTGCCATTCTCAAGCTGGCCCAGCAAGGCCAGGCGTCCGTCAGCGGTGATAAAGCTTCCATCCCACTGGAGGAAATGCTGGTGCTGCCAGAGAATTTCGGTGGAGGTCTCGAAGTCTTCGACCACAGTGACCTGCGGAGCAAATATGAGCTGTCCCAGGTCATCACGCAGCATAACATGACTTCCTCATGGCACTAATTCGGTCATTGGCGAGAAAAGCCCGGTCACGAAGGCAGGTGTTCCCTTCACCGACACCTGAGTGTGCTCTCGCCCTATAGCCAGGCGTAGGCTGCTCTTGCGCGGCGAGCCGGCGGCCACCCATCGGCCATGAGCGTCCAGCAGGTCGGACAGCAGTTGGTCGCTACCGGTGTAGTGGGCGCGCGCGGCCGGGGCGGGTGGTTCGACAGGATGGATCCAGCACTGCTCAGCGCCACGCCGGAAGGCCGCGATGGCGCGGCGCTCGCCGCGCCCTTCGATCACGTAGGCCGACCGGCGGGCGGGTACCGCCAGCTGGATGAAAGCGAGCGCATCGTCATCGCCGAGAAGGGCGGCCGCGAACTTGGCCGGCACGTCGGCGGTCTCGGCCTCGCGCTCAGCCGCGATCGCGGCATCATCGATACTTACGGGCAGGCGGTGACCGAGCAGGGGGATGAAGCCCACGTGCGGGATATCAAGGAAACGCCCGGCTACGCTGCCGTTCCCCGACCGGCGGCCCGCGAACATACCGCTGGTCATCGGGCCGTTCAGGTTGACGACCACGCACCCGTCCGGTGTGAGCTGAGATATCCAGGCCTCTTCGAGGCGCACGGCATTCGCGGTGACCAGGATTCCCTCGTAGGGCGCTGCGGCGGGAAAGCCGATCCGGCCGTCCGCCCGGGTGACGTCGACATTCAGGTAGCCCAGCAGCCGGGTGCGGGCGGTCGCGCACAGGTCGTCGTCAATATCGATAGACACCACCCGGCCTCCGGCGCCGACCAGATGGGACAGGATGGCCGCGTTATAGCCGGTTCCCGCGCCTATCTCCAGAATCCGGTCGCCGGGAGCAGGCCGCAACGCCTTGAGCATCGTGATCATGAGCAGTGGATCCGTGCTCGAGCTGGTCGGCATGCCGTCGGACCCGAACTTGGTCACCAGCCCGGCACACGGTGAGTACACATGTTCCGCCCAGGACTCGCCGTCAGCCCGGCTGAACTTATTCCACTCGATCGGCCAGGTGCGCGGCGGGTTCGGGTCGGGCAGGAAGTATTCAGGGACGAACTCGCCGCGATCGACCGCGCGGAAGGCGTTTACGATCCCTGGCGTGTCGCGGGCCGCCTCCTCGATGGCCAGCAGAAAGCGATCTCGGACGGCCTCCGCGCCTGTCATCATAACGGAAGCCGAGCGCCCGGCGCCTGGCTGACCGGCTCGTGGTCTGGCGTTCCTGAGGGCCCGCCGTTCATGAGAACCGTTGTGACGCTTGACGAGATGTCGAGATCAGTGACCCGCTCCAGCCAGCCCCACTCACCGCTCGGGTTGATCTCAAGGAAGATGTATTGACCGGACGCATTGAGCACCATATCGATAGCCGCGAAGCTCAGATGATAGGAGCCAGTAAGGCTCAGCAACTGGCTCCGCAGCTGCTCGGGGAGATCAATGACCTCGTGCGCGAGTCCCGGTCCCCCGCGGCGCCAGTCAACGACTGCTTGCTTGTCTTGCTGAGAATCGATGGCCACAGCGTGGACAATGTCTCCGATCACGATGATCCTGATGTCCGCCTGCTTGGGTATCTCCTCCTGCAGAAGCACGGGCGCGTCTTTGACCCGGTCGTAGGGTACGGGCTCGTCTACCCGCAGGCGGCTGGTGAAAATGTTCCCGATGACCGCGGGCCCTTCGCCCGGAGCGTAGATGTCCGGATCGCCCATGACCTTGATGATGACCTTTCCATCATGCTCATTGACGAAGCGTCTCGCGTGGGCGGGCTGGCTGGTGACGCAGGTATCCGGCACCAGCAGCCCTAGCTTGTCGGCCCGTACGATCTGGTCCACCTTGTATCCAGCTTCCACGATGGCGCCGGGACTGTTCATCCAGAAGCAGTCCAACGATCGGAGCGCGCCGCCCAAGGCCATCGCCAGCTCGCTCGCCGCGAACCGGGCAGCGTGCTCCGTCGAGTAACGCGGCAGGGTGAACGTACTCGGCCTGCGGTACCACACACTCTTAACCTGCTCGAGCTGTATACCTGGTCCGTAGTCCCGGAATAGGTATGGAGGTACAGTTCTAGCTCCGAGCTGCATGGTGAGGGTGCTGCGGAGCGGCATGTCTGCCGGATCGAACCGTGCCACGGAGCCGCCGCGATCCCGCATGAGCTGGATGACCTTATCCGCGACGATGTCGCAGGGATTGGTCAGAACCAGGATCAGGTTTTTAAGCGAACTAGACCTCATCGACCCTGTCATAGAGCTCGGCAGTATAGCAGATCCCGTCGTAGGCAAGCTCTTGCTTGCATAGCGTGTAGGTAACATCATCCGCGGCCATTGCGGGAACCTTTATCTTGATCCCCCACTCCCGGTAGTCCAGGGCCAGTGGCCCCTCCTGCGTGGGGTCGGTGCCCGCAGGGTCCTGCTGATACAGCGGCATGGGCTCGCGTAGGGGAAGTCCGGTGGTTAGGAGTCGGTCTGACCGCTGAGGCCTCGTGCGTGGGGCGCCGATCATCTTGCATTCTCCCTAGTCATGACTGCAACCGAGCGTCTTTTGCAGCCCGCCGGGACCTCCCGCTTTTCCATCCCAAGCAGGCAAACCGAAGTTTTCGGCTAGTCTAATGGTCGGGGGCAGCGATGTCTACGGTGCCGTTCTGCCCGGCTACCGCTGCGAGGCTTTTGCGGCGTTATTCTAGTTGCGTTAAGTTAACTTAGTTAAGTTAGGTTAGCTTAAGTTAAGTTAGCTGCCGAGAGTGGCACACAACCAGTGGGACTCCTCGGTGCGACCCGTCGCATGGAGGTCGATGTCGGTCATTGGTGCAGGTCGTAGGCCCACGTCGGCCGCCCTGGTCATGCTCGGTCGCCTGAGCCGAGCTAACGTTAGAGACCTTGCACCTTCCGCTCGGCTTGCAGCAAGAAGGCTGCCGTAGGCCGTTAAATGGCCGTGCCATAGACGACATATTCACGGACGCCTGCCGAGGCAGAACCTCCAGTAAAGCGACCTGACGTATTATCCCGTCCGGCGGGCAAAATGCGGCGCCCGTCTTGTTTGCGAGGTTTGGCATCCACAAATCTGAAGCCCTCTTATGTGAGAAGTAAGACCTTGGCTGTAAACTCTCAGCGCACGGCCAAGCGTGGTTCTTTCGCCGCCAAACTTTTCGTACAGTGGGCAAACTCTGGAACGAATGTGAAATCTCCCTCCACAACCTCGTGCTTATAACGTACCCCCAACTGCATCTGTCTCGGGTTGGGCCACCTGGTGGAGCACCATATCACGGCGAAGCGCCGAGTGACCGCGTTGGACGACGCCGGCCAGTCGATCCGCATTTTGTCAGCGGTAGGTGCGATCCTTGGCGTAGCAGTTGAGCACGAGGCAGAGCTGCGCCTGACGGTGGATGCACCTAACCAGCTCCGCTGAGAGAGGTTGGCGGTCGTGTGGCTTAAACCGGACAAATTGGTTAATTTTTGGTCTGAAGCAACCTGGCTCGACTACGCTGCCACCGCGCTGATAGTCGCGCCGTACTTCGTGATAACCAGCCTCATCGGTCGTGGCGACTGGCTGAGATCGATTAGTGTCGATCAAAAGCTAGCCATCTACGAACCGGCGCCACCATTGCATCAATTGTTGGCGGGCTCAACACGATAGCCATTACGATCTATATATGGCTAACGGTGATCGCTCACGGGCAGTTCGTGCTAACTACCATCATGATCTCCGACGAGGGATGCGCGCAGCCTGCTGCATACCATCCTCGGCGACGCCACGTCAGCCAGGCCGCCACTGATTCCCTTCAACCCGGCGGTCCGGCCGCGTAACCGCGGTCGCAGGACGGGCCGCAGGCTCGACCGCAGCCCGCAGCGCGCGTGGGCGACGCCGCTGGAGGTACTGCTCGCGGCCGAACGGGCGGCGCTGCTGAGTGGCCGGGACGACGAGTTCACCATGCTCGTCGCGATCGGCTACACCGGGACGCGATTGGGGAGACGATCGGCCTCGAGCGGGATTTCGTCCTACTTACGCTGATCAACGTCGAGTGGCAGCTCCGCGAGATCGGGGGCCGTTTCTTCCGGCTCCCGCCGAAAGACGACTCGTACCGCAGCACGAACTGGGAGCCGCTCGTGCCGGTCGACCTTCCTATCTTCCTGGCCGGGCTGCTGACAGGACAGGCAGCAAAGCACACCCAGCAGCGATGCGCCTGTGCCCGCGAGCACGGCGGCACCGGCCGGCAAGTCGAACGTCGGCCCGCCCGCACGAGGCAGCCGACTGTCCTGCTGACGCGTACCGGTCTGGCCCATCCCCCGGCGGTTGCCTCTTGATCCGACGGTACCCAGAAAGGCCTGCCGTTCTAGGATCTTCCGGAGCCTCAGACCAGGACAAGCGACAGGGCCGGAAATGGCGGCTCCCGGCGCGGGGCTTGTGGCCTATCAGCCGGTCCTGGCGCGCTCATCCATACGGCGTACCCGCCGGCAAGCCGGCGATACCGCCGCCATATGAGGCAGCCGGCGGCGTTTTCATCCCATCGGGATGTAGAGGTCGTCGTCAACGTGGCGCACAGTAATGCTAAGGGGTGGCGGACGCATGGCACCTGCACACCGCCGCGGTATGCGGGGTGCGCATTTGCTGAGGCAGGCTCCAGCCCGGCCAGAGCCAGGCGCTCCTGGTCAGGTTCCGGACCTGGATCGACACCCACACCGGCCAGGTGATCATCTCGGGGAGCTTGCTTCTGGCTCATCGCCAACAGCCTCTACCTGATCCTCACCTGAGGCACCCACAGATCTCCATGGAACTAAGCCTAGGGAGGCGCGGTGAGCAAACGGGCCGACAGTGACGCCAGGAAGTTCCCGAGGTGGATCGCGAACGCGAAGCAGCATCGAGAACGGTATCAGGACAAGCTCGAGCGGCGCCCGTGGATCGCGTTTCCGCTGGAATCCTTGCGGCGGTTCAACAAGATCGAGGGCAAGCACCTTGCCCTGGTGATCACCCTGAACCTGTTTGTCGCGGTAATCCCCCTGATGATCATCGGCTACGCGTTCATCGAGGCGTTCAACCCGCGGCGCGACATCGGTAACCTGCTCGTCGGGAACCTGCATCTGACCGGGAGCACCGCGCAGATCGTCAAGGACACGTTCAGCAACGCCAGCTCAGGCAAGAGCGTGGCGCTGAGCATCAGTCTGATCTCGCTGCTGATCACCGGCCTGGACGTGAGCGCCACCGCGCAGATCGCCTACGCCCGGGCCTTCACCATGACCCCGCTGCACGGCGTCCAGAAGTACCTGCGCGGCGCCGCCTGGCTGATCTTGCTGCTCGCGGACACCGGCGCCGCCCTAACGCTGCGGTCCCTGGCCACCCACCATCCGCTCGGGTTCGCCCTGGCGGCCGGCGCCGTGCTGCTCGTGCTCGAGTTCGGGTTTTTCCTGGTCACTCCACGGTTGCTGCTGGATCTGCCGTTCAAGTGGCGTGATCTGGTCCCTGGCGCGGCCGTGTGCACCGCGGCGGCCACCGTCGTGCACACCGTGGCGGCGTTGTTCCTGCGCAACTGGTTCGGCGAGTACGGCCATGCCTATGGCGGCTTCGGCGTCAGCCTGGCGCTGGCCGCGTTCGTCGGCATTATCGCCTCGTTCTGGGTCTGGATCGCCGCCGTGATGGGCGTCTACTGGGAACGCAGGGCAGGACCCGCCGCTGTCGCCGCGATGGAGGAACTGTCAGCCGACCTCAACGCGTCATAAGCGCCCAGGCTGGCATGCAGGCCGCACCTCTCTTAGCAGGCTAGGCCGTTGGATCGTCCCGTTGGGATGACGCGGAAAACCGGACAACGATCGACAATGACGTAACCCAGTCGGTCGGCGAGACTCGGGTCGATCTGAGGAGAGGGCGATGAGTGACTCGTTCGATGTGATCATGGCCGCCTATACAGCTGCCGATTCGGCCCTGCGCGACTTTGACGCGCTCGTGGAGCTCGTGAAGGACAAGACGGTCAAGTCGGAGGGCGTGATCCTGGTCGAGCATGCCGCGGACGGCCGATGCGGGCGACCCAGACCGGCGACCACTTGGGCAGCAAGGCTGACGGGGTATCCAGTTGACGGCGGAAGGAGCAGGCTGTGGGCGTGAGCGAGACCATCTCGGCGGTCGACGGCATGGTGTGGATACCAGGCGGGACCTTCTTGATGGGCTCGGACCGCCACTATCCCGAGGAAGCCCCGGCTCACCCGGCCACCGTCGGCGGGTTCTGGATCGATTCCTGTCCGGTGACCAACCGGGAATTTGCCCGGTTCGTGCGCAAGACCGGGCACGTCACCGCGGCCGAGATAGCGCCGGACCCGGCTGATTATCCCGGTGCCCGGCCAGACCTGCTGGTCCCGTTCTCCGCGGTATTCATAGCACCGCGGCGCCGGGTCAGCCTAGCCGACCCGCACAACTGGTGGACACCGGTAGAGGGGGCCGACTGGCGGCACCCCCAGGGGCCGGGTAGCTCGATCCGCAGCAAGCCGGATCATCCGGTCGTCCATATCGCCTGGGCGGATGCCGCCGCCTACGCGAGCTGGGCGGGCAAGCAGATCCCGGCCGAGGCCGAGTGGGAACTGGCCGCCCGCGGCGGGCTGGACGGCACGGAGTTCGCCTGGGGCGACGAGCTAACCCCCGGCGGCCAGTGGATGGCCAACACCTGGCAGGGCGAGTTCCCGGTCAGCAACACCGGCGAGGACGGTTACCAGGGCACCTCACCGGTCGGCGCCTACCCCGCCAACGGCTACGGCCTGTCCGACATGATCGGCAACGTCTGGGAATGGACGGCAGACTGGTACCGCGGCCGCGCTGCCACGGCACACGCCTGCTGCACACCGGCGCCGGACCGCGGCCGGGTGGCCAGCATCGACCGGAATGATCCGGCGCGCATTCCGCGCAAGGTCATGAAGGGCGGCTCGCACCTGTGCGCGCCGAACTACTGCCGCCGCTACCGGCCCGCCGCCCGGATGCCGCAGCCCGTCGACACCTCAACCAGCCACCTGGGCTTCCGCTGCATCATCCGGCCTGCGTGAAAAGGCGCGCAACGAGCTGTGCGCGCGCACGTCGCTTGAGACGGGGTTCAACCGGCCGATCAGATGGGCTGCGCGTGTGAGCTGCCCGCTGCTCGTCAGGTTGGGACCAGCGGATGATCAGCCCGGAGGTGGTCTACGGGCTTGGCTTACCCGCCACGGGCGATCCCGAGCGGTTGCGCACTGGCTAGCCTCATTTAGCAACATAGCCGGAAGGGAAGGTCGTCCGCCCCGGATGACGCCCGTTGCCAGCTCCCTACATGCGCTGAAAAGGATGGGCACTATTACCAGTCGCCGATCTATACATCGGCCGCCGTGTGCAGCATACGGGGGCCAGGGACCTGTAATAATGCTCCGTACGGCGCAGGAAATCCAGAGATGAAACTCCGCGTCCCGGTGAGGCGGGACACGCTGGGCAAGGACGCGGTCGCCGGCTTGGTGCTCGGCGTGGAGAGCGTTCCTGACGGTCTTGCCGCTGGCCTGCTGGCGGGGGTCAACCCGCTCGCGGGCCTTTACGCGTACCTGTTCGGCACGATCGGCGGCTCGTTGTTCACTAGCTCGGCGTTCATGGCCGTGCAGGCGACCGGGGCGATGGCCATCATCATCGCCGACGTCCCGGCGGTTCACTCCGCCGATGACCCGGCGCGGGCCTTGTTCACCTTGTCGGTGCTCACTGGGGTCGTGATGCTCGCGGCGGGGTTCCTGCGGCTCGGCTCGGTGCTGCGGTTCGTGTCGAACGCGGTGATGGTGGGATTCATTAGTGCTGTCGGCGTCAATATCATCCTCGGCCAGCTGGCCAACCTCACCGGCTACAAGGCGGAGGGAGCAAACCGTGTCGTCCGTGCCGTCAACACTTTGATCCATCCCGGTGAGCTCCACCTGCAGTCCCTGGCGATCGGGGTCTTGACGGTCGCGCTGATCCTAGTGCTCGAGCGCACCAAGGCCGGCCCGCTCGGGCTTGTGCTCGCCGTTATCATCACCTCGGCTGGCGTGGCCGTCCTGGGCTGGGGTGGTGTCGCCACGGTCCGGGAGCTCAGCGAGGTTCCCCGGGCGCTGCCGCTGCCTGAGGCCCCGATGCTCCGGCTGGTTCCTTCGCTGGTGGTCCCGGCGGTGTCCCTGGCGTTCGTGGGGCTGGTCCAGGGGGCGGCTATTTCGGCCGGCTTCCCCAACCCCGACGGCCGCTACCCCGATGCGTCCCGTGATTTCATCGGGCAGGGCGCTGCGAACGTGATTGCCGGGATCTTCCGCGGCATGGCGGTGGGCGGGTCCATGTCGGCCACCTCGCTGAACAGGGCCGCAGGCGCCCGGTCGCGCATCGCTCTGATGATCGCCAGCGTGGTGATGGCGGTGGTGATCATCGCCTTCGCCGACCTAGTCGGCCACATCGCTATGCCGGCCCTGGCCGGCCTGCTCATGCTGGTCGGGTACCGGACCATCAAGCCTGATGATCTCCGATCGGTGTGGAAGACCGGCGCCGTGCAGAAGGCGGTGCTAGCGACCAGCTTCGCGCTCACCATGGTCATCCCACTGCAGTACGCGGTGCTCGCCGGCGTGGGCTTGTCGGTGATCTTGCACGTCGTGCGGCAGTCGAACCAGGTCACCATCAAGCGCTGGCGGCTGGACCCGGACGGGAACCTCATCGAGACCGACCCGCCGACCCAACTCCCAGCCGGCGAGGTGGTCGCGCTCCAGCCGTACGGGACCTTGTTCTTCGCGGCCGCGCCGGTGCTCGAATCGCAGCTCCCGGCCCCCGCCGCCATCTCCCTCAATTCCGTGGTGATTCTCCGGCTGCGGGGACGCACCGACCTCGGCACCACCTTCATGGACGTGCTGCGCCGCTACGCCCAGGCCCTCACCGCGGCCGGCAGCAAGCTCGTCATCGTCTCGGCCAGCGAACGGATCCAAGAACAGCTCCGCGTGACCGGCGTCACCGACCTGATCACCCCGGAGAACATCTACGCCGGCGATGAGCGAGTCGGCGCCACCCTCAAGCGCGCGTACGCAGACGCAACAGCCTGGATCGAACACAACCAGCACGCCACCGGAACCGACGCGCGATGACCCCACGGGCGAGCGCGACGCCTTGCGAGCAGCGGCGTGATGTGATGCAGTCCGTCAGTGCCGCTGAGAAGCCGCTGGATCATCGCGTCATCGAGTTCTTTGAGCGTGAAGCCTCTCGGCCTCGGTGGGCAACGGCGGGTTCGGCGGCCCGAGCCTTCGCGGAAATGTACCGGAGGAGTCGCCGAACTCGGGAAGCACCCAGGCGCTGAGGATCACCCCCAGGTCGGGCCGGAATAGATACTCTTACGACGCGTCCGACGAGGACACCTACACTCCCGTGCCGGGTGATGTCGGCCTGCGGAGGGACAGTCCCGACTCCTCGCGAGAGGTTCAGCATCGTGCTGCGACTCGGAACCGGCCAGAGCGGGTGCGACGCGCGTTGCCGGTTGGGTGTCACCGGTTGGCTGCTGTTACGGGTCGTCGAGTTCCTCCAGTGCGGCTCCGATGTCATATCCGAGTGCGGCCGCTACGTCGGGAGCGGCGCAGACGACCCGGCCGAGCCCGGTCACCGGGGCGATCGCCAGCAGCACATCGGCGATCTCGTCTTCCGTCGCGCCTGCCGCGAGCGCCCGGGCCGTGCTCCATTCCAGGCAGACCGCCGGTGACCCGCTGGCCACCAATATCGCGAGCTGAAGCAACGCCGCGATTTTAGGTTCCAGGGCCGGTGTCCCGGCCAGGGCAAGCCCCAGCCCGGCCTCGTCTTCGACGAAGCCCTCGTCGATCATCGCCAGCCTGCGCAGTGTTTCCTGGTATCTCGCCGTGGGGCTCATCGGTCTCCCTCGCCATCGAGCGCCATTCCACCTCGGACCCGGGGCGGGTTCCATCCCCCGGCCGGAGTAGAAAGACAGGCCTCACCCCCTCGGGGAGCCCCAGCTGACCGGGACCGGGCGGCGCCCCGCGTGCCTGCCTGGCCGGCCGCTCATGGCTGGAAGATGACGCCCACCGGGCACGGAGCGTCACAGGCCACCTGGCGGCTCACCGAGCCCAGTCCCCGCTGGCTGAGGCCGCCGCTACCCCGCGAGCCCACGACCAGCAGGTCGGCGTGGTACCCGGCGCCGAGGAGTTCGGCGGCGGGCGATCCGGGGATCACCTGGACGGTGACCG
This sequence comes from uncultured Actinomycetes bacterium, assembly GCA_963798675.1. Taxonomy (GTDB): domain Bacteria; phylum Actinomycetota; class Actinomycetes; order Streptosporangiales; family Streptosporangiaceae; genus Palsa-504. The sequence goes on along the minus strand of CAWCUJ010000006.1, from coordinate 10,599 downwards.
GCGGCGCCGGCCCGGGCTGGCTGCTCACCGCCTGGTCCACCAGTTCCTGTACCTCCTCGGCCACTTGGTCCTGGGTCAGGTCTCCCGCGGTGCAGGTGACCGCCCCGTCCTCGTACTCACCTGGGTCATCACGATCCCACCGCGTCCGGCCCGGAGCTGGCATCACCCCGACGGGGTAAGAGTGAGGGTCGGCCGGCTTGTTACTTATCCAGGAGCGCCAGCTCGCGGGCCCGGCCGACGGCCTGGTTTCGCGAGGAGACCCCCAGCTTCCGGTAGATCGACATCGCCTCGGCCTTGACGGTGTGCCGGGACAGGAACATCTCCCCGGCGATCTCCGGGAACGACAGGTGGGTGGAGAGCATCGGCAGCAGGCGCAGCTCGGCACTGGTCAGGGCCGAGGCTCCCAGGGCGGACGAACCCCGGGCACGGGAAAGCTCCGCCTGCAGGTCCGCGGCCTGCCGGGCGAAAACACCGAGGCCGGGGCGCCGTACCAGGATCTCGCCGGCCTCTCGGAGCAGGGTCCGCACTGCGCCGAAATCGAACAACGCGAGGTAGCACCTCGCCAGCTCGATCCTCGCCTGAACGGCCATGTGCGGCACGGCGTAGGTCAGGCCGGGGCGGAGGCGCTGCGCCCGGGTCAGTTCGGCCTCGGCGCGCGGACGGTCGGCCTCGTGCAGCGCCATCCGCGCGGCCACCGCGTACAAGATCGCGACCGGGGGATAGTCCTCAAGCTTGCCCTCGCGAGCCAGCGACCGGGCCTCGGCCAGGTACCGGTTGCCCAGGTCCCAGTCGCCCCTGGCGATCGCCAGAAGCGACCGCTCGGCCAGCGCGATGCATGGACCGAACATGATCCTGTCAGCCTGGCCCTCTGTGATCACATCCTCGAAAAGGACATCGGCCCGGTCTAGATCACCGGCCATCAGGTGCGCGGCCGCCAGGTACATAATGGACGTGATCCGCCAGAAGCTGCCTGGGGGCATAGCCCTGGCCGCGAGCTCCGCGTCGGCTCGCATCTGCTCCACCCCGTCGCGGCACAGCAGGGCCCGGATCAGCGCCAGCCACGGCTCGAGTGACGGGCTCCCGTCCGGCAGGCGCGTGACGGCGGCTCCCCGGTGGGCGACGTCGGCCCATAGTTCGGCGTAGGCCGGCTTCCCAGTCAAGGCGCAGAACATCGCCGCCAGGACGGCGATGGCCGGGTAGCTATCCATGGCCGCACGGTCTTCGAGCCACCCGAGCCACCGCTCAACCGTCGCGACCCTGCCCCGCTGATAGGCGGGAAACGCCAGCGCGCCGACAAGGCGAGCCGCCGAATCCACCTCGCCCGCCTTCATCCAGTACTCCAGCGCCTCCTCGGGCTCCCGGTTGCGCTCATACCACTGCGCAGCTCGCCGTTGAAGGATGGGCATCAGATCAGGCTCCTGGCGGTGCAGCTCCGCCAGGAGCATGTCGCGGAACAAGTGGTGGTAGCGGTACCACTGTCTTCGCCGGTCCAGCGGCACCAGCAGCAGGTTCGACCGTTCCAGGTCTGCCAGGGCCGCCATGGAACCGCTCATGCCGAGCACTGCATCGCACAGCGGCCCGCACATCCGCTCCAGCGCCGCCGTCCGGGTCAGGAACGTGCGGTGGCGGCGGGAGATCCGCGCCAGGAACTCTGACTCCAGGTATTGGCTCACCAGCCGGTCGTCGCCGCCGAACGAAACGGCCGCATCCGCAAGGGGGCCGCCTTCCTTGAGGTAGAGCGCCGCGAGGTACAGCCCGGCCGGCCACCCCTCGGTCCGCCGGTGCAACTCCGCCACGTCGTCCTCACTCAGGGTGAGATTCACGTTGCGCAGCAGCGAGGACGCCTCTTCCCCGGTGAGCGACAGGTCATCCGGCCCGACCTCCAGGATCTTGCCCTCGGCGCGCAGCCGCGCGATCGGCAGCGGCGGCTCGGCCCGGCCGGCGAGCACCAGCCGGGAACCGCCCGGCACATGATCGGCCAGCATGAACAGCGCGGCCCGGCATTCGGAGTTGTGCAGCGCGTGCACGTCATCCAGGACAAGCGCCACGGACGAGGCCATCGATGAGAAAGCTGAGCAGAGCCGCGGGATGACGGAGCCGGGCACTGAGCTGCTGGGGGAAGCGAGAGCATCGAATACCCGCTCGCCGACCGGCTCGACCGCATCGAGCGCCTTCGCGACATAGGTGAGCAGGACCTTCGGATCATTGTCGGCTTCGTCGACCGACACCCAGGCGAAGGCCTGGCCGTTGCGCTCGGCCCACTGGGCCAGGACGGTCGTCTTCCCGTAGCCGGCCGGCGCGACCATCGAGACGATCGGACGACGGTCACCCCGCGCGAGCCGTTCGATAAGCGACGAACGGCGCACCGTTCCGGGCCGAAGCAGGGGGCGGCGAAGCTTCGCCGCGATAAGGTCAAACACCGGCTCGCCTGCACCGTGCGATAGCCCAGTTCGCTGGCGCAGCTCACTGTCGCCCAATGCCCGGCGGCCTCCCCTGGAATTGCTTGCCGTTCCAGGATCGGTCGGGCTTTGAATCAGGTCAAGGGTGACAAAGTGAACAAAGGCCGCGACCGGCCCCAAAACGCGGCAAGACGGCGCCAAGCTGGACGGCGGCTGGGAAGTTCCGCCACGTTTCCGCCGATCCGGCAGCCCAGGCGGACTTGTTGGCTGGCGGGGCTGGAGATTATGCACCTTACCCGTGCAGGGTGATGCCGCTGATACGCCCCTGGACGGATGCTAGGCGTGCCAGGACTCGCTGCAGCCGTTCGGTCGGGCGGACAAAGCCCTGCAACGGACCTACCACCGTCGGCCCGGAGACGGCGAGGATTACTCCGATCATCACCGCTGCGCCTGGTGACAGGCCTAGCAGTAGCGCTGCCACCGCCGCGGCCAGCGGCCAGGTGATCAGCACCCCGATGATGATCAGCCTGACTACGCTGGCTAGCTGAGGAGACGGCATGCGGGACAGGGGTACATGATCCTCGCGGCGGGTGCTGCCGGGACGTCGGCTGAGACGTTCACTGAGCTGATGGATCACGTTGCCCAGGGTTTCGAGGTTCTGGGAGCCGCGATCCTGGTCGTCGGCGTGATCTGGTCGTTCGTGCTCGCCGTGATGGCCGTGCGGCGATCCGGCTGGTCGGCAAAAGCCTACCTGGTCCTGCGCCAGGCATTCGGCGGGACCCTGCTGCTCGGACTGGAAATACTCGTCGCCGCCGACCTGATTCGCACTATCGCGGTCGCGCCTACTCTCAACAATGTCCTCCAGCTCGGGCTGATCGTGGTGATCAGGACGTTCCTGAGCTTCTCGCTAGAAACCGAGATCGAGGGCGTTGCGCCGTGGCGGCGGGCCCTGATCGGCGGCGCGGGGACGATCCGCCGGTCCGCGGCCATCGCGCTGGAGTCCGAGACGCCACCCAGGCAGCCGTGACGGTGACGAGGCGTAGCAGCACCACCGATGCGGGGCGCCTTGCGGTGTGCGCAGGTCCGCCGGCCTGCCGGCCCGTCCTGGCGGCCCTCATGCAGGCGCCGGGCCGTCCTGGTCGCTCGTGTCCTGTCGTTGCTGGCCGCGGCGCACGGCCCCCAGCAGGACCCGCACGCCGGTGCCCAGCAGCGCGAGGTCGCCGAGCATCTGGACGATCAGCACCACCCGGGCGGCCTCGGACTTGGGAGTGATGTCTCCGAATCCCACCGTGGAGAAGACTGTCACGGCGAAGTACAGGGCGTCGGTGCGGGTCAGCGGCTGGGTGAAATTCGCCGCAGACGCTCGCTGCATCACGAAGTAGGTCGAGGCGAACACCAATAGGTAGAGGGGAAGAATCAAGCCCAGCGCCTCGAACGCTCTGATACGCGGATAACGCGAGCCGATGATGGACCTGACCTGCCACACCGCGATGCCCGCGAAGACCAGCAGGCCGATCAGGATCCGCACCGCGGTGTCGCCGTTCCACGGCTGATCCAGCGGGAGCACGTAGTACAGGACGACCAGCGCGGCGGCGGTCAGGACACCTCGCAGCACCGCCCGGAAGACCAGTCGCCTTCGCTGGGCCGGCGGCAGCTGGTAGTACGGCTGATCGGTCATGGTCGTCTCCCTGAAGGCCCAGTGAGGGAGTCACCCGCCGCGTCTATGTGACGACCCTGTTGACGATGACGGGTTTCGCCTTCTGAGCAGGCTCACCCAGATCGCCCCGCTTTCTAGCTATCCGTTGATGCCGTGGGCCACGTGCCCGTGGTGCGCCGATTCGTGCAGTGCCTGCTCGTCTTCTGAGGTCAGGTGCGGCTTGATGTCGAAGGTGACCTTCCTTATGGTTCCGGTGAACGCGAACGGCGCCCGGTTCGCGTAGTTGCGGTCGACGACGCCGCCGTTGTCGCGGCCGATGTCCATGCCCGCGTAGCCGGAGAACCGGAGTGGGACGGTGTGATCCATCCGGCCCTTGCCGATCTCCTTTCCGTCGGCGAACAGGCGAACGTCGCCGCCGGTGGCGGGTTTGGCCGCGTCGGCATGGAACTCCAGGCGGACGCTGACCTCGCCGGTGGGCAGGGTCGTGTCGGATTCTTGCCGGTACACCAACACGCCCATCATCGAGTAGGTGTGCTTGAGCTTGCCGTCGGCGACGAATAGCGAGAAGCCGCCCAGGTGGTCGGCCTCGGCCACGATCACGCCCTCGGCGCCTGACGGGGGGATCACCAGGTCGGCGGTGATGGCGTAGGAGTGGTTGTAGATCCGGGGGATCATGCCGGACGCGACGTTCTGCACGTCACCGTAATAGGTGAAGGTGGTCTGCGAGGGAAGTGGCGGGATCACACCGAAGTAGAAGCTCAGCCCGGCCAGCAGGGGAAGCACCTTGTACTTCTCCGCTTCGGCCCAGAACAGTTCCTGCAGCTCCCTGACCTTCTCCGGATGCTGGTCAGCCAGGTTGTCGGCCTGGGTGAAGTCATCGGGCAGGTAGTACAGCTCCACCGGGTCATTGTCGGGCTGCCATACTCCGGGCGCGAGCTTCCGGACCGTGTCCGGGGTGAGGTCCCAGGGGATCCGGTCGACTCCCTGGGCCAGCCACCAGCCATCCTTGTACATGGCCCGGTACCCGACGATCTCGAAATACTGCTGGGTGTGGCGCTCCCCGGCGTCCGGGTCGGCGAAGGTGTGCAGGAAGCTGGTGCCGTGCATCGGCTCCTGGGCGATCCCGTCGACGTGGGTCGGCTGCGGCAACCCGGCCAGCTCCAGGATCGTCGGACCGATGTCGATGCAGTGGGTGAATTGGCTGCGGAGCCCGCTCCGGTCCTCGATCAGCGGGGGATAGCGGATCACCATGCCCTGCCGGGTGCCGCCCAGGTGGGAGGCGACCTGCTTGCCCCACTGGAACGGGCAGTTCCCGGCCCAGGCCCACGCCGCCGCGTAGTGCGGGGCGACCAGGTCGGTGCCCCACACCTCCAGGCCGCCATACAGATTGATCAGCGCGAGCTGCTGCTCGGGGGTCAGCGGGATGCCGTTCTGCATCGTGAGCTCGTTGAACGAGCCGGTGACCGCGCCCTCCATGCTGGCGCCGTTGTCGCCGAAGATGTAGATCACCAGCGTGTTGTCCAGCTCGCCCATCTCCGCGACCGCGTTCGATCACCCGGCCGACATTCCAGTCGGCGTTCTCGCAGTACCCCGCGTACACCTCCATCTGCCGTGCGTACAGGGCCTTCTGGTCATCGGCGAGTGAGTCCCAGTCCGGGAACGCCTCGTTGCGGGGGGTCAGCTTGGCGTCGGCCGGGATGACGCCCAGCCGCTTCTGCCGCTCGAACGTCTCCTCCCGGTACACGTCCCAGCCGCCGTCGAACTTCCCCTTGTACTTTGCCGCCCACTCCTCCGGCACATGGTGCGGCGCGTGTGCGCAGCCGGTGGAGAAGTACACGAACCACGGCTTGCCCGCATCCTGGGCGCGCACGTCGTGCAGCCACCCGATCGTCTTATCGGCCATGTCATCGGGGAAGTAGTACTTCTTGCCGTCGGTACCCTGCGGCACCCCGATCGTCTTGTTGTTCTCGGTGATAACCGGATCCCACTGCCCGGACTCACCGCCCAGGAAGCCCCAGAAGTAGTCAAAGCCCCACCCGTTCGGCCACCGGCCGAACGGGCCCGCCGCGCCCTGCTGGCCATCCGGCGTCAGGTGCCACTTGCCGAACGCGGCGGTGCTGTACCCGTTCATCTGCAGGACCTTCGGGAACGGCGCGCTGTCCTCCGGGACGAACGCGGTGTACCCGGGAAAGCCGGAGGACAGCTCGCCGATCGACCCGAAACCTACCGCATGATGATTACGGCCGGTCAGCAGCGCCGCCCGGGTCGGCGAGCACAGCGCCGTCACGTGGAACCGGTTATACCGGACGCCTTCCTCAGCGATGCGGGTCATGGCGGGCGACGCGATCGGGCCGCCGAACGCGCTCGGCTGACCGAACCCCGCATCATCGACCAGCACCAGCAGCACATTCGGCGCCCCCTCAGGCGGCCTGACGTGCCCGACAAGGCCCCAGTCAGGGGCCGAGCCCGCCAGCGTCCGGTTCGCCGTACCGTTAAACGCCGGATCCGCCATGGGCAGCCTGGTCCGGTCGATCGGTGCATCCGCCATGGACATGTCCTTTCCTGAGTTATCCTCCGAGCCCGGGACACAGACTCCACCTACAGCCGACCGCACCGGTATCCAACGTCGGATCACCCGTCGGGAGTAATCCACTGCTGCCACCACCCAAATTCACGGCGCTGCGCGCCGGTCAGGTGTTGCCGAGCGAGCGAAGTGCCCGCAGCCCGGGCAGCAAGACGTAGGCCCCTCCCTCGACGGTCGTGAACCGGGGCAGGCCGTGCAGCGTCTTCTTGATCGCTACGAGTTCCGCAACCCGCTGAACCAGTGCCGCCGCGTCCGCATCGCCTGCACCCGCGGATACCGCCGCCGGTCAACCACCGCAACTACCACTCGGACGCGAACGTAACCGGACGGAAACCCGATCCCGATTAAAATAAGCTCCAAGACCCGATAATCCGGCGGTCAGCCGAGCGAGCCGCCAGCTACACGCCTTCTCCCAAGTTGGCGATAAATTTGATGGACGTTATGCTCGGCAGAAATACGTACGCGGCGGCTTTGGTCGTAACGAAGCTCGCGAGACTCGTAACCTCGATCGGCGGGCCTCCATTTGCCTGCGGTATGACAAAAATGCTCTCTGATGGATTCTGAGTGCCAATCAGTGGATCTTTCGATTTTGGGTGAAGCCTGACGGCCCCGGCGAATTCGCTGTCATTGACCCACTGCCGCAGCACGAACTCGTATTGGTTTTCGATGTTAGAGTTGATGAAATGAAAGAGCATCCCGCGCTCGATGCCATCGTAGGGCTTCCTTCGATCGTAGGCCGGTCCGTACGGCAGACCGCGGCGAATCAGCCGGTGGGAATTGTTGCTGCCGCCCGGCAGCCCCTGGCCCGCAACTGGCTGGCCTCGCGGATTGACGCGGCGTATATGTGCGCCGACGGGACAGCTGACCCCCTTCGGATCTCCCGCACCATCGGCATCTACATACTCGAAATTGTTCAGCTGTTCGGGCGATATCCCCCCCGCAGGGCTATCCGTGTCCGGTGACAAGGCGAGAGGAACGCCGTTACGCCATCGCCCCAGCATCTTCGCGGCCAGCAGTTCGGGATCGATCTTGTCCTTGTTCGACTGCAAGAAGTCCTCAAAGCCTACGACGTCAGTCTCGACCTTCTTGAAAACTGCAAAGCTGCCGTTCAGGCCGAGTTCTCGCGGCTCGGGAACGTCATAGTTCTCCGCTTCTTCCCGCAAGACGAAGAGCCATGGCTCGCACGGCCGCTGGTGATCGGGGGGATAGTGTTCCGGGCCGCCGCGAATGGCGGGCGTACTGATTCCGTCGGTATACCCGAAGTGAACTTTGGCAGTAGGCACAGGTTTGCCATTTTGCATCTCCATGAGCGCCATCCCGTCTTGGCGCCAGATTTCCCGGAAGGCATCTCCTTCGGCAAACCAGGCGCGCACCCGGTCGCTGTAGTCCTCCATCGCTTCCGGGCTGATGGCGTGCAGCGTCACCAGGACGTGATCATGCCCTTTCCCAAAACCGGCAATCCAGTTCTCGGGCGAGCTTGGCCCGGTTTCTCCGACCGACTCCGCTCGTTGCGCGGCTCCTTCGATGAACGCGCCAAATGACTTGAACGACATCGCCGGGACGCGTTCCTCCACCTCGAGCGCCACCAGTCCGGGCCACGTGACGCCGATGTTGAGGCAATAGTCTGGCTTGCGACGCGGGGCGGCCGCGGGATCGTCTCCCGGCCCGGGCGCGAACCCTACGTGCCAGTCCCCGGCCGTGGTGATCTGCGGGACGTCGGATTCGTCGCCGCTCACGAGCCGTCCGAGTTGCCTGCGCGCTTGTGCCGGAGTACCCACCGTCAACAGAAAATGCCGCACCATCGGCATCCTGTAACCGCGGAGAATGAACCCCTGAATGTCACCGAGGTCGAACGCCGACCCTTCCGCGGCCGCCGGACCACCACCGGTCCCCGAAGGTTCATGCCGCCTCCGGGCTAGCAGCCGGCGAAGAACCCCCGGGCCCTTCACCGCCTATGCTCCTTGTGAGTTGCACTCCCTGGCCAGCGCCCAACTCGGAGTTGATTACGGTTCGTGACCACGTGATATCTAATCCTGGCCAGCGGTGTCCGATGGTGACTTGCGATCGGCCAGCAGGGCCTTGATGTCTTGAACCGACAGGCCTGGATAGGCGCTGTAAAACCCGATCGCCGGATAGTTGTTTGCCAGTCCCCACTGATAGAACGCCTGGGCGTTCTTTTCCACCGGGGTCGGCGGGCCGCCAACGACACGCGGAAAGAGAGCATTGAAGACGAAGGAGGTCTTGTCTGCAAAGTCCTGGAAGTACTTCTCCATATCACCGTCGAAGACCGTGAAGAACCCTATGTGGTTGTGCTCAAAGGGCACCCAGTGGGCGACATGCAGCGTCCCGATGGAATCCGACGCTTTGTGCCCCTTGTCTCCTACCAGGGCCCCGGCGACCAGCTTCACGCCAACGGCTTGCACACGTGACTTGAAGGCTATGTACGTCATCAAGGTGCCCTGCGAGGTACTGCCCGCAAAGCCCGCCGCACGCGCGCATGCCTTGATGTCCTGAACCGAAGCGTCCCCGTAAGCAAAGTACGTGTCTACAGGCTCGCGGACATGCCGCTTCAGCCATTTGGTGACCTTCTCAGGGTTATCAGCCACGGGCATGGGCGGAGGGTTTTCCACGTATGTGAAGATGGCGTCAAACACCGGCCCGGCCCTCTCCACGAGCCGCTCAATGTGCTCGTCGGTCTCGCCGTCGATGTCCGAAAGGAAGAGAAGCTTCTCGTCTCCCTCCACCATGAACCGGGAGAAGTGCACGGTACCGAGATCGTCCTGCGCTGCCGCGAGATCGGGCATCAGCGGGGGCAGCTCGCCGGGTAGCGCCTTGGCGATGGCTGGACCCTTGATCGGGAAGTCAATGACGAGATGGCTCTGGCTCATAGCGTTCTCCTTAACTGTCAGAATGGCCGGGGATGTCCTGCCCGACACCGAGAGCCGGCGAACTCGCCGATGACCCCGGCCCGCGACAGCCCCGACGGCGACCGACGCCAGCAGCGGCGGCGCGAAGAGGCCAACCGCGAGCCCTATCCCGCCGCCCCTCAGTCGTGTGGGTGCCGTCGACGTCCGATGTCACGACACCATCATCGGAGCGCGCGCGCAGGATCTCCTCACCCGCCGTGGGTAAGGCGGCAACGAATCCGGTTAAACGTCGCCCGTTCTTGCGCGGCGTTAGCGGCACACGGACCAGCACTGACCCCTCGGCCTTCAACGCGCATGGCGCATCGGTTTCCAGCCTGGCCGCGGGACGCTGGCGCGCAGGCGCTGGGTGTAGGGATGCCCGGGATGGTCGAGTACCCGGGCGGTGGGGCCGCGTTCGACCACGGTCCCGCCGCGCAGCACGAGCGTCTCGTCGGTGAGCTGGCGCACGACGGCCAGGTCATGGCTGATCAGGAGGTAGGAGACGTGGGTCTCGTCGCGGATGTCGGCGAGCAGGTTCAGGACCTGGGCCTGGATCGACATATCCAGCGCGGAGACCGCTTCATCGAGGATCAGGACGGCGGGCTGCGCCGCGAGGGCGCGGGCGATCGCGACCCGCTGCCGCTGGCCGCCTGACAGCGACCGCGGCAGCGCCCGGGATTGCCGTTCGTCGAGGCCGACCAGGCCGGTGAGTTCGGTGATGCGGGCGCGCCGGCGCTCGGCGGGCCAGCCGTGGTGCAGCCGCAGCACCTCGTCGATGGTGGCCTCGGCGTTCTGGCGGGGGTCGAGGCTGGTGTAGGGGTCCTGGAACACGATCTGTACCTCGCGACCGCGCCGACGCCGGTCGCGGGTGGATCGGGGCGGCCGGGACCGGTCGTGCCCGCAGGCGGTGATGGTTCCGCTGGTGGGCCGCTCGAGGCCGGTGATCATCCGCGCGATCGTGGTCTTGCCCGAACCCGACTCCCCGACGATGGCCAGCGACCGGCCGGGGCGGAGGTCGAAGGAGACGTCCTCGACGGCGACGAACTGGCCGAA
>CAWCUJ010000005.1:0-5158 GCA_963798675.1 uncultured Actinomycetes bacterium | reverse complement strand
GTCGCGGCAGCCAGCGACGATGCCACCCGGTCCCGCTGCGACATGACGGTCACGGAGAGCTGCCACGGGATCGCCAGCGTGATGCCCACCGCGACCCGCCTTCCTGACCGCTACGTGTCACCCCCGGCCGAATCTGGTGGTCTCGCCGGCACCCACTGCGACCGGGCCAGGTCATCGCGTGGGTCCACTTGGCGAACGCGCCCACGAAGGGTCCGGACGAGGGCCACTCGTGGTACAGCTGGTTGGACCGCACCATGCCGAGAACGAGCGCCATGCTCTAGGCCGCGATGCCGAACTGGGGCCGGCGGAAGTAGTCGCCCATGATGCGGGCCAACCCGGCCGCCGGCTTAACGGCGTGGCCGCGCATCGGAGTGCCACTGCTCCACTAGGCTCACTATGGGCGAGCTTGCGCGGTGCCCATTTTGCAGGGCCCATACCGACGTGGGACACGAGCAGAGGCAAGGAGCCGGCGGTGGCCTCCATTGAAGTGATCAATGCCAGGCAGATCCTGGATTCCCGGGGTAACCCGACCCTGGAGGTCGAGGTAACGCTGGACGACGGGACGCAGGCGCGCGCCGGGGTACCGAGCGGCGCTTCAACGGGCGCGTTCGAGGCGGTCGAGCTCAGGGACGGCGGCTCGGAATACGGCGGCAAAGGGGTGACCCGGGCGGTTCAGGAGGTCATCGACGAGATCCAGCCGGAACTGCTCGGCCAGGAGGCTGACGATCAGCGCCTGGTGGACCAGGCGCTGATCGACCTCGACGGGACGCCGGACAAGTCGAGGCTCGGCGCCAACGCCATCGTGGGCGTCAGCATGGCCGTCGCCCGGGCGGCCGCGGGCTCAAGCGGCCTGCCGCTGTTCCGTTACCTGGGCGGGCCGAACGCGCACGTGCTGCCCGTCCCGATGATGAACATCCTGAACGGCGGCGCGCACGCGGACAACAACGTTGACATCCAGGAGTTCATGATCACCCCGATCGGCGCGGCGACCTTCTCCGACGCGCTGCGCTGGGGGGCTGAGGTCTACCACGCGCTGAAGTCGGTGATCAAGCAGCGCGGCATGTCCACCGGCATCGGCGACGAGGGGGGCTTTGCTCCTGACCTCGAGCACAACCGGGCGGCGCTGGACCTGATCGTCGAGGCGATCGGCAAGGCCGGATTCACTCCCGGCCAGGACGTCGCGCTGGCCATCGACGCGGCCGCATCGGAGTTCTACGCCGACGGCGCGTACAGCTTCGAGGGGAAGCCGCGGACGTCGACGGAGATGGCGGCTATCTACGCGGAGTGGGTCGACGCCTACCCCCTGGTGTCGCTCGAGGACCCGCTGGCCGAGGAGGACTGGCCGGGCTGGCAGGAGCTCACGGCCAGCATCGGGGAGCGCGTCCAGGTGGTCGGCGATGACCTGTTTGTCACCAACCCGGAGCGGATCCGCCGCGGCATCGCCGAGCGCTCGGCGAACTCGCTGCTGGTCAAGCTGAACCAGATCGGCTCGGTGACCGAGACCCTGGATGCGGTGAGCCTGGCCCATCGCGCCGGGTTCAGCTGCGTGATCAGCCACCGCTCCGGCGAGACCGACGACACCACCATCTCGGATCTGGCGGTCGGCACCAACTGCGGCCAGATCAAGACCGGCGCGCCTGCCCGCGGCGAGCGTGTCGCGAAGTACAACCAGTTGCTCAGGATCGAGGAACTGCTCGACGATGCGGCGACCTACGCGGGGGCGGGTGCCTACCCTCGCTTCGCGGCGCGGCCTTCCGCGGGCTAATGTCGCCGCCCGCCGCAGCTCCCCGGGCAACCCGGCTGACCGGCCGGGCTGCCGTGCTTGCGGTGGTGATCTGCGCGATCGCGCTGAGCCTCGCGTACCCGGTTCGTGAGTACCTGACTCAGCGCAGGCAGATCGATTCACTGGTAGCCCAACAGCAGGTCATGCTGGCCCAGGTGAAGAGCATGGAAGCGCAGCAGGCCAAGCTCTCCAGCCCGGCCTACATCGAGCAACTGGCCCGGCAGGAGCTTGACATGTGCTTCCCCGGCACGCAGTGCTACATCGTGGAGGGCGGCCAGCCGCTGATCAGCACCGCCCATTCGGCCCGGCCGGGGCCAGCGCCCTGGTACGACAAGCTATGGCGATCAGTCCAGCAGGCGGACGCGAACCCGAAGAGCCAGGGGAAGTGATAGCAGCGCGGGACGAGGCGGTCATCGCCGTACAGCTCGGCCGGCCGCCGCGCGGGCTGCTCGCCGTGGCGCACCGGTGCCCGTGCGGGCTCCCTGATGTCGCCCAGACGGCGCCGAGGCTGCCCGACGGCAGCCCGTTTCCGACGCTTTACTACCTGACCTGCCCGCGGGCGGCCGCGGCTGTCAGCAAACTGGAGGCCGCCGGGATCATGCGGGACATGACCGCGCGGCTGGCCGACGGCGACCTGCGGCGGCGCTATGAATCCGCGCACCGCGACTACCTGGCGCGACGGGAGACAGCCGCGCGAACCGCCGGAGTCGAGCCGCTGCCGCCCGGCACTGCGTCGGCCGGGGGCATGCCCGAGCGGGTAAAGTGCCTGCATGCGCTGGTCGCTCACGAACTCGCCGCAGGCGTGAACCCGTTCGGCCGGGAGGCGCTTGACGCCGTGGGCGAATGGTGGCTATCGGGGCCGTGCGTCCCCGGGGATCCCTGATGACCATGACCCGCCGGGTAGCCGCCGTGGACTGCGGGACCAACTCGCTGCGGCTGCTGCTGGCCGACGTGGATCCCGGACGCGCCGAACTGACCGACGTGGCCCGCCGGATGGAGATCGTCCGGCTCGGGCAGGGAGTGGACAAGACCGGGCGGCTGGCGCCTGAGGCGCTCGCGCGGACCATCGCCGTGCTGCGCGATTACGCGGACATGATCGCCAGTTCGGGGACGCAGGCGGTGCGTATGGTGGCGACGAGTGCTACCAGGGACGCCGATAACGCGGCCGAGTTCGTCCGCCTGGTCAAGGAGGTGCTCGGCGTCGCGCCTGAGGTCCTCACCGGAGCCGAGGAGGCCGTGCTGTCCTTCACCGGCGCGACCGCGGAACTCGCCGCCGGACCCGACGGCGGGCCGTTCCTCGTCACGGACATCGGCGGCGGCTCGACCGAGTTCGTCCTCGGGGAGGTGCTGGCCCGGGGGGACGATCCCCCCCAGACCCCCCCTGATCCTGGGGGGACCCATCCCGCCAGACCCCCCTTGGGGGGGATAAATCCCCCCAAATCCCCCTGGGCGATTTCGGTTGACGTGGGGTGCGTCCGGATGACCGAGCGGCATCTGCACGGTGACCCGCCGACCGGGCTGCAGGTCGCGGCGGCCATCGCCGACATCGACGCGGCCCTGGACACGGTGGCCGCCACCGTGCCGGTGCGGCAGGCCAGGACGCTGATCGGGCTGGCAGGCTCGGTCACCACGATCGCGGCCATCGCGATGGGACTGCCCGCCTATGACGCCGCCCGGATTCACCACGCTCGCGTGTCCGCGGCCGACGTGCATGCCGTCACCCGTGGCCTGCTGACTCAGACCCGGACCGCTCGCGCCGCCATCGGCGTGATGCATCCGGGGCGGGTCGACGTGATCGCCGGCGGCGCCCTCGTGCTTGACCGGCTTATGGAACGGTTCGGCTTCGGCGAGGTCCTGGTGAGCGAGCACGACATCCTGGACGGGATGGCCTGGTCGCTGGCCGGGGACTCGCGCGGCTGAGGCTCCGGTGGCCGCCGGAGAGGACCCCACGGGTCCGCTGGTCCCGCCGGGCGGCTGGCCTGACGATCCCGCCGGGCCGGATACGCCGGTCGCGGACAACGCGGCGGAAGTAGCGGACCTCGCCGCCGGTGCGGTCACGCTTGATGAGCTGGTTGCGCGTCAGTCGGTATGCCGCGCTTGCCCGCGTCTGGTGGCCTGGCGCGAGGAGATAGCCGTTGTGCGCCGTCGTTCGTTCCGCGATGAGCGCTACTGGGGCCGCCCCATTCCCGGCTGGGGATCGGCGCGGCCGCGGCTGCTGATCGTCGGCCTCGCGCCCGCGGCCCACGGGGGGAACCGTACCGGCCGGATCTTCACCGGCGATCGCAGCGGGGATTTCCTTTTCGCGTCGCTCTACCGGTGCGGCTGGGCGGAAAAGCCGACCAGCGTGGCGGTGGGCGACGGCCAGCGCCTGGTGGGCGCCCGGATGGCGGCGGCGGTCCGATGTGCCCCGCCAGACAATAAGCCCGAACCCGCAGAACGCGACGCGTGCGCGCCATGGCTCGCCGCCGAACTTCGGCTAGTAACCGCTGAACTGCGGGTTATCGTTTGTCTGGGTGGATTTGCCTGGCAGGCGATATGGCCGGTACTCGGCCAGTGCGGATTCGCCCTTCCGCGGCCGCGGCGGGCGTTTGGTCACGGCACCGAGGTTCGGCTGAAGAACCCGCAGGTAGGGGGCGAAGTGACGCTTATCGGCTGTTACCACCCAAGTCAGCAGAACACGTTCACCGGCCGCGTCACTCCGGCCATGCTTGACGCCATTTTCACCCTCGCTCATGCCTGCGCCTACCCGGAGACCGACGGACCGGTTACTTAGCGCTAATGTCGATCTTGTAATTATTACGCTCTGCATTTGCATGCAAGAAACGGCGGTCGGCTAAGCAAAAAATTGGAAGAGGTCTCGCTACTCCTCGGTTGGGCAATTACCCGGGCGGTATTATGAATCCGCCCCCGTAGCCCAAGGGAAAGAGGCCGGCCCCCTAAAAGGGTCCACAGTGTCGGTTCGACTCCGACCGGGGGCACTCATTGACCGCGTTATGTAACTTTCAATTGCCAATGCAGCCTCAGCGGAAACAATGGCCTCTAAGATCGACAAAGGGTCAGGTGGGCAAACGCTGCAAACGTTTGCCATGCCCATTTCGTAAAGATTTGTACCGCTAAATCCTGATATTCTTCCTCTGTATACCGTGAGCAATGGTCCGCCAGAACGCGAGTTTGGCGTTAGGGACCAGGTGACATCGCGACGCTCCCGGTGCCTGGCCCGCGCGAGGACCCGCCCGTACGGGCCGCAGGAGGACGTGCCGCGCGGTCACGCCGACATTCGGGCCGAACGAGGCCGGCTCACCTGGACAGCACGAAGCTACGCGGCGTCGCCGGGCCGGGACACCGGCGGGCCGCGTGGCAGGCGGGCTAGCTACG
>CAWCUJ010000004.1:0-39109 GCA_963798675.1 uncultured Actinomycetes bacterium | reverse complement strand
GTAGACGTTCGGGACCTTGACGAGGGACGCCTGCCAATAGTAGGGGTTCTTCTTCAGCGTGAAGCCCTGCGGCGTGAAGCTGCCCAGCATGTACGGCCCCGTGCCGACCGGGGTCGCGTCCGCGAAGGTCGCCGGGTTGACGCCGTTCCACTGCGACTTCGGCACGATCGCCTGGCCGGCGATTTCCTCCAGGTTGGTGTACTGGGATGTTGGGAACGTGAGCGTCACGGTGTTGCCGGACGTGCTCACGCTGGAGATGTTCAGGCCGCCGCTGTTGATCGCCGCGTTGGCCTTCACCAGGTCGAAGGTGAAGGCGACGTCGGCCGGGGTCAGCGGAGTGCCGTTGTTCCACTTCACGCCCTGGCGGATCGTGAAGGTGATCGTCTTGTCGCCGTTAGACCACGCATAGGATGTGGCGAGCCACGGGTAGTGGATCGTGGGCGAGGCGAGGTCGAACTGGATCAGCGGCTCGTAGATGAGCCCGGTCGCGCCCATGCCGTAGGCGGCCGGGGTGGGGTCGAACGGGTTGAAATCCTGGGTGATGGTGGTCTCCGGCGAGCTCTCCATGACCAGGGTCTTTCCCGTGGTCGTGGCGCTGCTCGAGCTCGATGCCGGGCTGGAGCTTGAGCTGGAGCACGCGCCCAGCCCGACCGCGAGCAAGCAGGCGGTCGCCGCCGGGAAGAGCCATCTAATTCTGTGCAATCTCTTCATCAGTCTCGTCTTTCTCTCGGGTTTCGTCGGTTGTGGACTATGTGGTCGTCGTGTCCCCATCTCGCCGTGGCCCGGAAACGAGTTCCGGTGCGGCGACGTCCAGGTGCCAGCAGGCCGCGCCCCGCGTGTCCGAAATCGGCATCAGGGCCGGGTCCTCCCGACGGCACTGGTCATCAGCGAACGGGCACCTGGGATTGAACGGGCAGCCCTGCGTGGCCACGCCGTCCAGGTTCTGCGGCCTTCCGGATGCTGTGGCGGGCCCCTGGCGCCGGCCGCCGGCGCGAAGCGCGCTGCCGAGGTTGTCCGGGTCCGGCGCGGAGGCGACCAGTAGCTGCGTGTAGGGATGCGCCGGGACCTGGGTGATTTCCTCGGCCGTGCCGCGCTCGACGATCTCCCCGGCGTACATGACCAGGATCTCGTCCGCGAAGTAGCGGGCCGAGGCGATGTCGTGGGTGATATAGAGCATCGCGAGCCTGAAACGCTGGCGGAGGTCGTCGAGCAGGCCGAGCATCTCCAGGCGGATCGAGACGTCGAGCATGGACACTGGTTCGTCGGCGAGCAGCACGCTCGGCCGGGCGGCCAGCGCACGGGCGAAGGAGACCCGCTGGCGCTGGCCGCCTGACAGCTCGTGCGGGTACTTGGCCAGGAACTGGTCGGCCGGCGTGAGCCGGACCTGTTCCATCAGGGCGACGACCTCCTGGCCGACCTTTGCGTCCTTGCCCTGGTGAAGCTTCACCGGGCGCTCGAGGTGGTAGCGCACGGTATGTATCGGGTTGAGCGAGGAGAACGGGTCCTGGAACACGAGCTGGACCTCGCTCTTGTACCGCCGGAAGTCCCCACGGCTGGACACCTCCACCTGCTTGCCGTCCAGCCGGATCATGCCGGAGGTGAGCCGTTCCTGCCCGGCCAGGAGCCTGGCCGCGGTGGACTTTCCCGAGCCGCTCTCACCGACGAGCGCGACGACGGCGCCGCGGTACAGGTTGAAGGAGACATCCTGGACCGCGTGCAGCGTGTGGCCGCGGCCGATCCGGAAGTCCTTGCTGAGCGAGATCGCCTCCATGGCGAGCGGCCCGCGTGCCGCGGCCGCGGACGTCAGGGTCTGCTCGCTCATGTTCCCGGCTCCCCGGCTGGGCTCCCGGAGGCCACGGACGGCACGGGCGGCGCCGGAGTGTCCGGGAGCACGAACGGGCAGGCCGTCACGTGGTCCGGATCCCTGGACGTGGCGACCGGCAGCAGCCGCATGTCCACGTCCGGGCACTCTGGTCTGGCGTACCCGCAGCGGGGCACGAACGGGCAGCCGGGGGGCGGGTTGCCCAAATCAGGCGGTGAGCCCGGGATGCCGGCCAGCTCGCGGCGGGATCCGCGCAGCGACGGGAACGAGTTGAGCAGGCCCTTGGTGTAGGGGTGGGCGGCCTCGCGATGGATCTCGTCCGAGGTGGCGATCTCGACAAACTGGCCGGCGTACATCACGGCGATCCGGTCGGCGAGTTCGAGCAGGAGCGAGAGGTCGTGGGTGATGAACAGTATCGAGAAGCCCAGGCGGTCCTTGAGCTCGATGATCTGGGCCAGGATGTCCCGCTGCACCACCACGTCGAGCGCGGTGGTCGGCTCGTCCATGATGATGATCTCCGGCTCGACGGCCAGCGCCATGGCGATCATCACCCGCTGGCGCATGCCGCCGGACAGCTCATGAGGATAGCTGCGCAGCCGGGACCGCGGGATGCCGACGATGTCGAGCAAGGATGCGGCCCTGGAGTGAGCTTCGTCCCTCGGCATCTTCAGGTGGGCGTGGATGACGTCGAGCAGTTGGTCGCGGACGTTGAGCACCGGGTTGAGCGCGTTCATCGCACTCTGGAACACGATGGCGATCTCGCGCCAGCGCAGCCGCCGCAGCTCATCCGGCCGCATTTTCAGTATGTCGGCAGGCCTGGACACTCGGCGGCCGCGGTAGGTGACGCTGCCGTTCGTGACGAGGGCGGGGGCGCGCAGCAGGCGGCAGGTGCCGTAGGCCAGCGTCGACTTGCCCGACCCGCTCTCGCCGGCCAAGCCGACGACCTCGCCGGCCCCGAGGGCGAGGTTCACGTGGTCCACGGCGCGCACATCGCCGGCCGGGGTGCGGTACACAACCGACAGGTCGCGGATGTCGAGCACGGGACTGGAGCTTGCGGCGGCATCGTCGGCCAGGGATGAGCCGGCTGCGGGACCGGCCGCCGCGCTGGTTGCGCGGTGAGTTGCCCGGTTAAGGGCCCGGCCGATGGCGCTGTGGGCCGCCGGGTCCGCGCTCATCGGCGCTCACCCGCCTCGGCCTGGTCGAGCAGCGAACTTCGTGAGAACGAGTGCAGGAATCCGGCGAACCCGTTGCGGCGCTGCGAGATTTCGCTCAGCACCGGTGTGGGGTCCGCGGGCTTGAGCCAATGCCCGGCGATCCTGCTGGCACTGCTCGCGTCGCGCAGGCGGGGGTTGCCGAGCTCGTCGATGCCCGTGTTCAGCAGCACCAGGGCGGTGCCCATGAGCGCCACCGCCAGGCCCGGTGGCACGAACCACCACCACGCCCCGAGCTGCAGTGCCTGCTGACTCTGGGCCCAGTAGAGCATGGTACCCAGGCTCCAGCTGTTCAGGTCGGCGACCCCGATGAAGGCGAGGGCGACAGAGGCCCCGATGGCGTACAGCACGGTGTTCACGAAGCTCGCCGCGATCAGGCTCACCTCGTTGGGGACGATCTCGAAGGCGATGATCCGCCACGTGCCCTCCCCGGTCTCGCGGGACGCGGCCACGAAGTCGCGATTGCGGATGGCCAGGGTCTGGGCCCGCATCACCCGAGCCCCCCACGGCCAGCCGAGCAGGCTGAGCACGACGATGGTCGGCGTCTCTCCCCTATTCGGAAAGTAGCCGAGCAGGACGATGAGCAGGGGCAGCGCCGGAATCACCAGGAACACGTTGGTGACCAGCGACAGCAGTTCGTCCCAGAAGCCGCCGAGGAAGGCGGCCGTGACGCCCACGATCACGGCGAGCGCCGTGGCCACCACGCCGACGATGAGCCCGAGCTCCAGGGTGAGGCGGATCCCGACCAGGAGCTGGGACAGCACGTCTTGCCCGCTCTGCGTGGTGCCGAGCAGATGCGCCGCGCTTGGCGCGTTCATCGATGCGCCGGGCGAGGGGTTCTGGTACGAGGGATCGTACGGGGTGACCAGCGGCCCGATGATTGCCGTGAGCACGAAGACGCAGAACAGGACGACGCCCGCCTTGGCCTTGGTCGGCATCCGGCGCCACCAGCCGGGCCGGGCGGCTTCCCCCGTGACGGCGGTGAGTTCGGTGCTGATAACCGGTGCGACGGTCATCGCGTCGCCTCCCGGGTTCGAGCGCGGGGATCGACGAACACGATGATGAGGTCGACGATCAGGTTGGCGAGCAGGACGGCGAAGGTGATCACCAGGAAGATCCCCTGTGTCAGCGCGTAGTCGTCCGAGGTGACCGCGTTGACCAGCAGCAGGCCGATCCCCGGGTAGGAGAAGACGATCTCCATGATCAGGGCGCCGGATACCACGAAGCCGATCGCCAGGCCGAAGCTCTGCAGCTGCGGCAGGATCGCGTTGCGCGCGGCGTAGGTGAAGATGACCCTGCGGTTGGTCAGGCCCTTGGCCTGGGCGGCGACCACGTAGTCCTCGCCGACGGTCGTGATCATGACGTTGCGCATCTGCAGCATCCAGCCGGCTATCGAGGTGAGCACGATGGTGAGTGCCGGGAGCAGCGAGTGGTCGATGGCGCTGCCGATGAAATCCCAGTGCCAGCCCGGGATCAGGCCCTGGCCGTAGCCCTGGCCGAGCGGGAAGACGTGGACCTTGACAGCGAACAATTCGAGCAGGATCAGCGCGAAGAAGAAGTAGGGAATCGCCTGCAGGAACATGAGCCCGGGCAGCACCCGGTCCAGCCCCCCGCCGTGCCGCCACCCGGCCGCGATGCCGAGGGCGGTACCCACCAGGAAGGCAATCACGGTCGCGGTGCCCACGAGGACGATCGTCCAGGGCAGGGCCTCACCGAGCAGGGTCGTGACCTGCGCCGGATATTCGCTGGAGCTGGTACCGAGGTTCAAGTGGGACACGTCGACGAGATAGGCCCAGTACTGATGCCAGATCGAGCCCGGATGTCCCACGCCGAGCATCGCCTCGATCGCGCGTTCGGCCGCGGGCTGCAAGTTGGGGAACTTCGACATGATGCTCTCGACCGCGTTCCCCGGCACCAGGCGCGGGATGATGAAGTTGATGGTGAGCGCCACCCAGGCCGCGACGACGTAGAAGATCAGCCGGCGGACGATGAATGACATGGCGCCTCCTAGGCCTTTGCTGCTTGCCGGGCCGCCCGGGGGGTCTTGGGGGTTTTGAGATCTCTGGGGCTGGACCGCCGTGTGCCGCGGTTACCCGTCCTGGCGGCGGCCGCATCCGCCCGGGCGGCCGTCAGCGGCTTGACGGCCTGGCGGGTCACGGTGCCGGGCGGACAGCCGCAGCTCGATCGCAGCACGAGCTCGGTCGGCAGCAGTTCCACCGTCGGGGTGAGGCCCGGGTCGGCGATGCGGTCGAGAACGCGGGCGCAGGCCCGTTCGCCCAGCAGGCGCATCGGCTGGTGCACGGTGGTGAGCGGGGGATCGAACAGGCTGCTGGGATAGATGTCGTCGAAGCCGACCACGGCCACCTCCTCGGGGACCCGCACGCCGGCCGCGGCGAAAGTCCGCAGCACCCCGATCGCCATCTGGTCGTTGGCGCACACGACCGCTTCCGGTAGCGCCCCATGGTGCTTGGCTAGCAGTTCTTCGCCCGCTTGCTCGCCGCTGCGGACGCTGAAGATGCCCTGCGTCGAGCCGATCAGCTGGCAGTTCGGATTGCCGCTCAGTACGTGCTCAAGGGCGAGCCGCCGCTGGTTGGCGTCGGGTGAGTCCGAGGGTCCGTCGACGTGGAAGAGGCGTCGCTTGCCGTGATCGGCGATGAGGTGGGTGATGATGGCGGCCGAGCCGGAAAAGTTGTCGGCCGCTACCACGTCGGCCGCCCGCTCGCCCGGGGTGCCGGCAATGACGACTACGGGAACCCGGGCCGCCAGGCGCTCGATGTAATGGGAGGCGACAAATCCTTCGCCGATGAGAATTCCGTCGACCTTGCCAGACATCGAGTCCAGCCGATGGAAATCCGGCGTGCCCATCCCTTGGGCCTGCATGAAGGTGATGAGGAGGAGCAAATTGTGGTCGCGGATCCGCGCCTCTACTCCGCGGAGCACCTCGTCGTAGTAAAGCAGACCCACGTTCTCGATGTCCTGCGGCTCCACCTCGCGCTCCACGCACACCATGCCGATGACGTCCTTGCGGCGGCGGGACAGGCTCTGCGCGGCGCCGTCGGGCACGTAGCCGAGTTCCTCGATGGCCTGCTGCACCCGGATCCTGGTGGCCTCGCGCACCCGGTCCTGGCCGTGCACCACCCGCGAGACCGTCGCGGTGGAGACGCCGGCCAGGCGTGCCACATCGAAGAGCGTTACCACATTTTCCCGATCAGCGGCATTACTGTTTTCCTCGGATACCAGGTCAGCGGGCTCGACATCCAGAGTTCACATAGACGACATGTAAACGTTTACACCGGAAATCTAAGCGCTTACACTAACCCTCAGCACAGGGCCGGTCAAGGTTCGTGTCCACGTCGTAATAAGGAGGGGTTGATGACGGAACTGGCGGCAGCAGGCGAAGGCGCGCTCGGCTTTCCGGAAGGATTCACCTGGGGAGCGTCGACGGCCGCCTACCAGATTGAGGGAGCGGCGGATGCCGACGGCAAGGGCCCCTCGGTATGGGACACCTTCAGCCACACGCCGGGCAAGGTACGCGGCGGCGACACCGGCGACATCGCCTGCGACTCCTACCGCCGCTACCGCGAGGACGTCGCGCTGATCGCCTCCCTGGGCCTGCGCTCCTACCGGTTCTCCATCTCCTGGCCGCGAGTCCAGCCCAGCGGCCGGGGCGCCGCGAACCAGCGGGGCCTGGACTACTACCGCGCGCTGCTCGACGAACTCGGCGAGCACGGCATCGCGGCCACGGCCACCCTGTACCACTGGGACCTCCCGCAGGAACTCCAGGACGAGGGGGGCTGGGCGGCCCGCGGTACGGCCGAACGGTTCGCCGAGTACGCCGCGCTCACCGCGGAGGCGCTCGGCGACCGGGTTGCCCGCTGGATCACCGTGAACGAGCCGCAGGTCGTCTCGACCAACGGCTACCGCAACGGCGACCACGCGCCCGGGCTGCGCGACGCCGCTGCCGCGGCGGCCGCCACCCACCACCTGCTGCTCGGCCACGGGCTGGCCTCCCGGGCGCTGCGCGACGTGGGCGCGGCCGAGGTCGGCATCACCCTGGACCTGCATCCAGTCCGGGTGCTCGGCGACGGCGCGTCCGCCGAGGTCGAGCGGGCCCGGCTGATCACGGACGCGGCGGAGAACGGCATTTACCTCGAGCCGGTGCTGCACGGCCGGTACCCGGTGCACGCTCCGGAGGCCCTGCTCCCGCCGCCTTCGCTGGTCGCGGACGGCGACCTTGAAACGATTTGCCAGCCGCTGGACTTCCTCGGCGTGAACTACTACTCTCCGGTCTTCCTGCGGGCCGGGGACCCCGCCGACCTCAGGCGCAACGAGCAGCACGCCCGCTGCCGGGTGCCCGGCGTCGTGGAGTACCTGCCCGAAGAGCTGGACCGGACGCCGATGGGCTGGCTCGTCGACGCCGGCGGGCTGCACCAGATCCTGGTGGACGTCTCTAAGCAGGCCCCTGGCCTGCCGCTTTACGTCACCGAGAACGGCTGCGCGGCCGAGGACTACGTGAACCCGCGCGGCGAGGTGAACGACGTCGAGCGGGTCAAGTACCTGCACACGCACCTGGAGGCGGCGGCGCGGGCGATCAAGGACGGCGCCAACCTGGCTGGGTACTTCGTCTGGTCGCTGATGGACAACTTCGAATGGGGCTGGGGCTACCAGAAGCGTTTCGGGATCGTGTTCGTAGACTTCGGGACCCAGCGCAGGATCCCCAAGGCCAGCGCCGCCTTCTACGCCAACGTGGTCCGGGCCAACGCGATCCCGCTGCTGCCCGCCTCCTGGCCCCGCTGACCCCGGGACGGCTTCAGTCCAGGGCCACCTCGAGCTGGCCGATGCGCTCGGGCGAGGCAGACGGGGCCTGGGTAAGCCGGCTGCTGTAGATAATGGCGGGTATGCGCCAGGAGACAGCGATCGACGGATTCCGGCTGGCCTACGAGCGAACCGGGCAAAACGGAGCAGAGCCCGCGGTGCTGCTGCACGGCTGGCCGGGGGACCGGACCGACTACCGCGAGGTCGTCCCGTTCGTGTCGGCCGCCGCCGACGTGATCGTGCCTGACCTGCGGGGGTTCGGCGAGTCGGACAAGCACGAGGCGAATCCGGCCAGCCAGTACAACGCCACCGCCCAGGCCCGCAGCATTATCGGGCTGATCGACGAGCTGGCACTGGGGCGGCCGGTCATCGCCGGCTATGACATCGGCAGCAGGATCGCCCAGGCCATCGCCAGGGACCGGCCCGATCTGGTCCGCGCCCTGGTCATCGCGCCGCCGCTGCCGGGGATCGGGGACCGGATCCTCGCCCCGCAAGCCCAGCGGGAGTTCTGGTACCAGGCCTTCCACAACACCGAGCTCGCCGCCCAGCTGGTCGACGGCCAGCCGGACGCCGTCCGCGCATACCTGCGGCATTTCTGGTCGCACTGGTCCGGGCCCGGCTACGAGCCGGCCCCCGACCACCTCGATCACCTGGTGTCGGTCTACGGGCCGCCGGGCGCGTTCGCCGCCTCGATCGCCTGGTACCGGGCGGGCGCGGGGTCGGTCGCCGCCGCCCAGGCGGAGCGGGTCCCCGACCCGGCCGACCGGATCGCCGTCCCAGCCACGGTGCTGTGGCCCGAACACGATCCGCTGTTCCCCCGCGCCTGGTCTGACCGGATCGGCGAGTTCTTCGCCGCCGCCGAACTAGCCTGGCTCGACGGCGTCGGTCACTTCTCGCCGCTCGAGGCGGCGGGCGAGTTCGCCGCGGCTATCCTCGCCGCGGTCCAGACCAGCCCAACCAAACGCGCCCGCTAGGACGGGTCGAGGGCCGCGTTCTTGGCGTCGGACCAGCTGCGCACGATGCTGGTGTCGGAGATGAAGCGGACTGCGCAGCCGGGCGCCCAGCGCCGAGCGGCTTCCCGCAGGCACTCGTCCACCAGCCGGGACACCGTTTCGGCCTGCTCGCGAGGAGAATGCACGAGCAGCTCGTCGTGCAGGCACAGCACTATCCGGGCGCCCAGGGGCCCGCACCGCGCCCGGACGATGACCGCCCACATCTTGAACAGCTCGGCCGCGGCCCCCTGGATCATCGCGTTGCGCGCGTACCGGCCGTAGGCCGCGACCCGGCTGCTCGTCCTGGCATCCTGGCCGGGAGCAGGCGCCAGCACGATCCGGCGACCGCCGTAGGTGCGCAGGTCACGGCCGGCCCGCCCGGCACGGTCGGCGGTGTCGAGGTAGGCCATCGCCACCGGATAAGCCGCGACCAGACGGCGCAGCGCCTGGGCACCATGGCCGGTGGTCTGCCCGTACATCGCGCCAAGCACCGCCACCTTGGCGACCGGCCGGTCCACGCCGAGCTGCGCCGCCACCGGCGCGTACAGGTCGTCGGACCGGGCCGCCGCCACCAGCGCCTGATCCCCGGACACCGCGGCCAGCACCCGCGGCTCGATCTGACCCAGGTCGGCCCGGACGAACACGTACCCGTCGGCGGCCACCACGGCCGGGCGCAACGCGGCCGGCATGTTGTGCAGGCCCGCCGACGCGGTCATCCGGCCGGCCGCGCCGTCCGAGCCGGTCCACTCGCCGCGCAGCCGTCCGTCGGCGCCGAGATGCTCATCGAGCCACGCGTAGCCGTACGTGGTGGCGATCCGCTCCGCCTTGCGCCACTTCAGCAGCGCGCCGACCAGCGGATGCGCGTCCCGCATCTCCCGCAGCCGCCAGGCCCGGGTATCCGGCACGTCCACGCCGACCCGGGCCAGCAGCGATCGTACCTGAGCCGGGCTGCGCAGGTCGGCGGTGACACCGGCCGGCGCGTGCCGCAGCACCTCCGCGTCGCGGGCCGCCCGCAGGGCCGCAGCTTCGGCCTCGCTGCGCGGCCGTGGGCCGATAAAGGAGGTCAGGATCTGCTCCGCGACCGTCCGGTCCATCGGCAGCCCGTCCGCGGACAGCTCGGCGCACAGCAGTTCGGCGGTGGACTCGCAACGGGCCGTCGCCACGGCCATCGGCCGTCCGTCCAGCGCCGCCTGCTGTTTCCCAGCCACCGCAAGGGCCAGCGTCGCCCACCGGGCCATCCGCTCGGGGCTGTCCGACCAGCCGCCACTGACCCACTCGGCGCGCAGGTGCCCGTCCGGCGCCACCGGGTCGCTGCCGTCACCGTCGTCCATGCCGAACAGGTCGAGCGGCCCGTCGGCCGGCATCGTCTCGGTGGCCAGCCCGCGCAGCCGGGCCCAGGCCCAGCCGGGGTCGGCGCGCCAGCCACCGAACAGCAGCCGGTGCGCCGCGGTGATGTCCCAGCACGTCGCCAGCCGCACCCCGTCAGCCGCCAGGCGCGCCGCGGTTTGGCCCGACCACACCACCCACCGGGGCCGCAGCACCTCATCCGCTCGCCCGACCTCGGCTGCCAGGCCAGCACCTGCTGCCAGGCCAGCGCCTGCTGCCAGGCCAGCGCCGACTGCGACCGGCCACGCGCGATCCGCCGTGGCCAGCCCGAGGCCCAGCGCGGGGGAGATGACCAGCCCGACGAGGTCGCCCCGGTTCACTCCCGCCTGGCGCAACGACGTCACCAGGTCCGCATCTGCCACGGACCCACCCTGCCACGCATTGACGCCTAGTAACGCATGCCCAGTAATTGACGGCTAGCGGTCAGGATCTAGCCGGCCGCGGCGTTTCGGGCCATAGCCGGATGCTATGCCGTGCCGCGTCGAGGATGAGCTGCGCATCGATGCCGGTCCGGGATTCGGCAAGGCCGAACGCCGGCCACTCGCAGACGAACTCCAGCGGCCCGGCAGGAGGCAGCGGCCACGTCCACCACCGGGAGACGAAAGAGTGCGGTCCGCCGCCGCCGGCGAACGGGTACAGGACCGGCCCCGCTGGCTCGGAATCGTGGTCCGGCCTGCGGCCGCCGGGGCTCCCGACAACCTTGCCGCCGTCGGAGAACTGCAGGCCGAACCGGAACGAGCGCCGGGACGCGGCCAGGTCACGCGGCCCGCCGGGCAGGTGCTCCTCGGGGTGATCGGCACTGGGCCGGATCCGCGCGGTCACGAAGATCTCGGTTCCGGTGGAGAATGCTGACAGCCCGGTGACCGCCACGGCGACCTGGTCGGTCTGCCCGAGCAGCAGGGTGTCGATCGGGACGATGCCGGGAAAATCCGCCTCCGGCGGCTCCCATGGATGATGCCTTCGTGCAGGCTCCGGCTCAGGGGCCGGCAAGTCGTCAAAGAATCCCATCCCGCCAGCTTGGACCGGCCGCCATGCCGCCGCAACCGAATAAACGCCGGGCCAAGGCGCCCGCTCAGTAACCCATGCCCATGGCTTCTCGCACCTCGGCCAGCGTGACCGATGCGATCTCGTTGGCCCGCTCGTTGCCGTCCCGCAGCACCTGGCGCACGTGGCCGAGGTCCCGCGCGTACTCAGCCCGGCGGGCACGGACCGGGGCCAGCAGGTCGTTGACGGCGGCGATGACGACGTCCTTGAGCACGGCGGCCCCGCCCGACCCGATGTCCGCGGCCACCTCCCGCGGGTCCCGGCTCAGGCACAAGGCGGCCAGCAGGATCAGGCTGGAGACCGCGGGGCGGCGCACCGGGTCGTAGCTGATGTGGCGCTCGGAGTCGGTCTGCGCGCCGCGGATGAGCCGGGCGGTCTCGTCCGCGGTGGCCGAAAGCGGGACGGTGTTGCCGCGGCTCTTGCTCATCTTGGTGCCGTCGGTACCGAGCAGCAGCGGCGCGGCGGACAGCAACGCGTCCGGAACCGGGAACACCGGTCGGCCGAACCGGTCGTTGAACCGGCGCGCGATCACCCGGGTGATCTCCAGGTGCGGCAGCTGGTCCTGCCCCACCGGCACCAGGTTCGCCTTGCAGAACAAGATGTCCGCCGCCTGGTGCACCGGATAGGTGAGCATCAGGCCGCTGACCGTGGGCTGCCTGGAGTGCGCGATCTCGTCCTTGACCGTGGGGTTGCGGCTCAGCTCGCGCACCGAGACCAGGCTGAGGAACGGGAGCAGCAGCTGGTTGAGGGCAGGCACGGCGCTGTGCGCGAAGATCACCGTCCGCGCCGGGTCCAGCCCGATGGCCAGGTAGTCGAGCAGCAACCCGGTCACGTGCTCATCCAGGTGTTCCGC
Source organism: uncultured Actinomycetes bacterium (assembly GCA_963798675.1). Taxonomy (GTDB): domain Bacteria; phylum Actinomycetota; class Actinomycetes; order Streptosporangiales; family Streptosporangiaceae; genus Palsa-504. The sequence continues at coordinate 26,986 of CAWCUJ010000004.1, read as the reverse complement.
TGTGTCCCGGTCGGTCAGCACCTGGTAGTCGGCGATCAGCACGAAGACCTCCGCGCCGAGGTCCTGCAGCCTGACCCGGTTCCGCAGGGTGCCAAAGTAGTGGCCCAGGTGCAGCCGCCCGGTCGGCCGGTCGCCGGTCAGGATGCGGAAGGTGGCCGCGTCCCGATCGATCAGTTCCTCGAGTTCGGCCGAGCGCCGGTGGGCGATGGTCGTGGTCATGTTCCTCTCCTCCCTGGGCCCGGGCGGACGAGAGCACGAAAAAGGCCGTCCATCCCGGACGGCCCTGTTGACACGCTGGATGAGCCGCCCTAAGCGATCAGCCACCACTGTGCGCGTTGCATGGCTTCATGCTAGCAAAAATCAAGATCCTTGTCCCGAACGAGCCGTGGTGCGTGCGGGCGGCCCGGTGCCTGCCGTCCCCGGCGGCGTGGTCCCGGGTGCCCGCCGCCTCGGGTCCGGCCAGCCCGGTCCGGCCAGCAGGTAGGCCGCCGCGGCGGATAGCTCGGTGCCGGCCGCGACCAGCAGGCAGCCGGCCACCGACCGCCCGGCCAGCAGCCCGGCGAGTGCCGCCCCGGCCGCCATCCCGGCGATCTTCAAGCTCGCGGCCGTGGTGTAGACCTGTCCGCGCATGGATGCGGGGGTTTCCCGGTGCCGGACCGCGAACAACGCCGTCAGCTGCGGCCCCTCGCCGGCCCCGGCCAGCGACACGGCCGCCAGGGTGAGCCAGCCCGGCGCTACCGCCGCCGCGGCCATGCTCACCGCGATCGCCAGCGTGCTGGCGAGCACCCAGACGTCCGGCTGGCCGCGTCCCGGCCGGCGGGCCAGGATCGCGTTGGCGATCAGCGAGGCGACCGCCATCCCGCTTATCAGCAGCGCGCCGCGGGTCGGGCCGCCGAGCCGCTGCGCGCCAAGCACCGGGCAGCAGACCAGCAGCATCCCGATCCCGGCGTAGGACACCACCGAGGTCACCGTCACCCGCAGCAGCGGACGGCGGGTGGCGATGGCAGCGAACCCATCCGCCATCTGGGCTGCCATCTGCCGGGCTGCCCCCGACAGGGCTGGCCTCGGGCTGCGCGGAGCGGGCCCCGGGTCCGAGCGCGACAGCGAGCAGGCCGCGGGCACGGCCAGGGCGACCAGGGCCGCGGCCGTCAGCACCGCCGCCCGGGCGCCGAACCCGGCGGCGACCACGGCCGCCAGGGCCGGGCCGGCCAGGCTGGCCGCGCTGTAGGTCAGCGCGTCGAGGGCAGAGCCGCGGGCCAGCCCGCCCTCGGTCACGATGCCGGGCAGCTGCGCGGTCCAGCCGCCCGCCACCGACGGGTTGAACAAGCCGGCGGCCAGCGCGATCGGCACCACGGCCGCCATCGGCAGCCGGCCCACCGCGGCCTGGACGGCGACGATGCCCAGCGCATACGCGGCCAGGGTGCCGGCGAGGACCCGGTCCGGCCGGCGGCTGCGGTCGAGCAGCGCGCCGAATACCGGGCCGCCGACGGCTCCGGCGATGGTCACGCTGGCCAGCAGCCCCGAGCCGGTAGCCGGCCGGCCGGTCGCGGCGAAGCCGAGCAGCAGCAACGCCGGGCCCGACATCTCATCACCCGCCCGGGCCGTCGCGGCGCCGGCCAGGTAACGGCGGAGCCCCCGCGCCCGCCGGTAACTAGATTTCACAGAAACACGTTACACTGTCGGCCATGACCGCCCACGGGACGCTGCTCGGCACCAGCGTGCACGACGCCGCGCAGCGTGCCGCGGATATCCTCGCCATCCTGCTGCCCCGGACGGGCAGCCCGGGCCAGCCCGGCGAACGCGACGCGGTGATCGCGGTGCTGCGCACGCACGGGGAGCCCGAGCCGGTCGAGATCTCCGGCGCCGATCTGGCCGGACTCCGCCAGGCCGCGCTCGACCTGCAGGAGGTGTTCGCGGCGGAGGACGCCGCCACCGCCGCCGACCGGATCAACGCCCTGCTCGGGGCGCGCGCTCACCCGCCCCGGCTGACCACCCACGGCGGCGGGTCCGGCTGGCACCTGCACGTGGACGGCAGCGACGACGCGCCGTGGGCCGAATGGTTCCTCACCTCCTCCTGCCTGGCGTTGGCCGTGCTGCTGGCCGAGCGGCAGGCGCGGCCCGCCGGGTTCTGCCGGTCGCCTTCGTGCGGGCGGCCGTTCGTGAACGTGGGCCGGGGCAGCGCGCGCCGCTACTGCTCGACTGCCTGCGGCACCCGCGAGCGGGTAGCCGCGCACCGCGAGGCCAGCGACTCCAGGAGTGAAGCCCCGACGCCGTGAAAGGGTAGCAGCATGGAATACAGCCACCTTGGCCGTTCCGGCCTGAGCGTCAGCCGCCTCTGCCTGGGCACCATGAACTTCGGGCCGCTGACGCCGGCTCGCGAAGCCCACGCCATCATGGACCACGCGCACGAGATCGGCATCAACTTCTTCGACACCGCCAACCGCTACGGCGGGCTGCAGAGCCCGCCCGGTCAGCTCGCCCGGCATGACGATGCCCATCCCGGCTGGACCGAGGAGATCATCGGCGAGTGGTTCGCGGGCGGCGGCGGGCGGCGGGAGCGCACCGTGCTCGGCACCAAGCTGTACGGGGCGATGGGCGACTGGCCCAACGAGGGCAAGCTGTCCGCGCTGAACATCCGGCGATCCTGCGATGCGTCGCTGCGCCGCCTGGGCACCGACCACATCGACCTGTACCAGATGCACCACGTCGACCGAGACACTCCGTGGGACGAGATCTGGCAGGCGATGGAGGTGCTTGTCGCCCAGGGCAAGATCTTGTACGTCGGCTCGTCCAACTTCGCCGGCTGGCACATCGTCCAGGCCAACGACGCCGCGGCCGCCCGCGGGTTCTTCGGCCTGGTCAGCGAGCAGTCGATCTACAACCTGCTGACCAGGGAGATCGAGCTAGAGGTGCTGCCCGCGGCGATCGAGTACGGCGTCGGCGTCATCCCGTGGTCCCCGCTGCAGGGCGGGCTGCTCGGCGGCGTGCTGAAGAAGGAGCGCGAGGGCTCTGCTGGTCCAGGCAGGCGCCGCCTGGCCGGACTGGCCAAGCAGACCGTGCAGCGGAACCGCGACCGGATAGCGGCCTACGAGGACCTGTGTGACGAGCTCGGCGAGGAGCCGGCCAACGTGGCACTGGCCTGGCTGCTTCACCAGGACGGCGTCACCGGCCCGATCATCGGGCCGCGCACCCTGGCCCAGCTGGACGACGCGCAGCGCGCGGTGACCCTCCATCTCGACGACGACGTGCTCAAGCGCCTCGACGACCTGTTCCCCGGGTACCGGCCCGCGCCGGAGCACTACGCCTGGTAAGGGTTCCACCGTGAGCGACCTGGCCGAAGCCGATCCCGCCGGTTCGGCCGCCGCTGAACCGGCTGCCAACAGGCTCCTGCGTGACCGTTCGGGCGTGCAGCGAGTCACGAACATCGAGCTGTTCTTCGACCTGGTGTACGTGTTCGCGGTCACCCAGCTGTCGCACTACCTGCTCGGCCATTCAACCGTTCCCGGCGCGCTGCAGGCCGGGCTGCTGCTGGTGATGATCTGGCTGGTCTGGTCCTATACCACCTGGGTGACCAACTGGCTGGACCCGGAGCGGATGGCGGTCCGGCTGCTGCTCGTGCTCCTCATGCTGATCAGCCTGGCCATGTCGGCGTCGCTGCCCCGGGCGTTCGAAGACCTGGGCCTGTGGGTCGGCGGCGGCTACGCGGTGCAGCAGATCGGCCGGAGCGTGTTCATGGTGATCGCGCTGCGCGGCCACCCGCTGCAGGCCAACTTCGAGCGCGTACTGGCCTGGTGCATGGTCAGCGGCGCGCTCGCCGTGGGCGGCGGGTTCGCCCACGGCTCGGCCAGGTACCTGCTGTGGCTGCTCGCGGTGGGCGTGGACCTGGCCGGCGGCGCGGTCGGCTTCGCCACGCCGGGGCTCGGCCGGTCCCGTACCTCGGACTGGACCATCGAGGGCGGCCACTTCGCCGAGCGCTGCCAGGCGTTCGTCTTGATCGCGCTGGGTGAGTCGATCGTGATCATCGGCGCGGCCCTGACCGAGGACAGGGCGGTCACCGCGGCCAGCGTGACCGCCTTCGTCGTCGCGTTCGCCGGCTCGGTGGCGCTGTGGTGGCTGTACTTCGACCAGAGCGCCGAGGCCGCGGCCGACAGGATCGCCCGCTCGGACGACCCGGGCCGGCTGGGCCGTTCGGCGTACCACCTCATCCATCCCGTGATGGTGGCGGGCATCATCGTCTCCGCGGCCGCCGACCAGGAGGTCCTGTCCGATCCGGGCCGGACGGCGAGTACGGCGGCGGCCTGGATGATCCTGGGCGGCCCGGCGCTGTTCCTGGCCGGCCACGCCGCGTTCAAGCTAGTGGTGTGGCGCTTCGTCGCCTGGCCCCGGCTGGCCGGGATCGCCGTCCTGGCGCTGTTGGCGCTGGCCGCCGACGCGATCCCGGCGCTGGCCCTGGCCGCCTGCGCCGCAGCCCTGGTCGCAGCCGTCGCCGCCAGCGACCGCCTGCCCTGGCTACCGCGCCCCGCCGGGCTGCCGGACCCGTCGGGGACACGCCCCGATAACCTGTCGTCGTGAGGTCCGCGGATGCCGGTATCGCGCCGTACGCGAGTTCCCCGGAGGCGGAGTGGCGCTTCCCCGGAACCTGGCCGTAGTGGCTGAAAGAGCTTGGGTACGCCGATGGCGGTGGTCGGCGACCGGGCGCGGCAGGTGCTGCTCCGCCGGGGTTTCGCGCTCGAGTACGTGACGCTGGGCTGGAACGTGGCCGGGATCGTGGTGCTGACCATCGCCGCGGCCGCGGCCCGGTCGGTGGCGCTGGCCGGGTTCGGCCTGGACTCACTGATCGAGATCGGCGCGTCGACGGTCGTGATCTGGGAGCTGTCGGGCACCGGCGAGCAACGCCAGCGCCGCGGCCTGCGGCTGATCGGGTACGCGTTCGCCGCCCTCGCGATATACCTGCTGGCGCAGTCGACCGTGGTGCTCGCCGCGGGGTATCACCCCGGGCACTCCCGGACCGGGATCATCTGGACCGCGGTGACCGCGGCGGCGATGTTCGCGCTGGCCGCGGGGAAGGCCCGGATCGGGCTGGCCCTGGATAACCCGGTGCTGCGGACCGAGGGCCGGGTAACGATGATCGACGGCATCCTGGCCTTGGCCGTACTGCTCGGCCTGGTCCTGAACGCCGCCCTGGGCTGGTGGTGGGCCGACCCCGCGGCCGGTTACGTGCTGGTTTACTACGCGGCCCGGGAGGCCACGGAGATCTTTGCCGCCGGGCGGGCGACAAGCGGGGAGGCGGAAGCGGCGGCACCCTCCGGTATCGTTACCTAGGACTAGCTCAGGGCTCGCCGGGTCTTGGGTCCGAAGGAAGGGTCAGCGACACGATGAGCCATGTTGCGGCTGACAGGTACGCCTGGGCCGAGCCCGGGGTCGAGGACCTCGGCGGGGGCGTGTACCGGATCCCGCTGCCACTGCCGCTGGAGGGGCTGCAGGCGGTCAACGTCTACGCGATCACCGACCCCGGCGGAGTCGACCTGATCGACGCCGGGATCGCGCTGGTCCCGGCCAGGGAGCGGCTCACCGCGGGGCTGCGGCAGATCGGCTATGAGCTTGGCGACATCCGCAACTTCTTCGTGACCCACATTCACATCGACCACTACTCTCTCGCCGTCGAGCTGCGGCGGGCGTTTCGCAGCCTGGTCTCGCTGGGCGAGGAAGAGCGCGCGAACCTGATCGCGACCAGGGAACTGGTCAACGGCAACCACATCCGTAACAAGATCTTCGGCAGCGAGAGCCTGCGCAGGCTGGGCGCACCAGAGCTGGCCGCCGAACTTGCCGAGCTGGACAGGCACGGCCCGGCCGTCGTCGACTGGGAGGACCCGGACCGCTGGGTGGCCGACGGGACCGACCTCGACCTGCGGACCCGGACGCTGCGGGCGGTCCACACACCTGGTCACACCCGCGGCCATCTTATCTTCCACGACGCCGCGGCCCGTATCATCTTCGCCGGTGACCACGTGCTCCCGCACATAACCCCCTCGATCGGATTCGAGCCCGCGGGTAACCGGATGGCGCTGCGCGACTACCTCAGCTCGCTGACCCGGACGCTGGCCCTGCCCGACGCGCGGCTGCTGCCGGCCCACGGCCCGGTCACCGGCAGCACCCATGACCGGGTCAACGAACTGCTGGCCCACCACGACCTGCGCCTCGCGGAAATCCATCAGGCTGTGCTGGCCGGCCACGCCACCCCGTATGAGGTGGCGAAGGCGATCAAGTGGACCAGGCGGCAGCGCCTGTTCGGCGACCTGGATCTGTTCAGCCGGATCATGTCGATCAACGAGACGGCCGCGCACCTGGAGGTGCTCGCGATCCGGGGCCAGGTGACCCGCGAGGTTTCCGCCGACGGCGCCGATACTTACCAGGTGGCCCCGCTCGCGAAGTAACCCCTGTAGTCAGCCCGGGTTCCCCGCCTGGGCGCAGGCGCCCGCGGCCACCCGCTCGCAGCGCCCAGCCGGTCCGGCAGGCGGCTCCTCGGCCGCGAGCAGGTCGGCCTGGTGCTCCGCGGCCCCGGACACCGTCACCCGCAGCACTCGGCGCCGCGTCGTGTTACCGCTCATAGGGCGACGGTACGCCAACCCCGGACAGCCTGATGCCGGGCCCGGCGGGAGGTCGGGCCCGGCATCATGGTCGGGAGGCGATGCTAACGAATGATCAGCTGGCGAAGTCGAGCAGCGGCTGCGCGCGGCTCGGGTGGCGCAGCTTGGACAGTGACTGCTTCTCGAGCTGCCTGATCCGCTCGCGGGTCAGGCCGAGCGCCCGGCCGATCTCGTCGAGCGTGTGCGGGTTGCCGTCGTACAGCCCGAACCGCATCGCCATGATCGTCGCCTCGCGCGGCGTCAGCGCGTCCAGCGCCGAGCGTAGCTGCTCCGCCATCAGCTGGCGGTCAACGAGCTCGGAGGCCTCGGGCGCGTCGACGTCCTCGATCAGGTCGCCGATGCTGGTCTCGCCGTCTTCGCCGATGGTGGAGTCCAGGCTGATCGGCTGGCGGCTGGTGCGCAGCAGCTCCTCGATCTGGTCCGGGGTCCGGTCGAGCTCGACCGCCAGCTCCTCGGGAGTCGGCTCCCGACCGAGCTTCTGGTGCATGTCACGCTCGACCCGGCTCAGCTTGCTGAGCATCTCGAGCACGTGCACGGGCAGCCGGATGGTCCGGGCCGAGTCGGCGAAGCCGCGCTGGATGGCCTGCCTGATCCACCACATGGCGTAGGTGGAGAACTTGTAGCCCTTGGTGTAGTCGAACTTCTCGACCGCCCGGATCAGGCCCAGGTTGCCTTCCTGCACCACATCGAGCAGGGACAGGCCCCGGTCGCTGTACTTCTTGGCCACCGACACGACCAGGCGCAGGTTCGCCTCGAGCATGTGCGCCTTGGCGCGCCGCCCGTCCTCGGCGACCATCTCTAGGTCACGCCGGACGTTTTCGTCCAGCCCGACGCCCGCCAGACCCATGGTCTCCAGCTTGTGCTCGGCGAACAGGCCGGCCTCGATCCGCTTGGCGAGGTCCACCTCCTGCTCGGCGGTCAGCAGGCTGGTGCGCCCGATGGACTTGAGGTAGGTGTGGACCGAGTTGCCCATGGCAGGCGTCTGGTCGTCCAGATCGACCTCGACGAGCCGGTCGGTGTCGAGCGCGGCGGCTTCCGCTTCGAGGTTGGCCACATCGACCTCGACCAGGTCCGTATCGGCGTCGTCGGACCCGGGGTCCGCCACGTCCGCCTCCTTGGCGGTCCGCGCCGTGGCAGGCGCGGAGCGTGCCGGGCGGCTCTTGGGAACCCCCTGGTTCTCGGCCAGCTCGTTAGCCAGCCGCACGCCAGACTCGCTCAGCTCGCGCAGAATGGACCGTCCCTCGGCCGGCGTGAGGCCTGCCTGGTCAAAGGCGGTCCTCAGCTCTGCAAGAGACAGGTGACCCTGGCTTCGCCCGCGCTGGATGAGATCATCCACTCGGGTCGTGCTCGCCTCGTCATCCGAGTCGCCGATGCGCTCAACGGTTGACGTCGCCATAGCGATCCGCGGCATGAGACACCTCCCTCCTCCTCATAACAACGCACGCATTACTTACGTCGTTCAATTGGGCTTCCACCAAGTACCCCTCGCCGCCCCGCGTAGTCCTCAGCAGGAGACATTGTCCGGGCACTATTAAGTAACGCTCTCCGCCTCAGTTTGTTCCCGCTGTCGCAGCTCCTGCCTGAGCCGTACGATGTCGTGCTTCCCGCTCGGGAGCATGGGAACAGCATCGACCATCACGACCTTGCTAGGAGCAGCGTAACGCGGCAGCCGCTCTCGCACATGCAGACGGAGCAATTCCAGCGCCGGCGGGTCCGCCGGATCGGCCGGCACCACCACCGCGACGACCCGTTCGCCCCATTCGGGGTCGGGTTGCCCCAGCACCGCCACGTCCCTGACGCCCGGGCAGGTCTGCAGCGCCGCCGCCACCTCGCCGGGGACCACCTTGTGCCCGCCGGTGTTGATGACGTCATCCGCACGGCCACGCACCACCAGCCGCTCCGAGGAGTCCAGGCGGCCCAGGTCCCCGGTGCGGAACCAGCAGAACACCGTCCGGGGGGGCGACCCCCCTGGACCCCCCGGTCACGGGGGGGCTACCCGCCCCCCCGTACCCCCCTGGCCCTGGCCCTGGCCGGTACCCGGAGAAGAGCACCGGCCCGCTGATCCAGATCCGACCCGATTCGGCGGGGCCGTCGTCATCGTCGCCGCGAATCGCGACTCGCACGCCGTCCAGCGGAACCCCGTCGTACACGCAGCCGCCGCAGGTCTCGGTCATGCCGTAGGTCGTCACCACCGGCACGCCGGCGGCCCGCGCCGCCTCGAGCAGGCTAGCGGGCGCCGCGGCGCCGCCCAGCAACACTGAGCAGAACCCGGCCAGCGGCATCGCCGGGCCCGGGAGGAGCCGCTGGAGCTGGGTAGGGACCAGCGAGACGTGCGCGCAGCCGGAACCGGCCACCGTCTCGGCGTCGGCGCGCTCGGCCAGCACCGGCTCGGTGCCGCTGACCAGGGATCGCACCAGCACCTGGAGGCCGGCCACGTGGGTCGCGGGCAGGCAGCACAGCCACCGCTCGCCGGGCCTGGCGCCGACCCGGTTCAGGGCGGCCCGCGCCGAGTGCCGCAGCGCGGCCGCGCTCAGTTCCACCCCCTTGGACGCGCCGGTGGACCCGGAGGTACCGATGACGACCGCCGTACCTTCGGCGACTCCCTCGCTGTGGGCCGAACGGAGCGTGGTGACACCTTCGGCGTCCTCGATCGAGCCCGGGCCGAGGGCGGCGATCAGCTCGGCCAGCCGTTCGGCCGGCAGCCCCGCGTCGAGCGGCAGGATCGCGGGTCCGGTGCCGTCGAGTGCCGCCGCCAGCAACTCGACCAGCCGCGGGGTCGCGCGCTTGACCAGGACCGCGCGCAAGGGACGCATTGTCACGATCGTTAAGGTTAGAACCCTGACTCTGGGAGGTTACGCGTGACCGAATGGCGGCTGTCTGGTCCGGAACCGGGAAAGGATCGTCCCAGGGCCGCGGAGATCGCCATAAACCGGCCCGAAATACGAAACGTATCCCTGCCGACGCCACTGTTCGAACTTTCGAACGAACCCGGCGCCCCTGTGATCATTCTCACGGCCGCGTCCTGCCCGGACGGTCACCATCGGGCCCGCACCCACGACGGCGATGTCTCCGGCTTCGCCCGGTTCCTCCACCGCCGATGACGCAACCGCCTCGCCTGCCCGGCCCGCTTCGCCCGCCACTCACGTCCCACCCGTCCCTGGCCACCCGCCGCCTTCGCGACTTTTACTCAATGTGGACGGTTACTGCCCCTACCACGCTTAGGGCAGTAACCGCTCACGATGATGAAAGTCGGCCGCGATGACGGGGGATCTGGCCGGGATGCTCGCGGGGTTGCGGGCGTTCGCGATTCCGATGCCGGTCAAGTTCCGGGGGATCACGGTACGGGAGGGCGCGCTGATCGAGGGACCGGCCGGCTGGGGAGAGTTCTCGCCGTTCGCTGAGTACGGGCCGAAGGAGAGCGCCCGGTGGCTCGCCAGTGCCATCGAGTCCGCCACGCAGGAGTGGCCGGCGCCGGTCAGGGACCGGATCCCGGTGAATGTGACCGTGCCCGCGGTCGGGCCTGAGCTGGCCGGCCAGATCGTGGCACGGTCGGGCTGCCGGACGGCGAAGGTCAAGGTGGCCGAGCGCGGCCAGGCCGAGGCGGACGACATCGAGCGAGTCGAGGCGGTCCGGGAGGCGCTCGGCCCGGACGGCAAGATCCGGGTGGACGCCAACGGCGGCTGGGATCCCGGGCAGGCGGCGCGGATGCTGCGCCGGCTGGCCCCGTTCGGGCTCGAGTACGCCGAGCAGCCCTGTGCCACCCTGGACGAGATGGCCGAACTACGTCGACATATCGATATCCCGGTCGCCGCCGACGAGTCGATCCGCCGGGCCGAGGATCCGGTGCGGGTGCGGGCCGCAGGGGCGGCCGACATCGTGATGCTGAAGGTCCAGCCCCTCGGCGGAGTACGCGCCGCGCTCGAGGTGGCGGAGGCCTGCGGTCTTCCCGTCGTGGTGTCGAGCGCCGTCGACACCTCGGTGGGGCTCGCCGCCGGGGTCGCCCTGGCCGCCGCGCTCCCGGAGCTTCCTTACGCCTGCGGCCTGGGCACCATGTCCCTGCTGGCCGGGGACGTCACGGCCGGCCCGCTGGCGCCCGAGGCCGGGGAGCTGCCGGTCCGCCGCCCGGCCGTCGACGGCGGCCAGCTCGCCCGCTGGGAGGCCGACCCGGCCCCCTGGCGGGGCCGGGCCGCGGCGGCGGCGCGGTACCTCCCGGGCTCACCGCTTGGCGCGGGAGCGTTCGGCCTGTGAATCCATCCACCGCCTTCGGGATCTCGTTCACCGACGAGCTGGTCAGGTGCGGGCTGCGCGAAGTGGTCCTGGCGCCAGGCTCGCGCAGCACGCCGCTGGCCATGGCCTTTTGCGAGGCTGAGCGCCGTGGCCTGGTCCGGCTGCACGTGCGGATCGACGAGCGTTCCGCGTCGTTCACCGCGCTCGGTCTGGCCAAGGCCAGCCGCCAGCCGGCCGCAGTGCTGTGCACCTCGGGCACGGCGGCGGCCAACTTCCACCCGGCCGTGATCGAGGCCGACGAGTCCGGCGTCCCGCTGCTCGTGCTCACCGCCGACCGGCCTCCCGAGATGCGGGGGACCGGCGCCAACCAGGTGATCGACCAGGTCAAGCTGTACGGAAGCGCGGTGCGCTGGTTCTGCGAGGCCGGAGCGCCCGAGGCGCGGCCGGGGATGGTCGGCTACTGGCGCTCGCTGGCCTGCCAGGCCTGGGCGCATGCGTCCGGCCTGGCCGGCAGCCTGGAAGGCCCGGTCCACCTCAACCTGGCCTTCCGCGATCCGCTCGTCCCCGGTGACGGGGAGCCGGACTGGCCGGAGCCCCTGGACGGGCGTCCGGACGGCAGGCCGTGGACGAGCTTCGAAGTGCGCAACCCACCGCGGGACGAGCTCGAGGTGCCGTGGACCGAACGCGGCGTGGTGGTCTGCGGAGACGGCGACTACGACGCGACCGCCCTGACCGAGCTGGCCGGGCGGGCCGCTGGCCGGTGCTCGCGGAGCCCTCGTCCGGAGCCAGGCGCGGGCCGAACGCGCTGTCCGCCTACCAGTACGTGCTCGCCACTTCCGGCTTCATGGCTGCGCACGCCCCTGACCTGATCGTGTCGGCGGGCCGGCCCGGGCTTTCCCGCCCGCAGTCCGCCCTGCTTAGTACCGGGCAGGCACGCAGGCACGTGGTCATCGCGCAGGGGCCAGGACGCTGGGCCGACCCGCAGCGGGCCGCCACCGACGTGGCGTCTGCCGTCAGGCTCACCGGTGCGCCCGATTCGCCCGACACGCCGGGGCCCGGCGGGTGGCTGACGGACTGGAGACGGGCGGACGGCGCGGCCCGGCGCGCGGTGGACGCCGTACTCGATGACGACGAGAACCTGACGGAGCCGAGGCTAGCCCGGGATCTCGCCAACCACCTGCCGGAAAGCACGCTGCTGTGGACCGGCTCAAGCCTGCCCGTTCGGGATATTGATTTTCATCTTTCCCCGCGGGAGGATCTGCGGATCCTGGCCAGCCGCGGCGCCAGCGGCATCGACGGCACCACGTCCGCGGCCATCGGGGCGGCGCTGGCCCACGGCGGTCCGGCGTTCGCGCTGATCGGAGACCTGGCGTTCCTACACGACGCCTCCGGCCTGGCGCTCGGGCCCGCCGAGCCGCGCCCAGACCTCTGCCTCGTCGTGGTCAACAATGACGGCGGGGGCATCTTCTCGACGCTGGAACAGGCGGCCTTCCCCGGCCCGTTCGAGCGGATCTTCGGCACTCCGCACGGCGCCGGGCTGCAGCACCTGGCGGCGGCGTTCAGCCTGCCCTATCAGCGCCTCGAACAGCCAGCCGACCTGAGCAAGGCCTTGCAGGGCACGGGCCTCCGGATCGTCGAGGCGCAGACCGACCGTGCCGCGGGCGCGGCGCTGCGGGCCAGGCTCCGCGAGGTGGCAGCCGAAGCCATCCGCCGGGCATAGCCTGCGGCGGTCGCTATGGCCGGCGCTAGCCCGGAACGGCAGGGCGCTGACGCCTGCAGGCCGGGCCCCATCTAGCCTGCCGTCCGGCGGCGGTCCGGGATCATCGGCGTGAGCTGCTCGATGTCATAGCGGGCCCGCAGTTCGATGATCGCGGTCTGATCCGGGGGACCCGGCGGCTGAGCAGCTCGGCGACTCCCTCCAGGTACTGCTCGTGCCCGGACGGGGTGACCAGGAACGGCCGCGCCGTGACCGGGCTGCTCACGTCGAGCACCGACCCGAAAGCCACGCTCCAGTGGCCCGCCCGCAGTTCCGCCGCCTCGATCCTCGTCGAGCACGTGCGCAGCGAATATGGGTCAACCTCGCGGGCGGCATCTACGCCAGATACTGGCAGCGCCTGATCGGCGACGGCCTGGCCGCCGGCGACGACGATTATCTGGAATCGGATGGCGATCTCGGCGAGGACAGACCCGAGGGCGACACGCTGGACATCTTTGATGAGCTGGGACTTTCGGGGGACTCCGCATTCTGAGGGCGCGTCCAATGAGAGGGAGGTTCAGTCGTCTGAGAGGGAGGTTCAGTCGTCGGTGGCCTCGTGGAGCAGGTAGCGCAGGAGCACGACATCGCCGATCTGGCGGACCTCGGCCAGTTCCATCCTGTTGCCCGGATGGTAGGGGAAGGCGCCGTCGCCGGGGAACCGGGGCGCGGCGGGGTCGCCGATGAAGAATGGTGCGATCACCAGGTGGATCTCATCGGCGAGCCCGGCGGTGAGGAACTGGCGGTGGATCGTGCCGCCGCCTTCGACCATCAGCCGCCGCACGCCACGGGCCGCGAGGTCGGCCAAGACGCCCGGCAGGCTGGGCGGGTCACCGGCATCGACGACGGTGGCCACGTCGTCGAGCTGTTCGCGGGTCTTGGCCACGGCCGGGTTTGAGGCGTACACGATCTTGCTGGCCTGCCCGGCGGTGAAGAAGCTGGCGGCGGGGTCGAGATCCCCGCTGCTGGTAAGCGTTACCTTGATGGGATTTTCCGGCAGCCCGCGGGCGGCGCGGTCGGCGCGTCGCTGCGTTGAGCGGACGAGCAGCCGGGGGTTGTCACGGCGGATGGTATTCGCGCCGACCAGGATGGCGTCGGCGCTAGCGCGGACTTCGTCGACTCGGTCGAAGTCGGCGTCGTTGGACAGCAGCAGCCGGGTGCTGGCGGTGTCGTCGATGTAGCCGTCGACGGACGCGGCGACAGACAGCAGGACGTAGGGGCGTTCAAGCACTCGGTCCTCCGTGATGACTGGTGAGCAGGTCTTCCAGAATGCTGGCGAATTCCTCGCCAGGTCGATGGTTTTCCCCGGCGCCGGTGGCGAGCTTGCGGGGATCCGCGCAGGCGTCCAGTGCGGCGAATGCTTCCGGTGCCATCCACGCCCACAGCCGCGGGTCGCGACGGGCCCGGTCGTGGAAACGCCGGGCCGTCCCCCCGCTGGCTGGCAGGGCGATGACTTTCTTGCCCATCAGCAATGCAAGGTCGATCTCGTCCTGGGTGCCCGCGCCGCCGCCGACGACCAGGACGTAATCGGCTGAGTGGACGACATTGCGGTGGCCGAACACCCCGACTGCCACGGTGATGTCCGAGGGGTGGTAGTGGTCGGCGATGTAGGTCATGATTTCGATCCCAACCCCGACCGGGCCGTGACTGACCAGGAAGGGCCGCGCGAGTACCAGCCGCGCCAGGGCCGGGATGGCGTCATCGATCACGTGGTTATCGGTGTCGGCTGTCCGGCTGCCGCAGATCGCGACGTGGACCGGCTTGATCGCGGGATCATCTGCCTCAGGCTCGTCTGCCGCGCCGAACGGCCCGGTCGCGGGTGCCTCCGCCGTGGGCGTGGAGTTGCGGATTGCCGTGATGAGTGCGTCGGCGGGAGCGAGCCCGAGCAGAACGCGGGCTTCGTCGGGCATGCGCAGGCCATCGGCGATGCGGGTGAGTACCTCGATGTCGGAGACACAGCCTTGCCTGGCGCCGCGTACCCAGTTGGAGATGTCTGATCGGTCATGCTCAGTCAGCAGCGCGAGCTGGGTCTGGGTGCAGCCGGGGAAGGCCTGCAGGTAGATCTGGAACAGACGGGCTGCGTCACGACGGGCGAGGGCAACCTGCACGTCACCTCGGCGCCAGAAAGAAACCGGCACGGCTGCCGGATCGAATACCTTGCGTCGGGTCACGTGGCGTAGTCCTGTCGGGGGATCAGTGCCCTTGAGCGTAGCGGCCTGATGCCAGAGCGCAACGCCGCTCCCGTGGATGTGGTCCGTGGACTTGTTCCACCCCCTTCGTCCACGGGCCGCGTCCATTTCGCTTGGGCTCCGTCCTTTAGAAGACTGACGGGCATCAGCGGTCCCCGGCAACTGACCGGGGCGCTGACGATCCGAGGAGGAGGGCGTGATGGCCACCAGCCAGACTGGCAGCAGCCGAGCCGCTAGGCTGCACGGCCAGACCCCGGCCATGGGGCTGGCCGACGGGGTCCTCGCCGAAGCCGCGGTCGTCTGGCAGGTGATGCCGGCATGACCGGGCAGCAGGGTACCGAGCACCGGGTCATGTGCCTGCTCGGCCCCGTTACCGTCGAGCTCAGCACCGACCAGCCAGCGGTGGTGGAGTACCTCGCCGAGTTCTACCCGATCACCACCACGGTAAGTGGAAAGCCGGACTGGGTCGTCGACGCCCGGGTCGGCCCCGGTGGCGGGATGCGCCGCAATGCTTACGGCGTCGCCTACGCCGCCGATCCAGGCGTGCGGACGGTTGTCGTTCGCGCCGATGATCCGCTCAGCCTGGCGATGACCACGCGCAAGACCGTGCGGGACACGCTCGTCGGCTTCTGCGAGCACCGCGGGCATGCAATGTTGCACGCCTCCGCGATCGCCGACGACCAGCGCGTGATCATCGTGGCCGGGGATAAGGGCAGTGGCAAGACCACCCTGGCCCTGCGGGGCGTGCTGATGCACAAGATGCGCTACGTCTCCAACGACCACCTGATCATCTATCCCGACGGCGGGGCCGATACCGCCTTGCCCGGTCAGCTCGTGCTGACCTCCATGCCCACTCCGATCCCGGTCAAGGTCGGGACCTACCTTGACCTGGAGCAGCTCCTGCCCGAACCGTGGGACGCCGGAGGCATCGACATCGCCCCGTATCGTGCGATGCCTCCGGCTGAGCGGTACCGCCACGACGTGCGTGTCCTGTACACCTACCGGCGGCTCGGTCAGGACAATCCCGTCACCGTGCCGCTGGGCTCGCCGCCGGACGGGCCGCAGGTGATGGTCGTGCTCGCCCGCTACGCTGCCAGCGCAGAGCCGGTTCGTCACCCGGAACCGGTGCCCGATCCGGCCAGCGCCCTCCAGGAGCACGTGCGGTTCGACTGGACCTTCAACCCGGTGCTCAACTACCACTACCTGCCCCGTCGCGAACGTGACCAGGCCGCTTATGCCGCTGACGCACGCCGTCTGGCCGAAGCCCTCGCCGCCCGCGCCGACGTCGTCTCCTGGGCACACGACGGCGACCCAGCCCCGCTGCTCGATCTGCTTGGCTGGCGGTCATGAGTGCCCCGCTGGTCAGCGTGGTAATCGCCACACGCAACCGGCCCCGCCTGCTCCGGCTGGCCCTGGCCAGCGTCACCGCCCAGAATGACATGGCCGGCGGAGCGGTTGAAGCGGTCGTGGTCAACGACGGCGGTACCGACCTGGGCGCCGAGCTCGCGAGCGCCGCAGCGGCAGGGTTGCGGATCCAGCCAGTCGTCCTGCCGTCGCAGCGCGGGCTGCCCGCCGCGCGTAACGCCGGCATCGACGTCGCCCGCGGAGAGTTCCTGGCGTTCCTCGACGACGATGACGTGTTCCTGCCCGACCACCTGCACGCCACCCTGCAGGTGCTCGGCAGCGGTGACGCCGATGCTGCCTACACCACATGCCTGATCAGCACGGTCCGCATCGACCCGGCCCGGCCCGCACCCGAGGCCCCGGTGGCTAACGGCTACCCGTTCGATCCCGGCCTGCTGTCGGTCGCCAACTACATCCCCGTGCACAGCGCCGTGCTGCGCCGCCGGCCCGCCAGCGGCGGCATGCGCTTCGACCAGGAACTGGCTGCGCTGGAGGACTGGGATTTCTGGCTGCGGCTATCCCGCGACCATGGCTACCGGTTCGTTCACGTCGCCGAGCCGACCGTCGTCTACCATCGCATCCCAGGTCAGGCCAGCATATGCGGCTCCACCGTCAGCGACGCCGCGGCGCTGGGCGAATTCGGGGCACTCGTCCAGCGGCTGTGGCGACGCTGGCCGACGACCAGCGCCAAGGCTGCCCGGTTCCGGGCCTACGTGGGCGTCATGTACTGGCACGCGTTCAGCCTGCTGGCCACGGGCCGACCCCTCGCCGACCTGTACTTCCAGCACTGCCTGCGCATACTGGCCGGCGCCTGGACTGGTGCCGAGGCCGAGGACGGGCTCATCGACCGCATCCGCCACGCTGTGCAAGGAGATCCAGGTGCCGCCGACGCCGCATGACAGCCTGGCCCCCGACGTGGCGGCCGCCGCGGCCCGGCTCGGCCTCAGCGATGTGACCATCCTGCGGCGCAGCGCCAAGACGCTGCTGTTCGCCGGTAACCTGGCAGGTCGGCCTGTCGTGGTCAAGCTGCTCCTGGACAGCGGCGAATTCTGGCAGGCCAGGTGGCGGCACGAGATCGCCATCTACCGGACCTTCGAGCAGGAACCGCCCCCGGTGCGGGTGCCAGCGCTGATCCACACCGACGGCATGAGACTCCTGGTGCTCGAACGCCTCGACGCCCAGCCGCTGGACACCGAACGCTATCCCGGCCGCCTCATCACCGCAGCAGAGATCGGGCCCTGCCTTGGCGCCGTC
This sequence comes from uncultured Actinomycetes bacterium, assembly GCA_963798675.1. GTDB lineage: Bacteria > Actinomycetota > Actinomycetes > Streptosporangiales > Streptosporangiaceae > Palsa-504. The sequence goes on along the minus strand of CAWCUJ010000004.1, from coordinate 9,512 downwards.
CGCAGGCTCAGCGCCTGGCAGCCCGCATCCGGCCCGTTCGCACCGGTCTGGGACTATCCCGATCGGGTCAACCGTTACCACGCGGCCGGGTACCTCACCGACGCCGACCGTGACGCCCTGCAGCGGCTCCTGGCCATGTGTGATCAGGTAGGGGAGATCAGCCACGGGGATCCGCTGCCCGGCAACCTGCTGCTCGCTGGCGACGGCGACTGCGCCCTGGTCGACTGGGAATTCACCGGCACGTTCCTGCCCGGCTTCGATCTCGCGATGCTGCACGCTCTGCTCGGCGCCAGCACCCCGGCCGCCCGCACCCAGATTGACCAGATCGTCGCTGACGCCGGAACCGAGGAGCCGTTCGCGGTGAACCTCGCCCTGGTGCTCACCCGTGAGCTGCGCATTCATCGTGAACTGCCGGATAGCCCGATGCGGGCACGCCGGCTCGCGCTGCTGGGCACTGCCTGGACGCGGGCCCGTGACCGGCTCCACGCAGCAGCCTGGAAGAGGAGGGCGTGATGCGCGTCTGCCTGGTCCACCGCGACATCCACCAGATCACCCGCGGCGGCATCTGCACTGTCTACCGGGCGCTCGCAAAGCGCCTGGACGCGCGCGGCCACGAGGTCACCGTTATCACCCAGGACACCGCCGATCCGGTCCGCGCCCCTGACGCGAAGCTGATCGTCTTGCGCCGCACTGACGACATGACCGCCCACCGGCGCGCTGTCACCGCAGCGCTCACCAGGATCCGCCCGGACGTGATCGACTGCTCCACCTGGGAAGCTGAAGCCCTCGATTACCTCCAGCTCCCGCCGCAGCAGCGGGCACCGGTCGTCGTCCGCGGCGACCTGTCCGCCCGCACCATGGGCGCACCCGCCCTCGCCGCCGCAGAGTCAGATCTCGTCCGCCGCGGCGACCGGGTCCTCGCCGTCTCCGCGTTCGCCTCGCGCGACCTCGCAGCCGCCTACGGCATCCCTGCGCCCCAGGTCATCTGCAACGGCGTCGAACGAGACCGCTTCCATCCTGGCCCGGTGCTCCCGCCCCGCAGCGGATACCAGATCACCCTCGACGCCTGCGGGCAGGTCATCGAGCGGAATCCGCTCGCCGGCATGTTTGTCGGTAACTTCCAGCTACCCCCCTGGGCGCCGCACCCGGCCGGCAGGCTACAGCTCGCCTGGGTCGGCAAGATCACCCTGATGAAAGGCTGGGACCGGCTCGAAACCCTCGCCCGGCAGCTCCGCGACGTCGCCCGCATCACCGTTCTGCTCGGCCACTCCCGCGCCTGGTACCCCATCACCACCGACGGCCGTACGGGCCCGGTCATCCTGCAAGACCTCGACGACGCCGACCTGCCGGGCTTCTACCGCGCCGCTGACTGGATGCTGTGCACCTCCCGCTGGGAGGGCTTCGGCCTGGCCATCGCGGAAGCCCTCGCGTGCGGCACCCCCGTCCTGCTTCCCGAGAACCTTGGCACCGCACCGGAACTGCTCGCAGCCGACGGCGGACGTACCTACACCGGCAGCGACCACCTGACCCAGATCCTCGCCACCCGGCCCAGGCCCGCCGGGCGGCTGCCCATGGCGTTCGACTGGGACGCCAACGCTGAGGCCACCCTGTCGGTCTACCGGGACCTCATCACGGCCGCGGCCAGGTGAGGTGGCATGCGGATCCTGCTCATCGGGCCCTGCCACCCCGGCGGCAGCATCCCCCCGTACCTGGACGTCCTCACCACAGCGCTGCGCCACTGCGGCGCCCGCGTCCACCGCATCGGCTCTGTCGGCGTCCCCTACGAGCCCGCAGCCCGCGCGTTCTGGCCCGCCGACCGCATCCTCGAACACGCAAGCGGGCTGCTCCGCGAGACCGACATCGGTGCCTATGACGTAATCTCCCTGCACTTCGGCAACCTGGAGATCGAACAGCTCCTGCCTGTCCTGTGGGCCGGGTGCCGGCGGGCACCCGTGGTATGCCACGTGCACAGCCTCGAACCCGCCCTGTTCCGCTCGCACGTCCCCGACCTAGCGCTGCGGGACGCCGTTGATAAGGCAGCTGCGGCCATGGACGGGTATGTGTTCTTCGGCGAGCACGCCCGCAGGCGGCTCATCGGCCGCACCGGCGCGGCCGTCCCCGCGACCGTGGCGTGGCTGCCAGCCACCATCCCGCCCGGCACACGGCCGGCCGCATCCCTACGGCTGGCGCGCGCCCTTGCCGCGGCAGACGGAGCGCCGGCAGGGAGCCTCTGCGGGTACGCCGCCCCATGGAAGGACCCCGCCACCCTGCTGACCGCCTGCCAGCAGGCCACCACCCCAGCCCGGATCGTGCTCGCCGGGCCGTTCTGGGACGATCCCGCCCAGGCTGGCGCCGACCTGACCCGCGAGAGCGCCGCGCTCGTGCCGCACGGCCCGGTCGAAGTCACAGTTGTCGCCGAGTACCTCGGCCACGGCGCGAGGCGGGCGCTTGCCGCCGCCAGCCACTTCGCAGTCTTCCCCTACCGGCCCCAGCCCGCCTTCCAGGGCAGCGGCGCTATAGCCGACTACCTTGCCCACGGCGTGCCAGTCTTGGCCACCGACGTAGCCAACATGGCCGAAATCACCGGCGACGCCGGCCTGATTACCCCACCAGGCGACCCTGCCGCATTCGCCGGCAGCCTAGACCGCTTCGCTGCGGATCACGCTTTCCGTGCCCGGATGCGCACCGCAGCCAGCCAGCGCGCTCACCTGTTCACCGCCGGCCACCACGCCCGCGCCTGCCTTCACCTCTACGAGCAGGTCACCGCCACGCGCAAGGCACGGCTATGACCAGCGCCCAGCCTGCGACGCTGATCATCGCCCGGCACGGCGAAGCCCACTGCAACCGCGACCAGATCATCGGCGGACCCCGGGGCTGCCGCGGCCTCACCGACCGCGGCCAGGTAGAAGTCCGGCACCTCGCGACCAGACTGTGCGACCGGTACCCCGGCCTGCACGCGATCTACGCCTCACCTCTGCGACGCGCCGCCGAAAGCGCCGCCATCATCGGCAGCATGCTCGGCATGCCAGTCACCATCGACGAAGGCCTGAGGGAACAGGACTATGGCGAGGCCGACGGCCGCACCTGGGCCGACGCCATAGCCGCCTTCGGCGCGATCCCCGCCCTCGAACCCGACCGGCCACTCGCGCCCGGCGGCGAAACCTGGCGTGCCTACCTGCAGCGCACCACCGCCGCCCTCATACGCATCCTCGACCGCCACCCCGGGCAGCGGATCCTCATCGTCGGCCACGGCGAAACCGCCGACGCTGGCTTCCACCTCTTCCTGCGCCTCCCAGCCGCCAGCCGCGCCCACGCCGCCCTCGCGCTGCACCACGCTGCCGTGTCGGTCTGGGAACAGCAACCGCTGGCCTGGACCCGACCCACTGCTGGCTGGCGGTGGACCCTCCTTACGCACAACGCGTTCGCGAACTCGACCAAGGAATGACTCCCGTCGGATCCCAGTAAGCCGGCCAGCCGATGGGCGGCTTCGAAGGTGAATCGCTTGCCGATTCTCATGCTCAAGCCCACTGGACCGTGCCCGCTTCGGTGGACACCCGGTTTAGCCCGATTCGTCGGGAGAGTAAGAAATGGTTCGCCAGTGCCAGCTCGCTCAAGCGAGCGGCTAGCCGCAGCTCCAGCTTCCCATCTTGGGCGCGGCATGCGGTATGGTTCACGCCTCGCTCGGCGTGTTCTGGTGGCCCGATGCGACCTCCTCCTGTGAGGATGGGGACACGAAGCCGAAAGCGTGGGGAGAGACGTGCGATGCCGGGACCGGAGTCAGCGACGATCAAGAACCACGCGGCCTTCATCTGGCAGGTAGCTGATCTGCTGCGCGGCGATTACAGGCGATCTGAGTATGGCAAGGTGATCTTGCCGCTGACCGTGATCCGCCGCCTGGATTGCGTCCTTGAGCCGACCAAGAAAGACGTGCTGGCGGTGCATGCCCAGTACGGTGACCGGGCGCCGCTGCTGCGTGCCGCTGCCAAGGCCCAGTTCTGGAACTCCTCCTCGCTGACCATGGCCAAGGTACTCGAAGACTCGGCGAACATCGCCAACCAGCTCAAGGGTTACATCGCGGGCTTCTCGCCCGCCGCCCGCGACGTGATAGAGAAATTCGACTTCCAAGTCCAGATCGCCCGGCTGGACCGAGCGAACCTGCTCTACCTCGTTCTCGCCAAGTTCTGCGAGCTTGACCTGCGTCCTGAGACGGTGTCCAACACCGAGATGGGCTACCTGTACGAGGAACTGATCAGGAAGTTCTCCGAGCTGTCCAATGAGACGGCCGGTGAGCACTTCACGCCGCGGGAGGTGATCCGGCTCATGGTCGAGCTGCTCTTCTGCGATGACGACAAGCTGCTGAGCCGGGCCGGGATCGCCAGGACGATGTTCGACCCGGCGTGCGGGACCGGCGGCATGCTGTCGGTCGCCGAGGAACGGCTGCACGAGTTCAACCCAGACGCCACGCTTGAGGTCTACGGCCAGGAACTGAACGCCGAGACGTACGCGATATGCCGGTCCGACATGATGATCAAGGGCCAGGAGGCTGAGAACATCGCGTTCGGCAACTCCTTCACCGACGACGCCTTCGAAGAGCAGCATTTCGACTACATGCTGGCTAACCCGCCGTTCGGGGTGGAGTGGAAGAAGGTCGCGGACCAGGTCAAGCGGGAGCACGATAAGCACGGGTTCGCCCGCCGGTTCGGCGCCGGGCTCCCCAGGATCAACGACGGCAGCTTCCTGTTCCTGCAGCACATGCTGTCGAAGATGAAGTCCTCCGGCCGGGAGGGTTCGCGGCTCGCGATCGTCTTCAACGGCTCGCCGCTGTTCACCGGGTCCGCGGGGTCCGGCGAGTCGGAGATCCGCCGCTGGATCATCGAGAACGACTGGCTCGAAGCCGTCGTCGCGCTGCCGGACCAGCTCTTCTACAACACCGGCATCTCGACCTACTTCTGGGTCCTGACCAACAGGAAGAGCCCGCAACGGCGTGGCAAGATCCAGCTTGTCGACGCCAGGGAGTTCTTCGCCAAGATGCGCAAGAGCCTCGGCGAGAAGCGCAAGGAGATCCCAGCCGAACGAATCGGTGAGATCGTTCGGCTCTACGGTGCATTCAAGGAGAACGAAAAGGTCAAGATCATGCCGAACGAGAAGTTCGGCTTCCTCCGCATCACCGTCGAGCGACCGCTCCGGCTCCGCTGGGAAGTCACCGAGGAGACGCTCGCGGCCTTCGACGCCGATCCCAAACTTGCCAAGAACCTGAGCGACGACCTGCGCACCGCCCTCCGGGCTGAACTAGCCTCCTGGGGAGGCGAGACCTTCACCGACAAGAAGCTGGCCGCCAAGCGTATTAGGGACACCCTCGTCCCGATCGGCATCGTCAGCAAGCCGGTGGAAACGGCCCTGCTCGACATACTCGCGGTCCGCGACCCCGACGCAGACCCGGTAACCGACGCCAAGGGAAACATCGAACCCGACCCCGACCTCCGCGACTACGAAAACGTGCCACTGCCATCCGCGCCCGTCAGCTTCGAAGCCGACCCGGCGGCAAGGCTGGCCACCATCGAGTACCGAACGGCCGTCGAGGACTACCTCACCTCCGAGGTCCTGCCCTACGTCCCCGACGCCTGGATCGACCACACCAAAACCAAGATCGGCTACGAGATCCCCCTAACCCGGCATTTCTACAAGTACATCCCACCTAGACCTCTAAAAGAGATAGACGCCGAAATAAAGCAGCTAGAGTCCGAAATCCAGTCCCTCCTCAACGAGGTAGCCGAGTGAGTGAGTTCATGCTGCGGCGTGTTGTCTTGGATGCTTGCGATGGACCATTCGGTAGCGCGATCAAGAGTGAGCACTATACGAAGGAAGGCGCCCGTGTCATCCGACTAGGGAACATTGGAACTGGAGAATGGCGTGATGACAATAAGGCTTTCCTGGCGGCTGACTACTGGCGACAGCTAAGCAGCCATCACGCCTGTGCTGGGGACGTAGTAATGGCAGGACTGGGCGATGAAGGGCACCCGGTGGGACGAGCCTGTGTCGTACCTGGATACATCGGTCAGGCCCTTGTGAAGGCAGACTGCTACAGGATACGACTTAATCCGCACCTAGCTGATGCTCGATTCATTGCGGCGTTCCTATCGTCACGTGCAGGCCTTGGGCAGGCGGAAGCGCTTGCCGAGGGATCTACACGCCAGAGGCTTACTCTGAGCAAAGCAATGTCGATCAAGATTCCCCAGGTCTCAATTACCGCGCAGCGGAGCGTTGCCAACTTTCTTGATATCGAGACCGCCCGCATCGATGCTGTCATCGCCAAGAAGTGCCGCGTGATCGTACTTATTCAGAAGCGTGGCATAGCTCGTATTTATTCAGCTGTGCGCGGTGCTTCGGAGGATGGTCGACGGAAAGATAGTCATCTTGAGTGGCTTGGAGACGTCCCTGAAAGCTGGCCAATCGTAAGCGTAGCCACTCAGTTCGAAGTTCTACTTGGGAAGATGCTTAATCAGGACCGCGTGATCGGCATGCATCTGAAGCCATATCTTCGCAATACAAATATTCAATGGGATAGCATCAATATTGAAGACTTGCTAGTGATGGATTTTCCGCCCTACGAGCAGAACCGCTTCAAGGTTCTGGCTGGTGATTTGCTTGTCTGTGAAGGCGGCGAGCCGGGACGTGCGGCGATCTGGGACGGCCGACTCTCGGAGATCTATTATCAGACCCGAATCCGCGAGTAGGTCGGTGACACGGCGGCGCAAATGCCGATAGGTGCCCCTTTGACCTGGGATGATGATCGCTGCGAAGTAATGATCATCTCAGGCGGAGAGGCACCTACCTGGTGAAAAGGATACGCAGCGGGGCGGGCAGATCGCGGCAGCGGCCGCGGATCGGCGCGCCGGATCCGGCGCTGACGCCGAACGCGGGCCTGGCGGCCATCACCGAGCTGTGTGACCGGCTCGGCGTGATCGCGGCGCTGGATGCGGCGGTCGGCCCGGTCAAGCAGCGCGAACGCGGGTTCGGAGCCGGGGAGCTGCTGGCCGGGATCGCGGCGGCGCAGCTGGCTGGGGAGGACTTCCTGACCGGGCTGGACCGCCAGCGCGCCGATGCGGCCGGGCAGCAGATCACGCCGGTGCCGGGGCTGGCGTCCACGACGGCGGCGGGCCTGGCCCGGCGGGTCACCCCGGCGCAGTGGCGGGCGGTGGAGTCCGGCCTGGCGGCGGTGACCGGCCGGATGCTGGCGCTGCTTCCCGCGCCGCGGGCGGATGCGCTGGCCGGCGGGCCGGTCACGATCGACCTGGACACCACTGACGTGGAGGTCTACGGCCGCAAGAAGCGGGGCGTGGCCTATAACCATCAGGGCCAGCGGGTCGGGCGGCCGCACGTGGCCAGCTGGGCCGAGGCCGAGATTGTCCTGGCCGCCGACCTGGGCGACGGCACCGATGACCCGCGCGCGACCGCGCCGGACCTGCTGCGCCGCGCCCTGGCCAGCCTGCCGGAGCGGGCACGGCAACCGGGCCGGGTGGCACTGCGCGCCGACGCCGGGTACTTCGCCGGCGCGCTGGCCCGCGCCGCGCACGAGGCGCACATCGGCTTCGCGATCGGCGCCAAGCGGATCGCGCCGCTGTGGCGGCTGCTGGCCGGGATCGCCGAGGACGACTGGCACGACGCGACCGGCATGGACGGCGCCCAGGTCGCGGTCGCGGAGTACTGCCCGGACTGGTGGCCGGCCAATACCCGGCTGCTGGTCCGCCGGGTGCTGCTGGATCCGTCCCAGGTCTCCGCCGACCCGCGGTCCCGGCGCCGCCGCACCCTGCACCCGGACCAGCGGGCCCTGCCGATCCCCGAGCTGGCCCGCGCCGGGGCGATCTACGCCTACAGCTTCATCCTGACCAACCTGGACGTGTCCAGCCCGGACAAGGCGATAGCGGTAGAGCACTGGTACCGGCACCGCACCACGGTGGAGAACATCTTCCGCGACAGCAAGCTCGGCGCCGCCCTCCGGCACCTCCCGTCCGGATACCCCCAGGTCAACCTGGCCTGGATGTGGGGTGCGCTGCTCGCCGCGACCATGGCCGCCTGGCTGCACCAGCTCACCGCGGCCACCGCCGGCCAGGACATCCTGGCAGGGCACGGCGTGCGCGGCGGCAAGGCCATGATCGCCACCCTGCGCTGGCGGCTGATCGCCGTCCCCGGCCGGCTGACCCGCCACGCCCGCCACCTGACCCTGCGGCTCCCGCCCGGCCACGGCCTCCTGCACGAGGTCCTGGCCCGGCTGCGGGACCTGCCCGCACCCGCCTGACCTGCGCACCTTGAGCCCCGGCTCCCCGTCTCCGTCCACGGCCCGCCAGCCCCGACCCGCAGAAAGGCCCCGCAGACCGCGAACCCGGCGCCGGCGCCCGGGCCGCCAGTATGCCTGCTACCAGGAATCCGGCGCACCAAGATCATTTACGCGAGCGACAGTCAGCTCACAGCGCTATTCGCGGATTCGGGTCAGAAGGCACTCCACCGGGTGAGGCCGCGAGGATACAGCCTTTCGCGCTGGCTGTTCTATTGCCTCAAAGCGGCTACGGCACTGAATGTATTCGCCGTAGAAGGAAATGCAACGACAATAGCTCATCTTACCGGCGAGCAACTTAAATCACATCGCTTTGCTTTTCCGAATCGAGCAACGCAGGAGCGTATTGTTTCGTTTCTGGATAAGGCGGCCGCAAGTGACGACAAAATGATAATGATGACTGAACGTCAGGTTGATCTTTTGCGGGAACATCGGCAGGCGTTGATTACGGCGGCTGTTACAGGGGGGCTTGAGGTTTCGGGACAGGGCGGGCGTTGGTCTTAGCGTGGCGTGCGGGCGGGGTGGCCTTAGTTTGGTGAGGTGAATCGCACTGGGTGAGGAGGGTCGGGATGGCGGGTTAGGGAAGATTGATCCGGGGGCGGGGCTGGTCGCGTTATTCGGGATGGAACTGCGACGGGCGCGGAATGCTGCTGGGATGAGCCAGGCCGAGTGCGGGCAACGGCTCAGCTATTCTGGCTCGCTGGTGGCGGCCATCGAGAACGGCGAGCGGGTGTCCAGGATGGACTTCGCAAAGGCTTGCGATGGGCTGTTCGGCGCTGAAGAGTTCTTCGAGCGGCTCGGCGCCGCGATCAGGAAGCAGGCCCGTGCCTATCCGTCCTGGTTCTGGGACTTCCTGGACAAGGAACGTGAGGCCACCGTCATCAAGGAGTTCTAGGCGCTGGCCATCCCCGGGCTGTTCCAGACCGAGGACTACGCGCGTGCCCTGTTCCGTGCCTGCAAGCTGGGCGTCGATGACGAGGAGATCGGCAAGCATGTTGCCGGTAGCCTGGAACGGCAACATATCCTTACCCTGGCCAAACCCGCTGCCTGGATCGCATTCACCGATGAGGTCAAGCAAGAGGCACGCTGATTGTGACGGGAACCACGGGTTTAGGCGCACCTCGGCCGAAGCGCAGCACCGCAATCCGTTCGGCCGAAAGATGGGACCGGTTACGGCAGG
>CAWCUJ010000003.1:0-11075 GCA_963798675.1 uncultured Actinomycetes bacterium | reverse complement strand
CGCACAGTCTCTCAAATTTATCCTGAACCAGCTGGGTATCTCGTGGCGCTGAAACGGGCACGTCCGGGCGGCGGACGCCCCGCTTGGGCTAAGCCGGCCCGAACCCGCTCGCTTGCACGGTGTTGACTAGGACCGGGCGGGTACTGGACGCCCTACCGACCATCCGTGCTGAACCTCCAGGAGGCGTGCATGCCAACCCCATCAGCCACGACCGATGCCGACCTCGGGCTCGCCGCCGAACTCGGCCAGCAGCTGCGCGTGGACTCCGTCCGATCGAGCACATCGGCCGGCTCCGGGCATCCGACCTCCAGCATGTCCGCCGCCGACCTGCTGGCCGTCCTGGTCAGCCGGCATCTCCGCTATGACTGGGACAACCCGGATCACCCCGGCAACGACCACCTCATCTTCTCCAAGGGCCACGCCTCGCCGCTGCTCTACTCCATCTATAAGGCGGTCGGGGTGATCTCCGACGAGGAGCTCATGACCGGCTACCGCCGCTTCGGGTCGCGGCTGGAAGGTCATCCCACCCCGGTCCTCCCCTGGGTCGACGTGGCCACCGGCTCCCTCGGGCAGGGCCTGCCGGACGGCGTTGGCATCGCGCTGGCCGGCAAGTACCTGGACGAGCTGCCGTACCGGGTCTGGGTCCTGTGCGGTGACAGCGAGATGGCCGAGGGGTCGATGTGGGAGGCGCTCGACAGGGCCTCGCACTACAAGCTGGCCAACCTCATCGCTATCGTCGACGTCAACCGCCTCGGCCAGCGCGGTCCCACCGAGCTTTCCTGGGACGTGGACGCCTACAGCCGCCGCGCATCAGCGTTCGGCGCCCGGGTGTTCGCCGTCGACGGCCACGACGTCGCCGCGATCGACCAGGCCATCGCCGAGGCGGGCGATCCCGCGGGAGAACAGCCGACTGTCATCCTGGCCCGCACCCGCAAGGGCCGTGGCTTCTCCGAGGTCGAGGATCGGGAGGGCTGGCACGGCAGGCCGTTCCCGCCGGAAATGGCCGAGCGGGCCGTCATCGAGCTCGGCGGCGAGCGGAACCTGGTCGTCCGGGGCCCGGTGCCGCGCGTGGCTGCGCCGCGGCAGGCCCATGACCCCGCCGAGGTCAAGCTGCCCGGCTACGAGCGCGGCCAGAAGGTGGCCACCCGCAAGGCCTACGGGGACACGCTGGCCGCGCTCGGGACGCGCCCCGATGTGGTCGCCATGGACGGCGAGGTCAGCAACTCGACCTTCGCCGACGAGTTCGCCCAGGCGCATCCCGAGCGGTACTTCGAGATGTACATCGCCGAGCAGCAGTTGGTTGCCGCGGCGGTGGGCTTCAGCGTGCGCGGCTACCGGCCGTTTGCCTCCACCTTCGCCGCGTTCTTCACCCGGGCCTACGACTTCGTCCGGATGGCCGCTATCTCCCGGGCCAGCATCTGCCTCGTCGGCTCACACGCCGGCGTGGAAATCGGCGCCGACGGCCCCTCGCAGATGGCACTGGAAGACCTGGCCATGATGCGCGCGGTGCACGGCTCCACCGTGCTGTACCCCAGCGACGCGACCAGCACCGCCGCCCTGGTGGCAGCCATGGCCGACCTGGAGGGCATCTCGTACATGCGGACCACCCGGGGCGCCTATCCGGTCCTCTACGACGCCGGGGAATCGTTCCCGGTTGGCGGGTGCAAGGTGCTTCGATCGGCCGACGATGACCAGGTAACCCTGGTCGGCGCCGGGGTGACGCTTTACGCCTGCCTGGCCGCGGCCGACCAGCTGCGCGACGAGGGCATCAGCGCCCGGGTCATCGACCTGTACTCGGTCAAGCCGGTCGACACCGCGACCCTCTCGGCTGCCGCCGCGGCCACCGGGGGACGGCTGGTGCTCGCCGAGGACCACCACCCGGAGGGCGGCCTCGGGTCCGCCGTCGTCGACGCCCTGACCAGCCTCGGGCGCACCGAGCTGGCCATCGCCCATCTCGCGGTTAGCGAGATGCCCGGGTCCGGCACCAGCGAAGAACTGCTCGACGCCGCCGGGATCAGCGCCGGCCACATAGCTGCCGCGGCCCGGCGCCTGCTCGGCTAAGCCAGCCGCCACGAAACCGGCCCGTGTTAGCTGCTGCCCGTCAGGCCCCAGCGGCGGCGGATGGAGCGGTCGGCCATGCTGAACAGGGCGTGCACGAGGATGCCGAGGACCAGGATCACGATGATGATCGCGGTGGCGCTCACCATGTCGGACTGATCCTGGTCGGTGGACAGCAGCACGCCAAGCGAGGGCTGGTTCGCGATGATGACGAGCAGCTCGCCGGCCATCAGGCTGCGCCAGGCGAACGCCCAGCCCTGCCTGAGCCCGGCCACCAGCGCGGGCAGCGAGGCCGGCAGGATCAGGTACCGGTACAGCGACAGCCTGCGCAGCCCCATCATCGCGCCCGCTTTGAGCAGCAGCGGCGGGGTGTAGTCCACGCCCGCGATCAGGCCGTTGGCGATCGACGGGGCGGCACCGAGGACGATGACGAACAAGATGGCGGTGGTCGAGATCCCGAACAGGATGATCGCGAACGGGAACCAGGCGATCGACGGCATCGTCTGCAGCCCGGTGATCAGCGATCCGACCGCGGCCCGCAACGGCCGGATCCTGGACACCAGGGCACCGATGATCGCACCGATCAGCACGGCGAGCCCGAACCCGATGACGGCGCGTTCCACCGTCGTGCCGATGGCCTGCCACAGCAGGCTGGTCTGCAGCTGGTCCCAGAGATTGGCCAGGGTTGCGCCGGGACCGGGGAAGATGTCCTCCTTCCAGCCGCTGACGTGGATCAGCTGCCAGATCGCGAGCACGATGAGGATGGCGAGCGCCACCGGCCACAAGCCGGCCCAGAAACGCGTGGCCAGCCGGCGGCTCCGCTGGTCCTGCGGCGACTGAACCTCGAGGGACTCGAGCCAGGCCAGCTTCTCCGCGTATTTCGCCCTGTCATTGACTGCCATCGCGGCTCATCTCCTCACGCAGCCGGTCGGTGATCCGCGCGGCCAGCTCCGCGACCGGCGCCGAGTCGATCCGGCGGGGGCGCTCGATGGGCACCGCGAACTCGTCGATGACCCGGCCGGGGCGGCTGCTCAGCACCACTACCCGGTCGCCGAGCCGGACCGCCTCCCGGACGTTGTGGGTCACGAACAGGACGGTCAGCTGCCGGTCGGCGCAGATCCGGTCGAGCTCGTCGTGCAGCACGTCCCTGGTCATCGCGTCCAGCGCGCCGAACGGCTCGTCCATGAGCAGCACGTCGGCGTCCTGGGCCAGCGAGCGGGCCAGCGCGACCCGCTGCCGCATGCCGCCGGAAAGCTCGTGCGGCCGCTTGCCGCCGAACTCGCCCAGGTGCACCGTCTCGAGCAGCTCACCCGCCCGCTGATGGCGCTCGGCCTTGCCCACGCCACGAGCACGCAGCGCCAGCTCCACGTTGCCCGCCGCCGTGAGCCAGGGGAACAGCGCGGGCTCCTGGAACATGAAGGCCACCTGCGCCCCACCCACCTCCCCTGCCCCCTTCACTGTTGACACCTCGCCGGACGTGGGCTGCTCCAGTCCGGCGACCAGGGAAAGCAGCGTGGACTTGCCGCAGCCCGAGGCGCCGATGAGGCAGGTGAATTCGCCCGGCGCCACCTCAAGCGACACCTGGTCGAGTGCGCGGATGGCCGAACTGCCCCGGCCGAATACCTTGGATACGCCCGTCAGCCGGACGGCCCCCCCGACGGGGGGTGCCGCCCGGCGATCAGTAACCGTCACCGAAGTTACCTCCTAGGAGCTGACCTGCGATTCGCCGGCCGCGGTCAGCGCCGTGTTGAGCGGGCCGAGATCGAAGATCCCGGTCAGGTTGACTGGCTTGAGCAAGCCGAGCGATTGGGCCTGCGAGGCGTCACTCGTCAGCGAGGACGCGTCCGGGTCGTTGGTAAAAGTGATCTCCTTGAACGCCGCCGCGACGATGCTCGCCTTGAGCGGCTTGCCGGTGTAGGAGCCCAGCTCGGCGTTCGCGTCCGCCTGGGCGGCGGCGGGGCTGGACTTGATGAACTCGTTGGCCTCGATCTGGGCCTTGACCAGGTCCGCGACGATCGCGGGGTGCGCGGCCAGGAAGGTTTGCGTCACGACAAGCAAGGTGGTGACGCCGGTTTCGCTGAGCAGCACGGTGCCCCCGTCGCTGACCATCTCGATGTCGTAGGGCGCGGGCTCGGAACCGCCGGCGATCTGCCCGGACTTGAACTCGAGCACGGCGGCCGAGTTGGGCGTCGTCGGCTTGATGAAGGCGTCTCCGCCGCCAGTCGAGGTGGTCGTCAGGCCGTTCTGCTTAAGCCAGTAGCGCAGCGCGACGTCCTGCGTGTTGCCGAGGGACGGGGTAGCCAGCGTCTTGCCCTTGAGCTGGGAGGCGGAGGAGATGCCCTTCGTGACGACCACCGAGGCGCCGCCCGTCGCTGCCCCGGAGATGATCTTGATCGCGGTGCCGTTTGACTTCTGCCAGGCATTGATGGCCGGGTTCGGCCCGACGTAGGCGGCGTCAAGCTGGCCGGCCAGCAGGGCCGTGGTCTCCTCGGTCCCGGTGCTGAACGCGGTGGCCTTCAGCGTGCCCGCGGAGCCGAGGTCCTTGGTGAAGAAGCCCTCTTTCAGGCCGACCAGAGCGGAGGCGTGGGTGATATTCGTGAGGAAGCCAAGCCTGACCGTTACCGGCGCGGTGCTGGCCGCCGAGTTCGCCGTCGCATCCGAGGAAGTCGTGCCAGAAGAAGAGGAGGAAGAAGAAGAGCAGCCAGCCAGCAGGAGAGCGGCGCCGATCAGCGCGGCGGTCGTGACACGTCGCATCTAGTACCTAATTTCTATCGTTTATATCGGAATAACGTCGGTTCACTATACATGAAGCCGGCAATATGGGGAATCAGCCGAGTGGAGTTAACCGGGGTTGTTACCCGGGTGATTTCAGTTGCCTTCGTCGCTCGAATCCTGCAGGGTGACGCCCGCCACCGAGGGGAACTTGGCCAGGCACGTTTCCAGCTGGGCCACCTCCGCGTCGGACGCGTGGTTGATCTCGAAGGTCAGCTGCTGAAGCGCGTACGGAGAGCTGAGGTTAGACGGCAGCGGCTGCGGGGTCACGGCTGGGACCTTGGCGCAGGTCGAACGCACCGTCAGCCGCTGCGGCACCGGCGTGCCGTCGCGGAAGGAGACGACAGCCTGCCGCTGCCCGAGCGCCGCGTCGAACCGCGCGCAGCCTGGCAGCGCGGCCATCGCGGCGAGAGCCAGGACCGCGCCGGTCAGCCGGCGGCGCCGCCTCGCACCCACTACACCGGGTAGTACCCGCATGATGCCAGCCTAAGGGCTGACAGCGCCCGGTACGGTATCGGCAGGGTCTTTTACTAGAAGGCCTAACCAGGAGGACATATGGCCGGCCGGATCGAAGACTACGCCATCGTCGCCGACATGCAATCGGTCGCGCTGATCGGCACGGACGGTTCGGTGGACTGGCTGTGCCTGCCGCGCTTCGACTCCGAGGCGCTAGGCACAGCTATGAAAAATCAGACTGCTAGGTGATGATGCTCTCCGCTCGTCACATTCTCATCGTCAACTCCCGCAGCGTGCACCGGCCGGTCTTCGTGGTCGGCGCACCGCACTCGGGCGCGGACCTGATCGGCCGCGCCCTGAAGGCATCGGCGGGCTTTCACGTCACGATCGGCCAGCCGGCCGTGCTGCGCACCGTGTACGCCTTCGCCCGGCGCCCGTCCATGCACCAGGGCCGGGCGCAGGCCGCCGCCACCGTCATGAGGGACGCCCTCGCGCAGGGCTGGCAGATCACGCCGCACAGCTGCCTGGAATGCACCCGCGAATGCCGGGCTGCCGCCGGGCTGGCGGCGGACGCAGTCGGGCCGTGCGTGGAACTACGGGGGCTCGAGACGTTCGGCGACGCGAGCCCGGACCTGATCTACTGCGCCGAGGCGCTCACCTACGCGTTCCCCGACGCGCGGATCGTCCAGGTGGTCAGGGAAGGCCGGGACGTGGTGGCCAGCATGCTCGCCGACCCGCTGGTGATGTCCTGGTTCCGGCCCAGCTTCGTGAACGTGGACACCGAGTTCCCCAACCCGTTCTTCGGCATCGAATCCGCCGAAGACCGCGAGCTGTGGCCCCGGCTGTCTCCGGCCGGGCGGTGCGCGCTGCGCTGGCGCTGGTCCGTGCGCCTGGCCGCCCGGCTGCACCACAGCCTGCCGCCCGGGCAGCTGAAGACCATCCGCTATGAGCACCTGCTGGACAAGCCGGACGAGGCCCTGGCGGACCTGTCCCGCTTCGCCGGGACCACCGTACGGGCGGCTGAGATCCGCAACGAGGCCCGCGCCTTTCGCACCCGCACCCGCAGCCGCCACCGCGCCCCGGCCTACGAGATGTCGCTCACCTCCGAGGACATCACCGAGATAGAGAAAACCGCCGGCGAAGAACTCCGCCGCCTCGGCTACACGCTCTAGCCCGGCCGCATGCCGCGCTTAGGCCGCCTGGCCGGCGAACTGGGTGTGGTAGAGGTCGGCGTACAGGCCGCCAGCCGCGAGCAGGTCCTCGTGCGTGCCGCGCTGGGTGATCCGGCCCGCGTCGACGACCAGGATCTGGTCGGCCTCCCTGATCGTAGAGAGCCGGTGCGCGATCACCAGCGAGGTCCGGCCCGCGAGCGCTGTCTTCAGCGCCCGCTGCACGGCGACCTCGGATTCGGAGTCCAGGTGCGCGGTGGCCTCGTCGAGTACCACCACGGACGGAGCCTTCAGCAGCAGCCGGGCGACGGCGACGCGCTGCTTCTCCCCGCCGGAAAGCCGGTAACCGCGGTCCCCCACCACGGTGTCCAGGCCGTCGGGCAGGTCGGAGATCAGGTCCCAGATCTGGGCCGCCTCGCATGCCTGGATCAGCTCGAGCTCGGTGGCCTCGGGGCGCGCGTAGGTCAGGTTGGCCCGGATCGTGTCGTGGAACAGGTGCGCATCCTGGGTGACGACGCCCACCACAGCGTGCAGCGAATCCAGGGTGACGTCCTTGACGTCGTGGCCACCGATCCGCACCACGCCGTCGTCCGGGTCGTACAGCCGCGCGGCTAGGGCGGTAATTGTGGTCTTACCCGCGCCCGAGGGCCCGACCAGCGCGGTCAGCTTGCCGGACGGAGCACGGATGCTCACGTCGTGCAGGACCCCAGCCGTAGCGCCTTGGCGTTCCGGCGCGGGCAGCGCGATTGACTCCAGTGAGGCGAGCGACACCTCGCTGGCCGTCGGGTACCGGAACGACACGTGGTCGAACTCGATCTGGGGCGCCAGGGCGCCGGCGGCCGGGGCGGGCAGCACGATCGCGTCCGGCCGCTCGGCGATCAGCGGCTTCAGGTCGAGTATCTCGAAGACCCGGTTGAAGCTGACCAGCGCCGTCATCACGCTGATCTGGACGTTGGACAGCTGCGCGATCGGGCCGTAGACCCTGACCAGCAGCTGAGACAGCGCCACCAGAGTGCCGATCTGGAGGGCGCCGTGGATGACCAGGGTGCCGCCGACCCCGTAGACCACGGCGGTCGCGAGCGAGGCGAGCAGCAAGAGCGAGCTGAAGAACACCTGACCGTACATGGCCTGGACGACGCCGATGTCACGGACCCGGCCGGCCCGTTCGGCGAAGACCTCGGATTCCTCGCGGGGACGGCCGAACAGCTTGACCAGCATCGCGCCCGCCACGTTGAATCGCTCGGTCATGGTCGAGCCCATGGCCGCGTCGAGCTGCATCGATTCGCGGGTGAGCCGCTGCAGCCTGCGGCCGACCCGCCGGGCCGGCAACAGGAAGAGCGGGATCAGTACCAGCGCGATCAGGCTGATCTGCCAGGACAGGTAGAACATGGTGACCAGGATCGCGCCCACGGTCAAGACGTTGGAGACCACCGAGGACATGGTGGAGGTGATGGCCTGCTGCGCGCCGATCACGTCGCTGTTGAGCCTGGACACCAGCGACCCGGTCTGCGCGCGGGTGAAGAACGCGATGGGCTGCTGCTGCACGTGGCTGAACACCTGGGTACGCAGGTCGTAGATCAGGCCCTCGCCGATCCGGGCGGAGTACCAGCGGGTGACGAAGCCGAGGAAGGCGTCGAAGACCGCGACCGCCGCGACCGTTCCCGCGAGGCCGATCACCAGTGCCTCGTTATGGCCCAGGATGCCCTTGTCGATGATCGCGCGGAGAAGCAACGGGTTGACCACGGTGATGAGCGCGTCGAGAACGGTGGCGAACAGGAAGAGCGAAAGGTACAGCTTGTACGGCTTGGCGTAGGTGATGATCCGGCGCACGGTGCCGGGTTTCAGCTTCTGCTGGGTCACCGTCGGGTCCTGCCTGAAGGACCGCATCATCGTTATGTTGGGCCGCCCGTACATGACCAGGGAAACCTCCCCCGGCGGCAATTAGTTCCCGTGCTTGGCGGGATGGATGTCAGCCGGCAGCGAACTCCAGGGGCCATCCGGGCGGGGTCCCAGCGGCGCGTCGCCGGGCCGGTGCCACCTGGACGTGGGCCTAGTGCTTCACCTTGGTCTTGCTACTGCGGGTCGCGCCACCACGCCCGCGCAACCTCACGCCCGTCTCGGTCAGGATCCGGTGGACGAAGCCGTAGGACCTTCCCGTTGAGGCGGCCAGTGATCGGATACTCTCGCCCGAGTCATATCTCTTGCCGAGGGTCGTCGCCAGCTTGCTGCGATCCACCCCGGTCACCCGCGTGCCTTTCTTGAGGGTCTCGGCCACATGTACCTCCCGTTAGCTGCGGTCACCATTGAGTAATACGTCCCCCCTGGTAATGATCAGGCATGACCGCAGGATTGGCCACCCACATGGCGGTAAATGATCGCGATATTTTATGGGGCTATGGCGGAATCGTAGCCTTAGGCTGGTCGCGTCAACTGACAACAGTCTTACGCAAGGGCGACAAGATCTGCGAAATCCTCGCTCCACGCGTCTTCCACGCCGTCCGGCAAGACGATAACGCGTTCTGGAGATAGCGCTTCAACCGCACCTTCATCATGAGTCACAAGCACTATCGCGCCACGGAAGCCGTGGAGCGCGCCAAGAACCTCTTCCCGGCTGGCCGGATCGAGGTTGTTCGTCGGCTCATCGAGCAACAGGACGTTCGCGCCTGATACAACAAGAAGAGCGAGGGCTAGCCTCGTCTTTTCTCCGCCGGAAAGCACGCCAGCCGGCTTTTCCACATCATCGCCTGAGAACAGGAATGACCCGAGAACCTTACGCTGTTCCGATTCGGTAAGGTCCGGAGCGGCGGAGCGCATGTGCGATAGGACCGTTCGCTCGGTTTCCAGCGTCTCATGCTCCTGGGCGTAATAACCAAGGCTCAGGCCGTGTCCTGGCGTGACTTGTCCTGTGTCCGCAGTCTCCAGGCCGGCCAGCAACCGGAGCAGCGTCGTCTTTCCCGCCCCGTTCAGCCCGAGGACGACCACCCGGCTGCCCCGGTCCACGGCGACGTCCACCCCGGTGAACACCTCGGCCGACCCGTACGACTTGGACAGGCCGACGGCGGACAGCGGGGTCCGGCCGCAGGGCGCGGGAACCGGGAAACGGAGCCTGGCCACCCGGTCCGCGGCGCGCTCGGCCTCGACCCCGGCCAGCATCCGCTCGGCGCGACGCTGCATGTTCTGCGCCGCTCTGGCTTTGGTCGCCTTGGCCCGCATCTTGTCTGCCTGGGCCATCAGCGCGCTGGCCTGGCGGCCCACGTTTACCCGCTCCCGCCTGCGGCGCCGCTCGTCGGTCTCGCGCTGCTCGAGGTAGGCACGCCAGCCCAGGTTGTAGGTGTCCAGGCAGCCCCGCTGCGCATCGAGGTAGAAGACCTTGTTCACCACGTCGGCGAGCAGCGCCACGTCGTGGCTGATCACCACCAGGCCGCCGCGGTAGCTCTTGAGGTGATCGCGCAGCCAGGCCACGGAGTCGGCGTCCAGGTGGTTGGTCGGCTCGTCAAGCAGCATGGTCTCCGAATCGGAGAACAAGATCCTGGCCAGCTCGACCCGGCGGCGCTGGCCGCCGGACAGGGTGTGCAGCGGCTGGTGCAGCACCCGGTCGGGCAGGCCCAGGCTGGCGGTGATCGAGGCCGCCTGCGACTCGGCCGCGTACCCGCCGAGCACCGCGAGCCGGTCTTCAAGCCTGCCGTACCTGCGGATGGCGTCGGCCGCCGCGGCGGAGTCGGGGTCGGCCATCTCCGCTTCAGCCGCGCGGAGATCAGCGCGGATCTGGTCGAGCCCGCGAGCCGACAGCACCCGGTCGATGGCCAGCATGTCCAGGTTTCCGGTCCGCGGGTCCTGCGGCAGGTACCCGACCGCGCCTGAGCTGCGGACCGAGCCCGCGGCCGGCTGAGCCTGCCCCGCCAGCACCTTGGCCAGCGTGGTTTTCCCCGCGCCGTTCCGGCCGACCAGGCCGATCCGGTCCCCGGCGGACACCTGGAACGACGCGCCTTCAAGCAGCAGGCGCGCGCCTGCCCGCAGTTCGATTTCGCTGGCCACGATCATTGACTTACTGCTCCTGAAAACGGACGGAAATGGACAGACCTCTCCCCTGGGTGGTGTCCCTAGTCCGAGGTGAGCAGCATGGCATCCATCTTACTTTGTTAGCGCCGGGCCAGGCTATCTGATTCCGGCTCGGTCAGCCGGATGCGGATGGCCAGGAAGGCGCGCGGGATGTCGCACAGCACGGCCAGCCGGGGGTCCGGCACGGTCAGGAAGCGGCCGGTCGCCCGGGCCAGGTATATCTTCAGGCGGGCGTCGCCGCGCAGCCCGGCGGCAGACCGCTTGTCCCCGCCAAGCACCACGGCGTCGAGCCCATCGGGACCATACGGCCCGAACACCTCGGCCGCGGCGTCGGCGGCGGCGCGCAGCGCCGTCGCCGCCTGGTTCTCCCGGCGCCTGGCGAAGCGGTGCTGCGACCAGCCGCCCGCCGCGCTCCGGCCGTGTACGAGCCTGCTGCCCGTCTTCGAGCTCACCAGCCGGGGAGGCGAGCCCGCGAAGACGCCGACCGCGTAGCCTCCCAGGCGCACCAGCAGGACGCCGACCGTGCGATCGGCGGCCGCGTGCGCCGCGAGCCCCTCCGCG
>CAWCUJ010000002.1:0-71310 GCA_963798675.1 uncultured Actinomycetes bacterium | reverse complement strand
AAGAACGCTCCGCCGCAAACGAGCCCGATCGTCACCGGCCTCCAGAAGTACGTCAGCTCCGGCCGGTTCTATCAGGGCGCGGGAACGTACGTGCCGCTCACGATCCCGGTCGGGAACTTCATCCAGGAAATGATGCTGACCGGCAACGTCAGCGGATTCACCTCGTCGATGGACGGCGCTTTCAAGCGCCTGGCCATCCGGACCTCGGCGTGAACCCGCATGAGCACCGGATCTAGGAGGCAGGCATGACCGCGACCGCACTCCCTTCCCAGCGGACCGGGACCGCAGCCCGTTCCAGGCGAGGCGCGCTCGGTAAGGTGAAGAAACTCTTCTTTCCCGTGGCGCCGGCGTACCTTTTCATGGTCATCCCGGCGATCGTCCTGTTCACCTTCTTCATCATTTACCCTACGATCCAGGGGATGTTCTGGAGCCTTACGAACTACGTCGGGTACGGAACCTGGCACTTCGTCGGGCTCGCCAATTACAAGGCCGCGTTCAGCGACCCGACCATCCGGGACTCCTACGGGTTCACGCTGCTATTCGCGGTCGTGGCGTGCGTCGTGACCAACGTCATCGCCATGGCCCTGGCGCTCGCGCTGAACGCCAAGATCAAATGGCGGACCGGATTGCGCACGGTTTTCTTCATGCCCATGGTCATCTCCGGCCTGGTCATCTCCTACGTTTTCACCTTCATCCTCTCCACCTCTGTTCCGATCATCGCGTCGGCGATCCATTTCGCCCCGCTGGAGACCAGCATCCTGGCCAACCAGCACACCGCCTGGCTCGGCATCGTCTTGGTCGCGTCCTGGGTGGCCATCCCGGGCGCGATCATCATCTTCCTGGCCGGGCTGGTTTCCATCCCGACTGAGGTGTACGAAGCCGCCTCGATCGACGGGGCGAGCGCGTGGAAGCAGTTCCAGCGCATGACCTTCCCGCTGCTCTTCCCGTTCGTCGTCATCAATACCGTCCTGACGTTCAAGAGCTTCCTCAACGTGTACGACGTCGTGGTCGGCCTGACCAACGGCGGCCCTGGCACCGCGACCACGAGCGTGGCGATGGAGATCTTCAGCGGCTTCTTCAACGGCGACTACGCCTACCAGATGGCCAACGCCGTCATCTTCTTCGTCATCACGATGTTCTTTGCAGTCTTCCAGCTAGGCGTTATGCGGCGCCGGGGAGGGGTTCTCTAGTGGCTACCGAGGTAAGCACCGCACCCGTCGCCGCACCGCCGACCCGAACACGTAAGCCACGCCCCATCCCTGAGGGCGGCCGGGTCAACTGGGGGCTGACGATCATCGTCGCGATCTGCTCCCTGACCATCCTCATCCCGCTGTACTTCGCCATCGCCATGGCGCTGAAGTCACCGGCCCAGACCGGCACGGGCACCGGCTTCAACTTCCCTTGGCCGATTCAATGGGGGAACTTCCGGGCCGCCTGGGACCTGACCGATACCCCGCTGGCGTTCGCGATGAGCACGCTGGTCACGGTGATCGCCGTGGTCGGGGAAATCCTGATCAGTTCGCTCGCGGCGTGGGCGATCGTGCGTAACTGGGGCCACTGGCAGTTCCGCGTGACGTTCTTCTACCTGCTGGCCGCTCTGTTCATTCCGTTCCCCGTCGTCGCGCTGCCGCAGGTCAAGCTCATGGCCGCGATCGGCCTCGATAACCCGTTCGGCGTCGGGATCCTGCACATCATGTTCCAGCTGGCCTTCAACGTGCTGCTCTTCTCCGCCTTCATCCGGTCCATCCCGGTCGAGCTGGAGGAGAGCGCGCGGCTCGACGGCTGCACCACCTGGCAGACCTACCGGAAGGTCGTGCTGCCGCTGCTGACGCCGATTGCCGCCACCGTCGGCATCTTCGCCTTCCTGCAGTCCTGGAACGACTTCATGATGCCGCAGCTGATCACGGCGAACCCGAAGTGGCAGACCCTCCCGGTCATCCAGTACCTGTTCCAGGACCAGTTCACCACGAACTTCAACGTGGCCTTCGCGTCCTACCTCATGGCCTTGCTCCCGACCCTCGTCGTCTTCCTCATCGCCCAGCGCTGGGTCGTCAGCGGCATCATGCGCGGCTCGATCAAGTGATGGACTGGTGGCGGCAGGCGGTGGTGTACCAGATCTACCCGCGCAGTTTCGCCGACTCCGACGGGAACGGCCTGGGCGATCTGGCGGGCGTCATCTCGCGGATCCCGTACCTGGCCGCGCTGGGCATCGACGCGGTCTGGCTGAGCCCGTTCTACCCCTCGGCCCTGGCCGACGGCGGGTACGACGTCGACGACTACCGTGACGTGGACCCGCAGCTTGGCACGCTGGCCGACTTCGACGAGATGACCGCCCGGCTGCACGCGCGACGGCTCAAGATCATCGTCGACATCGTCCCGAACCACACCTCCAACCGGCACGCCTGGTTCCGCGAGGCGCTGGCCGCCCCGAAGGGATCCCCGGCCAGGAACCGGTACATCTTCCGCGACGGCCTTGGCCCGGACGGAGCGCAGCCGCCCTCGGACTGGGCCTCCCTGTTCGGCGGACCGGTCTGGACCCGGGTGCCTGACGGGCAGTGGTACCTGCACCTGTTCGCCCCGGAGCAGCCGGACCTGAACTGGGATAACCGTGAGGTCCACGACGACTTCCTCAAGACCCTCCGGTTCTGGTCCGACCGCGGTGTCGACGGGTTCCGCGTCGACGTGGCGCACGGCCTGGCCAAGAACCTGGCCGAGCCGCTCGCGTCGCTGCCGGTCGGGGGGGACATCACCGACGGGTCACTGCCGCCAGGCACGCACCCGCTGTGGGACCGGGACGAGGTACACGATATCTACGCCGAATGGCGGCGGGTCCTCAACGAATACGACCCGCCGCGGGCCGCCGTCGCCGAGGCCTGGGTGCATCCCTCCCGGCTGCCGAAGTACGCCAGCCCCGACGGGCTGGGGCAGGCCTTCAACTTCGAATTGCTCGAAGCGAACTGGAACGCCGGAGAGTTCCTCCGGATCATCACCGACAACCTCTCCGATACACAGCGGCAGGGATCGTCCATGACGTGGGTGCTTTCCAACCACGACGTGGTACGGCACGCGACTCGTTACGGGCTGCCGCCTGAGGAATACCGCGAGCGCGAGCACGCCAGGAACTGGCTGCTGAGCGGCGGTACCTCCCCCCGACTGGAGCGCGGCCTGGGCCTGCGGCGGGCCCGGGCCGCGGTCCTGGTGGTGCTGGCCCTGCCCGGCTCCGCGTACCTGTACCAGGGTGAGGAACTCGGCCTGCACGAGGTTCCCGACATTCCCGCCGGGCTCCTTCAGGACCCCGTCTACACGCGGACCGCAGGAACCGAGAAGGGCCGCGACGGCTGCCGGGTGCCGCTGCCGTGGACGTCCGGCGGCTCGTCATTCGGGTTCGGGGCCGGCCCCGCCCACCTGCCGCAGCCGACCTGGTTCGGCCCGCTCAGCGTCCAGGCCCAGGAGCGGGATCCGGCCTCCACCCTGATGCTCTACCGAGACGCCCTGCGCTGGCGGCGCAAGCTGCAGACCAAGGAGACCATGGAATGGATGCCCGGCACCAACGGCCAGGTGCTGCACTTCGCCCGTCCGGGCGGCTGGCGCTGCGTGACCAACTTCGGGCCCGGGCCAGTCCCGCTGCCGCACGGCAACGTCATTCTCACCAGTGCCCCGGTCGAGGGCAGCCAGTTGCCCGCCGACACCACGGCCTGGCTCCTAAGCACCTAGCTTCCCGGCGCCGCGCGTGTTGATCACCCGTTCGGCGGCAATCCCGGCCTGCTCCGCCCGCACGGTGCCGTTCGCCAGCCAGTCCAGCTGGCCAGGCGCGTGCGCGTCGGTGTCGATGGCGAACAGGCAGCCGGCCTCGGCGGCCAGCCGCAGCAGCCGGTCCGGCGGGTCCCGGCGTTCAGGCCGGCAGTTGATCTCCACGGCGACCCCGGCCTCACGGCAGGCGCCGAACACCGCGTCGGGGTCGAAAACCGATTCCGGCCTGCGGCCCCGACCGCCTCCGAGCAGCTGGCCGGTGCAGTGACCGAGCACGTTGACGTGCGGGTTGCGCACCGCGGCCACCATCCGCCTGGTCATCGGCCCGGCGGGCATCCGAAGCTGGGAGTGCACGCTGGCCACCACCACGTCGAGCCGGCTCAGCAGGTCCTCCCGCTGGTCGAGCGAGCCATCCTCGAGAATGTCGACCTCGATCCCGGTCAGGATGCGGAACGGCGCCAGCTCGTCGTTCAGCTCGCTGATCAGCTCGAGCTGGGTGAGGAGCCGTTCGGCCGAAAGCCCGTTGGCTACGGTCAGCCGGGGCGAGTGGTCGGTCAGCGCGATCCACTCGTGGCCGAGGTCGCGGGCGGCCTCGGCCATCTCCCGCGGCGGGCTGCCGCCGTCGGACCAGTCCGAGTGCGTGTGGCAGTCGCCGCGCAGCGCCGCGCGCAGGCCGTCCCGCGGCGACGGCGGCTGGTCGGCAAGCAGCCGGGCTAGGTAGCCGGGCTGCTTGCCCCCCGCGGCCTCGGTGATGACCTGCGCCGTGGTCGTGCCGATGCCCGGCAGCGCCTCCAGCGTGCCCGCCGCCACCCGTCGGCCGAGCTCGCCGGCCGCCAGCCCGTCGAGCACCTGGGCGGCCCGGCGGAAGGCCCGGACGCGGTAGGTCGGCGCCCCGCCCCGTTCCAGCTCGAACGCGATCCGCCGCAACGCCTGCACTGCGTCATCCTGCATTACGCCATCCTGCACTGGGTCATCCTGCACTGGGTCATCCTGCATTACGTCATCCTGCACCGGGTCCACGTGCATCTCATACCCAGCAACTTGGTCGCAGGTGCGTGGCGAGCGCTGTGGTGGAGGTGCCGCAACAGGGTTTTCCGACGATCCTGGAGCTATGAGCCATCCGCCGCACGCCCATGACCACGAGCACCCGCACGTTCATGCACATTCCCGATCGGGGCTGGTGGCTCGGCTGCGGCATGTGCTGCGCCCGCATTCGCACGAGGCGGCTGACCAGGTGGATGCCGTGATGGAAGCCAGCGCAGAAGGCATGCGGGTGCTGTGGATCTCGCTGGGCGTGCTGGGCCTGACCGCGCTTGTCCAGGCGGCGGTGACCGCGCTTTCGGGGTCGGTGGCGCTGCTCGGTGACACGCTGCACAACGCCGCTGACGCCCTGACTGCGGTACCGCTTGGCGTCGCGTTCATCCTGGGGCGCCGGCCGCCGACCCGCCGGTATACCTACGGGTTCGGCCGGGCGGAGGACCTGGCCGGGATCGTGATCGTGCTGACCATCGCGGCGTCCTCGGCCCTGGCCGCCTACGAGGCAGTCAACCGCCTGCTGCACCCGCGTCGCGTGTCGGATCTGGCCGCGGTCGCCGCGGCCGCGCTGGTCGGGTTCGCGGGTAATGAGCTGGCGGCGGCCTACCGGATCCGCGTCGGCAGGAAGATCGGCTCGGCGGCATTGGTCGCGGACGGGTTGCATGCCCGGACGGACGGGCTGACCTCGCTGGCGGTCCTGCTGGGAGCGGGCGGGGTCGCGCTGGGCTGGGATTGGGCCGACCCGGCGGTCGGGCTGGGCATCACCGTGGCGATCCTGGCCGTCTTGCGGCAGGCGGCCCGCGAAATCTACCGGCGGCTGATGGACGCCGTGGACCCCGCGCTTGTCGACCAGGCCGAGAACATCCTGCGCGGCACGCCTGGCGTGCTGGGTGTCGGGCAGGTCCGGCTGCGCTGGCTCGGTCACCAGATCCGCGCCGAGTGCGAGATCGTCGTCGCCCCGGATATCACCGCCGCCCAGGCCCATCAGCTCACCGTCAGCGCCGAGCATGCCCTGCTGCACGCGATTCCGCGGCTGTCCGCCGCGCTCGTCCACGCCGATCCCGAAGCCCGCGGCAGCGACCCGCACCGCGTCCTGGCCGACCACCGCGGCTAGCATGACGCCATGGGCACGAGCCCGGATGGGTTCTGGGCGGCCTGGCCAAGCGCTCGGTCCAGCTCGGCTGAGGGTCGCAAGCTGAGACACGTGAAGGGTGGGTCTGTTTAGCACCCGCCGCGACAGCCTATGGTCTAGACATGACCACGAATGACACGCTGCGAGTAACCGACTCACGGACCGGCCGCAGCTACGAACTCCCTATCGTCGACGGCGCTATCCGCGCGATTGACCTTCGGCAGATCAAGACCTCCGATGACGACTTCGGACTGCTCTCCTATGACCCGGCATTCCAGAACACCGCTAGCTGTCGCAGCGCGATCACCTTCATCGACGGCGAGAAGGGCATCCTGCGCTACCGGGGTTACCCGATCGAGGAGCTAGCCAGCCGTGCGTCCTTCCTGGACGTGGCCTGGTTGCTGCTACGCGGCGAGATGCCGGACAAGGAAGCGTCGTTGGGGTGGGCCCACGAGATCTCCATCCACACCTACGTGCACGAGAACGTCAAGAAGTTCATCGACGGCTTCCACCACGACGCGCATCCGATGGGCATCCTGGTGAGCACCCTGGCCGCGCTGTCCACCTTCTATCCCGAGGCCACGGACGTCCACGACCGGAGCAACCAGGACCAGCAGGTGGTGCGGCTCATCGCCAAGATGCCGACGCTCGCGGCCTTCGCCTACCGGCATGCCCGCGGGCTGCCCTACGCGTACCCGGACGACGACCTGTCCTACACCGGCAACTTCCTCAACATGATGGGCAAGATGACCGAGCCCAAGTACGATCCGGACCCGGTGCTCGAACGTGCCCTGGACGTGCTGTTCATCCTGCACGCCGACCACGAGCAGAACTGCTCCACCAACGCGATGCGGGGGGTAGCCAGCTCCGGGGTCGACCCGTACTCGGCGGCGGCCGCGGCGGCGGCCGCGCTCTACGGCCCGCTGCACGGGGGCGCGAACGAGCAGGTGCTGAAGATGCTGCGGCAGATCGGCTCGGTCGGCAACGTGCCCGGTTACATCAGCCGGGTCAAGAGCGGCGAGCTGCGCCTGATGGGGTTCGGCCATCGGGTGTACAAGAACTTCGACCCGCGGGCGACGATCATCAAGGGCGTCGCCGACGAGGTGTTCGAGGTAACCGGCCGCAACCCGCTGCTCGACATCGCGCTCGAGCTGGAGCGGATCGCGCTCGAGGACGACTACTTCATCACCCACAAGCTCTACCCGAACGTCGACTTCTACTCGGGCATCATCTACCAGGCGATGGCCTTCCCGGTGGCAATGTTCCCCGTGCTGTTCGCGATCGGCCGGATGCCCGGCTGGCTGGCTCAGTGGCAGGAAGGCTCCACGGACCCCGAGCAGAAGATCGCCCGGCCGCGGCAGATCTACATCGGCGAGACCGTGCGCCACCTGAACGGGGAGGACGCCTGACCGCCCCGGCCCGGCCGGACGGGGCCTCAGATTACCCAAAATCGCCCCTGTTCGGGGTGGCCAACCTGCCGTACGGCGTGTTCTCGGCCGGCGAAGGTCCCCGGGTCGGGGTCCGGGTCGGCGACTCGATCCTGGACCTCGCCAGGGCGCTAGATGACCGCGTGTTCGGCGAGCCGTCGCTGAACGCCTTCATGGCGCAGGGACGGGCCCGGTGGAGCGAGGTCCGGGCCCGGATCACCGAGCTGCTCACCGGTCACCCCGCGGGTCGGCACCGCAGCGCCGTCGAGGCTGCCTTGCGCCCGCTGTCCGCGGTGCGGCTGCACCTGCCGTTCGCGCCAGGTGACTACGTGGACTTCTTCGGCAACGAGTACCACGCGGCCAACGCCGGGCGGCTGTTCCGGTCCGGCAGTGAGCCGCTCCCGCCGAACTGGAAGCACCTGCCCATCGGCTATCACGGCCGTTCGGGCACCATCGTGCTTTCCGGCACGCCGGTTCCCCGCCCGCGCGGCCAGCGCCCGGGCCAGGGCCCGGGCCAGGGGTTGCGCCAGGGGTCGGGCCAGCAGTCGGGAGAGAGCGGCCCGACGTTCGGGCCGTCCGGTCGGCTCGACTTCGAGGCCGAGGTCGGCTTCGTGATCGGCGTGGGCTCGGCCGGGCCGGTGCGCGTGAGCGAGTTCGCCGAGCACGTGTTCGGCGTGTTCCTGCTCAACGACTGGTCCGCCCGCGACCTGCAGGCCTGGGAGTCCCGGCCGCTCGGCCCGTTCCTGGCCAAGTCGTTCGCCACGTCGATCTCGCCGTGGGTCGTGCCGCTCGAGGCGCTGGAGCACGCGCGGGTCAGCCCGCCGCCCCGGGACCCGGAACCGCTGCCCTACCTGGCCGACACCGACAAGTGGGGCCTGGACCTCGCGCTCGAGGTCCGGCTGAACGGGCAGCTGGTGTCGCGCCCGCCGTTCGCCGCCACGTACTGGACGGCCGCGCAGATGCTGGCCCACATGACCTCCAACGGCGCCTCGACGCGCACCGGCGACCTGTTCGCCTCCGGCACGGTGAGCGGGCCGGAGCGGGATCAGCGCGGCTGCCTGCTGGAGCTGAGCTGGGGCGGCGCGGAGCCGCTCACGCTGGCCGACGGGTCGGTGCGCAGCTACCTCGAGGACGGCGACGAGGTCACGATCAGCGCCACCGCACCCGCCGCCGACGGGGGCAGGATCGGTTTCGGCGAGGTCACCGGCCAGATCCTGCCGAGCCCGCCGCTGGACTAGCTCCCATCCGGGCCAGCCGCCGCGATCCACTGCCGCAGCTTCTTGCGGTCGAGCTTGCCCACGCTGGTGAGCGGGACAGCGGGCACGATCATGATCTGCCGGGGGTACTTGTTGGCGGCCAGGTGGTTCCTGGCGTGCTCGGTGAGCTCCTCGGCGCTGACCTCGGCGCCGGGGAGCAGCGATACGAACGCGACGACTTCCTCGCCGAGCCGGCCGTCCGGCCGCCCCACCACCCCGGCCTGCGCCACCGCCGGGTGGGCGATCAGGACGTCCTCGATGTCGCGCGGGAAGACGTTGAAGCCGCCCCGCAGGATCAGGTCCTTCTTGCGGTCCACCACGTAGAGGTAGCCGTCGGCGTCCTGGTGCCCGATGTCACCGGTGTGCAGCCAGTCGCCCGCCAGGACCGAGGAGTCTTCGGCGTGCCAGTAGCCAGTCATCACGCCGGGGGACCGCACGCAGATCTCGCCGTCCCGGCCCGGCGGTAGCACCTGGCCCGTGTCGTCCTGAATGGTCACCTCGACGCCCGGCACCGGCAGGCCGACGCTGCCGATCCGGCGGGCGTCCCGGGGATTCGCCGAGATGAACGTGGCCGCCTCGGTGCAACCGTAGCCCTCGTAGATGGTCGCGGTCGGCACCCGTGCCTCGAACTCCCGCCGGACCTCCTCGGCCAGCGGCGCCGCTCCGGACGAGATCGCGGTCAGCCCGGACAGGTCGGCCAACTCCAGCGGCTGAGTGAGCAGCATCTGGATCATCGAGGGCACCAGCGCGCTGCCCTGGACCCGGTGCTCCTCGGCCAACTCAACCCAGCCGGCCGGATCGAACCAGCGCATCAGGATGGTCTTGGCCTGGTCGGTCCGGTGCATACCGCCGCAGATGACCAGCAGGCCGTAGGCGTGCGCCAGCGGCAGCGGCAGTACCGAGCTGACCACGCTGGCGCGGACCGACATCTCGTGGGCGGCCGAACCGCACCAGTACAGGCCCGCGTGCGTAAGGGGAACGCCCTTCGACCGGCCCGTCGTGCCGCCGGTGTAGAGCAGGGCGGCCAGGTCGGTGCCCGACCGGTCGGTGATGGACCCCGGCTCGGCCGAGGCCACCTGGTCAAAGTCGAGCACGGGCACCCCGGGAGCGGCGGCGGGCGCCTGGGTCCCTGGCACCAGCACGAACCGGACCCCGGGCGCCCCACCCGCTCCTTCCCTGCACGGGGGGCTCCCGCCCCCCGTTCCCCCTGGCCCATCCCCCTTCACAGCGGCGGAGACCTTCGGCAGGAACTCCGCCGTGGTGACGATCCCGACCGCGCCGGAGTCGTTCAGCGCGTGCCTCAGCTCCTCTTCGCTGACCAGGAAGATCAGCGGCGTGACCACCGCCCCGGCGCGCCAGGCCGCCGTGTAGGTGATCAGGACCTCCGGGCAGTTGGCCATCAGCACGAGCAGCCGGTCGCCGGGGCGGACGCCGAGGTCGGCCAGCCCGGTCGCGAGCCTGGCCGCGCGGTCGGCCAGCCGCCCGCTGGAATGCCAGGTGCCCTCAAAGAAGAGCGAGTCGTGGTCGCCCTGCTGTTCAAGCGCTAGCTCGGCCTGCCTGGCCAGGTTCTCATCCATTTGAGCCTCACCCTAAGGCCCGCCCCTACCCCGATCAACAGGTCGCCGCAACAGCTCAGGCCGGCTCGATCTCGAAGTATGCGCCCTGGTCGTCGTGCCTGATCCGGGTCGAGCCCGCCCATCCAGCGAAGCCCCCGGTACCCGTGCCAGGCACGATGTGGCCGAACCAGGTGCCAGGATCGGACTCAAGTCCGCCGTGCTGCACGGTCACCGAGCCTTCCTGCCCGTCCTCACCGTGCCCGGTGATCCGCTCGGTGGCCACGTAGGACCGTGACCCCTCCTCGGTGCCCGCGGCCATGAACAGGGTGGTGGCGTGCCCGATGATCCCCGAGGTGAACGTCTTGGCGAGGGTCATCAGCCCGACCCAGTCCACATCCAGGCCGCTCACCTGCCGCGGCTCGAAGCCGTCGACCTGGAAGCGCGCGATCATCGTCACTATTCCTCCTGGTACCGTTCCTGCTGGGCTGGACCAGCGGTCCGGAGGCTTCGAGCACCCCGATCTCGGCGGCGCTGAACCCGAGTTCCTTGAGTATCTCGGCACTATGCTCGCCCTGACGTGCCGCCAGCTGACCTTCGTCGGCCGCCACCTGGTCCGCGAAGTGCCACGGACGGCCAGGGATCCTGATCTCGCCACCCGACCTGTCGGACACGGTCGGCCCGGCGCCGGAGGCCGGAAATCATCATCGTGCACGGCTACTGCCCTGATCTTGCGTTTTAACGTCTAAGTGATCTTGTCAGGCGACCTTCTTGATCACGTCGTAACGTGGTGCTGGGGTGCTGCGGCGGCCTTTGGGCCGGCCGGTCCCGGCTTTGGAGGGTTTCGGCGCTCTGGCCGGCGTGCCGGCCAGAGCGGCCAGGCGGGCGAAATCCCGGCGGACGCGGCCGGGGGTGAGCCGGCCCGGCTGGCGGCGGCGTTCCCAGGGCAGGCGGTGGTCTTCGGCCAGGGCGCGGGCCAGCCGCAGCTGGGTGATCGCGGTGATGACGATCCAGGTCCAGCGGGCGAACTGCTCCGGGAAGCGCAACGCTGCCCTGGCCCAGCCCAGGGAGGTCTTCGCGAACCGGTAGGTGTGCTCCATATCGAAACGGTGCAGGTAGCCGCGGGCGCACAGGTCCAGGTCCGGCTGACCGGGCCCGGCCCGCCACAGCCGCAGCGGCCCGGGGACCGCGCGCCCGTTGGGGAGCTTCTCCACGGTGATCCGGATCAGGTGGCACTTGATGACGGGCGGCTTGGGCATGGCCTGGAAATGACCGCGGCAGGCCAGCTTGGGATGCAGGCCGCCCCAGGACATCACGGTCATCAGCCCGTAGCGGCCGTCCTCGCGGATCATCACCTGACCCGGCTCGCCCCAGGTGCCCGGATCCTGGCACTGGAACCGGTCCGTGCCATGGCGGCGGGGCCGCCCCGGCCGGCCCGGCTCCGGCACCGGGTCGCGGTACATCACCCGGTCGTTGCGGACCCGGACCAGGATCTGCACCTGATCCAGGTGCTCGCGCAGCTCCCAGGTGACGGGCGCCTCGTCATACCCGGCGTCCATCACGTACAGCGGGATGCGCGTCTCCCCGGCCTGGCGCAGCCGGGCCGCGTGCGCGAGGATCTGCGCCGCGGTCACCGCCGCCGCGTCGTCCCGGCCGACCTGGACCGCGTCCTGGGGGGCGGTCCAGGAATCCGCGTCAAAGCTCAGCTGGGACAGCCACTGCCAGGCCCAGCCCTTGATCACCGGGTCCCCGGACCCGGTGTGACCGGCGCAGCTGTGGTGGTGGAACTCCCGGCCCGGGCTGGTCACCGCCCACGGCCGGCCGATCGTGGAGGCATCGATGCCGAACACGCACGGCCAGCCCGCCGGCCGGGACCGGACCAGCAGGCCGCGCAGCGCCTCCTCATCGACCCGGCCCCGCGCCAGCCCCTGGTAGACCATGCCATGGCCGCGGCGGAACGCCGGGTCCAGGCTTAAGTACGGCAGCGACGGCACCCGCCCGGCGGCCGTCACCGCGTCCATCGTCTCGAACAGCGCGTCCGCCCGCCGCCACAGGCACCGGTACACATCCCGCCGGAACCCCGCCAGCTGATCCAGCCCATCTCCGCCCGCCGCCTGACACGATCGCTGCTGGCACGCCATACTGAATGCCACGGCCGCCGCCTTTCCCGGTAGATCCCTAGCCAGACCTTCCGAGGATGCGGCGGCCGGACTCATGCTGTCCGGCAAACGCCGGAACAAGCACCAGGACCGTCCGTTACCTCACGGTATGCGCGCAGGCACCCGATATCAGACCCGAATCCGCGAGTAGGTCGGTGACACGGCGGCGCAAATGCCGATAGGTGCCCCTTTGACCTGGGATGATGATCGCTGCGAAGTAATGATCATCTCAGGCGGAGAGGCACCTACCTGGTGAAAAGGATACGCAGCGGGGCGGGCAGATCGCGGCAGCGGCCGCGGATCGGCGCGCCGGATCCGGCGCTGACGCCGAACGCGGGCCTGGCGGCCATCACCGAGCTGTGTGACCGGCTCGGCGTGATCGCGGCGCTGAATGCGGCGGTCGGCCCGGTCAAGCAGCGCGAACGCGGGTTCGGAGCCGGGGAGCTGCTGGCCGGGATCGCGGCGGCGCAGCTGGCTGGGGAGGACTTCCTGACCGGGCTGGACCGCCAGCGCGCCGATGCGGCCGGGCAGCAGATCACGCCGGTGCCGGGGCTGGCGTCCACGACGGCGGCGGGCCTGGCCCGGCGGGTCACCCCGGCGCAGTGGCGGGCGGTGGAGTCCGGCCTGGCGGCGGTGACCGGCCGGATGCTGGCGCTGCTTCCCGCGCCGCGGGCGGATGCGCTGGCCGGCGGGCCGGTCACGATCGACCTGGACACCACTGACGTGGAGGTCTACGGCCGCAAGAAGCGGGGCGTGGCCTATAACCATCAGGGCCAGCGGGTCGGGCGGCCGCACGTGGCCAGCTGGGCCGAGGCCGAGATTGTCCTGGCCGCCGACCTGGGCGACGGCACCGATGACCCGCGCGCGACCGCGCCGGACCTGCTGCGCCGCGCCCTGGCCAGCCTGCCGGAGCGGGCACGGCAACCGGGCCGGGTGGCACTGCGCGCCGACGCCGGGTACTTCGCCGGCGCGCTGGCCCGCGCCGCGCACGAGGCGCACATCGGCTTCGCGATCGGCGCCAAGCGGATCGCGCCGCTGTGGCGGCTGCTGGCCGGGATCGCCGAGGACGACTGGCACGACGCGACCGGCATGGACGGCGCCCAGGTCGCGGTCGCGGAGTACTGCCCGGACTGGTGGCCGGCCAATACCCGGCTGCTGGTCCGCCGGGTGCTGCTGGATCCGTCCCAGGTCTCCGCCGACCCGCGGTCCCGGCGCCGCCGCACCCTGCACCCGGACCAGCGGGCCCTGCCGATCCCCGAGCTGGCCCGCGCCGGGGCGATCTACGCCTACAGCTTCATCCTGACCAACCTGGACGTGTCCAGCCCGGACAAGGCGATAGCGGTAGAGCACTGGTACCGGCACCGCACCACGGTGGAGAACATCTTCCGCGACAGCAAGCTCGGCGCCGCCCTCCGGCACCTCCCGTCCGGATACCCCCAGGTCAACCTGGCCTGGATGTGGGGTGCGCTGCTCGCCGCGACCATGGCCGCCTGGCTGCACCAGCTCACCGCGGCCACCGCCGGCCAGGACATCCTGGCAGGGCACGGCGTGCGCGGCGGCAAGGCCATGATCGCCACCCTGCGCTGGCGGCTGATCGCCGTCCCCGGCCGGCTGACCCGCCACGCCCGCCACCTGACCCTGCGGCTCCCGCCCGGCCACGGCCTCCTGCACGAGGTCCTGGCCCGGCTGCGGGACCTGCCCGCACCCGCCTGACCTGCGCACCTTGAGCCCCGGCTCCCCGTCTCCGTCCACGGCCCGCCAGCCCCGACCCGCAGAAAGGCCCCGCAGACCGCGAACCCGGCGCCGGCGCCCGGGCCGCCAGTATGCCTGCTACCAGGAATCCGGCGCACCAAGATCATTTACGCGAGCGACAGTCAGCTCACAGCGCTATTCGCGGATTCGGGTCAGACCCCACGCGTAACTCACGTTAAAACGCAAGGTGCGCCAAGAGCGCGGAAGGGAGTTTCATGTAGGAGGAATTCCTTGATGCGGTGCTGCGCGGAAGATGAAGGAATTGGCCCTTCGGAGCCGCCCTGCGGGGGGAGGCTTCAAACCACCGCATGCTGCGTTAGCTGAAGACTGTCGTGGTGAGCGATGCGGAAAAGGCGTGACGTGATCGCGTCAGGTGGGGGCCGGGAAGACGATCGCTGCTGACGTGTCGTTATTTAACTTCAGGTGGCATCAAAACCGTGGGGTTCTTGTGCTCCCGGGATGAGCCTGGCGGGTGCCCGCCGACTGGCCAGGCGGTGTCCGGCATGGAGGCGACGTGAGCCCGGCCTGCGGCTTCCGCGCGGAACTTGGGAAGGCGCACGCCGATACTGCTGCCCTGCCCTGGGTGCTGGTGCCTGGGCTGGGTGGTGAGAGGGAGCGCGCTCAAGCGGCATGACCCGCGAGGCGCTGAGTACCGAGGCGGCGTGCGCCGGCGGACCGGCTCGTAGTAGTGGTGAGCCCGCTGTAATGGCGGGGGAGCGAAGGGGCCGGGTCATCTGTGGCTGGTTCGTTTGGTCAACCGGGAGATTCCGGGAGGAGCTGCATGGGCGAGCTGAAGCCGCCGGGAAAGCCGTTCGATATCTCGAAGCGGGAGGTGCAGGACGCCTGGGAGAAGGTGAAGGCCAATAAGGGCGCGCCGGGAGTGGATAAGCAGACGCTCGGGGAATTCGAGTCCGATCTGAAGAACAATCTGTATAGGATCTGGAACCGGATGTCTTCGGGCTCCTATTTCCCGCCCCCGGTGAAAGCGGTGGAAATACCGAAACCGCATGGATCGGGTACCCGGATTCTCGGGGTGCCTTGCGTCGCGGACAGGATCGCGCAGACCGTGGTCGCGGCCCGGCTGGAGAAGGCGGTGGAACCGGTGTTCCACCCGGACTCCTACGGGTACCGGCCCGGGCGGTCGGCCCTGGACGCGGTGGCGGCATGCCGGAAACGGTGCTGGAAGAAGGACTGGGGAGCGCCGGGATAAACCGGCCTGGAGAAGGGACATGAGAACGTCCTGCATCGAAGGAGTAGCGATCCACGGTGACCTCGGGTCATGCGTCGGCGTCCGTGAGGACGCAGGCGAAGCGTTGACAGAGGGAGACGTAGGCTGGGTTATCGAGCCGCGAAATCATCAGTCCGGGGTGCCGACGCCGTCCCAGTGGCCGGAAGGCAACATCGCTGGCCGCGCTAGCGCGAGCTGCCAGCGGACCCCGCGCGGTCAAAGAGCCTGTGCATGCGTTGAGTCTTCAGGTGCGAGAACCGGGAGATCCCGCGGTTGCCCGTCTGGCTGTGATGGCAGGGCGGGCCGCTCGGGGAACGCTAAGGCGGTAAGCCCGAGATGAACGACCGCGGGAAGTCTGACAGCCGCGTAGTACCTGCGAAGCTGGCGAACAAGGCCGGGCAGCCGGTGGCGGAGCTGGTGGAGGAAAGGCGGCTGACCAAGGGAAACACGGGCCAGCAAAACGCGTCCCGGACTCAGGGCCGTGATAGTGACGCGTCAAGTGCGCTGGAGCGTGTGCGCCGAGTTGCACGAAAGGACAAGGAAGCGCGATTCACGGCGCTGCTGCACCACGTCGACCTTGACCGCCTGTGGGCGGCCTACGCGGCGATCAGCCCGAAGGCCGCTCCGGGGGTGGATCAGGTGACGTGGGCCGGATACGGGCAGGATCTCCGGGCGAACCTCGAAGACCTGCTCAGCCGGGTCCACAGCGGTGCCTACCGGGCGAGCCCCTCTCGCAGGGTGTACATACCGAAGCCGGACGGGCGGCAACGACCGCTCGGCATAGCGACGGTGAGTTCATATTGCCTCTCCTGCAGCCGTGTGTCGGGATGTTCCGGGTTGGCGTGGTTGGCGGTGGTCAGGCCGTGCTGGCGGATCTGCTGGCGTGAGCATGGCAGCTGGTGCCGACATTTCACAGGGGGCTCAGTGGCGGCGGGTCCTGGTGCGCCGGGCCGTGGGGTTGAGGTGCCCGGATGCGGCGATGCGCTCACGGCAGGCGGCCTGGATGCGGTCGTTCCAGGTGATGCATAGCCGGTTTCCCGGGCCGCGCCGCGCGTCGAGCTGCCCGGCCTGGATCCAGTCGTAGATGACGCCGGTGCTGCAGCCCAGCCGTCTGGCGACCTCGGTGACGCTGATCTCGCCGTCGTGGTAGGGGGCCGGGGCGGGGATGTGGTAGGCGTGGCGGATCCACTGCACGGCCTTGGCGTCGAACGGGCGGCCGTTGCCGGTGGCCATCCCGGCGGCGTTCAGCTGCCCGGCCAGCTCGGCGGCGGGTGTGACGGGGCCGAGCTGGCGGATCATCTCGACCGCCGGGGACGGGCTGCGCCTGGCGGTGCCGGTGTGGATAGCGCGGGCCACGCGCAGCTCGTCGGTGGCGCCGGTGTGCCAGCGGATCCCGATCCGGACCTTGGCCTGGTCGGGCTCGGGCAGCAGGGTAACGTCGGCGATCAGGGTGCGCAGCAGCCGCTTGCGGTCCCTGGCGCTGGTGGCCGGGGCGTGCCAGAGTGCGGGCAGGTCGGCGGCGAGTTTCTCCAGCTCGGCCCGGCCCGGCAGCGGCGGCAGCGCGTCACGGGCGTCCTGCAGTGCCTGCCCGGCCTCGGCCAGGGCGGTGAGCCTGGCCTCCCAGCGGGCCTCCAGGCTGCGGGCGACCAGCCGGTTCTCCGGCTCGACCTGGCTGAAGGCGCGCTCGGCCCGGTCCGCGTCGTAGCGGGCGCGTTCGACGGCCAGCTCGGCGGCCCGGCTGACCCGCTGGTGCCGGCCGGCCACCTCATCAGCCGCGGCGAGCGCCAGGGCGACCTGCCCGGGGGTCAGCACGCCCAGCAGCGCGCCGGCGACCGCGTCATCGACGGTGGCCGCAGCGACCGACCGGCAGGTGGGTGTGGTCAGCCGGTCGGCGCGGGAGCATTCATAGGAGGGGCGGGCATCGGTGTGGTAGCTGGTGCGCATCGGTTTGCCGCACGACCCGCAGTAGATGATGCCCTGGCACAGCGCGCAGCCCTCCCGCGGCGGCCGGGCCCCGGCGTTGGTCCGGTTGGCGGCCAGCCTGGCCTCGCTGGCCAGGTAATCCGCCCAGGTGATGTATCCCTCGTGGTGGTCTTTGATCAGCACCGGCCACTCGGCGCGGGGCCGTTCCACCAGCGCGGTATGCACAGTGCCGCCGGGGTCGACAGTGCGCCGCGAGGAGTACCGGCCGTGCACGTACGCCCCCGCGTAGCACGGGTTCTTCAGCACCCCCAGCACGCGGGCGTGGGTGAGCCTGCCCCACCGCAGCTGCCCGGCCCACGCGCCGCCGTAGGCGCGCAGCGGGAACCGGCGGCCGGCGAACGCGGCGACCACCCCGTAGGCCGACCCGCACGCGGTGAACGTGGCGAACACGTCCCGGATCGCGGCCTGGACCTCGGCATCGGGGTCGATCACGATATCGCCGGCGTCGTCGTGGACCAGCCCGACGGGCAGCGGGGTGCGCAGCTCGCCGCGCTCGGCCGCGGCCCGCTTGTTCGCGTGCAGCCGCTGGGCCATCATGTGGAGCTCCATCTCTCCCATGGTGCCCTTGAATCCCAGCAGGACACGGTCGTTCACGTCGGCGGGATCGTAGACGCCGTCCGGGTCGATCAGCAGCGTGCCGGTGATCCGGGCGAATTCCGCCAGCCGGGCCACGTCGGCATTCGAGCGGGCCAGCCGGGTGATCTCGATCGCGAAGATCGCCCCCACCTCGCCGGAGCAGACCCTGGTCACCAGCTCGGTGAACCCTTCCCGGGCCACCCCCCATTTGCCGGAGATCCCCAGGTCGGTGTCGATCACCTCGATCGAGGTGCGCGGCCAGCCCAGCGCCGCTGCCTTGCCGGCCAGAGCGTACTGGCTCCTGGTCGACTCGGTGTGCTCGCGGAGCTGGGCCATCGAGGACTGGCGCGGGTAGATCAGCGCCGCCCGGTCCCGGTGACTGCTCGTGATCTTGTGCTCGCCGTTCACTGCTGCCTCCCAGCACCGAGATGGTCATGTTGGCCAGCGCTGCCACCGCCTCCGCCCGGGCGGGACCAGCCAGGACGGCGGCACCCACCGGCTACCGCAGCTCTCTGCGGGCCAGCAGCTCGGCGTTGATCGCCGAGATCTCCGTCAGCGCCGCCTGGACCTGCTCGTCCCGGCGCAGGCAGCGGCGCACAACCTGGGCCAGGGCGGCGGGCACGTACCGTGCCCGGCCACGGCCGGCCGGGCGCGGGGTGAAGTAGGCATACGGGCCGTGCGGCTCGCCGTCTGCGCACCGGCAGCCGGGCCTGCCGCACCGGCGCGCCTGCTCGGTCAGCGTCCCGGCCAGGACCTGCTCCACGTCGCCGAGCTGGCCCGCCGCCGCGCGGCGGCGGGCCAGCAGCTGGCGGGTGGACAGGCCCCGGAGATCGTTCTTGTGTGTATTCATCACACAAGAAGATGCCGGCTCGGCAGACGGAAGTCAACAACCGCGAAGCGAACGGGCAAGCGTGTCGAGCCCCGCCAGGCGCTCAGCCGACAGCCGGCGGTCCAGCGGTGGCTCACCCCGGTCGGTCCACGACTGCGGCAGCGTGATCTGCCCGCTGATGCCGCCCGCGCAGACGAACACCGTGTCCGCCCCGCGGCGCCGGGCATACAGAACCTCCAGCCGCTGGCCGTTCAGCGGGTGGAACGGATGAGTGACAACAACAAAACCCGAAGAGTCACTGGATGATGCGGCATTATGCCGCCTCCGTCGCCACCTTGGAGGACAAGATCGTCCAGCGGGCGGTGGCCGAGGTGCTGAACGCCATTTACGAGGAGGACTTCCTCGGCTTCTCCTACGGGTTCCGGCCGGGGCGCAAGCCCCACGACGCACTCGATGCGCTGGCGGTCGGGATCGAGAAGAGGAAGGTGAACTGGATACTCGACGCGGACATCCGTGGCTTTTACGATGCCATCGACCACGAGTGGCTCCGCAAGTTCGTCGAGCATCGGATCGCGGACAAGCGGGTCCTGCGGCTCATCCAGAAATGGCTGAACGCGGGAGTGATCGAGGACGGGTCGTGGTCGGCAAGCGAGGAGGGAGCCCCGCAAGGGGCCAGCGCATCCCCCCTGCTCGCCAACGTCTACCTGCACTACGTCTTTGATCTGTGGGCCCGGCACTGGCGGAATCGGCAAGCTCAGGGTGATGTGATCATCGTGCGTTTCGCCGACGACATCGTTGCCGGTTTTCAGCATCGCTCTGACGCCGAGCGGTTCCATGAGGACCTGGTGGAACGTTTCGCCAGGTTCAGCCTGGAGCTCAACGCCGAGAAGACCCGCCTGATCGAGTTCGGGCGGTTCGCCGCCCAGAACCGCAGGCGGCGCGGCCTCGGCCGGCCCGAGACGTTCGCGTTCCTCGGCTTCACGCACATCTGCGGGAAGACGAGAACGGGACGGTTCGCGCTGCGGCGCAAGACGATCGCGAAGAAAATGGCGGCCAAGCTGCGCGAGGTGAACGCCTTGCTCATGCAACGCCGTCACTGGCCCATCCCAGAGCAGGGACAGTGGCTGGGCAGCGTGGTGCGCGGGCACACCGCCTACTACGCGGTCCCCGGCAACATCGCCGCGGTGTCGGCGTTCCGCAAACAGGTCACGCGGTGCTGGGACCGGGCGCTGCGGCGCCGCAGCCAGCGCCACCGGGTGACCTGGGAGCGGATGGGCCGGCTCGAGGCACGGTGGCTCCCTCCCGCCCGCATCACGCATCCCTGGCCGAACGTCCGGTTCGACGCCCGTACCCAAGGTAGGAGCCCAGTGCGCTAGCAGTGCTCGCTGGGATCTGTGCGGGGGGCCGCCCGCAAGGGCGGTCCCTACCGCGAATGATCGACCTTGATGTCGAGAAGTTCTTCGACAGCGTGCGGTGGGACCTGATCGTCAAGGCGGTGGAGGCGCACACCGACCTGCCGTGGGTGGTGCTGTATGTCAAGCGGTGGCTGGCTGCCCCGCTGCAGCTCCCCGACGGCACCCTGCTGGAACGGGACCGGGGGACCGCGCAGGGGTCATCGGTTTCGCCCGTGCTGGCGAACCTGTTCATGCACTACGCGTTCGATACCTGGCTCGCCCGGAACTACCCGGGCGTCCAGTTCGAGCGGTACGCCGACGACGCGGTCGTGCACTGCGCCACCGAGCGCCAGGCCCGCGAGGTGCTGGAGGCGATCGGGAAGCGGATGGAACAGGTGGGGTTGCGGCTGCACCCGGCCAAGACCCGGATCGTGTACTGCAAGGACGGCGGCCGGCGCGGCTCGCATGAGCACACGTCATTCACGTTCTTGGGGTTCACCTTCCGCGCCCGCGCGGCCCGCGGCAAGAACGGCAAGAAGTTCACCTCGTTCCTGCCCGCGGTCAGCAAGGACGCCCTGAACAAGATGAGTGCGGAAGTGCGGTCATGGCGGCTGCACCTGCGCACCTGGCACACCATGGGCAGCCTCGCCCGGGAGATCAATCCCGTGGTAAGGGGCTGGATGCAGTACTACGGGGCGTTCTACCGCTCCGCGCTGCTGCCCCTCCTGCGGCGCATCAACGCCTACCTGATGCGCTGGCTCCGCAAGAAATACAAGCGGCTGGCATCCAAGAAGAAAGCCCGGGCCTGCTGGGAACGCGTCACTGCCCAGCACCCCCGGCTGTTCGCCCACTGGGCCTGGGTGCCCTATTCCTGGTGGACAGGATGACAGGAGCCGTGTGACGGGAGACTGTCAAGCACGGATCTGTGGGGGCCCGGGGCTGAGATGCCCCGGGCTACCCGACCGATAGAGGCAGTACCCGTTCACGATCATGGGAGCGGCACACGCCC
Organism: uncultured Actinomycetes bacterium; assembly: GCA_963798675.1. GTDB lineage: Bacteria > Actinomycetota > Actinomycetes > Streptosporangiales > Streptosporangiaceae > Palsa-504. The sequence goes on along the minus strand of CAWCUJ010000002.1, from coordinate 50,227 downwards.
GGGATACCAGGGCCAGATGAACTGAGCCGCTTGCGAAAGGTGAGACCTGCTGGGGCCAACGTTGCCCGCCTGCGGGCGCTCTGGCTCACCAGCGTCGACAGCACCGCCTACGCGACAGGGCAGCAGTCCGCCCGCATGCTGCTGACGCGCGTCGAGCACCCGGACGCACCCGGTCAGACTCAGCTGATGCCGCCGCGCCCCCGGCGGCCTGGCGGCGCTTCAGTTGCCCGTTATCGTCGCTCCCCATTCACTCGGGTCGACGTCACGAGCGTGAGAGGAGAAAAGCCAGAGATGACCGTCAAGGTCCTGGACACCGTATTGGCGTTCACCATAGACGGTCTCGTGAATTTCTTCCACGATCGCTGCGCCAGCTGATTTCGTCTTCTCGAAGTGCGCGTCGACATCGGGTACGAACACCGTCAGGCACTGCGTCCCGTAACCGAGTTCCGCCGGGGTCCTCTGGTCGGCATCGGCCGAGTTCAGCATCACCCAAGCGTCACCGAGGTGCATCTGGGCACCGCTTGGCGCATCAGGCGGCCCGTACCGGAAGTGCTCGGCGAAGCCGAACGTTGCGGTCAGCCAGCGTGATGCCTCCGCCACATCCCGGTACGCAATATGCGGTAGCGCGGTATCGACGGGCACGGAACGGTTGGTCACCATCAGGCAGGCTCCGATCGGCGGGGCTGGGCCCAGATTACCGAAACCCACTCCTGCAGGCACCGTCACGGCCTGCGTGTGCTGCTCATCCTGGGGTTACGTCGATCCGGACGGCGCGGCCGGTCTTCAGGCTCTCGTTCGCGGCGTCCGCGAGGAGCAGCGCCGCGCGCCCGTCGGCGAAGCCGGGGCTCGGGGCCGTGCCCTGCTCGACGCAGCTGATCAGGTGGTCGAGTTCGGCCCGGTAGGCAGTGACGTAGCGGTCCAGGAAGAAGTTCAGGTAGGGCGGGGCCGTCTCGGTGCCGGACGCGCCGGAACGGCGCACGCTGGTGGCGGTCTGGTTGCCCGCGCTGAGCATTGCCTCGGCGCCGAACGCCTCGAGCCGCTGGTCATACCCGAAGGAGCACCGCCGGCTGTTGACGATCTGGCACAGTTCGCCGCCGGGCCCGCGCAAGACGACCATGGCCGAGTCGATGTCGCCCGCCTCGGCGATATAGGGCTCGATCAGGTTCGCCCCCATGGCCTGGACCTCGGCGATGTCGCCCAGGAAGAACCGGGCCATGTCGAAGTCGTGGATCGTCATGTCCCGGAACAGGCCGCCCGAGGTGGCGATGTAGGCGGCCGGCGCGGGCGCCGGATCCCGGCTGGTGATGACGAGTTGCTCGAGCCGGCCGATCTCGCCGCCGGCCACCCGGTCGCGTATCTCGGCGAAGGACGGATCGAACCGGCGGTGGAAGCCGACCATGATGATGGCCTCCAGGCCCTTGATGTCCGCCCAGCAAGCGTCGACCCGGGCCAGGTCCAGATCGAGCGGCTTCTCGCAGAGCACCGCCTTGCCGGCCCGGGCCGCGCCGGTCAGCAGGGCCACGTGAGTCGGCGTCGGCGAGGCGATAATGACGGCGTTGATGTCGGGATCGCCGAGGATCGTGTCCGCGTCCCCGGTGGGTGCCACGTCGTACCGCGCGGCGACCTCGCGGGCTGCGGCCTCGACCGGGTCGTAGACGACGGCCAGCTCGGCCCGCGGGTGCATGGCCACCGAGGCGGCGTGGACGCGGCCGATCCTCCCCGCTCCGAACAGACCGAAACGCAGCATGAAACGACTCCCCGGCTGTGGCGTCAGCCGACCTCGATATAGACAGTGCCGTCTATGACCCTAGTGGGGTAAGTGCGGATGTCGACAAGCACCGGCGCGCCGAGCGCCTTGCCGCTGGTGTAATCGAACCGCCCGTTGTGCTTCGGGCATTCGATGATGCCGTCCATGACCAGGCCGTCGCACAGCAGCGTCCTCTCGTGGGTGCAGTGGCCATCGGTGGCGTAGTAGACATCGTCCGGCGACCGGTAGATCGCGTAGTCGCTGCCGCGGTACTCGAACGGGATGACGTCCTCGAGGTCGATGTCGTCCGCCTGGCAGGCGGCGATCCACTGGACCATCGGGCGGCTCCTCAGGCTGCGGTCACGGTCGGCAGCGGCAGCGCACGCCCGTCGGCCAGGGGCGTGGGCTCGTTGAACGGGGCGGCGCCGGGCAGTAGCTCGCGGCGCACGTAGTACTCCTGGTCCCTGAGCTGGCGCAGGATCGCTGGGATGATCTCCTTGTAGGCCGCCCACAGCGACGGGTACACCGGCGCGCAGTCGTGCTTGATCTCCTCGTGCAGCTCAGGAAGCCGGTAGTAGGGCACCATGGGGAACATGTGGTGCTCGACGTGGTAGTTCATGTTCCAGTACAGGAACCGGTTGACCCAGCACATCTTCACCGTGCGGGTGTTCAGCCGGTGGTCGAGCACGTTCTCGCCCATGCCGGCGTGCTGGGTGAAGCCGTAGAAGTAGAACAGGCACGCCCCGTACAGCCGGGGCCCGCCGATCAGCACCACCGGCAGCCAGCTCCGGAACCCGATCGCCAGGGCCACGGTGGCGGCGTAGATGGCCAGGTCGATCCGGGCGGTGCGGTAGACCTTGTGCCGTTCGGACGCCGGGACGTAGTCAGCCTCGTCGCCGGTGAGCCGCCCGGAGGCGTGCACGAACATCAGCCAGAACGCCATCGGCACGTCGACCAGGCCGATCAGGTTCGCCAGTAGCCTCACCAGCCGCGCCGGGCGCATGACCGCGATCTCCGGGTCCCGCCCGACGATCAGGGTGTCGGTGTGGTGCCGGGTATGGCTCCACCGCCAGGTGGTCGGGTCGCGCATGATCATGAAGGAGGCGAGCTGGTACAGGCCCTCGTCCAGCCAGCGCGTCTTGAAGGCCGTGCCGTGCCCGGACTCGTGCCAGCGGGAGTCCGACGTCGAGCCGTACAGCAGGCCGTAGGCGAGGAAGAACGGCACCGCCCACCAGCTGTGCCAGACCGTCCAGAAGGTGATGCCGAGGCCGGCGAACAGCAGGATCAGGCCGATCCAGATCACGGTGTCCCGGACGGCCGGGTAGTCGGAGCGCTTCATCAGCTCCTTCATCCGCTTGCGCGGCACGGCGCTGCGGAACCAGTCCCCGCCGGCCAGGCCGGCCTCGACCGCCGCCTGGTTCTCCGGACCCGTGAGGCTGTACCGCTCCAGCCGTTCCCTTCCCATTCCCGATGACACCTCCGCGTTGAGCGTGTTGGAGCGCCCTATTCCTTCACCCTGACGGGATCCGGCCCGGGCGTTCAGTCCTCCCCGGAGAACCGCTCCCATGCGGCCTGTTTCGACACGCCGAGCGCCTCCCCGATGCGGGTCCAGCTGATACCCCGGTCGCGCAAGAGGCTCACATGGTGGTGTACGGCGGCGTCGGCCTGGGCAACCACGCCTTGGATCCGGGCCAGGCTGGACAGCAGCTCGTCGTCTGACTGCTCGTTCCACAAGTCGAACTCGGGCGCCGGCTGGCTCCTCGCGGGCACCGGGTCCGCCGCGATGATCTGGCCGCAAAGATCGACGCACTCGTTGCAGATGTAGACGCCCGGGCCGGCGACGAGCTTGGCGATTGCGTCCTTGTCCTTACCGCAGAACGAACAGCGCAGGGTGTCGACCCGGCTGGCACCCGGCGCGGGCCTTTGAGAGATCGTCATACCGTCAAGATAACCTTGACGGTCCGTAGCGTCAAGGTAGCCTTGACGGCAACGCCTGGCTCGGTGAGATGTCCGTGCAGCGCGCTTGGGACAGGCGGGGGAGGATGTCAAACTGGACATCTAACGCGAGGAGCCGCAGTGAACGACTACCCAGCCGCGATCGCCAAGGTGAACCACGTCGAACCAGTGCCGCGCCGCATTCGGGCGTACCTCGGGACCGAGAAGGTCCTGGACACGACCCGGGCACTGTACGTCTGGGAGTGGCCTAATTACCCGCAGTACTACATTCCGCTGTCCGACGTGCGCCAAGACCTGCTGATCCCGGCGGGGAATGTCCAGCAGACCGGCCGCGGAAAGGCGGAACTGCACGGGCTGCGGATCGGCGAGACGCACCGGCCGCGGGCGGCCCGGGTGATCACCGAATCCACGATAGACGGGCTCAGCGGCACCGTCCGCTTCGAGTGGGCTGCGCTGGACGCCTGGTTCGAGGAGGACGAGCAGGTGTTCGTGCACCCGCGCAACCCGTACGCGCGGGTCGACGCGCTGCGCTCTAACCGCCCGGTGCGCGTCGAACTCGATGGGGTGGTGCTGGCCGACTCGGCTTCTCCGGTGATGGTGTTCGAGACCGGCCTGCCGACGCGGTACTACGTCAGCCGGACCGATGTCCGCTTCGAGCACCTCGTCCCCACCGACACAGTGACCGCGTGCCCCTACAAGGGGACGACCAGCGGTTACTGGTCGGTCCGGGTCGGCGACACCGTGCACAAGGACCTGGCCTGGGCGTACGACTTCCCCACCCGCCAGCTCCTGCCCATCACCGGCATGGTCGCCTTCTACAACGAGAAGGTCGACACGTTCGTCGGCGGCCAGCTGCTTGAGCGCCCGCAGACGCACTTTTTCCGCAGTGCCTCCCGCTCGTCGTAGGCACGCTTCACGCGGCGGCCGATCGCCCGGCCGATGAACCGCGTGGCCGCGGTCAGGGCGATACCCGCGAGATCGTCTTCGAACGAGGAGGAGCCGTCACCGGTGCCTCCCGAGGACGACCTAGGGCTTGGACGCTGCTGCCCGGTGTATCCCGGCGGCGGCCCCGGCCCCTGCCACGATTCCGGCGGCGGTCCGGCCGGATACCCCAGCGGTCACCGCTCCTACCTGGCCATAAGTCACGGCATTATTGTGCTCTCCCGGCCGGCCCGGCGGGAGGGATTCCGTCCTCCCGGCGCGCGCTATATTCGCGACGGCGGTAACTTCACCAGGAGGCGCATCGATGTCCGGCACGGAACAGGCGGCGGGCCGGAACAACGCTGAGGACGGTGTCCGGCGCGTCATCGATACCAGCGTGGCCCACAGCGCCCGGGTGCATGACTACTGGCTCGGCGGCAAGGACAACTTCGCCGCCGACCGCGCGGCTGGCGACGCGGTGATCCATGCCTATCCCGGCATCGTCGCCTCGGTGCGAGCCAACCGCGCGTTCCTCGCCCGGGTGATGCGGTTCCTGGCCGCCGAGACCGGGATCCGGCAGTTCCTCGACATCGGCACCGGCATCCCGGCCGCGAACAATACCCACGAGGTAGCGCAGTCCGTGGCGCCCGGCTGCCGCGTGGTCTACGTGGATTACGACCCGGTCGTGCTGCTGCACGCCGAAGCGCTGCTCACCAGCTCCGCGCAGGGTGCCGTGGACTACATCGACGCGGACCTGCGCGACCCGCAACGGATCCTGGCGCAGGCGGCGCAAACCCTGGACTTCTCCCGCCCGGTCGCCGTCATGCTGATCGCCATCATGCACCTGATCGGCGACCAGGACGACCCCGGCGGGATCATCGGGCAGCTGATGGCGGCGGTTCCCGCCGGGAGTTACCTGGCGTTGTCCCAGGTGGCTTCGGACATCGAGGCTGAGCAGATGGCCGAAGCGGCCAAGCGGTACAACCGTCTCGCGCGAGAGACCCAGCGCCATCGCAGCCACGCCGAGGTGATGCGCTTCTTCGACGGCCTGGAACTACTCGAACCGGGCCTGGTCCCGGTCCAGCGATGGCGGCCTGCATCTGAGATCGAGGCGGCCAGAGTCCATTCGGCCATGTGGGGCGGCGTAGGCCGCAAACGATAGGGGCCAGGCCGGCTGGTCGGCTGGTCGGCTGGTCGGCTAAGAGCCGGACTCGGCGCGCAGCCGGGCGGCGGCCGCCGTCAACGCGGTCAGCTTGCCGAAGGCGACGTCGCGCGGCAGGTACTTCATGCCGCAGTCCGGGGCCAGCACCAGGCGGCCCGGCGGCACGTACGGCAGCGCCCGCCGGACCCGCGTCACCACCGTCTCCGGCGACTCGACCGTCAGGTCGTTCAGGTCCAGCACGCCCAGGATGATGGTCTTGCCGTCCAGCGCGGCCAGCACCGAGCAGTCCAGGCCGGATTGGGCGGTCTCGATCGAGATCTGGTCGCAGCTGCAATCGGCCAGCTCGGGCAGGAACGAATAGCCCGCGGGCCGGTCGTGGATGATGGCGGCGTAGCCGAAGCACAGGTGGACCGCCGTGGTTCCGGGCGCGCCCTCCAGCGCCCGGTTGACGGCCTTCACGCCGTAGCGGTGCGCCTGCTCGGGGCGGGCTTGCAGGTAGGGCTCATCTAGCTGGACGATGTCGGCTCCGGCCGCGAACAGGTCCCGGACCTCCTCGCCCGCCGCTTCCGCATATCCGAGGGCGAGCGACTCGGTGTTGCCGTAGTAATCGTCCTGCGCCTGCTGCGCCATGGTGAACGGCCCGGGCACGGTGATCTTGATCGTCCGGCTGGTGTTCGCGCGCAGGAACTTCAGGTCCTCCACCTCTACCGGGCGCCGCCGCCGAACCGGCCCGGTGACCCGGGGCACCGGATTCGGGTGGCCGCTGCGGTCCAGCGCCGTGCCGGGGTTGTCGATGTCCACGCCGTCAAGCGCGGTCGCGAACCGGTTGGAGTAGCTCTCCCTCCGTATCTCGCCGTCCGTGAGGATGTCCAGGCCAGCCTCCTCCTGGGCCCGGATGGCCAGTACCGTCGCGTCGCGCTGCGCCTCCTCCAGATAGGCGGGATCGACCCGCCATAGCTCCCGGGCCCGTACCCGCGGCGGGAACCGGCCGGCGAGCCGGGCACGATCGATCAGCCAGTCCGGTTGCGGATAGCTCCCGACCAAGGAGGTGGGAAACAGCATGGCAGCACCCTACGCCCGGCGGCGGACCGGCCGTCAGGCGATCTCGCGGGCGCCGGGACCCGGCACCGGGGTGACCTCGCGGGCTGATTCAAGGACATGCCCCGCCGCGCAGGTCAGCTGCAGCCGCACCGGTTCGCCGCAGTCGCGATGCCGCAGCAGGACCGGCGGGCCGTCCGCGCCGCCCTCATACCGGTCGCCCCACTCCATCAGCGCTACCAGCACGGGGTAGAGGTCAAGGCCCTTGTCGGTAAGCCGGTACTCGTCCCGGCTCCGCTGGCCAGCCTGCCGGTAGGGAACCTTGCGGAGCAGGCCTTCGGTCACCAGGCGGGCCAGGCGCTGGCTGAGCACCTGCCGGGGGATGCCGGTGCGGCGCTGCATGTCGTCGAAACGGTGCACACCGTTGAAGGCCTCGCGCAGCACCAGGAACGTCGGCCGCTCGCCGAGGATCCCGACGGCCGCGCCGATCGCGCAGTTGGCCGGGTCGTAATCCAGCATCCAAGACTTTCCCATGGTCGCATGCTAAATCTAGTTGACAGACTCAGCAATCCCGGCCATGCTGAGTTCATGAACCGAACCCAGGCGACGCGAACCGACGACCGCCCTACCGTCGCGATCCGGCCGGTACGCACGGAGGACCTAGCCGCTCTCGGCGGCTTCTTCGCGAGATTGTCCGTGGAGAGCCGCTATCTCAGGTTCTTTGCCCCAGTCACGCCCGCCCACGGCCTGCTCCACCTGCTGTCCGGCGGGCCCGCCAACGTCGACGCCATAGTCGCCGTCGCGGACGGCGTTATCGTCGGCCACGCCATGGCCGCGGACGGGCCCGAGAATCACGGGGATCCCTGCGGCGCCCGCGAGACCGACGTCGGCGTGGTGGTCGCCGAGGCCTGGCAGCGCCGGGGCGTGGGCGCGGCGCTGATGCGCACGCTGATCATCCGGGCTCAGGCACGGGGCGTGACGTCGCTGGCGATGGACGTGCTGCCAGGCAACCGGCGGGTACTCGCCATGATCATCGGCCACTGGCCGGATGCGGCCATCGACCACTCCGTGGACAGCCTCGACATCCGCATCCAGCTGCCGCCGCACCAGCTGCGGCGGCCGCAGCCGCGGTCAGCCAGCGAGCAGGTCCGGCCACTGGTCACCCTCGGGAGATAGCATCCGGGATCATGACCACAGCACGCGCAGGCGACGCGACGGCGCCCTCGCCACGTGACCTGGCCTCCGCACTGCGCGCGGCCGGGCTGAGCGAGGTCGACGACTCGGCCCGGCGCCGGGCCGAGTACTCCACCGACGCGTCGAACTACCGCGTCGTGCCGAGCGTGGTGGTCTTCCCGAGGCACGTCGAGGAAGCGGCCACCGCGCTGGACGTCGCCACCCGGACCGGCGTGCCGGTCACCAGTCGCGGCGGCGGTACCTCGATCGCCGGCAATTCGGTCGGCCCCGGCATCGTGCTGGACTTTTCCCGCCACGTGAACCGGGTCCGTTTGGTAGATCCGCAGGCTCGTACGGCGGTGGTGGAACCTGGCGCGATCCTGGACGACATCACCGCGGCCGCGGCCGGGCACGGTCTGCGCTTCGGCCCCGATCCGTCCACGCATTCCCGGGCCAGCATCGGCGGCTCTATCGGCAACAACTCCTGCGGGTCGCGGGCCCTGCGGTACGGCCGCACGGCCGACAACGTGGTGAGCCTGGACGTACTGACCGCCTCGGGGGAGCGGCTCGCGGCGCGGCGACTGGGCCGTGACGGCCTGGCCGCCGCCGGGACAATCGGTGCCGCGCTCGATGCCCTGGTCGCGGCGCACCTCGACTTGATCCGCACCGAGTTCGGCCGGTTTACCCGGCAGGTGTCCGGCTACTCCCTGGAGCACCTGCTGCCGGAGAACGGTACGGATCTGGCGAAGTTCCTGGTCGGCACCGAGGGCACGCTCGGCATGATCCTCGGCGCGACCGTGAGGCTGGTGCCGTCGCCGAAGGCGGTGGCGCTGGCTGTGCTCGGTTATCCGGGCATGTCGGCGGCTGCGGACGCGACACCCGGCCTGCTGCCGCACCGCCCGGTGGCGATCGAGGGCATGGACGCGCGGCTGGTGGAAGTCTTCCGCGCCCGCCGGGGTGCCTCCGCCGTGCCCGGGCTGCCACGCGGTGAGTCCTGGCTGTTCGTGGAGACCGCCGGCGAAACCGGGGCCGAGGCACGCGCGGCGGCCGAGCGGCTAATCGCCGACGCCGGCTGCCTGGACTCGCTGGTGGTCACCGGCGCCCCGGCCCGGGCCCTGTGGCGCATCCGCGAGGACGGCGCGGGCCTGGGCGGCCGCACCCCGGCAGGTGCGCCTGGCCTGGCCCGGCTGGGAAGACGCCGCCGTCCCGCCCCAGCACCTGGGCGCGTACCTGCGTGATTTCGCGGCGCTGATGGCCGAGCACGGCCTGGACGGCCTGACCTACGGCCACTTCGGCGACGGCTGCGTGCATGTCCGCATCGACTTCCCGTTCTCCGCGGCGCCGGGCCGTTACCGGCAGTTCGTCCTCGCCGCGGCGCAACTGGTGGGCAAGTACGGTGGCTCGATGTCCGGCGAGCACGGTGACGGCCGCGCCCGCGGCGAACTGCTGCCCGCCATGTACTCACCCGACGCCATCGACACCATGGCCGCGGTCAAGGCGGTCTTCGATCCGGGCAACGTGTTCAACCCCGGCGTGCTGGTCGACCCCGCGCCGCTGGACGCGGACCTGCGCGTGCCGCAGGCCCGCCCGCTGCGCGCCGGACTGGGTTTCGCCTATCCGCACGACGGCGGTGACCTGTCGGTTGCGGTGCACCGCTGCGTGGGCGTGGGGAAGTGCCGCGCCGACAGCACTGCAGTAAAGGGGGCTGGGGAGGCGGGTGGGGGTGTGATGTGCCCGTCGTACCTGGCCACCCGGGACGAGAAGGACTCCACCCGCGGCCGCTCGCGCGTGCTGCAGGAACTCGCGAACGGCACGCTGGTCAAGAACTTCCGTTCGGCGGAGGTGGCCGAGTCGCTTGACCTGTGCTTGTCGTGTAAGGGCTGCTCGTCGGACTGCCCGGCCGGGGTGGACATGGCGACTTACAAGGCCGAGGTGCTGTACCAGCGGTACCGGCGCCGGCCGCGTCCGCCGGCCCACTATTCGCTGGGCTGGCTGCCCCGCTGGGCCCGGCTGGCCTCGCACGCGCCGGGACTGGCGAACGCCGCGCTGCGCAACCCGGCCCTGGCCGGCCTGGCCAAACGGCTGGGCGGCATCGACGCCCGCCGCCCGCTGCCGCAGTTCGCCGCGCAGAGCTTCCGCGAGTGGTTCGCCAGCCATCCCGCGCAGGACGGGGATCCGGTGCTGCTGTGGGTGGACACGTTCACCGACTACTTCACGCCCGAGGTCGGCCAGGCCGCCGTGCGGGTGCTCGAGGCGGCCGGCTACGCGGTCCAGATCACCAGCCAGCCCGTGTGCTGCGGCCTTACCTGGATCTCCACCGGCCAGCTGGACGGCGCGCGCAGGCAGTTGCGACGCAGCCTGCAGGCCCTGGAGCCAGCCCTGCAGGCTGGCAAGCCGATCGTCGGGCTCGAACCCTCGTGCACCGCCGTGCTGCGCGGCGAGGTCACCGAACTATTGCCAGCCGACCCGCGCGCCGGCCAGGTCCGCGCCGCCACCCGTACGCTCGCCGAGCTGCTGACCAGCAACCAGACGTGGACACCACCCGATCTGGCCGACGTGCGCGCAGTGGCTCAGCCGCACTGCCATCACCATGCCGTCATGGGCTGGCACACCGACTCCGCGCTGCTCGCCAGCGCCGGCGCCGAGGTCACCGCGGTCGGCGGGTGCTGTGGCCTGGCCGGCAACTTCGGTGTCGAGCGCGGCCACTATGACGTGTCACGGGCCGTCGCCGAGACCGCCCTGCTGCCCGCCGTGCGCAACGCCAAGGACGCGGTGGTGCTAGCCGACGGGTTCTCCTGCCGCACCCAGCTCGACCAGCTCGCCCACGTCAGCAGCACCCACCTGGCCCAGCTCCTGGCTAGCCGTCTCGAAGACCAAGGCTAAGCCGTACCGCCGCCCAGCAAGTGATGGCCGCGCACACCAGAGCGGGCGAGCCGCCGGGCCCCGAGATTGCCCTGAATAAGCTGGCTTTGTCCGCTAACATGAAGCGGCTGGCAGAGTTGGTAGCCGCCGTTCTCGGGCCAGCCCTGGTCGCCGATACCGGTGCCTGGGGAACCTACGCGTGGACCTCGGTGGTGCTCGGTGCGCCGGGGTACCGGCTGGGCGGCGGAACCGACGAGGTCCTGAAGAACGCCATCGCGCAGCGGGTCCTCGGGCTCCCACGCCCTGCGTGAGGAGCTGATCATGGCCGAAAGCGACACCCTGGTTCTCAGCGAAGACCAGCGTGCCCTGCAGGACACCCTGCGCGGCTTCCTGGCCGACCAGCTCCCGTCCGCCGCGCTGCGCGCCGCGCTGGAGACCGAGGCTGGCTACAGCCCGGAGCTGCACGCCCGCCTGGCGGGTGAGCTCGGCCTGACCGGGCTGACGATCCCGGCGGAGTTCGGCGGCCTCGGCATGTCCCAGGCCGAGGCCAGCGTGGCACACACCGAGCTCGGCCGCGCCCTGTATCCGGGGCCGTTCCTAGCCAGCGCCCTGGCCGCCGGCGTGCTCCTGGCCAGCCACCGCGCGGCCGCCGAGCACTGGCTGCCGTTGCTGGCCGACGGGTCGGTGACCGGGACCCTCGCCGCCGCCGGCGAGGGCGGCCACTGGTCGCCTGGACCGGACAGCGTCCGCGCCGAGCGGGCCCCCGGTGGCTGGCGGCTATACGGCCACCGGTGGTACGTCATCGCGGGCCACGTGGCCGACGTCGTCCTGGTCCCGGCCATGACCGAGTCCGGCCTTGCGATGTTCCTGGTGGAATCGAGATCCCTGGGGTACACCGCTTCCGGGCAGCTGGGCCTGGACCTGACCCGGCGGGTCTGCGTCACCGCCTTCGACGAGGCCCCAGCCGTGCTGGTCAGCCAGGGCGACGACGCGGTGGCCGCGCTGGACCGGGCCGAGCGCGACTTCCTACTCGCGACCGCCGCCGAGGCCGCCGGCGGCATCGGCTGGTGCCTCGACGCGACGATCGCGTACGCGAAGGAGCGGGCGCAGTTCGGGCAGCCGACCGGCTCCTTCCAGGCGGTCGCGCACGCCTGCGTCGACATGCTCGCGGAATTCCAGGCCGTCTCGGCCGCCGCCAGGTATGCCGCGATCGCGGCCGCAGCCGGTTCGGCCGAGGCCCCGAGGGCGGCTCACGTCGCCGCCCTGCGGGCGGGCGAGGCCTACCGTGCCGTCACCGAATCCGCCATCCACGTGTTCGGCGGGATCGGGTTCACCTGGGAGCACGACGCGCACCTGTACTACCGCCGCGCGTGGTCGGCCGAGCGCCTGGCCGGCGGCCCGCAGGCGCACCGCGCGGCCATCTCCGACCTCGCCGGCTTGTAGCAATTACGTTCCGCTCATCCCACCTGTCGCGGCACGGACGGGGGGCGGAATGCGGCGAAGGGATTGGTGATGATCAGCGACCGGGCCGCGAACCGGTAGAGCGTAGCTGGCCTGCCGCCGAGGGACGTGGACCGGGCGGCGGCGGGCGTGGCCTCGATAACGCCGCGCCGGGTCAGGACCCGCTGCAGGTTGGTCGCCGAGACCGGATGGCCGACCGAGGCGACGTAAATGTCCCGAAGCTGCGCAATCGTGAAGGTGTCGGGGGCCAGGGCGAAGCCGATGTTGGTGTAGGACAGCTTGGCCCGTAGCCGGTCCTGCCCCGATTCGGCGATCGACCCGTGGTCGAACGCGGTCGGCGGAAGGTCCTGGACCGCGTGCCACGCGGTGTCCGAGGGAATGCGCGGCTCGACGTCGGCGGATATCAGGGCCAGGTAGGCCGTGGCCAGAACGCGGCCCCTGGGATCGCGCCCCGGATCACTGCGGGTCTCCAGTTGCTCCATATACGCGATGTCGGTGAGGTCAACCTTGGCGGCCAGATGCCTTCCCACGGACGTCCCGAGGCGCTCATCCGCCCGCAGCGGACCGCCGGGCAGCGCCCACAGCCCTTCGAACGGCGGTGCGCCGCGTTGCCAGAGCAGGACGTGCAGGCTGTCGCGGCGGACCTGGAGGACCACGGCCAGCGCCTCGTGAGAAAACCGCCCGCCGGGCCAGGACGGCCCGGGTGGCTCACCCGGCCCTTCAGGTCCGCAAGCCTCCGGCTCATCTTCCGACACCTACGCATAGTACTGAGTTACCGGGTTTTAGACCATGAGGCGAAAAGTGTTTTACACTCGGAGTCTAAAACCTCGGCGGGAGAGAGGGCAGATCGTGACCAATACTGAGGCAGCCCCAGAGCAGATCGGCGCAGAGCAGATCGGCGCAGAGCAGATCGGGGCGGACTGGGCGGCGGAGGTCCGGCGGCTGGCGGCCCAGCGCAATGCCGTGATCCTGGCGCACAACTACCAAGCTCCCGAGATCCAGGACATCGCCGATCACGTCGGCGACTCGCTGGCGTTGTCCCGCCTGGCCGCGGCGAGCACGGCGAGCGTCATCGTATTCGCCGGCGTCTACTTCATGGCGGAAACCGCCAAGATCCTGGCCCCGGACCGGACGGTGCTGATCCCGGATTCCCGGGCCGGCTGCTCGCTCGCCGACAGCATCACCGCGCAGCAGGTACTCCAGTGGAAAGCCGAGCACCCCGGAGCCGTGGTCGTCGCTTACGTGAACACCAGCGCCGAGGTCAAGGCCGAATCCGACCTGTGCTGCACCTCGGCCAACGCGGTGCAGATCGTGGCCTCCATCCCGGCGCACCGGGAGGTCCTGTTCCTGCCTGACCAGTTCCTCGGAGCCCACGTACGGCGCGCCACCGGCCGGGCCAACATGCATATCTGGCTCGGCGAGTGCCATGTGCACGCCGGGATCAGCCCGGCTGAGCTGCGCCGCAAGGCCAGCGCCGAACCCGCGGCCGAGCTGTTCATCCATCCCGAATGCGGGTGCTCGACCGCCGCGCTGTGGCAGGCGGGGGAGGGTGACCTGCCACCGGGCCGGACCCGCGTGCTGTCCACCGGGGGCATGCTCGACGCTGCTCGGACGACCACGGCGCCCGCCGTGCTCGTCGCTACCGAGACCGGCATGCTGCACCAGTTGCGCCGAGCTAATCCCGCTGTGCGCTGGGAGCCGGTCAATCCGAACGCCGTGTGCCGGTACATGAAGATGACGACACCGGCCGCCCTGCTGCGCTGCCTGCGCGAGGGGATCGAGGAAGTGACCGTCGCCTCCGACGTGGCCCGCCGCGCCCGGCGGGCTGTGCAGGCCATGCTGTGACCGGGCCGCGGCTCCGCCACCTGCCCTGGTCGCAGACGCACTGGGACCGCGAAGCCGACGTGGTGGTCGTGGGATCGGGGGCAGCGGGCATAACCGCAGCCCTGACTGCCGCCCGGCATGGCCGCAACGTGCTGCTGCTCAGCAAGCAGGACATCGGCGATGGCGCTACGCCGCTCGCCCAGGGCGGCCTGGCTGCCGCGATCGGCGCCGGGGACGACCCGGGCCTGCATGAGCGGGACACGCTCGATGCGGGCGCCGGCTTGTGCGATCCAGCGGCCGTGGCGACGCTGGCCACGGAGGCCCCGGGCGAGATCGCCCGCCTGGCCCGGCGTGGCGCCCGGCTGGAGCGAACGGGCCTCCATCTCGAAGCCGGGCATAGCCGCAAGCGGATCGTGAACGCCGGGGGCGACGCGATCGGCGCGGAGGTCAACCGGGTGCTCCAGGCTGCGCTGCTGGCCAGCCCGGTCCGGATCCTCGCCCGCTGCGTCGCCCTGGACGCCCTGATCGACGACCTGGGTTCGGTAGGCGGGGTGCTGGCTGGGATGCCCGGCGACGATGGGGCACTGCGAGTGGGCACGGTGACGGCGCGCGCCGTCATCCTGGCCACCGGTGGCTTCGGCCAGGCCTACGCGACCACCACCAACCCGGCCGGCCTGACGGGCGACGGCCTGGCGCTGGCCGCCCGCGCCGGGGCGGATCTGCGAGACCTGGAATTCGTGCAGTTTCACCCGACGGTGCTGTGGCAGGAATCAGCCCGGGGCCAGTGCCCCCTGATCACCGAGGCCCTACGCGGGGCTGGCGCTGTGCTGGTGGACGTGGCGGGTCGGCCAGTTATGGCCGGGCATCATCCGCTCGGCGACCTAGCCCCCAGAGACGTCGTGTCGGCAGCCATGCACCAGCGGATGGGATGCGGGGACGGGCCAGGCGATCATCTCTGGCTGGACGCTACCGCGGTGGGCCGGGCCGCGCTGGAGCGAGACTTCCCCACGGCGGTGGCCCTGTGCCGGGCGCGGGGGATCGAACCCGTTACCGAACCGATCCCGGTCGCGCCCGGCGCGCACTACGCCTGCGGCGGCATCTGGGCCGACATGGACGGGCGCACCTCGGTCCCCGGCCTCTATGCCGTCGGGGAAGCCGCATCGACCGGCGTCCACGGAGCCAACCGCCTCGCGTCCAATTCCCTGACCGAGGCCCTGATCACCGGGCGGCGCGCCGGGGAACTGCTCGGGCAGAACTTGCCTGGACCATCAGCCAGCCTGCGGCTGCCTTCCGTCGGCCCGGGGGTTGATCCCGCCGTCCGGCCGGCCCTGGCCGCGGCTATGTCACGGGACGCGGGGGTGCTACGCGATCGCGAGCATATGGAACGCCTCCGGCACACGCTGAGCCAGGCGCCGCCCGCAAGCGGGCAGCTGAACCTGGCCACGGTGGAGGCGACCAGCCTGCATGCGGTATCGGTCCTGGTCGCCGTGGCCGCCCTGGCCCGGGCGGAGAGCCGCGGGTGCCATCGGTGGCGGAATGCGCCGGCTGTTGTCTCAGCCGCCCGGGCCAGCCATACCGTGCTGCGGGTGGCGGCGGGTCGGCCGTGGGCGGCCTGGTCAGGGGCGGGGGTTGGCGCATGACTTTGAACGCTTTGACTTCCGCGCGACTGCTCGCCGCCTGCCTGGATCCCGAAGACACCGAA
The DNA here is from genome assembly GCA_963798675.1 of uncultured Actinomycetes bacterium. GTDB lineage: Bacteria > Actinomycetota > Actinomycetes > Streptosporangiales > Streptosporangiaceae > Palsa-504. The sequence continues at coordinate 34,381 of CAWCUJ010000002.1, read as the reverse complement.
CGGGTGGTCCGCGCCGCGCTCGATGAGGATCTGCGTTACGGACCCGACGTGACGTCGGCCGCGACCGCCGCGCCGGACGCGCGGGCCGTGGCCGGGGTGATGGCCCGCGAATCCGGCGTGCTGGCTGGCCTTCCGGTCGCCCTCGCCGTCCTTGATGCTGCCGGGATCCGGCCGGAGGCGGTTCTGGGGGCTCTTGGGGCCGAGCCGAAGCGCGCGGACGGTGACCGGATCGACGCGGGCACCGAAGTGCTGCGGATCCGGGCCCCGCTGAGAGAACTACTCGGCGCCGAACGAACCCTGCTCAACTTTCTCACCCACCTGTCCGGAATCGCCACCGCGACCAGGGCCTGGGCTGACGCCTTGTCCGGCACGGGATGTGTCGTGCGTGACACCCGCAAGACCACTCCGGGCCTGCGTCAGCTGGAGAAGTACGCCGTTCGCTGCGGCGGCGGCGTGAACCACCGGATGGGACTCGGCGACGCCGCGCTGATAAAGGACAACCACGTGGCCGCCGCGGGCGGGATCGCGGCGGCGATCACCGCGGTGCGCGCGGCCGCACCCGGCCTGCCGCTCGAGGTGGAGTGCGACACCCTGGCCCAGGTCCGTGAGGCTCTCGACGCCGGCGCGAGGCTCGTCCTGCTCGACAACATGGGCCTGGCCGATCTGCGCGCCGCCGTGGCCATCGCGAGCCGGTATCCCCTGGCCCGGCTGGAAGCCAGCGGGGGGCTGCGGCTGGATGCGGCCAGAGCCGTGGCACAGACAGGTGTCGATTTCGTCGCCGTCGGCGCTCTCACCCATTCAAGTCCCGCGCTCGACCTGGGCCTGGATATCCTGCAGGACGACCATGGACCAGTTAGACGTTGACGCGCCGCGTCAGAGTCCTCGGCGCCGCCGTGCACAGGCAGGGCCCAGACGTCCTCCACGGTGAACTCCGGCGCGATTGAGCCTACTGTCCTAGCACCTGGACCTAGAGGACGCGCAGGTAGTGGGCTATGAGGACAGCTGTCGTTCCAGGGCCGCCAAGGACCGGGCGGTTTCACGGCGCATCTTGGGGGCGACCAGCCGGAGCAAGGAGCCCAATCCGCCCTGCACCTCGGCCCTCTTGACCACCCGGACACGTCCCCCCGCGACTGGCTCGAGCACGTGGTCAAAGACGACCTTGCCCATGGGCACCGGGCATTCGCTCACCCAGCGCCGCTCGTCATCGACCACGGTGATGGTGAAGGAGCCGCCGAGGTTGCCGCGCTGCTTGGCCCAGCCGGAGACACCGGGCTGGAACGGGCCATCGAGCCGCGCGATCTCCTTGCTGGCATCCCACTCAGGCCAGCGTTCCACGTCGGTCCACACCTTCCAGACCTCAGCCGGCTCGGCCTCGAATGTTGCCTCGCACTCGAACAGGTACATCTATCCCGCCCTTTAGCCAGGTCCGCCCCCTATCAAAAGCTAGCCGCTGATCCCCCCGGTGGGAGGCATTTTCGGATACCGCGCGAGGCTGTTCCCGTCAAGGACGCCGCCGTAAGGTCGGCGCGGCTCATCAAGGACGCCAGGGAAATCTACTATCCGGGCGCGCCGCACGCCTACGGACACCCATCTGGATCAGTTCAACGCAGACCTGCTGGCCTTCCTGCGAAGCTAACCCGCAGCCGGATACACGTGGCCGGCGCTGCCCTCGCCTGCCACGGTCGCCTGTCTCCGCGTCTACTCGTCCGTCTGGTCGTCGATCTCCGCGTCGGGAGCGTTGTTCTTGACCGACTCGATCCCGTTCAGCGCGGACTGCTTGCGCTCGTAGGCCTCGCTGGTCGCGATGACCTGCCCGTTGCCGGCCACCAGGTTGAAGTGGTACTTTCCGGTGGAACCCTTCTTGAGTACGAACTTGCCCGCCACGCTTCCTCCCTTGACCATTGCCTTAGCTTAGAAACCCCCCGTTATCTTGCCAGGCGCTGGCCTGTTAATCATGGTTCCCGGGCTCATCACCAGCCCAGAGGTTGCTGTCCATGCTGGCCACGTAGAGGTTCTAACAGTTGTGCCGTCCAGCGTGTCGTGGGAGGCAAAAACATGTTCTATACGGCAGTCTTGTGATGTGTATCTGGTAGGACAGGCGATCGTGCCGGGCGGTGCCGCGTGAGGTCGTCGCTGCGCCGGGTCGCGGTGCCGTTCGTGGCCGCTGCCCCGACTGGGGCGCGGGTGCGGACCCGGCTGCGGGTGTCGGGGCAGGACGCGGCGGTGCTGTGGGCGGCGGGTCGGCACCTGGGGTCGCTGGCCGGGCGGGACCTGGCCGCGCGGTGCGCGGAGGGGCGACTGGACGCGCAGGGCAGGGCGGTGTCCCGGGCGCGGCGGAAGCGGGCACTGACGGCGGAGTCATCGTCGCGGTGGGCTGGGGCGATCACCCGGGCCAGCGAGGATCAGTGGCAGCTGGCCTGGCGGAACCTGCGCGCGGTGCGGTCGGGCCTGCACGCCCGTATCGGCACGGTCAAGGCCCGGCTGGCTGTCCCGGTCGGCGGCAGGGCCGGCCTGCCGCGCGGGTACGCGAGTGCGGCGGAGCGGCACGCCAAGATGGTCCGGTTGCAGGTGCTGCAGGCTCGGCTGGCCGAGGTGGACCGGCGGCTGGCGGCGGGGAGGGTGTCGGTGGTGCGGGGCGGCAGGGCGCTGCTGGGCAAGCGGGGCCGTCTTGCCGCCGCGGGGCTGACCGAGGGGCAGTGGCGGCGGGAGTGGGAGGCGGCGCGGCTGTTTTTGACCGCCGATGGGGAGAAGGACAAGGCGTGGGGGAATGAGACGCTGCGGTGGAACCCGCAGGAGGGCTGGCTGGAGATCAGGCTACCTGCTCCGCTGGCCGGCCTGGCGAACCGGCCGCATGGCCGGTACCGGCTGTCGTGCCCGGTGGGGTTCTCCTACCGGGGCGGTGAGGTCGCCGCGCAGGCGGCCACCGGGGCGGTCCGCTACGACATCAGCCATGACCCGGTGCGGGACCGCTGGTACCTCGACGCGTCGTGGAAGGCCGCGCCCGCGCCCGCGCCGTCCCTGGATGAGTTGCGGGCCCACCCGGTCCTGGCGGTTGACCTGAATCACGGGCACCTGGCCGCGTGGGTGGTGACCCGGGACGGGAACCCGGCCGGGCCGCCCGTGACGATCCCGGTCGTGCTGGCGGGGCTGCCGGCCTCACAGCGCGACGGACGGCTGCGCGCGGCCATCTCTGGGCTGATCGGGCTGGCCCGCCAGCGCGGCTGCCGGGCGGTGGTGATCGAGGACCTGGACTTCGCGGCTGCCCGCGAGCAAGGACGCGAGCGGCACGGCAGCCGGCCCTCGCGCGGCGCGCGCGGCCGCCGCTACCGGGCCCTGGTCGCCGGCCTCCCCACCGGCCGGTTCCGGGACCGGCTGGCCCAGATGGCCGCCAGCGCGGGTCTGGCGGTCATCGCGGTCGACCCTGCTTACACTTCCCGGTGGGGGGCCGAGCACTGGCTGGGCCCGCTGGGAGCGAGTTTTCCCGGTCCCGGCCAGCGGCCACCACGCGGCCGCGGTGGTGATCGGCAGGCGTGCGCTCGGCCACCGGGCGCGGCGACGGGCCGGCGTGACCGGCGGCGGCCAGCGGACCGGCCGCCGGAGAGCTGCCCCCGAGCACCCGCGGCCACCCGCACGAGCAGGGACGGCAGGCCCCGCCAGGCCCACCGGCAGCCACCACGGTGGCGGAAGACCGCGACGGCCACACGGACACGCCCGCCTGACCAGGCAGCCCAAGACCGTCCGGGGCCGCCGACTAGCCAGGACCATGTCCTGCTAGTTCAATAGGAACGGTGCAGATGGGTGCGCTGTCCGTCGCGGTCGAAGATGCACAGGATCTCCGCCGGACCGTCGTCGGCCCCGAAGGCATGGGGAATCATGGTGGAGAACTCTGCCGCCTGGCCGGCCTCTACCAGGATGGTCCGCTCTCCCAGGAGCAGCACCAACGTCCCCGACAGGACGGTGAACCAGTCCTTGCCGGGATGGACTCCAAGCTCGCCGGTGCCGCGCCGGGGGGCCGGCTTAGTGACACGCATCTTGGCCACGGTCATGCCGTGCGGCCCGGGTTCCCGGCTCAGCATCCAGGTGGTCACCCCTCGCACCACGTCACGCTGCGGCCTGATCACTACGTCGTCGTCATCGACGGACTCCACCAGCTGGTCGAGAGTGGTCCCCAGGGCCCGGGCAATAGGCGCCAGCTGGTCCAGGGCGATCCGCCGCTGGCCCGTCTCGATCCTGCTCAGGGTGGAGGGGCTCAGGTAGCAGCGGGCCGCCAGGTCATCAAGCGACCAGCCCCGGGCCGCGCGCAGCCCCCTGATCCGCTTGCGGACCAGGCCATCGAGATCGCCGTCTTGCGTCATTCGCAAGATCTTATGTCAATACAGCAAGCTGGACGTAGCGTGAAGGCATGGAAACTCAACCCGAGCATCAGCATCAGCCGACCGCCATGACCGACGAGTCGGCCATGGCCGAGCTCCTGGACCTCGACGCCGAGGTCCTGCACTCGTACCTGTCAGAAGTGGTCGCCTGGGTCCGCGAGCTGGCTGCCGACCTGCCCGGCCGCCGGATCCTCGACCTGGGTAGCGGAACCGGTACCGGTGCCCTCGCCCTGGCCAAGCGCTTCGCCGGGGCCGACGTGATCGCCCTGGACATATCCACGCCGCTGCTGGACTGCCTCAGGGAAAAGGCCGGCAATCTCGGCGTAGCCGACCGGATCCGCACCGTCCAGGCGGACCTGGACGCGGCCTGGCCGGCCATCGACACCGTCGACCTGGCCTGGGCGTCCAACTCCCTCCACCACATGGCAGATCCCGATCGCGTCCTCACCAAGGTCTTCGCCACGATCCGCCCCGGCGGGCTCCTGGCCGTAGCCGAGATGGACCGGTTCCCGCGCTTCCTGCCCGACGACCTCGGCCTTGGCCGCCCCGGACTCGAAGCGCGCTGCCATGCCGCCCTGGCCGAAGGGCATGCCGCCGAGCTACCGCATCTCGGCTCCGACTGGGGCCCGCGCCTGAGCAAGGCCGGCTTCACCATCGAGGCCGAACGGATCTTCGTCATCGATCTGACGCCCCCGCTTCCCCCATCCACTGGCCGCTACGCCGAGGCATCCCTGCAACGCATGCGGTCCGGCCTCGACAGCCGGATGAGCGCCGATGATCTGGCCATCCTCGACGCCCTCATCGACAGCGACGGGCCCGGCAGCGTCCGGCGGCGCGACGACCTGACCGTCCGCACCTCGAGGACCGTATGGATAGCCCGGCGGCCGTGAAATGGCCGCCCGCCCCGTCACTTAGCCGGCCGGCCGGATCGCCCCGGTTGACGATCGCGACCCGCTTGAAGGGCTCATCGGACTACTCACCGAACGCGGCGCGGATGTCGTCGCTCGTGCTCCCGGCTTGGGGCACCGTCGCGGACTGCGCTTGGAGGACGTCCAGCACCACCTCGTCCGCGACGATCGCCGGGTCGATGCGCAGCACCGCGTAACCGCCGACGGCGCCGGCCCCGAAGCCGGGCGCGAACACCCGGACCGGGCGGGTTATCACCCCGTCGCGCACCGCGTCGTAGATCGCGATGGGAATGCTCGCCGCGGATACGTTGCCCATCCTCTCGACGTTGAAGTACAGCTGGTCGGCGGACAGCCCGGCCTGCGCGGCCAGGTTGAGGATCATCGTCTTATTGGCCTGATGCGGGATGATCAGGTCGATGCTTTCGAGCAGCGTGCGCCCCGCATCGTCCGGATCGGGCAGGCTGCCGAGTTCGCCGAGCATCTGGGCCAGGTAGCGCTGGACGAGCGCCTTGACCTCCGGCCCGTACACGGTGATGTCGCCGCCGAACTCAGAGTTCGGCCAGATGATCGAGTTGACCTCGCTGTGCGGCCCACTCGCGTAGGTCTGAACCACCTCCACGTCCCCGGTGGCCCTTGAGGTTTCTGGGACTCCTGGGGTTTCGGGGACCGGCCCGATGACCATCGCCGCGGCCCCGTCCCCGAAGATCATCCGCGAGGTGCGGACGCTGCCGATCTTGTCGGAGAACTTCTCCACGCAGACCAGCAGGACGGGCCGCCTAACCTCCTGCAGCTGCCGGATGGCCTCGGCCAGCCCGTAGGGCAGCCCGGCGCAGGCCGCCACCAGGTCGATCGAGGCGTGGGTCTGCAGCAGGCCGAGCTCGCCGGACAGCCAGCAGGCCATCGACGGGATCTGCCGGTTGCTCGTGCACGTGCTGACCAGCACCGCGCCGATTTCCGCGGGAGAGTGGCCGGATTTGGCCAGCGCGGCCCGGGTCGCGTGCAGGGCCAGTTGCTCAGGCTCCCGGCTGGTGTAGCGGCGCTGCTCGATACCGGTCTTCGTGCTGATCTCCGCCGCGCTCATCGGCGACCAGGAAAAGCTCGCGTTCCTGATGACGTCGGTGTTGTCGCAGACGTGTTCGCCGCGCACGATCGCCAGCGCCTCGAGCTTCGGCTGGACCGCGAAGGCTTCCCGCACCCGCACCGGGGGATAGGGCGCCACGGGCTCGACCGTCTCGGCCCTGGCCGGAGCTTCGCGCTGGCTGGGAGCAGGGGAGCGCTTGACCCGCTCGATGAAGGCCGTCACGTCGCGGTGGCGCGGGTGGAAGGCGACCACGAAGTCGTCGTCGCCGATCTCCGCCGCCCCGCGCAGTTCGGTGCGGGCACGGTCCCACGGGTACTGGTTGTGCAGCACCATCGCCCAGCGCATCAGCGCTTCGAGCTCCGGGACGCGCTCGTAGGCGTCCAGGATGTCCTCGGTCGAAAAGACCGGATAGTCCGGATCGTGATCGGGTATCACGAACGTCAGCGCGCCGGGCTGGCCGAGGAACTCGGCCACCGTCGGCTTGATGGCCGGCAGCTCCGTGGCGTGGTGCAGCTTGGTGCGGAACACGTCGAACAGCAGGCCGAACACCCTGTCCTCGGCGTCGGCGTCCCTCGAGGTCGGCAGCGTCCGGAAGGCGCGCTCGACCGCTGCTACCTTGCGTTCGCTGTCCTCCCACGGCGTCAGCACCGGCAGGAAGACGTCGTCGCGCCGCTTGGCGAGGTCGCGCCAGCGCGTCGGCCGCTTGTCGAACATGGTGATCGCGTACCGGTTGACCCAGTACAGGTTCTGGCCCAGATCCCTGAGCAGTTCGAAGCGACCCGGGTAGGCACCGGAGTCGACGCGGGCCAGGATGTCGGTCCCGGTCGGCGCCTTCGCCTCGAAGTCCCGCCCGATCACGGCGGTGAACGCCTCGAGCGTCTCCAGGACCGAGAAGTCCATATCGCCGAGGAAATTGGCCGGGAACACCAGGCGGCCATGCCGGTTGACCACGAACGGTTTCAAGTCTGTACCTCCTCTGCTGCTGCCGTACCCTCAACGCGCTGGTTTTGCGCCAGGGACGGCCAATTGCCGAGGTTTTTGCCCCGATCAGGTTTCGGGTCAGACGACGGGGAAGCGTAAGTCCTTCCGCACCATTCAGGAAGGAGCCAGCCATGCCGGCACCGTCCCAGACACCCGCATCACCCGAACGACTCGCAGAACTGCTGGATGTCAAGACGTTCTCGCCGCCTGCCGATTTCGCCGCAAAAGCCAAGGTAACCGATCCAGGCATCTACGAGCAGGCCGCCGCCGACGCCCCGGCCTGGTGGGCCGGGCAGGCACGGCAGCGGCTGCACTGGCAGACCCCGTTCCAGGCCGTCCTCGACGACAGCAACCCGCCGTTCTACACCTGGTTCGCCGACGGCGCGCTCAACGCCTCATACAACTGCCTGGACAGGCACGTGAACGCCGGCCACGGCGACCGGGTCGCGTTCCACTGGCAGGGGGAGCAGGGCGAACAGCTCTCGCTGACGTACGCCGAGATCCTTGTCGACACCCAGCGCCTGGCGAACGCGCTGAAGGCCCAGGGAGTACGCAAGGGCGACGTCGTGGGCATCTACCTGCCGATGATTCCCGAGGTCGTGGTGGCGATGCTCGCCTGCGCCCGGATCGGCGCGCCGCACAACGTGGTGTTCGGCGGCTTCGCGCCGTCCGCCGTGCAGGAGCGGATGGCCACCTCGCAGGCCAGGGCCCTCATCACCACCGACGGCGCACGCCGCCGCGGCAAGACAGCTCCGGTCAAGCAGGCCGTGGACGAGGCGATCGACGGGCTGGACACGCTGCGGACGGTAATCGTCGTCCGGTCGACGGGAACGCCGTGCGACATGAGGGATGGTCGTGACCACTGGTACCACGAACTGCTCGAGCAGGCCGAGCCGGAATGCCCGGCCGAGCCGATGGAGGCCGAACATCCCCTGTTCCTGCTCTACTCCTCGGGTTCCACGGCCAAGCCGAAGGGCATCGTGCACACCACCGGCGGCTACCTCACCGGGGTGGCCACCACGACGGCGATGGTCTTCGACCTCGACGCCGAGCGGGACGTGTTCTGGTGCACCGCCGACGTCGGCTGGATCACCGGGCACTCCTACATCGTCTACGGTCCGATGGCCAACGGCGTCACCTCGGTGATGTACGAGGGCGCGCCGGACTACCCGGACAAGGACGCCTGGTGGCAGGTGATCGAGAAGTACCGGGTATCGGTCTTGTATACCGCGCCCACCGCCATCCGCGCCTGCATGAAGTGGGGGGAGGAGTATCCCGCTAAGCACGACCTATCCTGTTTGCGGCTGCTCGGTACGGTCGGCGAGCCGATCAACCCCAAGGCGTGGGTGTGGTATTACGCGGTCATCGGCGGCGAGCGGTGCCCGGTGGTGGACACCTGGTGGCAGACAGAAACCGGGGCCATCATGATCTCCCCGCTGCCCGGCATCACCCCGGCCAAGCCGGGCTCGGCGACCCGGCCGCTGCCCGGCGTCTCCGCCAGCCTGTTCGATGAGGACGGCCGCGAAGTCGCCGAGGGCAACGGCCTGCTGGTCCTCACCCAGCCCTGGCCGAGCATGCTCCGCACCCTGTACAACGACCAGGACCGCTACGTCGAGACCTACTTCTCCCGGTTCGGCCCGCGAGTTTACTTCGTGGGGGATGGCGCCCGCCGGGACGAGGACGGCTACTTCTGGATCACCGGCCGGATCGACGACGTCATCAACGTGTCCGGCCACCGGCTGTCCACCGCGGAGATCGAGTCGGCCCTGGTCGCCCACGCATCGGTAGCGGAGGCTGCGGTCATCGCCGTGCCCGACGAGGCGACCGGCCAGGCCGTGGTGGCCTACGTGACCGTCGTCGGCGGCCTCGAGCCCGGCCCGGACCTGGTTGAGGACCTGCGCGCGCACGTGGGCACGCGGATCGGCAAGTTCGCCCGGCCGCAGCGGGTGATCTGGGCCGCCGACCTGCCGAAAACCCGGTCAGGGAAGATCATGCGCAGGCTGCTGCGCGACATCGCCGACGGCCGCGAGCTCGGCGACGTCAGCACGCTGGGCGATCCCTCGGTCGTGACGACGCTGCAGAAGACGGCGGCCGACGCGAGTGAACGATGAGGCTGCGCCTACCAGACCGACCGCTGGTGCATCGTGCCGCCGTGGGCAATCAGATAGACCAGGACGCCGATCACGGGGATGAACAGCACGAACAGGAACCACAGGGCCTTCAGCCCGCCGGACATATCGGGGTTGCGGAAGATGTCGATGAACACCGTGATCAGGATCCAGAACCAGATCACCCATAGGAAGATCTCAAGAGTCGTCCAGAAAATGTTCAACAGCGGATAATTCATTCCTTCTCCTTCGTCCCGGCAGCGGCGGTTAGCGACCCTGCCCGGAACCGTGGTCCCGGGGCACGGTCAGCATGTGCTGGCCGGTGATCAATGGCATCACCCGTCACGGGTGGGACAACATCCGGCCGGAGGAGCCCGTCGCCTCCGGCTGAGGCGCAACCGCCGGCAAGCAGGCCATCGTTGGCTTTCGAACAGGTTCAAAGGCCAACGACCACGACATGCTCATCCACCGTGCGAGCGTAGCGCCGCGGTATCGTCAGGGCCTACGTCTCATCGTCGGGTGGGGTGTCGATGACGGGCACCGGGTCCAGGCCGATCTTCGCGGCGATCTTGGTCAGCAGCACGTCCTGGGCGGCGAGGTGGCCCTGGATGTGTGCCACTTCGTGGAGCGTGGCGCTCGCGTCGTGGAAGGTCGCCTCCGCGCGCTTGTCCGCCGCGGCGGCCTGCACGTTCTGCCCGACCATGATGACTGACAAGAGCACCAGCTGCAGGAAGGTCTGCGCCACCCAGGAAACGATTCCCTGCGCGCCGTCACGGATCGCAGCCGGCAGGCTGATCAGGTCGAACAGCGCGAACGCATACGCACAATACATGCTGCCGACCACCGCCGTGATGATCAGCGCGACCTTAGTGTTGAACCGGTTGATCGCTGTGCCGCGGGGGAGGAAGTCGGCCACCTTCACCGGGCGGTCGGCGCGCCGCGCGGCGATGCGTGGATGGCGTATGTGCTGGTAGATCGCCATGACAGGCCTTTCATGGGCGTGGGCAGGGACCCTCTTGCTGACGGCAAGAAACTCCGCCAGCGTAACGGCGCTCAGGGCGTCGTTTCTCCCGGCTGCACCATGGCCTGCGGCAAGTTCCCCGGCCTGCAAGACCGATTCGGCCAGCGCCGTGTAAAGCCGCTGCTTGCCTTCGATCTCCTCACGGAGCAGCGCTTCGGGCGTGCCGCCCGACACCGCTTGCTTGAACGAATCGATCCCCATGGCGGTGAGGATGATCAGCCGGACGTCGGGCATCTTGCCGGCACGACGGAGCTCGTCGTTGAGCCGGCCCGAGGTTCTTAGCCTCCGAGCCGTCTTCATGACCGTGCCGCTAAGGTCGGCCAGAGGGGCATCACAGGGAAGGACCCGATGTACGAGAACCTGACCCGGCTCGACCTCGTCGGCCCGGCGCTCGCGCGGGCGCTCGGCGACCCAGGGTGGGAACGGCTGGAGGCCTCGCTCGTCTCCGGCGGCAAGTCGAACCTGACCTTCGAGCTCACCAGCGACGCGGGCGAGGCCGTGCTGCGCAGGCCGCCGGACGGGCCACTGCTGCCGCGGGCGCACGACATGGCCCGGGAGGCCCGGGTGCAGCGCGCGCTGGCCGCTACCGCCGTCCCGGTTCCGGCCATCTTGTTGGAGGACGCCGGCGAGCTGATCGGCGTTCCGTTCTACGTGATGGAGAAGGTAGACGGGTACGTCATACGCGACACTCTCCCCGCCGGGTACGCAGAGTCGCCGCAGGACCGCCGCGCCATCGCCGACGTCCTGGTGGACACGCTGGTGGACCTGCACGCCGTGCACCCCGCCGACGTCGGCCTGTCCGGTTTCGGCCGGCCGTCCGGCCTGGGGGAGCGGCAGGTGCGCCGGTGGAGTGAGCAGTGGGAGCGTTCCAAGAGCCAGGACGTCCCGGCCGTCGACGAACTCGCCCGTCGGCTGCGCGCGAACCCGCCGGCCGGGCCCGGGGGAGCGATCGTGCACGGGGACTTCCGGATCGACAACTGCCTGCTGGCCAGGCAGATGCCGCCGGCCGTGACGGCCGTGCTCGACTGGGAACTCGCCACGCTGGGCGAGCCGCTGGCCGATCTCGGCTTGCTGCTGTTCTACTGGCGGCAGGCCGGCGAGGCCAAACCAGTGCTGACGCCCGCGCCGACCATGCTGCCCGGCTTCCCGCCCCGCTCCTACCTGGCGGAACGGTACGCCAAGCGGACCGGCGCCGACCTGAGCGACCTGACGGCTTACATGGCGCTTGCCCATTTCAAGTCCGCGGTCATCGCGCAGGGCATCGCCGCGCGCGTGCAGGCCGGATCAATGGCCGGGCAAGAGTTCGGCGATATCAGCGGCGAGGTCGACCGGATCGCCGCCGACGGCCTCGCCCTGCTCACCGAAGGGAGCTGACATGGACTTCTCGCTGAGCGCCGAGGCCCAGGACGCGAGTGACCGGATGTGGACGTTCATGCGCGAGGAGGTGTTCCCGGCCGAACCGGAATGGGCGGCTTACCTCCGCGAGCATGGCGAGCACGCGCATCCGCCGGTCATGGAGCGGCTGAAGGAGTCGGCGCGCTCGCGCGGCCTGTGGAACCTGTTCCTGCCGGCGGTCTCCGGCCTGGCCAACCTGGACTACGCACCCGTCGCGGAGATCTCAGGCTGGTCACCGGTGATCGCGCCCGAAGCGATCAACTGCCAGGCGCCGGACACCGGCAACATGGAAGTCCTGCACATGTTCGGGACGGCGGAGCAGAAGGCACGGTGGCTGCAGCCGCTGCTGGCCGGGGAAATCCGGTCCGCGTTCGCGATGACCGAACCCGGCGTGGCGTCCTCCGACGCGACGAACATCGAGACCTCGATCGTCAGGGACGGCGACGAATACGTCGTCAACGGCCGCAAGTGGTGGATCACCGGGGTGGCCGACGAACGCTGCGAGATCTACATCGTGATGGGCCAGTCGGCGCCGGATGCCGAACCGTACCGGCGCCAGTCGATGATTCTGGTGCCGCGGGACACCCCCGGCGTGACGATCGTCCGGCACCTGCCCATCTTCGGCTACCAGGACCAGCACGGGCACTCCGAACTCGTCTTCGACCAGGTCCGGGTGCCGGCCTCCAACCTGCTGGCCGGCGAAGGCGACGGTTTCGCCATCGCCCAGGCCCGGCTGGGTCCCGGGCGGATCCATCATGCGATGCGGGCCATCGGCATGGCCGAGCGGGCGCTCGCCCTGATGGTGGACCGCGCTCAGCACCGGACCGCGTTCGGGACGAAGCTGGCGGATCAGGGCGTGGTCCGCGAGCTGATCGCGCAGTCGCGCATCGAGATCGACCAGGTGCGGTTGTACGTCTACAAGACCGCCTGGCTCATCGACCGGGAAGGCGCCAAGGCGGCGCAGTCCGAGATCGCCGGGATCAAGGTAGCGGCACCGGCCGTGGCTACTCGCGTGATCGACCGCGCCATCGAGGTCCACGGGGGCGCCGGCGTCAGCGACGACACCCCGCTGGCCTACTTCTACGCCTGGGCGAGGGTGCTGCGCATCGTCGACGGGCCCGACGCCGTGCACCGGCGCGCGATCGCGCGCCAGGAACTGCGCCGCAAGCGGCCGTTTACCGGCTGATGGACGGTCCTGTCCCGCGCGGCGAGGACGTACGCCATCCCTTCTGCTTCGGCTGAAGGCCCGGGAACCGGTACGCTAGCTCCGTTCGCGGCGTCGTACGGCGCCCGGAACGCAGGGCGCATAGCTCAGTGGTAGAGCACTCGCCTTACAAGCGAGGGGCCGCTGGTTCGAACCCAGCTGCGCCCACCAGGTTTTTGCAGCTGGATGGCTCTTTGGCGGCTAGCAAGGTTTCTGTTCCCTTCTGGTAAGAGCCAAACCAAGAGCCAAACGGTATCGTTTGGACATGGCGGAACCTCGGCCTCGGCGCGGCCATGGCGAGGACTCGATCTACTTCGATCAGGCCAACAACCACTGGGTCGGCGCCGTCTCCCTCGGGTACAAGGCGGGTAAGCGCGTCCGCAAGACCGTGACCGGCCGGACGAAGACCGCCGTCAAGACCAAGCTCCGGCAGCTGCGCCAGGAGCTGGACAACGGAGTCCGGTCCAGCGCGACCTACACGGTCAGCAACGCGCTGGATGACTGGCTGGCTGGCGGACTGAGCGGCAGGTCGGACCGGACCAGGGAGCTCTACCGGGACACCGTCAAGCCGCTACGGGAACCCCTAGGCGACATCAAGCTCAGGGAGCTCACCGCCGGGGACGTCCAGGAGACCCTGGATGCGCTGGCGGACCGACTGTCGACCCGCACCCTTCAGATCCTGCGCAACTGCCTGGAGCGGGCCATCCGCCACGCCGAGGTCCGCGACCTGGTCGGCCGGAACGTGGCGGCCGTGGTTAAGCCGCCTAGGGGAACAGCGGGCCGCCCGTCCAAGAGCCTGACCCTGGAGCAGGCGCAGGCGCTCCTGCAGGCCGCCCGGGATTCCCGTCTGTACGCATACGTGGTCCTGTCGGTGATGACGGGCCTTCGGACCGAGGAGCTTCGGGCGCTTCGGTGGAGTGAGGTTGACCTCGATGCGGGTGCCGTCGCGGTCTATCGCTCCGTGCGGGTTACCGGTGATACCAAGACGCGGAAGAGCCGGCGCGTCCTTGGGCTGCCTCAGCTCGCCGTGCAGGCGCTTTGCGAGCATCACAAGTGCCAGGCTGCAGACCGTCTGAAGGCTGGAGCGCTGTGGGAGGATCACGGCCTGGTCTTCGCGTCCTCGATCGGCGCGCCGCTCGATCGTCACAACGTCCTGCGCGAGTTCAGGAAGATCACTGAGGCAGCTGGCCTGGGTTCTGACTGGGTGCCGCGGGAGCTGCGCCACACGTTCGTCTCCCTCCTCAGCTCCGACGGGATGCCGCTCGAAGACATAGCAGATCTGGTCGGGCACAAGGGCACTGTCACAACCGAGACGGTCTACCGGAAGGTGATCGTGCCCGAGCTACGGCGCGGCGCCGAAGTCATGGACCGGCTATTCAACTGATCAGAATGGATAGTCGATTCTTCTGAACCTGTTTGAGTATCAGTCGATCGTAACGGGTGGCTGGGTGATGCTGGACGGGGCTACACGGGCCATTTGACCTGGCGTTATCAGGCTCCATGAGGCTGGGTGTGGCTGGGATACTGTGGTCGTTGGCAGCCAGTTAGGCTTCCAGTTGGGCTACCCGGCAAACCCAAGCACTAGTGGAATCCGGCCTATGGGATTTCCTGCTTCTTCGCGCTTCCGTGCGGTATGTGATCATCAAGGCGTGCCGAGGGGACGGCGAGGCCGGGGATGACGCGCTGCGCGGTGCGGCTCAGCGTGCCGCGCAGCGGCACGCTGACGCACCTGGTCGCCGCTGCCTTGGTGGCCGGCCGGGGCGCAGAGCCTGGCTGCGGTGGTCATGACGACGGCCAGCCAGCGGCGGGGTAGCCGACGGAACGCAAGTACTCGCGAGCCTGCGCCACGGCGGCATCGACATCCGGCAGGCCGAGGCCGACGATGTAGTCGTCTGGGCTCCCCCTGCCGTCGGTGTCATAGCTGAGCACCCAGCCGGATCGCCAGCCGCGGCCGACCGGGTAGTGCTCGTGCCAAACCAGCATGGGTGTCAGCTCGCCGTCGAATACCAGGTCGCCGGGATCCAGGTCATCCTCGAACACCCGGCCGTTAGGGTCGGGCGGGACGATCACCCGGACAACGGGCAGTTCTTCCTCGCGGAGCTGGCCGATCTTGCCGGTCGGGTTATCCATAACAAACTCCAACGTATTTGCCACGGGGACATCATGAACTGGACCGCTTGACCACGGCCGATGAAGCCTCCAGCGGATTAGTCGCAACGGATCAGACGCAGGACGGCCTCAAGATTTCGTCGATCGAGAGCGTGACACTGAGTGATGGCGGGGCCAGGAGAACGCGCACAGTGCCGCCTAATGGCGGGAAATCCGAGCGCACGAGTGGCTGTGCAATCTGGCCCTGTAAAGAGTGTTCTGCGCGCCCGACACACGCCCACGTTAGCTGTCGCTGCTTCATCGCACTGGGTCAGGTTGGGATGAGCTGTTCACTGCTCGTGAATCATTCCCTTTTTGTCCCCTGCTAAGGTTGCCCGGCGCGGTCCCGCCGCGCAGCAAAGCAGAGGGACGTGGATCATTGACGGCTCATCGGTGGCACCGAGCTCGAGCCCGCAGGCCGCGGCGCTCATCCGGGTCACGAACGTGGCCTGGGAGCCGGCATCCCAGGCGGCCAGCAGGGCGGCCCGGCGGCTGGAGCAGCGGGGGACGGAATAATTCGCCCCGTTCGGGCTCGGCCCGCAGGAAGTGACCGCCTGCGGGAACTGTTCACAGCGTGGCCGCGTGCCTGACCTGCCTGCTCTAGGCGGCACGTTCCCCGTTGCTTCTGGATTGCCCTGGGCCAGTGGTCACTTGTCTTTCTTGGCCTCGGGTGCGATGGGCGCGCCGATATTGTAGCGGATGCCCGCTAGCCGGATCAGGAAGCAGGCCAGGGACGCTCCGAGAGCAGCGGGGACGCCGTAGACCCCGGTGCGCGAAGCCGTTACTGCGATCGCGGCGCCCACCAGGGCAGGTATGGCGTACAGGCCGCTGGTAAGGACTGTAGGGACCCGCCGCACCAGGACGTCCCGGATCGTCCCGCCGCCGACGGCGGTGACGGCTCCGAGGATGACGGCCTGTCCGGGGCCGAGGCCGTACTCCAGGGATTTGGTCGCGCCGGTGACACAGAACAGGCTCAGCCCGGCGGCGTCCAGCAGCAGGATGTCCGGGGTGAATCGCCGCAGTTGCCGGCTGAGGAAGAACGCGATCAGCGCCCCGCCAGCGGCTACCGCCAGGTAGGGCCAGGAGCTGAATGTGGCCGGCGGCAGCGCGTTGATGAGGATGTCGCGCAGGATGCCGCCGCCGAGGGCCGTGACCATGCCGAGTGTCAGCATCCCGACGATGTCAAGCTTCGCTGCTTCCAGGCCTGTCATCGCGCCGTTGAGCGCGAACGCGAACGTGCCGGTCAGGTCAAACGCGAGCAGCAGCGGCGGTTCGGTCATGACTGTCAGCATGCCTCATGCCTGGCCGGTTACGATCCTGAGTGCGGCGCTAGCCAGGCCAGGGCGGCGGCGGTCAGGGCCTCGGTGCCGGTCCGCAGGGTGGGCTGCAGCGGGGGCAGGAATTTCGGGGAATGGTTCGCCGGCAGGTCGTCCAGGTGCCCGTTCTTCTCGGCGGTGCGGTACGTCTGCGGGTCGGTGCCGCCGATGGCCCAGTAGGTGTACGGGATGTCGGCGGCCCGGGGAATATTGCTGAAGTCCTCGCTGGCGGTCTGCTGGTCCCATTGCAGGGCGCGGTCGCCGAAGTACGCGCTGAAGGCGGCGGCCGCCCGGCGGGTTGTTTCGGCGTCGTTGTCGGTGAGGGGGTAGCTGTCGAGGGTCTCGAAGTCAGGGTCCTTGGGCGAGCCGGCGGCCTGGCACTCGGCGCGCACGATCCGCTGGATCGCGGCCAGCATGTGCTGGCGGGTCTGCTGCGTGTAGCTGCGTGTATTGAGCTGCAGCACGGCGTGGTCGGGGATGACGTTGCTCGTGGTGCCGGCCTGGCTGCTGCCGACGGTCAGCACTGCGGTCTGGGTGGGCGCGATCTCGCGGGATACGACGGTCTGCAGCCGGACGACGATCATGGCGGCGAGCACCACGGGATCGATGGTGTTCTGCGGCATGGAACCGTGGCCGCCACGGCCGTGCACGGTGATCTTGATGCTGTCAGCGGCCGACAAAAAGGGCCCGGGATGTGTTCCCACCGTGTCGGCGACGCCCCGGAGGACATGCTGGGCCAGGGCAACGTCCGGGGCGGGGATGCGCGTGAGCAGGCCGTCGTCGACCATTGCCTGGGCGCCGTCGCCGGTTTCCTCGGCGGGCTGGAACAGCGCGAGCAGGGTGCCGTTCCACTGGCCGGGGTGATCGGCCATGAGCTTGGTCATGCCAAGCAGGCAGGAGACATGGATGTCGTGGCCGCAGGCGTGGGCCACCGGTACCTCGTTGCCGTCGGCGTCCTGGGCGGTCGCGGTGCTCGCGTAATCCGCTCCGGTGTCCTCTTGGATCGGCAGTGCGTCCATGTCAGCCCGGAGCAGCACGGTGGGCCCGTCTCCGTTGGACAGCATGCCGACCACGCCGGTGCCGCCGATGCCGGACTGGACCGTGCAGCCATATTGCTGCAATTGCCCGGCGACGCGCTGTGCGGTGCGCTGTTCCTGGTGGGACAGCTCGGGGTGCTGGTGCAGATCTTTATAGAAAGCCTCCTGGGCGGCCTGGAGGCCGTCGTAGCCGGCCAGGATCTCTTGGATGCTGCTCATGGCCACCGTCCTTTGCGCTGGGGTGCGTAGCGCGGACGCTCCCAAGCGCGGGGGTGTCCCGCTCGGTCAACTGTAACCAGGCCGCGATGGACAGAGTAGGGCGGCTGGGGCCGGTGACGGCGCTCGCGGCCCGCCCGCGCGGTCTGGGCCTGGCGGCCATTGGGCTGCGTGGGAAGCTGGCCAGGCGGGGCCGGGATGGGCTCGCGCGCCGCGGCCGGCGCCCAGGCATCCGGCAGGCATGGGGCGGCTTTGCATGAGGGCCGTTGTGTTCAAGGCGATCCGGGAGGTGACGGTGGAGGATGTGCCGGCTGCCAGGGTCGAGCGGGATGACGATGTGGTGGTCCCGGGTCACCTCCAGCGCGCTGTGCGGCACTGACCTGCACATGTAGAACGGCCGTACCGGGGCGGTGCCTGGCATGGTGCTCGGTCACGAAGGGCTGGGAATCGTCGAGGACATCGGCCGGACTGTGCACCGTGTCCGGCGCGGTGACCGTGTCATGCTGCCCGCGCATATCTACTGCGGTGTGGGCTTCAACTGTGCTCGTGGCGACAGCGCCGCGTGCCTGCGGGTGCAGCCGGGGCATGTGGCCGGCGCGTACACGATACCCGCCGTGGGGCCGTTCCGCGGTTCGCAGGCGGAGCTGCCCTCCCTGGGGGCGGGACCGGACAAAGGAGACAAACGAGGAGTGTTCCGCACATCGGCCTGCGGCAGAGGCCCGCGCGTAGACCGGAAATACTCGCCTCGCCGGCTCTTTGCCTGCTTCCTCATCCGGGTGCTGGGCCTCCAAGTACGACGTAAATGCACCGGTCGCACGCGAGGTCAAGAGCCCGCGATCATTCGAGCCGCCGCGCCCCGGCCGGCCCTGCGGCTTATCGGTGCTCAGTGGTTGAAGACGACTTTCACGATGCGGTCGACCCGGCGGTCGAAGCGGTCGTATAGGTCAGGGGCCTGGTCCAGTGCCGCGTGGTGGGTGACGATCTGGCTGGGCCGGGCGCGCCCGCTGACGATCAGGTCGCGCAGGTGCGTGGTGTACCGGCGGTCGTGGGTGCGCCCGAATCCGACCGTAACGCCCTTGCTGAACAACGTTGCCCAGGGCACGTGCAAAGACCCGTCGGCATGGCCTCCGTGCGGGGCGGGCGCCGCGTCGGTGGAGGTGAACAAGCCGGCGATGCCCAGCCGCCCCGTCGGATTGACCAGCCGGGCCAGGTCACTGATGACCTGACGGGGATCCTCCTGATCGGGATGAGCGCGGTCGCGGGCCTGGAAGCCGACAGCGTTGATTCCCGCCATCACCCCGCCCATCTCCTCCGCCGCCGGCAGGGCGGCGCCGGGGCGGGCCCGGCGGAGCTCGGTAATCTGCTCGACCGGGTCTCCCTGGCGGGCGTCGACAGGAACAAATCCCATCTCCCCGGCCTTGTCGAGCCGCTCATCGACCAGGTTGATCGAATACACCTCGCTGGCTCCCCGGAGCTGCGCGCTGTAAGCAGCCAGCAAGCCGACGGCGCCCGCGCCGAACACGGCGACCGTGTTGGCTGGCCGGACACCTGCCAGCTCCGTGGCATGCCAGCCGGTCACCCACGCGTCCGCGATGAGGACGAAATCGTCCTCGTGCTCGTCACCGCTCTCGCCGGGCAGGATGACGCAGTTCGCGTCCGCGAACGGCACCCGCACCAGTTCCGCCTGCGACCCGCGGAACGGGCCCATTCCCGGCATGGCGTACGCGCCGCCCACGTGCCCCGGATACACCCGCAGGCAGGCGGCGCTGTAACCGCGGGAGCAGTTGAAGCACACACCGCAGTAGATATGCGCCGGCAGCACGACCCGGTCACCGCGCCGGACACGGTGCACGGCAGGACCGGCGGCCTCGACGGTCCCTAGCCCCTCGTGACCCAGCACCATGCCGGGTGTCGCGCCGGTACGGCCCTCGTACATATGAAGATCGGTACCGCACAACGCGCTGGAGGTGACCCGGACCACCACATCGTCATCCCGCTCGATCCGGGCATCTTCGACATCCTCGACAACGACATCGCGCGTCGCCCTGAACACAACAGCCTTCATCGATGCCCCTTGCCTGCCCGGTGCCCGGGCTGTCCGCAGGTGCAGCGGACGCGACACAGACCCGGCGCCGGTGACGAGCGTCCCCCAAGGGAAGGGAGCGGCGAGCCAGAGCCACTTGTCCGGCACACCGGAAGAACCCCGGCCACCCGGCACCATCCGCCGGGCACGGTCCTGATCATCATCATCCCACTGCCGGTGCGCATTGGCCAGGGCAGGCCGAGCTGCCCGCCGGGCCCGCTGCCGGCGCTGGCCAGCGGTAATGATCGCCCGGGCCGGCGGCCGTCTTCCAGCAGATCGCCGGCATCACCACGATCACTTGCTATGCGTCGGCCCTGCTGTCCCATGCCGGCTTCGCGGGATTCCTGTACGGGCGACCGCCGCCATAAAGGGGCGGTGAAGCCGCCCGATGTCGCGGTCAGTCCCGCAGTGAGGCCGCCGGCCAGCCAACCGGCCAGTACGGGGGCGCCCATGCAGATCACGGCCGGAGGTCCGCCTGGCCAGCGAGGCGGCCCCGCTGCGCAGGACGAGCATGGCCGGCAAACCCCGCGGCGCAGCCATAGAGGCCGCCGCCGCTGATTGTGTGCGGGGTACGGGTGAGTTGATTCGTCAACTCCTCTGCTCACTGCGGGCGCCTGGTTCGAGCCTGGGGACGAGTTCGTGCGTCGCATAGCTCCTCAGGCGGCGGCTGAGGAGTCGTCGCCGATCGGGATGGTCTGCCGGGATATCGATCTGGCGTGGTCGGAAGCGAGAAAGAGCGCCAAGGCAGCGATGTCGTTGAGATTGACGAAACGTTTGATCGCCTGGATGCTGAGAGCGTCGGCGGTGACGTCGTCCACTGCGTCCGCTGCCGTCAGCCGCCCTTGCAGGACATGGTGGAGGCGGTCGCCGTCGACCGCTCCGCGGGCTATCGCGTTGACGCGGATGCCGGCGCCGCCGAGTTCGAGGGCCAACGTTTTCGGTGAGGCCGATAAGGCCGCGTTTGGTGGTGGCGTACCGGCCGTGGTTCGGATAGCCGAAGCGGCCTCCGAGTGAGGACATCATGAGGATGACGCCGGCGCTGGATTGCTTAAGGCACGGGATAGATAGCCGGGTGACGTTGAAGGTGCCGACGAGGTTGACCGCGAGCACCGCTTGCCATTGGTCAAAGTCCATCTCCTCGACCGAGGTCGTCGGCCCCGAGATGCCCGCGTTGTTCACGAGCACGCCGATGCCCCCGAGAGTGCCGGCGGCAGCGTTGACGAACGCCTCGACCGGTTCGAGACGTCGCAGACGGTCGCAGTGATGGCGGTGTTGCGGTCGGCGATCTCCTTCACGGCGCCTCCTGGGCGCAACCGGATATTCGTGATCGCGCCGGTTTAGAAGCGGTGCCAGGGACGGACCGGCTGAAGCAGGCGAGAACTGCAGAGTGAGGTACACCTGATGATTGTGAGCGCGCCCCCTTCCTCACTCGAACTCGCCGAGACTGTCCCCGGGGTTCAGACCCGGCTCGACCCTAGGAGATATGGCCTTGTCTGATGCCGCATTCGCTTGGCAGGACACCTCCCTGACACCGCGTGAGCGGGCCGAGAGGCTCGTTGAGGGGATGACGCTGGAGCAGAAGATCGCCCAGCTGCATGGCGCCATGCAGACCATCGACATCTACGCCGTGTCCGCGCAGGCTGCGGAGCCCGGGGCAAACCTGGGCCAGCTCGCCGCGCAAATCCAGATCGAGCGGCACGTGACGGCCATCGAGGAGCTGGGGATCCCGCGGTTCCGGATCACCAACGGCCCGGTGGGCGACGGGACCCCGAGCCCGCCGGCCACGTCCCTGCCGGTGACCATCGGTCTGGCCGCCGGTTTCGACCCCGGCCTGGCGTACGCCTACGGCGACATCATCGGCTCGGAGACGGCGACGCTGGGCCAGCACGTGCTAGAGGGGCCGGGCGTGTGCCTGCACCGGACCACGCTCGCCGGCCGCAACTTCGAGTACTTCTCCGAAGACCCCTACCTCTCCGGGGTGATGGGCGTCGCGGTGACCAAAGCGATCCAGGCCCACGACGTGATCGCGATGGCCAAACACTTCGTCCTCAACGACCAGGAGTACGAACGGTTCCGCGCCAGCGTCGAGGTCGACGAGCATGTGCTGCGCGAGCTCTACCTGTTGCCGTTCGAGATGGTGGTCAAGGACGCCGAGATCGCCGCGATCATGAGTTCCTACAACCGGGTGCGCGGGGTGTATGCCACCGAATACCGGTACACGCTGACCGATATCCTGCGTACCGAGTGGGGCTTCGAGGGCTACGTTCAGTCCGACTTCTGGTCGTCCCGCTCCGCCGCCCCGTCACTGAACGCCGGCATGGACCACGAGATGCCGGACGCCAAGTGGCTCAACGAGACCAACGTCAAGGCCGCCCTGAGCGACACGAGCCTCGAGATCGAAACCGTCGACCGGGCCCTGGCCCGCCGCTACACCCAGATGTTCCGGTTCGGGCAATTCGAACGCCCCTACCAGCCCGGCGAGATCGACGCCCAGGCACACGGCGCCATCTCCCGCACCATCGGCTCCCAGATCGCCGTCCTGCTCAAGAACGAGGGAACGCTGCTGCCACTCGACGCTGAGGCCGGTTCCATCGTCATCATCGGCCAGTCCCAGTTCGTCGATGACGCCTGCCTGGGCGGGGGCGGCTCGTCGAAAGTGACCCCGTTGTACACCGTGCCGCCGCTGGACGGCACGCGGGACGTGCTAGCCGGGCTCGGCTCGTCTGCGACGGTGACGAAGGTGACCGTCGCCGACGACCTGGCCAACCTGGACCAGGCCAAGCAGGCGGCCGCTGACTCCGACGTGGTGGTCCTGATGGCGGGCCTGGTGGCCACCGAGGGCGCTGACCAGCCGGACGCCAGCATGCTCCACGACCAGAACCGGATGCTGGCCGAGCTGCTGGGCATCAACCCGGCCACTGTCGTGGTGCTCAAGGACAGCAACCCGGTGCTGATGCCGTGGATCAACGAGGCCCCAGCGGTGCTGGAGGTGTGGAACCAGGGCGCCGAGGACGGACACGTCGTGGCCGACCTGCTCTTCGGGGTCGTCAACCCCTCCGGCAAGGTGCCGACGTACTACCCCAGGTCCGAGGACGACACCCTGTACGCCGGCCACCCCGAGCGGTACCCGGGCACCGACGAGGGCGACGGCTACCCGGTGATCCGCTACTCCGAAGGGCTGGAGATCGGGTACCGCTGGTTCCAAGCGCAAGGCATCCAGCCGCTGTTCGGCTTCGGGTTCGGCCTGTCCTACACCACCTTCGACCTCACCGACGTCTCGGTCGACGCGCCGGACGGCGCGAACGCGCCGGTCACCGTGACGGCGTTGGTGACCAACACCGGCCCGGCCGCCGGCGCCGAGGTGGTGCAGGTCTACCTCGGCGTCCCCGTGCAGGGACAACCCCCCAAGCGACTCGCCGGGTTCCAGAAAATCTTCGTGGAACCGGGGGCGTCGAAGCGGGTGGCGATCACCATCGACCCGGCGGCCACCCATCACCCGTTCGCCGTCTGGGACTACTGCACCCGCAGCTTCCAGACCGTGCCCGGCGACTACACCGTCTACGTGGGCACCTCCGCCGACAACACGCCGCACACCGCGACCGTCACCTGTGCATGAGGACCCGAGGGACTGTGGATCTAAAGATGTTCCGGCCCTGATCACGCTGGACCTGAGGGTCTGACGGGAGCGGTGCCGAGGTGACCACGACACTGGACGGCGTGACCTGCAAGAAGCCCGTGCCGACTGCTGGGGCCGAGGCCGCGAGGGAGCTGGTGCGGCTGGCCCGGGGGCGGGACCCGGCACTGACCGGCCCGGACGGGAGGCTGAAGCAGCCGACCAAGACGGTGGTCGAGACGGCGCCGGACGAGGAGATGACCGGGCACCTGGGCTATGAGAAGCACGATCCGGCAGGCTAGGGCGCGGGCAGCGGGAACGTCCGGAACGGGACCCGGCCCGAGCAGGTGCTGACCGACAGCACCGGCCAGGCGGGATCGAGGTGCCTCGGCACCTGCGGGATGCCAAAAGTCTGCACGGCCTCTGAGCTGCGTTATGGACAGCTGCGCTAGCCTACCAACCCCCGCGCGCGGCCGGTCCCCGGTCGCGCATGGATAGATCAACCGCTCGATGCCTGAGTTGGGGCCGCGAGCTGCCGGCGGGTCACGATAGAGGGCTAGGCCCAGATGTATTCCTCGGCGATAGCGCCGTCGCGCCATTTCGCTACGGTCACCATCCGGCCACCGTTTTGGAATTCCCCGACCACGCACGTCCAGTCGCCTGACCCGAACCTGATCGGGTGGGATGTGATCTGAGGCGGCGTGCCCCCCGCCGATTCGACGTAGGCCTTCATGGCATCTATGTGCTCCTGGATGCCATGAGTCGGTGCCTGACCCTTCCAGTCCACCAACACGTCGTCGGTGTGGTAGTGGGCAAACACGCCCTGCCAGTCGGCTCCGTTCCACCCCTTGAAGTCGAGTTCATCCATGCCCTGGAGGTTGCGGGTTACCTCGTCGTCCGCCATGACCGGAGCCTCCTTCCACGATCAGTCCGCCATCTCCAGTCATGGTAATCGGAGATGGCGGTGGGATCGATGTCTGGCTTGCACGGTCCGCTATCGCGTAGCGACCTGCCAGAACGTCCGCGTTCCACCGGTCTGGCGCGAGCTTTCATCGCTGACCTTGACCGGCTCGCCCGCCCCTACCCTCGCCGGCTCATGAGCCGCCCCGTTCCACCTATCACGCCTATGACAGCCGCATCCAGGACGCGCTCTACGCCGCGCTCGTAGATGAACAGCGGCCGTATCCGATGTCCTCCCGCTAACGCCATCGTGATCGCCAAGGCGGCCAGGCATGTGGGGGCAGCGCTGCCATACGCCAGAGGAAACGCCGGAATGGTCGATCTGGGCGCCGACGGCGATCCCGACAATCGCTGAGTCACCAGCAAAGAATCGGCGATCTGTAATTGTTCGAGGCAATTTCAATATGTCCGCTCGTCACGCTACGCGACCGCGGGGGATCGCTACCGAGCCTGCCGTGGTCCACCTGGACTGCGGTCTACGATGTGACCTACCGTTTACAAGAAGGCCTGTCACGACTGAGACGATCATCGCCAGTCAGATGACTTAGCCCAGTTCACCCGCATTCTGGCTGATCATTCGGGTTGCATGGTCGTTGTAGCAGTCATGCCGTCGTGTACCGAATAGTGCCGTCTTGTCTGTGTTATTGGGGTGTTGATCTTCTACTACGTTCGGACCTGGGTTGCTTTTACGTTGGTCGTACGCCGTGCCGAACCAGGCGAACGCGGTGCCGACACGTCCTACCTGACTGGCAATGCGCCATGTTGGGTTGATACGAGTAGCCGCAGAACGGTCAGCCGGGTGGCGGGGACGCCTGGGCGTTGCCGCCTTCGGGGCTCCGTGACCGCTGCCGCGGCCGCCTCGATGTCGACGCCATGTCCCGAGACGGGTGCGGTGGTCGGGGGCGAGCAACGCGGCCAGGCGACGGGGGCGGGGCCGCGTGGTCAGGGCACACTCCGTGCGGGCCAATCGCGCAGGGGCAAGTGCTCTCCGAGCCGCAGGCCACGGCCTTCAAATAAGCTGATCACCGGTACTGACCGGCGGAGGGACGAAGACGTGGCGGCGGACAGCCCCGTGCGGTGGGGGATCCTCGGGACGGGCGGGATCGCGACCACGTTCGTGACCGATCTCGGGCTGACCGATTCCGGCGTTGCCGTCGCGGTCGGGTCGCGCAGCCAGGGATCGGCGGACCGTTTCGCGGCCGAATTCGGTGTCGCGAACCGGCATGCCAGCTACGAGTCGCTGGTGGCCGATCCGGACGTCGAGGTGATCTACGTGGCGACGCCGCACCCGATGCACCACGACGACGCGATTCTCGCGCTGCGGGCCGGCAAGCACGTGCTGGTCGAGAAGCCGTTCACGATGAACGCCGCCGAGGCCCGCGAGATCGTCCGGGTGGCGAGGGAGCACGGGCTGTTCGCCATGGAGGCGATGTGGACCCGGTTCCTGCCGCACGTGGCCGTTATCCGGGACTGGCTGGCGCGGGGCGTGCTCGGCGACATTGTCACCGTGACTGCGGACCACGGCCAGTGGTTCTCCGAGGACGCCGGGTTCCGGCTGTTCGCACCGGAACTGGGCGGCGGCGCGCTACTGGACCTCGGCGTGTACCCGGTGTCGTTCGCGTCGATGGTCCTGGGTACGCCGAGCCGGATCGTGTCCATGAGCGACCTGGCGTTCACCGGCGTGGACGCGCAGACGTCCATGTTGTTCGGCTATGACAGCGGCGCCCAGGCGGTGCTGACGTGCACCCTGCGGGCGAAGAGTCCGACGAGGGCTGCGATCGTCGGCAGCGACGGGAGGATCGAGGTTGAGGGCGACTTTTATGCTCCCGCGGCCGTGACGCTCGTACCGAGGAATGGCGCCCCGACCCGCGTCGCGGCGGTGCACGAGGGCCGGGGCCTGCGCCACGAGGCCGACGAGGTAGCGCGGCGGCTGGCCGCTGGTGATGTGGAGAGCCCGTTGATGCCGCTGGACGAGACCATCTCGATCATGGAGACGATGGACACGGTGCTAGCGCGGGCCCAGCAGAGCGCATGAACGACGACCTGATGCCGACGTCTGTCGGGAGAGGGGGAGACGGCGGTGCGCTTTCCAGGAGGACCAGCGTTTCGCTCGAAGTGGTGACGTGGAGGTGATCTGGCAGAGCAGCCGGGTCGGGGTCTGGTGGTGGCGGCGGTGATGGTGTGGGCTCCGCAAGACCACCTCGATGCGAACGAGATTCCTAGCGTCGGCCGATGTGTCTGGTTGTGTCTGGATGCCTGGTAAAGATAAGGAATCGAACGGCTTAGTAGGCTTCATGTGGCTTGATGTCGGCCGATGATGGCTCCCCACTAATGGCTCTCCGCCGTATTCGGTCAGCGCCGCTACTGCTGGCGGAGTGGGCGTCAGCGCCAGGCGAATACGGGCTGCTCGAAATGGGCTACCCGGGTGGTCTGGCCGTGCAGTGCCAGCTGGCAGAACTGATGGATGATGGCGGCGGTCGGGGCGTACACATGGCCGCCCAGCAGCGCCAGGCGAAGGACGGGCGCGGGCGATTCCGGGATGCGCAGGAGCTCGGGCGGGTGGTCGAAGTCGGCCAGGGGGATCACGTGGATCCGGGCTACTTCCGATGACTGCCGGACCAGGGTGCCTGCCGGGCCGCCCCAGACCACCACGGGGGTGATGAGGAAGCCGGACCTCGTGGCGTAGTCATCGAGCGTGCCCAGGACATCGCCCGGCCCGGCCGTCACGCTGGTTTCCTCGCGCAGTTCCCGCAGTGCCGCGTCCCGGGCGGACTCGCGGGGTTCGCGGCTTCCGCCGGGCAGCGCCCACTGTCCGGAGTGGTTCCGCAGGCCGGATGCTCGCCTGGTTATCAGGAGGCAGGGTATGTCCTGCTGCAGAAGGACGCACACCGCCACCGCCGCGGCGCGCAGGCCGGGTCGTGTTATGCCGATGCGCTGGAAGGAGGCCAGGTTGGCGGCGACGGCAGCCCTGTCCGCTGCTGAGCTTGCCGCCATAAGGCCCTGCTCATTGCGGCATGGACGGTGCTCCCGCGGGCTACCTGCTCGCCTTGGCCCGGGTGGCGTCGTTGAATCCGCCGGTCGTGTTCCATGTGAAGTTCCCTGCCACGATAGCGGCATGCTGGAGCCGCTCAGCCAGCCCGCTCCGCCCGCTGCGGCATGACCGCCACCGCACCTCGGGCTGCCGCGGCCGAGACACTCCGCTCGCGCCGGCACATGGCATATCCAGCCCGGCTCCAGCAAGCGGCCGCCCGGCGCCTGCCGCCGCCGGAACCCAGCTGCGAAACTAGCAGACGAGGACTGCCAGCCCGGCGGCGGTCGGCCGGGCAGGCGCCGTCGGCTCAGGGTGCCAGATCCCGGTGATCACGGCGACGACCTGGCCGGTGATGGTCGTTTCGCCGATGTCCCGGTGCCAGCAAGACCTACCACGGGCTCCCAATGGACCTGTTTGACGGTCAGTCGAGTTTGCAGGGTAGCTGAGTGATGGCGGATGTGGCTGGATGTGCTGGTCTGAACAGGTATTACGTGGTCCGGTGTGGCTGGGAATGGCTGGGTGACTGTGGTCGTTGGCAGCCATTAGGCTCCCACTTGGGCTACCGGCCACCCCGTCGGCGTGCAGCCGCCCGGCGGAAGCCGCCGCGCGACTGTAGGAGATGCAGGCGGCCGGGATGAGATGGCGGTAGCAGAATGGCCGGACCTCCAGCTGCTCGCGGCTGTAGTCGTGATACGGCTCGATCGTCGGCCAGGTCACCTTCCGCAATCGGGTAACAGCCAGCTCCGAGAACCACTCCCGGACGCCTGGCGTCCCAGTCGGCCTCGCTCAGCGCCGGGCGCCCGGCGCTATACCTCCCGTCTCTGTCGGCGCGATGTACTTCCGCGCCATTTTGCGGTCTACGTTCAGGCTCGCCGTGAACGCCTCCTCATGTAGCGGACGGTTACGGCATCGGCGGCTCGGCGGGCGACGCCCAAGCCGTCGACATGTGACCTTTGAGGACGAGGATGTCCGACAGATCACCCGCAATTATCAGGTCGAGCAGGCAGGCTCCGGCGGGAAGGCGCTGCTGCCACTGGCGTTCTGCCGCGAGTACGGCCAGGAGCACCTGATCACCTGGCGACGGAGCGCCCCGAAAACGACTTGCTACCAGGCACGCTGCGGCGCTGTCATAGCCGAGGACGCCGACGGGCCGCTGTCTGTCACCGACAGCTACCTCTACATTTCCTCCGGCCTGATGTTCGAGCTGACCGGCAGGCTAGAATTGGTGGCCACCACTAGCAACGGCTCGGTGCTTGCCTGCAGGAGGCCGGGGAGCACTGGGCCCAGCGCCGTGACTTCGTCCCGCTGTCCCCTGTCGCCGAGGCGGCGAGCACGGGCCGGGTATCGTGTTCGGCTTGGCAGACTGGCGGGCGGCCATCACCCACCGCCGCCACCGGGACATGGTGGCCCGGCGGCACTTCGAGGCGATCGTGTTCACCTACCTGGCCCGGAGAGCTGCGCACCGGCGACATCGCCGTGACTGCGTGCTCCGTATCCCGGTGTAAGTCACCCGGCTGTGCGAGCAGATCCTTGAGTTTGGCGGGGCGGGTGACGGTCTGGCGATCGATCGCCCTGCCTGCAACCAGGGCCTTGCGCACGGTCAGGAAGTCGGCGGGGGCGTTCACGCATTCCGCAGCCACGAGGCGTTCATGGCGGAAGCGCAGGACGGTCTGCCGCCCGGGCTTGTCGCTAGTCCGGACGACGACGGCATCGCACGCGTCAGCCAGTCCCGCGATCTGCAGCTTCGCCCCCACCTGGTCCGACCAGAACCATGGGATCCCGCGGTACGGACGGGGGTCGCCGAGTACGGTCGTTGCCGCTGCCCGTGCCTGCTCGACCGCATTGTCGACGCTCTCCAGCCGCAGGCGAGGGTGCGAGCCGGTCACAGGCGACGGGTCGGGCAGGTTGGCGCAGTCCCCGACGGCGAGCGTGCAGCCGTCGGAGGCCAGCGAGAAGGCGTCCACGAGAATCCCGTTGGCGCAGTCCAGGCCGGCGGCACGCGCCAGTTCGTCGGCGGGCTGCACACCGACGCCGACGACGACCAGGTCGGCTGGCAGCGCGGGCCCGTCGGCGAGCTGGACCGAGCGCACGCGGCCGCACTCGTCGTCGACGAGACGATCGGGGAGCGCGCCGGTCACGATTCGTACCCCTGCCGCAGTGTGGGCGGCACGGACGAACTCCGCCGTCGCGGCGCTCACGGCCCGTCCCATCAGGGCCGGGCCTGCCTCCACCACGGTGACGTTGCACCCGAGCTTCCTCGCGGTGCCGGCGACTTCGAGCCCAACGAAGCCTCCGCCGATCACGACCACATCCGGCTGCTCCAGGAGCCGGTTACGCAGCCGTTCCGCGTCGTCGAGCCCGCGGAGCATGAGGACGCCGCGCAGGTCGGCTCCGGGGATCCTGAGCGTCCGAGGTCGGGCACCGGTGGCTAGAGCGAGCCGGTCGAAGGGGAACCGGTGGCCGGAGGCGGTCCGGGCGAAGCCTGCCCCTGCGTCGGTCATCGAGAGGTGCTCCACGGCCTCGCCGAGGACGAGGTCGATGTGCTGCTGTTCGTAGAAGGAGGGGTCCCGAAAGATCAGCGACTCGCGGTTCGCCTGGCCGTGCGAACTCGACACGAGCTGGAAGTACGACCGGGCGGCGGCGCCGTCGCCGTCGACGTGCACCTCCTGGTTGGTCACGACGTGGCGGTTGCCCGAGCCAGGCCCCGCGTGGGCGAAGCGTGGCTCGAGTCCGAAGATGTCACGCGGGCGGTGATGTACCTGGCCGGACTAGCGGCGCTGTCCTCGAGGTCAGCCACGGCATGTCCGCGGCCCGCGGCTGAGCCGCTGCTAGCGGTGCTCCGCCAGTCCCGGTAAACAGTTGGGAGGGCACATTCGCCCGAAGGAGTACCTCAATCTCGCCTACCTGCCCATGGGTGGCGGTCATGAGAGAGCGGCGATGCTGGCAGCGATGAGCACGATGCCTGCCCAGCCGGCGATGGCGAGGTGCTGGTTGACGACAAGGAAGGCGAGGACGGCGGCGACGACGGGCTCGACCAGGCTGATGGCCGTGGCGGTACTGGCCGGGGTATGCCGGAGCCCCCAACCGAACAGGACATAGCCGAGACCCATCGGCACCACGGCCAGGTAGCCGGTCACCGCCAACCCTCGACCGGTGGACAGGAGGGCCGGGCCTGTGACAGCGAGTACGGGGAGGAGCACGGCGGCGGCGAGGCCAAACATGCCGCCCATGGCAGCTCGGGATTCGGTCCCGGCGCTGACAAGCCGGGCGGCGGCGACCGAGTAGCCGGCGTAACAGAACCCTGCGGCGAGCGCGAGGGCGATACCGATCATCGCCGGTCCGGGACGGCCCAGGTGGGCGCCGGACGAGCCGAGCAGCACCGCGCCGACCACGGCCACCGCGGTTGCCGCGGCCCATTGAGCGGACAGACGTCGGCCGTCGACGATCCGCTCGATGATCGCGGCGGCGATCGGGGAGGAACCGATGGTCAGCGTGACACCCACCGCCACTCCCGCCTTCGCCATCGACGTGTAGAACGCCAGGGGATAGATCGCCACGCACGCGGCGCCCAAGACAAGGGGGACCCGGACCGACTTGTCGGCCACGAGGACCAGCGCCCGGCGGCCGGCAGCGACGAGCAGCGTCAGACGTGATGAACAGACACCCCAGGTGAAACCCATGACAGCGGGTCCCTGGTCAGCCGGTCTTGACCGAGGCCAGACCCGCCGTCTTGATCTCCTCAGCGCGGAACGCCACGCCGTTGCGCCCGTTGGTCGCCCACGGAAGGGCCTCCAGCTTGGACACGGCCACGCTCTGCCCCACCTTCGGGTTTTCGCCCGCCGTAGTGATGGTGATGACCTCGCCGCCGTCGTCGTCCAGGACGAACACCTGCGTCGACCACATCGGACGGCCCGTCCCGCGCTCGACCTTCTGACGGCCGTTCTGCTCGAGCTTCTCGGTCGGGTCCTTCGTCACCGTCACCTGCTTGCTGTTGGTGTCCACGTAGAGCTTCATCAGGCTCTCCTCTCGATTCGTGGCCAACCGTTGACCACGGGTAGAGTCTGGGGGTGCTCATACGTGTACAACTAGTGACATAACTGGTGTCAGCGGCGGACAACCGGGGGACAAGGGCGTGTCACCGTGCATGTCACCCCCTTGTCCATGGGTGACACTTAGAGGAAGAGGACCACCCTTCGGGAGGGGCGCATTCCTGATGCCCGATGACCGGCCCGCATGGGCCAGGCGGATGTACAACGAGCGGCAGGCACGCGGCTGGAGCCAGGCCGATGCCGTCAGGGCCATGCGCGCGCACTACTCGCAGGAGCACCCCACCAGGGAGCTGCCGGACAGTGCCAGCCTGTTGCGGCAGTACAAGCGCTGGGAAGCGGGCGAGGTCGAGCCGGACCGCGGCAGGGCTGAGCAGTTGTACAAGCCGATCATCGCGGCGACGTTCGGCACGGTCACGCACGCGATGTTCCCGGTGGCGCCGAAGCGGGATGCCGACGCTGACGTCCTGGCCGTCACCGGCATGGACACCCTGGAGCTGGTGAGCCGCCTGCAGCGGTCTGACCTGGATCAGGCCACCATCGACGCCCTGCGGATCATGGCAGACCGACTGTGCTCGGAGTATCCGTTCATGCCGGGCGACCAGCTCCTGGTCGAGGGCAGGTCGTGGCTCCGCCGGGTCGGCTCCTTCCAGGGCCAGCGCCTCACGCTGAATCAGCACCGCGAGATCCTGACGCTTGCGGGCTGGATTACCTTGCTGATCGCGTGTGTCGAATATGACTCCGGCGACCGGCAAGCGGCCGAGTCCACCCGCCAGGCCGCGCTGTCTCTCGGGACCGAGGCAGATCATGCCGAGATCAAGGCGTGGGCGCATGAGATCCGGGCGTGGATGGCCTTGACGACCGGCAATTACCATGGCGTCGTCAGCGCGGCACGGGCGGGCACCGAAGCCGCTCCGCATCACAGCGTGGCCATCCAGCTCTCGGCGCAAGAAGCGAAAGCATGGGCGCGCATCGGGGACCGCAGGAACACAGAAGTCGCGCTCGACAAGGGACGCAGGCTTCTCGAAGCCATGCCGTACCCCGATAACCTCGACCACCATTTCGTCGTCGACCCGACCAAGTTCGACTTCTACTCGATGGACTGCTACCGGCATCTCGCCGAGGATCGTCTCGCCGAGGCGCTCGCCACCGAGGTCATCCAGGCCAGCACCGACTTCGACGGAACCGAGCGCGCCCCCATGCGGCTCGCCGAAGCACGCATCACCATGGGCGTCATAGCAGCGCGTCAAGGCGATCTTGAGCAGGCAATCCATCACGGGGAGCGTGCTCTCAGCGCTCCCCGCAAGTCGCTACCGTCACTGCTCATGGTCAGCCGCGATCTCACCAAGGTTCTGAACGACCAGTATCCAAAGGAACCCGAGACCCAGGCTTACCTTGATCAGCTTCATGCGCTCAGTTCGTTAACGAATTCACGGCCTGCTATTTAGGTCTGATGTCAAAGGCTGGAGCGATGGCGCCGGACTACTCAAAAGGGTCCACGTCACTGTCATCTACTGACCAGCCGACGGCGCCGTTGACCAAGGGGCGAGCATTGGGTGCTGGTCCCGGCAAACCTTACTCTAGCTGACCTGCGGATCATTCCTCGGGCATGCAGCGAGCATGGGTCTTTTCTTACATCCTGCGCACAGGACTATCGGCAATCGTTTCTTCGACACGCATTCTGCTCGGCCAAGTGAGCTGAATAAGACGCTGCATAACTGGATTGCCCAAGATCGCCACAAGGTCTGGGCCGAGCATATCCTCGGCTCTATCTGATTTCGCCGCATCAAAGATTGCCTTAAGCACGCTTGCAAAAGGCTCCTCACCAAGCGCCGCCATATTATCAATTGCCTCATCTTCGCGGCCGTCTACTATGAGTCCATAGATGGCGACTAGAACTAGGCGTCGATTACGGAATGCAAGCTCACGTCCGCGTCTCAAGGCGCCGTCGTGGTAGCCGCCATGCTCCTGACCGGACAAGTTCCCCAACTCAAATTCACCGAGGCCATTCTCTCCTGGCGCCACCGCGACAAAGTACGGGATCCGGTCGAGCTGCCATCACGGCACAGCGCCGCGCTGGCCGTGCTTACCTGGGCGCGGGTCACCCGGTTTCCGGACAACTCCACGACCTGGTCGAAGCCGAGCGACCGGTCCGCCGCGGCGTGAACCGACAGTACGAGGGAGATGACGCTGTCCCGGGTCGCGCGCTGGCGCCGGCCGGCATCGCCGGAGTGAGGGGTGTCCTCCGGCGGCACGGGCGCGGACTCTGGGCCCGCCCAGAACTGCGCGGGCGTGACGCCGACCAGCCCGGCGGCCCTTCCAGCCAGGGCCGGATCGGCACGGCCCAGCTGTGACCGGAGCACGCGCAGCGTCCCGCCGCGCGGGTCGCCGGTCGTTCCGTGTCGGGGAAACGGCCGATTCCCAACACCACGGGCCTGGCTCATGGGCGTGCCGGCGACGGACGCTGAATGACGATAATTCACCCGGCGCCAGCGCTAACGCCACTGGGGTTCCGCTGTTGCTCGAGGCCCGCAGCCAGCGGCAAACGACACGTTCGGCTAGGTTTCTACACGATGAGCGAGGACAAGGAGCCGGACTGGCTGGCCGAGCTGGCCAAGGGTGGCGAAGCCCTGCGGCGGCAGGTAGAGCCGATCGTCAAGGCCGCCGAGCAGTTCGTCCGGGACGCCCGCCGGGCCAAGGGCAGCGGCGGGCCTGCGCTGCCCTTCCCGCAGCGCGTGGCGCTCGCTGTGGACGCCGGCGTGCACGAGCTTCTGCCAGCGCGCAAGCAGCCAGTCGCCCACCAGAGAAGCGCGGCACTGAACGTAAACGTCGCCATGACAGCCACCGCCGAGGTGGCAGC
>CAWCUJ010000001.1:0-241855 GCA_963798675.1 uncultured Actinomycetes bacterium | reverse complement strand
AGTCGCCAGGACAGCCAGTCGTGCGGCAGCATCACGTGCGCGGTACGGGCCGCGGCCTCCGGTTTGTGATCGGCCGCCGGCGCCGCTTGGTGACCGTGAACGAGGCCGTCGGGACGCTCCCGGTCAGCCGCGCCCAGTACCCGGGGCCGCCCATCTCATCGATCAGCGCCGCTGCCTGCGGCGCCGAGCGCACGTCGTTCCGGGGCAAGGCCCCTGACCACCTGGCCCGCCTCGTCGACGACGACCATGCCGTGCTGCTGCGCCGCTACCCCGATGGCGCCGGCGCGGCTGAGCAGCCTCTCCCGCCTGGGCCAGCGCCGCCACCACAGTTCCGGGTCGCACTCGGTGCCGTCCGGGTGCGGGGCGGTGGCATGCCCGACGATGGCGCCGTCGTCGGCCTGGCAGAGCAGCACCTTCGTGGACTGAGTGGACGAATCGACACCAGCGACAAGCATCTGCGGCTCCCAGCTCAGTGCGGTAACGCCCCACGATAACGTGGCCTGCCCGCGCCGCGGAGCCCAGCCCGGGGCGGCTCGCGCAGCGTCTCCTGACGGCATCGGGCGGCGCCCGGCAAGTCCCCGCACCAATCACCAGCCACCGCCCCTGCGCCACCGGCTCGGCCCGCTCCGGTGACACCAGGACCGTGGTTCTGCGATGCCTTCCAGAGCTTTACTTGAAAAGTTAATTAAACGCTGTGACCGGGGACCGCATGAGTGCACGTGACAAATGAACGTGCATTTGGTCTTGCATGATGCGCGGAATCTCGGGCAGGATGTGATTTGCGCCAATCATCTGGGATTGACCGCACTACGCTTTCGCGGGGTCGCGATGGGTTTGAGCCAAGTAGGTTTGCCGACACGAACCAAGGTCGATCCTGCCGTTCGCCGCCCGCTTGACTTGAAAACCAGGCTGCAGTGCGCACCCGGGCGCCCGCGCGTGGTCCGGATGCCTTCTGACTGGTGGGATTCACCTGCGGTCGCGGCCTGCGCGCTTAGCGCCGGAGCCCAGTCCGGCCGGACCGCGAGGAAATTCACCAGGAACACGCTCAAGGAGTGGGGCCTGGCCTCGCTCGCCGATGACGCGGAAGCG
This sequence comes from uncultured Actinomycetes bacterium, assembly GCA_963798675.1. GTDB lineage: Bacteria > Actinomycetota > Actinomycetes > Streptosporangiales > Streptosporangiaceae > Palsa-504. The sequence continues at coordinate 240,766 of CAWCUJ010000001.1, read as the reverse complement.
ATCGTGGGCGAATTCGTGGCCAACGCCGTGTCGCACACCACGCGGTCCGCGGAGTCCGGGCAGTCGCTCGGCCTGCGACTGCTGCGCCGGACCGGCGAGGTCATGTGCGCCGTGCTTGACCCGTCTGACACCGCCCCGGTGCTGCGGATGCCGGACCGCAGCGAAGAGGCAGGCCGCGGCCTGCAGATGGTGGACGCGCTAAGCGACGTCTGGGGCTGGAGCCCCGTCACCGGCCGCGGCAAGGCTGTCTGGGCCATCTTGTTCTGCGCGTTATCTGCACTGTTAGCGCTCACTTTGACACACCTAGATAGCTAAGGCCCGCGGTCGGAGCAGCTAAGGTCCGCGCCCTCGACGCGCTGCGCGGCCGTGGCGTGATCCAGTAGCCCTGGCATCGCGCCGACCGTGCCCCTGGGCTACCCTCAGTCAGCACACGCACAGTGCTTGTCTCAACAGGTGCTTGTCTCAACAGGTGCTTGTCTCACCCCGGCGGGAGGCCACTCACCGATGCCCTGGACCTGGCGTTACGAAAAGGCAGACGGCACCGTGATCACCACCGATGAGCTGCAGGAGGCCATCTTCGCCAGCCAGGGCGACGCGGAGAGCTGGCTTGGGGAGAACTGGCGCGCGCTGCTCGCGGCCGGGGTGGATCAGGTCTCGCTGCTCGACGACGCCAGGACCGAGTATGGTCCGATGAGCCTGCACCCGGATGACTAGAGGTCTAGGGCCGGGTCAGATCTTGGCGCCGGGTCCGACCCGCGGGGCCGGCATCCGGAACCTGCGGATCTGCAGTGCCCGCATCACCGAGTACGTGGTCAGGCCCCGGGTGGACTCGCCGGGTAGCCGCTCGGCGACCAGCCTCCGCAGGCTGCGCCGGATCAGCAGAGCGTCCAGCGCGATGACCGCGATCAGCACCAGGACCAGCGGGGAGATGAACTCCTGCAACGCCTTGCTCCTCAGGAACACGGCGACGAGCAGGAGCACGAGGATGTACATGTAGTACTCGCTGGCCCGGCGCTTGGAGTCCACGAAGTCACGGGCCAGGGCGCGCGCCGGGCCGCGGTCGCGCGGGTTGAGTGCCCACGCCTCGCCCCGCTTCATCGCCTCGTACTTAGTGGCCCGGGCCGTCTTGGCCTTTGCCTTATCCTCGGGCGTACGCGGCGCGGTCGGAGCCCGCGACCCGGTGATCGGCTGGCGCCGCCTGGCCTCGGCTTCGCTGCGCTTGGGCGTGGGCCGTCCCTTGGCCGCCTCGGCGGGGGAGCGGGGCTTACTGTCGGCCGGGCCGTCCGGGCTCTGCGCGCCCGGGGAATCCTGGGCCGTGTTGTCCGTCGCCCCGGCGCTACGGCGTCGGAACACGCGCCCAGCTTAGTCTTTTCGGGGGGTCGGGGGGTCGGCCCCCCGGGGGCAGCACAGTCTTTTCGGGGGGTCTGGGGGTCGCCCCCCCGGGCAGCACAGTCTTTTCGGGGGGTCGGGGCAGCACAGTCTTTTCGGGGGGCTAGCACCACCCGCGCTGGGGTGCGGGCGTGGTAGCTCGCAATGCGGGTGACCGCGTAGGGTGGAATGCGACTAGTCGCACGGGCTCGTCCGCCGTCTAGCCGGGTGTCCGGCCTAATTTCGGCCCGGCCGCGCGGTCTGGTGGCGGCGTAGAAGTTAACTGAAGGGGACGGCCGCGCGTATGGGCGTGATGAAGCGAGTCTCACTTGTCTTCAAGGCCAAGGCCAACAAGGCCCTGGACAAGATGGAAGACCCTCGTGAGACCCTGGACTACTCCTACCAGCGGCAGCTCGAGTTGCTGACGAAGGTCCGCCGTGGGGTCGCGGATGTCGCCACGTCGCGCAAGCGCGTCGAGCTGCAGATGAACCAGCTCCAGCAGTCCTCGAACAAGCTCGAGGACCAGGCGCGCAAGGCGCTCGGGATGGGCCGTGAGGACCTCGCCCGGGCCGCACTCGAGCGCAAGGCGTCGGCGCAGACGCAACTGAACGATCTGCAGGTGCAGTACGCCCAGCTGCAGGCCGAAGAGGAGAAGCTGACGGTCGCCTCCCAGCGGCTGCAGTCCAAGGTGGACGCCTTCCGCACCAGGAAGGAGACCATCAAGGCCACCTACACCGCGGCCGAAGCGCAGACCAGGATCAACGAGGCGTTCTCCGGCATCTCGGAAGAGATGGGCGACGTCGGCATGGCGATCCAGCGGGCCGAGGACAAGACCGCCCAGATGCAGGCGCGCGCGGGCGCGATCGACGAGCTGATGGCCTCGGGCGCGCTGGACGACGCTATCGGCGGCCGCCGCGACGACATCCAGTCCGAGCTCGACATGATGGCCGCGAGCAGTGACGTCGAGCGCGAGCTGAGCAGGCTCAAGGGAGAGATCACCGCCAACGCGCCCAAGCAGCTCGAAGGCGGGGCCAACGGCACCAGCCAGGCCACCCAGAGCCAGTCCCAAAATCCCCAAAGTGCCCAGGACCAGAGCGGCCCGTACGCGCCGCCGCCGCCGTCGGCCCAGGCCCAGCCGGCCGGCATCCCGGTGTCCGACCTGCCCGCCGCCGAGCCGCAGGACGGTGAGGGGTCGTGATCGTCAGGATCCTGGGCGAGGGCCAGTTCAGGGTCGACGACGCGGCCACCGCCGAGCTGAACCGGCTGGACACCGAGCTCGAGGCGGCCGTCAACCACAACGACGAGGCCGCCTTCGCGGCCGCGCTCGACGGCCTGCTGGCCCAGGTCCGCGCGCAAGGTTCACCCCTGTCCCCGGATACTCTGGAACCGTCGGACCTGATCCTTCCTCACGAGGACTCGAGCATGGACGAGGTACGCAAGCTGCTCACGGAAGAAGGCCTCATTCCGGGCTGACGGGGACGGGAACAAGTCCGGCTGAAGGCCAGAGCATACTCGCGGGTAACGTTCGGCGGGCGTTCAGCGTTGTACGGGTAGATTTGAGCTATTGGATAGCAGCTGGCTTCGGGCGGGCGCAACCAGCCCGGGGCCGAACGGAGGTGGCGCCATGGCGGCGCGTACCAGGTATGCGCCCGACCGGGGCCTGACGTTGCGGATGACCGCGACCATGTTCCTGCTCGGGCTGGTGTTCGTAGCGTTCGTCGCCGCGATCATCGGCATCGGGGCGGCGTATCACGCGTCCAGTGCCGCGATCGTGCTGTTCGCGGTGGTCCTGGGCGGCGGTTTCGCCATCGGGTCGCTGTTCTACTCGGACAAGATCGCACTGAAGACGGCCGGGGGAATCGAGGTCGGCCCGAACGACGGGGAGCGCGCCCGTCTCCTGCACGGCACGGTGGACCGGCTGTGCGCGCTGGCCGACATGAAGAAGCCACGGATCGCCATCGCCAACACCCGCCTGCCGAACGCCTTCGCGACCGGGCGCAACGCCGACCATGCGGTGCTCTGCGTGACCACTGGCCTGATAGATATGCTGACCCCGGAGGAGCTCGAGGGCGTTATCGCGCACGAGATGTCGCACGTGGCGCACAAGGACGTCCAGGTGATGACCGCCGCCTCGTTCCTGGCTATCATCGCCGCGCTGCTGATCAGGATCGCCTTCTACGGAGAGCTGTTCGGCGGCGGCCGCGGCCGCGGTGGCAATAACCAGAACGCCGGGGTCATCATGCTCATCCTCATGGCGGTGAGCATCGTCGTCTACGCGGTCAGCTTCCTGCTGATCCGGATGCTGTCCAGGTACCGCGAGCTCGCCGCGGACCGCAGCGGCGCGCTGCTCACCGGCCAGCCGAGCGCGCTGAAGAGCGCGCTGATCAAGGTCAGCACGGACATGTCCAGGATCCCGACCCAGGACCTGCGCGCGGCCGAGCCGCTGAACGCGTTCTTCTTCGCGCCGGCGATGAAGCTGAACGCCAAGGCGAGCCTGTCCACGGTGTTCTCCACCCACCCGAGCCTCGAGCGCAGGCTGGCTGAGCTGGATAAGGTGCAGCAGCAGCTCGGCCGGACCGCCGGGTAGCGCTCGTGGGTTTTTTCGACACGCTGCTCGGCCGGACCAAGCCGGTCCAGCCGAAGCTGGACGACCTGTTCGCGCTGCCGTCGGCGGCGGTCACGTTGGACGCGGGAGCCGGATTCAAGCCCACTGGATCCGGCTCCGTCTGCTTCCGCCCCGTCGAAGGCCGGTCCTTTTCCGACGTGCAGAAGGACGTCCAGGAGCTGCTCGATGTGAGCTCGGGCAAGGAGGGCGGCCTGCCGGTCGAGGTGACCACGGACTCCTACGGCTTCAACTGGCTGGTCAGCTCGCACATGTCCGACGAGCTCGACGCGCTGGTCACCGACCTGCACGCGGTGAACTCCTCGCTGGTGGACAACGGCTTCGGCCCGCAGCTGCTTTGCACCCTGGTCGCGTTCCGCGATGACCAGGAGCGCCGGCTCGGCCTCATCTACCTGTACAAGCGGGGCACGTTCTACCCGTTCGCCCCGCTCTCCGGCGAGCGCCGGGACAACGCGCTCGAGCTTCAGGTCAAGGGCGTGATCGGCAGCGACCTGAAGTTCGAGCCGGATTTGTCCCGCTGGTTTCCTGTCTGGGGCGCCCCCGGTTTGTAAAGGGTTGTGAGCCACGCCTCAGGGGTGGCTGGAATGCGGGCGGACCGCATATCGTTGGCATTGCACGTTGGAGCAACGCCAAACGTCGCACGCACGCGACACACGGACCAGGCGGGAGCTAAGGTGACTGTTCAGCAAGAGGCCATGCAGGGGATCCTCCTGACCGACGTGGCGGCGGCCAAGGTGAGCTCACTGCTCGCCCAGGAGGGCCGGGACGATCTCAAGCTGCGCATCGCGGTGCAGCCGGGTGGCTGCTCCGGGCTTAAGTACCAGCTCTACTTCGACGAGCGCGAGATCGACGGCGACATCGTCAGCGAATTCGGCAGCGTCCACGTCGTGACCGACAAGATGAGCGCCCCGTACCTGATGGGCGCGACCATCGACTTCGTGGACACGATCGAGAAGCAGGGCTTCACGATTGACAACCCGAACGCGACGGGTTCTTGCGCCTGCGGCGATTCGTTCCACTGACGTCGGCCGGGGGGTAGCCACCGTGCGCATAGCGGTCACGGGGTCAATCGCGACCGACCACTTGATGACGTTTCCCGGCAAGTTCACCGACCAGCTGATCGCGGACAAGCTCGACAAGGTCTCGCTGTCGTTCCTGGTCGACGACCTGGCCATCCGCCGCGGCGGGGTCGCGGCCAACATCGCCTTCGGTCTCGGCGTGCTCGGCTTGCGGCCGCTGCTCGTCGGCGCAGTCGGGACTGACTTCGAGGACTACCGGCACTGGCTGGAGGACCACGGGGTGAGCACCGCGGGCGTGCGGGAATCACTGCTCAAGCACACCGCGCGCTTCGTCTGCACCACCGACATGGACGGCAACCAGATCGGCTCGTTCTACGCGGGCGCGATGAGCGAGGACGCGGACATCAAGATCGTGCCGCTGGCCGAGGAGCACGGCGGCATCGACCTGGTGCTGATCGGGGCGGGCGACCCCGGGGGCATGGTGGCGCACACCGCTGAGTGCCGCGACGCCGGCCTGAAGTTCGCCGCCGACCCGTCACAGCAGCTGGCCAGGATCCTCGACGACGAGCAGGTGCGCTCGCTGGTCGACGGCGCGGACTACCTGTTCGGCAACGAGTACGAGGAAGCCCTGATCGAGCGCAAGTCCGGCTGGGGTGGCGCGGAGATGCTGGCCCGGGTGGGGGTCCGGATCACTACCCTCGGGTCGGCGGGCGCCCGGATCGAGCAGCAGGGGGAGCCGCTGATCGCGGTGCCCCCGGTGCCCGACGCCAAGCCGGTGGATCCGACCGGCTCGGGCGACGCGTTCCGTTCCGGCTTCCTGGCCGCCGTCGCCTGGGGCCTGTCCCTCGAGCGCGCCGCCCAGCTCGGCAACCTGCTGGCCGTGCACGCCCTAGAGGCCACCGGCCCACAGGAGTACAACCTGAAGCCGGGCCTGCTGGCCGACCGCTTCGCCGCGGCCTACGGCGACGCCGCAGCGGCTGATGTCGCGGCTTACCTGCCCGCCTGAGGCGCATGAGGTGCCGCCCACATGAAGGGCACGCCAGTGTTTCCAGGTGCACCGTTTTCCAGGACCGGTCGGCTTGCGGTCGCGGCTGCGGCCTTCGCCTGCGTCGCGACCGCGGCCGGCTGCTCGTCTTCAGGCAGTCAGTCGGCCGCGCCCACCATCACGGTCACCACCACCGCCCCAGCCGCCTCCGGCGGCACATCGAGTTCCACGCCGACGACCTCACGATCCCCGGCGGCGACTGGCGCGCCCGCCTGCCCGACCAGCTCGTTGCAGGTGAAGCTGGGAATCGGCCAGGGGTACGCCGGCGGCGTCTACCAGGTCATCGACTTCACCAACACCTCCGCCAGCACGTGCACGCTGTACGGCTATCCCGGCGTCTCCCTGGTCTCCGGCCCGCCGTACACCCAGATCGGCCTGGCCGCCAAACGGACCGCCGCGTCAGCGCCGGTCAAGTTGATCACACTGGCCCACGGCGCGACCGCCAACGCCCTGCTGCAGATCGTGGACGCGCTGAACTACCCGAGCGCCAGCTGCGGACCGACCAAGGCGACCGCCCTGAAGATCTATCCGCCCAACCAAACCGTCCCTGTCTACCTGACCAGCACCTCGACTGGCTGCAGCAAGTCCGTCCAGATCATGTACATCGGCCCCGTCCAGGCCGGCTCAGGCAGCTCGTCCTAACCAGCGGTAGCGTGGCTGGCATGGGAACCGTGCTCGCGTCTGGCGGTCTGGCCGGACTGACCCGGACGCTCGGGTCCGGGTACCAGGGGCCGCCCGCGCTCACGGTGGCCAGAGCGTTCACGCAGTGGACGCTTGACCCATGGATGCTCGCGCTTGTACTCATCCTCGGCGGCGGCTACGTCGCCGGGGCGCGCAGGCAGCGGGGCTGGCCGGTGGCTCGGCGGATCTGGTTCCTCGGCCTCGGCCTGGGTTTCCTGGTTATCGCGACGATGTCCTGGGTGGGCGTCTACCAGCCGGTGCTTTTTTACGCCCGGGCAGTGCAGACGGTGCTGCTCGTTCTGGTGGTGCCGCTGTTCCTGACGCTCGGACGGCCGATCTCGCTCGCCATCGCGGTGCTTCCGCGGGCAGGGGCGGGTATCGACACGTTCATCCGCTCGCGCCCGGCCCGGATCCTCACGTTCCCCGCGATCACCGCGTTCGCGCTGGTGGGCGTGCCCTTCGTGATGTACTTCACGCCTTGGTACACGGCGGTGTTCCACAGCGCCACCGTGCGGGAGCTTACGTATCTGGCGCTGATGGCGGCGGGCTTCGCGTTCTTCTGGACCCTGCTCCGGGTCGACCCGGTGCCGAAGGAGTACTCCTACGCGGTCTCGATGTGGATCACCAGCGCGTTGGTGATCGGCGACGCGTTCCTGGGCATTGCCGTCATCGCCGACCAGAACCTCATCGGCGCGGCCTACTACCAGGCGCTGGCCCGGCCCTGGGGACCCACCCTGCGGGTCGATCAGGTCATCGGCGGAGGAGTGCTCTGGATCCTCGGCGACCTCGTCGGATTGCCGTTCCTGGCCGCGCAGCTGATCCAGCTGATGCGCGAGGATGAGTCCGACGCGATGGCGATCGACGCTGATCTCGACGCCAGGGACGCCGAGCGCCAGGCGGCCGCGGCGGCGCGCGAAGGGGAGCCGGGCGGGGAAGAGGCGGCAGGGTCCAAGCCCTGGTGGGAAGACGACCCGCGCTTCACCAGCCGCTTCAAGCCGAGCTGAGCGTCACAGCCGGCGGCGGATGTAAAGCGCCCAGCCGCCGCGTGGCAGCTCTTGGTACCCGGCGAACTCGTGCGCTTTCATCGTGCACCAGGACGGTATGTCGGTGTAGGCCGCCGGGTCGTCCGCGAGTACGGCTACCACCGCACCCAGCGGGATGTCCCTGATCTGCGCCGCGAGCATGATGATGGGAATCGGGCACTTCCGGCCCAAGGCGTCGATGGTCAGGGCCGTCACTGGAGCGGCCGCAGGAACCACGGCCCGTTCGGCCTCAAGAAAAGGGACGGAACTGGCGTCGGCGGCCTGCCGGTCCGTCTGGTCGGCCGCCGGGCCGCGGCCGAACAAGCGAGCCCGACGCCCGGTCATGCGCCCGCGGGGGGGTCTGGGGGGGTCGTCCCCCCGGGCCAGCACTGCCTCACGTTCTCCATCATGCCCGCCTCCGGTCCCGGTACGCGTGCCTCCGCGCAAAGATGGCGCAAACATGTGGGGTCCTAGAAGGGTCGCGGACGGTCCGCGATACTGTTTGCACGACACGTTGTAGCAGAACCGAGGAAGGCCCCTCGCCTTGACTACCGATAACGCCGAACAGGGCTCCGTAAAGCCTCGTCCGGGCCGGGCACGCGTTTCGCGCGCGACGGGCATAACGGTCGCGCTTACCTTCTTGGTCCTCGGCCTCACCGGGTGCACGAACGATACGTTCACCCGGCTGGGATTCCCCAACCCGATCACCGAGCAGGGCAAGACGGTGCTGACGCTCTGGCAGGGTTCCTGGATCGCGGGCCTGGCCGTCGGCGCGCTGGTCTGGGGCCTGATCCTGTGGGCGGTGATCTTCCACCGCAAGCGCGGCAACCGGCTGCCGCCGCAGGTGCGCTACAACATGCCGATCGAGATCATGTACACGGCGGTGCCGTTCGTGCTGATCGCGGTGTTCTTCTACTTCACCGCGAAGGACGAGAACTACATCGACAAGTTGCCGGCCAAGCCCGCCGTGGTCGTGAACGTGCTCGGGTTCCAGTGGAGTTGGCAGTTCAACTACCCGCAGTACCACGTGACGGACATCGGCAACATGTGGGGCGAGGGGCCGCTGCCGGTGCTCGAGATCCCGACCGGGGAGACGGTCCAGTTCAACCTGACCTCTGATGACGTCATCCACGCGTTCTGGGTGCCCGAGTTCCTGTTCAAGCGCGACGTCATCCCCGGCCACCCGAACCACTTCACGATCACCGCGACGCAGACGGGCACCTTCACTGGGCACTGCAGCGAACTGTGCGGCCTTTACCACAGCCGGATGCTGTTTACGCTGAAGGTCGTGACACCGCAGCAATTCCAGGCGTACATGGCCGCGCAACAGGCGGCGCAGAGTTCATCCGGGAGCACGCAGTGAGCACGATCGAGCAGTCGCCCGCCGTCCACACCACGCCCAAGACTTTGCGCAAGGGAAACATCCTGGCGTACTGGCTGTCCTCGACGGATCACAAGATCATCGGGCACTTGTACCTGATTACCTCGTTCATCTTCTTCCTGATCGCCGGCGTCATGGCGCTCATCATGCGGATCCAGCTGCTCGGCCCGGATAACCACGTCGTGTCCGACCAGCAGTACAACGAGCTGTTCACCATGCACGGCACGCTCATGCTGCTGCTCTTCGCCACCCCGCTGTTCGTCGGGTTCGCGAACGAGCTCATTCCGCTGCAGATCGGCGCGCCCGACGTGGCGTTCCCCCGGCTCAACCTGCTGAGCTACTACCTGTTCACGTTCGGCGGCCTGATCCTGCTGGCCAGCTTCCTCACCCCGGGCGGCTCCGCGGCGTTCGGCTGGTACGCCTACTCCCCGCTGACCAGCGCGATCTACTCACCCGGCATCGGCGCCGACATGTGGATCATGGGCCTGGTGCTGTCCGGGTTCGGCACCATCCTCGGCGGGGTCAACTTCATCACCACGATCTTCTGCATGCGCGCGCCCGGCATGACCATGTTCCGGATGCCGATGTTCACCTGGAACGCCCTGCTCACCTCGATGCTGGTGCTGATGGCGTTCCCGGTGCTCGCCGCCGCGCTGCTGGTGCTCGAGATCGACCGTCGGCTCGGCGCGCACGTCTTCGACGCCGCGAGCGGTGGCGCGATCTTGTGGCAAAACCTGTTCTGGTTCTTCGGCCACCCCGAGGTCTACATCCTCGCGCTGCCCTTCTTCGGCATCGCGACCGAGATCATCCCGGTGTTCAGCCGCAAGCCGCTGTTCGGTTACAAGACGCTGATCGCGGCGACGATCTCGATCGCCGGCCTGTCGATGACCGTGTGGGCGCACCACATGTTCACCACCGGCGCGGTGCTGCTGCCATTCTTCTCGTTCATGACGTTCCTGATCGCGGTGCCGACCGGCGTGAAATTCTTCAACTGGGTCGGCACCATGTGGCGCGGCCAGCTCACCTTCGAGCCGCCGATGCTGTTCACGGTCGGCTTCTTGATCGTGTTCCTGTTCGGCGGCATCACCGGGATCATCCTGGCCTCGCCGCCGCTCGACTTCGCCGTGTCCGACTCCTACTTCGTGGTCGCGCACTTCCACTATGTGCTGGCCGGCACGGTGCTGTTCGAGATGTTCGCCGGCTTCTATTTCTGGTGGCCGAAGATGACCGGCAAGATGCTGAATAGCAGGATCGGCAAGGTCCAGTTCTGGTTCATGTTCATCGGGTTCAACATGACGTTCCTCGTGCAGCACTGGATGGGCGTCGAGGGGATGCCGCGGCGCATCGCCAACTACCCTGACCTGCCCGGGAACGTCACCACGCTCAACGTCATCTCCTCCGTCGGGTCGTGGATTCTGGCCGTGTCCATACTCATGTTCTTCTGGAATGTGTACATCACCTGGCGGTCCGGGGAAAAGGTGACCGAGGAAGACCCGTGGGGTTACGCTAGCTCCCTCGAGTGGGCGACATCCTGCCCGCCGCCGCGGCACAATTTCTACCGGATTCCCCGCATCAGGTCCGAGCGGCCCGCCTTCGAAGCGCACTACCCCAACATCAAGTGGGGCCGGGAATCGCACGGAGTTGAGCAGACGATCCCGGCTATCGAGAGCGCGCGGAAGTAGGTTCCTGGCATGAAGGTCGAAGGCTGGCTGTTCCTCGGCTGCGGGGTCTTTTTCGGCGGCACGGACGTCGTCTACTGGTACCTGTCGAAGGAGCCGACCGGGACCGTCGCGCTCGCGTTTGCTGTCTTCTTCGCCGTGCTCGTCGGCTTCTACGTTCTTTTCACCGGCCGCCGCCTACCCATGCGGCCGGAAGACGACCCCGAGGGCGAGATCGAGCAGGGCACCGGCGAGCAGGGGTTCTTCAGCCCGCACAGCTGGTGGCCGCTGTTCCTCGGGTTCGCCGCGGCCACGACCGGCCTTGGCTTCGCGATCGGCTGGTGGCTCTTCCTGATCGGGATGCTGTTCACCGTGTTCGCCTCGATCGGCTTCGTATTCGAGTACTACCGCGGCAACTTCTCCCACTAGGCCCGGGCTATGCCCTCGCGGGGGGGTCTGGGGGGGTCGTCCCCCCGGGCTATGCCCTCGCGGGGGGGTCTGGGGGGGTCGTCCCCCCGGGCTAGCACCGCACCAGGCCGGACTGGTAGGCGATGATGACCAGCTGGATGCGGTCCCTGGCGTCGAGTTTGGTCAGCAGGTGGGCCACGTGGGTCTTGGCCGTCGCTGGGCTGATGGTCAGCTCCTCGGCGATCTCCGCGTTGGACATGCCGCGGGCGACCATCTTGAGCACCTCGAGTTCGCGGTCGGTGAGCACCCGCTGAAGCTTGCCCAAGGTCGGGCTGGGCTGGCTGTCGTTTCTGGCCTGGGCCGCGGCCTGCGTGGTCCCAGCGATGTGGGTAGTGCGGGCGAACTCGCCGATCAGGCGCCGGGCGACGCTCGGCGCGAGCAGCGCGTCGCCGGCGGCCACCACCCGGATAGCGGTGAGCAGGTCGGCCGGCAGCGTGTCCTTGAGCAGGAAGCCGCTGGCCCCGGCCCGCAGCGCCGCGAAGACGTACTCGTCCAGGTCGAAGGTGGTCAGGATCAGGGCCCGGACGTCGGTGCTCTCGGTGATCCGCCGGGTGGCCTCGATGCCGTCCATGACCGGCATCCGCACGTCCATCAGGATGACGTCGGGTTTAGTGCGTCGCGCGGCTTCGACCGCCTCCGCGCCGTTGCCCGCCTCGCCGACCACCGTGAATCCGGGCGTGGCCGCGATGATCCCGCAGAAACCCACCCGGACCAGGGCCTGGTCGTCGGCGACGACCACTCGCAGGGTCATCCCTGAGGGCTTGGAGGGGGCAGCGGGATGTGCGCGCTGACCTGGAAGCCGTAGCCGGGCAGCGGCCCGGCGCTGAACTCGCCGCCGAGCAGGGTCACCCGCTCGCGCATCCCGATGACGCCGTGCCCGCCGGGGAGGTCGCCTGGCGGGTGCCAGCGGGGCATGCCGCTCGTGGCGAGCAGCGTCGGTCCGGCCTCGAGGCCTGCGTCGCCCGCGAAGTCTCCGGCCAGGGCCAGGGTGCTCCCCTGGTGCGATATCCCGGCACTGGCCATCTCGGGCAGGCCCGCGCCGTTGTCCGTCACCTCGAGGACCAGTTCGTCGTGGCCGTAGCCGATCAGCACGCGGCACGAGCTCGTGCGGGCGTGTTTGACCACGTTGGTCAGCGCCTCTTGCACGATCCGGTAGGCCGACAAGTCGATGCTGGCGGGCAGTTCCCTGGGCTGCCCGCAGCGCGTCACGTCCACCCGGACGCCCGCGCTCGCGGTGCGCGAGAGCAGCCGGTCCAGGTCGGCCAGCCCGGGCGCGGGGAACAAGGGCGCGGACCCGCCGACCCCGACGGACCCGCCGACCCTGACGGACCCGCCGACCCCGACGGACCCGCCGACCCCGACGGACCCGCCAACCCCGACGGACCCGCCGACCTCGGCGTCCGCAGCGCCCGGGATCTTGCCCGCCGTCGTCGATGGCCGGCCCGCGGCCGGCCATCCGTCTCCGGCGCCCCGCGCGGCCAGGTTGTGCTGGTCGGTCTCATCCGCCTGGCGGAGGGCGCCGAGCATCCGGCGCATCTCGTCCAGAGCCTCCCGGCTGGTGGCCTGGATGGCGCCGAGGGCGTTGCGCGCGTCGGCGGGCTGGGCGTCGATGACGTACTGGCCGTAGCCCGCCTGGACCGCGATGACGCTCATGCTGTGCGCGACCACATCGTGCAGTTCCCTGGCGATGCGCAGGCGCTCCTCGGCGACCGCCTTACTGGCCGCCTCGTCTTGCAGCCTGACCGCGTACCGGCGCCGCTGACGCACGATGTAACCGGTGAACCAGGCGATGATCACGCACAGCGCGGCGGAAACCAGGGCGCCGCTCGGGATGAATCCGCCCCCGGTCACATGGAGGAGGACCGCGTTGACCAGCAGGGCCGCGAATACGGCGATGGGCACGCGCACCGCGGCCTGCCGGTGCTCGTAGGTCGCCGCGACCAGGTAGAGCACGTAGGCGACGGGCAGGAAGTAGGCTAGCGCGCCGCTCTCCGGGCCGATCAGCGTGGTCACGACGACCGAGCCGGCCAGCAGCACGCCGAGCATGAACGCCGGACGGCGGCGCCGCATACCCACTGCCACGACCGCCACCACGACCAGGAACATGGCCAGCGGCCAGGCGAGCGGGAGCGGGCGGTAGGGCACGAAGCCGTGCGGGCTTTCGATGGGCTGGACGACGCCGTGCCTGAAGGTCGCGAAGAGGATCAGGCCAAAGACGGCGCCGACTACGTAGTCGAGCGCGGCCCAGTGCCGGGGACTGAGCCGCTTGGTCAGCGGTGGCCGCTGATGCGCGGCCGGAACCTCCGAGAGGGTGCGCACAAAACTACCGTAACCGCCTTCGCCGGCCGGGGCGTCATCCTGCAGGCGTACGCCGCACGGTAAACCGCGACCCGGGCCTGGCCTAAGGACCGGGCAAGTCTCACTCTTTCGGGCGATGACGCGACCATACCCGTGCTGGCACGGTAACACACATGCCATCCATCCAGGCTCCGCCTACCCAGACGGGCCCGCTCCAGACCCACGCCGTCATCGAGACTACGATGCTGACCAAGGTGTACCCGGGTGACGTGACCGCGCTTGACGGTCTCACGGTCTCGGTCGGGCCCGGCGTCACCGGGCTGGTGGGCGCCAACGGCGCGGGCAAGTCCACGCTGATAAAGATCCTGCTCGGCCTCATCGCGCCGACCAAGGGCCAGGCCAAGGTGCTCGGCCGTGACTGCGAAACCAGCGGCGAGACGATCAGGACCCTGCTCGGCTACATGCCGGAGCACGACTGCCTTCCGCCCGACGTGACCGCGACCGAGTTCGTCACTCACCTGGGCCGGATCTCCGGCCTGCCGCCCACGGTGGCCAAGGAACGCGCCGCGGAGTCGCTACGGCACGTCGGCCTGCACGAGGAGCGGTACCGGCTGATCGGCACGTACTCCACCGGCATGAAGCAGCGGGTGAAGCTGGCCCAGGCCCTGGTCGGCGCGCCCCAGCTGCTGCTGCTCGACGAGCCGACCAACGGGCTCGACCCGGCCGGGCGCACCGCCATGCTCGAGCTGATCGGCAGGATCGGGACGGAGTTCGGCATCTCGATCGTCGTCGCCTCGCACCTGCTCGGCGAGATCGAGCGGATCTGTGACCACTTGGTCGCGATCGACAGCGGCCGGCTGCTGCGCGCCGATTCGATGACCAGCTTCACCCAGGCGAGCCAGGTCCTCGCGGTGGAGGTCGAGGAAGGACTCGCCCAGCTGCAGGCCGAACTGGCCGCCCACGGCCTGGCCGCCACCCTGCAGGGCAGCAACGCCATCGGCGGTATCGGCCAGGGCAGGACCCTGCTTGTGCCGCTCGGCGGGGACGACACCTACGACGTCGTGCGCGACTGCGTGGCGGCTCTCGCCCTGCCGCTGTGCCGCCTAGAGCAACGGCGGCACCAGGTCGAAGAGCTGTTCCGCGACGAGGAGGTCAGAAATGGCTAACCAAGCGGCTAGCCGAGCCCCAAGCCAAGCTGCCGGGGTCATCCATGACCTCGGCTATCGCGGCTACGACGGCCCCAGGCTGGGCCGGGCGCAGATCGTCAGGGCGCTGACCTGGCACAGCTTCCGCTCCGCCTGGGGCATCGGTCGGGGCGTGAAAGGCAAGATCGTCCCGGTGCTGGCGTTCATCGCGATGTGCCTGCCCGCGCTGGTGAACGCGTTCGCGGTGGCGCGCGGGAACCAGCGGCTGTTCGGCTACGACGTGTACGTGCCGGCGCTGCGGGTCGCCGTGGTCACGATCTTCATCGCCGCGCAGGCGCCCGAACTCGTCTCGCGGGACCTGCGCAGCCGCATCCTGCCGCTGTATTTCTGCCGGCCGCTGCGGCGCAGCGACTATCCCCTGGCCAAATTCCTGGCCCTGACCGCGGCCCTGCTGATCCTGATCGAGATACCGCTGCTCATCCTCTACGTCGGCACGATCGCGTCGGCCAATGGCGGCGCGGCCATCTGGGCGCAGACCAGGGCGCTGATCCCAGGACTCGGCGTCGGCCTGATGTGGGCCGTGCTGTTCGCCGCGATCGGCCTGGTCCTGGCGTCCTTCACCGGCCGGCGCGCGTACTCGACCGGGATCGTCGCGATCGCCTGTGTCCTCACGTTCTCCCTGTCCCTGCTGCTGATCCAGGCCGAAGGAGGGCAGACGGCCACGTCCACAGGGGCGCGGGTCGCCGGGCTCTTCAGCCCGTTCACCATCCTCGACGGCGTACGCGTCTGGCTGGGCGGCAACGCACAAACGGGGCTGGTGGCCAATCCAGGCCGCTACGGGCCGCTCTACGGGGTCCTGGCGGTGGTCTTGCTCGCGGCCTGCCTCGGGGGCCTGGCCGCGAGATACCGCAGGGTGAGCCAGTCATGACCATCGAACTGCGCAACGTATCGCGCTGGTACGGCAACGTGGTGGCGGTCAACGACATCACCATGTCCATCGGCCCCGGGGTGACTGGCCTGCTCGGGCCGAACGGCGCGGGCAAGTCGACGATCATGCACATGATCGCCGGCTTCCTGCCGCCGTCCCGCGGTGAACTCGCCATCGACAGCGGGTCAGGAAGCAGCACCTCGGCCTGGCGCCACCCGGCCATATACCGCCAGGTCGGCCTCGTGCCCGAACGGGACTCGGTATATGCCTTCCTGACCGGGACTCAGTTCGTCACCTCGACCGCGAAGCTGCACGAGCTCCCGGATCCCGGCGCGGCGGCGGCCCGCGCGATCGCCATGCTGGACATGGCGGAGGCGGCGGACCGCAAGATCGCCACCTATTCCAAGGGCATGCGCCAGCGGATCAAGGTGGCCGCGGCCCTCGTGCACGACCCGGAGATCCTGCTGCTCGACGAGCCGTTCAACGGGATGGACCCGCGCCAGCGGCTGCACATGATGGACCTGCTCGACAAGCTCGGCAGCGAGGGCCGGACGATCCTGTTCAGCTCGCACATCCTGGAAGAGGTCGAGCGGCTGTCCGGCACCATCCAGGTGGTGGTGGCCGGCCGCCTGGCCGCCTCTGGCGACTTCCGGGCGATCCGGCGGCTGATGACGAGCCGGCCGCATGTATTCACGGTGCGCTCCTCTGACGACCGCCTGCTCGGCGGCACTCTGATCGGCCGGCCCGCCGTGACGGCCGTGGAACTGACCAGAAACGGGCTGCAGGTGCGGACCTCGGACTACGGCGCGTTCTGCCGTGACATCGCGGTGCTGGCCCGTGACCACGACATACGGCTGCGCGAGGTGCTGCCCACGGACGAGTCCCTGGAAAGCGTCTTCGCCTACCTGGTCGCCAACTGAGCTCAACCGCTACGACTGGAGCAGCGAATCACATGTCTGGCCTCTTCAACCCTACGGTCGCGTCGATCACCTTGCGCGCGACCCTGAGCCGCAAGCGGGCGCTGCTGTTTGCGATCCCCGCGGTGATCCTGATCTTGTTCACGATCGCCCTGAGGGCCTCGCGGGCGCCGATGCGGCCCTGGCCATCGCACGTCCTGGGCACGTTCGGGTTCTCGGTGCTCATTCCGCTCACCGCGCTGATCATCGGCACCAGCGTGCTCGGCGCCGAGATCGATGACGGCAGCATCGTCCACCTGCTGGCCACGCCGGTGCGACGGTCCTCGGTGGTGATGACCAAATTCGTCATCGCGACCGGGCTGACCATGATCTTCGCCGCCATCCCCGAGCTCATCGCCGCCCTGATCGCGGGCGGGGGCAGCGCCCCAGCCCCGGCCGGCACCGCCCCGGCCGGCCCGGGCTTCGTCGGCCTGGTCAGCGTCAGCTCGGGCCAGCTGGCCCTCGGCCTGTTCGTCGGGGCGCTGGCCTGTTCGGTGATCTACAATGCGGTCTTCGTCATGGTCTCTGTGGCGACCACCCGGGCCATCGCCGTCGGCCTGCTGTACGTGCTGGTCTGGGAGACGCTGCTGTCCAACTTCGTCAGCGGGGTCAAGCTGCTGTCGGTGAGCCACTACGGCCTCGGCATCGCCAACGGGTTCGCGAACGACTCGGCCCTGCAAGCGGGACTGACGGTGACGACGTCCGTCATCATGGGCGTCATCGTCACCGGCGTCGCCCTAGCCGTGGCGGTGAACCTGCTGTCGTCGTTCACCCTCAAGGGCGAGCCCGCCTGACTGCGGCCCGGGCCGGTACTCCCACCGGCCCGGCTGCGTTCGTGAAGGCCTGCGTTCGTGAAGGGCTAGGCGTCCTGGTCACCGCTGGGGAGCTGGGCGGGAGAACTTGGCGTGCCGACTGCCTCGTGCTCCCTCAACCGCAGTGAACAAGTCCAGCGGCTTGACCGCAGACCCCGGCGCGTCCCGAGCCGGGGAGCGCTGGCGGCAGTCCTATTCGGCGTGGCGATGAGATCATCGCCACGCCGAAAAGCCGCCGGGATGCTGGTCCGGTCCAGCCTGATGATCGTGCTGCCCGGCCCGGGCCGGGTATCCGCCGGCTGGGGAGTTCAGCCGGAGACGGTTACCTCGTGCCACAGCCCGCCGTTCAGGTTGAGGTTATTGCCGGCCGCCCGGCCGCCCGGCCGCGCCGGCGGTGGCCAGGATGGTGATGGCCAGCAGTATTGCCAGGGCGGCGGTGGCCGAGTCGGGGATCATGTAGGGGTTGCGGAAGCCGGACGCGGCCGCTTGCGGGGCCGACGCGGCGCTGATGAGCAAGGCGGCCCAGCCTGCCCAGCGCTGGCCGGCCTGGCATCCGCGGGCGGTCCGCGCGGTCAGTGCGGCCGCGGCCAGCCCGGCGGTGACCAGCCCGGCGGTCGGTGCCAGGTGCCGGGCGGCCGCCATGACGAGGCCGCACCGGATCAGGTCCAGGGCGGCCGCGGTGAGCAGCATCACCACGATCAGGCGCCGAACGACCCCGGTTCTTGCGGCAGCCGCTGCCTTCCCGCCGGCGTCGGTGGCCGTGGCATCCCAGGGCAGGCAGTTGTTCAATCAGGCCGCCGCGGTCGCGTCGTGCTCTTCGAGCTGCTTGCGCATGGCATCGAGCGCGTAGTGCAGCCGTGATCGGGCCGTGCCGTGCGGTATGCCGAGCTCGCGGGCGACCGTGGCCATGGTCCCGCCCCGGTAGAAGGTCTCCACCAGCACGCTTTGGTGCGCGGGCGACAGGTGCGCCAGGGCGGCGGAAACGAGCTGCCGGTCCAGGATCTCCTCCAGTCCAGCATCGGTTCCGACCTCTCCGGCCGACCCCGGCACCGTCGCCGGGCGGGCCCGCGCGGCCCGGTTCGCGTCGATCAGCAGGTTGCGCGCGACCCGGTACAGCCAGGGCCGGACCGGCCGGTCATCGGCGCTGAGCTGGGGCAGGTGACGCCAGGCCCGGATGAAGGTTTCCTGCACGATGTCATCCGCGCTCGCCCGGTCCGGGCAGAACTGCCCGACGTAGGCGTGCAGGGCCTTGGCGTAGTGCGAGTACAGGTGGCGGATGATGGCATCGGGGTCGCCGCCCAGTCCGTCTGAGGGAGTATCTGTGATAGCAGCCATATCTACTAACACGGATAGTAAGACGGTTGCGTTCACCGTGGCCGTCGCGGTTGCGGCGGAGGCGCCTGCGGCGCGCGGGCATTCCCCGGAGACTTTTCCCGGGCCGGCGACGCCGCCGTTGAGCAGGCAGGCCCCCGGACGCCTTCGGTGAGTTCCCGGCCCGCGGGCCGCGTCGAGGCGGCTGCCGGAAGAAAAATGAGACGCTGCCCGAACCGCGGGCTTGCCCTATACGTGTTAGTAGGTGACGGCGTACGCCGTAGGCATGGCCATGATCGGGAGTGAGGATGCGACGTTTCGGTGAGCTGGAAGCGGTGATCATGGACCGGCTGTGGGAGTGGGGCCGGCCGGTGCTCGTCCGCCAGGTGGTCGACGCGCTGCATGATGACCGGGGGCTGGCTTATACCACCGTGATGACGGTGATGGAGAACCTGCACCGCAAGGGGTGGCTGCGGCGGGAGCGGGACGGCCGGGCCTGGCGTTATGAGCCCACCGGCTCCCGGTCCGGTTACACCGCCGGGCTGATGAGCGACGCGCTGGCCACCAGCGCGGACCACCGCACGGCGCTGGCGCATTTCGCGCTCCAGATGAGCCCGCACGACGCGGCGCTGCTGCGCGAGGCGCTCGACCAGGCGTCCGGCGAGGCTGCGGCCGGTGAGTCCCGGTGACAGTGGCCGCGGTGCTGGTCGCCGCGGTGCTGGTGGCCTACGCGGCCTGCCTGGGCATGGCGGGGTCCAGGATGCTCGGTCGGGCCAGGTGGACGGCCCGGGCGCCGCTGCTGGCCATCGTGGTCTACCTGGCCGCCGGATGGTCGGTGATCGCCGCGGTCGGGCTGGCCGGCCTGACCTTGTCCGTTCATGCGACCGCCCTGGGCGGGGGGCTGAGTCGCCTGGTCGGGGCGTGCGTGCTGCGGCTCCGCGCCACCTACGGCACCCCGGGCGGCGCCACCGTGGCCGGGCTGGGCCTGACCCTGGCGGGCGCCGTTGTGGCCCGCACCGCACTCACCGCGACGACGTATCTCCGCGTCACCGGGCGGCAGGCCCTGCATCATGCGCAGACCGCGCGGCTGATCGGCCGTCCCGCCCCGGCCCTGGGGGCGGTGCTGGTGGAGCATTCTCAGCCGGCCGCCTACTGCGTCGCCGGCCGGCAGCCCACGGTGATCTTGACCACCGGCGCGGTGCAGGCGCTGGATCCCGCCCAGCTGGATGCGGTGCTGGCGCACGAGCGGGCGCACCTGGCCGGCCGTCACCACCGGCTACTGGCCGTGGCGCGGATCGGCCGCCAGGTGCTCCCGTTCCTGCCGCTGATGCGGGACGCCGAACAGCAGGTGGCCCGGCTGGTGGAACTGCACGCCGACGATGCGGCCACCCGCGCTCATGATCCGCGGCTGCTGGCCACCGCACTGGTCCTGCTGGCCACGGCCGGAAGTCCCGCGCCGGCCATGGCCGCGGGTGCCACCGACTCGGTGCAGCGGATACACCGGCTGCTGGGCCCCGCCGAGCCGCTGGGCCGCGCCCGACGGCAGCTGCTGCGCGCCACCGCCGCGGCGCTCGCCCTGACCCCGGTGCTGCTGGCCCTGACCCCGGCACTGGTGGCGCTCGCACTGGGCCGCATCCCGACCGCCTAGCCGACCCGGCGCGACCGGGCAGCTCGCCATGCCGGCCGTCGATGCGGCCCGCGTGGAGCCGGTCAGCCCGGAGCGGGCACGAGCCCTCACCGGGATGAGCCTTGTGCAGTCGGGGCAAGGACACTACCAGGACGCGATCGCGACCGCCGAGGAGGGAAGAAGGGCCGCCGTCCAGGTCAGCGCCCCGGCCACCGAGGCACGTGCGCTCACCGTGCTCGGATGGTCACTATGCAACCTCGGACGGGTGGCGGAGGGGCTGGCTCACCTGGAACGTGCCCAGCTCCTCGCCTCGGCGGAGGAGGACATCCCGTCGGCGGAGGAGGACATCCCGACCCTGCTGTGGACACGCGGCCAGCTCGCCGCCGGGCTGCTCGCCAGTGGCCGGGCGGCGGCGGCCATCGACGCCGCCTCAGACGTCCTGGATCTCAGCCGGTCGCTGGAGGCGGAGGCGGCGTATGGCCCCTACAGCGCCACCCCCGGGATCGAGGCGATGATCCTGCTCGGTGACTGGGCAGCCGCGCAACAGCTGATCGGCCAGCTCCTCGACCTAGAGCCGCCCGGCGGCGCGGCTGCCTTTCCGCGGATGGCCTCTGGGCTGCTGTGCCTGTGGCAGGGTGAGGTTGCACCGGCCCGCGCCGACCTGGCCCGGGCGCTGCGAGACAGCGAGCTGTCGATGACATCCGAGCTGGAGTAGCCGGGCACGCAGTGCCGCCCAGGCCGGGATCGACGAGCTGGCGGTCACGAGCGCTGAGATTGCCACCGCCGAAGCGGACTGGGCCTGGCTGCGGCCTGGCGAGTCCGATGAGGTCGCCCGCTGGCGCGACGCCGTCGGCCGCTGGGACGCACTGTGCCTCCCCTACCCGGCGGCACACGCCCGATGGCGCCTGTCCCACGCACTGCTGAGCCGGTCCGGATCGTCCGCCGAAGCCAGCCAAGAGCTAAGGTCGGCGCTGGCTGCGGCCGACGCGCTCGGCGCGAAGGCCCTTACGCAGCAGATCCGTGAGCTGGGTGCACGGGCCCGGGTCGATCTCGAACCCGCGCCCAGCGACGAACCCCCTGGCGCGCGAGCCAGCCACGTCCGGGATACCGGCCGGCCTCACGGCGCGCGAACGCCAGGTACTCGAGCTCCTGGCCGAGGGCTTCACCAACCGGCGGATCGCCAAGAGCCTGTTCATCACCGAGAAGACGGTGAGCGTCCACGTGACGCACATCCTTGAAAAGCTCCAGGTGACCAACCGCAGCCAAGCCGGCGCGATAGCCGCGGCCACGGCAAAGCCCCGCTGACAGTGCGGTAACCCCGGCCAATGACCCGGGCCCGTGACCCGCGGTTGCTCGCCACCGCCCCCGGACGGCTTCCCTCCGCCTAGCCTCAGTCGGCCGTCGGTGATGAACAACCTCCCGGCCTGCCTCGTGTTGTCGGATATGAGGATCCATCGCCAGAACGGCCCGTCCGGTGCGCCCGCCGGGCGGCAGGACAACATGACGGACGCCCCGGCCGGACGGCTCCGCTGGCGGCACCGCCGCCGGGACCGCGGGAACGCCCGGCGCGCACCGGGATCAGGCACCGCCGGTGACCAGACTGGGCCCGGTGACCAGACTGGGCCCGGTGACCAGACCGGGCCCGGTGACCAGACTGCGCAGGTGCGGGCCGCGCCCGGCGAGACCATGGCCGCCGCCATGCAGCTGGCGATCGCGGTGCTCACCGCGGGCCTGGACTCACCCGAGCTGGAAGCGTGGGCGGCGGACGCGCTGACTCCGGTCGACGCGGACGGCCTGGGTGACTTCATGGCCGGCCTGCACGTGGTCTCCGTGCTGCTGCTGGACGAGCTGTATGAGGCGACGGGAGAGCCGCCGGCCGCCGTCTTGCAAAGGCTGGCGATCCTGGCGGAGCACCGGCGGGGGACGCCCTCCGCCGGCTTACCGTCGCCGGCTGCCGGGTACCCGGCACGAGGTCAGTAAACAGCCATCAGCGGTTCGCATTCAGCCGTCGCACTGCCGTGGCATGCCCGGCGGCCTCTTCACACGTGCCGGATTGCCAGCCGCCCACGGTGAACCATCGTTACCTCCTATCCGTGTTAGTAGATGAGCCGGCTGAGGATCCCGGGCAAGCCAGGAGATGCCCAGCCGGACGGTGGCGGCGATGACCGAGTCGCCGCGAAACCTGAGGAGCTGGTTAGCGTGGCCGGCATGACATCCAGTGCTGTGATCGTCCGCCGGTGCCCTGAGTCCAGGGATACCGGGCGCAGGACAGGGGTGCCGCGATGACGGCGGATCTGCATGCGGCCGCGGCCGGCCTGATCGAGCGCTCAGCAGCCGCGTACGTGTCCGGTGTGCCGGAAGAGGCCGCAGATGATGGCTTTTTCAGGCCTGCCAGCGTCACCTGGCGGATGAGCGCTGACCTGGCCTCGCCGGTGGCGGGGCTGCGGTCCCTGCTGATGCAGGCGCTGCACCCGCTGGCGATGGCCGGCGTCGATCAGCATAGCGGCTGGCGCCGCGATCCCGTCGGCAGGCTCGCCGCCACCACGGCCTATCTGGTCGCGGTCACCTTCGGCGAGCGGGCCGCGGCCCTGCACGCCGCGGCCCGGGTGCGGCGCATCCATGATCATGTCCGCGGCACCGACGCGGTTACCGGCCGCCCGTACGCGGCGGGCGATCCCGCGCTGCTGCTGTGGGTGCACGCGGCTCAGGTCGACTCCGTCCTGGCCGCCGGAAGCCTGGTCGGGACGGCGCTCTCTGCCGCGGACCGTGACCGCTACGTCGAGGAGATGGTGGCCGCGGCCGAACTCGCCGGCGTGCCCCGGCCCCTGGTCCCCGCCAGCGTCGCGGAGCTCGACCGGTACGTCGCGTCGGTCCGGCCTGAGCTGCGCCGCACGCCGGCCGCCGCCGAATCGATGGCCTACCTGCTCGATCCGCCGGGCCTGGACGAGGACACCGCGGAGATCTGGCAGGACGTCCGCGACGCCGCGACCGCCGTGCTCCCGGAGTGGGCGCGGCAGATGTACGGTTACGCCGCGCCGCCGTCCCTGACACCCGGCCGCCGGACCGAAATCCGGCAGTCGCTCGGCGTCCTTGACGCCTTGTTCCTCGGTCAGCCCGGCGTGCTCGAGGCGCGGCAGCGGATCACCCTGCGGATGCGCGCGGCCCGGCCGGCATGAGGCTCATCAAGCTCCTGGCCGCGATGGTGGCGGGCGCCGCGACCCTGGTCCTGACGCTGGTCCTGCCTGGCCGCCGGCCCGGACGGCTGCGCCTTGACCGCGGCCGGGCGGCGCTCCGGCTGGCCGCGCGGAGCGGGGCCCGCTACGCGGCCAGCGCGCCGCGGCTGTTCGCGGCCGCGGGCGAGCAGCGCCAGCTGCTGCGCGAGGACCTGGCCCTGCAGACCGCCGAAGACGTCGCCGGCACCCTGGGAGCGATACCATCCGCGAACCAGGACCGCTGACCATCACCAGCGACTACGCCTCCTCAGTCGTGCGCCGCTTCTTCGACCTGCGCAGCCCGGTCGCCGACTACATCGCCGTCCCGCAACCCTACGTGATCCTGCAGCGCATCAACCTCGGCCTGTTCGCCGTCCTCGGCGAACTGGCCGCCACCGCCAACTGGCGCGCCATCGCCGAGGAAATCTGGCCCTTCACCCACGGCCCCGCCTCCACCCCGATGGGACAAGCCGAGACCGCATGGCGGGTCCGCCGCCAGGCCATGGCGGCGTGACTGGCCTGAGGCCGCACCCGGATGCCGCGCGGAACTGGCCTCCCGCCGTGGGCCGGATCCGGGGCCGCGTTATCGGGCGACGTTATCGGGTTCCCGCCGGGCTCCTGGCCTGGGTCCCGGCCGGATGGCGGGCTGCCGGCCGCCTGCAGGTCAAGAACGCCGAGCACGAATTGGCCTGCCACCTCGATCTGCACCTTGGCGGCACGCGGCCGGACGGCTCCCCGCGCATCGTTATCGCCAGCAGCTAGGTCATCGACTCCAGCTGGGTAACCAGCCAGCGGATCCCCGGACTTGGCCGCCGCATCGTGATGACGTGCTCATGTTCCCTTGAACCGGACATGTGAGCCGCTGTTTCCTCGAACCGGACATGTGAGCCGCCGGGCGTCATTCTCCGGCCGCCTGTCCGGGCCGTAGCCTGCGGCCGCCACCCGGCGGCTCCGGCTGGATGCGCTGCTGCATCCCCCCGTAAGCGCGGATCGTCCCCGCGCCTCGGCCGCCCCGGGGCCGGTGTGATGCACGTCGCACCCGCTAGCTCAGTTTGGCTGAACCGGCCATGTCTCCTATGCGTGTTAGTAGATGAAAGTGAAACTACCGCCGCCCCGGTGAGGCACCAGGCCCGCGGGGACGGCCGGCAACAGGAGGACAGCAATGTTTGATCGTATCGCCCAATGGCAGCCGGATCAGGGCGCTGCCGCGGCCGCGCGCGCGGTAGCCGCGCTGGCGCTGGCCGCGCTGGCGGTGATCCACGTGGTCGACCTGCCGGGCACGCTGGGCCCGACCCCGCTGGTCGGCATCGGGTATCTCGGGATCATCGCCGCGGCAGTCCTGATCGGCGGGGTGCTGCTCGCCCGGTCGCACTGGCTGGCCTGGGCGGCCGCCGCCGCCGTGGCCGTCTCGGCGATGGGCGGCTACATCCTGACCCGCGCCCTGCCGGGGGGTTTCCTGGGCGATCACGGCGATGTCGGGAACTGGCACTGCCCGCTGGGCATTGCCGCGCTCAGCGTGGAGTCGGTGATCATCCTGCTCGTCCTGCTCGTGGGGCTCGGCGCCTGGCAGGCGCGGATCCACGCCGCGAGCGTGGCCGCGGCGCGCCGGCCGGCCGTGCGGCGCGCACCCGAGTACAGCCAGCCCCGGTGATCACGCCCTGGCCGCCAGACCCCGTTAGACCCCCCGCCCGGCGTGCTGCCGGGCAGCAGAAGGAGCATTAAGATGCGCATGTCCCAGCCCGGCCCGCCCGGCCAGGCCAACGCGGCCCCGTGGCAGCGGTGGCTGCTGCCGGGGGTTATCGCAGCGTTCTTCGTGACGCTGCTGGTCCTGCCGCGGGGCGCAGCCCCCGGCACGGCGCTGAGCTACACCCGGTTCGTGGCCGATGTCGGCGCCGGGATGGTCCGCGCGGTGACGATCGGCCCGGCGGGCCAGGTCACCGGCACCTTGGCCGGCGGGCAGCCGTTCACCACCACTATCCCGGTCGCGCTCGGCGGCAACGGCCTGGCCGGTGACCTGGCGGCCCACCACGTCCAGGTCACCGCCGCCGCCTCCACGTCCTCCTCGCTGCTGTCAGTGCTGGCCGGGCTGCTGCCGCTGCTGCTGATCGGCGGCCTGATCTATTTGGTCATCCGCAGCGCCCGCCGGCAGTCCGGCGGCCTGGGCGGCGGCCTGGGCCACCTGACCAGCCTGACCAAGGCCAAGGCGCGGGTCATCGACGCCGAACGGCCGGCCACCCGATTCACCGACGTGGCCGGCTACGTCGCGGTGAAGACGGAGATCAGTGAGGTCGTGGACTACCTGCGCGACCCCGGCCGCTGGCACCGGGCCGGGGCTCGCGGCCCGCGCGGCGTGCTGATGGCCGGGCCGCCCGGCACCGGCAAGACCCTGCTCGCCCGCGCGGTCGCCGGCGAGGCCCACGTCCCGTTCTTCTCGGTGTCGGGCTCGGGTTTCGTGGAGGTCTTCGCCGGCGTCGGGGCGGCCCGGGTCCGGGACCTGTTCGAGCAGGCCCGCACCCGCGGGCCGGCGATCGTGTTCATCGACGAGATCGACGCGCTCGGCGCCCGCCGCGATGCCGGCGGCTTCGGCGGCAGCGAGGAGCGGGAGCAGACCCTGAACCAGCTGCTCGCCGAGATGGACGGATTCGAGGACTCCGCCGGGGTGGTGGTGCTGGCCGCCACCAACCGGCCGGACGCCCTGGACCCCGCGCTGCGCCGTCCCGGCCGGTTCGACCGCGAGGTCACCGTCCCGCTGCCCGGCCGGGCCGAACGGGCCGCCATCCTGGCCGCCCACGCCCGCGGCAAGAACCTCGGCCCCGGCACCGACCTCGATGAGATCGCCGCCGCCACTCCCGGATTCTCCGGCGCGGACCTGGCCGGCCTGGTCAACGAGGCCGCCGTCACTGCGGTCCGGGGTGGCCGCATCACCCTGACCGCCGCCGACTTCGCCGCCGCCCGCGACCGGGTCCTGCTCGGCACCCGGCGCCCCAGCCCGCTGGCTCCCGGGGAGCTCGCCACCGTCGCCGTCCACGAGGCCGGCCACGCCCTGGTCGCCACGCTGTCCCCGTACGCTGACCCGGTCAGCCGGGTCACCGTGCTGGGCGCCGGGCAGGCCCTCGGGCTGACCGAGACGCTGCCCGCCGACGACCGCCGACTGTACGGGGAACGGTACCTGGCCGATACCCTCGCCGTCCGCCTGGGCGGCCGGGCCGCCGAACGCCTGATCTGCGGTGAGGCCTCCACCGGCGCCGCCGACGACCTGGCCTCCGCGACCGCCCTGGCCGCCCAGATGGTCCGCGAGTTCGGCCTGAGCCAGGCGATCGGCCCGGTCAGCTACCCCGGCCCGCCCGCCGGCCACCCCGCGCTCGCCCAGCGCGGCTACTCCGAGCACACCCAGTGGCTGCTCGACCAGGAAGTCGCCGCGATCCTGGCCAGGGCCGAAACCCGCGCCCGCGACCTGCTCACCAGCCACCGGGACGCCCTCGACCGGCTCACCGCCGCCCTAATGGAACAGGAAACCGTCACCGGCGACCAGGTCCGCGCCATCGCCTGGGCGGCCACCCCCGCCTCCCTGCCGGCCGGCGCCCCCTCGTCCTTGCCGGACAGCATCCCCGTGTCCTTGCCGGACAGCATCCCCGTGTCCTTGCCGGACAGCATCCCCGTGTCCTGGCCAGGCCCCGCCGTGTCCTTGCCGGACAGCATCCCCGTGTCCTGGCCGGCCGGCCCCGCCGTGTCCTTGTCGGCCGGCACGCTGGCGTCCGGTCCACGGCCATGACCACGGGATGGAGAGCGCCTGCAGCAGGTCTGCGTCACGCGCCCGCCCGGCGATCGGCCTTGTTCCGGTCGCCGGGGCCGGCCGTCGGCCAGCCTGCGGCCGGGGCCTCGGATGGCGGGGCGGCCGGCCCGGGCCGCCGTCAGGTGCGGCTGATCTTCTCGGCCCTGATGCTGGGCATGCTGCTCGCCGCACTCGACCAGACGATCGTCGCCACGGCGCTGCCGACCATCACCGGCGACCTGCACGGGCTGAACCACATCGGCTGGGTGGTCACCGCCTACCTGCTGGCGGTGGCCGTCGTGATGCCCGTCTACGGGAAGGTCGGCGACCTGTTCGGCCGCAAGCCGGTATTCCAGTTCGCGATCGTTGTCTTCCTGGCCGGCTCGGCGGCCTCCGGGCTCGCGCATTCCATGGACCAGCTGATCGCGTTCCGCGCGGTGCAGGGGGCGGGCGCGGGCGGGCTGATCATCGGCGCGCAAGCGATCATCGGGGACGTGGTCAGCCCGCGGGAGCGGGGCAGGTATCAGGGGCTGATCGGAGCCGTCTTCGGGCTGGCCTCGGTGATCGGGCCGCTGCTCGGCGGGTTCCTGGTAGACAGCTTGTCCTGGCGGTGGATCTTCTACATCAACCTGCCCGTCGGCGCCGTCGCCCTGACCGTCACCGGCGTCGTGCTGCACCTGCCCCGGCCGCAGCGCAGGCCGCGCATCGACTATGCGGGCATGGTCCTGCTCGGCGGCGCGGTGATCTGCCTGGTGCTGCTCACCAGCTGGGGCGGCACCACCTACGCCTGGTCCTCGCCGGTGATCACCGGCCTGGGCGTCGCCGCGCTAGCGCTCGGCGCGGCCTGGCTGGTCTCGGCCCGGCACGCCGCCGACCCGGTTATCCCGCTGCGGCTGTTCCGTGACCAGACCTTCCGCATCGCGGGCGTGATCTCGCTGATCACCGGGATCGCCATGTTCGGGGCGATCAGCTACCTGCCGACCTACCTGCAGATTGTCACCGGCGTCAGCGCCACCGGCTCCGGGCTGCTGCTGCTGCCGCTGATTGCCGGCCTGCTGGTCACCTCCATCTCCTCGGGCCGGCTAATTGCCAGGACCGGGCACTACAAGGCCTACCCCGTCGCCGGGACGGCGCTCGCCGCCGTCGGCCTGTACTTGCTGTCCACCATGAGCGCGGGAACCTCGCACCTGGCCTCCAGCGTGTACCTGCTGGTGCTGGGCCTGGGCATCGGCCTGTTCCTGCAAGTCATGGTCCTGATCGTGCAGAACACCGCGGCGCGGCGCGACCTGGGCGCGGCGACCGCGTTGGTCAACTTCGCCCGGCAGATCGGCAGCAGCATCGGCGTCGCCCTGATCGGGGCACTGTTCATCCACCGGCTCGACGGCCAGCTCGGCGCCCACCTCCCGGCGTCAGGGGCCGGCCGTCTCAGCGCAGCGCAGGTCAGCTCGATCACCCCGCAGGGCCTCGCCCAGCTGCCCGCCCCCTCAGGCACGTCGTCGCCTCAGCGTTCGCCCAGGCGCTCCCGCCCCTGTACGCGTACCTGATCCCGCTGCTGGCAGCGGCGTTCGTGCTCGCGCTGATCCTCAAGGAGATCCCGCTGCGCACCCGTGCCCAGCGGGATGCGGCACAGGCCGCCCCCGCCCAGCCGGGAGCACGCCCGCAGGGCGCCGCAGCCGCCAGTCCCGGCACGTCCCGGCCGCCGGCAGGCCCCACCGCGCTCCGCCGCCCCCGGCTGCCTTACCGCTGGAATAACCCGCCTGCCGAGTGAACCCCGCATCTCTACTATCCGTATTAGTAGATAGTGCATAGTAAATACCACAAGGAGCTAACCATGCGACACCCACGAATCATCATCGCCAGCATCAGCCTGGCCGCAGCGGCCGTCATCGGCGGCGGCGTCACCGCCGCCGCGGCAACCAGCTCGCATGCCGGCAGCATGCCCGCCACCGCCCAGCACGCCGCGGCGACCGTGCGCGCCGTACAGGCGACGGTCGGAGGCAAGACCGAGAGCATCCTGGTGAACAGTCAGGGCCTGCCGCTGTACTACTACCTGAACGACACGGCGGCGAAGTCGGTCGTTACCGGCGGGCTGGCGGCGCTGTGGCCGCCGCTGACGTCCGCGTCACCGGCCGCCGCCGGGCTGACCGGCAAGCTCGCCGCGGTCATGGACGTCCACGGCGACCAGGTCGCCTACAACGGGCACCTGCTGTACACCTTCGCCGACGATCAGGCTGGCCAGGTGACCGGCCAGGGAGTGCAGGGCTTTTTCGTGGCCACCCCCGGCCTTACCCCGATCACCGGGTCCCAGACAGCGACGGGCACGGCCCCGGCCGCTCCGTCCGGCAACCCTTACGGCTACTGAGACGGCCAGGTGCCCCGGTCCGCTGCCCCTGTTCCTTCGGGCGGTGCTAGCGGCCGGGGTCCCGGGCACGTAGAGGCCTCGGATGGGCAGAGGCCTCGGACAGGCAGACATGACAATCACCAGATTCGCATCAGCGGGCGCGCGCCGGACCTGGTTCCGGCTGATACCGCGGTGCCTCCCGGGCGCCACCACCGGCCCGGACGCCGCTCCCGCGCAACGCGCGCGGAGTAAGCAGGTGGCCCGCATCGCGGCCGCCACGGTCGCGGTGGCGGCGCTGTCGGCCGCCGGGGTGGCCGGGCGGGCCGCGGTGACCGCGTCGTTCGCGGTGCTGGGTCATCTGTCCTGGCTGTGGATCCCGGCCGCCGTCCTGCTGGAAGCGGCGTCCATGGCCGCCTTCGCGGTCATGCTGCGCAGGCTGCTCGCGGCCGGCGGCGCCAGGGTGGGTGTCCGGCCGATGCTGGCCACTGCCTATGCGGCCAACGCGGTGTCGGTCTCGGTTCCGCTGGCCGGACCCGCGCTGGCCACCGGGTTCACGTTCCGCCGCTTCACCCGGCAGGGCGCCGATGCCCCGCTGGCCGGCTGGTCGCTGCTGGCCGGCGGGGTGATCTCCTCGGCCGCGGCGGCCCTGGTCATCCTCGGTGGCGGGCTGGCGTCTGGGAACATCCTGGTCACCGCGGTCGCCGTTCCCGGCGGCGTGCTCGCCATAGCCGTCCTTGCCGTGGCCGGAGCGGCCGCGCGGCGGCCGCGGCTGCGCGGGGCGCTCGAGCGGGCAGCCGCCTGGACGCTGCAGCGAGGATCCCGGCTGCTGCGCCGGCCCGCCGCCGAGCCCCGCCAGATCATCCGGGCCTGGGCTGAGCGGCTGGGCTCACTCCAGCTTCCCGCCTCGGGCTGGCTGACGGTGACCGGCCTGGCTCTGGCCAACTGGCTCGCCGACGCGGCGGTCCTGGCCGTGAGCATCCGCGCCACCGGCGCCGCCGTGCCCTGGCACGACCTCCTGCTGGTCTACGGCACGGGCATCGCCGCGCAAAGCCTCAACATCACTCCCGGCGGGCTCGGGGTCACCGAGGGAACACTCAGCCTGGCCCTGGTCGCCACCGGGCTGGGCGCCAGCCGGGCCCTGGCCGCGGTACTGCTCTACCGCCTGGCCAGTTTCTGGCTGGTCGCATTCGCCGGATGGCTGGTGCTGCTCTGGCTGCGGCGTCCCCGTGCCCGGGCGCGGAGCCGGAACTACGCCGTCCCCCGGCCATGCAGGCCGGCCGATCGGGCGGCCTGCTGACATGACGACACACCCGCGCCGGAGACAAACCTGCCGAGCGCACCGCTCAGGAACAGGACACCGCCATGACCGCTGACACAGGAACCACTTATCTGCCCGCCAGGCTGGGTGCTCACGAGCTGGTCCTGCTGCACGGGCAGCCCGGCTCGCCTGCCGACTGGCAGCAGGTCACCGCGCGGCTGCCCGCCCAGCTCCACGCCGTCGCCGCCGACCGGCCGGGATACGGCTCCAGCCGGCTTCCGGCCGGCGGGTTCGCCGCGAACGCGCGCGCCGTGCTCGACGACCTGGACTCGCGCGGCATCGAGCGCGCGGTGCTGGTCGGGCACTCCTACGGCGGCGGGGTCGCACTGTCGGCGGCGGCCCTGGCGCCCCGCCGGGTCGAGGCGGTGGTCCTGCTCGCCAGCGTCGGCCCCGGGTGCGTGAACGGCTGGGACAAGCTGCTCGCCGCACCCGGCGCCGGGCAGCTGTGCGCGCTGGCGGCCTGGCGGCTGACGCCATGGATCGCCCGGGCCCGGCTCGCCAGGATCGCCCGGCGGCACGGCCGCCCGGTACGTCCGGACGAGCATGTCAGCTGGCAAGTCTGGGGCCATACGGGCCGCGGACACCGCCCGCTGTGGCGCACCTTCCTGACCGAGCAACGCGCCCTGCTGCGCGAGCTCGGCCAGCTCGAGCACGCTATCTCCTTGGTCCAGGTGCCGGTCCTGCTGCTCGCCGACCCCAGGGACACGCTGGTTCCCGTCGACACCGCCCGCCGGCTCGCCCGCACCCTGCCCGATGCCCGCCTGCAGCTCGTCGAGGGCGCCGGTCATCACCTGCCCAGGCGAGCCCCGGATGCCGTCGCCGACGCGATGGTCGCGTTCCTGGCCGCGACCGAAGAAGCGGATAACCGGGTCGAGAGGCGCAGCCTCACCTTCGGAGGACGGCATTGCGTTAAGGCAGCCATCGGTCGCGCCGATCCGCCGGCGCCCGCCGGTACTGCAGAGGTGTACCGCGGTTGCGGATGACGCATCACCGGCCGCCGGCTCCCGGCACGCGACAGCATCCACGCCGCGCCGGCCGCCCTGGCCGAGTTCACCATCGCCGGGGCATGTAGCAATGTGTAGGCCCCGGCACGCCAAACGCCGCACCGAAGCAAAGCACCGTCGTCCTAACCTGCTACTTCGCCTCGGCCATCAACTTGGGCGCGGCGTTCCTGACCCACGCCATCGAGTCCCTCAACGCCCGGTTCCCCGGCCGGTAAGGCCCGCAGCCTGGGAGAACCGGTCAGCGAGATACGCGGCGTCGCGGACGCTGAATCCGAGCGGCACGAAGCCGGCGCTCTCGACGCCGATGTCGCCGCCGTGCGGCAGGCCGGATACCACGAGCGTGACCACTGAGCCATCTGGCCCGCCGCAGGGTGAATCGTCACCTGCCGGGCCGGCGGCCAGCGTGTGACCGACCGGACTGATAAGGACTGATAATTGGCCGCGAGCCAAATCGGGGGCCTGTGGCGGCTTGTGCGCGTGCTTGGGAGTGGTTGTTGTTCAGCTGGCGTGGCGGAGCGTCTGGTCCGTTTGCCGGGGCCGGGCCTGGGGGGTGCTGCCGCGGAATCCGGGGGAGTAGGAGAGGTGGAATCCGCGGGTGGGAACTGTCGCGCCAAGCTGCGCGTAGAGCCCTGTGGCCGAGATTGTCGCCCGCCAGAGCAGGGCGTATTGCGGCGGTGGCGTCAGGTTGCGCAATGCCGGGGCGAAGCGCGGCTCGGTGAGGTGGGCCATCAGCCCGCGCAGCCACGCGCGGGAGTACGTGAAGGTGGTGTCGGCCCCCGTGGCCGCGAGCGGGTGCAGCAGCTCGATGATCAGCCGCGGGTCGACCTCGGCGTCGGGGGCGAGCGCCCCGGCCTGGCGGGCCAGCCGTATCGCCGCCGGCCCGTCCCCGGCGAGCACGGCGGCGGCGAGCTGCCCGAACGGCACGGGAATGCCGCCGGGTGTGGCGGCGACCGCGCCGAAGTCCAGCATGCCGAGCCGGCCACCCGGGAGCAGCAGGAAGTTGCCGGGGTGCAGGTCGGCATGCATCCAGCCGGTGCACGCCGCGGGCGCGTAGATGGCGTGCCCGAGCAGCCGGGCGGTCAGGTCCGCTGCGTCGCCTGGGCCGAGCTCCCGCCAGCCCTCGGGAAGCCGGTCCATGCGCCCGTCGAGCAGTGCGGACAGGGGCGCTCCGTCCAGCCAGCGGGTGATCAGCACCCGTGGTGTCGCGGCGTAGACAGCCGGGACCGTGACGCTGGTCCGGCCCGGTGGTTCGTGCGCTCCCGCGGCGCGGGCGGCGGCGATTTCCTTCGGCAGGCGGTCCGTGAACGCTGCTGCGACTTCCGCTTGGATACGTCCCTCGCGCACGTAATCCAGCTCCTCGACGATGCGCCCGGCGAGCTCGTCCGCCAGCCCGGACACGTTCAGCCTGGTGAGCCGGGCCATCACCCGCGCCAGCAGCCGGCCCCGACGGAGGTCTGAGCGCAGCGCCTGGCCCACCCCCGGGTACTGCACCTTCACTGCCACCTGCACGACCTGGCCGCCGCCGGTCCGCCATTGCCCGCGGTGCACCTGGCCGATCGAGGCCGCCGCCGCCGGGATGTCGTCGAAGGCCACCAGCCGGTCCTGCCAGCCCGGCCCGTAGGCGACGGCGAGGTCAGCGGCGACAACCCGGCGGGCGACCTCGGCCGGCATGGCCGGCGCCGCGTCCGTGAGCCGCCGCAGCGCCGACCGGTAGGGCGCCGCGACCTCCTCCGGCATCGCCGCCTCGAACACCGCCATCGCCTGACCCAGCTTCGCCGCCCCGCCCTTGAGCTCGCCCAGGGTGGCGAACACCTGCTCGGCGGTGCGAGCGGCCACCTGGTCAGCGCCGGCCCGGGACAGCCGGCTGGCCGCTGCGGCCGTGCGGGCAGCATGCCGCAGCGGCAGCATAGCCAGTCGGCCGGTACGCCCCAGAGCACTGGTCGGCAAGACCGGCCGCTCCCGGCTCCCCGCTGCTGCCTGCAGCGGCCGCTGCTGACCCTGGTGTCCGTCAGTCATCTCGACCGTCCTCCTTCTGCCGTAGTTTGCCTAGATCACTTGTGGCCTGGCGCCGGCGGCGTCAGCAGCCGATGCGCCCGGCGCCGTGACCGCCCAGGGCGGCCAGGACCCAGCCGCCCACGACCCGCGCGATCAGGTCCGTGCCCTGTGCTGGCAGGGCCTAAGTGAGAAAACATTCATGTCCTCACTGCTGTGACCGTCCCCGCGGACCGGGCCCCGCGACGGCGCAGCGGCGGTGCCGCCGCCGACTACTAACACGCATAGGAGACAAGGAGTGTTCAGAGGTCCCCTCGTCCGGCAGGTGGTCCGGCAGCCGGCAGCAGGCACGGTCCGCGGGCCGTGCCAGCCGGCGATGCCAGCCTGGCGCCAGGCCACACGCTGCCGGTGCAGGCGACTGCAGCCATACTCAAGCCGACGAGGATCATGGCTGCGGCCGGTGAACGGCGGAGAACGGGGAAGCCGCTCGTACGGCCCCGCCGGGGCGGCCGCCAGAGCTCGATGATGATCAGGGCGTGGAGGCGCCGGAGGAGCAGCACTGAGGAGGGAGCTGGCTGGGAGTCGGCGGCGGGTCAGTGAGCCTGGGTCATCAGGGGTCACTGGCCGGCCGCTCTTTTTCTCGATCCGGTGACCAGCCGATAGGCGGTGCTGGTGATCGGCGCACTCGAGGACGGGCCCCGGAAGCTCGACCGGGCGGAGCCGAATTCCTCGACGGCTGCTGCGCCTGCGCGGTAAGCACGCCCGGCCGGGTTTCAGCTACCGGATACGCCCGGTGCTCGTAGCGGGGCCGACTTGTCGTGCAGGACCTGGTTGAGGGCTGCGATGATGATCTGCGCTGACCCGTCGATGGCCTGAGCCACCGGGCTGGAGGGGTTGCTGAGCTGGCTGGCGATCTGGGCCGCCGACAGGCCGGCGAGGACCTGCGGGTTGTACTGGGCGCCGGCCAGGATGTACCGGTTGGCGATGTCGAGGAACGGGACCGCCCCGGACTGGTCGGCGCTGTTCACGTAGGGGGCACGTCGAATGCGTCGATGAGGCTGGTGTCCAGCGGGGTCTGGGCCTGCAGCGGTCGGCCGGCGTTGTCCGCCAGCTCGGTCGTCCGCAGCGTGAGTTCCGTGCTGTGGTAGACCGCCGTCCGGAACGAGAGCGTGGCCGTACTCGGGTACACGTCGGTGGCCGATGATGTTGTGGAGCCGAGGTGGCTCCAGGTGCCGAAATGCGAGAGCGCGACGGTCAGCGGCCAGCGTTCGGCCGCGCAGAACGGGCAGGATTCCTCGCTGACGAAGACGATTGCGGGCTTGCCGCCGATGGTCAGCGGCGGACCGGACGTCTTGACCGTCTGCAGCGGGGTGATCTCCTGGCCGGGGCTCACCCTGGTCAGCACGGCGGCCGGAACGGTGGTGACCTGCCGGACGACGACGGAGGATGCCTGCGATTCGCTGGCGACCGGACGAACGGGGTTAGAGGTCAGCTTGACCGCGACCAGTGTCACCACGACAGCCAGCACGGCCCCGACCGCCGCGATCGCCGCTAGGAAACGCCGACGTGCTTCGGCGCGCTTGCGGGCGGCCCGTTCGGCAGCGATCCGCTCGCGGGCGCCCATCTTGGCCTGCGGGCCTCGCTGCGGCCGGGCTGACTTGCCGCCCGCATGGTCGTGACGGGTGTTGCCACCTGGTCTCTCCTTCTTCCGGGTGCAGGGCACCGGGCCCGCCGCGCGCCGGTCCCGTCCTACTAACATGGATAGGACACGCGAACTGTTCATGTCACGGCTGGCTGAGCGATCGGGCCTGGTTCAGGGTCTGCTCCCGCTCGTAGCTGCCGCCGACGAGGATGTGGCGGTGGTGGCGGTGACCTGGACGTGGTGGGCCGCCAGGTCACCGGCCAGGCCGTTGCCGCCGAGCGCGACCGGGATGGTGGTGGTGAATGAGTGTCCGCCAGCCGGGCTGCCGGTGACCTGGCCCGCCGGGCTGATGGTCACCGCGCGGACCATGCCGCTGGGAACACCCACCGCCGCCACTAGGCCGCGTCTGCGCGGCCGGGCGGGCCAGGTGAGGACGTGCGCATTGTGGTACTCCTTCTGCGGGCTCGGCGGCATGCCGGGCAGGATCTAGCGGATCTAATGGCGGGCCTGGCGCGACCAGAGGCGGACCGGCCAGGGCGTGATCATCCGGGTCGGCTGTATTCGGGCGCGCCGCGTGGCAGGCCGGTTCTGTCCGGCCGCGCTCGTGGCTTGGATCCGCCTGCCACGCGCCGAGCACGACCAGCAGGACGAGCAGGATGATCACCGACTCCACGCTGAGCGCGGCAATGCCGAGCGGGCAGTGCCAGTTACCGACATCGCCGTGATCGCCGAGGAAGTCTCCCCGCAGCGCACGGGTCAGCACGTACCCGATCATCGCCGAGGCGGCCACGGCCGCGGCGGCGGCCCAGGCCAGCCAGTGCGGCCGGGATGTGATCGGTTCAGCAGGGCAGCACGGGAGGGGTGCGACGTGCATCACACTTCACATGTCCGGTTCGAGAGACAATGAGCACGTCATTACGATGCGGCGGCCGAGTGCGGGGATCCGCTGGCTGGTTACCCACTGCGAGTCGATAACCAAGCTGCTGGCGACCTTCAGACGCGGCGGGCCGCCCGGCTGCGGGTCATCGAGGCGCAGATCGAACCGGCAGGCCAGTTCATGTTCAGCCCCCTTGACCTGCAGGCGGCCGACGGCCCGCCATCCGGCCGGGACCCAGGCCAGCAGCTCGGATCGGAAGCCGATCTCCGGGAAGGCCCCGGCGTCCAGGAAGCCGGGCCCGGCCAGCAGCCGGTCCAGCCACGGTGACCCGGTGCTGATCGCGCTCGTCCTGGCGGCCAGCCGCACGGTGGAATCCTCGATCGGCTCGGCCATGAGCACCCGGCCGGCCAGCGGCAGACGTCCGCCCACGGGCCGGCCGGCGGCCCGGGCGGCAAACGACGCCTGCGATCGGGCCGGGTCGACCCGCCAGCTGCCGGCGGTCGGCCGGGGCAATCCTGCTGGTAGGAACCGATGGCCGGGCGTCGTCGCGGTCACGGGGGATCCCCTTCACTTGCCGGGTCAGCCGACTCGGTCATCGTCGCCACGGTCCGGTCAAGCCGGCTCATCTACTAACACGAATAGGAGATAGCGACTGTTCACGGTGCGGCTGACGATCAGATGCTCGCGGCGGTCGCCCGCGGTGACCGGGCCAGCCAGGCGGCCGGCCGACCACCCGGCCGCCAGATAGGTGACGATGGCCAGCAGCGGCGCCCGGGCCGTCTACCTGGCGCGGCCGAGCATCCTGGACCCCAGGATGCCCAGGCAGGCCGCGTACGCCGCCAGCACCGCGGCGACGGTCACCGGGACTCGCCAGCCTTGGACTCGCCGGGCGTGGAGCCACTGGCCCTGGGCTCGCCGAGCGCCTGGTCGAGCGCCTCGCGCAGCAGCGCCGCGTCGTGCGGGCTCATCTGGAGCGCGAAATGCGCCAGCGCCGTGCGCCGGTCCGCGCTGGTGGCCAGCGCGTCGTTCATCAGCGCCGCGGTGTAACTGGACCGGGACCCGGTGGGCTCGTAGCGCCAGGCCCGGCCGTCCCGCTCCCGCCGCAGCCATCCCTTGCGGTACAGGTTCTCCATGACCGTCATCACGGTGGTGTACGCCGGCGCCCGGTCGTCATGCAGAGCGTCCACCATCTCGCGGACCAGCACCGGCCGGCCCCACTCCCACAGCCGGTCCATGATCACGGCTTCCAGCTCACCGAAACGTCGCATCCTCACTCCTGAACATGACCGTGCCAACGGCGCGCCCACCGCTACCTACTATCACGCATAGAACAACCCAACGGTTCAGGCGGCGCCGCTTCTTCTTCCGATCTCTTCGGGTCAGGAACCCAACGCGGCCAGCGGCGCGGTGACTCCGTTGTCGATGGAAGCGGCTAACGGTGAACGCAACCGTCTTACTATCCGTGTTAGTAGATATGGCTGCTATCACAGATACTCCCTCAGACGGACTGGGCGGCGACCCCGATGCCATCATCCGCCACCTGTACTCGCACTACGCCAAGGCCCTGCACGCCTACGTCGGGCAGTTCTGCCCGGACCGGGCGAGCGCGGATGACATCGTGCAGGAAACCTTCATCC
Source organism: uncultured Actinomycetes bacterium (assembly GCA_963798675.1). Lineage (GTDB taxonomy): Bacteria > Actinomycetota > Actinomycetes > Streptosporangiales > Streptosporangiaceae > Palsa-504. The sequence continues at coordinate 202,629 of CAWCUJ010000001.1, read as the reverse complement.
GGGCCTGGCGTCACCTGCCCCAGCTCAGCGCCGATGACCGGCCGGTCCGGCCCTGGCTGTACCGGGTCGCGCGCAACCTGCTGATCGACGCGAACCGGGCCGCGCGGGCCCGCCCGGCGACGGTGCCGGGGTCGGCCGGAGAGGTCGGAACCGATGCTGGACTGGAGGAGATCCTGGACCGGCAGCTCGTTTCCGCCGCCCTGGCGCACCTGTCGCCCGCGCACCAAAGCGTGCTGGTGGAGACCTTCTACCGGGGCGGGACCATGGCCACGGTCGCCCGCGAGCTCGGCATACCGCACGGCACGGCCCGATCACGGCTGCACTACGCGCTCGATGCCATGCGCAAGCAGCTCGAAGAGCACGACGCGACCGCGGCGGCCTGATTGAACAACTGCCTGCCCTGGGATGCCACGGCCACCGACGCCGGCGGGAAGGCAGCGGCTGCCGCAAGAACCGGGGTCGTTCGGCGCCTGATCGTGGTGATGCTGCTCACCGCGGCCGCCCTGGACCTGATCCGGTGCGGCCTCGTCATGGCGGCCGCCCGGCACCTGGCACCGACCGCCGGGCTGGTCACCGCCGGGCTGGCCGCGGCCGCACTGACCGCGCGGACCGCCCGCGGATGCCAGGCCGGCCAGCGCTGGGCAGGCTGGGCCGCCTTGCTCATCAGCGCCGCGTCGGCCCCGCAAGCGGCCGCGTCCGGCTTCCGCAACCCCTATACGATTCCCGACTCGGCCACCGCCGCCCTGGCAATACTGCTGGCCATCACCATCCTGGCCACCGCCGGCGCGGCCGGGCGGCCGGGACACGACACCGAAAATCCTCCCGTCACGGCCAGGGGAGCCATGCGGTGACCCGAGCGCAGCCGCGCCTGAGCGGGCCCCGGGAGAGCCGGGGGCTCGTCCGTTCACTGAGCACTCGCCAGGCACTAAACGTGACAGTAGGTGGCCCGGGCCAGCTCGGCCTGTCTCGAGTCGGCCGATGCGGCCGGCCGAACCCAGCTGAGAGGAACCGCAACGCAGCTTGGCCGCCCGCGGCGAGCCTGCCTGACACCGGGCCGGGCCGGTGCTCCCGCCGGCCCGGCTGCGTTCGTGAAGGGCTGCGTTCGTGACGGACTAGACGTCCTCGTCGCTGCTGGGGGGCTGGGCGGGAGAACTCGGCGCGGCGATCGCCTCGCGCTCCTCGCCTGCGATCTCCGGTTCGTGCCCGTTCCCGCCATGGCCGTCCCCGTGCCCGTCGGCCTCGATGACGACGGTCTCGGCGAAGGCGCGGTTCGCGGCCGCCCGGGCCTTGCCGAGCACGCCGCGCGATTTGGGCGCGGGCACGCCGTTCGCGTCCTCGGAGCCGGGCGGGGGCATCAGGGCGGGCACCTTCTTGGCCTCGAGCACCGCCCGGCCCTCCTCGTTCACCGGTTTGTGCACCTCGATGAACTCGCCGTTCGGCAGCTGCCTGATGATGCCTGTCTCGTAGCCGTGCAGCAGCGTCTCCGCGTCCTTACGCTGCAGGCCCAGGCAGACACGTCTAGTGATGATGAATGCGAGCGCCGGTCCCACGAATACCAGGACGCGCGCGATCCAGGTGATCGTGTATAGCGGGACCTGGAAGAAGTCGGCGAGGACGTCGTTGGCGCCCTCGGCCCACAAGATGCCGTAGAACACCACGGCCGCCATGCCGATGCCGGTCCGCACCGGAGCGTTCCGTGGCCGGTCGTTGATGTTGTGCCACGACTTGTCCCCAGTGGCCCATTGCTCGAAGAACGGCCAGAACGCCGCGCCGGTGAGGATTAGGCCGAACGGCAGCAACGCTGGTATGAGCACGCTGAAGCTCAACGTGTGCCCGAGGAAGTTCCACTCCCAGGCGGGCATAACGCGCAGCGAGCCCTCCAGGATGCCCATGTAGAAGTCGGGCTGCGACGCGGATGAGATCTGCACCGGACTGTACGGTCCGTACAGCCAGATCGGGTTGATCTGGGCGAAGGTGGCGAGCAGCGCGAGCGCCGCGAAGATGAAGAAGAACCACGCGCCGCCCTTGGCCAGGAAGTACGGGTAGAACGGCTGGCCGGTCACGTTCTTCTCGGTATTCCCCTTGGCCGGCATCTGGGTGTGCTTCTGGTGGAACATGATGAACAGGTGGGCGGTGATCAGCGCCAGGATCAGGCCCGGAATCAGCAGCACGTGGAGGATGTACATCCTCGGAATGACGATGTTGCCCGGGTAAGGCCCGCCGAACAAGAAGAACGCCAGGTAGGTGCCGACGATGGGGACGCCTTGCAGCACGCCCTCGAAGATCCGCAGGCCGGCGCCGGACAGCTGGTCGTCGGGCAGCGAGTAGCCGAACAGCCCCTCAAGCAGCCCCAGCGTGAACAACACGATCCCGATCAGCCAGTTGACCTCGCGCGGCTTGCGGTAGGCGCCGGTGAAGAACACCCGCAGCATGTGAATGATGAGCGAGGCCATGAACAGGTCGGCGGCCCAGTGGTGGATCTGCCGCATCAGCAGCCCGCCGCGGACGTCGAAGGTGATGTTCAGCGTCGACTGGTACGCCTCGCTCATCCGGATGCCGTCCAGCTTGATGTACGAGCCGTGGTAGGTCACTTCGCTCATGGACGGGACGAAGAACAGCGAGAGGAAGGTCCCGGTCAGCAGCAGGATGACGAACGACCACAGCGCGATCTCGCCGAGCAGGAACGACCAGTGATCGGGAAACACCTTCCGCATGAGCACGCGGAACCCGCGCGCCCCGTGGAACCGGTCGTCGAGCCACCCGCCGGTGCCGCTGAGAGCCTTGGGAACGTCAAAGTTGTCGCTCATCCGCGCTCCCAGAAGCTCGGGCCGACGGGCTGGGTGAAGTCGCTCTTGGACACCAGGTAGCCCTGCGCGTCAACGGTCAGCGGCAGCTGCGGCAGCGGACGCGGCGCCGGGCCGAAGATCACGGTGGCGCCGGTCGACGCGTCGAAGGTGGACTGGTGGCAGGGGCACAGGAGATGGTGCGTGGTCTGCTCGTACAGGCCCACCGGGCAGCCCACGTGCGTGCAGATCCTCGAGTAGGCGACGATGTTCTCGACTGTCCAGTTCATCGTGCCGATCAGCGTACCGCCGTCTGTCGTGGTCGGGATGTTCAGCTCTCCGGGCCGGAACTTGATCAGGGTGACGGTGGCCTTGGCGAGGGCATCGGGATTGTCGGCAAAGCCCTCGGGCACGATCGTGATCGACTCGCCGGGCGTGCTGAACTCGGCCGGGGTGATTGGCTGGTTGGTGCCGTAGACAAGCAGCCGCCGACCGGGGCTCCATACGGTGGACCGCAGGCTGGTCCCGGGCTGCGGGCCCAGGTCGCGGAGCAGCACGACCGGGATGGCGAGCAGCGGCAGCGTGCCGAGCATCAGGGTGCGCCGCACTAGCGGCCGCTTGACGAACTGGCTGTTCGCCGTGCCCTCCTTGAAGTACCCCTCGAAGGCCTGCCGGTCCTTGGTCTCCGAGCGCAGTTCGTGCCGCTCCTCGACCACCTCGACGTTCGGCATCAGGTGCCGCACCCAGAGCAGCGCGCCCAGGCCGAGAGCGACCAGCGCGAGGGAAAGCGAGGTGCCCAGGGCCAGGTTGGAGCGAAGGGTCTTGTCGACCGAATGCACCCCGAGGCCGACGTAGGCGGCGATGAATCCGCAGCCGGCGATGAACGCGAACGTGAAGCACGCCGCGACTATCCGTTCGACCCGCTTGGCGTGCACGATCACCCTCGGGTCGTCCGGCGGGAGGCCGACGATGTGCTCCGCGCCTTCAGCCTCCGTGACCTCGCCCGCGCCGTCGCCGCCGCCCTCGGCCACGGCCGTCGACCCGAGCAGGCGCGGCGAGGGCGGGGGAGTGCCGATCACCCGGTGCGGCGCAGGAGGGCCGACGTGCCCCTCGGTCTCTTCCATGTCGCTCATGATTACTACTACTCCATCCCCGTCGGTCTTGGATCACGCCGCTTGGCGGTAATCCACAGCGCGATGAGCACCAGGAAGCCCATGCCGCCAAGGAAGACCGCCAGGCCCTCGGTGACGGGACCGATCCGGCCGAGCGAGAAGCCGCCGGGGTTGGGTTCGACCCGCGTCTGGGTGATGTAGGCGATGATGTCGCGCTTGGCCTGCGGGCTGAGCGCCCCGTCGGAGAACACCGGCATTGCCTCAGGCCCGGTCAGCATCGCCGTATAGATCTGCGTAGGAGTGGACTGGGTCAGCGGCGGTGCGAACTTGCCGTAGGTGAGCGCACCGCTGTCCCCGGCAAAGCCGTGGCACTGCGAGCAGTTGGCCATGAACAGGTTTGACCCGAGCGCGGTGTCCGCTCCCTCGGTGGATACCTGCTCGGCGGTGGGAATCGCGGGCCCGCCGCCCAGGGAGGCGACATAATCGGCGATCTGGTAGATCTGCTGCTCGGTGAACTTTACTGGCCCGCGGTTGTTCTCCGCTCCGACCTCCTTGGCCGGCATCCGGCCGGTGGACATCTGGAAGTAGACGGCGGCCGCGCCGGCGCCGACCAGGCTCGGTGCCTGACTGGTGCCCTGGGCATCGAGGCCGTGGCAGCTCGAGCAGGTCGCGTCGAACAAGTCCTTGCCCGCCGTGATGTCCTGCTGCGACGCGGGCGGTGCCGAGGCCTGCGCGGTGCCCCCCTGCCGGGTGAGTGACCCGTAGAGCAGCGCGACAACGACGAGCCCGAGCAGCAGTGCCGCGTAGCCGGCGACCGGGCGCCTGCGCCTGGCGTTGATCCAGCTCACTCGCTGTCCCCTGACTAGTGGATGAGGTAGATGACGGTGAACAAGCCGATCCACACGACGTCGACGAAATGCCAGTAGTAGGACACGACGATCGCGCTGACCTGTTGTTCGCGGGTGAAGGTCTTGGCCGCGTAGGTGCGGCCGAGAAGGAAGATGAAGGCGATCAGGCCGCCTGCCACGTGCAGCCCGTGGAACCCGGTGGGTATGTAGAACACCGAGCCGTAGGCACTCGACGACACCGTGAGGTGCTGCTTGGTAACCAGGTCAAAGTACTCGTAGCCCTGCCCGAGGTCGAAGTAGAGGCCCATGAAGAAGGTGAGCACGTACCACTCGCGCAGGCCCCAGCTCATCGGGTGCACCAGCGACCTGGTGCGGCTGATCTGGCCGCGCTCGACCGCGAACACGCCCATCTGGCACGTGACGCTGGACAACAGCAGGACGGTGGTGTTCGTCGACCCGAGCGCGATGTTCAGGTGCGCGCCCGGCCAGGGCAGGCCAGCGCCCTTGCTCACCGACCTGACGGTGAAGTACATCGCGAACAACGCCGCGAAGAACATCAACTCGGAGGAGAGCCAGATGATAGTGCCGACGCTGACCAGGTTGGGTCTGCTGGCCGGCGTGCGAGGGGTCGTCTCCACGGTTGCTGTCGCCACGGAAGCAATTATTACGACAACCTGTAGGGGATCGCTACGCGACCCCCCGCGTTGGTGACGCGATCGGTACCATGCAGTGTCATGAAGGTCGTTGTGTACAGCCACGACGCGGATGTCCGGGCCCAGGTCAGGCTCGCCATCGGGCGTCGCCCCGCGATGGACGTTCCGGACGCCGAGATCATCGAAGTAGCCACGCGGCCTGCGCTGATGCGGCTGCTCGACGCAGGCGGCGCGGACGTGATGGTGCTTGACGGGGAGGCGCAGCCGGCCGGCGGGATGGGCGTGTGCCGCCAGGCCAAGGACGAAGTCCACAACTGCCCGCCGGTGCTGCTCATCATCGGCCGGGCCGATGACGGCTGGCTGGCCACCTGGTCGCGGGCCGACGCCGTGGTCAGCCACCCCATCGACCCGATCGTGCTGGCGCACGAACTGGCCGGGCTGATGCGCGAACGTCCCACGGTCGGCAGCTGACCCGCCGTCCGGTTCTTTATCCCGAACGACCCGGGTTTCTGCGCCTTCTCATCCCGGCTCGCTCTCCTCATCCCGAACGACCCGGGTTCACCTTCCTCCCCTGGGGGCTTGCCATGGATGCCCGAACCACCTGGCCCGCACTATTGTCCGTCCTCATCCGCGGCGATTCGCTCAGTGCCGACGAGAGCGAGTGGGCGATGAACGAGATCATGGAGGGCGCGGCGACGCCGTCTCAGATCGCGGGCTTCGGGGTCGCGCTGCGGATCAAGGGCACGACGGTGGCGGAGATGACCGGGCTGGCCCGGTCGATGCTCGCGCACGCGACGCCGATCGACCTGCCCGGTCAGCTGACCGACCTGGTGGGGACGGGCGGGGACGGGGCGCGCACGGTCAACGTGTCGACCATGGGCACGATAGTGGCGGCGGCCGCCGGCGCGCGGATGATCAAGCACGGCAACCGGGCCGCGTCGTCCGCGTGCGGGGCGGCCGACGTGCTGGAGGCACTCGGCGTGGTGATCGACCTGCCGCCGGCTGAAGACCGCCGAACTGGCCGCCGAGGTAGGCGTGGCCTTCCTGTTCGCGCCGCTATACCACCCGGCGCTGCGGTACGCGGGCCCGACCCGCAGCGAACTCGGCGTGCCCACCGTGTTCAACTTCCTCGGGCCGGTGGCGAACCCGGCCCGGCCCGCGGCGCAGGCGGTCGGGGTGTTCGACCCGCGGATGGGCGAGGTCATCGCCGGCGTGCTGGCTGGCCGCGGCTGCTCCGCCCTGGTGTTCCGCGGCGCCGACGGGCTCGACGAGCTGACCACCACCGGGCCGTCCGCGCTGTGGGTGGTGCACGACGGCGAGGTGGCCCAGATGGAGTTCTCCCCGTCCGCGCTCGGCCTGCCCGAGGCCTCGGTCGCCGACCTGCGGGGCGGCGACGCCAGGCACAACGCAGCCGTGGCCCGCGCGGTGCTGGCCGGCGAGCACGGCCCGGTGCGCGACATCGTGCTGCTGAACGCCGCCGCCGCGCTGGCCGCGACGGCCGGCCTGGCCGGCCCGGACGCGGTCGTCCCGGCGCTGGCCGCTGGCTACGCCCGTGCCGCCGAAGCCGTCGACTCCGGCGCCGCCAGCGCCCTGCTCGACCGCTGGATCGAGGTCAGCCGCCGCCTGGCGCCAGCCCTGCCGAAACGCTAGCGGTCAGACGTCGGCGCTCAGGCCGAGAGAGAACGCGGCCTCCAGGTCGTGCCGGCTGTAGGTGCGGAACGCGATGTGGGTCTCGGTGTGCGTGACGCCGGGAACCTTGTTCAGCCGGCCGGGAATGACGTCGGCAAGTTCCTCGTGCGCGCGGACCCGGACCATGGCCACCATGTCGAACTCGCCGGTGACCGAGTACACCTCGCTGACCTCAGGGATCTTGGCGATCATCTCGGCGACCTCGGGAATGCGCTGGATCTCTGCTCTCACCAGAACGATCGCGGTGACCACCGGGCGCCTCCCAGACTGTCGTGGCCAGATTGCCTTGGCCAGATTGCCTCGGCTGGCGCTTACGCTACTACCTCTGGCCAGGCGCTGAGTTCGTTCAGGGTACGGATGCCGCGGTGCGCCAGGCGGCGGATCAGCCAGCCGAGCACGTCCGCGGTGGCGCGCGCGTCGGCCAGCGCGCGATGGCTCGGTGCCGTGCTTGCCCGGAAGAACCCCGCCAGCGTGCCCAGCTTGCAGTCGGGCACCTCGTCCGGGTCCATCACCTGCCTGGCCAGCATGACCGTGTCGAGCACGGTGAAGCCGGGCCAGGCCAGCCCGCAGTCGCCGCACCCGGCGACCAGGAAGCCGAGGTCGAATGGCGCGTTGTGCGCGACCAGCACGCAACCCCGGGCGAACTCGAGCAGGCCCGGCAGCACCGCGGCCAGCCGCGGAGCCGCGGCCAGCATCCAGTCGGTGATCCCGGTCAGCTCCGCGATGGTCGGCGGGACCGGCACGCCCGGGTTGACCAGCGAGGCGAACTCGCCCTGCCGCACGAACCCACCCCGCCGCAGGCCGCCACGCACCCGCACCGCCCCGATCTCCGTGATCGCCGCCGCCCCCGGCGACCACCCCGTCGTCTCGAGGTCCACCACGGCGAACTCCAGCCGGCTCAGCTCGACCTCAGCCAGTTCCTCCCACCCACCCGCTCGAGCCCAGTCCGGCCCGCGCCCGTCGCGCGCGCGCCCGCGCCCGTCGAGCCACTGCCCGTCGAGCCCGCGCCCGTCCAGCCCGCGCCCGTCGAGCCCAACCAGGCCTTCAGGCTCCGCCAGGGCCGGTGCTACCCGGGCGAGCGGCGCGCCCCCGCACCCGCTTGGTGCGCACGTCGCGACGCCCGTACTGATCACGCTCAACAAGGTAAGTCCGCCCACTGACATTTCTTCGCCGCCACGCCCGACCCGCCACCCACGAGCACCGCGATGCGCGCGGCCGCGGACGCGATGCCGCGATGCGCGGCCGCGGAAATGTCGGAGGACGCCGTTAAGGTGTGTCCGTCCATTCACGGAATGCATGGAGGCGTCATGGAGATTGATTGCGGCCGTTGCCAGATGCGCGGCGCTGGCTGCCAAGATTGCGTTGTTACCGTACTTGAGCCGCGAAACGTGGCAGGCTTCTCTGCGGAGGCGCCCGGTTATCTCGGAGCGGCAGAGGTAGCGGCGCTCGGCGTCCTCGCGGCCGCAGGCATGGTGCCCCCACTTCGGCTTTCGCTGTCTGGCTCGACGATTCTGCCGGGGGCGCGGGCCTGGACTCAACGCGTCTTCCCCGACGCCAAAGCCTCGTGATGGTAGCGTATCGACCTCGTTCCTGCGGGCGAATCGCGGCATCGTAATGGAGTAGTTGGGATTAGGGGAATCGGTTGAATCGCCCTTTTCGCTTCACTACGCTGGCCCCAAAGTTGCCTGGCTGGTAACCAGGGCCGAAGACCTGAGCAAACGCCCGGGTCGGTGAGGACGACTTGGGAGCGTGGTAGGCACGTGAGTACGCGGCTAGCGGGGAGCAGGTCCCGGATTCGCCGCGGTGTCGCGATCGCCGCCGGGCTAGTTGCGGTCGGCGGCCTGACGGTGTTCGCCTCGGGTGCTGGCGCGGCTCCGCAACCGACGGTTGACCAGGTCCAGGCCCGGATCAACCAGCTCACGTCGCAGTTCGACAAGGTCAGTGAGCAGCTCGACCAGGCCAGCCAGCAGCTTTCCGCCGCGCAGTCGAGGCTGTCCCAAGTCCGCGTGCACCTGAACCACGCCAACGCTCAGTTCCAGGCGGCGCAGGCCAACGTGGCACAGACTGCCGCCGCGGCCTTCGAGGACACCGGGGCGACCTCCGTCGCCGGCGTGCTCACCTCGGGCGACCCCTCGGTCGTGTTGCAGCAAGGTTCGCTGCTGATGGAGCTATCCGGCAGCCGGAACGCCGAGACGCTGCAGCTGCTCACCGACGCCAGCCAGCTGACCGGCGTCGAGCAGGAGATGCAGCGCACCGAGGCCGGGATCGCCAGCCTCAAGGGCCAGCTCGCCGAGCACAAGAACTCCCTGGGCAAGCTCATCGCGACCGAGAAGGCGACGCTGGATGGCCTGACCGTGCCGCAGCAGCAGGCGGTCGTGAGCAACTCGATCGGCGCCAACGGCAGCTCCGCACCGCAGTCATACACCGGACCGACCAGCACCGAGGCGGAAAAGGCCGTCGCGTTCGTCTACGACCAGCTCGGCTGCCCCTACGTATACGGTGGCACCGGCCCGTGCCACCTGGGATTCGACTGCTCCGGCCTGGTGCAGGCCGCGTGGGCGTCCGCGGGCGTGCAGATACCGCGCGACACCTATGAGCAGTGGGCCGCGCTGCCGCACGTCCCCATCTCCTCCATGGAGCCAGGTGACCTGCTGATCTACAACGGCGAGGGGCACGTGGCCATGTACGTGGGCAACGGCTACATCATCGACGCGCCGCAGACCGGGATGGACGTCGAGAAAATCCCCGAGAGCACGTCCTGGTACGCCGACAACCTAGACGGAGTGCTGCGCCCGTAACCGGGACCGCCGCCGCCCGCCAAGGCACGAGCACGAGCACCGGAGCATCGCCCCGCCCCGCCAGGTCACTGAGCCCGGCCGCCCGGCCCCGATACGCCCCTATACACTCTTCCGGTGCCTCGCACGCTGATCGTCACCAACGACTTCCCGCCCCGTCGGGGCGGCATTCAGTCGTTCGTGTACGCGCTGGCCACTGGGCTGCCCGCAGGCACGGTGACCGTGTACGCGCCGGCCTGGAAAGGCGCGGCGGAGTTCGACGCGCGGCAGCCGTTCCCGGTCGTCAGGCACCCGACCTCGCTTATGCTGCCGGTGCCGGCCACCTCACGCCGGGCCGTGGCCATCGCCAGGGAACACGGCTGCGACACCGTCCTGTTCGGCGCGGCGGCACCGCTCGGCCTCATCACGCCCGCCCTGCGCAAGGCGGGGGTGAACAAGGCGGTTGCGCTGACGCACGGGCACGAGGCAGGCTGGGCCGCGCTGCCCGGTGCCCGCTCCCTGCTGCGCCGCGTCGGTGACGAGGTAGACGTCGTCACGTACCTGGGCGAGTACTTCCGGGTGCGGCTGGCCCGGGCGCTCTCGCCCGCGGCGGCGAGCCGTATGGTCCGACTGGCGCCCGGCGTGGACGTGACGTTCTTCCGCCCGGGCGCGGGCGGTACCGCGGTACGGAAGCGGCTGGGGCTGACTGGAAGGCCGGTGGTAGCCTGCGTGTCCCGGATGGTCCCGCGCAAGGGACAGGACACGCTGATCACGGCCTGGCCGGAGATAAGAGCAAAGGTCAGCGGTGCAGTGCTGCTGCTCGTCGGCGACGGCCCCTATGCGCCCGCGCTGAAACGGCTGGCCGGGCGGCTTGACGTCAGCGATAATATCGTCTTCACCGGTCCGGTCCCACGGCCCGAACTCCCCAGCTACTACGACGCAGCAGACATGTTCGCCATGCCCTGTCGCACCCGCCGCGGCGGGTTGGACGTGGAGGGTCTCGGTATCGTCTACCTGGAGGCGTCGGCTACCGGCCTGCCCGTGATCGGCGGCGACTCAGGCGGAGCCCCGGACGCCATACTCGACGGCGAGACCGGCTACGTCGTCAGCGACGTGCCGGGCGTAGCCAAGCGCATCACCGAGTTGCTCTGCGACCCCGCAAAGGCCAGAGTCATGGGGGAGAAGGGCCTGGCGTGGGTGGACCGGGAGTGGCGTGAGGAGCTTTCCGCCGCCCGCCTGTCCGCGATCTTCGACGCTAACCCCCAGGCCCCGCCCTAAGACCGGGCAGAACACGTCTAAGGCCCATCTAAGCAGGGGAAATAGGGATTTCCTCCGATGCCGTGCGGGGGGCCTTACGGCGAGACTCGATAGTGAACGGCCAAGGTACTGGCCGCTATCGAGGAGGAACGATGAACCCGAACATGGCCCAGATCCTGGTCCGAGTCGTCAAGCGCATCGCCGATGTCGTCGCCGAGTGCGACTACGCACAGCGCCGGTCCTTCGCGATAATGACGACCCCCGACAGCTACCTGATGGACCGAGACCAGGCGCCCGACACGTACGCCGAATTCCTGTTCCGTACCTCAGGCGGGCTGCTGCCCGAGCCGACGTCCGCCCAGCGGGCACCCGGCCGGCTCGCCGCCTAAGACCAAGCAAGGCCTCAGACCAAGCAAGGCCTCAGACCAAGCAAGGCCTCACGAGTACAACGCGTCGATGTCGGCAGCGAAGTCCTTGAGCAGCACGCTCCGCCGAATCCCGAGCTTGACGCTGAGCTGGCCGGCTTCCTGGGTGAAGTCCACGTCGAGGATCCGGAACTTCCTGATGGACTCCGCCCGGGACACCGCCTGGTTGGCGTCATCGACAGCGCTCTGCACGGCGGCGGCCAGATCGGGGTCGTTGCGCAGCGCCGCGATCGTCGCGTCGGCCGGCTTGCCGTGCCTTTGCTTCCAGAGCTCGAACGCCTCGGGGTCCAGCGTGATCAGCGCCGCGACGAACGGCTTGCCGTCCCCGACCACGATGCACTGACTGATCAGACCGTGGCTGCGGAGCCTGTCCTCGAGCACCGCGGGCGCGACGTTCTTGCCGGCGGCGGTGACGATCATCTCCTTCTTCCGCCCGGTGATCTTCAGGAAGCCTTCCTCGTCGAGTTCCCCGACGTCACCGGTGCGGAACCAGCCGTCCTCGGTGAAGGTCTCCTTGGTCGCCGCTTCGTTGCGCCAGTAACCAGGAAAGACGTTGACCCCCCTGATCAGGATCTCGCCGTCCTCGGCGATCCTGATCGCGACTCCGGGCAGCGCCAGGCCCACGGTGCCTATCTTGACCCGGTCCGGGTGGTTGACCGTCGCCGCGCCGGCCGTCTCGGTCAGGCCGTACCCTTCGAGCACGGTGATGCCCGCGCCGCGGAAGAAATGCCCGAGGCGCTCGCTCAGCACGGCGCCGCCGGACATCGCGTACCGCGTCTGGCCGCCGAGCGCGGCCCGCAGCTTGCCGTAGACCAGTCGGTCGAACAGCGCGTGCTGGGTGCGCAGGCCGAGTGCCGGGCGGCCGGGCCCATCGAGCGATCGGCTGTAGGCGATCGCGACCTCGGCCGCGCGGCCGAAGATGGCGCCCTTGCGCTCGCTGACGGCCTTCTGCTCCGCGGTGTTGAACACCTTCTCGAACACCCTCGGCACGCCCAGGACGAACGTGGGCCGGAACGAGGCCAGGGACGACACCAGCTCCGTCAGGTCCCCGCAGTGCCCAAGCACGATCCCGCCGTCAATGCAGCCCACCTCGATGATCCTGGCGAAGACGTGCGCGAGCGGCAGGAACAGCAGGGTGCTGGCGTCCGCCGTTTCCGTCATCGTCGCCAGCGGCCCGCTGAACGCGTTGCGGACGTCGGCCAGCAGATTCTCGTGGGTCAGCTCGCAGCCCTTCGGGCGTCCGGTGGTGCCCGAGGTGTAGATGACCGTGGCCAGGTCGGACGCCTTGGCCGCGGCGGCGCGCTCGGTGATGACCTCATCGCTGACGTCCGCGCCCGCCGCGCGCAGCGAGTCCAGGCCCTCCTCGATGCGCCACACGTGCGTCAGTTCCGGCAGCCGGTCCCGGAAGCTGCCGATCATGTCCTCGAAGCCGGCCGTCTCAATGAGGCAGGCCTGGACGCCCGAGTCGGACAGGACCCATTCGGCCTGCTCAGCGGAGGAGGTCTCGTAGACGGGCACGGTCACCGCGCCCGCGGTCCAGATGGCGTAGTCGATCAGCGTCCACTCGTACCGGGTATGCGACATCAGCGCGACCCGGTCTCCGGCACCGATGCCCGCCGCGACCAAACCCTTGGCGACCGCGACAACCTCGGCCTTGAACTGGCTCGCGGTCACGTCGGTCCAATTACCGGAGGGGGCAGGGCGGCGCAGCATCACCGCCTGCGGCTGTTCGGCGGCCCGACGGAAGACGGAGTTGGCCAGATTCGCGGTCGCGGGGATCTCCGCCAGGGCCGGAAGGCTGAATTCGCGCACGGCATCTCTCCACTGAGGTAGCGCTGCTTGGCAGTACCAGCTTAGGCAGTACCAGCTTAGGGCGGTTTCCAGTCATTTCCCGGTTACGATCTTGGGCCACGCCCGGCTTACCGTGGTGTCATGCGAGTCCACGTGGTGAGCGACGTACATGGCCGCGTGGATGCGCTGGCCCGCGCGGCCGACGGCTCCGACGCGCTGATCTGCCTGGGCGATCTGCTCCTGTTCCTCGACTACGCCGACCACGGCCAGGGCATCTTCGCCGACCTGTTCGGGGCCGAGGCGGCGGGCAAGTACGTCCAGCTGCGCACCGCGAAGAAGTTCGACGAGGCCAGGGAGTTCTCGCTCAGCCTGTTCGCGGGCCGGCCGGAGAGCCGGGCCAGCCTGTTCGAGGCGGCGGTGGCCAGGCAGTACGCCGAGTTGTTCGGTGCTCTCCCCGAACCCGCCTACCTGACCTACGGCAACGTTGACGTGCCACGGATGTGGGAGAGGTACGCCAAACCCGGGCATCGCGTCCTGGACGGCGGCACGGCCGAGCTGGACGGCTGGACCTTCGGTTTCGTCGGTGGCGGACTGAGATCGATCTACCGGACGCCGAACGAGATGAGCGAGGAAGAGTTCCGCGCCAAGATCGAGGCGGTCGGTGAGGTGGACGTGTTGTGCACGCACATCCCGCCGGCCGTCCCCGAACTTCTCTATGACACCGTGGCCCGGCGTATGGAAAAGGGCAGCGTGGCGCTGCTCGACGCGATCAAGGCCACCCGGCCGAGGTACTCGATCTTCGGGCACGTGCACCAGCCGCTGGCCCGCAGGACGAGGGTCGGCGTCACGGAGTGCCTGAACGTGGGACACTTCCGCGCCACCGGCGCCCCATTTGTCCTGCAGTGGTAGCGGGTACGATCATGGGTAGGAGGCGTCAGGTGTCGGAAACCCCAGGCGATGGCCAGCCAGAAACTAGCGGCCCGTCGCAAAGCAATAACCCGCCGCGAAGCAACAGCAACAGCAACAGCAGCGGTCAGACCAGGACCAACGGCCAGTCAGGCAACCGTAGCCAGCCGAGCAGCGGGCGCGGTGCGTCCCGGGGGAGTGACCCCGTCGCCGACTTCCAGCGCTGGCTGATGAAGGCGGGCGCGCGCGGCATGGCGAACCAGGTCGCCGACCAAGTGAAGCGGACTATCGGCGCCGAACGCCGGGACAGCGGCGACGTGTGGGACACGGCCACGAACGAGCCGCCGCCCAGCGAGCCGCCGGAGTGCCAGTGGTGTCCGGTCTGCCAGGCGGCCCGCGCGGCCCGGACGGGCAGCGCCGGCGGTTTCGGCGCGCGACTGGCTGACGCGGGCGGGGTGCTGGCGTCCGTGGTCCAGGATGCCTTCTCCGCCTTCGAGCAGGTCTTGAAGACCCAAGATCAAAACCATTCGGCCGAACGGTCCGGGGTTTCACCGCCACCGTCCGGTACGTCAGATCGCGGGGAAACTGGTCAGTGACGCTTGCCATTGGCGTAGATGTCGGTGGCACGAAAGTCGCGGCGGGAGTGGTCGATGAAGACGGCCGGATCATCGCCAAGCTGAAGAGGTCGACCCCGGCGGCCAGTCCGGCCCGGACCGAGCAGGCCATCGCCGATGCGGTGACCGAACTCCTGGGTCAGGTCCCGCATCAGGCCACGGTCATCGGGATCGGCGCGGCCGGGTTCGTTGACAGCGCCCGAGCGGTCATGTTGTTCGCGCCCAACCTGGCCTGGCGTGACGAACCGCTGAAGCAGCGGGTGGAGGAGCGTCTCGGCCGCGAGGTCGTAGTCGAGAACGACGCGAACGCCTCGGCCTGGGCCGAGGCCCGGTTCGGTGCCGCCCGCGGGTACCGCGACGTGATGCTGGTGGCCCTGGGTACCGGCATCGGCGCCGCCATCTTGATCGGCGGCGAGCTCTACCGCGGCCGCTGGGGGATGGCCGGCGAGCCCGGCCACATCCGGGTGGTGCCAGACGGGCGGCTGTGCGGCTGTGGGAACCGGGGCTGCTTGGAGCAGTACTGCAGCGGAAACGCACTGGTCGCCGAGGCCCGCGAGTTCGCCAGGCGCACCCCGGAAGGCGCCATCCGGCTGCTGCAGCTGGGCGGGGGAGTACCCGAGGGCATTTCCGGCCCGGTGATAACCCAGGCGGCGACCGAGGGCGACCCGGCCGCGCTGCGCTGCTTCCAGATCGTGGGCGGCTGGCTCGGCCAGGGGCTGGCCGACCTGGCCGCGATCCTCGATCCGGCCTGCTTCGTGATCGGCGGCGGCGTGTCCGAGGCGGGCGACCTGCTGCTCGATCCCGCCCGGGCCGCGTTCGAGCGCGCGCTGACCGGCCGCGGCCACCGGCCGCTTGCCGAGATCAGAGTCGCGCAACTCGGCGAGGATGCCGGGATCGTCGGCGCCGCCGACCTGGCCCGGGTGAGCAGCCAGGCAGCGCCTCTTCAGACCACGGCCACAGCCCCTCAGACGGCAGCCCCTCAGACCACGGCGCCGTCGTCGCCGTCGTCCGGGCCGCCCGGGCCCGGCTCATTCATCCGCAGCACGAGTATGGCGAACCCGGTCACGAACGCAGCGACCGCGCAGAACGCGGCGATGCCCGACACCGACCAGCCCGCCGCGGCGGCGACCACCAGGTAACCAGGCCCGCCGAACAGCGCCACCCAGGCGCCCTTGGTGAGCGGGTCCAGCGAGGGCAGCGGCGGCGGCGCGGGCGGGATGAAGTGCTCTTCGTCGTCCTGCGGCACAGGTTGCGGTGGCGCCTTGCGCGCCCGGATCCTGCGCGCGCGCGTACCGTGCGCTGCCGCCCGCCGATCTCGGCGCGTGGCCTGGATCACATCCGGTTCAGAGGTACCCGGCCGCCCGTCCGCGTCGAACGCTCCCCGAACCCCCTCATCGTCAAATCCCCGTATCCCCTCTACCCCGCGCGCCCCCTGCAGCCCCTCAGCCTTTTGCGCCTCGTCAGCGCCCTGCTCCCCGTCCGGCCCTCGCAGTCCTTTAGCCTTTTGCGCCTCGTCAGCGCCCTGCTCCCCGTCCGGCCCTCGCAGTCCTTTAGCCCTTTGCGCCTCGTCAGCGCCCTGCTCCCGGTCCGGCCCCTGCAGTCCCTCGGTCCCGCGCGACCCGTCAGTTCCTCGCGATCCCTCGGGCCCGCGCATTCCTCCGGTCCCGTCCGCCCCGCGGGAACCCTCTGACTCAAATGCCCCAGCGGCACCTTGAGCCTCCCCGGTCCCGAAACCTCCTAGCGCACTTTCGGCCTCTTGCGCCCCGTCAGCCCCGTGAATCGCTGACGTCCTGTCAGTTCCATCCGTTGCGCGGGCGGCTTGCGGGCGCGGGCCCGGCACGTTCTCGCGTTCAGGCCAGGGAGTCGGCCCGGCCGTGGTCGTGGGCTCCTCGAACCGGGCGACCAGATCACGCCACGCCGCGTCTTCGTCGCTCTCTCTGCTCTCCGTGTTATCCCAGTCCGGCACGTCCCCACCGATGTCCGAATCGAAGCTTGCCTCCACGATAGCCCCGTACGGTCCGGTGCCGGGAGGGTAAATCCCTGGAGTAAGGTGCTTATTCGCCCAAGTCAGCAGGAATAAGCCTAAGGCGTACTAGGTCTGTTGCTCGCTGGTATCCTCATCCGCCGCATGAGCCGCCTGCTCGGCTCCAGGCCGGCCTGCGGCCAGCGGTCCGGCCGCTGTCTTGGCCCGGGGCGCAACTTCGGGCCGCCGAGAGGCCCGCCCGGTTTCCGGGCGCTGCGATTCGGCGGTGGCATACGGCAGCGCCCGCCGGGCCTCAAGCCAGCGTCGCCGCTTGTCCGCGGCCGCGACATCGGGCAGGTCGAGCACCGCGGCGATAGCCTCTGGCCGCATGCCCACGGCGTGCGCGGCCTCGAATAGCTCACCTTCGAGGCGGTCCAGGGCCAGTCGAGCCGCCTGCACAAGTACGAGGGCGGCCCCCAGGTCCAGGCCCTCCGCACGCTCCGAGGCTGCCGTCTCGGTTACTGACTTGATCGCGTCCAGATCCGGTATAAGGCGCTTTTCCGTTTCCCATAGCAGCAGGTCCACGCCGGACGCGTAGCGTTCGGTCAGGTGCCTGCGCGAGGCGTTAACCATCTCGGGCGATGGAGCAGGAGGTTCCACATCTTCCAAGTTAGTAGGTCGCAAACCGGCCGTCGACCACCCGGACCATCCCTAGGCGGCGGCTATCCGGCGTGATCCTGGATGAACTTCAGGCTTCCCTCGAAGATGGCCTGCGCGTCGTTGTCGAGCGTCGCGACGTGATAGCTGTCTGCGCATTCGCGCACGGTCACCTGGCCGGCGGGCAGCCCCGCCAGCAGCGCCCGCATGCTCGCGGGCCCGACGACGTGGTCGGTGGTGCTGCGGTAGACGAGCACCGGCTGGGTGACGTCGCCGAGATGCCTGACCGTCGTGCCCCAGAGCTTCGGCAGCGTGGCCGCGGCCCGAACCGACACCCGGTCATAGCCGACCTCATGCGCGCCGGGTTTCTTTATGTCGCTGACGATGCCGGGCAGCGACCGCAGCACGTGCTTGAGCGCAGGAGCGAGCAGGAACAGCCTGGTGTCCGGGGCTAGCGACGGGTTGACAAGCACCAGACCGCGCACTGCGCTGCCCTGGGTCTCGGCCAGTCGCAGCGCGAGGCAGCCGCCCATGGAAAGGCCGAACACGAAGGTCTGGTCGCACCGGCTCGCCAGCCTGCCGAAGGCGGCCTGAACCTCGTCGTACCAGTCGTCACCGCCGGTGCGGGCCAGGTCCTGCCAGGTGGTGCCGTGCCCAGGCAACAGGGGCAGGCTGACCGTCAGGTTCTGCCCGGCCAGGTAGTCCGCCCAGTCGCGCAGCGTCTGCGGGCTGCCGGTGAAGCCGTGGCACAGCAGCACGCCGACCGGGCCGCCCGCGGCCTCGAATGGTTCCGCGCCTGGAAGCACTGGTGACATGGTGTCAACATCCTTCACTTAGGTTCGTACTGTTCTTGCAGGTCAGCACGCTTAAATTGGTTTGGCAAAGGTAGTGAGGCCAGCCTAACTGGCAGGCTAAACTTCACCAGGGCTTGCGTTCGGTTGACCAACGAACAACGGGCCCAGCGCGATAGCAAGGTCGTTGACCTGCGCGTGGCGGATCGCACTGACGAGAACCATGCGGTACATCCGGACGCTGCGGGTGGCAAGAACCGCCTCCCGGATTGGCTCCCGGCACTGTCAGCGGTACCTCCGCCAGCGCTGCCGGGTGCTGTGGCGGGCCTGGGTTACGGCTGCGGATCCTGGTCGGACGGCGTGTGACGCTCATCGGGGACGATGTGATCCCGGTGGTGCAGGGCCAGTCCGCGGGCATAGCGGCGGGCAACGTCGGACATCGGCGTGCTGGTGTCGCTGGCGGCCACGCCGAAGACCGTGCCCGGGTAGTCCAGCGGCCCCATGATGGCGCGGATGCGGTCCCAGTCTCCCGGTGCCACGAGTTCGGCGGGCTGCCCGCCGGCGAACCAGCCCATTGGTACCGCCACCCCGGACGGGACGACGGTGTTGACGTAGACGACCGCATGGAACTCGACCTCTGCGCCGGCTTGGATGCGGGCGCCGTTGAACACCACCGCGCCGGTGGCGATCCGGGAGCCGCCCTCGATCACGCATCCGGTCAGGTGAGCGTGCGGGCCGATCAGCGCGTCGTCACCGATGCGGGTTTCCTGGCCCGGCACGCCCCGGATGACCGCGTTCTCCATGATCACGCAGTTCGCCCCGATCTGGACGGGGCCGCCCTCGGCAGTGATCACGGCGCCGAACAGCACCCGGCTGTGCGGGCCGACGGTGACATCGCCGGCCAGCACCGCTGTCGGCGCGATGTAGGCCGACTCCGACACCTGCGGGTTCTTCAGCCGATGCTCCACGAACATCGCACCGCGCCCTACCACCGGCGGCGGAACCGGATATTCGTCCGCACTCATATTCATCACCTCACGCCACTTGCGGCAGAGCATACCGGGCCACAGGCGCGTCCCCTTCAGCGGCGCCGCTATCCCCGCCTACTCTCGTGCAGACCCTGATCTTGCGCTGGCGCGGGGCATCGTCACGGCCCGTTCAGGTAGGCAGCAGTGCCGCCGCGAGGCTGTCGGACAGCCATCGGTTGAAGTCGGCGGTGCTCCAGCTGCGCTGAGCGACCAGCAGCCGGTAGAGGTGGCCGTCCGTGAGCGCCCAGCAGAGTTCCGCGGCACGTTGCTCGGTTATGCCGACGGCCAGTCCGTCCAGGGACGCGAGATACCGGATGAACAGGGTAGCGCCCAACATCCGGTTGCGGCTCGCCTCGGCGAGCAGCTGTGCGGCCGGCGGGTCGATATCGGCTGCGGCGATGAGAACTTCGCCGAGCGGCGCGGTGCGGGCGGCGACATCGGTCACGGTCTGCACCCAGAGCATGAGTGCCTTCCGCGGGTCGGACTCGGCCAGGATCGCCTTGATCGCCGGGCGGTCGGCCAGGGGTATCGGCTCGTCATCGCCGACGATGGCCCAATCCAAGGCCAGCTTGAGCAGGGCCACCTTGCCGCCCACCGAGTTGAACACGGTGCGGCGGCTCACGTGCGCGGCCGCCGCGATCCCGTCGATCGTCGTGGCCGCATAACCCTGGGCCAAGAACAGGTCGTGAGCCGCGGCGACGATCGCCCGCCGGGTACGGCGGGCCTGCTCGTCGCGCACCTGCGACGCGTACCGCCTTGGCGGCTGGGTCGTCGCATCGGGCGGGCTCGTTGCGTCGGGTGGGGGGCTCATCGTGACCCGCCCGGAACCTTGACGTTCCCCCAAATTCGCTGCACTATAAGTACAGTAATCACATTCTCAGCATACCAAACTTCCGTGTGTGTGCAGTAACGACAGGGAAAGAAGTGGTGAATCTCATGTCTAGTGCCCTGTCCACCGACGGCGCCTGGGACCGGCGGCGGTGGCTCATCCTGGGCGTGATCGCCCTAGCGCAGCTCATGGTGGTCCTGGACCTCACGGTGATGAACGTTGCGCTGCCGTCCGCGCAGCGGGCGCTGGGTTTCACTACCGTGGACCGGCAGTGGGTGGTCACCGCCTACACCCTGGCGTTCGGCAGCCTGCTGCTGCTCGGCGGCCGGCTGGCTGATCTGCTGGGCCGCAAGGTCACGTTCCTGATCGGGCTGGCCGGGTTCGCGGGTGTCTCGGCCATCGGCGGCGCCTCGGTCAACTTCGCCATGCTGATCACCGCGCGGGCCTGCCAGGGCGCGTTCGCCGCGCTGCTGGTGCCCTCGGCGCTGTCGCTGCTGACCACCACGTTCACCGGGCCGAAGGACCGCGGCCGGGCGTTCGCCGTCTACGGGGCGATCGCCGGGGCCGGCGGTGCGGTGGGCCTGCTGCTGGGCGGCGCGCTGACCCAGTACCTGTCCTGGCGGTGGACGCTGTACGTGAACCTGATCTTCGCCGCGGTGGCCTTCACCGGCGGGGCGCTGCTGCTGCACCGGCAGCCCTCCCCGGGCCGGCCCCGGCTGGACATCCCCGGCGTGCTGCTCGTCTCCGGCGCGCTGTTCTGCCTGGTCTACGGCTTCTCCAACGCGGCCGCGCACAGCTGGCACGCGCCGTCCACCTGGGGGTTCCTCGCCGCCGGCGCGGCGCTGCTGGCGGCCTTCGCGTGGTGGATGAGCCGGGCGGCCCACCCACTGCTGCCGCCCCGCGTGGTGCTCGACCGCAACCGGGGCGGCGCCTACGCCTCGATGCTCATCGCCTCGGCCGCGCTGTTCGGGATCTTCTTGTTCCTGACCTACTACCTGCAGCAGACGCTCGGGTACTCGCCGCTCGTGACCGGCGTGGCGTTCCTGCCGCTCAGCGCCGGCCTCATCCTCGCCGCCAACCTGTCCACGATCGTGCTGATGCCCAGATTCGGGCCTAGGCCGCTGGTCGCGTCCGGGATGCTGGCCGCCGCCGGCGCGATGGCCTGGCTGGCCCAGCTCGGCCCGCACACCGCCTATGCCGGAGGCGTGCTCGGCCCGACCATCCTGGCCGGAATCGGCGTGGGCCTGGTGATCGCCCCGGCCATCAACACCGGCACCTTCGGCGTGGCACCGCAGGACGCGGGCGTCGCCTCGGCCACCGTCACCGTCGGCCAGCAACTCGGCGCCTCCATCGGCACCTCCCTGCTGAACACCATCTTCGCCGCCGCCGTCGCCTCCTACCTCGCCGCGCACCTCGCCGCGGCCCGGCTCATCGGCCGCCCGGCCCTGACCGGGCTGGCGCTGGCGCACGGCTACGACACCGCGTTCTGGTGGACCGCCGGCATCTTCGCCGCCGGCGCGGTCACCGCCGGCGCCCTGCTCCGCCCCGGGCCACTGCGCGCGGCGAGCACGCCACCCCCGGCACACGCCGAAGTGACAACGGCACAAGCCAAGGCCGACCCCGCTCTTCCCGGGTGATGTCGCTGGCGCAGATTCTCGCAGTGCGACTGCTGCTGCACAACGCCCTGCGCGTCGATGAGGCGCGCCGCCGACCTCGCCGACCTCGGCGAGGATTCCGGGCACCGGGTGCTGCGGGAGAGCGGGACAAATCGGGGCGGCCGGGCGGCTGGATAGTGAAAACTGCCGAGGGCGCGTTCTGGTCAGAACTCGTACTGGACCGCGGCGCGCTGGGCCGCTATCGGCTGGATGAACTTCCCGATGATCTCCCGGTGCTCCGGGTTGTCCCGGTAGACCTGGTATCCCTCGAGGTCGTCGAAGTCGGCCACCACGGCGAACTCGAAGTTCCCCTCGACCAGGCCGAGGTCGGGTCCGACGTGGTAGGCGCGCAGCACCGGCAGCAGCGCGGGCAGCCGCCTGAGCTCGGCGGCCACCTGCTGCTTTTGCTCTTCGGTTGCCTCAGGAGTCCAGCGGAACATAACCACGTGCCTGATCATCAAAGTTTGCGGCGTGGAGACCCCGGTCTTCAGGCCGGGAAGGAAACGCCGCTCCCCCTCTCGGAGTGTCGTGCTTATCTGTTCGGATCGTATCGGGCGGAGTCCTCCCGGCTTCGATCGGTTGCGTGGGTGATGTTGCCGGGCCGGCGGCGCCTCCTGACGCCTCAACGGGGGCCGCGGCCGGCTTTTAGTTTCAATAGCTCGTGCTGCAGCCATCCACGCGGGGCTCTCGCCCACTAAGGTAGGTGGCATGCGAGTTGGAGTGCTTACCGGTGGCGGCGACTGCCCCGGCCTAAATGCAGTTATCCGCGCCGTCGTCCGCATGGGCGTGCAGGAGTACGGCCTGGAATTCGTCGGGTTCCGCGACGGGTGGCGAGGGCCGCTCGAAGGCGACACGATGCCCCTGGACGTGCAGGCGGTGCGAGGCATCCTGCCGCGCGGCGGTACGATCCTCGGAACGTCCCGCACCAACCCGCTGAAGAGCCCGGCCAGCGGCGGCCGCAATGGCATCGAGCGGATCAAGGACAACCTGGCCGGTCTGGGTGTCGACGCGCTGATCGCGATCGGCGGCGAGGACACGCTCGGCGTGGCGACCCGCCTGGGCGAGCAGGGGGTCCCGGTCGTGGGGGTGCCGAAGACAATCGACAACGACCTCGGCGCCACCGACTACACCTTCGGCTTCGACACGGCCGTGAACATCGCCATGGAGGCCATCGACCGGCTGCACACTACGGCGGAAAGCCACCACCGGGCGCTGATCGTGGAGGTGATGGGTCGGCACGCCGGCTGGATCGCGCTGCACGCGGGCATCGCTGGCGGCGCCAACGTGATCCTCATCCCCGAGCGGCCATTCGACATCGAGCGGGTCTGCGCCTATGTGCAGCACCGGTTCCAGACCAGGTACTCGCCGATCGTGGTCGTCTCCGAGGGAGCCCACCCGGTGCGCGAGCAACTCGCCACGAGTACCGAGCAGCTCGACTCGTTCGGGCACGTGCGGCTGGGTGGAGTCGGGCAGATGCTGGCCGAGGAGATCGAGAAGCGGACCGGCAAGGAGGCCCGCTACACGGTGCT
This sequence comes from uncultured Actinomycetes bacterium, assembly GCA_963798675.1. Taxonomy (GTDB): domain Bacteria; phylum Actinomycetota; class Actinomycetes; order Streptosporangiales; family Streptosporangiaceae; genus Palsa-504. Next base: position 179,325 of record CAWCUJ010000001.1, on the reverse strand, counting down.
CGGCCACGTCCAGCGCGGCGGCACGCCGACGGCGTTCGACCGTGTGCTGGCCACCAGGTTCGGTGTGCACGCGGTCCAGGCGGTGCACGATGAGGCGTTCGGCGTGATGGTGGCGCTGCGCGGCACCGACATCGTCCGCGTGCCCCTCGCCGAGGCCACCAGCGAGCTCAAGCTCGTCCCGCCGCAGCGTTACGCCGAAGCCGAGGTCTTCTTCGGCTAACCTCCACCCGCTCGCTTCACGCGCACCACCAGTAACGCGGGCGCCCGGGGCTGACGCCTAGCCGGGTTCCCGGGGCGTGTCACCGCGGACCGTTCGGGATAAGGATTTTGAGGTTGCGATGAGGACGCGCATGTGCCTATACTCGTCTACGAGTACTTGATAGCGAGTCTTCGGTAACGGAGACTCGGATGCGAGGTGATCGAGATGGCCAAGCGGCGGAAGGTCAGTAACCTGCTGGCGCTGTCGCTGCTCACGTTGCTGACGGAACGGCCGATGTACCCGTACGAGATGGCCGCGACCCTGCGCGAGCGGGGCAAGGACCAGGCGATCAAGATCAACTGGGGTTCGCTCTACACGGTCGTGCAGAACCTGGAGAAGCACGGTTTCATCGAGGCCATGCAGGTCGCCCGGGAGGGCAGGCAGCCGGAACGGACCACCTACCAGATCACCGATGCGGGCCGGGCCGAGCTGAAGGACTGGCTGCGTGAGCTGCTCAGCGTGCCCGAACGGGAATACACCAGGTTCGAGGCGGCTCTCGGTGAGAGCGGCGTCCTGCCGCCTGACGAGCTCATCGACCTGCTGAAGCAGCGGCTGGATGCGCTGGAGGCGGCCAACGTCCAGCACCAGGCGGAGCTGGACGCGTTGGTCAGCACGATCCCCCGGCTGTTCCTGATCGAATCGGAGTATTACCTGACGCAGCGCCGGGCCGAGGCGGAGTGGGTGCGGACGCTGCTGAAGGAGTTCACCGACGGCACGTTCCCCGGCATCAGCGCCTGGCGGCACTTCCACGCCACCGGGCAGGTTCCGGACGAAGTTCTCGCGCTAGTCGAGCAGGAAGGAGCGAGAGCAGTAGACAGCTAAGCAAAACGACCCCGGCCTGGTGCGGCAACACCAGCGGCCGGGGCCGTCAACCTCAAAATCGATCCCGCGAGCACGCGAAACCCGAGGTCCCACCCACAAGAGTAGCCGGGTTTCTCCTCGCGGGCCGGATCGTCGCGATCCGTCAGCCAAGAGGAGTCACCAGTGAGTTCTACCGACTGCGCCATCGAGGCGCGTCATCTCGTCAAGACCTACGCCGTACGCGGCAAGAAGCACCCTATCCGGGCGCTTGACGGGCTGGACATCACCGTCCCGCGCGGCATGATCTACGGTCTGCTCGGCCCGAACGGAGCGGGCAAGAGCACCACCGTCAAGATCCTCACGTCACTGGCCAGGCCAGACGCCGGAACGGCCCGCGTCGAGGGCATCGACGTGCTCGCCCGGCCGGGCCAGGTCAGGCACCTGATCGGGGTCGTCGCGCAGCGGTCAGGCGTCGACCCCACGGCCACCGGCCGGGAGAACCTGATCCTGCAGGGTCACCTGTACGGGCTCCGCGGCGGCGCCGCGCGGGCTCGCGCGGACGAGCTGCTCGGGCACTTCGGGCTGGCCGAGGCGGCCGGACGGCTGGTCAAGACCTACTCCGGCGGCATGCAGCGCCGTCTGGACGTCGCGCTCGGGCTGATGCACCGGCCGGCGGTGCTGTTCCTCGACGAGCCGACGACGGGTCTGGACCCGGAGTCCAGGGCCGCCCTGTGGCAGGAGATCGCCCGGCTGGCGGGCAGCGAGGGCATCACCGTGCTGCTGACCACGCATTACCTGGAGGAAGCGGACCGGCTGGCGAGTCGGCTCGCGATCGTGGACCGCGGCCGGGTCGTCACCTCGGGAACGCCCGACGAGCTCAAGGGCGAGCTGCGCGGTGACGCGGTACACGTCGAGCTTCCGGCTCCATGGGACGACGCCGACGCCAGCCTGGTCCGGCGCGTGCTGGCCGGCCTGCCCGCGGTGCGGGACGTGGTCATCGTCGGCCGCGGCGTGTCGGCCCGCAGCGACGACGGCGCGGCCGCCGTCCCTGTGGTGCTGGCCGAACTGCAGCGGGCCGGCATCAACGCCGCGTCGGTGGCCGTGGCGCGGCCGTCGCTCGACGACGTGTACCTGCGGCACACCGGGCGCCGCTACAGCGAGTCGGAGACCCCAGAGCACCCCCAACATGCGGACGAGCTCGAAACCGTAGAGGTGAACAAGTGATGACGACCACGCAGATCGATTCCGACCCTTCGACCCCTTCCACCCCTTCGAACCCGGCAACGCCGTCCACCGCGGCGCGATTGGTGGCGGCGCAGTCCAACACCGTGCCGTTCCGTATCACCCTGGCGCATACCTGGTACCTGACCGGCAGGAAATTGCATGCCCTGGTCAGGCAGCCGTGGGTGCTGACGTTCAGCGTCGTCCAGCCGGTGATATGGCTGTTCTTGTTCGGGCAGCTGTTCCGCAAGGTCATCGACATCCCGGGCTTCGCTTTCGGTGGCACGTACCTGGACTACCTGGTGCCCGGCGTGATCGCGATGAACGCCATGTCCAACAACATGTGGGCCGGCATGACGATGATCGAGGAGATCGAGCGCGGCACGCTGAACCGGTTCCTTGTCTCGCCCGCCAGCAGGATCGCGATCATGAACGCCACCGTGGCGGAGCAGGCGGTCAGCACCACCGTCCAGTCGCTGATCATCGTGGCGCTCGGCCTGGCCGGCGGAGCGCGCTACCACGGCGGGGTCGCCGGCGTGGCCGTGATGGTCGCGGCGTCGATCCTGGTCGGAGTGGTGTTCGGCGCATTGTCCAACGCGGTCGGCATGACGCTGCGCTCCCGTGAGGCGATCATCGGCGTGTACACGTTGTTCATGCTGCCGCTGATGTTCCTGTCCTCGGCGTTCATCCTGACGAGGCTGATGCCGGGCTGGATGCAGGCCATCGCGTCACGCAATCCGCTCAACTGGGTGGTTCAGATCGGCCGCACCGCGGTCTCCGCCCAGCCCGACTGGGCCGCGATCGGGGTGCGCTGCGGCGGGCTGCTTGTGCTCGCGGTGGCGTGCGTGGCCGTATCGGTGGCGACGTTCCGCGCATACTCCAAGAACGTCTGAAATCGGAAGTGGTGGCTTGGCCCGGGTGCCCGGCTAACAATCCTGGCTGGGCCCGGGCCGCCGGCGTCAGCACCTCGCCGACCGCCTCGACCATCCGCGTCATCTCGAAGGAGACCAGGTCCGTGTCGCAATCCGGAGCGGCGAGGACGGCCAGGCTCGAGCCGTCGCCAATCGCCTTGACGAGCATCAGCCCGCCTTCCATCTCCACCAGCGCCTGAGTGGGCTGGCCTGCCTCGAAGATCCGCGCAGCGCCCTGCATCAGGCTGACCAGCCCAGCGGTGATGGCCGCGAGCTGGTCGGCGAAAACATCGGGGATGTGCTCAGAGACCGCCAGCGGTACACCGTCCGCGGATACCACGACCGCGTGCGCGACATCCACGACTCGCGCCGTGAAGTCGGTGATCAGCCAGTCCAGGTTCTGACGGTAGGCGTAGTTCAACGATCCGCTCCCTCTGCTGTACGGGGTGTCTGGCCCTCGGCCCGGCGAGCTCCGCGCTGGAACCCGCTCAGGCGGCTGCGAGCCATCTCAGGCGATCGCTGCGGCCGCAACCCGGCCGGCGTCTGCGCCTCGTGACCGTCTGCCTGACGGCTGGTTACCCGGCTGTCTGCCCGGTAGCCGCCCGCGGAGCCGGGAATGAGATTCGCCCGCGGGACGCGCACGGGCAGCCCGGCGACCGTGTCGTCGCCACGGACCGGATCGGCGATGATCTGGGCGGCGTGCCTGCCTTCAGTCCACCCGTCTGGGCCGGATAGCCCGCCGTTGCCCGCCTGCGGGGCTGCCCAGGGTGGACTGCCGCCGTTCCTGGCCGCAGGAGTTGCGGACAGTCTGCGGCTGCGAAACCATGCCGACGTCGCCGGGACGGCGGCCTGCGCCGTCTCGCCCGGGCCCGCCCCGACGGGCGCGTCCGCGGTGGCGGCATCCGCCCGGTTGTTCGCGGGCTGGCCATCCGGAGCGGAGCGCACGCCGATGCCGTGACGGCCGATCGTCCGCCTGGCTTGGAAGTCGGCTTGAACGGCGCGCAATAGCGGCGGTTGCGACCACCCGCCGTACGGGCGGGTTCCCCGCTCGGTGAGGCTGTCCGGCAGCCATACCAGAACGGTCAGCCCCTGCGGGGAGCCGGCCCGCAGCCGAACCCGCACCCCGTGTCGTTCGGCTAGCCGCGCTACGGCGAACAGGCCCATGTGCCGGGATACCGATACGTCAATCACTGGCGAGTTGATCAGCCGCAGGTTCATCTCCGCGAGCCGGGCCTCGGAAATGCCGACCCCGCTGTCGCTGACCTCGATCAGCAGGCCCCCGCTGCTCAGTTCCTGGGCTGACACGCGCACCTGGGTGTCCCTGGGGAAGACGAAGGCCGCCGCGGCTCCGTTCTCCCCCAGCGCGTCGAATTTCACCGGGCCCTGCACGCTGGTCAGCGTGACGTCGCTATGCAGGTAGGAGATGATCTTGGCATTGTCGGTGCCGCCGGTCGCGGTGACCGCCTGCGCCATCACCTGGCCGACCGAGTAGGCCTCAGCCACGTCCGCGTTGACGCCAGACGGGCTGCCGCCGTTCTCGGCGACGTACTCCTTGACCATGTTCTGGCTCGACGCGTTGGCGTACCCGGGGTACCAGCCGTTGGGCACCATCATCCCGTCGGCGTTGCCCACGCCCACCGCGGAAGTAAATGAGGTCCCCTGGTCCGGGCCGGACGCGGCGATGAACAGCTTCGGCGTGTAGTGCTGCTGCTCGAACTCCTGCATGAAGGCGGAGACCGTCGGCACATCGGTGGAGCCGAGCACCACGAGGTCAGCGCCGGTGCTGGCCACCTGGTCGGCCGGGGCCTTGTAGGCGGGGACCTCCTCGGGGAAGATATTGGAGTAGACCGTCCGGACCCCGAGCTTGCTCAGCAACGTCTGGGCGAGCAGCACCGGCGGGTCGGCGAACGGGTCCTGGGCCATCGGGTAGGCCGCGGTCTTCGGCCGCCGGTCCGGCGGCAGCGAGGCGATCCACTTCACGAACGGGACCAGCTCATCCGTGATCGGCAGGCTCACGTCGAACACGTTGTGGTCAGCCTGGTTGGACGGCGTGTCGAAGACGGACGGCGCACCGCCGGCCCCTCCACGAAGGCCGTGCCGTATCGCCCGGCGACCGACGACGCCGGCCCGGTGAGCAGGGAAGAGAACGGCCCGAAGGTCAGGTCCACGTGGTCCGAGCCGAGCAGCGTCTGGTAGTTGGTGACCACCTGGTTCGGCAAGCTGTTGTCATTGAGGATGGTCAGCTTGACCTGCCGGCCGAGGAGACCGCCGTGGGCGTTGACGTCCTTGACCCACAGCTGGTACCCCTTCTGGAACGCCTGGCCGTCAGCCGCGAAGTCCCCGGTCAGCGACAGCGACGCACCGATGGTGATGGGCCCCGTGGAGTTGCCCGACGGGGCGGTGTCGGCCAAGCTGCCAGTCGCGCTGCCACTGCCACCGCCACTGCAAGCGGCCAGAACGCCTGCAGAGAGCACCGCGACGGCGCTCAGGGCGAGTGCGTTGGCTGAGAACCAGGGGAAGTCAGGTCGCACGCCCAGTTCCTCCTTCCTCCTCGTTCAGGATTCGTCAGGGTTCGTCAGGGTTCGAACCCATCGGAAACGTCGACATGATCATCTTCGAGGGTTATACCGGCCGAACGGGCCTGCTGCCCGATGAATGCAGCAAAATCTTCAGCGAGGCGCGGCTTCCAGCGTGGCCGCAGGATCCTCGAGCACCGGGGCGACCAGAGCATCGCTGCTGCGAATGGTACGGATGTCGCGAGGGATAAGGGCCAGCGCGGACGCGACGATGATCGCCGCGGCCGCCGCGTACTGCGCGCGGGAGGTCCCGATCGCGGTACTCAGCGGGCCGGCGATCAACGCTCCGGCCGGCATCGCCATGACCGAGCCGAGAACGTCGTAAGACGAGACCCGGGCCAGCTTGTCCGACGGGATGTTCCGCGCCATCGTGACGGTCCACTGCACCATCATCATCTCGACGAACACGCCGAGGCCGAACGATGCTACGCACACCGCCGCCAGCGGCAGGACCATCGCCAGCGAGAGCGGGGATATGGCGACCGCGCCCCCGGTGAGCACGACGAAAAGCATGGGCCGGCGGGGCGTGAACCGCAGCGACACGACACCGCCAGCGATCAGGCCGAACGCGTCCGCCGCGGTGATCGCCCCCCAGGCGGCCGGACCGCCGAGGTACTGCCGCGCCACCACCGGGCCGAGCACGGAGAACGCCCCGTACCAGGCCATCATCACCACGCAGAACTGGGCGACGATCACCCACAGCCAGGTGTGCGAACGGAATTCCGACCAGCCCTCGCGCAGTTCGGTGAGCATGCTCGACGCCGGCCCGGGGCGCGGTTCTTCTCCCGCACCGGGCCGCGAGCCCCGGATCGACAGCAGCAGCGGAACGGTGGCCACCATGCCAATACCGCATAGCAACAGCGCCCAGCCTGCGCCGGCCGCCGCCACCAGCAGGCCCGCGACGGCCGCGCCTGACATCTGGCCGGTGTTCATCGCCAGCCGGCTGATCGCGCTCGCCTCCTGCAGCAGGCCGCGCGGGACGAGGCGGGGGAGCAGCGCCTGGGAGGCAGGATAGAAAAGCGCGACCCCGGTCCCGGTGATGGTCTCCAGCCCGATCATCGCCCACAACGACGGCCGACTGGTCAGCACGAGCACGCCGAAGGTACCTTCGCCGACCGCCATGAGCAGGTTGGCCGCGACGATTACCCGCTGCGGCGGGAACCTGTCGGCCGCGACGCCGCCGATGAGCGCGAACACCAGCGACGGCGCAATCTGGGCGGCGAGTACGTAGGACAGGTCGGTGGCGGAGTTGGTGGCCTTGAGCACGGCGAACGAAACGCCGACGATGGAGAACCCCACCGACGCAGGCGCGATCAGCCGGTCGGCGAGCAGCAGCCGGAAGTCCCGGAACCCGAGCACGGGAAACCGGCGGAGGAGCCCACCCCGTGACATCGGCCCCCGTCCTTTCAGCAGAGCTGATCGATCCTGGTCCACACGCCGGGCGGGTTGTCATCACGCGGCAGCCACAGCAGCGGCTGCCTGCCTTCGTACTTGAACTGGAATCCGGGATCCCCTGGGTAGCGGTCACGCCGGTCGGGCCAGACTGCCTGCAGGTAAGCCGGCCTGACATACCCGTGGTACCGGTCCGAGACCGCGAACATGCTGGTCATCCGCCAGCTCTCATGCACCGGCCGAACCGCGAGCGAGCACGGGCAGATGCCGTCGATCAGGTCTCCTGCCTCGATGACCGCACCGTTGGCGATGCGATCACCGATCGCGTTGAGGATGATCGTCATGTGCTCGATCGGCAGGCCGAACATGGTCAGCTCCGGGCCCTGGTGACTGAGCCAGAGGCCTACGGTGTACGCCCAGGGCGGCGCGATCTCGTCGCCGAGGACGGCGGAGACCGACCAGCCCACGGTGCGGATGTCGTCGGCGACAGCCTGCATGCAGGCTTCCGGGTCGAGGTCGGCGCCCTCGGCCAGCGCCTCACACTCCGCGCACCCGCACCGCTGGTCCGGGGGGTTGGCGCGGCGTCTGCGTGGTGGGTTCATGCTCGACACACTACGAGGGGGGTACGACATTTTCGCCGGGCCCGGCGGCGCTCTCACCAGCTTCCGACCCGGACGCGGCGGCGGGAACAGGACGGGCGATACCGAGATGCAGCTCGATCGTGCTCAACTGGTCATCGATAGTGTCAAGCAAGCCCCGGACCGCGTCGGACAGCTGAGCGCGCCGCGGGCGCAGCGGAGGGGAGTAGCCAAGGTCTTCCGGTTGACTCTCGATCTCTCCGAGCGCCCGCGTCCGGAGCTGTCCCAGGTCGGCGCCGAGCCCGCCGAGCACCTGGGCGGCCACGCTGTCATCTTGGCCGATCAGCCCGAGTAGCAGGTGCCCGGTGCTGATGTGGTTATGGCCAAGCTTCAGGGCTTCCCGCAGCGAAAGCTCCAGGCCCTTCTTGGCCTGCGGCGTGAACGGGATGTGCGCGGACGGCGGCTGCTGACCCCGGCCGACGAGCGTCTCTATCTTTCCTCGCACGGCGTCCAGGGTGATGCCCGCCGACTCGAGCGTCCTCGCGGCCGCGCCCCGGTCGTCGCACCGCAGGGCCGCCAGCAGGTGCTCGGTGCCGATGTAGTCGTGGTTGAAGCGCCTGGCCTCGTCCTGAGCGAGGACGACTGCTTGCCGCGACTGCTCAGTGAATCGCTCGAACATGGCGTCACTTCCGTTTCAGGCCAGGCCCCGCCTAGACACCTCTAGTGTGCACCCATGCCTCAGGACAGGCGCGCGCGGAACGCGGCGGTTTTGATCCGGTTCTGGCATGAGGTCGAGCAGTACCGCCGGGTGCCGTTGCGTGAGGTGTCCACGTAGACCCGGTCGCACCGGGACGCGGTGCAGACGCCGAGTCGGTCGTGCAACTCGCCGCCGAGCACGACCGCAAGGCCGGTCGCGCAGCCCGCGGCCCAGCCGTTCGGCAGGGAGTTGTCGGCGGCGTGGAAATGCAAGTGCCAGGGCTCGCCGTCGTGCCGTTCGAGTTCGGGCCGGGCGCCGGTGCGGACGAGCAGCGCGTTGACCTGGCGGGCCGCGTCGTCGACGGAGCCGGTGCTTACGGCCTCGAAGACACCGCGCAGTTCGGCCGCCACGAAGCAGAGTTCGGCGGCCTCCTCCCAGGTCGCCTCGCGTCCGCCGACGCCGCAGAGCATGGCGCCGACGGCCGCCGTCCGCTCCTGCCCCTCAGGCGGAACGTAACGGCGTCCCCGGTCCTCGCCGGGAGTGAGCAGGTTCACCAGGTCTGCGGCCACCCTGATCACGATATCCATGTGACTGTTAAAATTCACTTGACCGGTTACATCTCCGCGTCTAACGTTGTGACCGTCAAAGGAAGCCTAGCCAGTAACTGCCAGCCAAGCCAGGCGACCCGAGGAGCAGGGCGTGCCCGAACTTGACCGCGACACCGCACGAAACTGGATCGAGCGCTGGGATCGCCAGCAGGAGGAGAGCCTCCCCGACCGCGAGGACAGGTTCACCGCGCTCATCGACGCGATCGAGGCGGGAACCGAACGGCCTGACCCGCTCGTCCTCGACATCGGCTGCGGCCCCGGTTCGCTGGCCGTCCGGCTGCTCGCCCGCCTGCCGCACGCCACGGTCATCGGCATTGACGCCGACCCGGTGTCGCTGACGCTCGGCCGGGCGGCCTACTCCGGCGTGCCCGGGCTCCGGTTTGCCGACCTGGACCTGCGTGTCCCCGGCTGGTCCGCGCAGCTGGGCCTGAACCAGGAAACCAGGGCCCCGGACGCCGCCGTGAGCACCACCGCGCTGCACTGGCTGCCCGAGCCGGATCTGCGTGCCCTGTACGCCGAACTCGCCTCCGTGCTCCGCCCCGGCGGCCTGCTGCTCGACGGCGACCACTTCACCCTCGACGCCAAGGAGTCCCCGACCCTGGCCCGTCTTGACCTGGCGCTGCGCCAGCGCGAGGATCAGCGGCGCTTTCCCGGCGGTCATCACGAGAGTTGGAACGCCTGGTGGGAAGCCGCCGCCGCCGACCCGGCGCTGGCCGGTCATGTCGCGGAGCGCAGCCGCCGCCGCGTGGATGCGGGCCACCACGGCTCGCAGTCGAACCAGCTGGCCACGCACGTCGAGGCCCTCGAAGCGGCCGGCTTCGCCGAGGTCGGCACCCTCTGGCAGCGTGGCGACAACCGCCTGCTCTGCGCCGTCCTGCCCGCTGGCTAGACCCCGGCTAGACCCCGTCAGACTGCCTGAGCCGCAGTTCGATCGCGCTCAGCCGCGCGGCGAACGACGCCAGCCGGATCGCCAGCTCATCACCGGGCGGCGGGGCGGACACGGTCAAGGGCGGCGTGGGTACCTGAGGGGACGGAATGTCCTCTTCGGGCCCCCGGTGCAGCAGGTTGATGATCTCCTGCCGGGCCCGGTTGAGGTCCACGCCGGAACCAACTAGGACCTGCGCGGCGACGCCGTCGCCCTCGCGGATGAGGGCGAGCAGGACGTGCTCGGTGCCGATATAGTCGCTGCCGAGTTGCAGCGCTTCACGCAGCGAGAGTTCGAGCACCTTCTTGGACCGCGGCGTGAACGGGATGTGCCCGGAGGGCGCCTCCTCGCCGCGGCCGATGATGTCCTCGACCGCCTGCCGCATCGCGTACAGGCTGACGCCCAGCGCGGTGAGTGCCCTGGCCGCTACGCCGTCGCCCTCATGGATGAGGCCGAGCAGGATGTGCTCGGTGCCGATGTAGTTGTGATCGAGCATCCTGGCTTCTTCTTGCGCCAGGACAACAACCCGCCGCGCCCTGTCGGTGAATCTCTCGAACATGGCTTGCTCCGGAAGTAGCGGTCAGGGGCGCCGCGCGTAGGCCACGTGGACGATCTCCGCCTCGTGGTCGCTGCTCATGAGCGCACGGTACAACGTGCCGGGGATCGCCACAAATAAGCCGCGGACAACGATCAGGCAGATAACCATCGGTACCGGGCGTAGGCGACGTTGATGACCCCGATCACGATCCAGATCAGCGCGATCAGCGCCGCCGCGCCGCCGTGGCCCAGGCCGGGGGAGTCGCCCGGGTGAAGGACCGCCGCCGTGGCCCCGATGGCCATGCCCATGGAACCGAGGCCAAGCACCACGGCGCCGAACCCGATTCGTCCGGGCCCTGGCTCACGACGCAGCCGCGGCCGCGGCGGCGGACTCTGACCGGGCGCCTGGCTGTACAGCCGGGCGTCCACTCGCCTGTCGATTTCTTCGCCGATGCGCTCGACGAGGCCCTCGGCCACGGCGGTGTCGTAGCCGGGGCCGAGATCGCGGTGTGCCGCCGCCGAAGCCCGAACCTCATCCCTGATGCTCACGCCGTACCTCCGCTCGCCCGTGCCGCCAAACTATCGGCGGGCGGTGCGGAAAACACTGGTGCTAACACCCGCTTGTGAGTTCGGGCTGGCCCCAGCAAAGGCCCGTAAACAGTGCCACTATTTGTTCGGGATACGGATTTTCTGCTGGCACACTGGGGGGGTGCCAGAGTTCCCCGCCGCGGATGAGCCGTGCGTACTGCTCAAGCTGGGCGAGATCGTGCTCAAGGGGCGGAACAGGCAGCAGTTTGAGCGCATCCTGCACGGCAACATCCGCGTCGCCCTCAGCGACCTCGGCGTGCCGGTCGACCTGCGCCAGCGGGAAGGCGTCATCATGCTCCGCGTCGCCGACGGCGAGCAGCGCGGCGAACAGGCCTGGGCCCGGGCCGTGAGCCAGATCGCGGAGCGGACACGGGACGTGCCCGGCATCGCCAGGGTGTGCCTGCCGCTGCGGGTGGCGAAGACGCCTGAGGCGATCTCCGCCGCCGCGATGGCGCTGACCAAGGGCGCGTCGGGCACCTTCGCGGTGCGCGCGCGCCGCCGCGACAAGCGCTTCCCGCTCACCTCGGGACAGCTGGGCGTGCTGATCGGCCGGGAGATCCAGGAGGCGCACGGGCTCGGGGTCAACCTCTCCCAGCCCGACACCACGGTGTTCATCGAGGTGGACCAGGATGAGGTGTTCGTGTTCACCGAGGGGATGGCGGGGCAGGGCGGGCTGCCGGTGGGAATGAGCGGCCGCGGTGTGGTGCTCATGTCCGGCGGCATCGACTCGCCGGTGGCCGCCTACCGGATGATGCGCCGCGGCCTCCGCTGCTTTTTCCTGCATTTTTCCGGCATGCCGCTGACCGGCCCGGAGTCGATCTACAAGGCGTACGCGCTGGTCCGCGGGCTTGACCGGTTCCAGGGCGGGTCGCGGCTCTTCGTGGTGCCATTCGGCAAGGCGCAGCAGGCCCTTAAGTCGTCTGGTGCGGACCGGCTGCTCATCGTGGCTCAGCGGCGGCTGATGCTCAAGACCGGCGAGGCGCTGGCCCGCAGGCTCAGCGCCACCGCGCTGATCACCGGCGACTCGCTCGGCCAGGTCAGCAGCCAGACGCTCACCAACATCACCGCGCTCGACGACGCGGTGCGGCTGCCGATCCTGCGCCCGCTGATCGGCTGGGACAAGATGGAGATCATGGCCGAGGCCCGCCGCATCCGCACCCTGGCCATCTCCGAACTCCCCGACCAGGACTGCTGCACGCTGCTCACCCCGCGGCGGGTCGAAACCCGCGCCCGGATCGACGACCTGCGCCGCATCGAGATCCGCCTCGACGCGGCCGACCTGGCCGAGGAACTAGCCAGGAGCGCGCGCGAATACCGCCAGGAAACCCCTTAAAACCCTTTATCCCGAACGATCCCGGTTCGTGCCCCCCACCCGTGTCCCCGCCCCCTCGTCATGTCGCCCAGTCAGCACCATCCGACCCGCCGCCTCCTTGTCGCTCTCGGCGTCGCGACCCGCGGGCACCACCCGACCCGCCAGCCTCCCGCCTTCCACGTCTAGTCGGCACGATGTTCCATCGTGCCGGTCCCAGCCGGCTCAATGTTCCATCGTGCCGGCCGCGATCGCCGGCTGGGTGCCCGGGTTCAGGTCAGGGCGGGCTCGCGGGGGATCGTGGGGGCCGGGGTGAGGGTGCGGCCGACTAGGGGGGAGAGGTGGGCGGCGACGCTGGCCAGCTCCCGCAGGTCCGACTCGACCAGTGCCTGCGGGCCGTCGCACAGCGCGGACTCCGGGTGCGGGTGGACGTCCACGATGATGCCGTCGGCGCCGACCGCGATCGCGGCCCTGGACAGCGGCAGGACCAGGTCCCGGCGGCCGCCAGAGTGCGACGGGTCCACGATCACCGGCAGGTGGGACAGCCGCTGCGCGACCGGGACCGCGCTGATGTCCAGGGTGTTCCTGGTGGCCTTCTCGAACGTGCGGATGCCGCGCTCGCAGAGCACGATGTCCAGGTTGCCGCGCTGGGCGATGTACTCGGCGGCCATCAGCCATTCCTCGATGGTGGCGTTCATGCCGCGCTTGAGCATGACCGGCTTGCCCACCCCGCCGACCGCCTGCAGCAGCGGGAAGTTCTGCATGTTGCGCGTGCCGACCTGGAGCATGTCCGCGTAGCTGGCGACCAGGTCCACGTCGGCCGGGTCGACCACCTCCGTCACCACCGGCAGGCCGGTCGCCTGGCGCACCTCGGCGAGGATCTTCAGCCCGGTCTCGCCGAGCCCCTGGAACGCGTACGGTGAGCTGCGCGGCTTGTACGCGCCGCCGCGCAGCAGGGACGCGCCCGCCGCCCTGGCCATCAGCGCGGACGCCAGCGTCTGCTCGGCCGTCTCGACGGCGCACGGCCCGGCGATGACGGTCAGCGTGTCCGGCCCGATCGGCACGCCCGCCACCCGGATGACCGAACGTTCCCGGTGGTGCTCCCGGCTCACCAGCTTGTACGGCGCGGAGATCCGCACCACGTCGCTGACCCCCGGCATGCCCCGCAGGTTCAGCGTGCCCAGGTGGTCGACGTCACCGACCAGGCCGACGATCGTCCGCGACATGCCGCGGCTCACGAAGGCGTCGCCGCCCGCCGCCCGTACCCGGGCGACGACGCCTTCGACTTCGGTTTCTCCGGCCTCCGCCGCCATCACCACGACCATCTCGTCCGCCTCCAGTCATAAAGAAAACCCCGGGCCTGCTGGCCCGGGGTCCTCGTTAAGTCGCTTCCGTCAGCGCAAGGCCTGGCGGGCGACCGTCCCGAACCCGGGCCGGTAGCCAAACCAGAACCAAAACTGCTGACGCATAACCGGAATGGTAGCGCATGCCGTCAAGGGCGGGCGAGTCGCGCAGCTGCTTCGGTGTGGACCCGTGCCGGATCAGTAACCGACGTCGAGGACGACGGTGCTGCCGCGCGGTGCCGGCGTCGTCGGGCTGTAATCAAACACCTTGTCGAACGGGCCGTACCTATTCACCTGGACCTGGAAGCCAGCCGCCTGCAGCATCTGAGTCGCCTGTTGCACCGAGGCGCCGATCACGTACGGGACGCTGACCACCTGGGGACCCGTGGACACGTTGACGACTACGGTCTGGCCCGGCCGGACCAACGTCGCGGCGGCGGGCTCCTGGCCGGTGATAATGCCCTGGGGTTGCTGGCTGTTGTTGTCCGGATGCTGCTGCAGGTTCACGTTGTGCTGACTGGCCCACTGCTGCGCCGCCTGGTAGTTCATCCCGGCGAAATCCGGCAGTTGCGGGCCCCCCGCGACCAGGATCGTAACCGTCTTGGTCTGCGGCCAGGTCGTGCCCGCGGGCGGGTTGGTGCCGATCACCGTGCCGACCGGAGCGTTCGAGCCCACCTGCTGGGTGGTGGAGACCAGGTGCACGCGCTGCAGCGCGGCCTGCGCGGCGGTCAGCAGGTCGTTCTGCACCTTGGGCACCACGGAGGTGAAGGGCCCGCTCGAGACGAGGATGGTGATCGTCGCGCCCTTCGACACCCGCCCGGCCGGGCTGGTGCCGACCACTGAGCCGCGGGCCACCGCGTTGCTGTGGACCAGGCCCCGCTTGACGGCGAAGCCGTCGGCGGTCAGGACGGCGGTGGCCCGGGTGACGTTATCCCCGGATACCGAAGGCACCTGCGCGAACCGGCCGGAGGTGAGCCACCAGCCGCCGAGTCCGAGCCCCAAGCCCAGCGCGATGATCACCACGATGATGAGCAGCCGCGGGCCGAACAGCCATCGGCCCAGGAAGGGCTCGCGCCCGCCGCGGTACCGGCCCCCGTGGAACCGGTCAGCGTCCTCGCGGTCCACGACGAGCGTATGCGAGTCCCCGCCGCCGGTCACCGAGCTGGCCGGCGGCAGCGTCGCGCTGCGAGTCCACCACCCGTTGGTGGCCGCGGGCGTGTCCAGGTCCAGCCACGGTGCCTCGGCCAGCCCCTGGACGCCTGCTCCCATCACGCCGGTGAGCCCGCTGGAGGAGGCCAGGCCGTCGCAGACCCGGCGGACCGCGCGCAAGAACTCGCCCGCGTCGGCGGGGCGCCGCGCGGGGTCCCGGCTGGTCGCCGCGAGCACCAGCTGGTCGACCTCCGCGGGGATCCCTGGGACCAGCGTGGACGGCGCCGGGATGTCGGTGTTGACGTGCTGGTAGGCGACAGCAAGGGGCGTGTCGCCGGTGAACGGCAGGCGCCCGGTGAGCAGCTCGAAAAGCATCACGCCGGCCGAGTAGACGTCTCCGCCGGGGCCCGTGCTGCCGCCGGTCACCTGTTCGGGCGGCACGTAGGAGACCGTGCCGATGAGCAGGCCGGCCCGGGTGTGCCCGGCCGCCGACTGGGCCCGGGCCAGCCCGAAGTCGGCCACCTTGACCCGGCCGTCGGCGGTCAGCAGGACGTTCTCTGGCTTGATGTCGCGGTGCACGATCCCGGACGCGTGCGCGGCGGCGAGCCCGGCGAGCACGCCGGTCATGATCTCAAGCGCCGTCGCCGGGGAGAACCGCCCCCTGTCGCGGAGCACCTCCTTGAGCGTACGGCCGGGTACGTACTCCATCGCCAGGTACAGGAACGAGCCGTCGGCGCCCTGGTCGAAGACCGCGACCACGTTCTGGTGCGACAGCCGCGCCACCGATTTGGCCTCGCCGATGAACCGGCGGACGAACTCCTCGTCCCTGGCCAGTTCGGCGTGCATGACCTTGAGCGCCACCTCGCGGTCGAGCCGGGTGTCGGTGGCCAGGTAGACAGTGGCCATCCCGCCGTGCGCAATGCGCGCCGTCACGGCGTAACGCCCGTCGAGCAGGCGCCCCACGGAGAGGACTGGGGAGGCGGGCGGGGGATCGGCCAGCGTATCGTCCATCGCGACGATTTTACGGTTGTTTTGCCTATCTGGCGCGTTAATCGTGGGGTCCCCGGTGACCAGGGGCCGCTCGAGGTGGTCTGGGTAACACGCACCCCGGTCCGTTCGGAAATCGTAAGCCACTGGCGGGAGCCGATGAGCGTGCCCTTGACCCCTCGGACCTGGGCGTATCGTGTCTGCACATGACCGATAGCGGGCGTGTCGTGGTGGCCGGCGCGGGCCTGGCCGGGTTCCGGGCGGCGGAGGAACTGCGGGCGCGCGGCTTCGCCGGCCCGATCACCCTGATCGGCGCCGAGCCGTGGCCGCCTTACGACCGGCCGCCGCTGTCCAAGAAGGTGCTGACCGAACCCGACCTCGACCCGTCGCTGAAGGCCGACTTCGCTGCGCTCGGCGTGGACTTCCGCCCGGCGGAGGACGCTACCGGGCTCGATGAGGCCGCCCTGGTCACGACCCGCGGCACGTACCCCTTCGACCACCTGGTGCTGGCCACCGGGGCGCTGCCGGTGACGCTCCCCGGCGAGGGGCGGCAGCGCTTCTTGCGCAGCTACGACGACGCGCTGGCGCTCCGGGACCTGCTCCGGCCCGGGCTGCGGCTGGCCATCGTGGGGGCCGGATGGATCGGCGCCGAACTGGCCACCGCGGCGGTCGCGCACGGCAGTCAGGTCACGGTGGTGGAAGCGGGGCCCGCGCCACTGGCTGCGGCGATCGGCGCCCCGGTGGGAGCGCAGACCGCTCGCTGGTACGCCGACGCAGGCGTGGACCTGCGGGTCGCCGTGGCGGTCGAGGCGGTGCGGCCTGGCGGGCTCGCCCTGGCCGGCGGCGGGTGGATCGCGGCCGACGAGATCGTCACCGCGGTCGGGGTGCGGCCGGCCACCAGGTGGCTGGAGGGCTCCGGCGTCCGGCTGGAGAACGGCGTAGCCGTGGACGCCGGCCTGCGCTCTTCGCGGCCCGGCGTCTATGCGGTGGGGGACTGCGCCGCGTTCGAGTCGCGGCGGTTCGGGCGGCGGCTGCGGTTCGAGCACTGGGACGTGGCCCTGCACGCGCCCGAGGTGGTCGCGGCCAACGTGCTCGGCGGCGACGAGGCGTACGACCCGGTGCCGTACTTCTGGTCCGAGCAGTTCGGCCGGATGATGCAGTACGTGGGTTACCACGGCGACGCCGAGAGCCTGGTGTGGCGCGGCGACCCGGCCGAGCCTGCCTGGGCGGCGTGCTGGCTGGCGGCCGCGGCTGGTCGCGATGCTGACCGTCGACCGCCCCCGCGACCTGCTTCAGGGCCGCCGCCTCATCGCCTCCGGCGACCCGGTAGACGTCGCCCGCCTCACCGATCCCGCTGTCCCCGTCAAGGCTGCGGCCCGCTGACCGGCCCGGACCGCTCAGCGCGATGGCGGCAGGTCCTCCACCTGCTGCTTGGTGATGTTGAGCCGGATTCCTTCGTCGATCGCGGTCACGGCACTGATCGGGATGGCGACCTCCCTCCGGCCCCACAGATGCCCCTCCTTGAGCAGCACATGGGTCACTCGCTGGTCGTCCGGATTGACGATGAATCCCAGCACCTGCCCGATTTCGCCGTCGATGGCATGGACCGACTCGCCGGGACACAACTCGGCCTCGCCCATCGGGACGACGTGGTGCGTGACCGTGCGCACATGGTGTCCCAGGCTGCCGCCGATGGTCGTGCCGGAGGCCGAACCGCCGACCCCCATGGCGCCGACGTTACCGTAGCCCTGGACCGACTCCGCGCCGCCGTATCCGCCTGCGTACTCGTCGCCTTCCGCCAGGTCGATTTCCTCCGCGGGCTGGAGCTCGTCGAATTCCGCAAGGGTACAGCGCAGGCTGATGTCGGTGGCCGTCATGTCGACCAGCTCGAGCGGGACGAGCCGGTCGGACTGCCGCCGGTGCGCCGGCTCGATGACAAGATGCGTGATCTTACGGGTGGCCGGGTCGGTTATTATGCGGCTCAGCTGGCCGCAGTGACCATCCGAGCACTCCGTCCTAAGCCCGACCGTGAACTCAGTGGGCATTGCTGCCCTCCCTTCCGATGCCGTCCTGCAGGTCTCTAATACGATCACCCGCAGCTGATTCGCGCCTGACCCGAACCGGGTGACTCGGCGGCCGGGGCCAAGATGCAATCGATAGCCGCCGAGAACTCCTTAACCCGGGTGTTTGGACTAAGCCCGGGCGTGGGACATTGGTCTCGTGGCACAGATTGACCCCGCGACCGACGCTCTCGTCGGCGAATGGCTGTCACTCCCCGAGATAGCCGGCCTGCTTGGCATTCCAGTTGGGCGCGTGAAGCAGCTGCTTCGCGATCGCAAACTCCTCGCCGTGACCCGTCCCGGAGGGACGCTCGCGGTACCGGCCGCGTTCGTTGACGGCAACCAGATCGTCAAGGGCCTTTGCGGGACCCTGACCTTGCTCTTCGACTGCGGCTTCGATGAGCCGGAGGCGCTGCGCTGGCTGTTCACGGCGGACGAGTCGCTGCCCGGCACGCCGATCGACGCGATCGTCGAGCGCCGGGCAACCGAAGTCAACCGGCGCGCGCAGGCCCTCGCGTTCTAGGCAAAGCGGCTAGGCTGACTGCATGCCGCCTAGCCCGCCGCGTCCGCACCGGACCGCAGCCGCGTCGCCTCGGCGCGCGGCAAGCTCGCCGCTGATCCGCGATCTGCTCGCGTCCGGCGGCCAGGCGTTCTCGTTTGAGTTCATGCCGCCCAAGACCGAGGCGGAGGAACATCAGCTGTGGCGGGCGATCAGGCAGCTCGAGCCGCTGCGGCCCACCTTCGTCTCGGTGACCTACGGGGCCGGCGGGTCGACCAGGGACCGGACCGTCCGGGTGACGGGCCGGATCGCCGAGGAGACCACGCTGACCCCGATGGGCCACCTCACCGCGGTGGACCACACGGTGGCCGAGCTCAGGCAGGTGATCGGGTCCTACGCGGAAGTCGGGGTGCGCAACGTGCTCGCGCTGCGCGGCGACCCGCCCGGCGACCCGAACGCCGACTGGATCTCGCACCCGGGCGGGCTGAGCTACGCGGCCGAACTGGTCCAGCTGGTCAGGTCGGCCGGCGACTTCTGCGTCGGGGTGGCCGCCTTCCCCGAGAAGCACCCGCGCTCGCCCGACCCGGAGACCGACGTGCGCTACTTCCTGGCCAAGTGCCGGGCCGGGGCGGACTTCGCGATCACGAACATGTTCTTCTACCCCGAGGACTACCTGCGGCTGCGGGACCGGGTCGCGGCCCAGGGCGGCGACGTACCGATCATCCCGGGCATCATGCCGATCACCAGCCTGCGGGTGATCTCCAACGCGCTCAAGCTCGGCGGCTGCCGGGTGCCGGTCGAGTTGTGGGAGCGGCTGCAGGCGGTGGCGGACGACCGCGCCGCGGTACGCGAGATCGGCGTGGACTACGCGGCCGGGATGTGCGAGCGGCTGCTCGCCGAGGGCGTGCCCGGCCTGCACTTCTACACCCTCAACTGGTCCCGGGCGACGAGGGAGATCTACCAGCGGCTCGGCCTTTACGAACGTGCCGCTGGGGGGCCGAGGGGGTCTGGGGGAAAAGGTTTCCCCCCAGGATCGGGGGGTTCCGCGGGGTCGCCCCCTGAACCAGCAGCTCGCAGCGGGAGTTCGGCGCCCATCACCGCGTAAGGCGGCTCGCCGCCTGGGAAGAAGTGGAACGCGGTCAGCAGGTCGGTGAAGCCCGTCCCGCGGTAGAGCCGCCGCGCCGGGGAGTCGGCGTCCCTGGTGGACAGCAGGGCGGTGCGTTCGGGCCGCCCGGAGTTAAGCCGCAGTAGCACGTCGGCGCCGACGCCGTGGCCCTGGTAGCCGGGCGCCACGTGCAGTTCGGCGACCTCGAACGAGTCATCCAGCCAGGCCGCGGCGGCCGTGGTGCCACGGCTGGCGGTCAGCGCCCGGCGCACCGTGTCGTGCCACCACTGGCCCGCCACCCCGCGGAAGCCGTAGCCGAAGCCGACCGTCTCGCCCGTTCCGTCGTCGGTGACCGCCAGCGCGCGGAACCCCGGGTTGATGGTGTGCCCGACCATGATCGACCGGCGGCCAGTGAGCAGCTCCGCGGGCGGCCGCATGGCCGCCGCGTACACCGCGATCAGCTGGTCAAGCCGGCCGGTGAACTCGCCCGGGTTCAGCTCGGAGACGGAGACCGATAGCGTCCGGCGCATCTTCGCAAGCTTAGAAGACGAAACAGATGATGCCGAACGGGCCGGGCTGCGTGCCCTGAACGGGTGCCACGGTCGCCGCGTCACAACTCGTTCGCCTGGTTCGCCTGCTCGGACCTGACCTGCACTTCGGCCTGGCCGAGCAGCGGGTGGCTCGCGGTCAGCGTGATCGCCCCCGGCTGGCCGGCCAGCGAGCGGATCCACACCGCGCCGAGCCCGCCGTACTGGCCGAACGCGAACGGGTTGTCGCCCACCAGCCTGGCCGGCCCTGACAGGGTCAGCGTGACCTCGCCGCTGCCGTACCTGCGCTGGTTGCCGTAGGCGTCGATGGCGCGGAACACCGCCCTGGTCGCGTCGGAGCCGTCGGCCGTGATGGTCGCGTCGTCCACGGCCATGACGAGGGCGTCGCCGGACCGGTTGGCCGACATCTGCAGCTGGGCCACCTGATGACCGCCGACGAAACCCTGGACGAGCAGTTCGGGGGTGGCGTTCGGGATGTGGTTGGGGAACTGGACAAGAAAGGGCGGGTGGATCAGGCCGCTGTACAGCGGCGAGCCGAAGGCGGGCAGCGCGCTGGTTACGTGTGCGCCGTCGATGAAGACCTCGAGCTGCTCGCAGTTGCTGGCGATCATCGCGGTCGGGCCCGGGGCGGGGACCGCGCCGCCAGCCTCCCAGAAGAACACCGGGATGACGAGCGGACGCACGGCCGGGTCGCCCTGCGTCTGGTAGATGGCGGCACCGGGCTTGGGGACCCGGAAGCCGTCCGCCACCCCGGCCCACTTGATGGCGTCGGGGCCCTGGCCGATCATCGAGGCGTAATCGAACCCGGCCCAGGCCACCAGCCCGGCGTAGCCTGGGTTGGACCGGGCCTGGCTTTGCGCCTGGCCGTGCAGGGCGGCCTGCCGGGCGAGCAGGGCCGGCGGGTCGGTCCAGGAGAAGTGCTGCGGTCTCGCCTCCTCCACCCCGACCGCCTCGGTGACCAGGTAGGGCAGGTCGGCGAACGGCAGCTTGAGCGCGACGTTCCTGGTCTTAGCGTCGGTCCCGTAGTCGTTGTAGGCGAAGACGTCCTCGTTCCAGGTGGCGTCCTGGTGGAAGGCCATCGCGCCGGAACTCGGCCGCGAGCCGTCTAGCTCCCGCGCGGCCTGCCGGGTCGCGGCCCACAGCCCGGGGTAGTCCCTGGTCTCGTTGAGCCTGGTGCCCCAGATGACCACCGAGGGACGGTTCCGGTCCCTGATCACCATGTCGCGGACGTTCTGCATCACGAGGTCCTGCCAGGCCGGGGTGGGGCTCACGTTGTGCCAGCCCGGCGCTTCCTCCCAGACCAGCAAGCCGAGCTCGTCGCAGGCGTCGAGGAAGGCTGGCGACTGGGGATAGTGCGAGCAGCGCACGATGTTGCAGTTGAACTCGTTCTTGAGGAGCTCGGCGTCCTTACGCTGCACCCGGGCGGGCATCGCCATGCCGGCGTACGGGTAAAGCTGGTGCCGGTTGAGGCCGAACAGCGGCAGCCGCGTCCCGTTCAGGAAGAAGCCCTCCGGACGGAAGGACGCCTCGCGGAACCCGATCCGCCGGGACAGGACGTGGCTGCCGAAGCCCGGGAAGTTCAGGGTGGCCTGGACGGTATACAGCTTCGGGCTGTCCGGCGACCATAGGCTGACCGGTCCGAGACCGGTCAGGCTCAGCTGGGCGGTGCTGATCCCGGGCGAGGTGACCTTCACCTCCGCGGTCTGCGTCGCGATCTGCGTCGTCCCGTCGAGCAACTCGACGACCAGAGTGCCGGTGGCGTGCGTCGTCGCAGCCGAATCAATTTCGCATTGGACGTCCACCCGGCGCTGCGAGCCGAGCACGTCGGCCGGCTGGGCGAACAGGTCGGAGAGGAACATCTGTGGGAGCACCCGCAGCCGGACGTCCCGGTAGATGCCGCCGGGCTGGAAGAAGTCGATACTGGCCGGGCCGCAGCCCACGCCGATCGGCGGTACCGCCACGCAGCGCGAGTCCACGACGACGGCGAGCAGGTTGTCACCGGCGGTGACCTTCCCGGTGAGTTCGGCCGAGAAGGGCAGGTAGCCGCCCTGATGAGCGCTGACCACCTGGTCGTTGATTGTCACCGTCGCGTTGACCATGATGCCATCGAAGTCGACCAGGATCCGGTTGCCCGGCCGGTCCGGGTCCAGCAGGTGCGTCCCGTTGAAATGCCGCCGGTAGATCCACACCTGCTGCCAGGCTGGGTAGTCCCAGTTCTGCCAGGACAGCGGGGTGACCGTGTGCGGCAGCGTGACCGGCGAGAAGGCGCTGTCGTCGAAGAAGCTGCTCTCCGAGCCCGACGTGTACTGCCCGCCGAATAGCCAGTTCGTGTTCATCGAGAAGGCGAGATTGGTCGGCTGCTCGCCGGTCCGCGTGACACCGCCGACCAGCGCGATCAACGGCAGCGCGGCCACCCCCGCGCCGCCGATCAGGCTGGCCTGCAGCACCGTACGCCGCGACATCCGCCGCTTAGCCGCGGTTTCCCGCTCCCCGGCCTCCTCATCCGCCCGGCTCCCGGCCGGAAGCGGCGGTGCCAGGCCCGGCCCGGCCGGAAGCGCCGGTGCCAGGCCCGGTCCGGCCGGAAGCGGCGGTGCCTGGCCGGGGCGTGGCGGTGCCTGGCCGGGGCGTGGCGGTGCCTGGCCGGGGCGCGGCGGTGCCTGGCCGGGGGGTGGCGGTGCCTGGCCCGGCGCGGTCGGCTGCGGCGGTGTGCCCTGCTGCGGCGGTGTGCCCTGCCGCGGCGGTGTGCCTGGCCCCGCTGGTAGCGGTGACGCTCCGGTCGGCCCCGGTCGCGGGGGCGAACCAGGCGCCCGGCCGCTCGGTCGCGCCGCCGGACCCGGTGCCCGCCGGCCGGATCGCGGTTGCGTGCCCGGCCGCGGTTGCGGTCGCGGCGGTGGGCCAGGCCGCGGCGGCGCGTTCATCTTTCCCGTTACGTCCGCGGCGTCCGGACCAGGAGGCGCGCCTGCCTGGTCGGCGCGAGGCGGCGCGCCGCCGAGATCGGGCTTGGTCGATGGGTCCGTCGCGTCCGTTTCCGCCGTGCTGGTCTCGGCCGTGCTGGTCTCGGCCGTGCTGGTCTCGGCGGGACCTGGCGCCGCGTGGGAGCCTCCCTGGCTCGCGTCCGCCGCGGTTACCTGAGGCTCAGCGCCTGGTCCGACGCTGTCAGCCGCCGGGTCCGCCAGGAAACCGGCTTCTGCCTTAGCCGGGCGGAACCACCTGCCAGACTCGCCCACCCGCGGCTCTGTGTCCGCCTTAGGCGCCCCTCCGGTACTGGCCGCGCCCGCCGGAGGCTCGGCGTCCGCCGGAGGCTTGGCGCCCGCCGGAGGCTCGGCCCCTGGTGTTGCCGTGCCTGTGGCGGGTCCATCGGCCGGGGACTCATCGTCGGCCCGGGTGGTGATACCGGTCCCGGACTGATCCTGAGGCTCGGCATCCGGCCTGGTAACGCCCTGCTTTGTGCCGCTCTCGGTGACGCGCGACTCGGCCTCGGCAACGCCCTGCTCGGCCCTGGCCGTGCGCGGCCCGCCGTCGGCCTCGGGCGCCGCGCCGGCATCGGCCGCAGCTGGCTCCGTGTCAGCATCCCCGGTGATGTCCTCACTACCGCCGGAGCCGGTGCTCTGGTCCTCGGCGAGTGGCCTCATGCTCGCGTCGTCGGTAGCGGGTAGGGATGGCACGCGATTAAAATACAGGCCCGGCCTAGCCCTTCGCACAAACAGTCGCGTTGCGCCCAAATGCCCCGTTCCTTGCTGTACTAGTACAACGCCCCCTACCAGCCGTGCATGCCCAGGTAGTCGGCCATGTACGCTCGGCTGCGGCGAGCCCATTCACTGCTTATCGGTAAGGCTTCATGGCCCTGAAACCAGTTTGATGAGGGTCTCGGCCACCCGAATAGGGTACGCAAGGGTAAGAAATGTGTCACCAGCCGCAAACGAGAGTGATGGCGCCGGTCAGACCGGGAAGTTGCCGATGACGTCGTCGTAGCGCTGCTGGGCGTCGGCGAGGGCCAGACGGGAGTAGATCTCCAGGGACTGGCGGGGTGGCGTGGCCGCTGTAGGGCTGGATGAGCGCGTCGTCGATGCCCTGGGTCTAAGCCAGGTGAACAGGAAGTGACGGAGGGTGTGCGGGCTGATCGAGGCGGTGATGCCGGCGGCTTGGGTCTTGATCAGCACAACGTCGTCGGCCCCGGCGGGCTTTCCAGACGGCGTTGTAGAACGCGCTGATCTCGGCTTCGGTGGGCACGTAGGGCAGCTTCTTAGGGGTGCGGGTGACTTCGACGCCCAGCTCGTCGCGCAGATGCCGGAACACTTCCGTAAGTGCCGACTGCGGACGTCGAAACGGAACTTCGCCGGGAGGGAGGCCCCCGGCTATCCGCAGAGGGTTTCTGTCACGGAGGGTGAGCACCTGCCGGGCGGGCGGCGCGGACATTCGGCGCATATCGATTCGGCGCGTTCTTCGTTGTCGGCGCGGGAGGTGAGTGGCGAGCAGATGAGCCGGTTCGGGGCTTTGCAGCCGCGGAGATGGCCAGTTGGTCCACATACAGCTATCTCCTTCTGCTCCCGCTTTGCTGGCGACTCCAGACGCTGGGGGTAGCGTCTTGCTCTTGCCAGCCGCTTGCCCCTTGGAGGACGGTCCTCGGACGTTGCGGCGACGGTTCAGGTGAGCCCGTGCTGGTAGGCGTAGGTGACGGCTTGGGCTCGGTCGCGGACGCCGGTCTTGGCGAAGAGATGATTGATGTGGCTTTTCACTGTGGTCTCGCTGACCACCAGCCGGCCGGCGATCTCTATGTTGGACAGTCCTTGGGCGATCAGCGCGAGCACTTCGGCTTCTCGCTGCGTGAGCCCGGCGGGTAGTTGCGGTGTAGCCGCGGTGGATGGGCCCGTCGCGATGGCGCTGACCAGGTGCTGCTGGACCGCGGGGTCGATGGCGGCCTGGCCGCTGGTGACCCGCTGGAGCGCTTCGCGGATTTCGCCGGCGCTGGCGTCTTTGGTGAGGTATCCGCGGGCGCCGGCGCGCAGTGCGTCGATGACGGAGCGGTCATCGGTGTAGGTGGTGAGCACGAGCACTTTGATGCTGGCGTCATGGTCGCGGAGGCGGCGGGTGGCCTCGACCCCGTCGCAGTGAGGCATCCGGAGGTCCATCAGCACGACATCTGGCCGCAGCCGGATCGCCAGCGCGAACGCCTCGTCGCCGTCGGCTGCCGTGCCCACCACTTCCACCCCGGCGAGCAGCCCGAGCAGGGTGCCAAGTCCCTCGCGGACCACGCGCTGGTCATCGGCCACCAGGACGCGGATGGCCGTATTCATGCCGGCACCCACAGCTCGACCAGGAACCCGCCGCCGGTGGGCCCGGCGGTGAGCGTGCCGCCGAGCAGTTCGGCTCGTTCCCGCATGCCGGTGAGCCCGTAGCCGGTCCCATCCGAGGGAGCCTGTCGCTCGCGGCACCTGTCGAAGTCTTCGATGGTCAGCCTGGTGCCGGACGGCTCGTATGCCAGGCGGATCTCGACCCGGTTGGCGCGCGCGTGCTTGCCGATATTGGTCAGGGCTTCCTGTGTGACCCGGTAAAAGGTCAGCCGGCCGTCGGTGCCCAGGTCCCGCTTGCTGCCGCCGGTCACGGCTACTTTGCAGGGCACGCCGGTGTCGGCTTCGAATTCGGCGGCCAGGTCGGCCAGCCGCTCGGGGCCGGGTAGCGCGTCGTCACGGAGCATGCCGATGGCGCGCCGCGCTTCTTGCAGCCCGGTCTTGGCCAGCCGGTGGGCCCGGTCGATCGCTTCCCCGACTTGTGAGTCCGCGCCGCCCTGGGCAGCGAGCAGCCTGGCGCCTTCCAGGTTCAGCACCAGGCCGGACAGTGAGTGGGCGAGCACGTCGTGCATCTCGCGGGCGAGGCGCTGGCGTTCGGCCAGCGCGGCGGCCTGGGCTTGCGCGGCCCGGGTCTGCTCCAGCTCGGCGAGCAGCAGTTCTGCCCGCTTGTTGCTCTCCCGCAGCCGCCGGGCGAATAGCGACAGGAGGAAGAACGCCAGGATCCCGAAATCATTCAAGACGATGCCCGCGATGGGTGCGCGTCCGTTGGCCAGCCATGCCGCCGAGACCGCGCCAGCGGCCACCCCCGCTACCAGCGCGCTGAGACGAACCGGCAGTACCAGGGCGGCCAGGCAGACGGCGGGAAACACGCCGAGGAACGCCGCGTCGTTGCCCTGCAAGCCGATCAGCGCGGCCGCGCTGACCACGGCAATGACCAGCACCGCTAGCTGCACTGCCGACCCGGCCTGAGTCAGCCACATCGCGGCGATGGTGGCACCGCAGAACACGATGAGACCCACGGCGACACCAAGCGCCTCGCCCTGGCCACCCGGAGCTGGCCGGGCCTGGAACGAAGTGATCACCACGAACGCGATCGCGGCCACCGCGAGCACGCGGATCGAGAGGTAGGCCGCCTGTTCGCGGTCCCGCGCCCGTTCCAGCTCGGACACCCCGGCCGCAGTGGCGGCTTTGGTGCTCACCCCTCAACCGTACGGCGGGATCTCGCCGTCGTCTCGTACCCGGTGGGTGGATTCGCGGTCAGCGAGCCTCCAACCGTGGGTGGAGGCCCCTCCACCCACGGTTCAGGTCCTGGCGGCGGGCAAGTTCCACCGCCGCGCCGAAGACGGCACAGCAGTCCCGCAGCAGGCTTGCTGGCAAGACCCACCCAGCCTGGGGAGCGAGATGAACAGCACCGGCCAGGAACGCGGCCTTGACCAGCCAGGCACTGCCTGCGCCCAGGCGGAGCCGGTGATCAGCGTCCGCGGCCTGGTGAAGCGCTACGGCAGCCAGGAGGCCGTTGCCGGCATCGATCTCGACGTGCGGCCTGGGGAGATCTTCGCCTTCCTCGGGCCGAACGGCGCCGGCAAGACCACCACGGTAGAGATGCTCGAAGGCTTCCGGCAGCGCACCAAGGGCGAGATCTCCGTCCTGGGCCACGACCCGGCCACCGCGGGCGGAGCGTGGCGCGACCGGGTGGGCGTTGTCCTGCAGGAGTCAGAGCCCGAGCCTGGTCTGTCCGTGCACGAGTGCCTCACCTTGTACGCCGGATTCTACCGCGCGCCGAGGGACATCGATGAGACCATCGCCCTGGTCGGCCTCACCGGCAGGGCGGGCACGCTCGCTACCCGGCTGTCCGGCGGCCAGCGGCGGCGGCTCGATTTCGCGCTCGCGCTGATCGGTGACCCCGAGCTCATCTTCCTGGACGAGCCGACCACCGGGTTCGACCCGTCCGCCCGCCGGGCCGCCTGGGAGGTCGTCGCCGGGCTGCGGCAGCTCGGCAAGACGATCTTCCTCACCACCCACTACATGGACGAGGCGGAATACTTGGCCGACCGGATCGCGGTGCTGTCGGCCGGGCGCGTCGTGGCTCACGGCACTCCGCGGACGCTCGGCGGGCGCGACCACATGGCCACCGCCGTCAGCTTCACGCTCCCGGACGGCCTCGCGGCACGTGACCTGCCCGAAGGACTGCGCCCACTGGCCGAGCCCGGGCCGGAAGGATCGACGGTTCTGCACAGCGAAAGCCCGCTCGTCCACCTCCAGATGCTCGGCAACTGGGCGCTCGGCCGCGGCTTCGACCTTCCCGACCTGGGCGTCCACCGCCCGACCCTGGAAGATGTCTACCTCTCCCTCACCGGTTCCACCGGCGCAAAGGACCAGCGATGATCCGCATGGCACTGCACCAGTCCCGCTACGACCTGCGCGCCTTTCTCCGCAACCGCCAGTCCCAGTTCTTCACCCTGGCCCTGCCGATCCTGTTCCTGGTGATCTTCGCCTCGGTGTTCGGCAGCAGGGGCCAGACCGTCCCGGTCGCTGGCGGGCGGATCAGTACCTCGGTGTCCTACGTGCCCGGCATCATCGCGCTGGGGGTGATCGCGGCGTGCTTCGGCAACCTGGTGGCCTCGGTGACCGCACAGCGCGAGCGCGGCGTGCTGAAACGGCGGCGCGCGACACCGGTCCCGGCGGCTGCTGTCATCGCCGGCCGGGTGCTCACGGCCATCGTCATCGCGGTCGTCATGTCCGCGGTGCTGCTGGGCATCGGCTGGGCCGCCTACGGCGCCCACGTCCCCGGCCGCACCGCCCTCGCGCTCGTGGTCACCGTGGTGATCGGAGCCGCCTCCTTCTGCTGCATGGGTTACGCGCTCACCTCGCTGATCCGCAACGAGGACACGGCGCTGCCCACCACCCAGGCGCTGCTGCTGCCGCTGTATTTCATCTCCGGGGTGTTCGCCGCCGTCACGATCCTGCCGCACTGGCTGGCCGACATAGGCGAGATCTTCCCCGTCCGGCACCTAGCCGATGCGCTGCTCATCGCCTACAACCCGCACACCACCGGGCTTGGGTTCGCCGGCCTGGATCTGCTGATCGTGGCCGCATGGGGAGCCGCGGGCCTTCTCATCGCCCTGCGCACGTTCAGCTGGCTGCCGCTCGGACGCTAACCCGGCGGGCCGTCCCCACGCGATCACAGGAGGAAGACCATGGCCACCGAAGTCCAAACCCAAACGGGGCAGTGCGTGACCCACGGAACGGTCCAGGCCACCCGCGAAATCCCAAGGATGGGATTCCCGTTCATCATCTACGCTTTCTTGCGGTCCAGGGCCAAGCGCAAGCCGTTCCTCTGCCCGGAGTGCGGAGAGGCGGTCGAGGCCGACTGAACCGTACACAGCCAACCTAAGAGCACCAATGCGCGTCCGACCCGGCACAGCTGCCAGCCCACAATGACACAACCGGCGGCATGACCACCCTGCAAGGCTGTGAGCTGCCGTCCATAACGTTCCGGTATGAGCGAACGACGGCCCAGTCCAAGAAGCCCCGAATGCGCGCCAGATAGGCGGATATCGCGTGCCGCACGACCGCCGAGCTGTCACTGTCGGGTAACGAGGCGGCCGTCTGGCCCTCGCCGACGCCCGGCAGCTCGGCGGTCCGCGGCGCCAATAGGCCTTCCCCGTCGGTCTCGCTGAGGAGGAACATGAAGCGGGTGAGGTCGTCGCGCAGCGTCCCGACGCCGTAGCCGTCGATGCCGATAAACCGGGCGAGGGATGTACTGAGCTGCTCGTGGTCGGTGGCGAGCCAGGCGTCCAGGAACCGCAGGAGCTGGCCGAGCTCCATGGCGTCGTCCAGGCTGAGGTTCACGGGCGCTGCCCGGCGGCGTGGCGTCGACGATGGCGGCGCAGAGGCGGGGGTCGGTGGAGGTAGCCGCTGCTCGGCCACTCTCAACGTAAGCGGACCCGGGGGCTTGCCGCCCAGCTCCGCGACACCCAGCGCGAGCACGACGACGACGCACTTCAGAGGCTCACTACCGAGAACACCGTCCTCAACTAGCGGCTCCGCCAGCTCACGGGCGACCAGCGTGCTACGGAAGAAAAGCGGCAAGCCGCCTGCTCCAACAACCGCTTCCTCGACAAGCGCATCGCCAGCCTCGAAGCCCGGCTTCTGGACGTCGGCACGAGCGGAAGATCATGATCGGCGCTTCTCTCATCGGCGCCAATCACACGCTGCGTGTCCGATCCGCCGCGCGTGGACCACCGGCCGGAAGTCATGGGAAGGAAGCAGGCTGACCGCGGCGCGGAAGATCTCAGCAAGGGCGCCTAGCTGACCATGGGAGGCTGCGGCTGCAGCGAGCAGCCCAGCTGCTTTTTGGCCGGGCAGCCTGGGCCGGTGCTGCCGGTGCTCGCAGGCGTTCATTCGAGTGGCTGGCGGCCGATGCCGGCCGGGTCGCGGTCTGCCAGCAGGCAGCCGAGCAGCACCGCGATGAGCGGCATGCCCACCAGGATCCACAGCAGGTTTGCCACCGGGATGCTGGTCAGCAGGGACGCCGTCGATCAGCACCTCGCCGCTGGTCGGCTCCTCCAGGGTCCCGGCGATGGTCAGCAGCGTGCTCTTACCCGAGCCGCCCGGCCCCATCACCGCCACCATCGAGCCCTCATCGACCGACAGGCTGACGTCAGCCAGCGCGTGCATCCCGGCGGTCCCTGCCCGTAGACCTTGGACACCCGGCGCAGTTCCTGCATGCTCATCACCGCATCCCCGCTTACTGGTTTGCCGGGTGTGGGTCGAGTTGCGGGTTGCGGAGTTCGATCTGGCCGCGGCCGTTCAGGAAGACGCCGAAGGTGATGCTGATGGCATCGGCCGGGACCTGGGCGGTGACCTGGTGGCGGGTCCAGTCGCGGGTTCCGCTGGCGAGGGCGAAGTGGTTCTCGGGATCGTGCCAGGGATCCGATGGGGCCGGTCGCCGTCCTTGGCGGGGGATGCGGAGCACCAGTCCGGCGCGGTCGGCGACGTCGGTGGTGCGCAGGTGGCCGCGGAAGGTGACGGCGCGGCCGCGGTAGTCGTCGGGTTCGATCTCCTGGCCGAGGACGGCGAATCCGGCGGGTCCGGGCACGGCCGCGGCCAGGATCACCCGCCCGTCTTGGGTGGTGCAGGAATAGTCCTGGTGGTGGAACCCGGCCTGGCGCAGGAAGGTGCCATCGAGCTGCCATCGGTGCAGGCCGTCGGTGAACGCCAGGTTGCGCGGCTCGAACCGCGTGTGCTCGGGCGGCCCGGGGGGTGCCTGCTGGCGGCTGCGGAACGGGCCGGGCGGGTCGGGGCCGGTGACGGCCTCGGCGAGCCGGTCCATCACCGGGTCGTCGACGGCCAGCGGCGCGCCGGTGATGACCGCCAGGGCCAGGCCGTCGGCCAGCCGGGTGGTGACCTGCCGGGTCCCGCCGGGCACGGCGATGTCTACCCGCGTGGCGGTCACCGCCGGGCCCAGGTCGGTGACGGTCACGGCGGTCACGGTGATCCCGGCCGCGTGCAGCAGCTGGCCGGTCATCTGCCCGGCGTCGTCTTCGGGGTGTTCCTGGTCGCGGTCGTCGGGGCGGGCGAGCAGGCGCCAGACGGCGAGGGCGGGCAGCCGGACCGGCAGCGCCCGGTGCCCGGCGTCGTCGGCGAGCACCACGAGGCCGGCTGGCTGGCGTTCTGGCCAGGGGTCGGCGTGCGCGATGCGGACAGCAGTCATGGGGGTCCTCCGGGAGGTGGCGGGGATGAGGTCGGGGCGGTGCGCGGTGATGTACTCGCGCAGCCGGCGGCGGGCCTTGTGCAGGCTGGCCTTGGCGGCGCCGGGAGTGCCGGCGATCTGGCCGGCGGGCTGGTCGGCGTAGTAGAACAGGGTGACGGCGTGGCGCTGCCCGGGGGGCAGGCCGGCGACCGCGCGGCCCAGCGCGTCGGCGCGGTCCAGGTCCTCAGCCGACGGCAGGTTGCTGGCCGCTGCCGGGTGCAGGTTTTCGGGCCAGTCGCCGAGCAGGGTGAGTGGTGCGCGGCGCCGCTGGGCGCGGCAGACGTTGGCGAGGATGCCGCCCAGCCAGCCGGCGAACCGGTCGGGGTCGCGCAGCCGGTCCAGGGCGGTGAACGCCTGCAAGAACGCGTCTTGCACGGCATCGTCGGCGTCGTCGGGCTGCGGGCACAGCCGGGCCGCGCGGGCGCGCGCCATCGGCAGGTGCCGTTCGACCAGCAGCCGGAACGCCGCCGGATCGCCGTCGCGGGCCAGCCGGACCAGGTTGCCGTCCGAGATGTCCATGCGCTGCTTACTCCTGGGTTCCCGGCCGGGCCGGGGACAGTTCCGGGTGGCGCAGCTCGATGCGGCCGCGGCCGGCCAGCGAGATGCCGAACCGGATGACGCCAGCGTCGCCGGGGACGCGCATCGTGACCTCATGCCAGGTCCAGTCGCTGCTGCCCGGGCCGGCCAGGCTGCTGCCGCCGCGGTCGCGCAGGTGTTCGCCGGCAGGGCCGGCGGCAGGCCCGCGGCCAGATGCAGCCCGGCCTGGCCGGCCACGCCAGTGGTGCGCAGCTGCCCGCGGAAGGTGACCGTGCGGCCGCGGTAGTCGTCGGCGTAGATCTCCTGGAACAGGACGGCGGAACCGGAGGGCTCCGGGACCGCGGACGCCAGGATCGCGGACCGGTCTGCGGCGGCGCGGGAATAGTCCTGCCAGTGCGGCCGGC
Source organism: uncultured Actinomycetes bacterium (assembly GCA_963798675.1). GTDB lineage: Bacteria > Actinomycetota > Actinomycetes > Streptosporangiales > Streptosporangiaceae > Palsa-504. The sequence continues at coordinate 147,248 of CAWCUJ010000001.1, read as the reverse complement.
CGGCATCAAGGAAGCTGCCAGCCAGCTCCCATCGGTCCAGGCCGTCGGTGAACGCCATGTTCCGCGGCTCGAAACTCTGCCGCTGCCCGGGATCGCCCGGCGGCCGGACGGCCGAGGGCAGCAGGAACGGCGCCTGCACGTCCTGGCCGTGGACCGGGACCGCGAGCCGGTCCATCACCGCATCGGCCACCCGGACCGGCGCCCCGGCCACGACCGCCAGTTTCAGGCCGTACCCGGCGCTCACCCTCACATGCCGGGTTCCGGCGGCCGTGGCCAGCTCGACCCGCGCCGCGGCCGTGCCCGAGCGCAGCTCCGGCACATCCTCGCCGGCCGGCTCGATGTCCACGGCGGTCACCGCCACCCCGGCCGCGTGCAGCAGCCCGGCCGCTGTCTCCTCCAGGACACCGGCCAGCACGGCGTCCCTGGCAGGCCGGTCCAGCACCCACCACAGCAACTTGAAATCCAAACCCGGCAGCCACAGCGGCACCGCCCGGTGACCGGTGTCGTCGGCGAGCACGATGAGCTGCCGGCCGTTCACGGCACTGCCGCCCGGCGGCCCTCCAGTCCGGGGATCAGCAAGCACGATACGGACAATCGTCACGACGGTCCTCCAGAAGACAGCGGATCGGCCCACACTGGTTAGTGTCCGGCAACCACGCCACGGTTACCCGCCGTCGGCAGATCGGGGGAACAGGCAGCGCCCGAGCCAATCCACACGACGGGACGGCCCGGATAGGCGAAGCCGAGCCCGGCACTCACCTGCCCGTAACCCGCATGTGAGCGAGCGCCGGGTTCCGCGCCGGCAGATGAGGGCCGGCTGCAGATCACCCTGATCTGCACGCCGCGAACCGTCGCAGCCAGGCAGCGTGATGGAGCCAGATCGGCGGCCGCGGGTCGCCGAGAGATACGTCCGGTACTCGCTGCGAATGACGCCCAGCACCCCGTACGTGGCCGCGGTGCCGCTCAGCGTGATGTCCACTCAGCTGACTGCTCAACGTCGCGGGCATGTCCGCGACGTAAAACCGCAGCTTAGAGGCATCTAGAGGTAAAGGACGATCGGAAAGCTGGCCGCGCCTGCAGCAGGCCTGACCCCGGGCACCCCCATTCCCGGACCTGCATCGACACCGCCGACGCCATCGAGCTCGCCGAAACCCTCCAGCTCATCGCCCGCTGGCTCTCCGCCGACCCAGCCACGCTCGCCCCGTCGCTCCTCGGCTTCATCGGCCACCCCGCCGGGGTAGCCGCCCATGCTGCCGTGGGAGTGCACCTCAGGATCATCGGGGAAGGCCCGGGTCAGGTCGCGGGATCGCTTGTCCGCGTTCACCAAGACCTGCGGAGGATGCCCCGGCCTTCAGGCCGGGGAGGAATCAGGTGCCCCGCGAAGCGGGGCAGCAGAACTACAGGCCGGGGCATACGGCGTGCCTCCCGCATTGTTACGGCCATTTGTTCGATAATAATGAGGTGAGGACGGCGTACCGGTGCCGGGCATACCCCGATCAGGCGCAGCAGCAGGTGCTGGCGCGCACGTTCGGCTGCGTCCGCGTGGTGTGGAACCGGACCCTGGCCGCCCGCCACGCCCGGTACGCCACCGAACGCACGGGCACGTCCTATGCCCAGACCGACCGGGCGCTGACCGCCATGAAGAAGGACCCGGACCTCGGGTTCCTGGCCGAGGTCTCCAGCGTGCCGCTGCAGCAGGCGCTGCGGCACCAGCACCAGGCCTTCACCGCGTTCTTCGCCAGGCGGGCCCGGTACCCACGGTTCAAGTCCCGCCGCGGCCGCCAGTCGGCCCATTACACCCGCAGCGCCTTCTCCCTGCGCGGCGGGGTGCTGCGGCTGGCCAAGACGGCCGGCCCGCTGCGGTTCACTTGGTCCTGGCCGGGGGTGGACGTGACCGGCCTGGATCCGGCGATGGTGATCCTCGCCCGGGAGCCGGACGGCCGCTGGTACGTCACCTTCACCGCCGATGCCCAGGCCCCCGCACCCCTGGCGGAGACCGGGCGGGCCGCCGGGGTCGACCTGGGCGTGACGGACTTCGCGGTGACCAGCGACGGAGACAAGATCGCCAACCCGCGGCACCTGGACCGTAAGGCCCGCAGGCTGGCCCGCTACCAGCGCAGGCTGGCCCGCTGCCAGAACGGGTCGGCGAACCGGGCCAAGGCCGCGGCCAAGGTCGCCCGCGCCCACCGCAAGGTCCGCTGCGCCCGCCGGGACTTCCTGCACAAGGCCAGCACCGGCCTGGTCCGCCGTGCGGACACCATCGTGATCGAAGACCTCGCCGTCAAGAACATGGCCCGCAACCGGTCTGTGGCCCGCGCGATCTCGGACTGCGGGTGGGGTGAGTTCCGCCGCCAGCTGGAGTACAAGTGCCAGCGCTACGGGCGGAAGCTGGTCGTGATCGACCGCTGGTATCCCAGCAGGCAAGACGTGCTCGGCGTGCGGGCACCTGCTCGCGGAGCTGAGCCTGGGCACCCGGCACTGGACGTGCCCGTCCTGCGGCGCCCGGCACGACCGGGACATCAACGCCGCGAAGAACATCCTGGCGGCAGGTCTTGCCGCATCTGCCTGCGGAGCTGGCGTCAGACATCTGGAGACATCTCCGGTGCGGCCGGCGGTGAAACAGGAACCCCAGCCGGCGACGGCTGGAATCCCCGTCCTTCAAGGCGGGGAGTAGTCAACGGGAGCTCCTTTCAGTGCCGGGGCGCCTGGGTAGGAACGCCGGAGGGCGGCGATGCCATCGGCGGCGGCTCGTCGCGCGGCGTCGGCGCTGCCGCCGATGATGGCGGCGACGTCGGCGTAGGGCAGCCCGGCGAGGTAGTGGTAGGCGATGGCTAGTTTCTGCTTGGCGGGCAGCTTGGCGAGTGCCTGGGCCAGTTCAGCGGCGTCCGGCTCGGCGTCGTCGGCGGCGGGGGGCGTTGCGGTATCCGGTGTCTTGGCGACGGGGATCGCGCGGCGGGCGGCCGCGCGTGTGACGTCGATGGCCTTGCGGTGGGCGATGGTCACGAGCCACGCTTCGACGTTGGCGTCGGCAGGAAGACCGGGGTAGGCCTTCATCGCGGACAGGAAGGTTTCCGACCAGGCGTCGTCGGCATCCACCGGGCCGAGGACAGCCCGGCAGACGCGCAGTACGGTGCTTCCGTGCGCGGCGACGATGGCCTCGAACGGCTGCTTGCCTGTCATGTTCTGTAGACGTCTATGGTCTAGGTTTCGTGAGGTCACCTGTGGCCGATTCTTGTCGTGGTGATTACAGGCCTGCTTGCCCGGGCGCGGCGGCCGGGCCGTGATAACGGCCCGGCGGCCGCATGATGCCCGCTATGGTCAGGCTTCGATGATCAGCCCCAGCTCCCGCAGGACGGTGACGCCGTCGTCCAGGCCGACTTCCTCGGTGATCAGGCCGTTCTCGACCTTCAGGACCGTGATACCAGTGAAGTGCATCGTCTTGCCTGTCCCGGCCGGCAGGGAGCCGATCGGCATGTCATCGAACGCGGCGCCGGTCTGGGTGCCGCCGCCCTCCCACTGGCCGACCACGTAGTCGCCCTCGGCGATCAGGTTAGCGGTGCCCCAGAAGTTCAGGTCCGGGAAAGCGGCGCGGAACTTGGCGGCGAACTGCCGGACTTCCTGGCGGCCGCGGCAGGGGGCGTGCAGCGAGTATTCGAAGCGAATGTCGGGAGCGGCGAGTTCGTCGATGACAGCGGGGTTGAAGTCCTTTCCCCAGAACTCGGTGAACCAGCGTCCGACGACGGCCTTGTTCTCCTCGGTCGACATGAATCGTCCTTCCTGAGCGTGGATTGCGGGTCGTTCCCGTGGTGGGGGTACTCGCGTGGGGGTACTCGCAGGGAAGACGCGCGCGCTGGCCGGGATGTGAGATGAGGGACGCGAGTCTTCCGGGCCCGGCCGCTGTCCCTTGACAGCATCTGCTCCTCGATCGGCATGAATCGTCCCTTCCGGCCTGGGCTCCTGTCGCTCCCGTTCCGGATGCGCCCTCCGGGAGAACGCGCGCGGCGAGCGAACGCGAGATGGCCAAGCTCGCTCATCGTGAAGAGGCCACGGGCTCAGGCAACACTCCGGCTGATCAGGCTCGCTCTCTGGGTCCGCGGCAGGGCGACCTCACGAACTGCCGGGCGCGGACGTCTTCCAGGTACAGAAGACGCGATCGAAGGAGCAGACCATGATCACCGATGCGTTCACGCTGACGGCGCAGCACACGGTCCTCGCCATGCCGATCGGCGACCTGACCGTCGTGAGGGAGGGCGACCTGCTGACTGGCCTGTACTTCCCGCATCACTGGTACAAGCCTGACCCGGTCACGTTCGGCCCCAGGAATGACCGGGGATTCGAGGGCGTCGCGGGCCAGCTGGAGGAATACCTGGCGGGCACCCGGACCCTGTTCGACCTGCCGCTTGAGCCCCGTGGCACGGAGTTCCAGCTCCGTGTCTGGGAGCTGATCACGCAGGTTCCCTACGGGCAGACCACCACCTACGGCGACCTCGCTCGCCGTCTTGGTGGCCGTGAGAACGCCCAGGAGGTCGGCGCCGCGGTGGGCCGCAACCCGCTGTGCATCCTGATCCCCTGTCACCGGGTCATCGGCAGCAACGGCAAGCTCGCCGGCTACGCCGGCGGCCTGAAGCGCAAGCAGAAGCTCCTGGAGCTGGAGCACGCGGAGGTAACCCGCGTGCGCCGCGTTCTCGCGCCGACTCTCTGGTAAACGGACTCCTCGGCCAGGCGTACGCGAATGTTCATCGGGCCTTCCACGCTGCGTAGGCGCAGGGCAGGCAAACGGCGCAGGGCCGGTAGCCGGCTGCGACGGCGGTCCGCTCATCAGCAAAGAAAACCCGGTGGGCGGCGTAGCCGCCGCCGACGATGGCGCGCAGCGCCGCCGGGCAGTCAAGCCGGCCGTAGATCCTGCCTTTGCGGTGCCCGCCGAACCGGCCGGGGGCGGCGCTGCGATAGAGACGCCGGTCGGCGCCCAGCAGCGTATACGTCCTGCCGCCCGGCTCCGGGACAGTACCCGCGGTGCTGGCCATCAGGCCGCGTCGTGGAAGATAAGGGCGAGCGTGAACCGCTGCCCGGACCGGATCACGGACACGCCATGGCGGACCGGCGCGGCTGACCAGCCGCGCCGGGATTCCGTCGGCCGATCGCGGGTGGTGAAGACCAGGCCGTGCCCGTGCGGGATAAGGGTGGCCGTGGCTCGGGACTGGGCGCGGGGCCGCTGCTCGTACAGCAAGAACTCCCCGCCGGTGTGATCGACACCGGGATTGTTCAGGTTGATCACGGCCTGCAGCGGGAACACCAGATCGCCATAGAGGTCACGGTGCAGCGCGTTCCAGTCCCCGGCCTGGTACTTGAGCAGGATCGGCGTGGACTTGGCCTGCCCGGCGGCGTGGCACATCGCCAGCCACTCCTGCAGGCTGTCCGGCCAGGGCGTCTCGCGGCCGAGCCGGGTCCACCAGTCGCGGGCGATCGGCAGCAGCCGGGGATACAGGGCGCGCTTGAGCCCGGTGACCGCTTCGGGGAAGGGCTCGGCGAAGTACCGGTATTCCCCCTCGCCGAAACGGTGCCGGCCCATGTTGATCGTGGACCGGAACCGGGAGTCATCGTCGTAGAGCGCGGCGATCTGCGCGGCCTCGTCCGGGGTGAGCAGCGGGCCGGTCAGGCCGCAGCCATAGGCATCAAGGTCGGCGCGCACGCTGTCCCAGTCGGTGGCGCTGACGCGTTCCTCCCACCGGCCCAGCTGCGTGCTGCTGGCTAGAATCATGCTGCCTCCAGGGTCAGCAGGGTGCGCTTGGCGTCGGCGCCACCGAGGTAGCCGCCCATGCTGCCGTCGGAGCGGACGACGCGATGGCAGGGCACCACGACCGGGATAGGGTTGGTCGCGCAGGCGCTGCCTACGGCGCGGACCGCCTTCGGATTCCCGGCCAGCTGGGCAATGGTGGCGTAGCTGGCGGTATCGCCGTAGCCGATCTCAGGCAAGTGACTAAGGACGGTGCGCCGGAACCCGACCGACAGTCGCCAGTCCAGCGGCAGGTCGAAAGCGCGGCGGCGGCCCGCGAAGTACTCCCCAAGTTCCCGCGCGGCCAGGTCCAGGCGGGCCGGGGCATGAAGGATGCGCGGGCTGACCTTGTTCGCGAGAGCCTGGAGAACAGCGTCGTGATCCTCGCGGGCGTACGCCACGCGGACCAGGCCCTGCTCAGTCGCGGCGAGCAGCAGCGGGCCGACCGGGCTGTCGACGATCCGGTAGGCGACATCCAAGATGCCGTCGCGCTGGGAAACGGCGGCCAGCCGGTCGTGCAGCCGGCTCAGGTCGCCGGGAGCTTCGGGGAAGGCCCGCGCCAGGTCACGGGACACGTCGTCCGCGTTCATCGGGGCTCTCCTTTCCATACTGTCGCGTCCCGCAGGAACGCCGGGGGTGGCCGCAGCCCCAGCGCCCGCGTGCGGAGACGAACGCCTCGAACGGCTGCCTGCCTGTCATGCCCTGAAGACGGCCGGAGCCAAGACTTCGTGAGGTCACTCGTGACTAATTTCTCGACTGCGCGGCGGCTGCCGGTCATCGTCGGCGCAGGACGGATCGGTGTCTTCAACAAGTGTGAACCTAGCCGGGAACCTGTGATGCTCGATCTGGCCCCCGCCTCGCCGACGTGTTTGTGGTCCTCCCCGGACGACATGGTGCCGAGCCTCGTTGGCGGCGCCTCGCAGGGCTCAAAATGTCAGACCCCCGCGCTATCTTCGAACAGACATCGAAGACGGCTGGACATCCGAGCGAATTTAGGTTCGAATAGATGGACCAACGCCGGCCGGGTGAGGTGAGAGGAAGCGTCTCGCCTGGCCGGGCCAGAGGAGGAGATGAAGAGCGATGGTGAACACAGCGGAGATGCGGATGGGCCTGGGTGACGTGAGCCCGCGGCATCCTGGGGTGGCGCCGACCGTGCTCAGCATGCTCCAGTCCGCGCGGCGGGGGCTCGCGGAGGCGGCCGATGAGTCGGCACCCGGCGCCCGATATGTCACGGCGCATCTGGCGGCGCTGCGGGCCGCGGCGGCAGTGGTGGCGGCCAGGGGCGAACCGCGGTCGCGGCGCAGGAAACCGCACAGCGTATGGGAGCTGCTGCCCCAAGTCGAGCCTGCGCTTACCGAGTGGGCCGCCTTCTTCGCGGCCGGGGCGGGCAAGCGCGCGGCCGCGGAAGCGGGGCTGCCGCGCGCGGCGTCGGCACGCGAGGCCGATGACCTGCTACGGGATGCGGAGACCTTCCTGTCACTGGCGGAGACTGCGCTCGGCGTAGAGGTGCAGTCCCCGCTCCCGCTCAGGCCGGCAGGCTAAGGTTCAGAACCCTTCCATCGCGCCACGCGCGTCGGCGTCAAGCACGCCCCAGCTGATGAGCTCCTCGGTGAGGTCAGCGGGGGACTTGTCGTAGATGACCGCGAGCGAGCGGAGGTCCTCGTGCCGTACGGAAAGGACGCGGCCGTTGTAGTCGCCGCGCTGGCTTTGGATGGTCGCGACATAGCGAGCAAGCGGGCCGACCTTGTCCTTGGGCAGCTGGCTCATACGCTCTAGGTCGATGACGAGCTTGGGCGAGGGCACCAGCGGGGTGGGAGTGGCGTCGCCGGGCAGCAGCTCGGACACCGGGACCCCGTAGAACTCGGCCAGCTCGGCGAGCTTCTGGACGGTCACGGACCGGTCGCCCCGCTCGTAGGAGCCTACGACGACGGCCTTCCAGCGGCCGCGGGACTTCTCTTCAACTCCGTGCAGCGAGAGGCCCTGCTGCGTGCGGATGGCGCGCAGCCGCGCGCCAAGGGTCTTGGCGTACTCAGATGGCATTCTGTCCTCGGTTCCCGGCCAGTCGTCGCTTACGGTAACGGTTACGCTCAGTGACGGTAGGCGGCAAGCGCTATAAGGTCAAGCCGAATGGCAAAAACTGGCTTAACTCGGCCGGTAACCGACTAGCTCTCGCGGATCACTATGTACCCTCCGCCGGCAGGTGGGAATCCAACCTAGACAAGGTTTCCCGTCGCTGCGGGCGTATTGCTGCCACATGATCAACTCTCGTCGTGTTCTGATGGCGTCTGTCCTGTGTGACGTAAATCACATGGCGCGTGGGTCGGTCCAAAGCGTCTGGGCCCGCCGGTAACTCCCCGTATGATCATGAACGTAGACATCCTTTAAGGACCGTCCGGTGAGGCGGGGAAGGAGGTCCGTTGTATGTGCGCAGCCAGCAATCCGGTCGCGGGGCGTGATGGCCTCGCAGTCCTCGATGCCGAGGAGATCAGGCGAGCGCTGACCAGGATCGCCCACGAGATCCTGGAACGGACGCACGGCGGTGACAGGGTTATTCTGCTCGGCATCCCGACGCGCGGGGTGCCGCTCGCGCGCCGCCTCGCGGCGCGCATCGGGGACTTCGAGGGGCTCGAGGTCCCTTGCGGCTCGCTCGACGTGACATTGCACCGAGATGACCTGCGGCTTCATCCGGCTCGCGCACTGGGCCGCACCGACCTTCCGCCAGGCGGTGTAGACGGTAAGACGGTCGTCTTGGTCGACGACGTGCTGTACTCGGGCCGCACGGTGCGCGCCGCGCTCGACGCACTGAACGACCTCGGTCGGCCACGGGCGGTGCAGCTCGCGGTCCTGGTCGACCGCGGCCATCGCGAGCTCCCGATCCGTGCCGACTACGTGGGCAAGAACTTGCCGACCTCGCAGCGCGAGGTCGTGCACGTCTTGCTGGACGAGGTGGACGCGCAGGACAGCGTGACGATCAGCGACGACGGGAGACAGCCGTGAAGCGCCATCTGATCTCGGCCGCTGACCTCAGCCGGGCCGACGCGCTGCTTATCCTCGACACCGCGGAGGAACTCGCCAGCCTCGCCGACCGGCCGATCAAGAAGCTGCCGACGCTGCGCGGCCGGACTGTGGTCAACCTTTTCTACGAAGATTCCACCAGGACCAGGATCTCGTTCGAGGCCGCGGCGAAGCGGCTGTCCGCCGACGTGATCAACTTCTCCGCGAAGGGGTCGAGCGTCGCTAAGGGCGAGAGCCTCAAGGACACCGCGCTGACGCTGGAGGCCATGGGCGCGGACGCCGTGGTCATCAGGCACGGAGCGTCCGGCGCGGCCCACCGGCTGGCCGGGTGGGTGCGGGGCAGCGTGCTGAACGCCGGGGACGGCACACACGAGCACCCGACCCAGGCCCTGCTCGACGCCTTCACCATCCGGCGCAGGCTCACGGGCCAGGGGGGCCAGGGGGGTACGGGGAGGCGGGGAGCCCCCCCGTTCGCGGGGGGTTCCGGGGGGTCGTCCCCCCGGGCCAGCAAGGGCGCCGGGCTCGACGGCCTGCGGGTGACGATCGTCGGAGACGTGCTGCACAGCCGGGTCGCCCGGTCCAACGTGCTGCTGCTGAGCACTCTCGGCGCCGAGGTGACCCTGGCCGCCCCGCCCACGCTGCTGCCGCTCGCCGTCGGCAGCTGGCCCTGCACGGTCAGCTATGACCTGGACAGTGAGCTGCCGAAGAGCGACGTGGTGATGGTGCTCCGGGTCCAGCAGGAGCGGATGACCGCCGCCTACTTCCCGAGCCTGCGGGAGTACAGCCGCAGGTACGGGCTGGACGCGGCGCGGATGGCGCGGCTGCCCGAGCACGCCATCGTCATGCATCCCGGACCGATGAACAGGGGGGTAGAGATCGCGGCTGAAGTGGCGGATTCGGTCCGCTCGACGATCGTGGAACAGGTAGCCAACGGGGTCACGACCCGGATGGCGGTCCTGTACTTGCTGCTCGGCGGCACGGAATTCCCGGTGACGGAGTACCCGGCGGTGGCCCTGTGACGGCCGGGAATCCCGGGACGGCCGCGGAGAACCAGGCCAGGTGGCTGATCCGGGGCGTCACGGTCCCGGGGGACGGCGAGCAGGGGTCCCGCATCACCGACATGCTGCTCGGCGGCGGGTCCATCACGGTCATCGAATCGGGGCTCAACCACTCGGGCGCCCGGGTGCTCGACGCCGAAGGCCTGATCGCCCTGCCCGGCCTCGTCGATCTGCACACGCACCTGCGCGAGCCGGGTCGCGAAGACGCGGAAACGGTGGAGACCGGGACCGCGGCGGCGGCCATCGGCGGCTACACCGCCGTGCACGCCATGGCCAACACCGACCCCGTGGCCGACACCGCCGGGGTGGTCGAGCAGGTCTGGCGGCTCGGCCGGACTGCAGGCCACTGCGATGTCCAGCCTGTGGGCGCGGTCACCTCCGGGCTGGCCGGCGTAAGGCTGGCCGAGCTCGGCACGATGGCGGATTCGGCCGCGCGGGTTCGCGTGTTCTCCGACGACGGCCAGTGCGTGTCCGACCCGCTGCTGATGCGCCGGGCCCTCGAGTACGTCAAGGCCTTCGACGGGGTGATCGCCCAGCACGCGCAAGACCCCAGGCTCACCGAGGGCGCGCAGCTCAATGAGGGCGAGATGTCCGCGCGGCTCGGCCTGGCCGGCTGGCCCGCCGTGGCCGAGGAAGCCATCATCGCGCGCGACTGCCTGCTCGCCGCGCACGTGGGCTCGGCGCTGCACGTCTGCCACGTCTCCACCGCCGGATCCGTGGAGATCATCCGCTGGGCGAAGTCAAAGGGCTGGCCGGTCACCGCCGAGGTCACGCCGCACCACTTGCTGCTGACCGATGACTTCGCGGCGGGCTACGACCCGGTGTTCAAGGTCAACCCGCCGCTGCGCACCGAGGCCGACGTGGCTGAGCTGCGGCGCGCCCTGGCCGATGGGACCATCGACTGCGTGGCCACCGACCACGCGCCGCACCCGGTGGAGGCCAAGGAGACGGAGTGGGCCGAGGCGGCGTTCGGCATGACCGGGCTGGAGACCGCGCTTCGCGTGGTGCAGCAGGCGATGGTGGACACCGGGCTGCTCGACTGGCGCGGAGTCGCCGACCGGATGTCGGTCAGGCCGGCGAAATCGGGCGGCTGACCGGGCAGGGCGCGCCGCTCGCGGCCGGCGCACCGGCCAACCTCACCCTGTACGACCCGGCCGCGTCCGCCGAGGTGGTGGTGTCGGCCGGCGCGTCCAAGAGCCGTAACACACCGTTCGCCGGGATGGAACTGCCCGGCCGGGTGGTGGCCACGTTCCTGCGCGGCGTCCCGACCGTGCTCGACGGAAAGCTGGCCTGATGTGACAAGCCCCGATGTGACAAGCCCCGATGTGACAAGCACTGATGTGACAAGCCCTGATGTGACAAGCACTGATGTGACAAGCACTGATGTGACGCACCCTGCCTTGCTGGTCCTCGAGGACGGCACCACCCTGCACGGCACCGCCTTCGGGGCGGAGGGCGAGACGTTCGGCGAAATGGTCTTCAACACCGGCATGACCGGGTACCAGGAGACCCTGACCGATCCTTCTTACTGTCGCCAGATCGTGGCGATGACCGCGCCGCACATCGGCAACACGGGCGTCAACGACGCCGATCCCGAGTCGCGCCAGGTCTGGGTCAGCGGCTACGTGGTGCGCGAGCCGGCCAGGCTCGCGTCTAGCTGGCGGGCCACCCGCGACCTTGACACCTATCTCAGGGCCGAGGGCGTAACCGGTATCGCGGTCCGCGGCACCAGGCTGCTGACCAGGCGGGTACGCGAGTCCGGCGCCATGCGGGCGGCGATCAGCACGATGGAGAATGATCCCGGCCGGCTGCTCGAGCGGGTCCTCGCCAGCCCGCAGATGACCGGGGCCGACCTGGCCCGGTTGGTGAGCACGGCCGAGCCGTACACCATCAGCCCTCCCGGCCCGGCCAGGTATCGCGTGGTCGCCGTCGACCTGGGGATCAAGACCTCCACGCCGCGGCACCTGGCCGCCCGGGCCTGCGAGGTCCTGGTGGTGCCGGCCACTGCGACGGCCGAGCAGATCCTGGCCGCCTCGCCGGACGGCGTGTTCTTCAGCAACGGCCCCGGCGACCCGGCCGCGGCCACGTACGCGGTGGAGGCCATGCGCGGAGTCCTGGACGCGGGCGTCCCCGTGTTCGGCATCTGCCTGGGCAGCCAGATCCTGGCCCTGGCCCTGGGCCTGCGCACCTACAAGCTCAGGTACGGCCACCGCGGGGTGAACCAGCCGGTGATGGACCTTGCCACCGGCCGCGTCTACGTCACCAGCCACAACCACGGCTTCGCCGCCGCGCTCCCCGGACAAGCGCACGGCCCCGCGCAAGCGGACGGCGTTCCCGCGGAAACGGGCCACGCAATTGCGCCAGGCGTTTCCGCGGAAACGCGCGGGCCCGGCCCCGCCACCTGGGCGCATATGCCGCCGCAAGCGCGGCGTCCATTCGACACGCCTTACGGCCCGGCGCTGATCAGCCACGTCAACCTCAACGACGGCGTGGTCGAGGGCCTGCGGCTGCTTGAGCGCCCGGTGTTCAGCGTGCAGTACCACCCTGAGGCCGCTCCAGGCCCGCACGACGCCGCCGACCACTTCGACCACTTCTGCACCCTGCTCGAGCGCGCCCGATGACGGCGAACCGGCGTCTTTACCTGGGGGCGAGCCATGCCGCGGCGTGAGGACCTGAAGTCGGTGCTTGTGATCGGGTCCGGGCCGATTGTTATCGGCCAGGGCTGCGAGTTCGACTACTCAGGTACCCAGGCGTGCCGGGTCCTGAAGGCCGAAGGCATCCGGGTCAGCCTGGTCAACTCCAACCCGGCGACGATCATGACCGACCCGGAGTTCGCCGATGCCACTTACGTCGAGCCGATCACCACCGAGACGCTGGAGAAGGTCATCGCCATCCAGCGTCCCGACGCGGTGCTCCCCACGCTGGGCGGCCAGACCGCCCTGAACGCGGCCGTCGCCCTGCACGATGCGGGCATCCTGCGGCGGTACAACGTCGAGCTGATCGGTGCCAGCATCGACGCGATCCGGGCCGGCGAGGACCGCGAGCGGTTCAAGGAGATCGTCACCGGCCTGGGCGCGGAGGTCCCGAGCAGCCGCATCTGCCGCGACATGGACGAATGCCTGGCGGCCGTGACGGAACTCCAGGGCTATCCGGTGGTGGTCCGGCCCTCGTTCACGCTCGGCGGCCTCGGATCCGGCATCGCAAAGAACGCAACAGAACTGCGGCGCATCGCCAGGGCCGGCCTGGACGCGAGTCCCACCCACGAGGTCCTGCTCGAGGAGAGCATCCTCGGCTGGAAGGAGTTCGAGCTCGAGCTGATGCGCGATGCCCACGACAACGTGGTCGTCGTCTGCTCGATCGAGAACATCGACCCGATGGGCGTGCACACCGGCGACTCGGTCACCGTCGCCCCGGCGATGACGCTCACCGACCGCGAGTACCAGCGGATGCGCGACACCGCGATCGCCATCATGCGCGCGGTCGGGGTGGATACCGGCGGCTGCAACATCCAGTTCGCCGTCGAGCCGCGTGCCGGCCGCATGGTCGTGATCGAGATGAACCCGCGGGTGTCGCGGTCCTCCGCGCTCGCCTCCAAGGCCACCGGCTTCCCGATCGCGAAGATCGCGGCGCGGCTGGCCATCGGCTACACCCTTGACGAGATCCCGAACGACATCACCGGCCAGACTCCCGCCTGCTTCGAGCCCGCGCTCGACTACGTGGTGGTCAAGGTACCCCGGTTCGCGTTCGAGAAGTTTCCTGGCGCCGACACCACGCTCACCACCCACATGAAAAGTGTCGGCGAAGCCATGGCAATCGGCCGGAATTTCGCCGAAGCCATGCAAAAGGCGAACCGTTCGCTGGAGAGTGACCACAGTTCGTTCGGCTGGAAAAATCCTCCCGGGGATGCGGCGAGCTTGCTCAGTGACTGCGGGACCCCGCACGACGGGCGGCTGGCCACCATCCACCAGGCGCTGCGCGCCGGCGCCAGCGTCGCCGACGTCGGCAAGGTGACCGGCATCGATCCCTGGTTCATCGAGCAGATCCAGCACATCGAGAAAATCGCGGAGCGGGTCGCGGCCGCGCCCGCCCTCGACGCGGAAACGCTGAAGGTGGCCAAGCAGAACGGCTTCTCCGACGCGCAGATCGCCGAACTGCGCGGCACCACGGAGACCGTGATCCGCGAGATTCGCTGGGGGCTCGCCGTGCGGCCGGTTTACCACGCGGTGGACACCTGTGCCGCCGAGTTCGCGGCCCGCACGCCTTACCTGTACTCGACCTACGACGAGCAGACCGAGGTGCCTGAGGGCAGCACGCCCAAGGTGATCATCCTCGGCAGCGGCCCGAACCGGATCGGCCAGGGTATCGAGTTCGACTACGCCTGCGTCCACGCGTCGTTCGCGCTCGCCGACGCGGGCTACGAGACCGTGATGGTCAACTGCAACCCGGAGACCGTCTCCACGGACTACGACACCTCGGGCCGGCTGTACTTCGAGCCGCTCACCCTGGAGGACGTGCTCGAGGTGGTGCGGGCCGAGCAGGCGAGCGGCCCGGTCAAGGGCGTGATCGTGCAGCTCGGCGGGCAGACCCCGCTCGGGCTGGCGCGAGCCCTGGCGGCCGCCAGGGTGCCGGTGGTGGGCACCTCGCCCGAGGCCATCCACCTGGCCGAGGACCGCGCTGCCTTCGCTCGCGTGCTGGAGAAAGCCGGGCTGACCGCGCCACGATACGGCACCGCGACGTCGGCGGAAGCCGCGGTGCTGATCGCCCGCGAGATCGGCTATCCGGTGCTGGTGCGGCCCTCCTACGTGCTCGGCGGGCGCGGCATGGAGATCGTCTACGACGAGGCCATGCTGCGGTCGTACGTGTCCCGCGCAACCGAGGCGGGGCCCGGCCACCCGGTGCTGATCGACAGGTTCCTCGACGACGCAATCGAGATCGACGTCGACGCGCTCTACGACGGGTCCGAGCTCTACCTCGGCGGGGTCATGGAGCACATCGAGGAGGCGGGCATCCACTCCGGCGACTCGGCCTGCGCGCTGCCGCCGACCACCATCGGCCGCAGCGACATCGCGCAGATCCGCGCGGCCACCGAGGCTATCGCCGCCGGGGTAGGCGTACGCGGCCTGCTGAACGTGCAATACGCGCTGGCCGGGGGAGTGCTTTACGTGCTCGAGGCCAACCCGCGGGCGTCGCGCACGGTGCCGTTCGTCTCCAAGGCCACGGCGGTGCCGCTGGCCAAGGCCGCGGCGCGGATCATGCTCGGCTCAACTATTGCCGCGCTGCGCGCGGAAGGCCTGTTGCAGGCCGAGGGCGACGGCGGGTCGCTGCCGCTGGACGCGCCGGTGGCGGTGAAGGAAGCGGTGCTGCCGTTCGGCCGGTTCCGCGACCCGGCCGGGCAGGGGGTCGACACCGTGCTCGGCCCGGAGATGCGCTCGACCGGTGAGGTGATGGGCATCGACGCGGTGTTCGGCACCGCGTACGCCAAGGCCCAGGCGGCGGTGTACGGGTCGTTGCCGGTGAAGGGGCGGGCGTTCGTGTCCGTGGCCAACCGGGACAAGCGGTCGATGATATTCCCGGTCAAGCGCCTCGCCGACCTGGGTTTCGAGATCTGGGCCACCGAGGGAACGGCGGAGGTACTGCGGCGCAACGGGGTTCGTGCCAAGATCGTGCGAAAGCACGGCGACGGCCCAGGCCCTTCCGGTGAGCCGACCGTGGTGACGCGGATCCTCGCAGGCGAGGTGGACCTGATCGTGAATACGCCGTTCGGCAGCCCAGGCCAGTCCGGGCCGCGCCTCGACGGCTACGAGATCCGGACCGCTGCGGTCCGCCGCGGCATCCCCTGCGTCACCACGGCCGCGGGACTCGCCGCCGCCGTGCACGGGATCGAGGCCATCATCCGCGGCGAGGTGGGCGTGCGTTCGCTCCAGGAGCACGCCGCGATGCTCAGCTCCGCGCCTGGCGGGTGAGGCCACTCAATGGCTCCAGTCCAGATCCGCGGAACCGTGCTTACCTTGCGGCGCGTCGACGCCTATCACGCGCTGACCCTGGTCGCGCCCCCCATCGCGACCAAGTTCCGGCCCGGCCAGTTCATCACGGTCGCGGTCGGCGGTCCGGAGACCTCCATGGTCGGCCGGAGAGCCTTCGCCGTGCACGACGTGCGCCCCGACCACGGCGGCACGGTGGAGTTCGTGTTCGAGGCCCGGGGGCCGGGGACGCTCTGGCTGGCCGGGCTGCGCGCCAGGGACACCCTCGACACGGTGGGGCCACTTGGCAGGCCTTTCCCCATCCCCAGGGATCCGTCGAGCTGCCTGCTGCTCGGCGTCGGTTACGGCAGCGCGCCGCTATTCGCGCTGGCGGCGCGGCTGCGAGAACGCGGCTGCAGCATCGACTACCTGCTCGGCGCCCAGAGCGCGGACCGCGTGTTCGGCGCCCTGACCGCCCGGCGGAACGGGCGCAGCGCGGCGATCGCGACCACCGACGGCTCGTTCGGCGCCCGCGGCCCGGTGACCGGCCTGATGGAGCAGATCATCCGTGAGGCCCGCACCGACGTGATCTACGCGTGTGCGCCGGTGCCGGTGCTGCGCGAGGTCACGGCGATCGCGGGCAGGTACGACATCCCGGTGCAGGCGTCGGTGGACGTGCCCATGGCCTGCGGGACGGGGGTGTGCATGGGGTGCGCGCTACCGGTCACCGGAACCGACGGGATCACCCGGATCGTCCGCTCGTGCGTGGACGGCCCGGTGTTCCGCGGCGATCTGGTCCGCTGGGACGACATGGGCACGATCCCGTTCGACGCCCTCGGCGCCCCCGGCTGGGCCGGGCCAGGGGGGCCGGGGGGGTACGGGGGGGCGGGCAGCCCCCCCGTGAGCAGGGGGGGTCTGGGGGGGATCGTCCCCCCGGGACAGCAGGGTCTCCATGCCGGCTGACATGAGGGCCCGGCTCGGCCAGACCGAACTGCCCAACCTGGTGCTCGCCGCGGCCGGCTGTGCGGGCGCGGGCCGTGAGCTCGCCCAGTTCATCGACGTCGCCCGGGTCGGCGCGCTGATCAGCAAGTCGATCATGGCCGAACCGCATACCGGCAACCCCGCGCCGCGGCTGGCCGAGACGCCAAGCGGCATGCTGAATTCGGTGGGCCTGCAGGGCCCGGGCGTGGACGCTTTTCTGCAGCGGGACCTGCCGTGGCTGCTGTCCCGCGGCGCGCGGGTCGTTGTCTCGATCGCGGGTCAGACCATCCGCGAGTACGCCGACCTGGCCGTCAGGCTGTCCGACACGGCCGGAGTAACGGCCATCGAGGTCAACCTCGCCTGCCCCAACGCCGAAGACGCGGGGCAGTTGTTCGCGCTCGACCCGCAGCGGGCCGGCAGCGTGATCGCGGCGGTGCGGGGCAGCGCCAGGTATGACATCCCGGTGTTCGCCAAGCTGTCGCCGGACGTGACCGACATCGTGACGGTGGCCAGCGCCTGCGTCACGGCAGGCGCAGACGGCCTGTCGATGATCAACACGCTGCTCGGCATGGCCATTGACCCCGCCACCATGCGCCCGGTGCTGGCCGGAAAGTACGGCGGCCTGTCCGGCCCGGCCATCAGGCCGGTCGCGGTCCGGTGCGTGTGGCAGGTCAGGGCCGCGTTCCCCGACGTGCCGATCATCGGCACCGGCGGCGTGCGCACCGGCCGGGACGCCCTTGAGCTGCTGCTTGCGGGCGCTTCCATGATCGCGGTGGGTACGGAGATCATCCATGACCCTTCGGCCTGCTCGCGCGTGCTGAAGGAGCTGGAGGAGGAACTGGCGGCCATCGGCGCGGACCGGGCCGCCGACGTGATCGGCCAGGCCCACGGCCGGATCCCCCGCGGCTTGGCCTGGCGCGCCTAGATGGCACAATGTAAGCGAAGAATGGCAATAAGTAGCAAGCTTGAACGATCGATCGGTCGGAACCGAGACGGACCGAGAGAACCGAGGGAGATGAGCGTGATCGTGAGCAAGCCGGCACCGGTGGCTGTCGCGCTTGATGCGCCCGACTTGGAGACGGCCGCGCGGTGGGCCGCGCTGGTGACGCCGCACGTGAGCACCGTCAAGGTCGGGCTCGAGCTTTACCTGCGCTACGGGCCAGAAGTGGTCGCCACGGTGCGGGGCGCCAGCCGCATGTCCGTGTTCCTCGACCTGAAGCTGCATGACATCCCGGCCACGGTGGCGGGGGCCGCGCGGGCGGTCGCGCGGCTGCGCCCGGACGTGCTCACCGTGCACGCAGCCGGGGGCGCCGACGTCGTCCGCGCGGCCGTCGAGGCGGCGCCGGGCACGATGGTGGCGGCGGTCACCGTGCTCACCTCGCTCGGCGACGACGACCTCGCTCGGATCGGGATGACCGGGCCGGTGCCGGACCTCGCCAGGCGGCTGGCCGTGCTGTCGGTCGAGGCGGGCGCGCAGGGCCTGGTCTGCTCGCCGCGGGAGGTCGCCGCGGTCCGGTCTGAGGTAGGCCCGGATGTGACGCTAATCACGCCAGGCGTGCGGCCCGCGGGCAGCGAGGCGGACGACCAGGCGCGGGTGGCCACGCCGGAAGAGGCGCTGCTGGCCGGCGCGGACCTGCTGGTGATCGGCCGACCCATCACCCGGGCGTCCGATCCCGGTGCCGCCGCGGCGGCCATCGCCGCCTCGCTACGCCGGGTAACCGTCGCCAGGTGAGCCGCTGACCGTCGCGAGCTAAGCCAGGTAGCCGGTCCGGCCGCGGGCGCCGGTCCGGCCGGGCTGAAAGCCAGTAGTGACCTCGGGTGACTCCTGGCTTACCCAGCGAGTATGATGCGGGCGGAGGCCTTCGTGAGCAAGAGTAAATATCATCGTCACAGTTGAGACTCGCGTCGCCGAATATCCTTCGGGTTACCCCGGCGTCGTAGTGAGATGAGTGGGACATGTATGCCGAATCCATGACGTGCCGTCCAGGTGCCGAACCTGCGGGGCAAGGATGGCTTACGCTGGTGTCCACTGGCGTCGGCGGCGGGATATCACCACGTGAGACCCCTAACCGGGGCGAGGGACGCGGTTGATAACTCTAAGTAATAAGACGCTTACAGAAAGTAATATATTTCGATTTGTAATGAGGTAACCGGCAGTTTGCGTTGCCTAAAGGGTACGTGATTGGCTAGTTTCCCCTCCCGACAATCCTTTTTCCAACGAAACCCGAGGTGACCCCGAGTGGCTCTTCCTCCCCTCACTCCCGAAGAACGTGCGGCAGCACTGGAGAAGGCTGCCAGAGCACGCAAAGAACGCGCCGAGGTGAAGAACCGCCTCAAGCGCGGGGCCACGAGCTTGTCAGATGTCATCAAGGAAGGTGGCACTGATGACGTGATTGGCAAGATGAAGGTCTCGGCTCTGCTCGAGTCTCTGCCGGGCGTAGGCAAAGTGCGAGCAAAGCAGATCATGGAAAGGCTCGGCATCGCGGAATCGCGCCGTGTCCGCGGGCTGGGCACCAACCAGCGCTCCGCGCTTGAGCAAGAGTTCGGTGCCGATATCTGAACCGCGCGGCAGGCGGGAACCGAGTCCTGGTGGTGCCGCGGTCGCGACCCCGGTGCATTCGCGGCTGACCGTGCTCTCCGGGCCCTCCGGGGTCGGGAAGAGCACGGTCGTCGCCGAACTCAACCGGACTTGTCCCCAGATCTGGATTTCCGTGTCGGTCACGACGCGGCCCCCGCGTCCCGGAGAAGTGGACGGGCGCGAATATTACTTTGTCGATGACAAAGAGTTTGACCGGCTGGTCGCCAGCGGGGCGTTGCTTGAGTGGGCGCGGTTCGCTGGCAACCGGTACGGCACGCCACGCGAACCACTTAACGAAAGGCTCGAAGCGGGCGTTTCCTGTTTGCTCGAGATTGACCTGGCCGGAGCGCGGCAAGTCAAGCGCGCGGTGCCGGACGCCCGGCTGGTGTTCCTGGCCCCGCCGTCCTGGGACGAGCTGGTGCGCAGGCTCACCGGCCGTGGCACCGAGCCGGCCGAGGTGCTTGAGAGCAGGCTGGCGGTCGCCAGGCAGGAGCTGGCGGCGGCCGGTGAGTTCGAGGTCACGCTGGTGAACACATCGGTCAAGGACGTGTGCCGCCAGCTGGTAGCCTTGCTGGAGAAGTGACCTACGGAAGGCAAAAGGCAAAACGTGGCAGGGACTCAGGCCCATCAAGTCGCCGACGGCATCATCAACCCGCCGATCGACGAGCTTCTTGAGGTCGTGGACAGCAAGTACCGGCTGGTGATCATGGCCGCGAAGCGCGCACGACAGATCAACGCCTACTACTCGCAGCTCGGTGAGGGGCTGCTCGAGTACGTCGGGCCACTGGTGGAGACGCGCAGCCAGGAAAAGCCGCTGTCCATCTCGCTTCGCGAGATCAAGGAGCGGATGCTGAGCGTCGAGGCCATCGAGGGCTGACCAAAGAGGATTCGGTCCGTGCCTGCCCGCGTCATCCTCGGCGTCGGTGCGGGCATCGCGGCGTACAAATCGTGCGAGCTGCTCAGGCTGCTGACCGAGTCCGGGCATCATGTCCGGGTCGTGCCGACCCCGGACGCGCTACGTTTCGTCGGCGAGGCCACCTGGGCCGCGCTATCCGGTGAGCCGGTGACAATCGACGCCTGGACCGGTGTGGCCGAGGTGCCGCATGTCCGGCTCGGGCAGTCGGCCGACCTCGTCCTGGTGGCGCCCGCGACGGCCGACCTGATGGCCCGGGCCGCCGCCGGGATGGCTGGGGACCTGCTGACCGCCACGCTGCTCACCGCCAGGTGCCCGGTCCTGTACGCGCCGGCCATGCACACCGAGATGTGGGAGCATCCCGCCACTGCGGCCAACGTGTCGCTGCTGCGCCGCCGCGGCGCCATCGTGCTCGAGCCCGCCGTCGGCCGCCTGACCGGCCAGGACAGCGGCGTCGGGCGGCTGCCCGAGCCGGCCGCGATCTTCGCGGCCGCGACCCGCCTGCTGGCCAGGGAAGCCTCGGGGCCGGATCTGGCCGGCCGCCGCGTGGTGGTGTCCGCGGGCGGCACCCGGGAGGAGATCGACCCGGTGCGGTTCATCGGCAACTGGTCCACAGGCAAGCAGGGGTACGCGCTAGCCCGCACGGCGGTGGCCCGCGGCGCCGAAGTGATCCTGGTCGCGGCCAGCGTGGCGCTGCCCGATCCGGCCGGGGTCAAGGTCACCCGGGTCGTTTCGGCCCGCGAGATGCGAGACGCCGTGATGGCCGCCTCGGCGGGCGCCGACGCGGTCGTGATGGCCGCCGCGGTGGCGGACTACCGCCCGGAGGCGCGCAGCGCGGCGAAGATCAAGAAGGACGGGCAGCCGCCGGAGCCGCTGCGGCTGACCGAGAACCCGGACATCCTGGCCGGGCTGGCCGCCGCGCGCCGCGGTCAGGCCCCGGGCCGCCAGGACACCGCAGATCATGATCCCGAACGGACTGGCCTCGTGCCCCCGGCTACCGTGCGTCAGGTCCTCGTGGGCTTCGCCGCGGAGACCGACACCTCGCCGGAGCAGGCCCAGGCTAAGCTGGCCCGAAAGGGCTGTGACCTGCTCGTCGTCAATCCCGTGGGGAACGGCCTCGGCTTTGGGACGGCGGACAACGAGGCCGTCGTCTACGGCGCCGACGGGACGGTCACGCCGATCCCGCGCGGACCCAAGGAAGCGCTGGCCAACGTCGTCTGGGACCTTGTGGCGGCAAGACTGAACGAATAGCTAACTCCGGGCTGAACTCGTCCCAGTCCAGGATAAACTCACCGCAGTCACCTGGAGCGAGGGGAGAACTTAAGTGGCGCGTCGTCTTTTTACCTCTGAGTCGGTAACGGAGGGCCATCCCGACAAGATGGCCGACCAGATTAGTGATGCCATCCTGGATTCCATGATCAAGGATGATCCTGGCAGTCGCGTGGCGGTGGAAACCATGATCACGACCGGCCAGGTGCACGTCGCCGGCGAGGTCACCACGCAGACCTACGTCGATATTCCCGGCATCATCCGGGACAAGATTCTCGAGATCGGGTACGACTCCTCGGCCAAGGGCTATGACGGGGCTTCCTGCGGCGTGTCGGTCTCCATCGGGTCCCAGTCGCCGGACATCGCCCAGGGCGTCAACGACGCGTTCGAGTACCGCGAGGGCGAGGGCACCGACGAGTTCGACCGGCAGGGCGCGGGGGATCAGGGGCTGATGTTCGGCTACGCGTGCCGCGACACCCCCGAGCTGATGCCGCTGCCGATCATGCTGGCGCACAAGCTGGCCCGGCAGCTGGCCGAGGTGCGCCGTGCGGGCACCGTGCCCTACCTGCGCCCGGACGGCAAGACGCAGGTGACCATCGAGTACATCGGGGACACCCCGGTACGGCTGGACACCGTGGTGGTCTCGACCCAGCACGCGCCCGACATCAACCTCAAGGAACTGCTCGCCCCCGACATCAAGGACTACGTGGTCGAGCCCGTCCTGGCCGGCGCGGGCATCGACTGCGAAGGCTTCCGGCTGCTGGTCAACCCGACCGGCCGGTTCGAGATCGGCGGGCCCATGGGGGACGCCGGGCTGACCGGGCGCAAGATCATCATCGACACCTACGGCGGCATGGCGCGGCACGGCGGCGGGGCCTTCTCGGGCAAGGACCCGTCCAAGGTCGACCGCAGCGCCGCCTACGCCATGCGCTGGGTGGCCAAGAACGTGGTGGCGGCGGGGCTGGCGGACCGGTGCGAGGTCCAGGTGGCTTACGCGATCGGCAAGGCGATGCCGGTCGGGCTGTTCGTCGAGTGCTTCGGCACCGAGAAGGTGCCGGTGGAGCAGATCCAGGACGCCGTGCTCCAGGTCTTCGACCTCCGGCCGCGGGCCATCATCTACGCCCTGGACCTGCAGCGTCCCATCTACGCGCAGACCGCCGCTTACGGGCATTTCGGCCGCACCGAGCCCGACTTCTCCTGGGAGCGCACCGATCGCGCGGACCAGCTCCGCGTCGCGGCCGGCGGCTGACCGCCGGCCGGCGCCCGCCCGGCATCTGACCGGGCGGGCGCCGCCGGCGGCGTTGTCGTAACCTCCGCCGCGGTTCTGGTAGGACGGAATCGTGGTCAAGGAGCCGAAGGATCAGGCGGTGAGCGAGCGGCTGCCCGTCGCCCGGGTCGCCGTGGACATCTCCCTGGCCCACCTGGACCGCCCCTTCGATTACCTCGTCCCGGCCAGCATGGACGCGGCGGCCGTGCCCGGCTGCCGGGTGCGGGTCCGGTTCGCCGGCCAGCTCGTCGACGGCTACCTGCTGGAACGCATTCCAACGAGCGAGCACCAGGGCAAGCTGGCCCGGCTGGAGCGGGTGACCTCGCCCGAGCCCGTGCTCACGCCGGAGATCTTCG
The DNA here is from genome assembly GCA_963798675.1 of uncultured Actinomycetes bacterium. Taxonomy (GTDB): domain Bacteria; phylum Actinomycetota; class Actinomycetes; order Streptosporangiales; family Streptosporangiaceae; genus Palsa-504. Next base: position 124,078 of record CAWCUJ010000001.1, on the reverse strand, counting down.
ACCTGGCCCGGACGGTGGCGGACAGGTACGCCGGCACGCTGGCTGACGTGCTCCGGCTGGCTATCCCGCCTCGGCATGCCGCCGCGGAACGGGAGACCCCCCGCGAGCCCCCCCGCGAGCCAAAGGGCTGCGGCGCCGTCTGGACTGAGGAGCAAGGAACGAGCGACGAGGGAAGGCAGCGCCTCAAAAGCGGCCCGGCGGCGAGCGGGAAAGTAGAGCCTGGCTCCTGGGTCCGCTACCCGGCCGGCTCGGCGTTCCTGGCCGGCCTGGCGGAGGGCCGCCCGGTCCGGGCCGCCTGGTCGGCGCTGCCCGGTCCGGAATGGCCAGCCGAGATCGCCGTCGCCGCCGCCACCACGGCGGCCGCAGGCCGCGGCGTGGTCATCGTGGTGCCGGACGCCCGCGACCTGGACCGCGTCGACGCGGCCCTGGCCGATGTGGCGCAGGGGCAACGGATCCACGTCAGCCTTAGCGCGGACCTCGGCCCGGCCGAGCGCTACCGTCGGTGGCTGGCCGTGCGCCGGGGCCTGGTCCAGGTGGTGGCGGGCACCCGGGCCGCGATGTTCGCCCCGGTCGCCGAGCTCGGCCTGGTGGTGCTCTGGGACGACGGAGACGACCTGCACGCCGAGCCCCGCGCGCCGTACCCGAACGCCCGTGAGGTGCTCGCCCTGCGCGCGCACCGGACCGGCGCGGCCGCACTCATCGGCGGCTTCGCCCGCACGGCTGAGCTCACCCAGCTGGTCGCGGGCGGTTGGGCCCGGCCGCTGACCGGGCGCCCGGAGGCCCTGCGGCAGGCGGCGCCGAAGGTCAGGGCCGCGCCTGACGAGGCCGAACTGGCCAGGGACGCCGCGGCGATGACCGCGCGCCTGCCCAGCCTGGCCCTGCGCACTGCTCGCAGCGCCTTGTCAGCAGGACCGGTCCTGGTCCAGGTGCCCCGGCGCGGCTACCTGGCCGCCATCGCCTGCGACCGGTGCCGCGCGCAGGCCAGGTGCGCCGCCTGCGGCGGGCCGCTGGAGATCGGTGGCTCGCACGAGACGCCCGGCTGCCGCTGGTGCGGGGCCCTGGCGGCGGACTGGACCTGCGCCCGCTGCGGGGCGGGCCGGCTGCGCGCGCTCGTCACCGGCGTGGCGCGCACCGCGGAGGAACTGGGCCGCGCCTTCCCCGGCGTGCCGGTACGCAACTCGGGCGGCCAGCACGTGCTCGCCACCGTGCCCGCCGAGCCCGCGTTGGTCCTCGCCACCCCCGGGGCCGAGCCGGTGGCGGCGGACGGCTACGCTGCCGCGCTGCTGCTCGACGGCTGGGCGCTGCTCGGCCGGCCCAGCCTGCGCGCCGCCGAGGAAGCGCTGCGCCGCTGGCTGAACGCGGCCGCCCTGGTCCGCCCGGCCGGGCCCGTGGTGGTGCTAGCCTCCTCGACGCTGCCCGCGGTGCAGGCGCTCATCCGCTGGGATCCGGTCACTTTCTCCGAACGGGAGCTGGCTGACCGCACCGAGCTCGGTTTCCCGCCCGCGGTGCGGATGGCGTCCGTCACCGGAACGCCCGCGGCGGTCGCGGAGTTCGTCGGCGCGGCCGGGCTGCCCGCGCAGGCCGAGGTGCTCGGGCCTGTAGTGGTCGAGATGACCCCCGCCAGGCACGCCGGCCAGGACCCGGCCGCCCCAGCCGGGCCGCAGGAACGAGCGCTGATCAGGACCGGCAGGCGAGACGGCCTCGCCCTGGCGCGCGCGCTGCACGCGGCGCAGGCCACCCGCAGCGCGCGCAAGGACGGCGGCGCCGTCCGGGTTCAGCTCGACCCGGCCGAGGTCGCCTGACGGATAGACTGGTGCTGGCGGCGCCACGGGACGCGGGTGCCCGCCGTTATGTGTTCAGGAGGGTTTTCGTGAGCGTCAAGCCGATTCGTCTTTTCGGTGATCCGGTGCTGCGCACGCCGGCCGAGCCGGTCCGCGACTTCGACGCCGAGCTGCGCAGGCTGGTCAAGGACCTCACCGAGACCATGCTGGACGCTCCCGGGGCGGGTCTCGCCGCACCCCAGATCGGGGTGGGCCTGCGGGTTTTCACCTACCACGTGGACGACAACGAGCCCGGGCACCTGATCAACCCGTCCCTCGACCTGTCCAAGGAGCAGGACGAGGACGACGAGGGCTGCCTGTCCTTCCCCGGTCTCGCCTTCCCGGTCCCGCGCGCCTGGGGCGTGGTGGCCAAGGGCTTCAACATGTACGGCGACCCGGTGACGATCGAGGGCACCGAGCTGCTGGCCCGCTGCATCCAGCACGAGACCGACCACCTGGACGGCATCTTGTTCATCGACCGGATGGACCCCGCGCAGCGTAAGGCGGCGATGAAGGCCATCCGCGAGGCGGAGTGGTGGGGCGACCCCGTGCCGCAGGTTCGCGTGTCGCCGCACGACACCCTGGGCCGGGCTTTCTGACATGCTCGTGCCGCTTGTCCGGGTGCTGCGCATGCCGGCGCTCTCCATGCCGGGGCGTGACCGCTGATGCGCCTAGTTTTCGCGGGTACGCCGCAGGCGGCGGTGCCCGCGCTTGACGCGCTGCTGGCTTCCCGGCACGAGGTCGCCGGGGTGGTAACCCGTCCCGACGCTCGGGCCGGCCGTGGCCGGAAGGTCGAGGCGAGCCCGGTGGCAAGGCGCGCCGCCGAGGCGGGACTCGAGGTGCTCACCCCGGCCAGGGCCCGTGATCCGGAGTTCCTTGACCGGTTGCGCGAGATCGCCCCGGACTGCTGCCCGGTGACCGCCTACGGTGCGCTGCTGCCCCAGGCCGCGCTGGACATCCCGCCGAGAGGCTGGGTCAACCTGCACTTCTCCGTCCTGCCGGCCTGGCGCGGCGCCGCGCCGGTCCAGCACGCCATCCTGCACGGCGACGACGTGACCGGCGCCAGCACGTTCGCAATCGTCAAGGAACTTGACGCGGGCCCCGTCTACGGGGTGCTGACCGAGCCGGTGCGGCCCGACGACACGACCGGCATGCTGCTCGACCGGCTGTCGCACTCAGGAGCCGAACTGCTCGTCGCGACGCTGGACGGGATCGAGGACGGCACGGTCCAGGCCGTCCCGCAGTCGGCCGAGGGCGTGAGCTTCGCCCCGAAGATCAACCCGGACGACGCGCGGGTGGACTGGAAGCTGCCCGCGCACGCGGTAGACCGGCTGATCCGCGCGTGCACCCCCGATCCGGGCGCTTGGACCGAACTCGACGGCGCCCGCCTCAAGCTCGGCCCGGTGTCCCTCCATGACGTCCCCGACGCCCCGCCGGACCTGGCACCCGGTGAGCTGCACGTCGGCCGCCGCGCTGTGCTGGCCGGCACCGGCTCCCGCCCGGTGCGCCTCGGTGACGTTCAGGCCCCAGGCAAGCGCCGCATGACCGCCTCCGACTGGGCCCGCGGCCTGCACACCGGCGGCCCCGTGCGGTTCAGCTGATGCCCGCGTACGCGCAGCGCTCAACGCCGCCCAGGTCCCGCGCGGGTCGGCCGCGCACCGATCCGCCCCGGCGCGCCGCCTACGACGTCTTGCGCGCAGTCGCGGACCGCGACGCCTACGCCAACCTGCTGCTTCCCGCCCTGCTCTCGCAGCGCGGCCTGACCGGCCGCGACGCGGCCTTCGCCACCGAACTGACCTACGGCACGCTGCGCGGCCGCGGCAGCTACGACGCCATCCTGGCGGCGTGCAGCGACCGGGACGAGATCGACCCGCCGGTGCGCGACGTACTCAGGCTCGGCGTGCACCAGCTGCTTGCCACCAGGGTCGGCCGCCACGCCGCCGTGGCGACCTCGGTCGACCTGGCCAAGGACGTCTGCGGCCCCCGCCCGTCTGGCTTCGTCAACGCGGTCCTGCGCCGAGTGGCCACCCGCGATCTCGACGCCTGGGTCCAGATCGTCGCGCCGGACCGGTCCAGGGACCCGTCCGGATACCTGGCCGTGCGGCACAGCTATCCGCGCTGGATCGTCGACGCGTTCCGCGACGCACTCGGCCCGGCCGCCGCCGAGACCGAGGACGCCCTCGCCGCCGGCAACGTCCGGCCCGAAGTAGTCCTCGCGCTCACCCCCGCCGCACCCCCGGACAGCCTCCTGCCGGACGGCGAGCGTACCCGCTGGTCGCCCTACGGCTACCGGCTGGCCGCCGGTGACCCGGCGCCCCTGGTCGCCAGCGGCCAGGCCGCCGTCCAGGACGAGGCCAGCCAGCTGGCCGCGCTCGCCCTGACCCGGATCGGCCTGGACCCAGTGGCCGGCGACCGGCTCTGGCTCGACCTGTGCGCGGGCCCCGGCGGCAAGGCCCGGCTGCTGAGCGGCCTCGCCGCCGCCCGCGGCGCCCATCTGGTCGCCTCGGACATCCGCCCGCAGCGGGCGCAACGCGTCCTGGAAGCCACCCGCCGCGCGGGCGGCGAGGACGTTGGCGTCCTGGCCGCGGACGGACGTCAGGTGCCGTGGCGGCCGGGCACATTCGACCGCGTCCTGGCCGACGTGCCGTGCTCCGGCCTCGGGTCGCTGCGCCGCCGCCCCGAAGCCCGCTGGCGCAAGACCCCCGACGACGTGGCCGGACTAGCCAGCCTGCAGCGCGAGCTGCTCGACGCGGCCATCGACTCGGTCCGGTCCGGCGGCGTGGTGGCCTACGTGACCTGCTCCCCGCACCTGGCGGAGACCCGCGACATCGTTACCGCCGTCGCGCAAAGCCGGGACGACGTCACCATCCTCGACGCGCCCGCCGTCCTTCCCGAGGTGCCTGCCCTCCGCGGTCCCGGACCCGCCAACCCCGAGTACCGCAGGTTCGCCCAGTTCTGGCCGCACCGCCATGGCACGGACGCGATCTTCCTCGCCCTGCTGCGCCGCGGGTGAGTCCGGCCTGATCCTTGCTCAGGTGCGGGTGAGGGCCCGGGTCGACGTCAGCCGGGCGTTGCCGATGTCGGCCTGCTGCCCCTGGGCGTAGCCAGCGCTGTAACCCCGTCCGCTGTACGTAATCCGGGTCCGGCGGGTCACCGGGTACGCCTGTTCCAGCTGCCTGCGGATGACCACGGCCCGGTCGGCCAGGACCAGGGCGGTGCTCGGACCGGCCTGCGTCTCGCCCTGCGCGCTCGCGGCGGCCCGGTCCTCGGCCGACTTGACCCGGGTGATGACGGCGGTGACGAAGCCGAGCAGCCAGCTCCGCCGCCAGGCCCGGACGCTGCGAACCCCGGCCGGGATGGCCGCGGTGGTCAGGCCCCGGGCCATCTGCAGCAGCAGCGAGGTGTAGAGGATGTCGGCCCGCTCCAGATCCGAGGCGTAGCCGAACACGTGGATGCGCGCGCCGGGCTTGGTCGTGCTGAGCAGCACGCACTGGCAGCGCATGGCCCCGGCCAGCCCGGCCAGCAGGTGGGCCCGGACCTGCGCCCACGGGTTGGCGATGTCGATGATGCGGCTGCCCGGCCGGTCGGTGTCCGGGCGCGAGGCGGCCAGCCGGGCCCGGTCGATCCCGTAGCGGGCCATCAGCTCCGCGGCCTTCGCCGTGAGCGCCTCGGCCTCCGGCGGGGTCACCCCCTCAGCCTCGGCCTTCGCCAGCAACTTGCGTACCCGGTCGAGCAGGGCGCTGGGCGGGTCCGAACGCATAAGTAACCTCCAGATCGATGCCAATCGAACTCAGTATCGAACTGTATCCCCTCCATACGACATTCTCGCCCTCCACCGCCGGCCCGCATCCCGGCACTCTACACTCGTGCCTACTATGGCCGTTCAGATCTCGCCGAGCATCCTGTCCGCGGACTTCGCCCGGCTCGCCGACGAGGCCGCCGCCGTCACCGGCGTCGCGGACTGGCTGCACGTGGACGTCATGGACAACCACTTCGTGCCGAACCTGACCCTCGGCCTGCCCGTCGTCCAGGCGCTGCTCAAGCACGCCACGCTGCCGCTCGACTGTCACCTGATGATCGAGGATCCGGACCGGTGGGCTCCGCCGTACGCCGAGGCCGGCGCCAGGAACGTGACGATCCACGCCGAGGCGGTGCACGCCCCGGTGCGGACGCTGCGGGCGATCCGGGCGGCCGGGGCCCGGGCCGGACTCGCGGTCAACCCGGGCACGGCCGTGGAACCGTACCAGGACTTGCTGCCCGAGGTCGACATGCTGCTGCTGATGACGGTGGAGCCGGGTTTCGGCGGCCAGCCCTTCCTGGACATGGTGCTGCCGAAGCTGCGCCGGGCCCGCTCGCTGGTCGGCGGACGGGACGCCGCGGTGTGGCTCCAGGTCGACGGCGGGGTCAGCGAGGAGACCATCGAGCGTTGCGCGGAGGCGGGCGCCGACGTGTTCGTGGCCGGCTCGGCCGTCTACGGCTCCGACGACCCCGGGCGCGCCGTGCAGGCCCTCCGCGCCCAGGCCGAGCGCGCCACGGCGCACGCGGCCTGGGTCCGGCAAAGCCAACCCTCCTAGGCCGAACGGGCCGGGCTCGCGCTGTCCGCGCCGGCTTCCCCGATCGCGGGCGAGACGCCCTTCGGCTCGGCGCGGCCGGCCAGGACGCCGTGTTCGGTGCGCACGCTCTGCTGGCCTGGCGAGAGGGTACGGCTGCGGATCAGCAGCAGCGCGCACAGCGCCCCGGCGAAGGCCAGCGCCCCGGTCACAAGCAGCAGGTCGTTGAGCCCGGCCGCGAAGGCGGACCGCAGCGCCGCCGCGACCTGCCCGCGGCTGGCCGCGGGCAGGCTGGCCAGCAACTGCCCGATCCGGCCCTGCCGGACCATGGCGGCGACGCGCGGCGCGGACGCAATGCTGGCCCGGGCCGTGCTGGCTCGGGCCGTGCTGGCGCCGAGAGAGGGCACGGCCAGCGCGTGCGCCAGGTTGCGCGCCAAGGCGGCAGCGAAGATCGAGCCCAGCGCGGCGATGCCGGTGGCGATGCCGACCTGGCGGAACGTCGAGTTGACCCCGGACGCCAGGCCGGCTTTGTGGGGCGGGACCACGCCGATCGCGGTCGAGGCCAGCGGCGGGTTGACCATCCCGGCGCCCAGGCCGCTCACGATGAAGCCGGGGATCAGGTGCGTCCACGAACTGCCGCCGGACAGCCCGGCCATGAAGATCAGCCCGATGCCGACAAGCAGCAGGCCGGGCCCGATGAGCCAGCGGGCGGGCACCCGCTCGCTGAGCCGACCGGCGGCGGTCGCGGTGACGAACTGCGCGCCGCTGATGATGGCCAGCCGCAGGCCCGCCTGCGCCGCCGAGTAGCCCAGGATGTCCTGCAGGTAGATGACCAGGAAGAGCAGTACGGCGTAGAGCGAGCCGTTCATCGCGAACGCCGCGATCGAGCTCCCGGCGAAGGTCGGCACGCGCAGCAGCGACAGGTCGAACATGGGGTGAGCGACGCGCCGCTCCGCCGCGACGAACCCGGCCAGCGCCACGCCGCCCAGCACCAGGCAGGCGATCACGCCACTGTCCGACCAGACGGTCTCGCCCGCCCGGATGAGCCCGTAGATCAGGCTCACCAGGCCGGTGGTCAGCAGCGCGAACCCGGCCCAGTCGGGCGGCGCGGGGTGCGGCGAGGAGGATTCCTCCACCCGCCATCCGGTCAGCGCGATGGCGAGCATGCCGATCGGCACGTTGACCAGGAAGATGCCGCGCCAGCTCCAGTCCGTCGTGATCACGCCGCCGAGCACCGGGCCGAGCGCCGTGGACACGCCAGTGATCGCTCCCCATACCCCGAACGCCACCCCGCGGTCCCGGCCACGGAAGCTGTTCCCGAGCAGCGCCAGCGAGGTGGCGAACATGATCGCCCCGCCGACGCCCTGGCCGCTCCGGGACAAGATCAGCATCAGCGGGTTCCGCGCCAGCCCGCACAGCAGCGAGCCGACGGTGAAGATGACCAGGCCGACCTGGAACAGCCGCTTCCGGCCGTACCGGTCGGCGAGTACCCCCGAGGTCAGGAGCAGCGTGGCCAGGGTCAGCGCGTAGGCGTCGAGCACCCACTGCACGTCGCCGAACCCCGCGTGCAGCCCGTCCTGGATGGCCGGCCGGACACCCGGTGGGTCCGCCTCGCCTCGGGCGGGACCGAGATCGTCTGTACCCTGCAGGCCCGCACCGCGGAACAGCGCGACGCCCTGTTCCTGAGCGGCCTGCCCGGCAGCCGCCGGGTGGTGCAGATCTCCGCGCACTCGATCCTGCACAACTTCAACCCGGGGCCCTGGCAGGGCGTCACCCAGGCGCTGTCCGCCGCGCAGCTGGCGAAACTCGCCGGGCCTGCCATCCCGGCCCAGGCTCTGCCCGGCCCGCAGGCTCTGCCCGGCCCGCAGGCTCCGCCCGGCCCGCAGGCTCCGCCCGGCCCGCAGGCTCCGCTGGACCCGCAGGATGAGCCCCTGCTAGCCGAACTGGCCCGCGACGGACGCGCCAGCCACACCGCGCTCGCCGCCGCCATCCACTGGCACGAGTCGACGGTGCGGCGCCGGATCGACGAGCTGCGCCGGGCTGGCCTGCTGTACTTCGAGGTGGACATCGACGACCGGGTGTTCGGCATCAACGTGCACGCCATGCTCTGGCTCTCGGTCGAGCCAGCCCGGCTGGCCGAGGCGGGCCGGGCCATAGCCGCCCACCCAGAGATCCCGTTCGCCGCCGCCACCACGGGACCGACCAACCTGGTAGCCAGCGCCCTGTTCCGCGACACGCAGCATCTCTACGAATACCTGACCGGCGAGCTGGCTGGTCTGCCCGGCCTGAGCTCGGTGCAGACCGCGCCGATCATCCGGACCCTCAAGCGCACCGCCTCCGTTCACTAGCTAAGGCCGACGCCCACCACCACGGTGACCGCGATACCGCCCGGGTTCACTATGAGCTGGCTGTCCACCGAGGCCAGGCCGCTGACCGAAAGGGTCACCGTGACGCTCTGCCCGGCCGCCAGCGTGCCGGAAGAAGGCGAGACGTGGAGCCTGCCTATCAGGCTGGATGATTCCGTAATGGACCACGTCACGGGGCCGCCCGACGCGGTCAGGGTGAGGCTCGCGCCCGTGAGCGGGCTGAGCAGGATCGCCGTGGGGCTGACGCTGAGCGTCCCCGGTGGAGGCGGAGGCGAGGAGGGCTTGCTGGTCGGCGTGCCGGTGCTCGTGGACGGCGCGGGCGAACTTGGCGAGCTGCGCTGGCTGGACGATGGCGCGCTCGGCGACGGCGACCTTCCGGGTCCGGGCGAGCCTCCGGGTCCGGGCGACGGCGAGCCGCCCGGCCCTGTCGACGCCGAGGCGCCCGGCCCCGGCGACGGCGAGCCGCCTGGCCCGGTACCTGGCGACACCCGGGAGACGCCGCTCGCCGACACCGTGGGCTGCGCCGACCGGCCCGGACGGCTAGGAGCGCGGGACGAAGCCCCGGAGGAAGCCGTGGGCAAGGCGCCGAAACTGCCGCCCGGAACCGGCCCCAGGGCGTTTGACCGGCCGTGGTGGGCCGCCAGGCCGCCGCCAAGCGCCAAGCCGGCGATCACCACCGCGGCCGCCACCACCGCCGCGCCGACCGCGATCGATTGCGTCTGCCGGGTCCGCCACCGAAGCCTGGGCGGGTCCAGCGGCTTGGGGAAACCGTGGTGCCCGAACGTGGCGGCTCGCTGTGCCACGCTGGCCCGGTGAGCCGCCGCCTCCGGCGTGTCGCTGCTGGCGAGCCTGAGCACTTCCGCCCGCAACCCGTGCGGCATGGCGGCCACCGGCAGCGCGGCCAGCGGGGCCAGGCCGAGCAGCAGCGCCGGGGCCAGCTCGCGGCGCTTGCGTTCGGTACACGCCGGGCACCGCTCGATGTGCCGGTTGATCCGCTTGCGCATCAGGACGTTCAGCTGCCCGTCCCAGTCCTCGAGCAGCGCGCTCAGTGCGGCGCAATCGTCGCGGCCCGAACGGGCGACGAGCAGCGCGCCCAGGGAAATCTCCAGCTGACCACGGGCCCGGGAGAGCAGCGCGTGGGCGTGATTGCGGGAAACGCCGAGCACGTCCGCGATTTCCCCGACGTCTAGATCCTGCCGCAACTGCAACTCGATCAGGTCTTGCTCGCCGACGTTGAGGCCGCGGACCGCGGAGCGCAGCAGCGCGCGCAACTCCTCGCGCTCGGCGCCGCCGGTGACGTCCACCGACTCATCGCTCATCTCCGGCAGAAGGTCCAGCGCCGAGCTGGCCGCGCCGGCGTTCTCGCGCCGGCGCCGGTAACACTCGTTGCGGGCCACGGCGTAAAGCCATGGCCGGAGCCGGCTCTGATCACGCAGTCCCGCCAACTTGGAGGCCGCGATGACGAAGGTGTCCTGCACGGCGTCGGCGGCGTCGGCGGGCTCACGCAGCAGCGAGCGGCAGTAGGTGTACAGCGGCGAAGCATACCGGTCATAAGCCTCGGCCAGCCCGTCAGGGTCGCCTGCCACAATGGCCGCAACGACCTCGCTGTCGCGCATAGAGATATAGAACCTCGCGACTGCCCATTTGGACAATACCGAACCACATCGGGGCTTACTGCCCCGCCACACCTAGCGGAACGCCGGGAGCGTCCCCCCCAAAAACCGGTAAGCTCCCGGCGTTCCGCTAGTCCTGCATTTACTCCCCGAAGGTAAGAGCCGGGACCCTTCCGTCCGCCAACGGTTTTTTCCTGATTTTTTCTGACTGGCCGCAGGCCTTTAGGACCAGTGGTCGACGTGGCCGAGGAGTTCGGCCAGCCGGGTGATGACTGCGTCCGGCTCGGCGGCCTCGAACGGGGGCACATCGGAGTTCGTGATGAGCACGGCGCGCATGCCCGCGCTCTTGGCGCCGTGGATGTCGTCGTAGGGCCGGTCGCCGACGAACACGCACGACGCGGGGTCGGTCTCGCCGATGGCCTGCATAGCCGCACGGAAGGCCTCGGGATGCGGCTTGACCCACTCGATTTCGCTGGTGTAGACCGCCCCGTCGATGAGCTCCAGGACCTCGTCCCTGATGAAGATCTGCTCGTGAGCGCGGCGCGGCCACATCGTGTTGGAGAGCACGCCCACCTTGATGCCGCGCCGCCGCAGCTCGCGCAGCAGCGGCAGCACGTCCGGGTCGGTGAGCGTGTGCGGGTCCCATGCCTCGAAGTAGCTGGCCAGGAAGTCGGGCGACGCGGTGACCTCGGCCCGCTCGAAGATGTGGTCCAGGGTCCAGCTCTGATGCGACCGCTCGCCGAGGCGCCACAGCTCCATCTCGGCGGCGCGGACCGCCGCGGCCATCGCCGCCGCCTGCTCCGCCGGATAGTGCCGCTCGCACACCCCCAGCCAGAGTTCGCCCAGGTCTATGCTGTGCCACGGGGTAAGCGTCCCGCCCCAGTCAAAGATGATCGCCCTGACCGCCATGCCCGAATCCTACGCACCGCCGCTGCCACGGTCGTGGCGAGTCCGAGGCTGGCCCGATCATGAAGCACGCCCAGCCGCCCCTGCTTTCTTGACAAAATCAATCACTTAAGTGGACTATAGGACTCGTGTCTTCCGGAGATGTAGCGGCAGGAACCCAGCTGATCCGCTGGCCGCGGCCGTCCGGCCCGCCGGAATACCCCCCGGACCAGGCCTCAGAAGAGCCGGACGCCGGACCCGCCCGGCGGTGGGACGAGCACGCTCCGCCGGGCCGGGACGGGACCTTGCTCGCGGTGGTGCCGATCCCGGGGACCGGGACGTCGATCGCCATCGTCGGCTATGCGATCGCCGGGTCGCCTGCCCCGGAGACGCCGAGACCACCGGCCGCGCCGCGCACCAGGCGGCCCCGAGGTTCCGGACTTCGCCTGGACCACGGGCAGCGCCGCGCCTGGACCGACGGGCACGAGATCGAGCTGACCTTCCGGGAGTTCGAGCTGCTGGCCTTCCTCAGCGCGCACCCGGCCACGGTGTTCACCCGCGCGGATCTGATCGAGCGGGTCTGGCGCCGGGCCATCGCCCCGGACGACCAGGCCATCGCGCGGGACAGCCGCACCGTGGACGTGCACGTCAGCCGGGTCCGGCACAAGCTCGGCCCGCGCTACGGCCAGTGCCTGGTCACCGAATACCGCGTCGGCTACCAGTTCCGCCCGCTCGGGCCGTAACGCAACAACCACCGCGGTCCAGGCGGAATACCTCGTGTGGCACACTGGCTTATAGGAGTAAGAGCGTGCTCCGGGGTCGGTGAAAGTCCGAACCGGCGGTGAAAGTCCGCGACCCGTCCGCAGCCAGCGGGCGGCTGAGCCGGTGAAATTCCGGGACCGACGGTGAAAGTCCGGATGGGAGGCAGCACGCAGGCGGTCGGGTCACCACCCGGCCGCGCCAAGGCGCGTACCCGCGTCACCCCCGGAGCCGCATCGCAGGCTGGGCTTCGAGGAGGTAAGCGCGGATGTTCACCGGGATCGTGGCAGAACTCGGCGAGGTGGCCGGGGTCGAGCACCGCGGCGGCGCGGCCAGGCTCACCATCAGGGGTTCCACCGAGGGTGTCGCCCTCGGCGAGTCGATCGCGGTCAATGGCGTATGCCTGACCGTCACCGAAATCCTGGACGGCACCTTCACCGCAGACGTGATGGGAGAGACCCTAGACCGGTCCGGCCTGGGTGCGCTGGTCCCCGGGGCGCCGGTCAACCTGGAACGCTCGGTCCGCCTGGCCGACCGCCTGGGCGGCCATCTCGTGCAGGGCCATGTGGACGCCACTGCCGCGATCATCTCAAGGACGCCCGCCGAACACTGGGACCAGGTACGAATCAGCCTCCCGCCAAGCATTTCCCGTTACGTCGTGGAAAAGGGATCGATCGCCGTCGACGGGATCAGCCTGACCGTCTCCGCGCTCAGTCCCCCCGACGACCAACCCGCCTGGTTCGAGGTTTGCCTGATCCCGGAGACGCTCAAGCGGACCACCCTCGGTACCAGGCCGCCGGGGGACACCGTGAACCTGGAGGTCGACGTCATCGCCAAGTACGTGGAGCGGCTTCTCAGCGGGCACGGCGTCCGCCCAGACAGCATCGGCCCAGACAGCATCGGCCCAGACAGCATCGGCCCAGACAGCGTCAGCCCAGACAGCGGGGAGGGTTCCAAGTGACCGGAATGCTCGACGACGTTGACCGCGCGATCAAGGACATCGCGGCGGGCCGCCCGGTCGTGGTCGTGGACGACGAGAACCGGGAGAACGAGGGCGACATCATCTTCGCCGCGGCCCTGGCCACTCCCGAACTGCTCGCCTTCATGATCCGCTACACCAGCGGCGTTATCTGCGTGCCGATGCGCGAAGCCGAACTCGACCGGCTCCAGCTCCCCCAGATGACCTCCCACAACACCGAGCATCACCGCACCGCCTTCACGCTCAGCGTGGACGCGCGGGAGGGGATCAGCACCGGCATCTCCGCCGCCGACCGCGCCATGACCATCAGAAGGCTCGCCGAGGAGGCCACGACGGCGGCGGACCTGGCCCGTCCCGGTCACGTGTTCCCGCTTCGCTACGCCGAGGGCGGCGTGCTGCGCCGCGCCGGGCACACCGAGGCCGCGGTGGACCTGGCCCGGCTGGCCGGGCTGCCGGAGGCGGGGGTGCTGGCCGAGGTGGTGAACGACGACGGCACCATGGCCCGGCTCCCCGACCTGCGCGAGTTCGCGAACGCGCACGACCTGGCGCTGATCTCCATCGAGCAGCTCATCGAGTACCGGCGCCGCAACGAGCGCCAGCTGAGCCGGCAGGCCCAGACCAGGATCCCGAACGCCTACGGCCAGTGGCAGGCGTTCGGCTACCGGCACGAGGTCGACGGCACCGAATACGTCGCGCTGGTGCTCGGCGACGTGGCCGGCCCGGACGTGCTGACCCGGCTGCACTCGGAGTGCCTGACCGGCGACGTGTTCGGCTCGCTGCGCTGCGACTGCGGCGCGCAGCTCGAGGCGGCCATGGCCGCGATCTCGGCCGAGGGCCGCGGGGTGGTGCTGTACCTGCGCGGGCACGAGGGCCGCGGCGTGGGTCTGCTGAGCAAGCTGCAAGCCTACGAGCTGCAGGACGCCGGCGCCGACACGGTGGACGCCAACACCGAGCTCGGCCTGCCGGTGGACGCGCGCGAGTACTCGGCCGGCGCGCAGATGCTCGCCGACCTGGGCGTGCGCTCGGTGCGCCTGCTCACCAATAACCCGGTCAAGGTCAGCGGCCTGGTCGGCTGCGGCGTGGACATCACCGCGCGGGTCCCGCTCGCAACCGCCGTCACCCCGTTTAACTTGCGGTATCTCATCACCAAACGGGACAAACTCGGGCATCAAATTCAAGATCTGGATGAGGCCGAACGGGCCGTAGTGCGTCCGTCGGCTCCGCTGAACGGCCAGGCGACGGCACCGCATCCCGCTGGCATCGCTCGCATTAGCACCCTTGGGGCCCTTGGGTCCTCTGGGGCCTTTGGGTCCTCTGGGGCTTTTGGATCGGAGACGGCGTGAGCGGCGCGGGCAGTCCCGGCGCCGCCGCGGTGGACGCGTCCGGGCTGAGCCTGGCGATCGTGGCTACCCGCTGGCACCAGGAGATCACCGACTCGCTGGTGGGGCGCGGAACCGCGGCGGCCGTCGCCTGCGGCGTGCCCGACCCGGTCGTGCTCAGGGTGGCGGGCGCGATCGAACTCCCGGTGGTGGCCGCCGAACTGGCCAGGCACCACGACGCGGTAGCCTGCCTGGGCGTGGTCATCCGCGGCGGCACCCCGCACTTCGAGTACGTCTGCGACTCGGTGACGGCCGGCCTGACCCGGGTCGCGCTCGACACCCGCACCCCGATCGGGAACGGCGTGCTGACCTGTGACACGGTAGAGTCGGCACGTGACCGGTGCGGACTGCCCGGTAGTCACGAGGACAAGGGCTGGGAGGCCGTGGTGGCGGCGCTCGACACCGCGCTGGTGCTGCGCTCCATTCGCCGTGCTCACGCCGAAGCCCCGCGCCGCACGGATTCCCCCCGGCCCGAAGCAGGCCATCCCGGCGCGTTCTCCCGCCCCTCCGCGCAGCGACATTGACCGGCGAACGCTGTCCGGCCACCGCAATTACTCGGAGAACAGGGATCACTCATGCTTTCACTGGTACTGCCCAAGGGCTCGCTTGAGCGGGCCACCCTCGAGCTTTTCGACGCGGCCGACCTGACCGTGCGGCGGTCGTCGGACCGGGACTACCACGCGTCGATCGACGACCCGCGGATCGATAAGGTCCGGTTCCTGCGCCCGCAGGAGATCCCGTCCTATATCGAGCGCGGGCTGTTCGACCTCGGCATCACCGGACGCGACTGGATCGCGGAGACCAACGCGGACGTCGTCTCGCTCGGTGAGCTGCAGTATTCCAAGGCCACCTCGCAGCCGGTGCGGGTGGTCCTCGCGGTGCCGGACGCGGCGTCCTGGCAGTCGGCCGCCGACATGCCAGAAGGCGTCCGGATCTCCACCGAGTTCCCGTCGCTGACCAAGCGGTTCCTTGACGCGCGCGGGGTCAAGGCGATGGTGATACCGTCGCACGGCGCGACCGAGGCCAAGGTGCCCGATATCGTGGACGCGATCGTGGACCTGACCGAAACCGGCTCGTCGCTGCGCAAGAACGGCCTGCGCATCCTCGAGACGCTGCTGACCAGCTACACCGAGCTGGTCGCGGCCGCTCCCGCCTTCGCGGACGCCGACAAGCGAGCGGCCATGGAGGACATCGCCCTGCTCCTGCGGGGCGCGATCCAAGCCCGGGGTAACGTCCTGCTGAAGCTCAACGTGCCCGCGGGCCGACTGGCCGCGGTGACCGACATGCTGCCCGCCCTGTCCTCGCCGACGATCACCACGCTGGCCCGGGGAAACATGAACGCGGTCGAGACCGTGGTCCCCAAGCGCCGCGTCAACACGCTGATACCGGCACTGAAGGCGGCCGGCGCCCAGGACATCCTGGAGATCCCGATCTCCAAGATCGTGGAGTAGCCGTGAGTAGTGCTAGTCCGGGGGGACGACCCCCCCAGACCCCCCCGATCCTGGGGGGACCCATCCCCCCAGACCCCCCTTGGGGGGGACAAGTCCCCCCAGACTCCCCGGACCTCCCTGGCCCTCCGGACCCTCCTGGCCCCCCGGACCCTCCTGGCCCCCCGGACCCTCCTGGCCCCCCGGACCCTCCTGGCCCCCCGGACCTCCCTGGCCCCTGGCGCCGGCGGACCGCTCGGGTGCTGCCGGTTGACCCGCAGGGGCGCGTGCTGCTGCTGCACGGCTGGGATCCGCACCATCCCGATCACCCCTTCTGGTTCACTATCGGCGGGGCGGCCGAGGACGCCGAGCCCCTGCGCGACGCGGCCGTGCGGGAACTGTACGAGGAGACCCGCATCTCGGTCGACCCGGCGCAGCTCGGTGAGCCCATCGCGCAGAACACCATCGAGTTCTCCTGGGGCGGTCACCGCATCGTCCAGGACCAGACCTTCTACGCGGTCCTGATCACCTCGGCCGAGGTGAGCCTCGACGGCCTGGACCAGTGGGAGAAGGCCACCACCGACAAGTACGGCTGGCTCGCGGCCGGCGACCTGGGCGCCGACGATCCGCCCGCGCATCCCGACATCCCCGACCTGATCCGCGCCGCGACGGCCAGCGTCCGCCACCGATAGCCGCCGGGCGGGCCCTGCCAGCGGGAATAGGCTCGATGGTGCCGCAGGTTCCGTGGACAGGGTTGTCCGCGTAACGTGGAAAACGTGCGAGGACACTGACAGCCGAGGTGACGCAAGTGCGTGACATCCTAAGCAGGATCACGAAGTGGTGGGAGGCCGGGGAAACCTTCGGCCTCGCCACGGTGGTGCGTACGTACCGCAGCGCGCCCCGTGATCCCGGTGCTGCGCTTGCGGTGTCGTCTTCAGCTGACCACGAGGTTGTCGGCAGCGTATCCGGCGGATGTGTCGAGGGCGCCGTCTACGAGCTTTCGCTGGACGTCTGCCAGACTTCAGATCCGGTTCTGCAGACCTACGGGGTGAGCGACGACGACGCGTTCGCGGTCGGGCTGACCTGCGGCGGGATCATCGACATCTTCGTCGAGCGGGTGGATCAGGCGACCTTCCCCGAGCTGGGCCAGATCGCCATGGCGGTGGAGCGCGGCGAGCCGGTCGCGGTTGCGACGGTGATCTCCGGCCCCGGCCAGATCGGCGCGCGGCGGGTGATCTGGGCTAGCGATTACGCTCAGCCAGACGGCTGGCATTCCGGTACGTCCGGCACCCTGGGGTCGGCGCGGCTGGACGCGGCGGTCGACGACGACGTCCGCGGCATGCTGGCCCAGGGGCTTACCGGCATCCGCCGGTATGGCGCGCAGGGGGAGCGGCGCGGGGACGATCTGAGCGTGTTCGTGAACTCGTTCGCGCCGGCACCTCGGATGCTGGTTTTCGGGGCCATTGACTTCGCCGCCGCGGTCGCGCGGGTCGGCAAGTTCCTCGGGTATCACGTCACCGTCTGCGACGCCCGGAAGGTGTTCGCCACCGCATCGCGGTTCCCGGACGCCGACGAGGTGGTGGTCGACTGGCCGCACCGCTTCCTGGCCGCGACCGAGGTGGACGCCAGGACCGTCATCTGCGTGCTCACCCACGACCCGAAGTTCGACGTGCCGCTGCTCGAGGTGGCGCTGCGCACCCCGGCCGGGTACATCGGCGCGATGGGCAGCCGTCGTACCCACGACGACCGGCTGACCCGGCTGCGGGAGGTCGGCCTGACCGAAGACGAGCTAGCCCGGCTGCGCTCGCCGATCGGGCTGGACCTCGGGGCCAGGACGCCGGAGGAGACCGCGGTATCGATCGCCGCCGAGCTGATCCAGCTCCGCTGGGGCGGCACCGGCCACCCGCTGACCGCCACCGAGGGCCGCATCCACCACCAGTTCGTCGGCTAGGGTTTGCGCCGAATCGTGCACACTTCAGTCGCCGGGGTTTTGCTTGCCGCGGGCGAGGGCTCGCGGTTCGGCCAGCCGAAGGCGCTGGTCGAACTGGACGGGCAGACCCTCGCCGAGCGCGGCGTCAAAACTCTGCTGGCCGGCGGCGCGGACCCGATCTTCGTCGTCACCGGCGCCGCCCCGCTGGAACTGGACGGAGTGCATACAGTATTCAATCGGCAATGGCGTACCGGCATGGGATCCTCGCTCCGTGCCGCCTTGCGAGCCCTTCCCCCGGACGTGGCCGCCGTGGTGGTCGCGCTGGCCGACCAGCCGCTGGTGGGCGCGGACGCAGTCGCGCGCCTGATCGCCGCGTTCCGGTCCGGGGCCACCGTGGCGGTCGCCGCCTACGAAGGCAAGCCCCGCAATCCGGTGCTGCTGGCCCGCGAGCACTGGCCCGTGGTCATCGCCACGGCCACCGGCGACCAGGGCGCCCGGGCGTTCCTGCGCGCCCGCCCGGACCTAGTCACGCTCATCGAATGCGGCGATACCGGCCGCCCTGACGATATCGACACGACCGCCGACCTCGACCGCATCGCCGACCGTCATCGTGCGTACAAACATTCCTGCTAGCCGGCACGGTGGAACATTGAGCTGGCTCCAGCCGGCACGGTGGAACATTGAGCCGACGCGCTGCGTCCATAGGGGCGGCCAGTTCAGCGGTCCGGCTCCTGTTGCGCACGGGTGTAGACCCACTCGTGACGGGTGATGCTGCCGATCTGATGCGAGTGCATGCTGAGCATGCCCCGGGAAACCACGGACCGGGGTGAGGTCGCTAACTGCAACTTCCGGCATAGGAGAAGGAATGTCACTCGCGGCTACGTCATACAACTACCCGCTCTTGGGTATTTTCTGGACGATCCTGGAGGTCTTCCTGTGGGTGATCTGGTTCTGGATTCTGATCTCGGTGTTCATCGACATCTTCCGCAGCGCTGATCTGTCCGGCGGGGCCAAGGCCCTGTGGTTCGTGTTCGTTCTGTTCATTCCGCTGATCGGCGTGCTGGTCTACCTGATCGCCCGCGGCGGCTCCATGCACGAGCGCGCCGCTCGGCAGGCACAGCAGCAGGACGCAGAAGCGCGCCGGTATATTCAGCAGGCAGCAGCGGAGTCACCGGCCAGCACGGCCGACCAGCTGGCGAAGCTGGCTGACCTCCACGACCGCGGAGTCATCTCAGATGCGGAATTCGAACGCGAGAAGGCGAAGGTACTCGCCTGATCCAGGCCCACGATAACGTCAGAAGGCCTGGATGCCCCACGTGTGGGTGACCTTTCCGCCGGGTTCGAGGACGAGCAGGTCGTCGGCGGTCACGAAGGCGTTCGGCGGGCAGGTCATGGGCTCGATAGCCACCGCCTTGCGGCGGCGGTCCGGCCCGAGCGGGTCGCCGGTGAACACCTGCAGCCAGCGGTAGCCTTCGCCCGCCCACAAGCCCACCCGGGGCCCGGTCTGGCCGTCGGCGGCGAGGTAGGCCCACGCGCGGCCGTCGCCGCCGCGGCTCAGCCCGGTGAGCGCGTGATCGAGCCGGGTGGCGCCGATGGCGCGCGGCTGGCGGAAGTCGTACTCCGTGCCCTTGACCGGCTCCGGCAGACCGGACGGGATGCCGCGATCGTCCAGCGGCAGCCAGAACTCCGCCGGCAGCGTCAGCTCGCACCCGTCGACCGAGGGCGTCCGGACGGTCAGGTACGGGTGCGAGCCGGTGCCATAGGGCGCGGCGTGGCTGCCGCGGTTGCGTGCCGTGACCGTCACCTGCAGCCCGGTGCCGGGATCTAGGCGGTACTCGGCCTCGATTTCCAGGCAGAACGGATAACCCTGATGCCCGTGCGGGCCGCTGCGGAGCAGCACCGAGCTGGCGTCCTGCCTGACGACGGTCCACGCCAGCCAGCGGGTCAGGCCGTGGATGGCGTTCGCCCGCGCGGGCTCGGTGAGGGCCAGCTGGTGTTCGGCGCCGCCGAAGACGTACCGTCCGCCGTCGACCCGGTTCGGCCAGGGGGCCAGCAGCTCGCCTGCCCCGGACGGCGGCAGCTCGTCCGGTTCGTAGCCCGCGATCACCGGCTGGCCGCGGAAGGCCAGCTCACGCAGCCCGGCACCGAGTTCGGTCACGGTGGCACGGTAATCGCCGGCCTCAATCTCGTACTGCAGTCCGGTAAGCGGAATGATCACAGGATCAGGATACGGACAACAGCAGCGCCGCGCGGCAGCCTGCCACCAGCCCCCAGGCGAGATCGACGCCCTGGGCCGCCGCGAGCAGCCGGGCCGCCGCCCGCTCGAGCGGCTCCTGGCCCGCCATCCCCAGAAGCACAGCGGACACCTCGGCCGCGGCCTGGCCCTTGGCCGCGCAGTGCAGCAGCGAGGCCGCGAGCGTGGTAGTCCGCTGCGCCGCGTCGCCGGTCACCGAGGCGCTGAGCCAGTTCGCCAGCCATACCGCCCGGGTTCCGCCGGAGATGGCCCCGCCAAGCAGCCGGAGCGCGAGCAGCACGCCGCTGACCACGCTGTCGCCGCTCGGCACCAGCCCGGGACCCAGGCCCACCAGCTGCTCGGCCGCCTCGACCGCTCCGGCCAGGTCGCCGCTCGCGCAGCACGCCGCCAGCTGGCCGGGTCCGTCGTGCCCCGCCAGGCCGGGTACGTGCTCGGCCGCCGCGTAGAGCCTGGCGAGAACACCCGAGCCGTGATCGAGCCTGGCCCGGGACAGCGGTCCGAACACCGGCGAGGGATCCCACCAGCGGACGATCCTGATATCGAGGCCGCAGGCCATTACCCGGCTCCCGCCCGCCCAGCACTCCGCGGCGGTGGCCGGGCGGCCGGGGGGATGACCCTCCCACGGACCGGTAATGATCGCGTTCGGCAGCCTGATGGCATCCGGCGGCGAGACCGCGATCACGCGCGGCTCGGGCACGGCGTCGGCGAATTCCAGGTAGATGGCGTGCGGCAGGGCCGCCACGACTTTGCCGTGACGACGGGTCCCGCGCACTAGGTCACGGACGGCCAGGCTGGCCACTCCGGCGGTCACCGCGAGCTCGGCACCCGCGTCCGCCGGGTCCGAAATGGCCGCGTCCGCATGGGCCGGGTCACCACGGGCCGGGTCACCACGGGCCGGGTCACCACGGGCCGGGTCAGCCAGGGGAACAGCCACGTACGCCACAGTACTGGGACGCGATCCGCCGATCGAGGCGCTGAGGTGGGGGGATGTAGGCCAGTCGACCGTGACTATCGGGACTGAAGTGAAATCAATGACGTTGGATTAGTAATGCAATGGGATTTATCTGCGGTACCTAAATCCCAATTTGCCGACTAGCGAGAGGAGGCCGGCGGGGCTGCTTGGGGAGCGGGGGACCGTCAGCCCCGCCGACTAATTAACGATAACTGGATGAGATGCCGATTTGGGTAACTTCTTGTGCCGTAAGTACTTCGAAACGTTTTCAGTGGCGGCCGCGGGCACCCCAGGGCGGCGCGATCCGTTGACCCGCCCGTCGGGCTTGCCTGGGCGCAGCCGGCCGCTGCGCACGGCTTCCGCCGCCAGCACCCCGAATAGGTAGAAGTAGGCCGCTTCCTCGTCTTCGAAGAAGCGCACATCCAGCCGGGCGTCGTCGGTACGGCTGAACACCTCGAAGCCGCCGTCCGCCTTGACCAGGCACATGGCGCCCGGCACCTCCTCGTCGACCGCATATGCCGCATGCGGGATGGCGGCCAGGCTGAGGAGTTCAGCAAAGACCGACTGGGGCACCCGGTCCCTCCGTCCGGCGCGCCGCCCGGGCGGCGGGGCGGCCTGCGGCTCAGGCCCGGTCCACGGCTCAGGCCCGGTCCACGGCCCGGGCCCGGCCCACGGTCCGGGCCCGGACCAGGGCTCAGACCGGGGATCCGGCCGTGGCTCGGACCTAGGCTCAGACCGGGGATCCGGCCGTGGCTCGGACCTAGGCTCAGACCGGGGATCCGGCCGTGGCTCGGACCTAGGCTCAGACCGGGGATCCGGCCGTGGCTCGGACCTGGGTTCTGGCTGGAACTCTGACCAGGGCTCGGTCTCAGGCGAGCCGTGCCAGGCCGCGACCCGATCCGGCGTGCTCGACGCGCGATCCGCCGCAGCGTATCCGCCCGGCTCCGCAGCGGGCTGAGGACCTGGCCGCGGCACGATCCGCAGCGGGCTGGTCCGCTCGGTGACGGAGGGGGGCGGCCCGCCAGGAGCCTGCGCCTGCGCCCCGCGATCCGGCGCTCCTGGCCGCGGCTGGGCGGTTGGAGGGACCGGGTCCCGGGTCGACGGCGGGAACATACCCGAAG
The DNA here is from genome assembly GCA_963798675.1 of uncultured Actinomycetes bacterium. Taxonomy (GTDB): domain Bacteria; phylum Actinomycetota; class Actinomycetes; order Streptosporangiales; family Streptosporangiaceae; genus Palsa-504. The sequence goes on along the minus strand of CAWCUJ010000001.1, from coordinate 102,043 downwards.
CCAGCGGGTACTCCACCCGCTCCTCGGTCAGCCCCGTGACTTCCTGCCGGGCCACCACGACTTCGAAGACCTCCCGGTCGATTTCCCAGTAGCCGAGCTGCCTGGCCCGGACCGAATCCCGGCCCAGGTAGACGATGTGCAGCCGGTCGGCGGGGTCGTCGAGGACCAGGCAGGGCTCGCCGCGGTACTCACCGACCAGGCGTGACTGCCATAGCGCGCCGAGATCGGTGATGTTGACCTGCTTGCGCCAGTGCCCACCCGCGGCCATAAAGCCGAGCTCGTCCGGCGGTGGGCCCGGGGAGAACAGCGTCGCCTCGTTGCCGTCGGGGCCGAGGCCCGCATGGTAGGGGATACCGAGATAGGTGGCCATGAGCCGGTATCGCATGGCTTACGGCTCCGTCTTCTGCCAGGCTAGCCCGTCATAGCGGGCCACGAGCTGATCGCCGTCCGGGCCAAGACGGCACATAGCCGCCCCCACGGGTATCGCGATCGGTTCGAGGTAGAACTCGGGGACACCGTGGCCGGTGGCGGGCACGTAGCCGTCGATCGTCCTGGCCAGCCAGGCCACCAGGTAGATCTCGCTCATGTGCGGCGTGAATTCTGAATCCTCCCAGTCGAGGCTCAGCGCGAGGTAGGCCTCGGCGGGGTTGTGGAAGCGGACGTCCTGGGCCCGGTACACGTACCCGGCCAGCACGGTGCGCTGTCCGGTCAGGTACGGGCCGACCAGGCGCGGTGGCACGGCCTTCCACATCGGCGTGCCCGGTGCGATCGCTGCCAGTCGCTCGGGCTGGGTCACCCACGCTCCTTCCGTGTGCGTGCGCATGAACATCCCTGCTCAACCGATTGTGCCGAGTTAATGCCGGTCATTAGCTGGAAAGCGACTCATTCAGAGAATTCATTACTCTTTGCATCGATCTAGTGACTGTATGGCGTAGCCACAGCCGTATGACTGACCTGCCGGGGCGGCAGGTGGCATAGGGTCGGTGAGGTGTCCGGACATCTCAACCCTGGCGGACAGCAGTTCCGCGATGATAACGGTTCCGCCGACCCTCGCGTAGCCGCCGCCCTGGCCGCGTACCAGGCCGGGCGTGGGAGTGAACAGGCGGCGCTGATCGCGCTGGCCGAGGCGCGGCTGCTCGTCCCGGTGGTCGCGGTCCTGGCTGACGGCTCTGACGCCGCCCCCGCTGGTGGCGGCCCCTCCGCCGCCAACAGGGACAAGAACAGCGAGATGGTGCTGCCCACCCTGATCGGACGGGACGGAAGACCGGCTGTGCTCGCGTTCACCAGCCTCGACGCGCTTGCCCGCTGGCGTGCGAACGCCCGCCCCGTGCCCGCCAAAGCCGACCGGGTATACCGCGCGGCTGTCGGCGACGGCTGCGCGGTGGTCATCGACGTGGCCGGCCCGGTGCCGCTCGCGGTGGAGGGTGCCCGGCTCGAGGCGCTCGCGGCCGGCCAGCCGGTCCCGCCTGCGCATGAGGACCCGGACCTGCGGGCCGAAATCGAGGCGGCCGTGGCCGGTGAGCCCGTGATCGGCGGGTTCACCTTGGCCCCCAGTCGGTCGGCGGATCTCGCTGTCCGGCTGCAGCTGGCCGAAGGTGACTGGCAGCCCGATGACTGGCAGGCCGTGGTGAACCGGGTCGCCAACACCATCGCGGCCCGGCTGGCGGGCAGGCTGCGCCGCGGCGTCGAGTTCACCGTCACACACGACCCCGTAGGATCATGAGCATGTTCCGCTGGCTGACCGCAGGCGAATCGCACGGGCGCGCGCTCGTCGCGATCTGCGAGGGCGTGCCCGCCGGAGTGCAGGTCAGCACCGAGGACGTCGGCGCTGCCTTGGCCCGCAGGCGGGCCGGCGACGGCCGCGGCGCGCGGATGACATTCGAGCGGGACGAGGTGGAACTGACCGGGGGCGTCAGGCACGGCCGCACGCTCGGCGGCCCGGTCGCGATCAGGATCGCCAACACCGAATGGTCCAAGTGGGAGACCGTCATGTCGCCCGACCCGGTGGCGGCGCAGACGCTGGACAGCCAGGCCAGGAACGCGCCGCTGACCAGGCCGCGGCCCGGCCACGCCGACCTGGCTGGCATGCAGAAATTCGCCCATAAGGATGCCCGCCCCATCCTCGAGCGGGCCAGCGCGCGGGAGACGGCCGCGCGGGTGGCGCTCGGCGAGGTGGCCAGGCGCCTGCTCAGCCAGGTCCTCGGCATCGAGATCCTCAGCCACGTGGTCGCGATCGGCCAGGTGAGGATCCCCGACGAGGTCATGCCAGGCCCGGACGCCGCCGCAATCATCGACGCCGATCCGGTGCGTTGCTTCGACGCGGAAACCAGCACCGCCATGGTGGCCGAGATCGACGCGGCCAAGAAGGCGGGCGACACGCTGGGCGGCGTGGTCGAGGTGCTCGCCTTCGGGCTGCCGCCGGGGCTCGGCAGCTTCACCCACTGGGACCGGCGGCTCGACGCCCGGCTGGCCGGCGCGCTGATGTCCATCCAGGCCATCAAGGGCGTCGAGGTCGGCGACGGCTTCACCACCGCGACCCGGCGCGGCTCGGTGGCGCACGACGAGATCGAGCCTACGCCCGAGGGCGTAACCAGGCGGACCAACCGGGCGGGCGGCATCGAGGGCGGGATGAGCACCGGCGAGGTGATCAGGCTGCGGGTCGCGATGAAGCCCATTTCGACGGTGCCGCGCGCGCTGGACACCATCGACACCAGCACCGGCGAGCCGGCCAAGGCGATCAACCAGCGCAGCGATGCGACCGCGGTGCCCGCGGCGGGCGTAGTGGCCGAGGCGATGGTGGCCCTAGTGCTCGCCGAGGCCGCGGTGGAGAAGTTCGGCGGCGACTCGGCGGAGGAGATGCGCCGCAACGCGGAAAGCTACCTCAAGACCCTGGTGATCCCGTGACCCACGAGACCAGGGAGACCCAAAAGCCCCTCGTGATCCTGATAGGGCCGCCGGGCGCGGGCAAGTCCGCGGTGGGCCCGCTGCTCGCGGACCGGCTCGGGGTGGAGTTCCGCGACACCGACGCCGATGTCGGCGCGGCCGCGGGCAAGCCGGTCAGCGACATCTTCATCGAGAACGGCGAGGAGACCTTCCGCGAGCTCGAGCGGGCCGCGGTCACCAACGCGCTCGGCGCGCTGCGCCAGCACGGCGGGGTGCTGGCGCTCGGCAGCGGCGCGATCCTCGACGCCGGGATCCAGCGCCTGCTCGACGGCCTGCCCGTGGTCTACCTGTCCGCGGAGTTCGGCACCGTCGCCAGGCGGATCGGCCTGGACCGGCCCCGGGTCGTCGTCCCCGGCAACCCGCGCGGCCGCCTGCGGGCCATGCTGGGCGAGCGCGACGCGATCTACCAGCGGCTCGCCGCGGTCACGGTGCCCACCGATGACCTGGACCCGGACGAACTGGCGGACGAGCTCGCCGCCAGGATCACGAAGAATTGACCGCGACCAGGATCGACGTCACGCCTTCCGGCGGCGGTCGGCCGTACCAGGTGGTCGTCGGCGTCGGCGTGCTCGGCGAGCTGCCCGGCCTGGTGCCGAAGCACGCCCGGACCGTCGTGGTCATCCACGCCGAGGGCCTCGGCGAGATCGCTCGCCCGGCCTGCGGCGCGCTGCAGGCCGTCGGCCTGAACGTGCACGCTGAGCCGGTGCCCGACGGCGAGGCGGCCAAGACCGTCGACGTCGCGGCCAGGCTCTGGTCCCGGCTAGCCAAGCACGGCGTGACCAGGTCGGACTGCGTGGTCGGCATCGGCGGGGGAGCGGCCACCGACCTGGCCGGCTTCGTCGCCGCGACTTGGCTCCGCGGCGTCGCGACCGTCCTGATCCCGACCACACTGCTGGGCATGGCCGACGCCGCGGTGGGCGGGAAGACCGCGATCGACATTCCGGAGGGCAAGAACCTGGTCGGCGCGTTCCACTCGCCGGCTGGCGTACTTGCCGACCTGGTCACGCTCGAGACGCTGCCGCGCGGGGACTACGTCAGCGGGCTGGCCGAAGTGATCAAGACCGGCTTCATCGCCGACCCGGTCATCCTCGACCTGGTCAAAGCGGACCCGGAAGGGGCCACGGTCCCGCATGGCGCGCACGCCCGCGAGCTGATCGAGCGCGCCATCGGGGTCAAGGCCGACGTGGTCTCCAAAGACCTGAACGAACAAGGCCTGCGAGAGATCCTGAACTACGGGCACACGCTCGGCCACGCCATCGAGCGGGTGGAGGGTTACCGGTTCAGGCACGGGGACGCGGTCGCCATCGGCATGGTCTACGTCGCCGAACTGGCCCGGCTGGCCGGGCGGCTCGACCCGCAGGTAACCGCGCTGCACCGAGAGCTACTGACCAGCGTCGGCCTGCCCACGGCGTACCCGGCCGGGGTGTGGCCGTCGCTGCGCGAGGCCATGGGCGTGGACAAGAAGGCCCGCGGCGCGCGGCTGCGGCTGGTGGTGCTCGACGGCCTGGCCCGTCCCTCGATTCTCGATGACCCGCCCGAGGAACTCCTGTGGCAGGCGTACCAGGAGGTGTCCAAGTGATCACGCAGGTACTCGTGCTCAACGGCCCGAACCTCGGCCGGCTCGGCGTCCGGGAGCCCGAGGTGTACGGCTCGGCGTCGTTGGAGGACCTGGCCGAGCCGTGATCGTCCTCGTCGGGTTCATGGGGCCGGGCAAGACCACGCCTGACCACCCCGATAGGGGATCATCCGCACCGGGTGATGGCGGCACTTCACCGGCGGAGGGCAGTGCACAGCCTCCGTGATGACCTCGCATCCGGTCGGTGGGCCGAACGCAACCGCGACCTCGTCGATCTCGACGCAGCAGAGCTTGGCGCTCGCCTGCTCATCGCCTGAACCCGCCACATCCGGGTACGACCTCGCTGCCCGAAGCCACGGGCGTTCCAGGCACCGGCTCGCCCGTGCCAGGTCCGTCCCTGGCTGCCGCCCGATCAGCAGCAGGGTCCCGATCAGCGCGATCGCGGCGAACGGGATGAGCCAGGAGATCTGTCCGCCCAGCGTCGAGGCGAACATCCGTCCCCAGCCCCGCCCGGCCACCGACCCCGGTACCCGTCGGTAGCCGCAACGCCGCAGCCGTTACGCTCCCTCTATGCGGATAGGGATGTTTCTCAGCTACGCGGGCGGCTTCGCCGAGACCGTGGTGGAACTGGCCGATTACGAGAAGGCCGGTCTGGACATCGTGTTCGTGCCCGAGGCGTACAGCTTCGACGCGGTGAGCCAGCTCGGTTTCCTGGCGGCGAAGACGGAGCGGATGCAGATCGCGTCCGGGATCTTCCAGCTGTACTCGCGCACGCCCGCGCTGACCGCGATGACCGCGGCCGGGCTCGATTATGTGTCGGGCGGCCGGTTCATGCTGGGGCTGGGCGCCTCCGGGCCGCAGGTGATCGAGGGCTGGCACGGCGTGCCTTACGACGCGCCGATCGGCCGGGCCCGGGAGGTCATCGAGATCTGCCGGATGGTCTGGCGCCGCGAGCGGCTGGTCTACCGGGGCCGGTACTACCAGCTGCCGCTAGAGAAGAGGGCTGGGGAGGTGGGTGGGGGTACCGGGCTGGGCAAGCCGCTCAAGCTGATCAACCACCCGGTACGCGAGCGCATCCCGATCGCCCTGGCCGCCATCGGCCCGAAGAACGTCGCGCTCGCCGCGGAGCTGGCCGAGTCCTGGATGCCGATCTTCTACCTGCCGGAAAAGGCCGCCGCGGTGTGGGGCGCAGCCGTGGCCGAGGGCGGCGCGAAGCGCGATCCTTCGCTCGGCCCACTCGACGTCATCGCCCACGGTCGGCTGGCGATCGGTGACGACGTGACCGGCCTGCGCGACCAAAGCCGGCCCGAGCTGGCCCTGTACATCGGCGGGATGGGCGCGCGGGGCCGCAACTTCTACAACGACCTGGCCCGCCGGTTCGGCTACGAGGCCGAGGCCAAGGCCATTCAGGACGCCTACCTGGACGGCCGCAAGGCCGAGGCGGAGGCCCTGGTGCCCGCGGAACTGGTCGAGCGGACCTCGCTGATCGGCCCCGAATCCTACGTGCGGGAGCGCCTCGCCGCTTACCGCGACGCCGGCGTGTCCACCCTCAACCTCACCCCGCTCGCGCCCACCCATGAGGCCCGCGTCCGCCTGATCGAGCGGGTCCGCGATCTGGCCGATTGAGGCCGCGGGCCCGCCAGCCCCGCCATCCGCGCGCGTAGAGTTCAGCCATGGCCGAGATGCACGCGGGCCGCCGGCGGCGGGCGCAGGAGAAGATCGCCGAGGCCGGTGCCGATGCGGTCCTGATCACCTCCGGCCCGAACGTCCGGTACCTCACCGGCCTGGCCAGCTCCAACGCGGCGCTGCTGCTGGCCGCCGACGGCCCGGCGGTGCTGGCGACGGACTCGCGCTACACGCTGGCCGCCCAGCGGGACTGCCCCGACCTCGAGCTGATCATCGAGCGGTTCATCGAGCCGAGGCTGGCCGACCAGATGACCAGCCGGGGCTGGCGCACCGTGGCGTTCGAGGCGCACGAGATGTCGGTCGAACGCCACCAGGAGCTCGCAGCGACAGCGGAAGGTGTCACCCTGGTTCCGTTCGGCCCGAAAATCGAGGAGCTACGGACGGTCAAGGATCCGTCCGAGCTCGAGCTGCTCGCGACCGCCTGCCGGATCACCTGCCAGGCCATCGCCGACGTGTTCTCGCTGATCAGGCCCGGTCTGACCGAGCGCGCGCTCGCGGCCGCGCTCGATGCGCGGATGGCCGACCTGGGCGCCGAGCGGCCGGCCTTCGACACCATCGTGGCGAGCGGGCCGAACGGCGCGATCCCGCACCACGCGCCGACCGACCGGCCGGTGCGCCGCGGCGACCTGATCACGATGGACTTCGGCGCGCTGTACGGCGGCTACCACGCGGACATGACCCGCACCGTGGCGCTCGGCGAGCCCGCGGGCTGGCAGCGGGAGATCTACGACCTGGTCGCGGCGGCGCAGCGGTCCGGCCTGGACGCCGCCCGGCCGGACGCGGACGTCGACGACGTGGACGCGGCCGCCCGCGACCTGATCCGTGACGCCGGGCACGGCGACCACTTCCAGCACGGGCTGGGGCACGGCGTCGGGCTCGAGGTGCACGAGGCGCCGACGATCGGATACTCCAGGACGGGTAAACTCGCTAGCCGGGTTCCCGTCACCGTCGAGCCAGGTGTCTACCTACCCGGCAGGGGCGGTGTCCGGATCGAGGACGTCCTTGTCGTGGGGGCCGACGGGACGGGCCTCCTCACGACTACAACGAGAGAACTTCTCGTTCTTTAACCTGGAGACAGAACGTGGCCACCACGAACGACCTGAAGAACGGCATGGCGCTGAACCTCGACGGCCAGCTCTGGAGCGTTGTCGAGTTCCAGCACGTCAAGCCGGGCAAGGGCGGCGCCTTCGTGCGCACCAAGCTGAAGAACATCATGTCGGGCAAGGTCGTCGACCGGACCTTCAACGCCGGCGTCAAGGTCGACGTGGCCAACGTCGACCGGCGGGAGATGCAGTACCTGTACCGCGAGGGCGCCGACTTCGTTTTCATGGACACGCAGGACTATGACCAGCCGCGGGTACCCGCTTCCGTGGTCGGAGACGTGGCGAACTACCTGCTCGAGGAGCAGACCGTCACCGTGGCCTTCAACGACGGCACCCCGCTGTACGTTGACCTGCCGGCCGCGGTCGAGCTCACCATCAGCCAGACCGACCCCGGCGTGCAGGGCGACCGCTCCACCGGCGGCACCAAGCCGGCCACCCTGGAGACGGGCGCGACCGTTCAGGTGCCGTTGTTCATCTCGACCGGCGAGAAGATCAAGGTCGACACGAGGACCGGCCAGTACCTCGGCCGCGCCTGATGAGAATTCTGTCTTCCCCGCCAGCGGCCCGTTGGCTCGTTTAATGCCGCCCGCTCGTAGCAAGGCGCGCAAACGGGCCCTGGATATCCTCTTCGAGGCCGAAATACGCGGCACGCCGGTGCTCGAGCTGCTCGCCGAGCGCATCACGCTGGGCAGCCCGCCGGTGGCCGCCTACGCCGCGGACCTGGTCCGCGGCGTGACCGTGCACTCGGCCCGGATCGACGAGCTGATCTCGGAGTACGCCGAGGGCTGGACCCTGGATCGGATGCCCGCCGTGGACAGGAACGTGCTGCGGATCGGCGTCTATGAGCTGCTCTGGGCGCAGGACGTACCCGACGGCGTTGCGATCAGCGAGGCCGTCCTGCTCGCCCGCGACCTGTCCACCGACGCCTCGCCCTCCTTCGTCAACGGCCTGCTGGCCCGCATCGCCGAACTCAAGCCATCACTGCAAGTCTGACCTGCACGCCCTGATAGCACGAAGGGACGGGTCAGCACAGCAGGCAAGGGACGGGTCAGCGCTGCTGGGCGAAGCGGACGCGCAGGCCGGAGCGGTGCAGGACGCGGAAGAACCAGAATGCCGACAAGAAGGTGCCCGCGACCACGCCGCCGATGGTGACGGCCGTGGTGAGCAACAGGAATACCTTGACCGTTTCGAAGATCATCAGTACGGCCAGGCCCACGGTGGACACGAAGAAGATCCCGGCCCACAGCCAGGTCGCGCCCTGGAAGAACCGGTGCAGTCCCGGGTGATGAGACGACGGCTGGCGCAGCGCGACGACCTCGGCGGCTAGCTGGGCGACCAGTGGCTTGCGGGTCGGCGCGGTCCGCGCGAACAGCACGCACAGGCCCAGGTTGGCCAGCGGGAACTGGAGCAGGAAGAACAACATGCTGCCGGTGACGATCACCACCGCCGTCTGGAGGGTCAGCACCAAGGCCGAGATCGTCAGCAGGCCAGGGATGGTGCGGGTGAAGACCTTGCGGCCGACCACGGTCAGCCAGACCACGGCGGTCGCGGCCAACATGCCCGCGTCCCGGCCGCCTAGCTTCGCACCGACAACGTACCCGGCGACGGGAAGGCCAAGGGACTCGGCCAGGTTCCAGCCTGCGGTCAGGATCAGCCGCCAGGGGCGGGGCAACTCTAGGTGCTCAGCCATGGCGAAGAGCATACGGGGGACGGCTCCGGCTGCGCTGGAATTGCCGGCAGGTGGCGTAAAGAAGAGTCTGAGAGTTCCGCACGGCTGTATAACGTAGGGCTGGTCACGGAGGTTCACGGCGCTGGGACGGAAAGTAACCACACCGGAATGCCAGCGAGCCGCCGGGGGAGGGGGTCGTTCCCCCGTGGCCAACACTGCGGTGACCGGCACTACACGAGAATGTCGGTAACCGGCACTACATTGGACTCTTGGAAGGAGGCTGGCGTGGCGGCAGACTTCAGGCGCGACGGCGTCCGCTTCTCGCTGCTCTGGGACGTCCTGCGGGATGTCGTCTCGGCCCAGGAAGCGGAGACCGGCAGGCAGGCGCTGGACATCGTCGACGTGGGCGGGGGGACCGGCGGCCTGGCGGTGCCGTTCGCCGCCCTCGGACACAACGTCACGGTGGTGGACCCGAGCCCGGACGCGCTGGCGGCGGCGCAGCGGCGGGCCGCCGAGGCGGGCGCGCGGCTGACCGCGGTGCAGGGCGACGCGGCCAGCTTGGACAGCGTGGCGGGCACGAAGGCGGCGGACCTCGTCATCTGCCACAACGTGCTCGAGTACGTCGACTCGCCGGCCGACGCGATGACCGCGATCGCCGCCGTGCTCCGGCCGTCCGCGACGGTGAGCGTGCTCGCGTCCAACGCGGTGGCCGCGGTCCTGCACCGGGCGCTGGCCGGCCGCTTCACCGAGGCCCGCCAGCTGCTCGAGAGCGAAAAGGCGGAGGAGGGGTCCGGCCCGCCGCGGCGGTTCACCCTGCCGGCCCTCACCGCGCTGATTGAGGGAGCCGGGTTGCGCCCGGGGGAGGCGCACGGCCTGCGGATCTTCAGCGGGCTGGTGCCCGGCGCGCTGCTCGACGGGGACGCGGGCGGGCCCGGCGGGACCGAGGCGCTGCGCGCGCTCGAGGCGGCCGCCGCGGTCACCCCGCCGCTGCGCGACATCGCCGCGCAACTGCACGTGCTCGGCCACCGCTGACCATCATGGCCGCCGACGCAGCCCCAGAAAGTCCCCGGGATCCGGCGGAGCCCGACGACACCGGCTGCCACATCCTGCACGCGGACATGGACGCGTTCTACGCGAGCGTGGAGATAAGGGACCGGCCGGAGCTCGCGGGCCAGCCGGTCATCGTGGGCGGGACGAGCGGCCGGGGCGTGGTGCTTTCCGCGTCGTACCAGGCCCGGGCGTTCGGGGTGCGCTCGGCGATGCCGGTGGCCCGGGCTCAGCGGATGTGCCCGCGGGCCGTGTTCGTCGCGCCCAGGCACCGGGTGTACGCCGCCACCTCCAAGGAGGTCATGACGGTCTTCGGCACGGTCACGCCGGACGTACAGCCGCTTGCGCTGGACGAGGCTTTCCTCGACGTCTCCGGCGCGCTGCGGCGGCTCGGGCCGCCCGCCGTGATCGCCAGGCACATCCGGGCTGAGGTCGCCACGCAGCTGGGCATCACCTGCTCGGTCGGGGTCGCGCCGACCAAGTTCGTGGCCAAGATCGCCTCCGCCCGCTGCAAGCCGGATGGGCTTCTCGTGGTGCCGCGCGCGGGCGTGCTCGAGTTCCTGCACGCGCTGCCAGCCTCGGCGCTGTGGGGCGTCGGTGAGCGGACCGGGGAGGTGCTGGCCCGGCTGGGCCTGCGCACGGTGGCGGACATCGCGCATACCCCGCTGGCCACGCTGCAGCACGAGCTCGGGGTCGCCCAGGGATCGCACCTGGCCGCCCTCGCCTGGGGCCGGGACGAGCGCCGGGTGACGCCATACGTGCCGGAGAAGAGCATCGGGGCCGAGGAGACCTTCGCGGCCGACATCGACGACCCGGACCGCATCAAGCGGGAGCTGCTGAAGCTGTCCGGGCGGACGGCGCAAAGCCTGCGGGCGGCCGGCTACGCGGCCCGGACGGTTTCGGTCAAGCTCCGGCTGGCCAGCTTCAAGACGATGACGCGGTCCCGCACTCTCACCTACCCGACTGACGTTGCTCGTGAGATTTATGCCACAGCCTGCGCGCTGTACACCTCGGCCGGTCTCGACGACGGCGCGCGGCTGCGGCTCGTCGGCGTCCGGGTATCGGGCCTGGTCATCGCGGCCTCGGCAAATGCCCAGCTGACGTTCGATGACCGGCCCGTCGGCTGGCGGGAGGCGGAGCGCGCGGTCGACGCGATCGCCAGCCGATTCGGGGTCAGCGCGGTCCGGCCGGCCGCTCTGGTACAGGACACAAACCGCCCCGCTGTGGGTGGTTTCTGACCTGCTGGGGGGTCTACCCTTCCAAGCGGCGTGTCAACGCTCGTATTCTGGAAATTGAACCGGGTATGTGCGGCGAAAGGTCGCCGCACACCTGCCGGGCGCAAGGTTTTTTATGGGAGGCGTCGTGCCGCTCTCTGAACACGAGCAGCGCCAGCTGGAGCAGATCGAGCAGGCGCTCTACAGGGAGGATCCGAAGTTCGGGCGTCTCGTGCGCTCCAGTGACCCGCGGGTGCACTATAAGCGCAAGCTGGTACAGGCTCTCGTCGGCGTCGTCGCCGGTGCTGGCCTGCTCGCGGCCGGAGTGGTGACCCACCGTGTCTACCTGCTGGCAGCCGGGGCGGCGATCGTGCTGCTGTCCCTGGTGTGGGCGATGGTTAGCTGGCGGCGGCATGTGGCTAGGGTCCGCCCGACCAAGCCCGCGGGTGCCAAGGCCAAGGGACAGGTCCGGTCCGGTCCCGACCGTACCAGGCAGTCCAGGCGCGCCCGGATGATGGAGCGGATGGAAGAGCGGTGGCGCCGCCGGCAGGAGGGCGACCGCAGGATGTAGCGGGCTCTCCGCCGCCTCCCGCCGCCTTGCCCGGCAACGATCCGTCCAGCAACTCCGCTTATGTCACGTCTTACGCCGCTTTTGTCACGTCTTACGGTGGGTACGATACCGGGGCTTGAGCGCGGTGGCGTGGTCGGGGATGCGGGTGGCCGCCTGGGTGAGGGCGGTCATGATCGAGGCGGGGAAGATGATGGCGCGCCAGCGGGTCGAGCGGCGGGCGGTGGCGGCTAGTCCGCGGCGAGCGGTGCTGCCGTCGTGGCGCAGGTGCTGTGATCCGGTGGGACGGGCGGCGTAGCTGGCGCGTTCTTCGGCCAGGGCGAGCCGGGTGACGGCGGCCGCGGCGGGTGCGGGCAGGGTGGCGGTGACGCGGGCGGCCAGGGTGCGGGGTGGTTCGCTGGGGCGGCTTGTGACGCCGAAGTCGGCGAGGTCGTCGTGGAAGTCGCGCCAGGCGGCGTGGGCGCGGCTGGTGTCGTCGCGGGCCCGGATCCACCGCCAGCGGCGTGCGACCAGGCGGCATACGACGGGGATGATCAGCGCGGTGGCGGCGGTGGCGCCGAATGCAATGCCGACGGTGGCCCAGCCGACGCCGAGGTTCAGCCCCGCCGTGCGGGCCATGAGCCGGTAGAGGGCCAGGGCGACCAGGGCGGTCGCGGCGATGGCGGCGACGGCGGTGGTGGCGGCCGAGGGCCGGCGGCGGCGGGTCTGCGGGTGGGCGGACAGGATCTGCCTGGCGGGCGGGGCAATGATCGTGATCAGGCCGAAAACCAGCACCAGCGCCGCGATCACGGCCAGTGCTTGCGCGGTCCATGGCGTCCCGGCCCGGCCGCCCGCCGAACCCGCCGCCGGCGCTTCGGAACCGGGCAGCGGGCGAAGCCGGTTGGCCCCGCTGTCCCGCGGGTTGGTGTTCTTGGCGCCCGGCCCGGCGGTCGCCCCGAGGATCGGGCTGGTACTGCCGCCCTGGCCATGTCCCGTCCCGCTGGTCATGTAGTTCGGGGGGTCGGCCGTGCCCTGGCCGGCGGGCGTGGGCTCGAAGCGAATCCAGCCGAGGGTCGGGAAATACACCTCGGTCCACGCGTGCGCGTCGGTGTTCCTGACCTCGTAGCTGCCGTTCTTGAGCCGCGTACCCGCCGTGTAGCCGACCACGAACCGGGCCGGGATGCCGAGCAGCCGGGTCAGCACGGTCATCGCGTAGGCGTACTGCACGCAGAAGCCGTTCTTCGTCTTGGTCAGGAACGTCAGCAGGCTCGCCGGGCTGTTCAGCGGCGCCACGGTGAGGCTGTAGCTGAACTGCGCGCCAGAGAGCCAGTTCGCCAGCGCGTTCACCTTGCCGAATTCGGTGGTCTGGCCGGCCGTGTAGGTGTCCGCCACGTTCTTCAGCGCAGCCGTCTGGTATGACGGGGGAAGCTGCAGATCCGGCGCCAGGATCCCCGTCTTCACCACACCGGGAACCGTCTCCAGCTGCCGCTGGCTCGGATCCACCGCCAGGCTCACCACAGAGTAGGACCGGCCGGCGATGGAGTCGCTGCTTGAGTACGCCATGAGGTCGGGGTCGGCCAGCCACTTTCCTGGCACATCGACGTGGATGGCCGGATAGGGCAGCGGCAGGAACGTCGGCTGTGAGCCTGGGCTGGGGAAGTCCCGGCTGACGTTGACCGTCGTCGTCACGGTGTGAGCCGACGTACCGTCGGTCAGGCCCTGGGGCGGGTAGGGGATCGAGTCGATCGGCAGCGTGCGGGCCGTATAGTCGTTGACCTGCCAGCCCCCGTCGGCCAGGGTGTCGAATACGTACTGCCTGAAGTACTCCGCGTCGTTGTCCTGCTGGGCCTCCGAGGAGCTGGTGGTGTACGTGAACACCGTGCTTGGGCGGCTCTCGCGCAGTTGCGTGACGGCCTCGGACAGGGCGCCCGCCAGCGACAGGGACTGACCGCCCACTCCGTCGCCGTCGCCGCCGATGCCCGGGCCCGAAGAGAACAGCTTGCTCGGATGCAGGCCGGGCAGGAGCAGCGGCGCGCACAGTGCCAGCACGATGGAGGCGAGCCCGACCCTCCGGCCCGCCGCGGCCAGCGCCCGGGTATCGGGCCCCGGCCCCCGCCCGCGGACCCGCTGCGGTGCTTCGGCGCGCCCGTCGTCCCCGGCAAAGGCCCTGCCGTACCGCGGTGCCGGGCGCCACAGCGAGACCAGCCGGCCCCAGACCCGGATCCGTTCCCGGCCGTCGGCGCTGAGCATGGCCAGGTATCCCGCCCCGCCCAGGCAGAACACCACGCCGGTGACGAACTGGTCGTGCGAGGCGTTCATCGTGACCGGCACGGTGAACAGGACGAGCAGCGGTAGCCCGGCCAGCGCGGTGGACCGCAGCCGTACCGCGATCAGGTCGGCCAGCACCGCGGTGATGCCCACCCCCCCGGCGGCCAGCAACAGCAGGGCGGGCAGGTTCGGCACCGGCGGGGCGTACGCCTTCGAATCGATCATCCCGGTGCCCACGAGCTCGAACAGGCGGGTGAGCGAGCCAGGGGTGGGGATCACGAACAGCAGCGAGTGCCGGGCCTCGAAGACCAGGTTCAGGTACAGCAGCAGGCCCGCGACGCTGCCGGCCACGCAGGCCGGGACGGGCAGCGTGCGCAGCCGGGTCAGCGCCCCGGCCGCCGCGACGACGATCACCGCGCCGATCGCGATGGCGAACCACACGGAATTGCTGAACAGCGGCAGCAGCGCGGTGGAGGCGAGCACGCAGGCCACTGCCGTAGTCACCGTCATCCGGCCGTTCAGCGTCACCCCCGTTCCCCTCCAGTCTCAAGGGACCCGCCGAAGCCGCCGAGGGACAGCGGCCGGTCCGCGGGCTCGATGGGGCGGTGCAGCTGCTGCCAGGCGGCCGCCAGCGGCGTGCTGGCGCTGGCCACCGCGACCCGCCAGCCCGCGGCCGACAAGATCTCCGCCGTCCGCGCCGTGTCCTCGGATATCCCGCCGGACGCCCACGCGGAGACGGCGAGCAGCAGCGCCATCGCGGGCGCGTTCCCGCGCCTGCTCGCGGCCAGCGCTCCGGCGTCGTCCGCGGACAGCCGCCCGACCACCGCGATCAGCTGGCCGCCCGCGCTGGCCAGCGCCGACGTGCCCGTCCGCAAGCCGGCCGCGCGCGACGGGGTGATGACCGCGAGCATGTCGAGCAGGGTCTCCTGGAAGGTGCCGCGCGGGGCGATCTCGCCGCCCTCGGTGATGAGCCTGGCCCGGAAGCCCTCGCCGGACAGGTGCGCCCCGATCGAGGCGGCCGCGCTGACCGCGAACTCGAACGTCGAGGCGGGCCCGCTGCCCGAATGCGCCGAGCGCCGGGTGTCCAGGAACACCGACGCGCTGTTGCGCCACTGGTGTTCCTCGCGGCGGACCATCAGCTCGCCGTACCTGGCCGTCGACTTCCAGTGCACCCGGTGCAGGCTGTCCCCGTCCTGGTACACGCGCGGGGCGGCGTCGTCCTCGCCGACGGCCGAGATCGTCCGCATCCCGCCGTCGCCCTCGCCGAGCCAGCTGCTGGCTGCGGCGGCGCGTGGCAGCGGGAAGATCCTCGGCGTGACCACGAGGGTGCTTGTGGTGCTGAACGACCGGCTGATCTCCACCAGCCCGAACGCGTCCGCGACCCGGACCCGGAGCGGGCCGACGGTGAACTTGCCCCGGGTTTCCGACCGGATCTGGTAGTTGAGCTCCCGGTGCCCGCCGGGCTCGATCTCGTCGAGAACGAACCGTGGCCTGCTGCCCAGCGTGTACGGGGTGACGTCCTCGGCCAGCAGCACGCCGGTGCGCAGCCGCGAGACGTTCTCCACCCGCGCGGTCACGGTGGTGAGCTGGCCGGCCGGGATCCGCGGCGGGTCGAGCCTGCGGACGCAGGCCAGCCGGTACCGGGACCGGCGGGCGATCAGCGCGGACACGGCCGGCAAGATGACGAGCAGGGCACCGACGCGGACCAGGTCGGGCTCCGGTATCGCCAGGCCGCAGACTACGGCCGCGCCGCCCGCGGCGATGAACGACCGGCCCCGCGTGGTCAGCGAGCTAAATAGCCCTCGCATAGCTCATCGCCGGGGTAGGGGCAGCTGGGCGACGATCCGGTCCACCACCTGCTCGGGCAGGTGCCGCTCCACGATGGCCTCCGCTGTGGGCAGCAGCCGGTGCGCGAGCACCGGCCGGGCCAGCCGTTGCACGTCGTCGGGAATCACGTAATCCCGCCCGTCGAGGGCGGCCCAGGCCCGGCTGGCCCGCAGCAGGTGCAGGGTAGCCCGCGGCGACGCGCCGAGGCGCAGCTCGGGCGACGTCCTTGTCGCGTTGGCCAGGTTGATGATGTAGTCCTTGACCTGGTCGGATACCAGCACCTTGCGCACCGCGAGCACCAACTCCTGCACGTCGCTGGCCCGGGCGACGGGCTTGAGCTGGTCCAGGGGTGAAAAGGAGCCGTGCGTGTCGAGCATTTCCCTTTCGGCGGCGGGCAGCGGGTAGCCGAGGGAGATGCGCGCGGTGAACCGGTCCCGCTGGGCCTCGGGCAGCGGGTAGGTGCCTTCCATCTCCACCGGGTTCTGGGTGGCGATCACCATGAAAGGCTCTTGCAGCAAATACGTGGTGCCGTCGACCGTGACCTGGCGTTCTTCCATGCTTTCTAGCAGC
This sequence comes from uncultured Actinomycetes bacterium, assembly GCA_963798675.1. Classification (GTDB taxonomy): domain Bacteria; phylum Actinomycetota; class Actinomycetes; order Streptosporangiales; family Streptosporangiaceae; genus Palsa-504. The sequence continues at coordinate 85,593 of CAWCUJ010000001.1, read as the reverse complement.
GCCGACTGGGTCTTCGGCGACGCCCGGTTGATCTCGTCGCCGAGCACGATGTTCGCGAACACCGGTCCGGGCTTGAACTCGAATTCGCGCCGCTCCTGGTTGTAGGCGCTCACGCCGGTGATGTCGCTCGGCAGCAGGTCCGGCGTGAACTGCACCCGCCGCACGGTGCCGTCGATCGCCCGGGCCAGGGCCTTGGCCAGCATCGTCTTGCCTACGCCGGGCACGTCCTCGATGAGCAGGTGGCCCTCGGCGAGCAGCACGGCCAGCGTGAGCTGGATGGCGTCCCGCTTACCCTCGATCACGGACTCGATCGCCGTGCCGATCCGGCGGGCCGCCGGGACTAGATCATCGATCGGGCTCCCCGTCGGCCGTCCGGTGTCTAGTACCACGTGGCCTCCTCGAAGGCGCTGGCGCGCACCACCATATCGCCGGCGCACCCCGTCTGGGAGCGCTCCCGGCCTAGCTGCCGTACCGCTACAGTACGTCTTTCTTCGCCGAACGCGCGACGCTGGCCAGGCTTCTCGGCCAAACGGGCACCACGGGACACACCGGGCCCGGACCCCGACCACTCCCGTCCGCCCCGGCCCCACTCCGCTCCACCACTTCCTCCACTCCGCTCGACCGCTCCCACCTGCCGCTTCAGTGGGGGAGGAGGCTCGATTACGGCCTTTCAAGCGTTGACGGTGGGGAAATGTGGGGTACAGTGGAGCGCGGTGGAGGATAGGCGGTGGGAGGTGAGCACCTGTGTTCCTCGGTACTCACGCCCTCCGGCTTGACGAGAAGGGTCGGCTGATCCTGCCCGCGAAGTACCGAGAAGAGCTCGCTGGGGGAGTCGTGATCACCAAGGGGCAAGAGCGCTGCTTGTACGTCTTCCCGCAGGAAGAGTTCACCCGGATCACCGAGGCGCTGCGCACCGCGCCGGTGACGGCCAAGTCGGTCCGGGACTACAGCCGGGTCTTCTTCGCAAGCGCTTCGGACGAACTGCCAGACAAGCAGGGCAGGATCACCGTTCCGCCCGCCCTGCGCGGCTACGCCGGGCTGGAGCGGGACTGCGCCGTGATCGGCGCGAACACCCGGCTGGAGATCTGGGACTCGCAAGCGTGGGACGCCTACCTCGCCGCCCAGGAGGACTCGTTCGCCGAGGCCGCCGAGGAGGTGCTCCCGGGAATCCTGTAGCTCCCCACGCGCCGGCCCCCATCCGCCGCTCCCTGCTGGCATCACTTCCCCGGTGCCAGCCGACAGCGAGAGCGGATGGGGCCGGCGGAGGGACAGCAATGACCGTCACCACAAGCCAGGGAGGGGCACGCGTGGACAGGGCCAAGCACGTACCGGTGCTCGCCGACCGGGTCAGTGCCCTGCTCACGCCCGCCCTGGTCGCCGAGGGCGCGGTGCTCGTGGACGCCACGCTGGGCCGGGCCGGCCACGCTCGCGCCCTGCTCGAGGCCTGCCCCGGCCTGCTGCTTATCGGCGTCGACGCCGATCTGGCCGCGATCGAGGCGGCCGGTGAGCTGCTCGCCCCGCACGCCGCCCGGGTCACGCTGGTGCACGCCAGGTACGACGAGATCCCGGCCATCGTGACCGCCGCCACCAGAGCCGGCACCATCGGGCCGGACAGCATCATGGGGCTGCTGTTCGACCTGGGCGTGTCCTCGCCGCAGCTGGACGACCCCGAGCGCGGCTTCGCCTACGCCCAGGACGCCCCCCTCGACATGCGGATGGACCGCGGCCAGGACCGAACCGCCGCCGACGTGGTCAACGGCTACCCGGCTGCCGAACTCGCCCGGGTGCTGCGCGAGTACGGCGAAGAGCGGTTCGCCCGGCGGATCGCCGAGGCGGTGGCCCGCGAGCGGGCCCGCGCCCCGATCACCTCGACGCAGCGGCTGAGCGCGATCGTCAAGGACGCGATCCCGGCGGCCACCCGGCGCACCGGGGGCAACCCGGCCAAGCGCACCTTCCAGGCCCTGCGGATCGAGGTGAACGACGAGCTCGGCACGCTGCGCCGGGCGCTGCCCGCCGCGCTGGACCTGCTGGCCGTCGGCGGCCGCGTCGTCGTACTGGCCTATCACTCACTCGAGGACCGCATCGTCAAGCGGGAGCTCGTTCGGCTGTCCACCGACCAGACGCCGCCCGGCCTGCCCGTGCCCGCGAACGCGGCCATGCCGCAGTTCCGCATGCTCACCAGGGGCGCCGAGCGCCCCGACAGCGAAGAAGTAACCGGCAATCCGCGCGCCGCCTCGGCCCGGCTGCGGGCCGCGGAACGCATCAGGCAAGCAGCATGACCCCGAGGGGGCACAGACATGGCCACTGACACGATGCCGCCAAGGGGGGTCTCCAGGGGGGTTCGGGGGGGTGGCACCCTTCCCAAGGGGGGTCCGGGGGGATGGGTCCCCCCGGGAGAAACAGCGGCGGGTTCCGGGGGGTCGTCCCCCCGGACCAGCACTGGTCGTCCCCCCGGGCTAACACGGACGCGCCCGGTTACGGCCCCGCGCCACACCCGGCCGATCGCGGGCACCGCACCGAGAGCGCGGACCCGCTCGCCGCGGATGCCGTTCATCCTGCTGCTCGTCGGGCTGCTTGGCGGCGCCCTGGTCTCCCTTCTCGTGATCAGCACCACGCTCGCCCAGGGCGCGTTCCGGATCACCAACCTGCAGGAGCAGAACGCCAACCTGGCCCGCCAGGAGCAGACCCTCACCAACGAGGTCGCGCAGGCGGGGAATCCGGCCGCGATCGCGACCGAAGCCAGGCAGCTCGGCATGCGGCCGAACCCCTACCTGGGCTTCATTGACCTGAAAACCGGGAAGATCGTCACCGGCAAGCCGTCAAGGGCGGAGGCCGCGATCAGCGTTCCCGGGTACACCCCGTGACGTCGCAGGACCCTACCCGCAGGCCGCAGACCAACCGCCGCGACGACCGGCGGCCGCCAGGGCTTCCCGGGGCGCAGTCACGCCGCAATCCGTCCCGGCCGGGTCCGCGGGACCGGCCCGGACGGCCCGGCCAGGACCCGAAGCCCCGGCCGGGGCCCCAGGTGCGCCGGACCGTGGCTGCCAGGCCCCGGCGAGCCCGCCGCCACGCCGCCCGCGGCGACTCGGCCCGCCGCCTGGGCATCACCTTGCTGGCGATCATCTTCGTGCTTTCGCTGTTCGCTGGCCGCCTCGTCCAGCTGCAGGGCATGGAGTCCGGTACCTACCGCAAGCTGGCGTCGCAGGAGCGGGACCGGACCATCCCGCTGCCCGCGCTGCGCGGCAGCATCACCGGCGCCAACGGGCAGGTCCTGGCGATGACCGTGGCCACTTACCTGGTGAGTGCCGACCCGCCGCAGATCCCGGCGGCCCAGCAGCAGCACGTCGCCGACGCGCTGGCCGGCCCGCTCGGCATGACGCCTGCCGCGATCCTGGCCCGGCTGCAGCACCCGACCTCGCCGCAGTACGTGCCGCTGGCCAAGGGCGTGTCCGCGCAGGCCAGCAGCCAGATCACGGCGATGGATCTGCCCGGCATCTACCAGACAGGCAGCTACGCGAGGTCCTACCCCGAGGGCAACATCGCGGCCAACATCATCGGCTTCACCGGCACAAGCAGCAGCGGCGTGCTGGTGGGCGGGGCCGGCCTGGAGCAGCAGGACAACGCGCTGCTGGCCGGCCAGTCGGGCAGCGAGCAGGTGCAGATCGGCACCGACGGCGAGCAGATCCCGCTCGCGGGCAGCAGCGACAAGCCGGTGGTGAACGGGAGCAGCCTGCGGCTCACCATCGTCCCGGCGCTGCAGTACGCGGCCGAGCAGACGTGCGCCAAGCAGGTCAAGAAGACCAAGGCAAGCAACTGCACGGTGGTCATCATCCAGCCGCACACCGGTGACGTGCTGGCCATGGCGCAGTGGCCGACGTTCAACCCGGCGACCATCACGGACGCGGCCCAGGCGACCGACATCCCGGTGCAGGACGTGTTCCAGCCGGGCTCGACCGCCAAGGTGATCACCGCGTCGGCCGCCTTCGAGCGCGGCGGCCAGACACCGATGAGCGCCTACAACATCCCGTACGAGATCACCGAGGGCGGCCAGGTCATCCACGACGCGGAATGGGGGCCCGGCGAGCGGTACACGATCGCGGGCATCATCGCGCATTCCTCCAACATCGGCATGTCGCAGGTGGCCAAGCACGTCAGCGAGCAGACCCAGTACGATTACCTGAGCGCGTTCGGCCTCGGCGAGCCGACCGGCATCGGGCTGCCCGGGGAGAGCCAGGGCCTGCTGCCGCCGGTGTCCCAGTGGGCGGCGGACACCAGGTACACGCTGTCGTTCGGGCAGGGCGTGGCGGTGACGGCGCTGCAGATGGCCGAGGTCTACGCGACGATCGCCAACGGCGGCGTCCGGGTCCAGCCGACCCTGATCGAAGGCACCACCGACGCGGCCGGGAAGTACTCCCCGGCCGCGCCGAGGCCGTCGCGCCGGGTCATCGAGGCCAAGACGGCGCGTGAGCTGCTGCAGATCATGCAGCAGGTGCCGGCCGTCGACGCGGCGGGCGCCCAGCCGTGGGGGATCATCCCCGGCTACGCGGTCGCCGCCAAGACAGGAACCTCCCAGGAGTCCAACGGAAAATGCGCGCTCTGCGTCTACGGGTCGAGCTGGATCGGCATGGCGCCTGGCGACAACCCGCAGCTCGTCGTCGCGGTGAATGTGCAGAACCCGCGCAAGGGCGGCTATTTCGGTGCCATCGTCGCCGGCCCGGTCTTCTACCAGGTCATGAAGGACGCGCTCGCCACGCTGCAGATCCCGCCGGATGGGGCCACACCTGCGAAGGTACGCCTGACCGCGCCGTGATTGGAGGTACCCTCACCCCGTGGCGATCCGTCCCGCGTCCCCTCAGCAGCGGCCGCTGTCCGCGCTCAGCACCCTGCTCGGCGTCCGGCTCGACCCAACTGGCGCCGTAAGAGGTTCTCATTCCCCTTCCCCGAACGACCTGGGTTTCCTGTCCGGGCTCACCCTCGACTCCCGGTCGGTGGAACCCGGTGACCTGTACGTCGCGCTTTCCGGGGCGCGCGTGCACGGGGCGGCGTTCTGCGCGGACGCGGTGGCGGCCGGCGCCGCGGCGGTGCTGACCGACCCGGACGGCCGGGCCCGGGCCGCCGCCAGCGGCGTGCCGGTGTTCGTGCTCGCGGACCCGCGCGCCAAGCTGGGCGAGATCGCCTGCTGGGTGTACGGGGATCCGTCGAACCGGCTGCGGCTCATCGGCGTCACCGGGACCAGCGGCAAGACCACGAGCACCTACCTGCTCGAGTCCGGGCTGCGCGCGGCCGGGCACCTGACCGGCCTGGTCGGCGGGGTCGAACTCCGGATCGGGCCGGAGCGGCTGGCCAGCTCGCTGACCACCCCGGAAGCGCCCGACCTGCAGGCGCTGTTCGCGGTCATGGTGGAGCGCGGGGTGACGGCCGCCGCGATGGAGGTGTCGAGCCACTCGCTCAGCCTGGGCCGGGTGGCGGGTACCAGCTTCGACGTGGCCGTCTTCACCAACCTGTCGCAGGACCACCTCGACTTCCACGCCGACCTGGAGGACTACTTCCGGGCCAAGGCGTCACTGTTCATGCCTCCGGAGCCCTCTCGGGGGGGTCTGGGGGGGTCGTCCCCCCGGGTCAGCACTGTCACGGGGGTGGTCAACATCGACGACTCCTACGGGCGCAGGCTGGCCGCCTCGGCGCTGGTGCCGGTGACCACGTTCTCGGCTTCGGGTGCGGACGAGGCGGACTGGCGGGCGGCGGACGTCAGGTCGGGCGCGGACGGCAGCACGTTCCGCCTGATCGGGCCGGGCGGGGTCGAGGCGGACGTGTCGGTCGGGCTGGCCGGGGTGTTCAACGTGGCCAACGCGGTCGGCGCCCTGGTCGCGCTGGTCGAGGCGGGCGTCAGGCTGGAGGACGCGGTGGCGGGCGTGGCCGCCTGCCCGGGGGTGCCCGGTCGGCTCGAGCGGGTGTCGGCTCATGGCCTCGGGGTGACCGCGTTCGTGGACTACTCGCACAAGCCGGGCGCGGTGGAGGCGGTGCTGCGCTCGCTGCGGCCGGTCACCCAGGGAAACCTGATCATCGTGCTCGGCTGCGGCGGTGACAGGGACAGGGCCAAGCGCCCGATGATGGGCGCGGCCGCCGCCTCGCTCGCCGACGTGGCCATCCTCACCAGCGACAACCCACGTTCGGAGGACCCGCTGGCGATACTCGCGGCGATGCTGGACGGCGTGCTGAGCGTGCCGCAGACCGAGCGGGCCCGGGTGATCATCGAACCGGACCGCGCCGCGGCCATTGCGCAAGCCGCGGCGCTGGCGGCACCCGGTGACGTGCTGGTGGTGGCGGGCAAGGGCCACGAGACCGGCCAGTACGTGGCCGGCGCGGTACTGCCGTTCGACGACCGCCAGGTCACTGCGGACGTTCTCGGCCAGCTGGCTAAGGTGAACCGGTGATTCCCCTGTCGCTGGCGCGGATCGCGCAGGTCACCGGCGGCGAGCTGCACGGTGACCCGGTCGCCGTGGTCAGCGGCGAGGTGGTGATCGACTCCCGGCGGGCCGGCGTCGGCGGGCTGTTCGCCGCGGTCGCGGGGGAGCGGTCCGACGGGCACGACTTCGCCGCCGCCGCGGTGGCCGCGGGCGCGACCGCGGTGCTGGCCACCCGGCCGGTCCCGGTGCCCTCGGTGCTGGTCGCGGACGTCCCGGCCGCGCTGGCCGCGCTGGCCAGGTTCGTGGTCGACGCGCTGCCCGCGGCGCGGATCGCGGGCATCACCGGGTCGTCGGGGAAGACCTCGACTAAGGACCTGGCCGCCCAGCTGGTGGAGTGCCTCGGGCCGACGATTGCCCCGGCCGGCTCGTACAACAACGAGTTCGGTCATCCGCTGACCGTGCTGCGCGCGGACGCCTCGACCAGGTACCTGGTGCTTGAGCTGTCCGCCCGGGGCATCGGGCACATCGCGCACCTGTGCCGCATCGCGCCGCCCCGCTACGGCGTGGTGCTGAACGTCGGGCACGCGCACGCGGGGGAGTTCGGCGGCCTGGACCAGGTGGCGCGGGCCAAGGGTGAGCTGGCCGAGGCGCTCCCGGTGGACGGCGCGGCCATCCTGAACGCCGCCGACCCGCGCGTCCTGGCCATGGCCGCCCGCACCCGGGCCCGGGTCGTGACTTTCGGGCCGGCAGATTCCGGCGCCTGCGTCCGGGCGGCGGACGTGCGGCTCGACGCCTTCGGGCGGCCCAGCTTCACGCTGCTGACTCCCGACGGTTCCGCGCCGGTAACCCTGCGGTTGCATGGCGCGCATAACGTGCCGAACGCGCTAGCCGCGGCGGCCCTCGCAGGTGAACTGGGGCTTAGCCTGGATGCCATCGCGGACGGGCTTTCCGCCGCGGTCGCGCGCAGCCGGTGGCGGATGGAGGTCCACCAGCGGGCGGATGGGGTGACGGTCATTAACGATGCCTACAACGCGAACCCCGAGTCCGTTCGGGCCGCGATCGACGCTCTGGCTCACCTGTCACAGGGCGGGCGCGGGTTCGCCGTCCTCGGTCACATGGCCGAGCTCGGCGACTCCTCGCGGGCCAGCCACGAGGACGTCGGCGAGTACGCGGCGCGGATCTGCGGCTCCGGGCTGGCCGGTCTTGTCGCGGTGGGCGAGGAGGCCGCGCCGCTGCTGGCCGGCGCGCGGCGGGTACCGTCCTGGCCCGGCGAGGCGCTCGCGGTGCCGGACGGCGCGGCCGCGCTCGACGTGCTTGCGAACCGGCTCAAGCCGACAGACGTCGTACTAGTAAAGGCGTCCCGCGCGGCCCACCTGGAGGGCGTCGCGGCCGAACTGCTGAGGGAGGCGGAGCGGTGAAGACCATCCTGTTGTCCGCCGCCGTCTCGCTGTTCATGGCGTTGTTCGGCACGCCGCTGGCCATCAAGACGTTCAGCCGGCGTGGCTACGGCCAGGAGATCAGGTCGGACGGCCCGGCCGGGCACCTGTCCAAGCGGGGCACCCCGACCATGGGCGGTACGGTGATCATCACCGCGTCGCTTGGCGGATACCTCGTCGGCCACCTGGTCACCGGCAGCGCCACGTCCGCGTCCGGCCTCCTCGTGCTGTTCCTGATGACCGGGCTCGGCCTGGTCGGGTTCGCGGACGACTTCATCAAGCTGTACATGCAGCGCAGCCTGGGCCTGCGCAGCGGGGCCAAGCTGGCCGGCCAGGCCATCGTCGGCGGGGTGTTCGCGCTGCTCGCGATCAGGTTCCCGGACGGGTACGACCTCACCCCGGCGTCCACCCACCTATCCTTCCTTGCGGACTTCGGCATCTCCATCGGGCCGGTGCTCTTCGTGGTCTGGGTCATCCTCATGGTGTCCGGGACCTCCAACGGCGTGAACCTCACCGACGGTCTCGACGGCCTGGCCACCGGCGCCGCCATCCTGGTGCTCGCCGCCTACATGATCATCGGGATCTGGCAGCTGCGGAACGACTGCACGAGCGTCCTCGCCCCCGCCTGCTACGACGTGCGCGACCCGCAGGATATCGCGGTGGTCGCCGCCACCGTCATGGGCGCTTGTACCGGGTTCCTGTGGTGGAACGCGCCGCCCGCCAAGATCTTCATGGGCGACACCGGGTCGCTGGCCCTGGGGGGCGTGCTCGCCGGGCTGGCCATCACCACCAGGACCGAGCTCCTGCTGCTCCTGCTCGGCGGCCTGTTCGTGATCATCACGCTGTCGGTGGTGATCCAGGTGGGTTCGTTCAAGCTCACAGGTAAGCGGGTGTTCCGGATGGCCCCGCTGCAGCATCACTTCGAGCTGGCCGGCTGGGCCGAGACGACCATCGTCGTCCGCTTCTGGATCATCGCCGGCATCTGTGTGGCGCTGGGCCTCGGCATCTTCTACGTCGGCTGACCCCGTCGCCGGCGCGATGGAGCATCGAGCCGGTGGTAGCCGGCACGGTGGAACATAGTGCCGGCGACGGCAGGAGGGCCCGCGCTTACCGTAAACCGGCCCGATCGTAAAGGGGCCGAACGCGCACGTTAAGGACGCGATTCAGCGAAGTTTCCGTCTAATTTCTGGCAACTTAGGGCGTAATCTCCCGGTAAGCCTGACCTACCGGTAAGTTACCTTCCGTCCGTAAAAGGTCGTTCAGGTGGCACCGGAGCGTGTGGTTTATGGTGCGGTGGAGGAAACTAGCCGGGCTTGCGCTTGCCGCGAGCCTGGCCATCGGCGGAATCACCGCTGGCACGGCGGCCGCGGCGGCGCCGTCTTGCGGCGGTTCCGGCAGCGTGACCACGCTCAACGGGAAGCTGTCCGACGGGGCGACGTACCTGATCCAGTGCCCGGCGGGCACCTGGAACGGGACGCTGTACCTCTACAGCCACGGATACGTGGTGCCCGGTGCGGCCAACCCGGCCCAGGACGTCGGCGACCCCGTCACCGGCGCCTGGATGCTCGCTCACGGCTACGCGCTGGCTGGCTCGTCCTACGCCACCACCGGGTGGGCTATCGCGCAGGCGCTGCCGGACCAGATCAGCACGCTGAACGCCTTCGGCAGCACCTACGGCCAGCCCAAGACGACGGTCGCCTGGGGGCACTCACTGGGCGGCATCATCACCGCCGGGCTGCTCCAGGACTACCCGAACCGGTTCGACGCCGCGCTGCCCATGTGCGGCGTGCTGTCCGGCGGCGTGGCCACCTGGAACACCGCGCTCGACGGGGCGTTCGCGTTCCAGAAGCTGATCGACCCCTCGATCCAGGTCGTCAACATCACCAACCCCACGGCTAACCTGCAGGCGGCCGAGGCCGCGGTGGCCCAGGCGCAGCAGACCCCGCAGGGCCGGGCCCGGCTCGCCCTGACCGCGGCGCTGGCCGACACCCCCGGCTGGTTCACGCCGCTGTCGCCCGAACCCGCCGCCACCGACTACACGGCCCAGGAGGCCAACCAATACCTCTGGGACACCGAGGTGACCTTCCCGTTCATCTTCGCCTTCCGCGCCGACCTGCAGGCCAAGGCGGGCGGCAACCCGTCATGGAACACCGGCGTGAACTACTCCAGCGACCTGGCCAAGTCGGTCGACCTGAAGGAGGTCAAGGCGCTCTACCAGGCCGCCGGGCTCAGCCTGGGCCACGACGTGCAGACGCTGAACGGGTCAAGCAGGATCAGCGCCAATCCGAACGCGACCGCCTGGCTGGCCAGGAACATCTCCTTCGACGGTCAGATCCAGGTGCCCGTGCTCACCATGCACACCACCGGTGACGGCCTGGTCGTGCCGGAGAACGAGCAGGCGTACCGCGCCGTCGTCGACCGCGCGGGCAACGGCAACCTGCTCCGCCAGGTCTTCGTGAACCGCGCCGGGCACTGCGCGTTCACCCCGGCCGAGACCGTCACCGCCGTCCAGACGCTGGAGAACCGGATGTCCACCGGACAGTGGAACGTCCCATCCCCGGCTGCCATGAACGCCGAGGCCGCGGCGCTTGGCCCCCAGCTCAACATCTTCGCAAGCGGGAGCAGCGTCGTCCCGACCGCGCCGGCCTTCATCAGCTACGCCCCGGCCAGCTACCTGCGGCCGTTCGACCTGTTCGGCCGGACCGGCAGCCAGCCACCGTTCCCTGTTCCTGTCGGCCACGCCGGCTGAGGAAAGGTCAAAAGACTTTGCCGGCCGAACGGTCCTGGTTGCCCGCCCCGGTTCTGGTGGCTCGCCAGTCGGCCTCGGCCGCCCCCATCGGGGTGCACGCAGGACCACGGAAGAACGGCCAGATCTCCTCGGCGATGCAGCGCCAGTCCGCGGTCGCGGACAGCTCGCCGAGGAGCGCGAACAGGCCCAGGTTGATCCGCTGCAGGATCACGTAGGACCTGGGAATCTGGACGTAGGCGGCGAGCGGGCTGCGGAAATCGAAGAAGCGCCGGGTCACCGCCGAGGCGTAGGCTCCGGTCATGGTCCGCGGGCCCCGCTCCCGGACCGTGTTGTAGAACATCGCCATGTGCTCGACGATCATGTCGGTGGGCAGCGGCGCATCGGGCATCAGGAAGCCGGCGTCCTCCATGGCCCGGCGGAAGCCTGCCGGGTCGTTCTCCACGCACAGGTGCTTGACCATCTCGACCAGGGGCCGCAGCTCGTCGGCGGTGAAGTGCTTGACCAGGCCGAAATCCAGGAAGGTGACCCGGCCACCGCCGTGGAAGAGGTAGTTGCCCGGGTGCGGATCGCCGTTGAAGGCATGCATCTCGTACAGGCTGCGGAACACGAAGCGGTAGATGGTCTCCGCCGCCAGGTCACGCTCGGCCTGTGACCAGCTGGCGAGCTCGGCGAACCGCGCGCCGTCGGCCAGGTCGCTGGTCACCACGCGGCGGGTCGACAGCTCCTCGACGATGCCGGGGATGTAGATGGTCGGGTGCCCGGCGTAGTAACGGGCGAACATCTGCTGGTTGCGGGCTTCCCGGCGGTAGTCGAGCTCCTCGGTGACACGCTCCCTCAGCTCGGCAAGCAGCGCGTCGACGTCCTGGCGCGGCGCGGTGATCTTGAGCATCCGGCGCAGCAGCGCGACGTTGCCCAGGTCGGCCTCGATCGTCTCGGCGATGCCCGGGTACTGCACCTTCACCGCGACCGCGCGGCCGTCGAGGGTGATCGCGCGATGCACCTGCCCGATCGAGGCGGCGGCGATGGGTTCGGGGTCCCAGGTGGCGAAGGCCCGCTCCGGCGGCTGGCCCAGCTCTTCGATGATGACCTGCGCGGCCAGTTCCTGGCTCATCGGCGGCACGCTGTCCTGCAGCCGGCTCAGCGTCCGGCGGGCGGCGGGGGACAGGCCGTCGTCGACGTAGCTGGCCATCTGGCCCAGCTTCATCAGCACGCCCTTCATCGTCCCCAGGGTGGCGGCGACGTCCTCGGCGGTCCGCAGCGCCAGGTCGTTCCGCAGCGCCTGCCGGTGCTCGCCCGCGCTGGCGAAGAGCCGGGGCGCGTTGCCCGCGTACCGCGCGCCCCCGCGTGCCGCCAGCCGCAGCGCCGCCAGCCCGCGCTCGGTCCGCAAGCCGCCCCGGCCGCGCAGCAGCGCCAGCGCGGCGATCGACACGCCGCCCACCCCCGCCACGACCGCCAGCCTCCTGGCCCGCGCCTTCAACCGTCCCGTCCCCAGTTCTTGCTTGTTGTCCCGCCTTTCACGCCTTTCCCGCCGAACGCATCCGTACCGCGAGCCGCTGCCGGGCCTCGAGCACGCCGGGTTCGGCCAGGAAGACCGCGTTGAGCACGCCGAGGGCCTGGCGGATCTCGGTCCGGCGCGCGGCCGTCAGCGGTGGCGGGTCGGGGTAGCCGTATATCTCGCGGGCCCAGGCGGGCAGCGCCGTGACCGCGGCGTCCCTGATGTCCTGCCAGAGCTCGGCGATGTCCTCGTCTAGGCCGAGCAGGTCAAGCAGGTAGCCCATCGACTCGGCGGCCGCGGGGGTGCACCGCAACTCGGGGCGGACGCCGGCGATGTACCGCTCGAGGGCGGCCGCGCTGTCCGGGATCATCTCCGGCGGGACGCCGAGCAGCTCGGCGGCGACGGTCATCTCGGCCACGTACGCGTCGGCGTCCGCGTCCGTCAGCGGCGTGCCGAACAAGGCGCTGGCGGCGAGGCCCGAATCCACCAGGGCGGCGTGCACCCATAGCAGCAGCGCGGGGTCGCCGGCCGCGTACGGCTGGCCGGTCACGGTATCGACGCCGCGGACATGGGTGTGGATGGCCCGCACCCGCTGCGCGACCCGCCTGGCGCTGGCCCGGTCCCCGAACGTGACCGTGGCCTCGTAGGCCGAGGTGGCCGCGATCCTGCCGACCGGATCAGTCCGCCAGTCGCTGTGCTGGTCGACGCCGGCCATCGCCAGCGGGTGCAGCGCCTGCAGCAGCAGCGAACGCAGCCCCGCGACCGGCGCCGACAGGTCGGCGCTGACCCGCCAGGTTACGCTCGCGGGCCCGAAGAACCCGTCGTCTTCCTGCGTGACAGGCACGGCCGCCGCATACGCGGCGGCGGAGCGCTGGACCAGCCTCGCGGCGTCGGCGTAGGGTTCGGCGGTCATGGCCGCAGGCCCGCGAACAGGTCGTCCTCCGGCAGTGGGGCGCCGGTGCTGTCACTGACCCGGATGAAGCTCTCGCGGCCGAAGGTGGCTTCGGCGATGTCCTGCGGGATCTTGCTGAACCACGACTCACCGCCGATCTGGCTGCCGTGCGCGAACAAGGCCTCGCGCTTGCGGGGGAGCACCGCCCGGATGTCGACGATGGTGGTGATGCGCTGTTCGGACTCGAGCCCCCGCCGCTGTCGTTCCGGGTCCGGGTTCTCGAAGTCGGGCACCTCGGCGCCGAGTTCGCGAAGCGCCTCCCAGATCTTCCGCCAGTCGCTGCCGCGCATCGCGCTGAGGTACAGCTTGGCCACGCTGCCGCTGGCCGCGAACGCCTTCTGGGCCGAGCGGCTGGCGTGCACGTGGTCGGGATGCTGGTACGGCCCCTGATCGTCATAGGTGATCAGCACCTGCGGCTGGTACCGGTCGATAAGGCCGGAGATCCGCGCCGCCACGTCCGCCTCGGGCACGTTGCAGAACGCGCCCGGCCGGTCCTTATAGTCCCAATCCGGCATGCCGGAATCGTGATAGCCGAGTAGTTCAAGGTTGGTCACGCCCAGGATCGCGCAGGATTCGCGCAGCTCAGCCAGGCGCTGCTGAGCCACCGCCTGCTCGTCGTGCCCGTTCTGCCCGGGCTTGACCCCGCCGGGCGCGTCCCCGAACTCGCCGTTGGTGCACGTCACCACCACGGTCCGGATGCCCTGGGCGGAGTAGGCCGCCAGCACCCCGCCCGTGCTCGACGCTTCGTCGTCGGGGTGTGCGTGTACGGCCATCATCGTCAGCGTTTGTGCCATGATCCCAGACTGCCCGACGGTCAGTAAATCTCCCAATCGGGGGTGGGCCGGGGTGAGCACCTAATCGCGTGCTGATGGCGGCGAGCACGGCCAGCATGAACGTGGTCAGCGCGCCGAAACCGTGAACCACCGGGATGAGGGGGACCAGCTTGAGCCGGGGCCGACGCTGGGCCGGGAACGGATCGGCGAGCAGGCTGGCGATCATCTCGTCGGTGAAGGTGAAGGCGGAGGTGTCTTCCGGGGGGGGTGACCCCCCAGGACCCCCCCGATCCTGGGGGGACCCATCCCCCCAGACCCCCCTTGGGGGGGACCCATCCCCCCAGACCCCCCTTGGACCCCTCTTGGGACCCTCCTTGGGGTCCCCCGCGACGGGGGGGACGACGACCGGGTACGGGGTCCACAGGGTGACGGTGCAGACGCCCAGGGCGATGGCCGCGGTGATCATTGTTACGCCGAGCCAGGCCAGGGGATCCCAGTTCGTCTTGACGAAACTGGCCCAGGTCGCCAGCCCGGCCAGGGCCGCGCTGGCATGGCCGAACACCACTGCCGGCGGTACGCCGACCCCGGTAGCGCGCTGTCGGCGCAGGCCGCCGCGAACCACCCAGGTGCGCAGCATGTAAACGCCGATACCGGCGGTCAGCACCCAGGCGACCAAGGCCGCGATCGCCATCATTTGATGGGAGCGTACCCGGCGGGCTTAGGCGGCGATAGGCCCCGTTTAACGCTGGTTTTCCGGCGCGTCGGCGAGGGCTTCGGGATGCATCCGGCTGTAATGCTGGGTCAGCACCGCGCTGGCCTGGCCGGGCCGGTAGGCCAGGGTGCGCCCGCATACCTCGCAGCGCGTTACGGGAAGCCGGGAAACCGTCACCGGGAAGCGGGAAGATTCTGACCTGCTCATTGGATCACATCATGCCAGATATACGAGGCGGCTTCACCTGGACCCGCAGCTGACCCGCGGGACGCGGGCACGGGCCGAAATCTGGGCGACACGCGCCGGATGTCCGGGTCTTGCCGCGGGTCGGCCAACAGACTTGGACAATGATTGAGGATCTCGCGGAGCTGGACCGGCCGGCCCAGGATGCGCTGCGGCTGTCCGGCCTCGGCGTGCGGGACCGGATCGGCATGTGGCGTGCGCTGCTCGACCGGCCGCTCACGTCCTACTACCTCGTGCTTGGCATCACCACGCTGCTGCTCGGGCTCGGCCTGGTCATGGTGCAGTCCACCGCGTCGGTGGTCGACCTGACCGCGGGGCTCTCGCCGTATTCCGACTTCTCCAAGCAGCTCCTGGGCGCCGCCGTCGGCCTGCCGCTGATGTGGGCGGCGGCGCGCTCGTCGCCGCGGCTGTTCCGGGCCTTCGCCTACCCGCTGCTGGCGGTCGCGGTGGTCGGGCTCTGCCTCACGCTCATCCGCGGCATCGGCGTCTCGGAGAACGGCGCGGCGCGGTGGATCGAGATCGGCGGCCAGCAGGTCCAGCCGTCCGAGATCGCCAAGCTCGCCCTCGCGGTGTGGGGCGCGGACCTGCTCGCCCGCAAGGAGAAGCTGGGCCAGCTGGCCGACTGGCGGCACATGCTGGTGCCGCTCATGCCCGGTACCGCCGTGCTGTGCCTGCTGGTGATGGCGGGCGACGACCTCGGCACCACGTTCATCCTGCTAGTCATCTTCCTCGCCCTGCTGTGGGTCATCGGCACCCCCGGGCGGGTGTTCTCCGGCATGCTGATCCTGATGCTGCTGGCCATGGCGCTCATGATCGTCTCGACGCCCTACCGGTTCGAGCGCATGGTCAACTTCCTCAGCTCGCAGGGCGGTGCCACCGGCGCCAACATGCAGCCCATCCAGGGCAAGTACGCGGTCGGCTCGGGCGGCTGGTTCGGCGTGGGCCTCGGCGCCAGCCGGGAGAAGTGGGGCTGGGTGCCGGAATCCACCACGGACTACATCTTCGCCATCATCGGCGAGGAACTCGGGCTGGTCGGCACGCTGTGCGTGACCTTCCTGTACGGCGGCCTGGCCTTCGCCGGCCTGCGGATCGCCCGGCGGGTGCCGGACGTGTTCTCCCGGCTGGCGGCGACCGCCATCACGGCCTGGATCGTCATGCAGGCCCTGGTGAACATCGCCGCGGTGATCGGCTTCGTGCCCCCCGAGGGGGTGCCGCTGCCGCTCGTCTCCGCCGGGCTTTCCTCCTTGCTCGTGACGCTGATCGCCCTGGGCATGCTGATGTCGTTCGCGCGGCTTGAGCCCGGCGCCCGCGAGGCTTTGGCCGCACGTGGCCCCGGCTGGCCGCTGCGCGTTCTAAGCTGGCTCGGTCTATCAAAGCGCCGACGATAAAGATGGCGCCATTTAAGCGGCGCAATTCAGGGACGTGGCATGAGGGTACTGCTTGCCGGCGGCGGGTCCGCCGGTCACATCGAACCAGCGCTGGCGCTGGCCGACGCCCTGCGTCGGATTGACCCCGGCGCGGAGGTGACCTGCCTGGGCACGGAACGCGGCCTGGAGACCCGGCTGATCCCGCTGCGCGGGTACCCCCTTGAGCTCATCCCGGCCGTGCCGATGCCCAGGTCCGTCACGCCCAAGCTGCTCACGGTGCCCGGCCGGCTGGCCGGGGCCGTCAACGCGGCTGCCGCCGTGATCGACCGGACCGGGGCCCAGGTGCTCGTCGGGTTCGGCGGGTACGTCGCCACGCCGGCCTATCTCGCGGCCAGGAGGCGCAAGCTCCCGATCGTCGTGCACGAGGCGAACCCCAAGCCGGGGCTGGCCAACCGGCTTGGCGCCCGGTTCACCACGCACGTCTTCACCGGTCATCTGGACACCCAGCTCAAGAACGGCAAGTACCTCGGCATCCCGATCAGGCGCGAGATCGCCGAGCTTGACCGGCTCGGGCTTGGCGACAAGGCCCGCACGCACTTCGGCCTGCGCCCCGACCTGCCCGTGCTGCTTGTGACCGGCGGCTCGCAGGGGGCGCGGTCGCTGAACGCCGCGGTGTTCGGCGCCGCCGAGTGGCTCCGCGGCGCCGGCGTCCAGGTGCTGCACATCATCGGTCCGCGCAACGGCCACGAGGCCCCGGTCACAGAGAAGGGGGCAGGGGAGGTGGGTGGGGTGCCGTACGTGGCCACGACCTTTATCGACCGGATGGATCTCGCGTACGCGGCGGCAGACTTCGCGCTGTGCCGGGCCGGCGCGATGACCTGCGCCGAGCTCACCGCGGTCGGCCTGCCGGCCGCCTACGTGCCGCTGCCCATCGGCAACGGCGAGCAGCGGCTGAACGCGCTGCCCATCGTGCAGCGGGGCGGCGGCATGCTGGTGGCCGACGCCGAACTGACCCCGGACTGGATCCGCGACACGCTGCTGCCCGTACTGGTCAACATCGACCAGGTGGCGGACATGTCAGAGGCGGCCGCCTCGCTGGGCCGCGGCGACGCGGACCGCTGGCTGGCCGCGGCGGTCATCGAGATCGTAGATGGGAAGGGTGCCAGTGGCGGTCCAGATGCCCGAGAGCCTGATGCTCAGTAGGCTGATGATGGCGACTGAGCCGGTGCCCGCCATCCGGCTCGGCCGGGTGCACTTCACCGGCATCGGCGGGGCGGGCATGTCCGGCATCGCGCGGATCATGCTGGCCCGGGGCATCCCGACCTCCGGCAGTGACGCCAGGGGATCGGCGCTGCTCGACGAACTGCAGGCGCTCGGCGCCAGGGTATTCATCGGGCACGCGTCAGGCAACCTCGGCAGCCTCGGCCCCGGTGACACACTGGTGGTGTCGAGTGCCATCCGCGCGGACAACCCGGAACTGACCGAGGCGACCCGGCGCGGGATGCGGGTACTGCACCGGGCGGCGGCGCTGGCCTCGGTCATGGTCGGCCGGCGGGTGATCGCGGTCGCCGGGACGCACGGCAAGACCACTACCACCTCCATGCTCACCACCGTGCTCCGCGAGTGCGGCGCCGACCCCGGGTACGTCATTGGCGGGATCCTCACCGAGACCGGGCTCGGCGCGGAGGACGGAGCCGGCCTGGACTTCGTGGCCGAGGCGGACGAGAGCGACGGGTCGTTCCTCCTGCTGTCGCCCGACCTCGCCATCATTACCAACGTCGAGGCCGACCACCTGGACAACTACGCCAGCCTGGCGGACATCCAGGCGGCGTTCACCGCGTTCGGCCGACGGGTCACCGGCATGGTGCTGACCTGCGCCGACGACCCTGGTGCGGAGGCCGTCGCGGACTGCCTGGATCCGGCGCGCGTCCGCAGGTACGGCGAGTCGACCCGCGCCGACTACCGACTCCTCGACGTCACGTCCCGGGGGATGGCGATCAGCTTCACGGTGGCGGCTGACCATGGTCCGTTCGGTGAAATCTTCGCTCAGATGACGGTGGACGTGCCGGGTCGCCACAATGCGCTGAACGCCACCGCCGCCTTCGCTGCCGCCGTCGAACTCGGCTTCGCGCCGCCCCGGGTGGCGGCGGCCATCGCGGGCTACCGGGGCGCGCGGCGCCGGATGGAGCTCAAGGGCGAGGCCCGCGGGGTGCGTGTGCTCGACAGCTACGCGCACCATCCGACCGAACTCGCCGCCGATCTGCGGGCGGCCAGGGACATCGCGGACGGCACAAGCAAGGGCCGGGTCATCGCGATCTTCCAGCCGCACCTGTTCAGCCGGACGAGGATCTTCGCGGCGGAGTTCGGTGCCGCGCTCGGACTGGCCGACGAGGCCATCGTGCTCGACGTGTACGCGGCCAGGGAGGACCCGGAGCCCGGCGTCACCGGCCAGCTCATCGTGGCCGCCGTCCCCGGCGGCCACGCTCGGTTCGTGCCCGACCCGGCCCGGGTGGCCGCGGTGATCGACGCGATCGCCGAACCCGGCGACCTGGTGCTGACCATGGGGGCCGGGGATATCACCGCGCTCGGGCCGCGGCTGGTCGAGACCCTGAGGGGGCCGCGGGAGTGACCGGCCCACGCCGCCCGTGGCGCGCGGCGTGGTACGCCCTCGCCACGGCAGGCCTCATCGGGGCCGCGGTGTGGGTCCTGTTCGGCTCGCGGCTGCTCGTGGTGCGCTCGGTGATCGTCACAGGGACGCACCTGGTGCCGAGATCCGAGGTCCTCGCGGTGGCCGGCGTCGAGCCGGGCACGCCGCTGATCCGCGTGAACACGGCCCAGGTCGCGGCGCGGCTCGACACGATCAGGCAGGTGCGCAGCGCGCTGGTCCGCAGGTCCTGGCCGGACCGTGTGGTCATCGTGGTGCGCGAGCGGACGGCGGTGCTGGCCGTGACGGCGCCAGTGGAGGAGGACGGGGAGGTGGGTGGGGGGTACGACCTGGTGGACGCGGACGGCGTGGTCGTGCAGTGGGGCGCAAGCCGTCCCGCGGACCTGCCGCTCTATCCGACCGCGGCGCCCGTCACCTCGCTGCGCGGCGACCCGGATCTGGCCGCGGCCGCCGCCGTACTCGGCGAATTGCCAGCCTGGCTGCGGCACTCGGTGGCTTCGATCACCGCGCCCGACCCTGATCAGGTTACGCTGCGGCTAGCCGACGGGATAACGGTGCTCTGGGGCGGCACCGACCGGCCTGGGGCCAAGGCAGCCGAACTCACCGTTCTCATGCACACTCACATGCATTATTACGATGTGAGCGCACAGGGATCCGTGCTGACCAAGTGATGGGCTCCGATGCCCAAGACCCACCGATCCGCGACACGCTGACCGGTTAGCGCGTGGTTAGTTGACCCGGGTGCCGTCCGACCCTACTGTCCGTATCAATCGTGCGGACAGTAAAAACTCTAAATCTTAACCTGAAGGTGAAACCTGATGGGTGACGGAACATGCCTGGCTGTGAATTCCGCGTCACCGAAACAAGGCGGAGGTTTCCCGAGCCCAGGGCCATGATCGGCGGGAATTTACTCCCGCCGGGATGGCAGCCAGCGAAATGGCAGAGTAAACGAGCGGAAAGGTACCCTCCTCGTGGCAGCACCGCAGAACTATCTGGCGGTTATCAAGGTCGTCGGAATCGGCGGTGGCGGCGTCAACGCCGTCAATCGCATGATCGAAGAGGGACTCAAGGGCGTCGAGTTCATCGCGATCAACACTGATGCGCAGGCGCTGCTCATGAGCGACGCTGACGTCAAGCTCGATGTCGGCCGCGAACTCACCAGGGGACTAGGCGCCGGAGCCAATCCCGATGTCGGCAACAAGGCCGCCGAAGATCACCGCGAGGAGATCGAGGAGGTGCTCAAGGGTGCCGACATGGTCTTCGTCACGGCCGGCGAGGGCGGCGGCACCGGCACCGGCGGCGCGCCGGTGGTCGCGAACGTGGCCCGGTCGCTCGGCGCGCTCACCATCGGCGTGGTCACCAGGCCGTTCGGTTTCGAGGGCAAGCGCCGGGTGGTGCAGGCCGAGGTTGGCATCGAGAAGCTGCGCAGCGAGGTCGACACGCTGATCGTCATCCCCAACGACCGGCTGCTCTCCATCTCCGACCGGCACGTGAGCGTCCTGGACGCATTCAAGGCCGCGGACCAGGTGCTGCTCTCCGGTGTCCAGGGGATCACCGACCTGATCACCACGCCGGGGCTGATCAACCTGGACTTCGCCGATGTGAAGTCGGTGATGTCCGGCGCCGGCTCGGCGCTGATGGGCACCGGCTCCTCGCGCGGCGACGACCGCGCGGTCGCGGCGGCGGAGATGGCCATCTCGAGCCCGCTGCTCGAGGCGAGCATCGACGGCGCGCACGGTGTGCTCCTGTCGATCCAGGGCGGTTCGGACCTCGGCCTGTTCGAGATCAACGAGGCTGCTCAGCTCGTCTCCAACTCCGCCGCGGTCGACGCGAACATCATCTTCGGCGCGGTCATCGACGACGCCCTCGGCGACGAGGTCCGGGTGACGGTCATCGCGGCCGGCTTGAACGAGAACCGGCACGGCCGAAGCGCGGGCAGCGCCGACGCCGCCGATTCCGGCGGCGGCGCCTCCTTCATCAGCCGTACTGACCCGAAGACCGACCAGGACCCAACTCCTCCGGCGCCGGCCTTTGCGTCCGCACCCCGGCCCGGGCCTGCCGTCCTGGATCCGGACCCGGCCGCGGCCAGCTACAACGGGACCTCTCCGGCTGCAGCGCCCGACACCGGGCTCGCGTCGGCCTCCTGGGTCGCCCCAGGCCCTATGCTCAGCACGCCGGTGCCAGACAACGGGACCGCAACGCCAGTCGCCTTTCCCGCCGAGGCCAGCCAGGCCGCGCCCCCGGCCCCGGCCCCGGCCCCGGTCGGCGCGGCTCACGAGATGCCCAGGCCCGAACCGGGTCGGCCGGAGAGAGTCGTCATGGCCCAGGAAGCTGCTGACTCCTCTTCTTACCGCCCGGCCCACGCAGAGGCGGCCGCGAAGACCTTCGACGTCGCTACCACCCGTCGCCGCCCGGTCGTCTTCGAGGAAGACGACGACCTGGATGTTCCTGACTTCCTCAAGTGACCGACCCTGGCCGGCGGGACGAACTCGCCCTACGGCTGGCCGAAGTCCGGCGCCGCATCGCTAAGGCCTGCGAGGCGGCCGGGAGGGACGTCAGCGAGCTGACACTGATCGCGGTGACCAAGACCAGGCCCGCGTCCGACGTGCGGTTGCTGAGCGAGCTCGGCATTGCCGACGTGGGGGAGAACCGCGACGCCGAGGCCGCGCCGAAGGCCGCCCAGTGCGCCGACCTCGTCCCAAAAGGCCTCACCTGGCACTTCATCGGGCAGCTGCAGACGAACAAGTGCGCCAGCGTGGTGCGCTACGCCAGCGTCGTGCACTCGGTGGACCGGCTGCGGCTGATCCGCGCGCTGGGCCGGGCCGCACGCGGAGCCGGGCGGGTGATCGACTGCCTGGTCGAGGTCAGCCTGGATGGCGATCCAGCCCGCGGCGGGGCGGTGGCGGACCAGGTGCCGGCCTTGGCCGAGGCGCTGGGCGCCGAGGAGGGGCTGGTCCCTTGTGGCGTGATGGCCATCGCCCCGCTCAGCATGGAGCCCGCCGACGCGTTCGCGCGGCTACTCATCAGCGCGGCGGCGGTGCGGACGGTCAGGCCTGAAGCCACGGTGATCTCGGCCGGCATGAGCGGCGATCTCGAGGCCGCCGTCGAGGCCGGCGCGACACACCTGCGAATCGGTACGGCGTTGCTCGGCGATCGCGGGCCCCGTGTCAGGTAATGTCCCACGCGTGCGGCCGAAACGGCTGGCGAAAACGGGTACAGGCTGGGAGGACTGAAGGATGGCCAGTGCCATGCGGAAAATGGCGGTCTACCTTGGCCTCGTGGAGGACGACCACCGCTACCAGGACAAGTACGACTCGTACGATGAGTACGAGGATTACGAGGATCAGGCGGACCGGGCTGAGCCTGCCGACGAGGCCGACGCGCGCGGCGGGGTGAAGCGGGACGGGGAGGCGGGTGGGGGCTACGTGGACTACCAGGCCGCCGACTGGCGCACCGAGCATGTGTCCCAGACGACCGATCTCGCGCGTATCACGACACTGCATCCTCGTACTTACAATGAAGCGCGTACTATTGGTGAACACTTCCGCGAAGGCACTCCGGTGATCATGAACCTGACCGAGATGGTCGACAGCGACGCAAAACGTCTCGTCGACTTCGCGGCGGGCCTGATCTTCGGCCTGCGCGGGAGCATTGAGCGCGTGACGAACAAGGTCTTCTTGCTGTCGCCTGCGAACGTCGAGGTGACCGCGGAGGACAAGGCTCGTATCGCGGAGCGCGGTTTCTTCAACCAGAGCTAGCTAACAAGCAGTGGTGACGTGACACTGATCAGTAACCAGGCCGGGACGGCCGACCCAGAGGGCAGGGTGGATTTGTGCAGTACCTGAGGGAAGTCCTCACTTATGTGCTGTGGATCTACCTTGTGGTCCTGATCGGCAGGATGATCTTCAGCTGGGTGCAGGTTTTTGCCCGCGAGTGGCGTCCGTCTGGCATACTGCTGGTGATCGCTGAAGGTATCTTCACGATTACAGATCCACCACTGAAACTCCTACGCCGCTTCATCCCGACCCTCCGGTTCGGTATGGTGGCGCTGGACCTCAGCTTCATGGTTCTGTTCATAGTGATTCTGATCCTGCTTGATTTGGTCGTGCCGCGCCTTTGATTCAGGTACGGTCTTGAGGAACACGGTCCAAGTGCGCCGAGGAGACGAGATGCCGCTGACGCCCGCGGATGTGCGGAACAAGCAGTTCAGTACGACCAGGCTCAGGCCAGGCTACGACGAGGAAGAGGTTGACGCCTTCCTTGACGAGGTCGAGTCCGAGCTCGACCGGCTGATCCAGG
Source organism: uncultured Actinomycetes bacterium (assembly GCA_963798675.1). Taxonomy (GTDB): domain Bacteria; phylum Actinomycetota; class Actinomycetes; order Streptosporangiales; family Streptosporangiaceae; genus Palsa-504. The sequence goes on along the minus strand of CAWCUJ010000001.1, from coordinate 62,495 downwards.
AGAACGAAGAGCTCCGGGCCAAGCTGGCGGAGTGCCTGCGCGGTGGTAAGTCGGCAGTACCCGCGTTGAGCTCTCCGCTGTCGGACCCGAAGCAAGACATGATGGCGCCCGAGCGGATGGAGCCGGAGCGCAGGCAGCCCGAGCCGGTCATGATGGGCGGGATGCCGCACATCGAGGACAACATGGACACGGCCGCGCGCGTGCTCTCACTCGCGCAGCAGACTGCCGATCAGGCCATCGCCGACGCCCGCCGGGAGGCCGACGAGACCCTGGGCCGCGCCCGCCGTGAGGCGGACGAGGTGCTCACCAAGGCCAGGCGCCAGGCGGAGCAGATCACCGGCGACGCGCGAGCCCGGGCGGAAAGCCTGGAGCGCGACGCGCAGGAGCGCCACCGTCAGGCCATGGGCTCGCTGGTCCAGACCCGCGAAGAGCTCGAGCGCCGGGTCGACGACCTGCGCGCGTTCGAGCGCGAGTACCGCAGCAGGCTGAAGGCCTACCTGGAAGGCCAGCTGCGGGACCTGGAGGCAGGTGTCGCCGACAGTGGGACCTTCCCCACGATGGGTTCGGGGTCACAGCCGCCGATGCCGGCCGCGCTCGCGCCCAGTGGCGTGCGTAGCGGCGGTCAGGGCACGGGCCAGTACGGTGTCCCCGAGGTTGTTCAGCACTCCGGTGGCTTCCGCACGAATGAGGGAACGCCCTCGCGCGAGCGTCGGTAGGCCAACAGAACAGGACCCGAGCGGGGACCGCTGGGAGAACGCATGTGATTCGCTTCAGTGCGTTTCTCGTTGTCGTCGCCGTCGGACTCCTAGTCGCCGGTGTGGTCACGAGCAAGCTGTTGCTCATCTACATCGCGATTGGCGTAAGTGGCGTGGCCCTGCTGGCGCTGGGCGCGGGCGTGGCCGTCAACTGGCGTGAGCTAACCGGCAAACCCAAGACGGCTGCGGCAGAGACCACGGCTGCGGCAGAGACCAGCGCGCAGGGGCCCGCCCCGGCGCCGCAGGCCGTCCCCGTCCTGGCCGCCTCGCAACCGAAGCCGCCTGCTACGGCGGCCGCCGGAGCGGCCCAAGCCGGGTCAGGCTTGGCCGCCGCCGCCGCCGTGGTCGCCCCGTCCGCCTCGGTCGCGGCCGCGGCCGGTCACTTGCCCACCGAGCAGCCGCTGCGAGCCCAGCCCCCTTGGGCTAACCCGTCCCTGTTCCAGTCGGCTTCCGCCCCCGCCAGGTCGGAGTCCCGCCCAGCCGCCCAGGTGCCCGGCGCACGCCCTGCCAGTGAGCCGCCAGTCAAAGACCAGCCGCCCGCCGACCGCCAGGACGACGCCGAGTCCGCCGCCAGCGCTGCCGCTGCAGAAGCCCCCGCCAACCCGCAGGCCGATCAGCCCGAGCCGGCCGCACAAGCCGGTCAGCCCGAGCCGGCCGCACAAGCCGGTCAGCCCGAGCCGGCCGCACAAGCCGACCAATCCGAGCCAGCTAACCAGGCCGAACAACCCGAGCAGGCCAATTTCCCCACCAAGCCCGAACCCGTCGGCCCCGACCCCAACCTGGAAGTAACCGTGGTCCCCGGCGTCCCCAGGTATCACAACGCCCACTGCATCCTTATCCGCTTCATGGGCGAGAACGACCTGGAGACGATGACCCTCGGCGCCGCCAGGGAAGTCGGCTGCACCCCCTGTCGCGCCTGCCTCCCGGACCAGCCGGAGAACGCTCCCAAGTAAACCGCGCACCCTAGGCGCGCGTGAGCCAGAACTGCAGCCCGATGTCCGGCTCAGCGTGCTCGCGCGCGTCACCAACCGCCACCTCAGGCCCGTACTCGGTGGCCAGCACCTCACCGGCGATCAGCGAAGCGTGCTCGGTCAGGGCCGCGGTCAGGTCCTCCTCGCTCGCCGACCAGCGCAGCGCGATCCGGTCGGTGACATCGAGGCCGTCGGTCTTCCGAGCCTCCTGGACGAGCCTGATGACCTCGCGCGCGAGCCCTTCGCGCCGCAGTTCCGGAGTGACGGTGGTGTCGATGGCCACGGTTTCGCCCGCGTCGGTGGCCACGGCCCAGCCCGCCCTCGGGGTCTGGGTCACGATCACGTCGTCCGCGCCGACGGGTACGGGCCCGTCGGCAAGTCCCACCGGTACCGTGCCGCCCGCCAGTACCGCGCTGGCCAGGTCCGCAGCCGGAACGGCGGCGATGGCGGCGGCCACTGCGGGCGTCCTTGCTCCGAACCGCCGGCCGAGGTTGCGGAAGTTCGGCTTGACCGCGTAGTCGACAAGTTCCCCGCCAGCGGAGTCAAGAGCGTCGAGCGAGGCGACGTTAAGCTCCGCGGCGACCAGCCACCGCAGTTCGGCAGGCAGGCCCTCGAAGCCAGCCGCTCCGATCAGCGCCCGGCGCAGCGGCTGCCTGGTCCGGACCGAAGCCCCCGACCGGGCCGACCGCCCCAGCTCGACCAGTCGCCGGGCCAGCGCCATCTGCGCGGAAAGCTCTACGTCGATCAGGGGGAGATCGGCCGCGGGCCACGACGCCAGGTGCACGGATTCCGGCGCGCCGGCGGGCCGCAGCACGCCCCAGAGGTAATCCGTCACGAACGGCACGAAGGGAGCCATCAGCAGCGTCAGCGTGGTCACGCACTCGTAAAGTGTGGCGAACGCCGCCGCTCCGGCTGGGGGCGAAGGGCCGTCCCAGAACCGCCGTCGCGACCGCCGCACATACCAGTTGGACAGGTCGTCGATGAACGTCGCGAGCCGCCGCCCGGCGGCCGCCGTGTCAAAGGCCTCGAGCGAGGCCGTGACATCCCGGACCACCGTATGCAACTCGCTGAGCACCCACCGGTCGGTCAGGGGCCGGTCCGCGACGGGCGGCGCCGAGGCCAACCCCTCGGCTGCCGTCCAGCCGCCCGCGTTTGCGTACAGGACCAGGAACGACACCGTGTTCCAGTAGGTGAGCAGTATCTTCCTGACGATCTCGGCGAGCACGTCGTGTCCTACCCGCCGCGCACCCCACGGCGAGCCGGAGGCCGCGAAGAACCAGCGCAGCGCATCGGCACCGTGCGCGTCCATCAGCGGCAGCGGTTCGAGCACGTTGCCCAGGTGCTTGCTCATCTTGCGGCCGGTCTCGTCCACGAGCAGCCCCACGCACACGACGTTCTCGTACGCCGAACGGCCGAACACCATCGTCCCTACGGCCATCAGCGAGTAGAACCAGCCCCGGGTCTGGTCCAGCGCCTCGCAGATGAATTGCGCCGGATACGACGCGTAGAACTCCTCCGCGTTGCGCAGCGGCGCGCCGTGCTGTGCGAACGGCATCGCGCCCGAGTCGTACCAGACGTCGATCACCTCGGGTACCCGCCGCGCCAGGCCGTCGCACTGCGGGCAGGAGAACGTAATCCCGTCCACGAACGGCCGGTGCGGGTCGAGGTCGGCCAGGTCCCGGCCGGCCAGTTCTGACAGTTCGGCCAGCGAGCCGACGCAGGTCAGGTGGGACTCCGAGCACACCCACAGCGGCAGCGGCGTGCCCCAGTACCTGGTCCGGGACAGCGCCCAGTCCACGTTTTTCCGCAGCCACTCGCCGTAGCGGCCGTGCTTGACCGTCGCCGGGTACCAGTTCGTCCGCTCGTTCTCGGCCAGCAGCTTGTCCTTGATCGCGGTGGTCTTGATGAACCACGAAGGCACCGCGTAGTAGAGCAGCAGGGTGCCGCACCGCCAGCAGTGCGGGTAGGTGTGCACGTGCCGCTCGGACCGGAACAGCAGGCCTCGGTCGTCGAGATCGGCGATCAGCCGCCGGTCGGCGTCCTTGAAGAACGTCCCGCCGACCATCGGCACGTCGTCCTCGAAGTGCCCGTCGGGCCGGATCGGATTGACCACGGGCAGCCCGTACGCGCGCGACGCCTCCATGTCATCGGCGCCGAACGCCGGCGCCAGGTGGACGAGCCCGGTGCCATCCTCCGTGGTCACGAATGACCCTGGAACCACGATATGAGCGTCAGGGATATTTATGATGCCGAACGGAGGCCGGTAACTCGCCCCGACCAATGCCTGCCCGCTGAACCGGACGGCGATGTGCCAGCCATCGCCGAGCAGCCTGGCGAAAAGGTCGTCGGCGACCACCACCCGGTCGCCATCCCTGGACCGGCGCGCCACCACGTAGGTGGCGTCCGGGTGTACCGCCACCGCGGTGTTGGAGACCAGCGTCCATGGCGTGGTCGTCCAGACGAGCAGGTCCGCGCCCTCGAGTTCGCGCGGCGCACCCTCCGGCAGCGTGAGCAGCCGGAACCTGACCGTGACGGCCGGGTCGGTCACCGTCTGGTAGACGTCGGGCTGGCCCATCTCGTGGTCGGACAGCGGGGTGCCGCAGCGCGGGCAGTACGGGCTGATCCGGTGGTCGCGGACCAGCAGCCCGCGAGCATAGATGTTCTTGAGCGACCACCAGACCGACTGGATGTAGCTCGGGTCCATGGTGCGGTAGGCGTTGTCGGTATCGACCCAGTAACCCATCCGTCGCGACATCTCCTGCCACGCGTCGACGTGCCTGAGCACCGACTCGCGGCAGCGCGCGTTGAACTCGGTGACCCCGTACGCCTCGATGTCCCGCTTCCCGGTCAGGCCGAGTTCCTTCTCCACCGCGACCTCGACCGCCAGCCCGTGGCAGTCCCAGCCGCCCTTGCGCGGGACGTGAAACCCCTGCATGGTCTTGAACCTGGGGAACAGGTCCTTGAAGGTGCGCGCCTCCACGTGGTGGGCGCCGGGCATCCCGTTGGCGGTGGGCGGTCCCTCGTAGAAGATCCAGGCGGGCCCGCCCGCGGTCTGCTTCAGTGACCGCTCGAAGATCCCGGCGTCCTGCCAGCGGGTGAGTACCTCTTGCTCGAGCGCGGGCAGGTCGACCTGCGCGGGGAGCGGCTGGAATCCCTGCACCGGCCCAGCGTAGCTGAAGCCCGGATAGGCTTCCCACCATGGACTCGCCGCGGCCCGGCGCCGATAGGCAAGCAGCGCCAGGAACCCCGCTGAACGGCCAGGTTCCCGGCCCGCCCGCTCGGCCGCGCCGGATCAGGCTGCTGCTTGCGGTGGCCGCGTTCGTCATCGCGGCCGACGTGATCTCCAAGGCCATTGTGGTGGCCAAGATGCCGGACCATGCGCCGATTCGGCTGCTCGGCGGGCTGCTGACGATCACGCTGACCCGCAACGGCGGGGCCGCGTTCAGCATCGGTACGTCGATGACGATCGTGTTCACCGCCATCGCCCTCGGCGTGATCGTCTACATCCTGCGCGCCGCGAGGAACCTGCGCAGCATCGGCTGGGCCATCACGCTCGGCCTGCTGCTCGGCGGGGCCACAGGCAACTTGCTCGACCGGATCTTCCGCGCGCCTGGGTTGTTCCAGGGGCACGTGGTCGACTGGATCGAGTTGCCGCACTGGCCGGTCTTCAACCTGGCCGACTCCGCCATCGTCTGCGCCGGCGTGCTCGTCGTCCTGCTCGCGCTGCGCGGGATCCGGCTGGACGGAACCAGGGCCGGCCAGGGATCCACATGACGGCTCCAGGCGAGCGTCAGCTTGAGGTCCCCGACGGCCTGGACGGCGAGCGGCTCGACGCCGCGCTGGCCAGGATGTTCGGGCTGTCCAGGTCCCGGGCCGCGGAGCTGATCGGGGACGGCCTGGTGCTCATCGACGGGCGTGCCGCGTCTAAATCGGATCGTGTGCTGGCCGGGGATCCGCTGCAGGTCACGCTGCCGCCGCCAGTCCCGGCCGAACCCCCGCGGCCGGTCGAGGGCCTGATCGTGCTCTACGAGGACGACGACATCGCGGTGGTGGACAAGCCCCGCGGCGTCGCCGCCCACCCGACCCCCGGCTGGTCGGGGCCGACCGTCACCGGCGGGCTGATCGCGGCCGGGCACACGGTAGCGACCGGCGGCGCGGCCGAACGCCAGGGCATCGTGCACCGGCTGGACGCGAACACCACCGGCGTCATGGTGGTGGCCAAGAGCGAGCGGGCCTACAGCGCGCTCAAGCGGGCCTTCCGCGAGCGCACCGTGGACAAGCGCTACCACGCGCTCGTGCAGGGGCACCCCGATCCGCTGCGCGGCACGGTGGACGCCCCGATCGGCAGGCACCCGTCCGGCGACGGCCGGTTCGCGGTGGTCAGCGACGGCCGCCCGAGCGTGACCCACTACGACACACTGGAGGCTTTCCGGGGCGCCAGCCTGGTCTCGGTACACCTGGAAACCGGCCGGACTCACCAGATCCGGGTGCACATGGCCGCAATGCGGCACCCGTGCGTGGGCGACCTCCTCTACGGCGCCGACCCGGTGCTGGCCGCCAGGCTCGGCCTGACGCGCCAGTGGCTGCACGCGGTCAGCCTGACGTTCGCGCACCCCGCCGACGGCCGCGAGGTCACCTTCACCAGCGACTACCCCCCCGACCTGGCCCGCGCCCTGGACATCCTGCGAGCCGAAAGCTGACCGCATGGAAATCGCTGAGCACATTGACATGCTGCGCCGCCAGGGCGACTTGCTCGCTGATGCGGCCGAACGGGCCGGGCTTGACGCGGCCGTGCCGCCGTGCCCGCCCTGGCTGGTCAAAGACCTGCTGCGGCATACCGGTTACATCCACCGGTGGGCCACCAGGCACGTCACCGAATGCCCTGACCAGATCCTGGACGGCCCGCCGGAACAGAAGATGCTGCGCGGCGGCGCGCCCGACACCGAACTGCTCGACTGGTTCCGCGCGGGCCATGCCGCGCTGGTGGAGACCCTGACCGCGGCCGATCCCGCCCTGAAGTGCGCCACCTTCATGCCCGCCGCGTCCGCTCTGGCCTTCTGGGCGCGGCGCCAGGCCCACGAGACCGCCATCCACCGGGCCGACGCGGAAAGCGCAGCCGGTACGACGCCCGAGTACCCGGCGGAGTTCGCCGCCGACGGCATCGACGAGCTCATCATGGGCTTCGGCCGGAGGCGCAAGTACCAGCCGACGGCCGGTCCCGGCGCCGACGGCGGCCTGCTACGCGTGGTAGCCGCGGACACGGGCGCCGCCTGGTCCGTCGAGGCGCACGACGGCCGCCTGCAGCCGCGCCGCGACGCCGACGGTGACGCGGCGGACGCCGGATGCACGGTGAGCGGCCCCGCCTCCGTCGTCTACCTCTACCTATGGAACCGTCTTGGCCCCGGGCCGTCCGGTGTCACCGTCACCGGAGATGACGGCCTGCTCGTGGCCTGGCAAGCCAGTGTCCGGGTCCGCTGGAACTGACTGGGTACGCGGAGGCAGGCGCTGCGGGCGGCGGCCGGGGACCTGGAACACCCCCACGACGCCGGTGACGCCGGCGTCTCCGCGGAGACGCCGCCGGCCGCCCGGCCGGTACCGGGGTGCCCCGGGTGACCCGGCGGACCCGGCTCGGTGCCACGTGGAGGACGGCCCCGCGGTCAGCGTCAGCACCGCGCAGATGATCGGCTGCACCGCCGCGCTGAGCTGGATGCTCCACGACCGCGACGGCACCGTGCTGGACCTGGGCCGCCGCCGGCGATGGCCGACCGCGGCGCTGCGCCGCGCGGCCCGCGAACGCGACCACTGCCGGTGCCGGTTCCCCGGGTGTGAGTCCCGCCGGATCGACCTGCACCACATCCAGTACTGGAGCCACGGCGGCCGGACCAGCCTGGACAACCTGATCAGCCTCTGCAAATACCACCACATGCTGGTCCACGACCGCGGCTACCTCATCGCCGCCCACCCCGGCGGCACCTTCACCATCTCCCGCCCGGACGGCACCGCCATCCCGCCCGGCCCCGCCCTGCCATCTCCCGCCGGCACCATCGAAGGCTGCCACGACGCCGGCATCACCCCCGAGACGATCATCCCGCCCTGGTACGGCGAGCGGCTCAACCTGGACGACGCCATCTACGCCTGCCTGGCCAACGCCAGGACCCCGCAAGAACGCCAGGAGCAACGCGACCAGGCCGAGGACCCCGAACTGTTCCGGCCAAGCAAACGAGTCATCGAACCGGCCGACTGGATCCGGTACATCGCCGAGCACACCGCCGCCTGACCGCCAGCCGGGCGACCCAAATGACCAGAGCTACCCGGCCGGCGCGCCAGACCAGCGGAGGCACCCTCGCTCCGCTAAGGTAATGAGCACCGGTTTGATACCTACGCGCGCCGTCCAGCTGAGTCTTGTGGGGCTGCGTGCGGAGTGCAGCATGCCTTGAGGAGGCGGATCGTCATGGCACCCCCCGGTGCGCCGTTCGCTCACCTGCATGTGCACACCGAGTACTCCATGCTGGACGGCGCCGCGCGGCTGAAGGACCTGTTCGCTGAGGTCAAGAGCCAGGGCATGACACACGTGGCGATGACCGACCACGGCAACGTGTTCGGCGCCGCGGAGTTCCACCGGCTCGCGAAAGACGCCGGGATCACCCCAGTGATCGGGATCGAGGCTTACGTCGCGCCCGAAGCCAGGAACAACCTCAGCCGGGTCCTGTGGGGCCAGCCGCACCAGAAGAAGGATGACGTCTCCGCGGGTGGTGCCTACCTGCACAAGACCATTTGGGCCAGGAACAATCAGGGCCTGCACAACCTGTTCCGGTTGTCCTCCCGCTCCTACGCCGAGGGCATGCTGGCCAAGTGGCCCCGGATGGACAAGGAGATACTCGCGGAGCACTCCGGCGGGCTGATAGCCACCACCGGCTGCCCGTCGGGCGAACTGCAGACCAGGCTCCGCCTCGGCCAGTTCGACGAGGCGCTGGCGTCGGCTGCCGAGTGGCAGGACATCTTCGGCAAGGAAAACTACTTCCTCGAGCTGATGGAACACGGCCTGGACATAGAACGCCGGGTCCGCGACGGCCTGACCGAGATCGGCAAGAGGCTCGGCATCCCGCCGGTGGTCACCAACGACTCGCACTACACCCGCGAGCAGGACGCCCAGTCGCACGACATGTTGTTGTGCATCCAGACCGGCAAGAACCTGGCCGACGCGGACAGGTTCCGGTTCGAGGGCACGGGCTACTACATCAAGCCCGCCGCCGAGATGTATGCCCTGGATCGCAGTGACATGTGGCAGGAGGGCTGCCGTAATAGTCAGTTGCTGATCGCCGACCGGGTCGACGCCAGCGGCATGTTCGAGTTCCGCAACCTGATGCCCAGGTTCCCCATCCCGGACGGCTTCGAGTCCGAGGACGACCTGTTCCGTGCCGAGGTGTGGAAGGGCATGGAGCGCCGCTACCCGAACGGGTATGACGAGCAGCGACGCAACCAAGCCGAATACGAGATCCAGATCATCTGCCAGATGGGCTTCCCCGCGTACTTCCTTGTGGTCGCCGACTTCATCATGTGGGCGAAGAACAACGGCGTCGCGGTGGGCCCGGGCCGCGGCTCCGCGGCAGGATCGATCGTCGCCTACGCGATGGGCATCACCGACCTGGACCCGCTGGACCACGGCCTGATCTTCGAGCGCTTCCTCAATCCCGAGCGCGTATCTATGCCCGATATCGACATCGACTTCGACGAACGTGGCCGGGCCGACGTGATCAGGTACGTGACCCAGAAGTGGGGTTCGGACCGGGTCGCGCAGATCATCACCTACGGCACGATCAAGGCCAAGGCCGCGATCAAGGACTCCTGCCGGGTGCTCGGCTTCCCCTACGCGCTGGGCGACCGGATCACCAAGGCGTTCCCCCCGGCCGTGATGGGCAAGGACATCCCGCTGTCCGGGATCTTCGACGAGTCCCACCCCCGGTACAAGGAGGCTGGCGAGCTCCGCTCGCTGTACGAGGCCGAAGCGGAGATCAAGCAGGTCATAGACACCGCCCGGGGGATCGAGGGACTGATCCGCCAGCCTGGCGTGCACGCGGCTGGGGTGATCATGTCGGCGGAGCCGCTGACCGATCACATTCCGGTCTGGACCAGGCCCGCCGACGGGGCGGTCATCACGCAGTTCGACTACCCGACCTGCGAGGGCCTCGGGCTGCTGAAGATGGACTTCCTCGGCCTGCGCAACCTGACGATCATGGCCGATGCGGTCGCGGCGATCGAGAAGAACCGGGGCATTTCGATCGACCTGCTGAGCCTTCCGCTGGACGACAAGCCCACCTATGAACTACTGTCCCGCGGTGACACGCTCGGCGTATTCCAGTTCGACGGCGGGCCGATGCGCACGTTGCTGCGAGCGATGAAGCCGGACAACTTCGAGGACATCTCCGCCGTCGGCGCCCTGTACCGGCCGGGCCCGATGGGCGTGAACTCGCACACGAACTACGCGCTGCGCAAGAACGCGCTGCAGGAGATCACTCCTATCCACCCGGAGCTCGAAGAGCCGCTGCGCGAGGTGCTCGAGCCGACCTACGGCCTGATCGTGTACCAGGAGCAGGTGCAGAAGGCCGCCCAGATCCTGGCCGGGTACACGCTCGGCCAGGCGGACTTGCTCCGCCGGGCTATGGGCAAGAAGAAGAAGGAGATCCTGGACAAGGAGTTCGTCCCGTTCCACCAGGGCTGCCGGGAACGTGGCTACTCGGACAAGGCGATCCAGGCCGTCTGGGACGTCCTTGTCCCGTTCGCGGGCTACGCCTTCAACAAGGCGCACTCAGCCGCGTACGGCCTGGTGTCGTACTGGACCGCCTACCTGAAAGCGAACTACCCCGCGGAGTACATGGCCGCGCTGCTCACCTCCGTCGCCGATGACAAGGACAAGTCGGCGCTCTACCTGAGCGAGTGCCGGCGGATGGGCATCAAGGTGCTGCCGCCCGACGTCAACGAGTCGGTGGCAACGTTCGCGCCGGTCGGGCGGGACATCAGGTTCGGCCTGGCGGCGATCCGCAACGTGGGCGGCAACGTGGTGGAGGCGATCATCGCCGCCCGCAAGTCCAAGGGCGAGTTCACCGGCTTCACGGACTTCCTGCGCAAGGTTCCCCTGGTGGTCTGCAACAAGCGGGTGATCGAGTCGCTGATCAAGGCCGGCGCCTTCGATTCGTTCCAGGATCCGCGCAAGGGCCTGGTACTCGTGCACGAGCAGGCCGTCGATGCCGTGATCGATATCAAGCGGAACGAGGCGATCGGGCAGGACTCGCTGTTCGGCGGAGATGCCGAGGCGGAAGCCGTCTTCGACGTGCCGGTCCCGGTCGAGGAATGGGACAAGCCCACCCAGCTGAACTTCGAGCGCGAGATGCTCGGGCTCTACGTCTCCGATCACCCGCTTTTCGGCGTCGAGCACATCATCTCCAGGGAAAGCGACTGCTCGCTCGCTGATCTGATGGCGGACGACACCGAACCGCGGCCGCGTAGCGGCGACCGGTCAGACGCGCAGATCGTCAAGGTCGGCGGCATCTTGTCCGGGGTGCAACGAAAGGTGACCAAACAGGGCAACCAGTGGGCCGCGGCCACGCTCGAGGACCTAGGCGGAGCCATCGAGGTGCTGTTCTTCCCGCAGACCTACCAGCTGTACGCCACCTCGATCGCCGAGGACGCGGTGGTGATCGTGAAAGGCAAGGTGGACCGCCGGGACGACGCCCCCAAGCTGATCGCCATGGACCTGACCATCCCGGATCTGTCCCTAGATGACTCAGGCCCGTTCGTGGTGTCGATGCCGGTGGCCCGGTGCGTGCCGCCGGTGGTGGAGCGGCTCCGGGAGGTGCTGGTCACCCACCCCGGCCCGACCGAGGTGCACCTCAAGCTTCGCGGCCACGAGCGCACCACGGTGGTCCGGCTCGATGACAAGCTCCGAGTAGCCACCTCACCCGCCTTGATCGGCGACCTGAAGCAGCTACTCGGTCCGGCTTGCGTTAGCTAACCGTGCTTGTTAACCGGCCCGGGGGCCGATGAGCTGGTCCAGGAAGGTGCGGTACATCCGCAGAGTCTCGCGCAGCCCTTCGGTGTCGGCGTTCGAGCCCTCACCCCACCGGTCGCGCAGTGAGCGCTGCTGCTCGGCGATGGCGCGCTGCCGTTCCTGGATGGCGCGCTGCCGTTCCTGGATGGCCGCCTCAAGCCTGGCGGTGACCTGGGCGATGATGTCCGCGGCCTCGGTCACCGAGGCATGCGGGTCGTCCACGAACTTAAACTGGACCTGCTGCCATTGCTCGATGTACACCGCCGCGTCCGCGATCAGATTCCCATCGGCGAGATCGCTGAAGTCACTCACCGTCCCGGCCGCCTCGCCGGGCCGCGACTCGGTGCCGGCGGAGGCGGCAGCAGCGTGCCGCCCCGCAATCCCCGTCGCCTCACCAGCCGGGACGCCAGTCGCGGGGACGCCACTCGCGGGGACGCCACTCGCGGGGACGCCACTTGCGGGGACGCCACTTGCGGGGACGCCACTTGCGGGGACGCCACTTGCGGGGACGCCACTTGCGGGGACGCCAGTCGCCGGGACGCCGCTGACCGGGACGTCTGGGATGGTGGCCTCGTCGGCCTGAGGCGCTGACGTGGCCCCGTTGCCCGCGTGCGTGGTGGTGCCGAACATGTCCGGCTGAGTCGCCGGGTGATCCACGGCGTCTGGGTCGGCCTGCCCGGTCATCTGGTCCTGGCGGGTCAGCGGGTCCGTGCCCGTCTGGTGAAACGGAACGTCCGGGTTGGTCCCGGCGACCGCCTCGTCCCGGCTGGCAGCAGACGCAGCGGGCTCGTCCCAGTAATCGCCAGGCCGCCGAGCCGTCTGATCCTGTTCGTCCTGCTCCGAGCCGCTGCCACGCAGAGCCGAGGCCACCTTCTGGAAGGCGGTCTTCGGCTTGGCCTGCCCGGTGGGGTAGCCTTCGTTCTCGTCTTCGGGGATAGCGCCGCCACGGACGACGTAGCCGGGCTCCCTCGTCTGGCCGTACTGATCCTGTGTCATAAGGATCGCGGCGTCCGACCCCGGCCTTCAGGCCGGGGAGGAAACGCCGCTACCTCCCTCCGTGTAGTGATATAATCGAATATGTCTGCGATAAGCAAGCTGGCCCGTGGCTGTGCTCTACCGGGGCGTGTCTGCGGTCCGGTTGGCATTCTCCCCGGCCAGGTCGCTGTCAAGCGCCGCACGATCGCGGTTGTCGGCGGCGCGGTCACGGATCCCGGCGACACGGTCGCCCTTAGGCTGGCCGTGGCCTTCCCGAAGGCCGGTCAGGTCCTCGAACAGCGCGCGGTAGCGAATCATCGCTTCCCTGAGCTGCTCAGTGGTCGCGGATTCGGTCCGCAGGCCTAGCGTCTGCCGGTAGCCCTCGAGCGAGCCGGCGTGGTAGACGGACAGGGCGTCCAGGCTGGCGTTCCTGTCGTCGGCGGGGTATCCGCGGTCTCGCATGACATCCCAGATCAGCGTGCCCGCGGCGGCGACCGCCTCGGCCGGGGCGTCGACGAACCGCTCCTGGACCACGGTCCAGTCGCCGCTGTAGCTGGCTTGCTGCTCGGGCGAAAGCTCGTGAATTCGCAGCGCCTCGACGCGCCGCTGCCGGGCGGCCAACTCGGCGTCGGCCTTCTTCCTGCTGCCCAACTGCTGAACCAGGCGGTCGTACTCCGGGCCGAACTGGCGCCGCAGCCGGGCCCGCCGCATCTCGGCCGCGGCCACCATGACTGCGGCCACCACGACGATGACGACGATGACGATGCCTATTATTGCTCCGGTTGACATAGTGACCTCCGTGAGGTGTCGGAACGGCATCCCGACTCCCCTCGATAAGCCGGCCTAAACAGGCAAGTAACCCTGACTCTCCGGGACAGCGGGATTAACGGAGGCGATCAGCCGCCGGTGAGATTGCGCCTGATGGCAGTCAGCGCCTGAATGACCTTCTCGCGTTCGCCAGCCCCGAACGTCGCCAGCGCCCGCTCGGTGACCTCGTCCGTCTCGGCCGCGATCACGCCCTCCAGGGAGCGCCCCCGCTCGGTGAGCACCAGCCGGACCAGCCGGCGATCACCTGGGTACGGCTCGCGGCGCAGCAGGCCGGCTGCCTCCATCCGGGTGGCGGCCCTGGTCACCGTGGGGGTGGCCAGCCCCAGCCGCCGGGCGATCTCGCCCGGCGTCAGCCCGTCCTGGGCCCACAGCCGGCGCAGGATGAACTGCTGCCCCTCGTGCACGCCGTGCCGGGAGAAGGCCGCCGTCGTCGCCACCGACAACGCATGCTTCGCCGACCAGAACGCCGTCTGGAAGTCGGGCGCTGGCAGGTCATCGGTGAATTCCTCGGACATGACCAACTCAGCGTACGGCCCTGGAGTACGTTCGCCGGCTCATGGTAAAGTCATTGTCCGGCTAACGACATTCGGGACAAGGAGGCAGCCATGAAGCTCGGCATCGGCATCACCACATTCCCCTGGCCGGCGGAGGAGATCGGGCCGGCCGTATCCAGGATCGCCACCGCAGCGGACGAGGCCGGCGTGGACAGCCTGTGGGTCATGGACCACTTCTTCCAGATCCGGCTGTCCGGCCTGCCGCCGACCTCGCCCATGCCCGAGGCGTACGCGACGCTGGCCTTCCTGGGCGGCCTGACGCGAAGGATCCGGCTCGGCACGCTCGTGACCTCCGTGGCCTACCGCCACCCCGGTGTCCTGGTCAAGGCGGTGACGTCGCTTGACGTATTGACCGGCGGCCGGGTGATCTTCGGCGTCGGCGCGGGCGCGCCGTGGAACATCGCGCCCGCCGGGCCGGGCACCGCGTTCGAGGCCGAGGGCCTCGGCATCCCGTTCCCCTCGCTGGCCGAGCGCTTCGAGCGCCTGGAGGAGGTGCTGCAGATCGCGCACCAGATGTGGCGCGGCGACGAGAGCCCGTACCAGGGCAGGCACTACCGCCTGGTAAGACCGCTGAACTCGCCGAACTCGCTGCAGCGACCGCACCCGCCGATCCTGATCGGCGGCAGCGGGGAGCGCAAGACCCTGCGCCTGGTGGCGCAGTACGCCGACGCCTGCAACCTGTTCGACGTGCAGAACTCGCAGTTCCGCGACAACCTCGAGCACAAGCTGAACGTGCTCCGCCGTCACTGCGAGCAGATCGGCCGCGATTTCGCCGCGATCGAGAAGACCACCACCAGCAGCTTCGACCTCGGTGCGGACCCGAAGGCGGGCGCGGCCGCGCTGCTCGCCCACCTGCGCGAGCTGGCCGCGATCGGCATCGACCACGCGCTGGCCTCGCCCCGCTCGTCCTGGGACGAGGCCACCTTCGAGGCCATCGCGTCGATCCTGCCCGAGGTACACGCCATCGAGCCGAAGACGACCTGACGAGTACGATCGTGCCCGGACGATGTAGGCGAAGAAAGCGAGACCGAGGGAGGACCCACGAAGGGGCGACTGGCCGCGTTCGTGGCGGCTCTGGCGGGCAGCGCGGTGCTCGGCGCGGTGGCCGGGATCATCTGGGCCGCCGTGACGCCGCGGGCGCTGCTGCAAGAGATAGGGCCCGGCGAGGCACAGCTAGTCAACGCGGAGAGTCACGCGTTCATCGTCGCCGACGCCTGGTTCTGCCTGATCGTGGCGCTCGGCGGGGTGATCACCGGTGTCGTCGGCTACCGCCTTCTGGTCCGCCGGGCCGGCTGGCCCGCGGCGGCCGGGCTCGTCCTCGGCGCCGTGGCGGCCGCCCTGCTCACGCTCTGGGTCGGCGAGAACATCGGGCTCGGGACCTACAACCACCTGCTCGCCGTCAGCCGGAACGGCACCTTCTTCCAGGCGTCGCTCGGGCTCGGGGCCAAGAGCGCGGTGGCGTTCTGGCCGGGGCTCACCTCGGTCATCATCCTGCTGGCCGAGTATGGCGGCCGCCGTCCGGCCGAGTCAGCGGAGGGGCCCGATGTGGAGATGGGCGAGGCGTACTCTCCGTAGACTAGGCAGGTGATTTCCCGTATCGACCTGCGCGGCCACGCCCCGGGCAGCCTGAGCCGAACCGCCCTGACCGGCGTCCTGCCGCGTGCCACGACCGATGTCGAGGCGGCCGTGGCGCAGGTCAGGCCCGTCTGCGACGACGTCAAGCGCCGCGGTGCCGAAGCCGTCCGCGAGTACACCGCCCGCTTCGACGGCGTCGACCTGGCCACCACGCGGGTGCCGCAAGAGGCCCTGGACGAGGCGCTCGCCGGACTCGGCCCGGACGTCCGGGCCGCCCTCGAAGAGGCCATAAGGCGCACCAGGCGCGTGCACCAAGCGCAGCTGCCAGCCGAGACCCCGACCCGGGTCACCGGCGGGCTGACCGTCACCGGCCGGTTCGTCCCGGTCGGGCGGGCCGGGGTGTACGTCCCCGGCGGGCTGGTGGCCTACCCGTCCTCGGTCGTCATGAACATCGTCCCGGCTCAGGTCGCGGGCGTCGACGCGATCGCCGTGACGTCACCGCCGCAGGCCCGCCTCGGCGGGCTGCCGCACCCGAGCGTGCTCGCCGCGTGCGCGCTCCTCGGCGTGCGCGAGGTGCACGCGGCCGGCGGGGCGCAGGCGCTGGCGATGTTCGCCTACGGCACGTCGGACTGCGCGGCGGCCGACGTCATCACCGGGCCAGGCAACGTCTACGTGGCGGCGGCCAAACGGGTGCTGCGCGGAGTGGTCGGCACCGACGGCGAGGCCGGCCCCACCGAGGTGGCGATCATCGCCGACGACACCGCGAACCCCCGCTTCGTCGCCGCGGACCTGGTCGCGCAGGCCGAGCACGACGAGCTCGCCGCCTGCCTGCTCGTCACGACCGACGCTGGCCTGGCCGACAGCGTCGAGGCCGAACTGGCCAGGCAGGTGCCCGCCGCCCGGCATCGCGAGCGGGTAGCAAAGGCCCTGGGTGGCCAGTCGGCCTGCGTGATCGTGGACGACCTCGACGCGGCCCTGGCGGTGAGCGACGCGTGGGCGCCCGAGCACCTGGAGATCCAGGCCAGGGACGCGGCCAAGCTGGCCGCGCGGGTCACCAACGCGGGCGCGGTCTTCGCCGGCCCGTACTCGCCGGTGTCGCTCGGGGACTACCTGGCCGGCTCCAACCACGTGCTGCCGACCGGGGGGACCGCGCGGCACACCAGCGGGCTTTCGGTGTTCCCGTTCCTGCGCCTGGTGAACGTGGTGGAATGCGACCGCGAGACGCTGGCCGCCACCGCGCCGCTGATCGACGCGCTCGGCGGCGCCGAGGACCTGGACGCCCACGTCCAGGCCGTGCGGGTGCGGGTTGGTGAACCGTGACCAGTGCCCAGTCCGTGCCCGTTCGGGATGACCTGACGGACCTGCGGCCGTACGGCGCTCCGCAGATCGACGTCCCGGTCCGGCTGAACACTAACGAGAACCCCTACCCGCCGAGCCCCCGGCTGGTGCAGGCGGTCGCGGCCGCGGTGGCCGAGGCGGCTGCCACCCTGAACAGGTACCCGGACCGGGACGCGGTTGAGCTGCGCAAGGACCTGGCCGACTACCTCGGGCACGGCCTGACCGGCCGCCAGGTGTGGGCGGCCAACGGCTCCAACGAGGTCATCCAGCAGTTGCTGCAAGCCTTCGGCGGGCCGGGACGGCGGGCGCTCGGCTTCGACCCGGGTTACTCCATGCACTCGCTGATCGCCCGGGTGACCTGCACCGGCTGGATCTCGGCGGACCGCGACGAGGACTTCGGCCTCGACCCCGAGCGGGCGGCCCGCGTGATCACCGAGCACCGGCCGGCCCTGGTCTTCCTGACCTCGCCGAACAACCCGACAGGCACCGCGGCGCCGATGGCGCTGATCGAGGCGGTCTGCGAGGCGGCGCCGGGCCTGGTGGTGGTCGACGAGGCGTACGCGGAGTTCGCCCGCGCGGGCACGCCGAGCGCGCTCACGCTGCTGCCGCGCTACCCGCACCTGGTGGTCACCCGAACCATGTCCAAGGCGTTCGCCATGGCCGGCGCCAGGATCGGGTACCTGGCCGCCGCGCCCGAGGTGATCGAGAAGCTGCTGCTTGTCCGGCTCCCGTACCACCTGTCCGCCGTCACCCAGGCGGTGGCGAGGGCCGCACTCGCGCTGGCCGCCGAGCCGCTGGCCACCGTCACGACTCTTCGGGCCGAACGGGATGGGCTCGTCACCTGGCTCAGGCAGCGGGGCCTCGCGGTGGCGGACTCGGATGCGAACTTCGTGCTGTTCGGCGAGTTCGACTCGCGGCGCGCGGTCTGGCAGGGACTGCTGGACCGCGGCGTGCTCGTCCGCGAGGTCGGCCCGCCGCGCTGGCTGCGGGTCACGGTCGGGACGCCCGCGGAAATGGCGGCGTTCCGCGCGGCCCTAGATGAGGTGCTGAGCTGAGGTGCTCGACTGATGAGCCGAGTGGCGCGGGTGGAACGGCTCACCCACGAGACGCAGATCATGGTGGAACTCGACCTGGACGGCATCGGGGTGGTCGAGGTCGGCACCGGCGTGCCGTTCTTCGACCACATGCTGGCCCAGCTGGGCAAGCACGGCTCCCTCGACCTGACCGTGCGGGCCAAGGGCGACGTCGAGATCGACTCGCATCACACCGTGGAGGACACCGCCATCACGCTCGGCCAGGCGCTGAAGGAAGCACTGGGCGACAAATCAGGCATCGCCCGGTTCGGCAACGCGCTCGTCCCGCTGGACGAGACGCTGGTGCAGGCCGCCGTGGACCTGTCCGGCCGGCCCTACGTGGTGCACCACGAGCCGGACGGCATGGCCCCGCTGATCGGCAGCTACGACACCACGCTGACCCGGCATGTCTTCGAGTCGCTGGCGTTCGCCGCGGGGATCTGCCTGCACGTCCGGGTGATCGAGGGCCGCAACGCGCATCACATCGTCGAAGCCCAGTTCAAGGCGGTCGCCCGGGCGCTGCGCGCGGCGGCGGCGCCGGATCCCCGGGCCGGCGGCATCCCCAGCACGAAAGGAGTGCTCTCGTGACGCCCCGCGTGGTCGTGCTCGACTACGGGTCGGGGAACCTGCGCTCGGCGCAGCGCGCGCTCGACCGGGTCGGCGCGCAGGTCGAGGTGACCGCGGACCCCGACGCGGCACTGGAATGCGACGGGCTCGTGGTGCCCGGCGTGGGCGCCTTCGCGGCCTGCATGGCGGGGCTGCGCGCGGTCGGCGGTGACAAGCTGATCGCCCGGCGGCTCGAGCTCGGGCGCCCGGTGCTCGGCATCTGCGTGGGCATGCAGGTGCTGTTCGCGGCCGGCCTGGAGCACGGGGTGTGGACCGACGGCTGCCGGGCCTGGCCGGGCACGGTGGAGCGGCTCGACGCCGCGGTGCTGCCGCACATGGGCTGGAACACGGTCGAGCCACCCCCCGGCTCGGTGCTGTTCGCCGGGATCGCCCCGGGGACGCGGTTCTACTTCGTCCACTCCTACGCGCTGCGCGCCCCCGGCGCGCATGCGCTCGGCGCGACGGGTGCCATGATCACCTGGGCCGACCACGGCGAGCCGTTCGCCGCCGCAGTAGAGCAGGGCCTGCTGGCCGCGACCCAGTTCCACCCGGAGAAGTCGGGCGACGCCGGCGCCGCCCTGCTCGCCAACTGGCTGGAGACACTTTGAGCGAGCTGGAGGGGCGCGGCGGCGCCTGGACTGAGGAGCGAGGGACGAGCGACGAGGGAAGGTGGCGCCTCAAGGCGCCCCGGAAGCGAGCGGAGGAACAGTGAGCGAGCTGACCTTGCTGCCCGCCGTCGACGTCACCGAGGGACACGCGGTCCAGCTCGTCCAGGGCGTGGCCGGCAGCGGCGGCCACTACGGTGACCCGATGGAAGCGGCGCTGGCCTGGCAGCGGGCCGGGGCCTCGTGGATCCACCTGGTGGACCTGGACGCGGCGTTCGGCCGCGGGTCGAACGCCGACCTGCTCGCCGACGTGGTGCGCATCCTCGACGTGGCCGTCGAGATGTCCGGCGGCATCAGGGACGACAAATCGCTGGCCCGCGCGCTCGGCACCGGCTGTGCCAGGGTCAACATCGGCACCGCGGCGCTGGAGAACCCGGACTGGGTGCGTTCGGTCATCGCGCGGCACGGCGAGCGGATCGCGGTCGGCCTCGACGTCCGCGGCACCCGGCTGGCCGCCCGCGGCTGGACGGCCGAGGGCGGGGACCTCTACCAGACGCTCGACCGGCTGAACGCCGAGGGTTGCGCCAGGTACGTGGTCACCGACGTGCTCAAGGACGGCACGCTGCGCGGCCCCAACCTGGCCCTGCTCCGCGACGTCTGCGCGCGTACGTCCGCGCCGGTGGTGGCCAGCGGGGGAGTGTCCAGCCTGGCCGACCTGCGCGCGATCGCGTCGCTCGTCCCGCTGGGCGTGGAGGGCGCGATCGTCGGCACCGCCCTGTACGAGGGCGCGTTCACCCTCTCCGAAGCCCTCGCCGAGGTGGCCGCGAGCGGGAAAACATGACCGTCGCGGTCCGGGTCATCCCGTGCCTGGACGTGGACGGCGGCCGGGTAGTCAAGGGGGTCAACTTCCGCGAACTGCGGGACGCAGGCGATCCGGTGGAGCTGGCCGCCTTCTATGATGCCGAAGGGGCCGACGAGCTGACCTTCCTGGACATCACCGCGTCGAGCGGCGGCCGGGACACCATGTACGAGGTGGTGCGGCGCACCGCCGAGCAGGTGTTCATCCCGCTGACCGTCGGCGGCGGCGTGCGCAGCGTGGCGGACGTGGACCGGCTGCTGCGTGCCGGGGCGGACAAGGTCTCGCTCAACACCGCCGCCATCGCCCGGCCTGAGCTGCTGGCCGAGGCCGCGAGACGGTTTGGGTCACAATGTGTCGTCCTGTCCGTGGACGCGCGGCGGTCGGGGGGGTATTTCGAGGTGACCACGCATGGCGGCCGGGTCGGCACCGGGCTCGACGCGGTGGACTGGGCCCGGCGGGCCACCGAGCTCGGCGCGGGCGAGATCCTGCTGAACTCGATGGACGCGGACGGCACCACCGTCGGCTTCGACCTGGAGCTGATCCGGGCGGTGCGCGCCGTGGTGGCCGTGCCGGTGATCGCGAGCGGCGGCGCGGGCACGCTGGCCCACTTCGCGCCCGCCGTGGACGCGGGGGCGGACGCGGTGCTGGCCGCCAGCGTGTTCCATTTCGGCACGCTGCGCATCGGCCAGGTCAAGAGCGCCCTGCGGGGTGCCGGCCATCCGGTCCGCTAGTGGTGCTAGCCCGGGGGGACGACCGCCCGGAGCCCCCCGCGACTGGGGGGACCCATCCCCCCAGACCCCCCTTGGGTGGCCATCGCGGCGCCGACGATGCCGGCGTTGTTGAGCAGCGCCGCGGGCACGATGCGGGCCCGGATCCCGGTCAGCCGCGGCACCCACTTGTCCGCCTCCTTGCTGATGCCGCCGCCGACGATGATGAGGTGCGGCGACAGCAGCGCCTCCATGTGGTGGAGGTACTCATCGACCCGGCCGGCCCACTTGCCCCAGCTCAGGTCGTGCGTTTCCTTGGCGTGTTCGGACACGCGCTTCTCCGCGTCGGTCCCGTGGATCTCGATGTGCCCGAACTCGGTGTTCGGCACCAGCACGCCCCGGGTGAACAGCGCGCTGCCGATCCCGGTGCCGAAGGTCAGCATCAGCACGGTGCCGGCCTCGCCGACCCCCGCGCCGAACGTCATCTCGGCTACGCCGGCCGCGTCAGCGTCGTTCAGTATCCGGACCGGGTCGCCCGTGGCCTTGCTGAACAGTTCGCCCGCGTCCATCCCGATCCAGGCCGGGTCCAGGTTGGCGGCGGTCCTGGTCACGCCGTCGGTGACCACGCCGGGGAAGGTGATGCCGACCGGTCCTGACCAGCTGAAGGAGGTGGTGAGCTGTTCCACCACGTCGGCCACCGCATCCGGCCGCGCCGGGCGTGGCGTGGCGATCTTCTGCCGTTCGGCGAGCAGCTTGCCCGTGGCCACGTCCACGGGCGCTGCCTTGATCCCCGTCCCGCCAATGTCAATGCCGAGTGCGTGCATGGCATTAGCGTAATGAATGATCTGCCTGATTGCCGCGCCAGGCGGTCTGCGGGACGGGCCAGTCAGGTAATATCGCGAGAGGGGACAGATTCCTGTCGAGAGAGGATGTGGCGGATGCGCTGGTTCAAGCTCGCCGCCATCGGGGCCGGCATACTGATCGCGTTCCTGGTCGTCGGCTCGGTGATCGGCTTCATCATTCACACCGTGACCTACCTGGTGCTCGCCGCCCTCGTGGTCGGCGCGATCGCGGTAGCTATCAAGGTGGCCAGTTCCAAGCGGCAGGTATCGGGCAAGAAGACCGAGCGCGAGGTCCGCGAGCCCGACGATCGGCAGTACCAGCGGCCGCTGCCGCGGGCCGATGTCGAGCCCGTCTCCACTCCCTACCCGCCGAAGTCCCGTCCGGCCACCCAGGACGTGGACGACGAACTGGCCCGGCTCAAGCGCGAGATGGGCAGCTAGCCGCTACCAGTTCGCCCGTATACCTCGCTATAGCTCGCTATACCTCGGCGAGTTTGGTCACCGCCGCCTGGGTTCCGTCCATCCGGACCCGCGCCGCGGTCCGGCGGCCCATCACCCACATGGTGAGCTCGGCCGGGCTGCCGATCACGGTAACCGCGGGGGTCGCGTTCTTCGCCGTGATGCGGTAGGCGGGGCCGTCCGCGCTCATCTCGCCGCTCTCGATGTCGTCCCTGGCCAGCTCGACGCCGACCGGCGCCTTGCGGAGCATGAACCGCGCCATCCGCAGCCGCTGCCAGAGCATGTCTGATTCGCCGTCGCGGAGCGTCCTCGGCTCCCAGCCGGGCGCGGCGCGGCGCACGTCCTCGTGGTGCACGAAGAACTCCACCGCGTTAGCGCGCTCGTCCACGCCAGGCAGCGCCATCACCGACAGCCGGGGCGGGCCCGACCTGATGATCCGCACCAGGTCGGGGAACGGCGTCCGCGCCCTGATCCGTTGCTGCACGCGGGCCGTGTACCGCGCCAGCGGGCCGCCGATCACGCCGGCCGCCGCGTCCGGGCGGCGCTCGCGCAGCACCAAGTGCGCGGCGAGGTCGCCAGTGGTCCAGCCTTCGCACAGCGTCGGCGCGTCCGGGCCGGTCGTGTCAAGCAGCGCGCACAGCGCGAGACGCTCTTGCCGGGAGTAGCTCACCTGCCTGATCGTAGGCGGCATTGCTACCCTGACTGAAGTCTCGGCGCTGTGCGAGCCCGGGGCGACCCCCGGACCCCCGAGGAAAGAGGGAACGATGCTTGACCCTGCCATCGCGGCACGGCTGAAGCGGGATGCGTCCGGCCTGGTCGCGGCCGTTGCCCAGCAGTACGATACCGGCGAGGTGCTGATGCTCGGCTGGATGGACGACGAGGCGCTGCATCGTACCCTCACCACGGGCCGGTGTACCTACTGGTCGCGCAGCCGTCAGGAGTACTGGGTCAAGGGTGACACGTCCGGGCACTACCAGTGGGTGAAGTCGGTGGCGCTCGACTGCGACGGCGACGCCCTGGTGGTCAAGGTCGACCAGGTCGGCGCGGCCTGCCACACCGGCGACCGGACCTGTTTCGAGGCTGGCGTGCTCCAGGCGGTGACCGGGGACGCAGCCCCGGCGGCGCCCTGAGATGCCCGTGATGCGCAGGGAGTTCGTGCTGGTGCTGCTGGCCGGAGCGGCCGGGGCCGGGCTGGTCGTGCTCGCCGTCCGCCAGGCCTGGGCGCAGGCCATCTTCACCCCGCCGCGGCCGCTGCCCGCGCAGAACATCTCCGTCACCGGACAGCAACTCGCCCCGCTGGCTGGCGCGCTCGCGCTGGCCGCGCTGGCCTGCCTGGCGGCGGTGATCGCCACCAGGTCGGCGGCCAGGCGCGCCGTCGGCGCCCTGCTGGCCGTCCTCGGCGCGGCCGCGGCGGCGGCCGCCTCGGCCAGCGTGCGGACCGCGACCGTGCTCGCCGCGGCGCGGGCCAGTGCCCTGGACGGCCCCCTGGGCGGCTCCACGACAAGCGGCGCGTCCTCGGGGGGTGCCGTGCACGGGATCGTCATCTCGGGAGCGGGGCGGGTGGTCCTGGCCGGAGCGCCTTGGCGCGCGGCCGCCGTCGCAGGCGCGGTCGTGATCCTGCTGGCCGGCCTGGCCACCGTCTGGCGCGGGGCGCGCTGGCCGGTCATGTCGTCCCGGTTCGAGCGTCCCCAGCATCCAGGGGCGGCCCGGGCTGACACCGAGACCATGTGGGAGTCGCTGAGCCGCGACGCCGACCCGACGGTCGATGGCGGGACGCGCCCCTAGGGTGGGCTTGGGGGAGAAAGTGGGGTGGGCTTGGGGGAGAAAGTAGAGCCCGAGCCCCTCTCGGTCCTGCTGGCGGAACATGAGCCCGAGGTCGCCGAGATGTCGGCTCGTTACCTGCGCCGGGACGGGCTGCGGGTCCGCCTGGTGACCACCCCGGAGCAGGCGCTGGCCGAACTGACCGGTGGCCCGGACACCGCGGCCGTGCTCGACCTGACCATGCCGGGCCTTGACCCCAGGCGTATCCGCCGCGCGCTGCGAACCCCGGTCATCTTCCTGGTGGCCGGCCCACGGGGCCCCGGCCGCGCGGCCTGGCCCGCAGCGGCGGGACGACCGGTCCGCGACGATGGCTGGCCCGGCCGTTCGGCCCCCGCCAGCTGGTCGCCCTGGTCCGCGACGTGCTGGCCGCGCCCGCGCCGTCGCCGGCCCAGGGCGCAGAACCGGCCGGGCCGGCCGGAGCCGGGCCGGGCGGGCGGGCGGCCGGCGGGTTCTGGCTCGACGGCCGGACCTTGTGGGTCAGGACCGCGGTGGCGGGCGGCCAGCCGGTGCAGCTGACCGCGACCGAGTTCGCGGTCCTGGCGGCCCTGCTTGACCATCCGGGGCGCGTCCTGTCCCGCCGCCGGCTGCTTGCCGCCGCCGGTCATCCAGCCGCCGCCGACCGGGCCGCGGACGTGTACATCTCCCAGCTCAGGGCCAAGATCGGGTCGGTCGCCATGATCAGGACGGTCCGCGGCGCCGGCTACGCGTTCGATCCGTGACCAAGATGGCACCGGCGCGATTTCAGGGGGGCAGTCACGGGGGCACCTGGGTGGCCGGGCTACGATCGGTGGCGCAACAGTACCGATGTGAGGGGACGAGCGAACCGCGTGAGTGTGCTCGACGAGATCCTAGACGGCGTGCGTGCCGATCTCGCCGAACGGCAGCAGCGCGTCTCTTTTGACCACCTGAAGGAGATGGCGCGGCAGGCGCCGTCACCCCGGGACGCGATGGCCGCGCTGAAGGCGGAAGGCGTCAGCGTTATCGCCGAGGTCAAACGGGCCAGCCCGTCACGGGGCCAGATGGCGGCCATCACCGACCCGGCCGGGCTGGCCGCGGACTACGAGGCCGGCGGTGCCAAGGTGATCAGCGTGCTGACCGAGGCGCGGCGCTTCGGCGGCAGCCTGGAGGACCTGGACGCGGTACGCCGGGCCGTGCAGGTGCCGGTGCTGCGCAAGGACTTCGTGGTCAGCTCCTACCAGCTGTGGGAGGCGCGCGCGCACGGTGCCGACGTGGTGCTGCTGATCGTGGCCGCGCTCGAGCAGAGCGCGCTGGTCTCCCTGGTCGAGCGGGCCGTCTCGATCGGCCTGCTGCCGCTGGTGGAGGTCCACGCCGAGCCCGAACTCGACCGGGCGCTCGACGCCGGCGCCACCGTCATCGGCGTCAACGCGCGTAACCTGGCCACGCTCAAGGTGGACCGCGGTATCTTCGGCCGGATCGCCGGCCGGATCCCGGACGGGATCGTCAAGGTGGCCGAGTCCGGCGTCCGCGGCCCGCGCGACCTGCTCGCCTACGCCGCGTCCGGCGCCGACGCCGTACTGGTCGGCGAGAGCCTGGTCACCGAGAAGGACCCGCGCTGCGCCGTGGCCGACCTGGTGACCGCGGGCTCGCACCCCGCACTGCGAGGAGAACGCGGTTGACAACCACCGCCCAGGATGCCCATTTCAGCCAGCAGGCTCAGTTCCAGCAGGCACCGGCCGCCGAGCCCGACATCGCCCCGGTGCCCGACGTGTCCGGCCACTTCGTGGTCGGCGCGGTCGGGGTCGCCGAGGAGGGCGGGGCCAGCGAGACTCCCGGCGTCGCCTACGGCGGGAGGTTCGCCCCCGAGGCGCTGATGGCGGCGCTGGACGAACTGGCCATCGCCTACGAGCAGGCGCGCCGTGACCCGGTCTTCCGGGCCGAGCTTGACGGGCTGCTGCGCGGCTACGCGGGCCGGCCGACGCTGCTCACCGAGGCCAGCCGGTTCGGCGAGCAGGCGGGCGGCTGCACGGTGCTGCTCAAGCGCGAGGATCTCACCCACACCGGGTCGCACAAGATCAATAACGTGCTCGGCCAGGTGCTGCTGGCCAGGCGGATGGGCAAGACCCGGGTGATCGCGGAGACCGGGGCCGGCCAGCACGGTGTGGCCACCGCGACCGCGTGCGCGCTGCTCGGCCTGGACTGCGCCGTCTACATGGGTGAGGAGGACACCCGCAGGCAGGCGCTGAACGTCTCCCGCATGCGGATGCTGGGCGCCGAGGTCATCCCGGTCACGACCGGCACCCGCACGCTCAAGGACGCTATGAACGAGGCCTTCCGCGACTGGGTGCGGTCGGTCGGCCACACCCACTACTGCATCGGCTCGGTCGGCGGCCCGCACCCGTTCCCGATGATGGTCAGGGACTTCCAGCGGGTGATCGGCCTGGAGGCCCGCGAGCAGGTGCTCGAGACCACCGGCCGGCTGCCGGACGCGGTGATCGCCTGCGTCGGCGGCGGCTCCAACGCCATCGGCATCTTTCATGCTTTCGTCCCCGACGCCTCTGTCCGCCTCATCGGCTGTGAGGCAGGCGGCGACGGCCCGGGCCCCGGCCACCATGCGGCCACGCTCACCGGCGGGTCGCAAGGCGTACTGCACGGCATGCGGACCTTCGTGCTGCAGGACGACGAGGGCCAGACCCTCGCCACCCACTCCATCTCGGCCGGCCTTGACTACCCGGGAGTCGGCCCTGAGCATGTCTGGCTGATGGAAACCGGCCGGGCCAGCTACCGCGCCGTCACCGACGCCGAGGCGATGAGCGCGTTCTCCGTGCTGTGCCGGACCGAGGGCATCATCCCAGCCATCGAGTCCGCGCACGCGCTGGCCGGCGCGCTCGACGTCGGCCGCGAACTCGGCCCCGGCGGTCTGATCGTGGTCAACCTCTCCGGCCGCGGCGACAAGGACGTGGACACCGCCTCGAAATGGTTCGGCGTTTGAACGGCACATCATGAGCGCCGTCACCGAGGCCTTCGGCAAGGCGAGCGCCGACAACCGCGCGGCCCTGGTCGGCTACCTGCCTGCCGGGTTCCCCACCGTGGACGGCGCCATCGCGGCCGCCCGGGCCATGGCCCAGGCCGGGGCCGACATCATCGAAGTGGGCCTGCCCTACTCCGACCCGCTGATGGACGGGCCGGTGATCGCCGAGGCGGTGCAGCGCGCGCTGGCCGCCGGGACCCGGGTCGCCGACGTGTTCCTTACCGTCGAGGCGGTCGCGGCGGCCGGCGTTCCCGTCCTGGTCATGACCTACTGGAACCCGGTCGACCGGTACGGCGTGCGCGCCTTCGCCCGGGACCTGGCCGCGGCGGGCGGCTCGGGGCTGATCACCCCCGACCTCCCCCCGGAGGAAGCGGGCCTCTGGCTGGAGGCCTCGGACTCCCGCGGCCTGGACCGGGTGTTCCTGGTCGCGCCGAGTTCGACCGGCGAGCGGCTGGCTATGGTCGCCGGAGCCTGCCGCGGCTTCGTCTACGCCGCCTCGCTGATGGGCATCACGGGCACCAGGGATGCGGTCAGCGGCGACGCGAGCGGCCTGGTCGAGCGGATCCGCCAGCACACCGACCTGCCGGTGGCGGTCGGCCTCGGCGTCAGCAACGGCGCCCAGGCGGCTGAGGTGGCGGCGTTCGCCGACGGCGTGATCGTCGGTTCTGCCTTCGTCCGCCGCCTAGGTGAAGAGGGAATAGCCGCCGTCCGGGAGCTAACCACCGAGCTTTCCGCGGCAGTCCGCAGGAGAGTGCCTGCTTAGCTGTCCCAGGGACAGAGCGAGTAATCTCGCAAGATGCCGCTCGCGTCGATCCCGAGCCCCGGCCACGCCGCCTGGCGGCTGGGACTCTTCGGGGCGCTGACGATTCGGGCCTACGCGCTGTGCGTCATCGCCGGGATCATCGTCGCGGTCGCGGTGGCCAGCCGCCGGTACCGGCGCTCCGGCGGCCGGGGGGTGGCACGGCCCGGGGTCATCCTCGACGTGGCCGCCTGGGCCATCCCGTTCGGCCTGGCCGACGCGGCGGCGCGCGCCGTCCTCCTGGATACCAGGCACGACTTCCGCCATCCGTACCAGCTGTGGCATGCCGCCACGGTGGGGGTCGCGGCCATCGGCGTGCCCGGCGCGGTAGCCCTCGGCACGGCCGGCGCGTGGATCGCCTGCCGCCGGGCCCGGGTGCAACTGGGACCAGTCGCGGGCGCGGCCGCGCCCGCGGTCGCGTTCGGGCTGGCCGTCGGCGGCCTGGGCAACTGGTGGGCGCAGCAGTTCTACGGCCGTCCCTCGACGTGGTGGTGGGCGGTGCGTATCTCGCCCGAGCACCGCGTGTCCGGTTATGAGAACTACGCCACCTTCCAGCCCGCCTTCTTGTACCAGTCGCTGTGGGAGGCCGCGCTGGGCTTCGCGGTGATCTGGGCGGCCGGCCGGTTCGCCCTCAGCGGCGAGCGGACGTTCATGCTGTGCGCGGCGGGGTACGCGGTCGGCGGCTTCTGGGTGGAGTCGTTGCGGGTCGGCCCGTTGCCGCATGCCCTCGGGATGCGCTACGGTGCGCTCGGCGACATCGCTGTTTTCGTCCTAGCTGTGCTGGGAATGTACCTGACCAGACCCGGGCGCAAACCGCCGGCTCGCGCATACCCCAGGCGAGCCCTGGTAGAGGATTCTTCCGGTGATGTAATGTCTGTGTAACAGGGCCAGTGTCGTCCCCAGCGCACTGATGTGGCGTTTTCGAGAGGCGACGGGAGAGCGCATGGCGGCTGCTGGCCTTTACGACCCCCGATTCGAGCATGACGCCTGTGGCGTCGGTTTCGTCGCGGACCTGTCCGGGCGCGGCGGTCACGATGTAGTGGCCAGGGCACTGCGGGTACTGTGCAACCTCGAACATCGGGGCGCCCAGGGCGGCGACCCGGGGACCGGGGACGGGGCGGGGATCCTGACCCAGATCCCCGACGAGTTCTTCCGCGCGTCGTGCGGTTTCGAGCTGCCCGAAATCGGCGCCTACGCCGCGGGCATGGCCTTCTTCTCCGCCGAACGGCACCTGGTGACACCCGCCCTGGCCCGGCTCGCCGCGGCGGAAGGGCTGACCATCCTCGGCTGGCGCGAGGTCCCGTTCGACATCACCGCCTGCGGCGACGGCGCGCGGGCGGTGCTGCCCGACGTGCTGCAGATGTTCGTCGCCGGCGCCGAGGGCCAGCGCGGCCTTGAGCTCGAGCGGATGGCGTTCTGCCTGCGCAAGCGCGCCGAACACGAGGCCGGGGTGTACTTCGCCAGCCTGTCCGCCCGGACCATCGTGTACAAGGGGATGCTGTCCGCGCCGCAACTCGGGCCGTTCTACCCGGACCTGTCCGACCCGAGGTACGGCTCGGCGCTCGCGCTGGTGCACTCCAGGTTCTCCACCAACACCTTCCCGTCCTGGCCGCTGGCCCACCCCTACCGGTACGTGGCGCACAACGGCGAGATCAACACCGTCCGGGGGAACCGCAACTGGATGCGGGCGCGGGAGGCGATGCTGGCCAGCGACCTCATCCCGGACTCCAGGGACGGCCGCGGGATCGAGCGGCTCTTCCCGGTGCTCAACGCCGACGGCAGCGACTCCGCCAGCTTCGACGAGTGCCTCGAGCTGCTGCACATGGGCGGCCGGTCGCTGCCGCACGCGGTGCTGATGATGATCCCTGAGCCGTGGGAGAACCACGAGGAGATGACGCCGGAGCGGCGCGCCTTCTACCAGTTTCACGCCGCGCTGATGGAACCGTGGGACGGCCCGGCGCTGATCGCGTTCACCGACGGCTCGGTGATCGGCGCGGTGCTCGACCGCAACGGCCTGCGGCCCGGCCGGTACTGGGTGACCAGCGACGGCCTGGTCGTACTGGCCAGCGAGGTCGGCGTGCTCGACGTCGATCCCGCCACGGTGATCAGGAAGGGCCGGCTCCAGCCCGGCCGGGTCTTCCTGGCCGACACGGTGGCCGGCCGCATCGTCGAAGACGAGGAGGTCAAGGCGGCCCTCGCCGCCGAGAACCCCTACGAGGACTGGCTGCACGCCGGCCTCATCCACCTGGACGACCTGCCCGACCGCCCCGACGGGGTGGCGGACCACGACGGTGAGGACCTGCTGACGCGGCAGCGGATACACGGGTACACCGAGGAGGAACTGCGGGTCATCCTGACCCCGATGGCCCGGTCCGGCACGGAGCCG
Organism: uncultured Actinomycetes bacterium; assembly: GCA_963798675.1. Taxonomy (GTDB): domain Bacteria; phylum Actinomycetota; class Actinomycetes; order Streptosporangiales; family Streptosporangiaceae; genus Palsa-504. Next base: position 32,308 of record CAWCUJ010000001.1, on the reverse strand, counting down.
ATCGGGTCGATGGGGACGGACACGCCAGTGGCGGTGCTCTCCCGCCGGCCACGGCTGGTGTTCGACTACTTCGCCCAGCTGTTCGCCCAGGTGACCAACCCGCCGCTCGACGCGATCAGGGAGGAACTCGTCACCTCGCTCGGCACGATCACCGGGCCGGAGCAGAACCTGCTCGAGCCGATCCCGGCGTCCTGCCGCCAGATCGTGCTGCCCTACCCGGTGATCAGCGACAACGACCTGGCGAAGATCGCGGGCATCAACGCCGACGGCAGCCTGCCCGGCCTCGCCTCACACGTGGTCGACGGCCGCTACGACCCGCGCGGCGGCGGCGAGGGCCTGCGCGCCCGACTGGCCGAGATCTGCGCCGACGTCTCCGCGGCGATCGCCTCAGGCGCCCGCCTCATCATCCTCTCCGACCGGATGAGTACCTCCAAGTCGCTGGTCCCGATCCCCTCGCTGCTGCTGACCGGAGCGGTGCACCACCACCTGATCCGGGAGAAATCACGGACCCGGGTGGGCCTGATCGTCGAGGCCGCTGATGTCCGCGAGTGCCATCACGTGGCGTTGCTCATCGGGTACGGCGCCGCCGCCGTCAACCCCTACCTGGCCATCGCCACCGTGAGGGACCTAGTCCGCCGGGGCGTCCTGACCGGGATCACCGAGATGAAGGCCGAGGCCAACCTGCTCAAGGCCCTCGGCAAGGGGCTGCTGAAGATCATGTCCAAGATGGGCGTGTCCACCGTGGCCTCCTACACCGGCGCGCAGATCTTCGAGGCCATCGGCCTGGGCCCCGAGGTGGTCGAGGACTGCTTCACGGACACGACCTCGCGTCTGTCCGGCGTGGGCTTTGATGAGCTCGCCGAGGAGATCCGCCGACGGGTCGGCTATGCCATCTCCCCGGGGGCGGGAATGGCCTATCGCCGCCTGGATGGCGGTGGTGAGTACCAGTGGCGGCGCGACGGTGAGCCGCACCTGTTCGGCCCGGAGACGGTCTTCAAGCTGCAGCACGCCACCCGCAGCGGCCGGTATGAGGTCTTCAAGGAGTACACCACGCTGGTCGACGACCAGTCGCGACGGCTGATGACGCTGCGCGGGCTGCTCCGCATCCGGGGCGTCGACGACGGAACCGACGCACCTCACCGGGACGAAGCCCCTCAGCCCGTTCGGGTCGATGACGTGGAATCGATCTCCAGCATCGTGCGGCGGTTCGCCACCGGAGCCATGTCCTACGGCTCCATCTCGGCCGAGGCCCACCAGACCCTCGCGATCGCGATGAACCGGCTGGGCGGCCGGTCGAATACGGGCGAGGGCGGCGAGGACCCGGACCGGTTCATCCCGGACGCCAACGGCGACCTGCGCCGCTCCGCGGTCAAGCAGGTCGCCAGCGGGCGCTTCGGCGTCACCAGCGAGTACCTGGTCAACGCCGACGACCTGCAGATCAAGATGGCGCAGGGGGCCAAGCCGGGGGAGGGCGGCCAGCTGCCAGGGAACAAGGTGTACCCGTGGATCGCCAAGACGCGGTACTCCACCCCCGGCGTCGGCCTGATCTCGCCGCCGCCGCACCACGACATCTACTCGATCGAGGACCTCAAACAGCTGATCCACGACCTGAAGAACGCCAACCCGGCGGCCCGGGTGCACGTCAAGCTGGTATCCGAGGTCGGGGTGGGCACGGTGGCGGCCGGGGTGTCCAAGGCGCACGCCGACGTGGTGCTGATCAGCGGGCACGACGGCGGCACCGGCGCGGCCCCGCTGACCTCGCTCAAGCACGCGGGCGCGCCGTGGGAGCTCGGCCTGGCCGAGACCCAGCAGACGCTGCTGCGCAACAAGCTGCGGGACCGGATCGTGGTGCAGGCCGACGGCCAGCTCAAGACCGGCCGGGACGTGATCATCGCCGCGCTGCTCGGCGCGGAGGAGTTCGGTTTCGCCAGCGCGCCGCTTGTCGTGTCGGGCTGCGTAATGATGCGGGTCTGCCACCTGGACACCTGCCCGGTCGGGGTGGCCACCCAGAACCCCGAGCTGCGGGCCCGGTTCACCGGCCGGCCCGAGTTCGTGGTGAACTTCTTCGAGTTCATCGCCGAGGAGGTCCGGGAGTACCTGGCCCGGCTCGGGTTCCGCCGCCTGGAGGAGATCATCGGCCGGGTGGACCTGCTCGACGCCGCGCTGGCGGTGGAGCACTGGAAGGCCTCCGGGCTGGATCTGTCTCCGATCCTCTACGCGCCGCCGCTGCCCGAGGGGGCCGCGCTGAGCTGTGTCACCCGCCAGGACCACGGCCTGGACAAGGCGCTGGACAACACGCTCATCCAGCTCGCCGAGGGCGCCCTTGAGGAGGGCCGCCCGGTCCGGCTCGACCTGCCGATCAGGAACGTCAACCGGACCGTGGGCACCATGCTCGGCTACGAGGTGACCAGGCGCTGGGGCGGCGAAGGGCTGCCCGAGAACACGATCGACATCTCGTTCCGCGGCTCGGCCGGGCAGTCGTTCGGCGCCTTCCTGCCGCGCGGCGTCACGCTGCGCCTCGACGGGGACGCCAACGACTACCTGGGCAAGGGGCTGTCCGGCGGGCGGCTCATCGTCAGGCCGCCTGCGGAGGCCGCCTTCGCCGCCGAGGAGCAGGTCATCGCGGGCAACGTGATCGGCTACGGTGCCACCGGCGGCGAGATCTTCCTGCGCGGCCTGGTGGGCGAGCGGTTCTGCGTGCGGAACTCCGGCGCGCTCGCGGTCGCCGAGGGCACCGGCGACCACGGCTGCGAGTACATGACCGGCGGCCGGGTGGTGATCCTCGGCCCGGTCGGCAGGAACTTCGCGGCGGGCATGTCCGGCGGCATCGCCTACGCGCTTGACCTGCCCGAGATCCGGGTGAACATGGAGATGGTCGACCTGGACCAGGTGGATCCGCAGGAGGATGCCAAGTTCCTGCGCGAGGTGGTCGAACGCCACCACGCCGAGACCGGCTCCGCCGTCGCGGCCAGGCTGCTCGCGGACTGGGATCCCGGCCGGTTCACCAAGGTCATGCCCAAGGACTACAAGCGGGTGCTGACCGCCGCGTCGGCGGCCGAGCGCGAGGGCCGCGACGTCGACGAGGCCGTCATGACCGCGGCGCACGGGTGAGGGGACGGTTATGGCTGACCCGAAGGGTTTCCTGTCCACGCCCCGCGAGACCCCGGTCCGGCGCCCGGTCGACCTGCGGCTGCGGGACTGGCGCGAGGTGTACGAGCCGTTCCCGGCCGGCCGCCTGGAGCGGCAGGCAGGCCGGTGCATGGACTGCGGCATCCCGTTCTGCCACCACGGCTGCCCGCTGGGCAACCTGATCCCGGAGTGGAACGACCTGGTTCTGGCGGCACGACTGGCAGGACGCCGCCGACCGGCTGCACGCGACCAACAACTTCCCCGAGTTCACCGGGCGGCTTTGCCCGGCGCCGTGTGAAGCCGCCTGTGTGCTCGGGATCAACGCCGACCCCGTCACGATCAAGCAGGTCGAGGTGGAGATCATCGACCGGGCGTTCGCGTCCGGCTGGGTGGTGCCGCAGCCCCCTGCGTCCCTGTCCGGCCGTCGGGCCGCCGTGATCGGCTCGGGCCCGGCCGGGCTCGCGGCGGCCCAGCAGCTGACCAGGGCCGGGCACGCGGTGACCGTCTTCGAGCGCGACGACGCGCCCGGCGGGTTGCTGCGGTACGGCATCCCCGAGTTCAAGATGGAAAAGCGGCACCTGGATCGGCGGCTCGGCCAGATGCAGGCCGAGGGCACCGAGTTCCGCTGCGGCGTCGAGGCCGGCACCGGCATCACGGCGGACGCACTGCGTTCGGCCTACGACGCGATCGTGCTGTGCGGCGGCGCCCGGGTGGCACGCGACCTGCCGCTGGCAGGGCGTGAGCTGGACGGCATCTACCAGGCCATGGAGTACCTGCCGCTCTCGAACCGCGCCGTAGCAGCCAACCCGACTGACCCGGCCGACCCGGCCATCAGTGCCCGCGGGCGGCACGTGGTCATCATCGGCGGCGGCGACACCGGCGCGGACTGCCTGGGCACCACACACCGGCAGGGCGCCGCCTCGGTGACCCAGCTCGAGATCCTGCCCCGGCCGCCGGCGACCAGGCCCGGCAAGCAGCCGTGGCCCACCTACCCGATGATCTACCGGGTCTCGAGCGCGCACGAGGAAGGCGGCGAGCGCACCTACGCGGTGACCACGCTGGAGTTCCTCGGCGATTCCACCGGCCGGGTGCGGGCGCTGCGGCTGGCCGACGCGGCCGGGTTCGACCCGGTGCCTGGCACCGAGCGCGAGCTGCCCTGTGACCTGGTGCTGCTGGCCATGGGCTTTACCGGGGCCGAACGGCCCGGGTTGCTCGCCGACCTCGGCGTCGAGTTCGACCAGCGGGGTAACGTCGCCCGCGACGGCTCGTACGCGACCTCGGTGCCAGGCGTTTTCGCGGCCGGGGACATGGGCCGCGGCCAGTCGCTGATCGTCTGGGCCATCGCCGAGGGGCGCAGCGCCGCCGCGGCCGTCGACCGTTACCTCTGCGCCGACCGGGAATCGGTCGGCCTGCCTGCGCCTATCCCGCCCACTGCCCGTCCTCTGGTATTAACTAACTAATCCAGAAGGCACCGGAATGCCGGTGCACGAGCGGTTTTGGCGGTCGGCTCATGACAACGAGCATCAGCGTATCGCCCGGCCAGCGGCCCCCCGCGCCGGCGGCACGTCGCTCCTGGTGGCGGTCCCGCCTCGACACCGCGACCACCCCGGCCCGGCTCCGGCTGCTGCTCGCCGTCCTGGTCCTGCTCAGCCTGGCCTGGGGCGTGCTGGCCGCGCTGACCGCTGATCAGCATGCCTCGGCCGCCGCCGACGTGGTCGCGGTCAGCGAGCCGCTGAGCCTGGACGCGGAGCAGATCTACCAGAGCCTGTCGGATGCCGACGCCACTGAGGCGAATGCGTTCCTGGCCGGTGGCCTCGAGCCCGCCGCGGCCCGGCAGCGTTACGAGGCCGACATCACCCAGGCGGCCATCCGGATCGAGGCGGCCAGCGCGCTTGTGGGTTCGTCCGCCGCCCGGACCGAGCTGCCCGGCCACCTGTCGAAGCAGGCATCGACGGCCGGCTCGGCCGTCGGCGACGACCTGGCCACCTTGTCCGGGCAGCTGCCGGTCTACACCGACGAGGTGGGCACGGCCCGGGCCGATAACCGGCTCGGCCTGCCGCTCGGCGCGGCCTACCTCAGGGAGGCCTCCGGGTTGCTGCGCGGCACGCTGCTGACTTCGGCCAGCGACATCTACGCCCGGGAGAGCGGGCTGCTGACCTCGGCCAGCGCGCAGGCGACCGGGCTGCCGCTCGTCGTGGTCGCGGTCGTGATCGGCCTGGGCATCGGCTACGTGCTCTACCGCTCGTCTCGGTGGCTAGCCCGGCACACCCACCGGGTGGTCAACTACGGACTGCTGCTGGCCGCGCTGGCCGGTCTGGTCTCGCTGGTGTGGCTGGCCGGGGCCTTCGCGGTCGGCCGGGCCGACCTGCTGCACGCCCAGCAACAGGGCTCCGCGCTGGCCCAGGCCTTCGCCCGGGCGGACGTGGCGGCGCTGCAGGCACACGCGGATGAGAGCCTCACTTTGATCGACAACAGCGGCGACGACGCCTACCAGCAGGACTTCCTGGCCCAGCAGAAGCTCCTCGGGCCCGGACCAGGCACGCTGCTGGCCGCGGTGCAGGCCTCGGCGGGAAGCGGCGGTGCCGCGGCCGACGCCCAGGCCTGGTACCGGGCGCACGCGGCGCTGCGCGCGCTGGACGACGGCGGGAACCACGCCGCGGCGGTCCAGTCGGCGCTGGCCGGCGGCGCCGCCACCAGCTTCGCCCGGCTGTCGGCGACCCTCGGCGACGGGATCGACGCTCACCAGGCCGTCTTCGCCTCCAGCGCGCGGGGCGGCCGGGACGCGTTCACCGGCCTGGCCGCGGGCATGATCGTGGCGTCGCTTGTGATGGTGGCAGGCTGCGCCTGGGGGCTCAGCCGCCGGCTCGGGGAGTACCGGTGAACGCGCGGCCCCGGCGGCCCCGGGGACCCTGGCCGCGCGCGCTGCTTGTGGTGCTCGCGACGTTCGCGCTGATGCTGGCCGCCGCCGCGGCGGCGGCCGCGCCCGGCCGCCCGGCCGCGCTCCGCACCGCGAGCACCGGGATCACCGCCCGCACCGCGAGCACCGGGAGCGCCGCCCGCACCGCGAGCGCGGCGAGCTGTAATCCGAGTGCGAGCAGCCTGAGCCCGTCGGGGCCGCCGCAGGTCACGGCCGGCTCGTTCATGGCGAAGATCCGCGCCCGCGGCTACCTCATCGCCGGGGTGGACCAGAGTACCTACCACTTCGGCTTCCTCAACCCGCTCAACGGGCAGATCGAGGGCTTCGACATCGACATGATCAAGGCGGTGGCCCAGGCCATCTTCGGCCAACCGGGCAAGGTCGTGTACAAGGCGATCTCCGACGCGCAGCGGATCCCCGACATCCTCTCCGGCGCCGTGGACATCGTGGCGCACACCATGACGATCACCTGCGCCCGGCTGCAGCAGGTCGATTTCTCCAGCGTCTACTTCGATGCGCACCAGCGGGTCCTGGTGCTGAAGAGTTCCACGGCGACCAGCCTGGCCGGCCTGCGCGGCCAGCAGGTCTGCGCCACCACCGGGTCCGACTCGATCGCAACAATCGAGGCGGACAAGGCGATCCCGGTCGCCGTGCCGTACTGGACCGACTGCCTGGTGCTGCTGCAGCAAGGCGACGTGGCCGCGATCTCCACCGACGACTCGATCCTGGACGGGCTCGCCGCGCAGGACCCGTGGACCAAGCTGATCGGGCCGGCGCTCACCAATGAGCCCTACGGCCTGGCCATCTCCAAGCAGCACCCGGATTTCGTCCGCTTCGTGAACGCGGTCCTGCAGCAGCTGCGGACGGACGGCCAGTGGGCGGCCAGCTACATGCACTGGATCGGCACTCCGGTTCCCGCCCCGCCGCCAGCGCAATACGGGGGCTGACCGATGGCGGGGCTGACGAGGGGAGCATGGTGGCGATGAGCACGTGCACGAGCTGCGGCGGGACGATCGAGGACGGGTACTGCAACGTCTGCGGCCTAGCCGCCAGGCCGGTCCCGGCCGCCGCCCAGGCTGCCCCCCCGGCGGGGTCAGCGTCCGCGCCGGCCGGAGCAGCGTCCGCAGGATCCGGATCAGCGTCCGCAGGGTCCGGATCAGCGTCCGCGCCGGCCAGATCAGCGTCCGCGGGGTCAGGGGCGGTCAGCCGCCGGACGTCGGGCGCCCGGGGATCCCGGCGGACCAGCGGCCGCTCGGCGCGCGGCCGGCTCGGGGCGGGGCTGGTCGAGATCCCGCCGGTGCCCTACCGTGACCCGGCCAGCGCCGTGCTGGCCAACCCGCAAGTGCCGGAGAGCCGGCGCTTCTGCAGCAACTGCGAGCAGCCGGTCGGGCGTGGCCTGGCCGGCCGGGCGGGGATGACCGAGGGGTTCTGCCGGAACTGCGGCACCCGGTTCTCATTCAGCCCGAAGCTCGCGCCGGGTGAGTTGGTGGCCGGGCAGTACGAGGTGCTCGGCTGCCTCGCCTTCGGCGGGCTCGGCTGGATATACCTGGCCAGGGACCGCAACGTCAGCGACCGCTGGGTGGTGCTGAAGGGCCTGCTGAACACCGGGGACGCGGACGCCATGGCGGCCGCGGTCGCGGAGCGCCAGTTCCTGGCCCAGGTGGAACACCCGAATATCGTCAGGATCTATAACTTCGTCCAGCACGCGGACCGGCGCACGGGGGAGTCGGCCGGGTACATCGTGATGGAGTATGCGGGCGGTAAGTCGCTCAAGCAGATCCTGCAGGATGCGCGGGCCGCGAGCGGTTCGGTACCGGTGGCGCACGCGATCGCGTACGCCATCGAGGTGCTCCCGGCCCTCGGCTACCTGCACGACCGGGGCCTGGTGTACTGCGACTTCAAGCCGGATAACGTCATCCAGACCGAGGAGCAGCTCAAGCTCATTGACATGGGCGGAGTGCGCGGGATCGAAGGCGACGGGCCGATCTACGGGACCATCGGGTACCAGGCGCCCGAGATCGGGTCCGACGGGCCGTCGGTATCGTCGGACCTGTTCACGGTCGCGCGGGCGCTGGCCGTGCTCACCTTCGAGTTCAAGGGCTATCAGAGCTCGTACAAGTTCACCTTCCCGGACGGGGTGCCGCTGCTCGAGCAGCAGGAGTCGTTCGCCCGGCTGCTGCGCCGCGCCACCGATGCTGATCCGGGTCGGCGCTTCGGCTCCGCGGGGGAGATGGCCGAACAGCTCACCGGCGTGCTCCGCGAGGTGCTCGCCGTGGCGGACGGCACGCCCAGGCCCGCGTTCTCGACGGTGTTCACCCCCGAGCTCGAGGCGATCGGGACCCGGGACGACGCCGCGGGTGCGACGCTCGCCAGCCCGGGTGCCGCGGAGATCATCGCGGGAATGCCGATGCCGCAGGTGGACCGCGCCGATCCCGCCGCCGGCTACCTGGCCACGTTCGCCGGGCTCGATTCCGGCCAGCGAGCGACCGCGCTGTCCCGGGCCGTCTCGGGCGACCCATCCGTGCCGGCCGAGGTGGCCGCGTCCGCCGAGACGCGCCTGGCGCTGGCCCGCGCCCAGCTCGATGTCGGCGACTATGACGGGGCCGGGGTCACGCTGTCCGAACTGGCGGCCGAGGATCCGTCGGACTGGCGGATCGCCTGGACCGACGGCCTGCGCTGGCTCGCGACCGGCGAGGCCCCGGCCGCCCCGGCCGCCCCGGCCGCCTCCGCTGCCGCAGGCGCCACGGACGGTGCCGCCGTGGCGCGCAACGCGTTCAACGCGGTGTACGACGAGCTGCCCGGTGAGCTCGCGCCGAAGCTCGCGCTGGCCTTCGCGGCCGAGGCCGCCGGGGACGCCGCGTCGGCCGGCCGGTATTTCCGGCTCGTCTGGACGGTGGACAGGTCCTGCATCAGCGCGGCGTTCGGCCTCGCGCGAGCTTGCCTGGCGGCGGGTGACCGGCCGGGCGCGATCGCGGCGCTCGCGGCCGTGCCTGAGACGTCCAGCCATCACGCGGCGGCGCAGATCGCCGCGGTCCGGATCCTGGTCTCGCCCGGCGTGACCGGCGACGACTTGCGGCAGGCCGATGGCCGCCTGGGCCGGCTGGCCCTGGACGAGGCGCGCCGCCAGCAGCTTGTCGTGGAGATCCTGCGCGCCGCGCTGGGCTGGGCCAGCTCCGGTCAGGTCCGGCCAGGCCGGCCCGCCGCCGCCGACGGCCTCATCCTCGGCTGCGAACCGAACGAGCGCGCGCTGCGCTTCGGCCTGGAACGCGGCTACCGTGCGCTGGCCGGGCTGACGTCGGACCGCAGCCGCCGGATCGAGCTGGTCGACATGGCCAACGCGATCCGCCCGAAGACCTGGTCTTGATGACGGCCAACCCGGCGGCGGCGCGGGCACTGCGGACTGCGGGCAAAATAGTAGACGTCGTGGGTTCGTCGGTTCCGATGACTTGGAGCGGCATGGCGGGTCGGCCCGGGATCAGGCGCCTGGTGGAGCATCCATGACCGTGCCGATGCTGACCAGGGATCAGGCCGGGGCCGCGGTCAACGCCGCGGTCGCCGAGCGCGACGCCATCCAGGCCAACCTGCTCGAGCTGGACTCCAGCTTCGGCAAGCAACTGCTAGCCGGAGCCGAGCTCACCGGGGACACCAAACAGCGCTGGGACGCGACGGCGGCCACGCTGGCCACCCTGTGGCAGGTCTACTCGGCCTACTCGGCCGTGGTCGACCAGGCTGCCGAGGCGGTCACCAGACACCTGGGCACAAGGGAGCTCGCGGCGCTTACCGCACTGCTCACCGGACGCTCGGTACAGCTGGCCTCGGGCCCCGCCCCGCTGGTCGGCCGTGATCTTGCCGACCCCGGCCGCGAGGACCTGACCCTGGCCACGGCGGTCGCCCGGATGCGCGGCGCGTTCGGCGCCGTGACCGAGGTGGTCGCCGCCGCGGAGCACGTATGGACCGAGGTCGCGGGCCGCCTGGACGCGGTCGGCGCCGAGCTGTCCCGGGTGACGTCGCTGGCCGCGACGCTCGGGGACGAGGCGCTGACCGGCAACCTGGCCGCCGCGGCGGGCAAGCTGGCCCGGCTGCGCGACACGCTGAACTCCGACCCGCTCGCCTTGTGGCTCGGTCGTCCGGGGCCCGGTCGTTCAGAGCAGAATCGGTCAGAGCAGAGCGGTGCCGCGGTCGATACTTCAGGGGCGGACCGGCTGCAGGAGGAAATCGCCGCCGCCGCGACCCGGGTCGACGAGCTCGTCCGGCTGCGGCACGACGCCCGCGAGCGCATCGCCGGGGTGACGGCGGCCGCGGCGGCGGTCCGTTCGGCGCGCGAGGACGCGGTCGCCGCCTGGCAGCAGGCCGCGGCGAAGATCGCCGCCGGGGCGCTCCCACCCGAGCCGGCCGGCCTGGCCGATCTGTCCGCCCGGCTGGCCGCCCTGGACTCGCTGCTGGCCAGCAGCCGGTGGACCCGCCTGGCGTCCGAGCTGGACCTGCTCGACCGCGACCTGGCCACCGCGACGGCTGCCTTCAATGCGGCCGAACGGGCCGTGGTGGCAGCCATGGCCAAACGTGACGAGCTGCGCGGCCTACTCGGCGCCTATAAGGCCAAAGCCGCCAGGCTCGGCGCGGTCGAAGACGCTGCCCTGGCCGAACGGTACGACCATGCTCGTGACCTGCTCTGGACGGCGCCCTGCGACCTGGCCACGGCCGAGGCTGCGGTGGTCGGCTACCAGCAGGCCGTCCTGGGGGTGCGGCCGAGGTGACCTGCATTCAGCCGGGCGGCCGGACCGAACTTGCCGACATGGCCGACGCAATCCGGCCCGGACGCTGACATGATGGCTCGTGACCTGGATGATGGCCTGATGCACGATGGCAATACGGGAGTAACCTGCCCCGCCTGCGGCGCGCCGGCTGGCACCGCGGACAGCTTCTGCGAGTCATGCGGGACCGAGCTCGCGCCACCCGTCAGCAGTACCGGCCCGGCCGGGTACACCGCGCAGTGCCCGGTGTGCTCGCTCGACGAGTCGGCCCCGCCCGGCGCGATCAGCGCCGAGGGCTATTGCGAGTCGTGCGGGCGCAAGGTGCCGTCCGGCCGCGACCACGTCGAGCTCAACCTCGAGCTGCTGGCCGGGGTCACCGACCGCGGCCTGCGCCATCCGCGTAACGAGGACGCGATGGCCCTGGCGACGACGGAAACCCCGGACGGCCCGCTGGCGATCGCCGTCGTCTGTGACGGGGTGTCGTCCGCGCCGCGCCCGGACGAGGCCTCGCTGATCGGGGCGCAGGCGGCGGTGCGGGTGCTGCTCACCTCGATCAGGCGCGGCGACGACCCGGACGAGGCGTCCCTGGCAGCGGTGCGCCAGGCCCACGAGGCCATCGCCATCCTCGGCTCGCCCTCCCAGGCGCCGTCGGCCACCTACATTTCCGCGATTGTCGGCCCGGACGCGGTCACGGTCTGCTGGCTCGGCGACAGCCGCGCCTACTGGCTGGCCAGCGACTCCGAGGCCAAGCGACTGACCACGGACGATTCGCTCGCCGAGGAGTTGGTCGCACAGGGTGATCTGACCGAGGCCGAGGCCATGGCCTCCCCGCAGGCCCACGTGATCACCCGCTGGCTCGGCGCCGACGTAGGCACGGCGCAGCCGCACGTCGCACGGTTCGAGCCGCCCGGACGCGGGATCGTGCTCGTTTGTTCCGACGGGCTGTGGAACTACCGGCCCGATGCGGCGGGCCTGGCGGAGCTCGCGCTCCCGGCCGCGTTCCATGACCCGTCCACTGCCGCCGACGCGCTGCTGAAGTTCGCCCTCGACGCCGGCGGCATGGACAACATCACCATCGTGCTTGTCCCGTTCCCGCTAGTGCGGCCGGCGCCGTGACCGAGGAGAATCCGCCATGACCGATTCCGGCTTCACCGTCGACGTCGACCAGAACCAGTACCTGCCCGAGGGCGGCCGCGACGTGAGCGCCGTGGTCACCGTGACGTCCGGGGCGGACGTCGCCGTCGCGGCCCCGTCGGGCGGCGCGAGCAGCGCCGAGATCATCATCATCGACTGCTCGGGGTCGATGGACTACCCGCCGACCAAGATGACCCAGGCACGGGCCGCCACCGCCGCCGCGATCGACGTGGTCCGTGACGGCGTGGGGTTCGCGGTCGTCGCGGGTACCAGCACCGCCTGGCCGGTCTTCCCGGCTGACGGGCGCATGGCGGTCGCGAGCGCGGCGTCGCGGGCCGCAGCCAAGCAGGCGGTGGCCGGGCTGCGCGCCAACGGCGGCACCGCGATCGGCCAGTGGCTCGGAATGGCCAGGCAGATCTTCGCGGGCTACCCGGCGCAGCTGCGGCACGCCATCTTGCTCACTGACGGCAAGAACCAGCACGAGACGCCCGCCCAGCTCGCGGCCGAGCTCAGCCGGTGCGAGGGCACCTTCAGCTGCGACTGCCGCGGCGTGGGCACCGACTGGGAGGTCAGCGAGCTGCGCACGGTCTCCACCACGCTGCTCGGCACGGTGGACATCGTGCCGGACCCGGCCGGACTGGCCGCCGACTTCGCGGCCATGATGGAGAACGCGATGGGCAAGCAGGTCGCCGACGTGTCACTGCGGGTGTGGGCGCCGCAGCACGCCACGGTCAAGTTCGTCAAGCAGGTGGCCCCTGCGGTCGAGGACCTGACCGGCAGGCGCACCCAGTCAGGACCGCAGGCAGGCGACTACCCGACCGGGGCGTGGGGGCCGGGGGAGAGCCGGGACTACCACGTCGGCGTCGAGGTCAATCCGGCCGGCGTCGGCCAGGAGATGCTGGCCGCGCGGATCAGCCTGGTCACGAGTTCGCCGTCCGGCGGTGCTGGGGGCGAAGTCCTCGGGCAGGGGCTCGTCCGCGCGATATGGACCGACGACGAGGCGCTCTCCACCAAGATCAACCCGAGGGTGGCACACTACACGGGCCAGGCCGAACTCGCCGTCGCCATTCAGGAGGGCCTGGAGGCCCGCAAGCAGGGCGACGAGGAGACCGCGACGGCCAAACTCGGCCGGGCGGTCGCGCTGGCGCACCAGTCAGGCAACGAGGACACCGCCAAGCTGCTGGCCAAGGTGGTAGACGTGGTCGATGTGGAGTCCGGCACGGTCCGGCTGAAGAAAAAGATCGAGGACGCCGACGAGATGGCCCTCGACACCCGGTCGACCAAAACGGTCCGGGTGAAGAAATAGCGAGCGGTGAGGAGGCGGCGATGGCGCTATGTCCCAACGGGCACGACTCGGCGAGCGACGACTTCTGCGACGTCTGCGGCATGCGCATCGGCGGCACCCCCAACGCCCCCGCCACCGCTCCCTCGCCCGCGGCCAGCGCTCCCTCGCCCCGGCCCGACCCGGCCGGCGAAACCTGCCCCCGCTGCGACACCCCAAGGACCGGCCAGTTCTGTGAGGCCTGCGGCTTCAACTTCAACGGTCCCCGTTTCACCCCCGCCAGTCCCCAGCCTCCCGCCCCGGCCAGCCCCTTCCCTCCCGCCCCGGCCGGCCCTTCCCTCCCGCCCCGGCCGGCCCCTTGCCTCCCGCCCCGGTCATCCCTCCGACCTCCGTAAGCTCTCTCGCCCCCTCCGCCCCCTCCGCCCCACCGGCCCCTTCAGCTGAGTCTGCCCCTTTGCCCCCATCCGCCCCTTCGGTCCCACCCTCGCCATCGATGTCCTCGTTCCCGTACCCGCAGGCCACCTGGACCGCTGTGGTAGGGGCAGACCGCGCGTACTACGAGCGGGTGCAGGCGCTTACCGGGCCGGAGGGCGCCGCCGTGACGTTCCCCTCCTACTGCGCCGAACGGCGCTTCCAGCTTGTCGGGAACCAGATGCAGATCGGGCGGCGCAGCGTGTCGCGCGGCCTGGCGCCGGAGATCGACCTGACCGGGCCGCCCGCCGATCCGGGCATCAGCCGGCTGCACGCGGTCCTGATCGCGACGCCGGACGGCAGCTGGGCCGTGCTCGACCCGGGGTCGGCCAACGGCACGCTCGTCAACGGCTCGGAGATCGGGATCGGGGACCAGGTTCCCCTGCATGATGGCGATCGCATCAACCTCGGCGCCTGGACCGCGATCACGGTACACCGGGGTTAGGAAATTCTCTACCGGGAGTAGGTCATCGGCGTATAACCGCAGACGATCCCAGGCACTAACGTATGCACATGATCACCAACCCGTCGTCGCGAGACCATGCCGAGGTCGACCTTGGTCCCGCTGCCGGCGTCAGCGACAGGGGCCTGCGACACCAACGCAACGAGGACGCGATGGCCCTGGCCGCCGAGCAGGCGCCGGGGGGCCCGGCGGTGGTGGCGGTGGTCTGCGACGGCGTCTCTTCCTCGGCCCGTCCCGACGAGGCGTCGCAGGTGGCCGCGCAGGCCGCGCTGCCGGTGCTGGTGGCTGCGGTGCAGGCGGCCGGGGATCTCGCCGCGGCCTCGCTGGCCGCGGTGGCCGCTGCGCGCCGGGCGGTGGCGGCCCTGCAGGGCGCCGGAGGCGACACCTCGGCGACCACGTTCGTGTCCGCGGTCGCGAGCGGCTATGAGGTGGTCCTGTGCTGGCTGGGCGACAGCCGCGCCTACTGGCTGGGCCAGCCGTCGTCGGAGTCCCGGCTGCTCACGCGGGATGACTCGGTGGCCGGGGGGATGGTCGCGGCCGGCCTGGCCGACGAGGCCGCGGCGATGGCCTCGCCGCATGCGCACGTGCTGACCCGCTGGCTGGGCGGCGACGCCGCGGACCTGGCCGACGACCCGGACCGTGCTGCGCACGTCGAGCGGTACACGCCGCCTGGGCCCGGAGCCTTGCTCGTCTGCTCTGACGGCCTGTGGAACTACCTGCCAGAAGCCGCGGACCTGGCCGGGCTCGCGCTGCCCAAGGCGCTGAGCGACCCGCTCGGCGCCGCCGCCGACATGGTGAAGTTCGCGATCGACGCCGGCGGCGCCGACAACATCACGGTCGTCCTGATCCCCTACCTCAGCCCCGAAACCCCCTGACACCTCAGTACTTGGGGCCGACGAACTCGTCGAGCCGCGCCACCGCCTCGCGGCGTGCCACGGATATGGCGTTCCGCCGGGAAAAACGCCAGGCGACCCCGAGTTGATCCAAGGTCTCACTGCACAGCCGCAGAATGTCCGCGGACTCGTTGGTAAACATGTATCGCGGATATTCGTACCAGTGATCGCCCTCCGCAAGATGTGCCCGCACCTGGTTGATTCCGCGATAACCGTCCGAGTGGAACAGCCCACGGGCAAAGCGGCCGGGATTCACCGTCACAATAGTCCACTGCCATGGTTGCAGTTCGATTTTACGCATGTGCTTCCGGCCCGCTCCGTGCTGCGGGAACAAGCACGGCCAGTGCCGGGAACAGCTGATCACTTCGGTGCAGCCGACCTGTTGCTGGGTACGGACCTTGCTGCCCGGCCGTACCGCGCTCATGGCCCGCTCGCACTCGCGCCGGAGCCCAGGCCAGGCGTCCGCGCATACGATACGCAGCTTCCACACCCTCTTGTCCCTCGCGCCGGCCAGGCTTATGCAGCCATCTCCCAGGTAGAGACCGAGCAGGTAGGCATAGTCGGCTTGCGGTTCGGGCAGCATCGGGCTAGGCGCGCACCTAGGGCAGACCGCGCGGGGATTGGCGCTGACTGGATGCTCGCGCCAGTCATGCAATGTTGCCCGTGAGATGCCAGTCGACATGCTTATGCTGCGGAGGCTAATCCCGCGTTCCATGAGAGCCACCGCATTACGACGTACATCGGAACTGTACATAATCGTATTGTGACAGGCCGTACTGACATTCTGAGTTTGTGAATTTGCTTTCTGGGTGCCCCGAGTGGGATTCGAACCCACACTATACGGTGTTTGAGACCGCACGCTCTACCTGTTGGCGTATCGGGGCGCAGCTCGCCCTATGGGGAGCGGCACGATGATAATCTACCTCGTCACGGTACCCTCGTGTGCATGAGCCAGAACCCGCTGCGTGTCGTCATCGCCGAGGACGAGGCACTGATCCGTCTCGACCTGAAGGAGATGCTTGAAGAAGAGGGCTATTCGGTCGTCGCCGAGGCGGGCGACGGCGAGTCAGCCGTCGAGCACGTCACGACGTTGCGCCCGGATCTGGTTATCCTGGATATCAAGATGCCGGTCCTCGACGGGATCTCCGCCGCCGAGCGGATCGCCGCCGAGCGGATCGCGCCGGTCGTCATCCTGACCGCCTTCTCCCAGCGCGAGCTGGTGGAGCGGGCCCGCGACGCGGGCGCGATGGCGTACCTGGTCAAGCCGTTCACCAAGGCCGACTTGGTGCCGGCCATCGAGATGGCGGTCAGCCGATTCTCCGAGATCCGCACGCTCGACACCGAGATCGGCACGCTGCGCGAGCGGCTCGAGGTCCGCAAGCTGCTCGACCGGGCCAAGGGCCTGCTCCAGTCCGAGCACGGGCTGACCGAGCCGGAAGCCTTCCGCTGGATCCAGAAGACCTCGATGGACCGCCGGCTCACCATGCGCAAGGTGGCCGAGGCGGTGATCGAGGGCAGCATGCGCGTTCCCGCGGAAACGCGCAGACCCAGCCGGAGGCCACAGGCCGCAGTCCTGAAGGCCCGAAAAGCGAGAACCCGGGGGGCCGTTGGTGCCGTGCCCGCCTTCCCCGGCAGACACGTTGTCTACTTGAACCCCCCGGGCCCGCTGTCACCACGTTAGCGACCCGCCGCCTCACGGCGCAAAGTGAGCCCTCGCGCCGGGCCGGATGAGTTCAGCAGCCGATTACCCCCGGTCCTCGCAGGGGATCGATGCCGTTGGCTTGGTGCCCGGGTACCTGGTCCCTGATCAGGCAGGTAAGCCGCGATGTGCACACCCGGCGGCCGACCGTGTCGGTGATGACGATCTCATACGTGGCCAGCGTCCGGCCGCCGTGCGCCAGGGTGGCGACAGCGGTGACGTCGCCGTCGCGGGCGCCACGGTGGTGGGTCGCGCTGATCTCGATGCCGACCACTACCCGGCCCAGGCCGGCGTGCAGGGCCGCGGCCAGCGACCCGATGGTCTCCGCGAGCACGCAGGAGGCGCCGCCGTGCAGCAGGCCGTACGGCTGGACGTTGCCGGCCACCGGCATCGTCGCCACGACCTCGGTCCCGGAGGCCGACAGGATCTTGATGCCCATGCTGTGCGCCAGGGTGCCTTCGGCGGTCGTCACCGCGATGGCTCTGTCCAGCATCTCCTGGTCCATCCGTGCCTCCCGCTTACTTGGTCCACGTCAAGGGTGCCATGTACCAGGCGGGAGTCCCCAAAGTGGCACCCCCAAGTCGACGTATCCACACGCTACGGCGACCTGACAGCCCAAATTCCGTCAGATTTTTGGGAGTTAAGGGGGTGACTTGGGGCTTGTTAGCGCTCACAATTCGAGTTGGAAGCTGTTCAGTGAAGGGAGCGCAGCATGCGCGAGATCGGAAGACAGCGACGTCTCCGCGGTCGGCTCGCCATCGGGGTGGCTGCCCTGGTGGCGTTGGCCGTCGGCGGAGCCGTGCAGCCACCCAGGCCCAGGCGGTGAGCGCCAAGCCAGCCGCCGCCCCGGCAGTATCTACTGCGGGACTATCCCTTAGCAGGCAGTTCTTCGGACGGACCGTAGAGCCCTACACAGGCAAGCTGACGAATGTATACCGGTACACGCTCCGCAACGCCAGGGGCATGAGCGTCCAGATCCTCACCTACGGCGGGATCGTCCAGGACATCTGGGTGCCGGGCCGCAACGGCCACGGGCCGATGTCGTACTCGGCTTCAAGACCCTGCAGGACTACGTGACTTCGACAGCCCGCCGGTGACCGCCAACGGCGGCCCCTACTTCGGCGAGATCATCGGCCGGTACGGTAACCGGATCGCCAAGGGCACCTTCAGCCTGAACCAGCCGGGCCAGGGGCAGGTCACGTACACCCTGCCCATCAACAACGGGGTGAACAGCCTGCACGGCGGCCTCGTCGGCTTCGGTAACCACATCTGGGCCGACAAGCCGGTCTTTACTCGCGGCGCCGTCGGCGTGCAGCTCACGCTGGTCAGCCCTAACGGTGACTCCAGCGGGGCCGCGGGTTCCCCCGGCTGCCCGAACGGGTGCACCGGCTACCCGGCCACGATCAAGGTCGTCGTGACCTTCACCCTGAACAACGCCAACCAGCTCGCCATCCACTACAAGACCACCAACCTGTCCAGCAACCTCAACACGGTCATCAACCTGACCAACCACAGCTACTTCAACCTGGCCGGCGAGAGCCTCGTTCCCCGGCTCGGCCTACGGCCAGATCATCAGATCAACGCGAACAAGTACACGCCGACGGACACCACCCAGATCCCGCTCGGCTACCTGGCCTGCGTGTTCGGCACGCCGTTCAACTTCACCCGCCCGCTCCCGATGGGCTCCCGGATCCAGGACGTCAGCGCCAACTTCAACTCGCCCGGGTACAACCAGCTGCTCATCGCCCAGGGCTACGACCACAACTGGGTGCTGAACCGGCAGACCGCGGCCACCACCGGCCCGCTGGGGCTCAACCTCGCCGCCACGCCCTTGGACCCGAGCAGCGGCCGGCAGCTGAGCGTCTGGACCGACCAGCCGGGCGTCCAGTTCTACACGAGCAACTTCCTGAACGGGACGCTCGTGGGCATCAGCGGCCACACCTACCGCCAGGGTGCCGCCTACACGTTCGAGACCCAGCACTTCCCGAACTCGCCCAACCAGCCCAACTTCCCCTCCACCGAGCTGAAGGCGGGCCAGACCACCAACTCGACGACCGTCTTCGCGTTCTCCTCGTAACACCGCGGTAAACACCGCTTAACCCCGGTCCCCGTCCGCCACGTGCCACACGCAGGTGGCGGACGGGGATCCCGCAGCCCGTTCGGACCATAGGATCGGAACGTGGCGACACAAGTAACGAGCCAGGACCGGTTGCTGCTGCTAGACGGTCATTCGCTGGCCTACCGGGCATTCTTCGCGCTGCCGATCGAGAACTTCTCCACCACGACCGGGCAGCCGACCAACGCGGTCTACGGGTTCACCGCGATGCTGATCAACGTGCTGCGCGACGAGAAGCCGACGCACGTCGCGGTGGCGTTCGACCGGGGCGAGCCGACGTTCAGGCACGAGCAGTACGTCGAGTACAAGGCCAACCGCCGCGAGACGCCCGAGGACTTCCGCAGCCAGCTCAGCCTGATCTTCGAGGTGCTCGACGCGCTCGGCATCAGGCGGCTGTCGGCGCCGGGCTACGAGGCCGACGACCTCATCGCCACGCTGGCCACGCAGGCCGCGGCGCAGGACATGGACGTCCTCATCGTCACCGGCGACCGCGACGTGCTCCAGCTGGTCTCGGACAAGGTGACGGTGCTGATGACCAGGCGCGGCATCACCGAGATGACCCGCTTCACCCCGGCAGACGGTGAGCCGAGAAGTACGGGCTCTCGCCCGGCGCAGTACCCCGACTTCGCCGCGGTCCGCGGCGACCCGAGCGACAACCTGCCCGGCATCCCCGGGGTGGGGGAGAAGACCGCGACCAAGTGGATCGCGGAGTTCGGCTCGCTGCAGGCCCTGGTCGACCGGGTGGGCGAGGTGAAGGGCAAGGCCGGCGACGCGCTGCGCGAGCACCTCGGCAACGTGCTGCGCAACCGCCAGCTCACCGCGCTGCTCACCGACCTGCCCGCCGAGACCGTCGGCGCCGTGCCCGGCGACCTGCTGCCGGTGGCCTGGGACCGGGAGAAGATCCACCAGCTCTTCGACACGCTCCAGTTCAAGGTGCTCCGCGAGCGCCTCTACCAGACCCTCCCGCACGGCCTCATCGGCGCGATCGGCTCGGACCCCGACATCCCGCTCGGCGGCGCCGCCGCGGGCCGGACGGGAAAAGGCGGCGTTCGAGGTGGTGACCGAGCTGCTCGGACCGGATCAGGTCGGTGCCTGGCTGGCCGCCCATTCTTCGGCCGAACGGTCCGGCGTGTCAGTCGCCGGAACCTGGGGACGCGGCACCGGGAATGTGACCGCCCTGGCGATTGCGGCTCCGGACGGTCATGGCGCCCACATCGACCCGGTCGAGCTCACCGAAGCCGACGAGCGGGCGCTAGCCGCCTGGCTGGCCGACGCCGACCGCCCGAAGGTGCTGCACGACGCCAAGGGCCCGATGCACGCGTTCGCGGCCTGCGGCCTGCCGCTGGCCGGGCTGGCCTGCGACACGGCGCTCGCCGCCTACCTGGCGCTGCCCGGCCAGCGCACCTTCGACCTGGCCGACCTGGCGCTGCGCTACCTGGGCAAGGAGCTGCGCGAGGAGGCCGAAGACGGCCAGCTGACGCTGGACGGCTCGGCCGAGCGCGACGCGGCGGCCGCCCTGGTGCTGCGCGCCCAGGCCACGCTGGAGCTGGCCGCGGCGCTGGAGGAGGACCTGGACCGGCGCGAGTCCGTGGCGCTGCTGCGCGAGCTCGAGCTGCCGCTGGTCTCCGTGCTGGCCAAGATGGAGCACACCGGGATCGCCGCGGACAGCGAGCACTTCGCGGCGATGTCCTCGATGCTGCACGGCGAGGCGAAGGCGGCCGAGCAGGCCGCGTACGCGGTCGCCGGGCACGAGTTCAACCTCGGCTCGCCCAAGCAGCTGCAGGAGCTGCTGTTCAACGAGCTCGGCCTGCCCAAGACCAAGCGCATCAAGACCGGCTACACGACCGACTCCGAGGCGCTGACCAGCCTGCTCGCGCAGACCGGCCACCCGGTCCTCGAGCACCTGCTGCGCCATCGCGACGTGGCCAAGCTGATGTCGATCGTGGACTCGCTGATCCCGATGGCCGGCGAGGACGGCCGGATCCACACCACGTTCAACCAGACGGTCGCGGCCACCGGCCGGCTGTCCTCCACCGACCCGAACCTGCAGAACATCCCCATCCGCAGCGAACTCGGCCGCCAGATCCGGCTCGGCTTCGTCGTCGGGGAGGGCTACGAGTGCCTGCTGTCGGCGGACTACAGCCAGATCGAGCTGCGGATCATGGCGCACCTGTCCGGCGACGAGGCGCTGATCGCGGCGTTCGAGTCGGGGCACGACTTCCACGCGGCCACCGCCTCCCGGGTGTTCGGCCTGCCGCCCGCGGACGTGGGACCCGAGTTGCGGGCCAAGATCAAGGCGATGAACTACGGGCTGGCCTACGGCCTGTCCGCCTACGGGCTTTCCCAGCAGCTGCGGATCACGCCCGACGAGGCGCGCGGGCTGATGGAGGAGTACTTCTCCGAGTTCGGCGGGGTCCGTGACTACCTGCACGAGGTGGTCTCGCGGGCCCGGATGGACGGCTACACCGCCACCATGATGGGCCGCCGCCGGTACCTGCCCGACCTGACCTCGGACAACCGGCAGCGCCGGGAGATGGCCGAACGGATGGCGCTCAACGCGCCGATCCAGGGCTCGGCCGCGGACGTGATCAAGGTGGCGATGCTGGCCGTGGACGGCTCGCTGGCGGCGGCCGGGCTGCGGTCCCGGATGCTGCTGCAAGTGCACGACGAGCTCATCATCGAGGTGGCGCCCGGCGAGTTCGCGGAAGTCCGCGACCTGGTATGCGCCGCGATGGCCGGGGCCGCCGCGCTGCGGGTGCCCCTCGACGTATCGGTCGGCACCGGCCGAAGCTGGGCCGAAGCGGCCCACTGACGCGCCACCAGACTCCTCAACTGAGGCCGTATTGTGGCCGCTCTCAATTGACCCTCCAGGTTAACTCTCATAAGCTGACTGCTGCGCCGTGTCCTCGTGCGTTCCGCCGTGATCGCGTGGTATCACCTCACGTGATCAGGCAGGCGGCCCGCCGGGCGTGCTGTAGCCGGCCTCCGTGCTGGTTGTGGTAAGTCCTGTGAATCCCGGTCACCTGCACGGTTACCGGCGCGTCCATAACTTTCCCTGTCCGCATCCGGAGCCAACCCACACATGACGAGCAGCACGCAAGCCAACTCGACCCCCAAGGTGGCGGTCAACGACATCGGGTCCGAGGAGGCATTCCTCGCCGCGATCGACGAAACCATCAAATATTTCAACGACGGTGACATCGTCGAAGGAACAGTCGTCAAGGTCGACCGAGACGAGGTCTTGCTCGATATCGGCTACAAGACAGAAGGCGTGATTCCCTCCCGCGAACTGTCCATCAAGCATGACGTCGACCCGCACGACGTGGTCCATGTCGGCGAGCACATCGAGGCCCTCGTCCTGCAGAAGGAGGACAAAGAGGGCCGCCTGATCCTGTCCAAGAAGCGGGCGCAGTACGAGCGCGCCTGGGGCACGATCGAGAAGATCAAGGAAGAGGACGGCGTGGTCACCGGCACGGTGATCGAGGTCGTCAAGGGCGGCCTGATCCTGGACATCGGGCTGCGCGGCTTCCTGCCGGCCTCGCTGGTGGAGATGCGCCGGGTCCGCGACCTGCAGCCGTATGTGGGCAAGGAGATCGAAGCCAAGATCATCGAGCTGGACAAGAACCGCAACAACGTGGTCCTGTCCCGGCGCGCCTGGCTCGAGCAGACCCAGTCCGAGGTCCGCCACACCTTCCTCAACACCTTGTCCAAGGGCCAGATCCGCAGGGGCACGGTGTCCTCGATCGTCAACTTCGGCGCGTTCGTCGACCTGGGCGGCGTGGACGGCCTGGTGCACGTGTCCGAGCTGTCCTGGAAGCACATCGACCACCCGGGCGAGGTCGTCGAGGTCGGCCAGGAGGTCACCGTCGAGGTGCTGGACGTGGACATGGACCGCGAGCGCGTCTCGCTGTCGCTGAAGTCCACCCAGGAAGACCCGTGGCAGCAGTTCGCGCGGACCCACCAGATCGGGCAGGTCGTGCCGGGCCGGGTCACCAAGCTGGTCCCGTTCGGCGCGTTCGTCCGGGTCGAGGAGGGCATCGAGGGCCTGGTGCACATCTCCGAGCTGGCCGACCGGCACGTGGAGATCCCGGAGCAGGTCGTGCAGGTGGGCGACGAGATCTTCGTCAAGATCATCGATATCGACCTGGACAGGCGCCGGATCAGCCTGTCGCTCAAGCAGGCCAACGAGGGAACCATCGGCGAGGCGGTCGGCGACGACTTCGACCCGACCCTGTACGGCATGCCGGCCTCCTACGACGAGCAGGGCAACTACGAGTACCCGGAGGGCTTCGACCCGGAGACCGGCGAGTGGCTGCCCGGCTACGAGAAGCAGCGCGAGGATTGGGAGCACCAGTACGCCGAGGCGCGGGCCAGGTTCGAGGCGCACCGGCGTCAGGTGGAGGAGTCCCGCAAGGCTGCGGAGGAGGAAGGCGTCGCGGCCGAGTCCGGCGACTCCGACGCGGCGGCGGGCAACGGCGCCCCGCGCGCGGCGCGCGGCGGCCGCTCGGGCGGGTCCCGCCCGGCTGGCACGCCCGGCGCGGTCACCTCGAGTTCGTCCCCGGGGACCGGCGCCACCGGCACCCTGGCTTCCGACGAGGCCCTGGCGGCCCTGCGCGAGAAGCTGTCCGGCGGCCAGAGCTAAACCTGCCTAGAGCGAAACCAGCAGCACCAAAGGAGGCGCCCGCATCGCGGGTGCCTCCTTGGCGTTGCTGGCCTTTCGCGGGACGTCACACGTATTCGCGTCGGCGCATCCAGGCGAGGGTCACCCAGCCCCAGACCGGCGGCAGGTAGGCGGTGAACAGCCGCCGGATGAACACTGCAGCGACGGCCTGATCCTGGGGTATGCCGACGCTGGTCAGCCCGCCGATCAGGCCCGCCTCGACGACGCCGAGGCCGCCCGGCACGGGGACGGCTCCGCCGATGATCGAGGCCAGCGTGATGACCACCGCCTACGGTGCTGGTCAACAACGCCGGAGTGCTCCGGGACAACCTGCTCTTCAAGATGTCCGGAGATGACTGGGACACGGTGCTCGACGTGCACCTGCGCGGGGCTTTCCTCATGAGCAGATCAGTGCAGAAGTACATGGTGGAGCAGCGGTACGGCCGCATCGTCAATCTGTCCTCCAGTTCCGCGCTCGGCAACCGGGGCCAGGCGAACTACTCCGCGGCCAAAGCCGGGATGCAGGGCCTCACCAAGACCCTTGCCATCGAACTCGGCCAGTTTGGCATCACCGCCAACGCGGTGGCGCCGGGCTTCATCGCCACGGACATGACGGCGGCGACCGCCGCCCGGCTCGGCACGACGTTCGAGGACTTCCAGGCCGCCGTGGCATCCCAGGTGCCAGTTCGCCGGATCGGCCAGGTCGATGATGTCGCTCACGCTGTCTCTTTCCTGGTCAGCGAGGGTGCCGGGTACGTTTCCGGCCAGGTGATCTACGTCGCGGGCGGCCCACTGTGCTGAACAAGGCCGCACAGCACATGTAGTGCCGTGCCGGGCAACGTCTGTCCCAGCAGTCTCACCTCTCGCACGCGGCTCAGCTCGTGCCGCCTCGCCTGCGTGCGATGCAGAGTCCGCTGTGTTCCGCTCGCGGCAGGGGCGATACAACCCGACGCGTAGGGCGGAGCGCGCCTGAGTGGGGTGTTGTCCAAGTCCCACACGGCTCCCTGGGACGCAGCGCGCCGGCTCAATGTTCCACCGTGCCGGCTGGAGCCGGCTCAATGTTCCACCGTGCCGGCAAGTGCCGTCGGCGCGGGGTCCGTTCCCTGCTTCGCCGAGGTGGCCAAACGGGATGAGCGCCTCGTCCTTGACAGTTTGGTCGTTGATCTGGACGAGCCCGCCGTGGCTGCTCCGCCAGCGACCGAACAGACAACCCGCAAAAGATGGTCTTACTGACCGGAAGAGGAGCATCCCTGGCGTCCGCGAACTAATAGCGTGGCTGCGTGGTTGTCGCGCCCGAGGGTCGGCGGTTTCTCCGGCTGGAAGCAAGAAACAGCCAGACCCCGATCGAAAAGAAGCCCCCATGGATCAAGGCGCGGCTGCGCACGGGCCCGGAATACCTGGCGCTCAAGGACCTGGTCGGCCGCGAGAGCCTGCACACTGTGTGCGAGGAAGCCGGTTGCCCGAACATCTTCGAATGCTGGGAGGACCGCGAGGCCACCTTCCTGATCGGCGGCGACCGGTGCACCCGGCGCTGTGACTTCTGCCAGATCGACACCGGCAAGCCAGCGTCGCTGGACACCGACGAGCCGCGCCGCGTCGCCGAATCGGTCGCGTCGATGGGCCTGCGCTACGCCACGGTGACCGGGGTCGCCCGTGACGACCTGCCCGACGGCGCCGCTTGGCTCTACGCGGAGACGTGCAGGCAAATCCATTTCACCGTGACTGGCTGCGGCGTGGAGCTGCTCATCCCTGACTTCAATGCGGGCCAAGAACAGCTGGCGCTGGTGTTCGCCGCCCGTCCTGAAGTCCTCGCTCACAACCTCGAAACGGTTCCGCGGATCTTCAGGCGCATCCGCCCGGCGTTCCGCTACCGGCGATCGCTTGAGGTGCTGGCGCGCGCCCGCGACGCCGGCCTTGTCACGAAGTCGAACCTGATCCTGGGGCTGGGCGAGGAACGGCACGAGGTAGCAGGTGCGATGCGGGACCTGCACGACGCCGGCTGCGAGCTGCTCACGATCACGCAGTACCTGCGGCCGTCGGCGCGCCACCACCCGGTGGAGCGGTGGGTCACTCCGGAGGAATTCGCAGAGTTGCGGGAGGAGGCACTCGCGATCGGGTTCGCTGGGGTCATGTCAGGGCCGCTGGTCCGGTCTTCCTACCGCGCCGGACGGCTGTACCGGGAGGCGATAGCCCGCCGCCAGCCACGCCGCGGTTCAGGTTGGTCCGGGAATTAATCGTACGCTTCCGCCATGTCGCTTCTTGTTGCGGCCCAGATCACCGCCATAGCCACGGTGATCCTCGCGGCCGGCGCTATCGTCACGGCCGTCCTCGCCTACCGCGCTCTCGTCAAGGAGACCGAGGAAGTCCACGCTATTGAACGCCAGGTCACGGATCAGCAGGAGTTTGCGAGGCGGCAGTCAGAGGTACTGGAGCTCCAGGCACGCGAGCTTGACGAGTCCCTCGCCGAGCGTAAATGGGAAGCCGAACAGCGGAGGATCGCTCAGGCCTCGCGTATCTTCACCGGGGCAGCGCCCTTCTCGGAGGATACGGCTGATGTCAGCCCTCGTGTGGTCAATGCCAGTGACCTGCCCGTCTACGACGCCCAACTCTGGCACCCCATCCACTCGGACTCCGACTACGATGACCTCGGCACGATATTGCCAGGTGAAGCTATTGTCGGCGCGGGGCGCTACCCCGCTGGCACCAACCCGGCCAAGATGAACGTCGTCCTCAAATTCCGCGACGCCGCAGGCGTCACCTGGATACGTACCCAAGAAGGTGCCCTGATAGAACAGTCGGGTGACACGGTGGCCGCCACCATTTGGGCCATGTTCGGTCCGTCCGCGGAAGATCGGCAGGACCCGTAGAAGCGAATCAGCGGGATGCCGGGATCCGCTGCGTGTCTACCACCGCCGAGGTCAGGGCTGCGGTCGCGGCCTCGGTGAGCGGCTGCCCGGGCAGCGCCGGAATGGTCGTATCGGGCGGTCGTGCCTCGGTGATGGCCGACGCCAGCTCCTCCAGATGGTGCCGCAATCCCGCGGCCTGCACGGGCTCAGGCCGCGGCCGGTAGGCCGGCCACGACAGGGCAAGACGCGCGAGCTCCTCGATTCCGGCCGAGACCGGCCACGCGGTGTCCGTGCTCCGGGACACCAGGCCGGCGTCGGCCGTCGCATCGGCGTGTACCGCGCGGAGCACGGCCAGGGTCCCTTGCAGGGCCCGGCGCCGGTCAGCGAGCAGCTGCGGGTCCGGCTGCTGCGCCCAGGCCTCGGCCAGTACCCGGCTCGTCGCCTGCAGCGTCAGTGCCTGCGCGCTCGGCAGTCGGCGCAGCGTCGCCCTCGGCCACAGCAGCCGGCGCAGGAGCAGGGCCAGGATCGCTCCGATCGCGGTGTCTAGCAGACGGGAGCCGATGGTGGTCGTAGTCGCCTCCCCCGGAGCGGCGACGTGGAACAGGAGCAGGGCCAGGACGGTGATGCCGGCGACCGCCACCCCGTAGTTGGTGGCGATCGCCAGCTCGACAAGACCCTGGAAGAAGGCGACCGCGATCACGACGAGCCAGATCGGCGGGTGCCAGCCGAGGATGGCGAACGCCAGGCCCACTCCGACGACCGTCCCGGCGAGGCGATGAACCACACGTCGCGCGGTGATCACCAGGTTGCTGGCCTGCAGCACCGCGGCCGCCGTGAGGCCGATCCAGTAGGCGTGCCCCAGGCCAAGCGCCCGGCCGGCTGCCACCCCGAGCCCGACCGCTATCCCGATCCGGGCGGCCGAAGGCACGATGACCGAATGCCTGCGCAGAGCCGCCGCGATTTGCGGCCCTAGGCCGGGCCAGCCGTCCAGCGCGGCTCTCTCGGTGACGACGGGCTCCCGGCAGCCCAGATCCGCGCGTGCGTCCTCGATCGCCTGCCAGAGTGGGACCGCCTCGGCCGGTATGCCGGAGCCTGACAGCGGGGTGGCCGGGACCCGGCCGCCGGTCACCGCGGGGATCAGGGCGCGAACGGCGATACCCCAGTCCGGGCGCAGCCGCCCGGGTGTCTCCACCTCGATGTGCAGGGCCGCCTCAAGCAGCGCCTCGGCCGCGATCACTGCCCGCGCTAGCGGATCCCCGGGTGGCACGCCGCCCTGGGCCACGGTGGCGCGTGCCCTGCGCACGCTCTCGACCGCCATATGACGGGCCGCGGGTGCCTGGTCCGTTCCTACGGCGTCCAGGAGCGCCGCCACCGCGGCGAGCGCGCCGGCCACGGCCCGGCGCTCAGGAAGACGACGCCGGCTCCGGCCGAGCGCCGGAGACATCGTCACCAGCCACGCCAGAGCGGCCCCGACGGCCGCCAGCCCGGCGCGCTGAGCGGCCCCGGCCAGCCCGGCGGGAACAGCGGTCGCCGCGAGCAGGACCATGATCAGCATGAGTTCCCGCGGCGGCGGTAGCTCCGCGGCCTGACAGACGAACGAGGCCACCCCGGCCACCACGCCGGTGACCATTGCGGCCACCCAGGTCCGGCTTCCCGCCATCGAGCCGATCAGGACCGCGATCGCCAGACCCGCTCCCACCGCGGCCACGACTCGCGCGCGGTAACGATAAGGGGACTGCGGCACGTACAGGCCCGCAAGCCCGCCGAACGACGCGGTCGCGCCCGACCGCGGGTGCCCTGCTGCGACCCCGATCGCCAGCGGCAGTGCCACGCAGACCATGGTCCGCACCGCGATGCCAGCCCGCTGCGGAGCGGCGCCCCGCAGCGCCAAGACGGTAGCCCTGACTTCGCCGGCGAGAGTCACTACGGCTCGTTCATCGAGGCTGGAGGCGTCACTCGGCCAGCGACTCAGCGGTGACCAGCGGCTGGTACGCGAGGCCGTGCCGCGCGGTCACGGCGTTGTTGACCACGACATCGGCCGCTCCTGCTCCGTTCAGTTCTTGATGTGCGCGACGGCGCGCAGTTCCTCGGGTGTCGCGGTGCCGAATCCGAAGAACTCGAGGTAGGCCGGGATCTGCTCGAAGAGCATGTCGGTACCGACCTGGATCGGGCAGCCTTTGTCCCTGGCGGCCTGCAGGAACGGCGTGATCTGCTGCTTCATCACGACCTCGCCGACGAACGTGCCCGGTGCGATCCGGTCGACGTCCATCGGCAGCGGGTCGCCGTCGTTCATGCCCAGTGGCGTGGCGTTGACGACCAGGTCGTAGCCCTGCGGGTCGCTGGAGCCCGTGTCGATCCTGATCTGCGGGTAGTGTTCGTCGATTCTTGCCGCGAGTGACTCGGACGCCTCCTTGGAGGGATCGAACAGGCCGAGGGCCGCCACGCCCGCTCCGGCGAGCGACGCCGCGATGGCCGATCCGACTCCGCCGTTGCCGACCACCAGCGCCCGTTTTCCGGCCAGCGGGAAGCCTTTGCGTTCGACTCCGCGGACGAATCCGGCCCCGTCGAACTGGTCGCCGAGCAGCGTCCCGTCGCTGCGCAGCAGCACCGCATTAGCGGCACCGGCGATCTGCACGGTGGGCGTAATTTCATCGACGAGCCGGATGGTAGTGACCTTATGCGGCATGGTGATCAGGGCACCCCGGATATTGGTCAGCTTGAACAGGTACTTGAAGAATTCCGGGTACTCCTCCGCCTTGACGCCCATCGGCACGACGACCGCGTCGATGCCGTTCTTCTCGAACCATGGGTTGTAGATAAGCGGCGACTTGAAGGAGTGGGTCGGATAGCCCACGTGTGCGATCAAGGTGGTTGTCCCGCTGATCATTTCTGCTCCTAACGAATGTGGCGCTTGATTGCCTGGCGCGAAATCGCCGTTATCGGCCCGAAGGCCAGGGGCTGCCCTCAGTTTGGGGCGGCAGAGATAGCCAAGCTGATGGCCGACCCACTGAGCGGGAAAGGGGCTCCGAGGCCATGCGTCCCATCGAGGAGTCCTACGCCGGCTCCTGACTGGCCGATGATCCCTTGCTCTTGCTGCCCGATGATCCCTTGCTCCCGGTGCGGGCTGGCCCGGCCTGCGGCACAGGGGGTGGCTCGTCCGTGGCGGCGGCGGCGATCTCCAGGGCCTTGTCGATGTAGACGCGATAGCCGAGATCAGGCCGGTAACCGTGCACCTCGGGGGTGTCCAGGCTACGCATGTACGACAGGATCTCCTGGCTGAACACCTGGCCAGGCACCAGCACCGGATAGCCAGGCGGATAAGGCGTGACGAAGTTCGCGGATACGACCTGCTGGCCGTTCTCCACCCGTTGCTCCACCTCTTCCGGCATGAGGTACTCGCAGTAAGTATCGTTGTAGGACAGGTAGAAGGCCCGTCGCACGTCCCCTTCCGGAGTGGGCAGCCCGTGACCGCCGGTGAAGCTGGGGTGAAAGCCGCTGAAGTCGGGCAGCGGCGCCGAAGGCGAGGTCAGCCGCAGCACCGCGCGCTCATGCGCGGCGCGCTCGGTCATGCTCATGTCGATAATCTGATGGTCGAGATCCCGGGCGATGTTCACAAGCACCTCGACCAGGTAGGCCACCGAGCTGCGGGAGGTGCCGATCGTGGTCATGAACAGCACGGTGTTCCTTGACGTCTTGTTGATCTGCACGCCGTACCTGTCCATCAGGTGACTGCGCTTGAACGCGTCCCCGTCGATGCCGGTGGAGCCGATATAGATCGTGATCCGGGACGGATCAAGCACGAACTCATCGGTGTCCCACGCCTTGATCATGTTCTTCAGCCCCGATCGCAGCGGCTGGCTGATCCCTGAGGGGCGGTACTCGGCCGGGATCAGGTCCGCGGTGCTCAGGCAGGACATGTACTTGCTCAGCAGCGGGTGGTGGTCCACCGCGTCGCGGAGCCGCATCGCGTTCTCGACCTGCTTTTGCACCATCTCGAAACCCTCCAGGGCCGCCTGCCGTCTGCCCAGGTCCAAAGACGCCAGGATCTGGTAATTCGGCGAGGTCGAGGTATGCGTCATGTACGCCTCGTGGAAGGTCTCCTCCGCCTTCTGGCTGAAATCCTGGTCGGTAACGTGGATCATCGCCGCCTGCCGTAGCGAGGTCAGCGTTTTATGCGTCGACTGAGTCGAATACACCCGCACCCGGGCCCGCGCCGGATCGGGCAGCAGCCGCCGCTCAAGCAGCACCTCATCGTCCGCGGCATCGATCGCGCCGACCTCGTCGGCGAACTTGTCGTACTGGGCCCGGTACTCCGGCAGCCGGAGCCGTTCGATCAGGGTGCGGGCGGCCCGCATGGCGGTGCGCGGCCGGTAGACCGGGTGGAACCTGGCGAACGCGAACCAGGCCTCATCCCACAAGAAGACCAGGTCGGGCTTGATCGCCAGGCACTCCTCCATCACCCGCCCGACGTCATAGACGACGCCGTCGAAGGTGCAGTTGGTCAGCAGCAGCATCTTGACCCGATCCAGCTTCCCGGCCCGGCGCAGCGCCAGCAGCCGGCTCTTGATCTCCCGCAGCGGCACCGCGCCGTACATCGAGTACTGATGCAGCGGGTAGGCATCCAGGTAGGTCACCATCGCGCCGGCCAGCATCAGCCCGTAGTGATGCGACTGGTGGCAGTTGCGGTCCACCAGGACGATGTCACCCGGCTGCACCAGCGCCTGCACGACGATCTTGTTGGCGGTCGAGGTGCCGTTGGTGACGAAGTAGGTCTGCCGCGACCCGAACGTATGAGACGCCAGCTGCTGCGCCTCCCGCAGCGGCCCGGTGGGCTCGAGCAGCGAATCCAGCCCGCCGCAGGTCGCCGAGGTCTCGGCCATGAAGATGTTCAGGCCGTAGAAGTCGATCATGTCCCGGATCCAGTGCGAGTTCACGATGGATTTGCCACGCGAGATCGGCAGCGCGTGGAACACTCCGGTGGGCCGGTGGCTGTAGCTGCGCAGCGCGTTGAAGAACGGCGCCCGGTACCGGGCTTCCACCCCGTCCAGGATGGAAAGATGCAGCTCCAGCGCCCCCTCCCGGGCATGAAATACCCGCCGGAAATGGTGGCTGAGCCGGCCGGCCAGGTCCTCGACCGAGCTCTCGGTCATCAGGTACAGGTCCAGTTCTGGCCGGATCCTGGCCAGCGCCCTGGCCAGCTCCTGGGCGCGGTCATCCGGCGAGTGTTCCATCAGGTCATCCGGCCTGGTGCTGTCTACAAGCTGCCCGAGGAAGGACGAGTCGTGCCGGGACTTGTGCACGAACCGGCGGCAGACCACGCACGCCTGCAACGCGAAGTTCAGCCGCGTGGCCATGACCGCTTCATCGAAACTGGGCACCACCACGATCTCGAACACGAACTGGTCGTCCGGGCGGCGCGACCGTCGCAGCTCCTCGCGCAGCGCGCGCTCCTGCTGCTCGTTCATGTCCTCGACGACCAGGACCTCGAAATAGGGCCGGTTCCCCCCGATCTGCTCCCCCGGATGGATGTCGCCATCGGATGCGTGGTCCTCGCGGCCAAGGTTCCGTACCTGGCCGGTACGGAAGGAGTCGGTGACGAAGGCCCGGTTGATCTCACCCACCACGGCAGCGAACTGGTCATACTTCCCGGAGGCGAATATCCGCCGCACCTTGGAGAATTCCTGGGTGCCGGGAAACGCATAGAGCCGCTCGATCGGCGCTAGGACATCGAGCAGTTCAGTTGCGGTATCCACCGCCCGCTCGAGGGCCTGCTTCCCTGCGCTCGCGAGGCTCAGCTGAACGGCCGCATCTTCCAGCGAAGACCAAGCGTCGGCTTTGAACTGCCAGAGACTGTTGTATGCCTTGGTGTTCGCAACAGGGAGCACGGTGACACCTCCGTAGACTTTAGCTCTCTCGGCCGGGGCGTCGGCCGAGCCGCTTGGCTCGC